>CBFHBA010000028.1:0-70262 GCA_965653675.1 uncultured bacterium
AGTTGATTCCTCATCAACCTGTCGCAGACTATCCAGGATCAAGTTTGTGTTGCTCGCTGCTTCAATCGTGATCGGGAAAGGCTGAACAGATTTTTCGAAGTCAAAAATTCCGCTGGTGATTTCCACGTTTTGACGGAAAGCGTCGTACGCGACCAGCGTCCCGCACTCTGAGCCGACAATCTGTCCATCGTTAAAAAAGACTCGGCCCGTCCGCGTGCTGTTCTGCAGAGTCAAAGCGCCGGTTTGACGCGAATTCTCAATCGCTTGGATCGCGTCGAAGACGCTGATGACGGCCAGATCACCGGCAAAAGTCACATCCGCCTTGCGCGTGAATGGCGTGCTGCGTGGCGCGCGCGCATCCGTTTGTAATTCCGGATGCCGCGCGCGGCGAATCGCCTCCAGGCCCGAAGCGATTGAGATTCGATTATCGAGTTGTTTCGCTTCTAACAAACGGTCATGGGCCATATCAAAGTTGTCCCGCTCGATGTAGAGACTTGCGAGCGCCAGACAGTGGCGCGCAGCTTCTTCGGGGTGTTTGTGCGAGGCCGCAACTTCGCGCAGCTTTTCGCGCAAGCTGATGGAACGCGGCATGCGCTCGAGCGCGGTCTTTAAGCGCTTCAACGCGCGATCGGGAGAGCCATACTTCAAAAATAAATCGGCATCAAGGAGCGCAGTCTCGACTTCGCCGATCGGTTCTTTGTCTGGCACAGACATCTCGTCGCGTTGGGCGCCAACTATGATAGCCCAGCGCGAACCCCGAGGGCGATAGTTTAGTTTGAGAGAACTTCCTGTGCAGCGCGCTGTCCGCTTTGAATGGCCCCATGGACCGTCCCGACGTGACCAACGCTGGTGACTTCGCCCGCAAAGAACAATTTGTTCTCCACCGGTTGGGCAAACATTTGCTGATCATCCAATCCATCTACCGGCACATACGCATACGCGCCACGCGTGAATGGATCGTCGCACCAGTTGTGGCAATAGGCAGCTTCCAACTGAGTTTCGATCTCAGCGCGGGACAATTTAAAGATCGTTCCAAGCGATTCGACAGCTTGATCAATTATTCCCGAATCGTCGATTGGTTCGTTTTCTCCTGCTGTCTGCCTACTGCCGCCTGCTTTCTGGTTTGACGCCTGCTGTCTGCCTCCTGCACGATTTAGCAGTCGGTTCGCGTTCGGCCCTCCGGTCCATCCGACAAGTAGAGGCGCGCGAATTGGCAATTGCGTCCACCAGGTCGGCAAAGGCGCGCCGGGACAATGAAAGAAAGCGGCATCATGAAAATCGAGGTGGTTCGCTCTCTCGTCCCACCGCTTTACTGACTCCCAAAAGCGTTCGCGGAAGAGAAGATTAATTTTTACCACATTTCCCATCGGCAGATTTTCTATTGCTGCGCGCTTCTTCGCCGGAACGTCGGGCGTGAAACGAATTGCCCCTGTTTCATTTTTCAGCAAGCTAATTGGGAGGGTGACGATCACATGGGAAGCGACGAACTCTATCGGTGCGCCATCGTGGCACGACACTTCGATCGGTTTGCCGGCCCAACGGATCTCTTTCACGATCGTTTTTAGATGGAATTGCGCGCTGCGACTCTCTGCCTCTGCGTGCATCGCCTGCATCAACGAGTCGTAACCGTCGATCAGCCTAAAAGCCTTATCACCGTCGATTTCGTCGGCGGCTTCGTTGGCTTTTTCAAGACCGTGAACTCCGATGCGTTCGATGTTTGCCGCATGAAAACCTTCCACGTAACGCACTAACATCGATTTGGCGCGACGGCTTTCTTCATCATCACGCAAGCCGTCCAGAAATTCCTTTAACGATCGGTCGCGATCTGACGATTTCATCTCGCTCATAAGCCTTTCGATCGTGTCCCAGAACTCGCTCGACTTGCCGACTTTCCCTTGCTCGAAATACCAGTGTCGCTCGCTGACTTCGTAAAGTTGCAAGTTCGCGGCGGTGGCAATCTTCCAGAGTGCAGGCGATTTGCCGTGGACGAATTCAGCGCCGAGTTCGATTGGTACCGGCGAACTCTGCGGCCTATGCGTGAAGACGCGTCCGCCGATGCGGTCACGTGCTTCAAGCACCACGACCTCACGTCCGGCACGAGCGAGTTCGCCCGCCGCAGCAAGACCCGCAGCGCCAGCGCCCACGACAATGATTGGAGCGCTATTAGCCACAGCTGCGATCGTACCGTGTCAACGCGCTATCTCAAATTCGGTGAGAGTACGCAAACCTCCACGCGCAAGCTGAAAACTCCGTGCGCAGCGTGACAACCTCCATCCGCAGCGTGACAACTTCCATTCACAGCCGCGAAACTGGCAAAAATAGTGAGTATTTGGCCAAATTCTTAAAAAAGGCTGAAAACACAACAGATTATCCGGCATAGATGACGCCAAGCGTGCGCAATAGGCTACGGTCGGTTTGCCTGAAAAGTCTGGTGGGCAGATTTCGCGTCCGCGCGCCGTACGAAACCCAAATCGATTCGGCAAAGATTGCTAAATCAGAAGTCGACCCGAATGCCCAGCCGCACTTGTCGCGGCCGCATGGTCCTGGTTGTAACGAGGAATTGATCAATGAAGGCTTCGCGCTGTGCTGAAGTCGCAGTCGGACCCAAGGCATTGAAGTCGATGAACTCGCTGCCGAAGCTGAACACGGTGGCGTTCAGGACATTGTCGAACTCCACGCTCCCGCGCATGCGCATCTTTTCATTTAATTTGAATTCGCGCGAGACGTTCAAATCAAGAATGAATTGACCGGGACCGCTGCCGGCGTTCCGCGAAAGGTTTCCTGACTGTCCAATCGTCGGCAGCGAAAAGAGACTGAGAATCGACGGATCTATTGGCGCGCCGCGTTTGCGCCACTTCAGCACGCGTGTGTCACCGGCGAAGTTTGGCCGATCGTTGCTTACATCGTCGAGATTACGATCTACGCCGCCGAGACTGATGTTGAATGGCGCGCCAGACGCGAGTCGCAGAATCGGCGCGAACCGCAAGTGTCCGAGCGCGCGCGGAGTATCAAAAGTGCCGGAGAACGCAAATCGGTGTCGACGATCAAGCAGGCTGCGCGAACGCTCGCTGCGGAAATCGCCCGGAACAAGCGCGTCCGAAGTGTTGACGATACCGTCGTCGGTCAAAAACGAAAGTGTGTATACCGCACGAAAAGAGAATCCGGCGCCGTTCGATTTCTGTCGCCAGCGGTTGCGAACTTCCAAAGTCAGGCCGTGATAGAAGGCATTGCCGGCGGAAATCAGTTGCTCGATTTCAGTGCGTTTTGGATCCGGCCGCAAAGAATTCAAAGCTGCCAGCGCCGCGTTGACTGCGGTTGTCGAGGTGAAGGAATTGAGGTTGACCAGCGATACCGGCACGCCCTGTTCAAGAATGCGTGCCACCGAATTTGGATTCGCCGGGTCCGCCGGGTTTAAGACAAATCGCACCAATTCACCGGCAGTCGAAGTGTTGATGATTGGTCGACTGCCGCCGGGCCCACTGAGAAAATTCGGAAAGTCACGCGTCGATAGGTACTGTGTGAAGCTAGTGAAGCCAGATGGCAGTCGTGGCGCGTTGACGTTTAATTCACGCCACAGGTGCAGGCTGCGGTTGTATGTATAGTTTGCTTCGAAAACCCAGGCTCGTGGCAACTCACGCTCAATGCCAACGTTTGCCTGGTAACTCTCCGGAATGCGCAGTGACGGATCGAGTCGCCGCGAGAATCCCGCGTTCAGCGTGCCGAATTGTTTGACGATTGGCGAGTCAGCCGTCAGCGACTGCGGAAAATGAATCTGGCTGAGCGTCGTAGCGCGTTGCGCTATAGGAATATCGTTCGTATCGAGAAACAGTTGTTGCGCGCCAAGTGTGAAGTCGTCGATCGTACGCAATAGCGCGCGGTTGTAAAAAATCCCGGTGCCGGCACGTATTACAGTCTTACCAGACTTGAATGGATCATAGGCGAGCGCAAGCCGAGGCCCGAAGTTGTTGTGATCGGGACGAATGCTCTCGTTCTCCCAACGCAGACCGTAACTTATCGTCAAATTCGGCCGGATTCGCCATTCGTCTTGCGCAAAGATTCCGGTGTAGAAATTGCGCTGCGTCGAAGTCGTCAGAAAGTTTTGCCGAAAACGGCTGGGTGCACTGGCTAAAAAATCGCCGAAGCTGTTGAAATCGAAAGTGCCGGACGCGTCTGAAAGATCAATGAAGGTCGACTTGATGCGGTGTACGTCGCCGCCGAATTTCAGCGACTGCGCGCCAATGACATACGTGAAAATCTCCTGCGTCTGCCAACGGGTCTCCCTTCGATCGGTTGCGCCGGTGGTCGAACTGCCGGCGATCAATGTTCCGGTGACGAGACTTTGCGAATCGTTGATGTCGATCAAGACGACGGGACTAGCACCGCCTTGCGCCGCGACGGCAGGCGTCAGGCGCGACCATTGAAAGCGTGTCTGGGCCACGGCCTTCGCGGAAAAAACGTAATTGTCGAGATAAGCGATCGCGTCGGTGTTGCGCGTTTTGGCTTGCAACGCTTCAGCCAGGCGGCTGCCACCACCGAATTGTCGCAGGTTCGTTAAACGGCCAAGCTGATAGTTGATTTGACCGTTGTGCATGTCGGTGAACTTGTGATCGATTCGTGTGGTGAAGATTTGATTTCGCTGTGGCGTGCTCAACCGTTCGACAAACGGCGCGATGCCATTTGTCGCAATCAGGGCAGGCGCTGGCGGGTTCTCCGGCCTGCTCGCGCCAGGATTGCTGGGCGCGGGCAAACGAAACCGCGGATTCTGATCAATCGGCACCAGTGTATCGATCGTCGTCGAATCAAAAATCGTGTCGAACTCATACGCGGCGAAGAAATGCGTCCGGTCCACACCGTTATAAGAAGGCAGCTTTACGGGTCCACCAAACGTGAAGCCGGGATCGTGTTCTTCGAATGGCGGGCGCGGCAATCCCAAACGCTTGTTGTTGAAAGTGTTCGCGTTGAAGATGTCATTGCGATAGAAATCATAAAACCGGCCGTGGAAGTTGTTCGAGCCCCCACGCGTGCGCAGATTCACTCGGCCACCAGACGCGCGCCCGTACTCAGCCGCAAACTGATTACGAATCATCTGCACTTCTTCCACCGCTTCGGGCGAGGGCGTAAAGCGCTCACGCGCCGCGCGGTCGTCATTATTGTCCAATCCGTCAATCGTGATGTTGTTTGAATAAGCAGGACCACCTGACAAAGAAAAATTTCCCGCTTCTTCAGGAGGCGTGCGCGAGCTCGTCCGATCTTCGGCAAGATCACGCGTCGAAAGCGGTTCTTCAGAGACTCCACCAAGCGTGAAGATCAAATCGATCGGCGAGCGAGTCGGAACGGGTAAGGCTTCAATCTCACGGGTTGCAATGGTGCCGCCGACCACCGTACGCGTAGTGTCGATTGCCGGCGCGGTCGTGGAACTGACGACGACGGTCTCGGCGGTCACGCCGGCCGGCTTCAACGTAAAGTCGAGTTGAATATTTTGTCCGGCTACAGTTGTCAGGTCAGTTTTCGCTTCCGTCGCGAAGTTCGTGAATGAAACTCTGACGGAATAAATTCCCGGTTCAAGCTGAATGATCTTGTACCCTCCTTCGGCGTCCGCGGTGACAGTTCGTTCCGTCTTGGTTTTCAGCAGCGTCGCGGTCACTGAAGCGCCGGGAATCAGCGCGCCGTTCTGATCCATGACGCGTCCCGCGATCGTGACGTTGTCGAGATCCTGCGCGAAAACAGGTGCAGCAAAACACAGCAGGATGACGAGTCGAAGAAGAGAACTGAATCGTGGGAGATTCCTCATTGTTGCTCAACAGGCGGTAAACCCGCGAACGTGGAAGTTAAAACCTGGAACTCGAAAACTGAATTAGGCGATGGACTCTAGCTCCAAAAGTGCCTCAACGATCATCCCTCCGCTCTATGTTGCGCTCAGTAGCGTCGCACTCACTTCAATTCTTCAATTTTTCCAATCGCTTTGCAGCGTCAGTTGCCTCCGAAAAATTCGGATACTTTCGGACAATCTCCCGCCACGCGGCGCCATCGTAGTGATACCGCTTTTCGTCGCGATCGAAGATGAACGTGACACCTTGGCGGTTGTAACGATCGAGCCCGTTGTAATTGAGATAGTAGGAGAATTCTGGCGCGCCGTCAGTCGGAATCTCGCGTCGTTCGAATCGACGGATCGCCTCACGCGTTAATTGCACGGCTGCTTCTTCGGCGGCATCGCCGAGGGCAAGCAAGACTTTCGGCCGCAGTGTCGAACGTGGAAACATGTTAAGGAAGATACGTGCTCGGGCAATTCGTTCGAACTCATCTCGGCCACCGATCAAATGCGCGAGTCGCCGGTCGTCACCGTTACGGCCGGACATCACGAGGGCTTCACTCTGTATCCAGCCGGATGTGCGGCGTGTTACGACAACGTGAGAGAAAAACACTCCTTCATAATTGCGCTTGGTGGTGCGCACCGAAACGAGGCGGCCGCGGCTGAGGCGCTGAATCAAGCGTGCGTTGAGATTTGGCGCAATCCGTAGCGCCGCCAGTCGCTCGTCAGCCACGACGGCGATATTTCCCCCGGGCGGGACGCGTTTCTTTTGGGCGAACACCGGAAACGCGCTCGCGACGCATAACACTAACGGAGCGAGCGCCAGCATGCGAAAGATAGACGCCCGGGAGAAGCGTGGGGTGAGCATAATCAAGCCGTCTTAATGCGTAAAAGCGGGAGCTAAAGAATCTGAGCGATCAAATGCGACAGACTAGAACGAGTTTTGCGCTCGGCCGCCCAAGGCTGCCGCTTATATCACGCCTTTACGACGACTGCAATAGGATTTGCAAACGCGTTTCGGTGCAAGTTTCTTGCATATTTGCGACTCATGAGACAGTCCCGGCGCAAACCTCCGTGCCGCGTCGCTTTAAGGTCTTAGCCTCAAACTGTCTATCGTGCGGACTTTGTTCCGGCGAGTGCGCGCTTTATGGGAATGGAGCGCTTCAAACGATTGATCGGTACCAGTGCGCCGGCTTCTGGTGGTGGTGAATCGGTAAAGTGGGAAAACTCTTCGACATGGTTTTGCAGGTATTCAAAAAAGCGTTCGAACTCCCGCTGCATGGCATCCATTTTCTCGCGCATGTTAAGAATGATTTCGACGCCGGCAAGATTAACGCCGAGATCGCGAGTCAATGAGAGGATCACCTCGAGCCGTTCGAGGTCAGTATCAGTGTAAAGCCGCGTGTTGCCCTCAGAGCGTGAAGGCTTGAGCAGTCCTTCGCGTTCATACAGACGCAGAGTTTGCGGATGCAGCTCGAACTGCTCCGCGACGGCGCTGATGGTGTAGGTCTTGGCTCTCTTTTTCATTGCCGATTGCCGATTGCCAATTGCCAATTGAATATATCAATCGAAAATCGGCAATTGGAAATTGGCAATGTTATTCCAGTCCCATCGCCACGCGCGGGTTCTCCGGATTCATCTGTGCGTATTTACGCAACAACTCTTTCGTTTCTTCTGAAATCACCTTCGGCAAGACAACTTGTACTTCCACGAACTGATCGCCATGTGCGTTTGGATCGCGGAGGCTCGGTGCGCCACGACGACGCAAGCGGAACTTTTGGCCCGATTGCGTCCCCGGTGGAATGCGTAACTGCGCCTTGGCTTGCACGGTGGGCACCTCAATCTTCGCGCCGAGCGCCGCTTCAGAGACAGTGATTGGTACCGTCACATAGATGTTGTCACCTTTGCGGGTGAAGTACTGATGACGACCGACATTCGTGATGATGTAAAGATCACCCGGTGGTGCACCCAGCCGTCCGCCTTCGCCTTTCGCCGGTACGCGAACGCGCGAACCGGTATCGACACCGGCGGGAATTCGAACCTTGACGGTTTCAGTTTTTGGAAGAGTTCCTTTGCCTTTGCAGAGTGAGCACGGAGGCCGTCGTTTGCCGGTCCCGCCACAATCCGGACACTCTTGCGTGAAGCGCAGTCGCCCGCCCGCGCGTTGCACCTGGCCCGAGCCTTTGCAAGTTGAACAAACGGTTACAGTGCCGCCCGTGTCACCGGCACCATGGCAGCGAGAACACTGCTCAGATCGATTGACCGTGATGTTCGTCGTAAGGCCGGTGATTGCCTCTTCGAAACTGATCGAGAGGGGCATTTCGATGTCCGCACCGCGTTGCGGCTGGGGTCGTGGCGGTTCTTTTTCGGCGCGTGCACCGCCGAAGAGATCGGCGAAGATGTCACGGAAGCTCGATCCCGCGCCCCCTCCGGTCGTTGTCGAACCCCAATCGAATCCCGAGAAATCAAATGGTGCACTGCTGCTGTAAGCAGCGCCCGGCCCGGCGCCACGCGCGGCCGCATCGGCGAGGTTGTCCGAGTATTGTCCGAAACGATCGTAAACTGCTTTCTTTTTGGGATCCGAGAGCACGTCAAACGCTTCACTCATTTGCTTGAACCGTTCCTCCGCGGCCTTGTCTCCCGGGTTTACGTCAGGGTGATATTTACGCGCCAGCCGGCGATAAGCTTTCTTAATCTCGTCCGGTTTGGCATCGCGTTTGACGCCCAACGTTTTGTAATAGTCTTCTTTGGCCACCTATCATTTCCTATTGCCAATTGCCGAATGCCGATTGATCTCTGCTCCTAACGCCGCACGAAAACTGCGGCTGAGCCAGCGACCAATCGGCAATCCAAAATCGGCAATTGGCAATGTGCCTTACTTTTTCTCGTCGACGTCGACGTACTCGGCGTCGATCACATTGTCTTCGCCGCCGCTTTGCGATCCACTTGATGACGCACCCGCAGCAGATGACTGCCCGCCAGTTTCTTCACCAGTGGGCGAACCCGTCTGCTGATAGAGCGCTTCGGCCATCTTGTGCGAAACAGTTTGCAATGAATTGAACGCATTATTTAAGCGCTCAACCCCGCCTTCTTCCAGAGCCTTCTTTGCATCGGCAATGGCCGTTTCGACTTCGCCGGCAACCGCGCTCACCTTCTCGCGGTTTTCGTTCAGCGTCTTCTCCATCTGATAAACGAGACCATCCAGACGATTGCGCGCTTCAATCTCATCGCGCTTCGTGGCGTCTTCGGCGGAGTGCGATTCCGCATCACGCATCATGCGATCGATTTCATCCTTGCTCAGACCGGATGATGCGGTGATCGTGATTTTTTGTTCACGGCCAGTGCCCATGTCTTTCGCCGACACGTTCACGATACCATTCGCGTCGATGTCGAACGTGACCTCGATTTGCGGCATGCCGCGCGGCGCCGGCGGAATGCCAACCAGATGAAACTTACCAAGCGTGCGATTGTCGGTAGCCATTGGGCGCTCGCCCTGAAGCACGTGGACTTCGACCGATGTTTGATTATCCGAGGCTGTCGAGAAGATCTCTGATTTGCGCGTCGGAATCGTCGTGTTGCGTTCGATGAGCTTCGTGGCCACACCGCCCAGGGTTTCGATTCCCAAACTCAGAGGCGTGACGTCAAGCAACAGGATATCGGTCTTTTCGCCCGACAACACACCGGCTTGCACGGCCGCGCCGATGGCCACCACTTCGTCGGGATTGACGCTGCGATTTGGTTCCTTGCCGAAGTAGTTCTTTACCAAATCCTGGACCTTCGGAATGCGCGTCGACCCCCCGACGAGAACGACTTCGTCAATTTTCTTCGCGTCCACGCCCGCATCTTTCAACGCCTGCTCGACCGGCGGCATCAACCGTTTAAAGATCGCGTCGGCTAATTGTTCGAACCGAGCGCGCGTCAACTTCATGACGAGGTGTTTCGGGCCGGATTGATCCGCTGTGATGAAGGGGAGATTAATTTCCGTTTCCATCGTGTGTGACAGCTCGATCTTAGCTTTCTCAGCAGCCTCTTTCAGTCGCTGCAAAGCCATCTTGTCTTTGGACAGGTCAATACCCTGATCCTTCTTGAACTCTTCAATGATCCATTCGATCAGCCGCTCATCGATGTCGTCACCGCCAAGGTGGGTGTCGCCATTGGTGGACTTTACTTCGACGACGCCTTCGCCCACTTCCAGGATCGAAATGTCGAACGTGCCGCCGCCAAAGTCGAACACGGCGATCGTCTCATCCTTCTTCTTGTCGAGGCCATACGCCAGTGCCGCGGCCGTTGGCTCGTTGACGATACGCATCACTTCCAAGCCGGCTATCTTGCCGGCATCTTTCGTCGCCTGGCGCTGCGCGTCGTTGAAGTAGGCGGGGACTGTGATCACGGCCTTTTCAATTTTCTGGCCCAGTTTTTCTTCGGCCGACTGCTTCATCTTTTGCAGAATCATTGCCGAAATTTCCGGCGGGCTCCATTCCTTTCCGCCCGCACCAATGCGGACGTCGCCGCCGCTGCCGGTACCCTGAACTTTGTAGGGAACCTGCTTGATCTCCTCGGTCACTTCGTTGAAGCGGCGTCCCATGAATCTCTTGATTGAATAGATAGTGTTCTCGGGGTTCGTGACTGCCTGCCGCTTCGCCACCTGTCCGACCAAACGGTTGCCGTCTTTGGCGAAAGCGACTACCGACGGCGTCGTTCGACCACCTTCAGAGTTTTCAATAACCATCGGCTCGCCGGCTTCCATGACGGCGACGACCGAATTGGTTGTCCCTAAGTCAATTCCTATGATTTTGCTCATGTTAAATGCTCCAATTGGTTTCGCTCTGCGAATCGCGGGGTTGAATGCGACCTCAATATAATACCTGAGTCTATTACTGTCAACCTTATTAGAGGTGATCTTATGCTTGAAAGTTGGCCGGAAAACGAAGGTTTCTGAGGGTTAGTGTCGCTCGTTTAGAAGGCGTGAGACGAAGAAAATGTAGTGAATGCCCGAAATAAGCGCCAAAGTGAAAACGGTCGTATAGATTGTGGGCAGGTAGTAGCCTGTGCCGACCCGAATTTGGGCCGCAAGAATTACGACGGCGACGGCGATTATTTGGACGACGGTGCTGACCTTGCCGGGCAGCGACGGCTGGAAGCCCCGGAATCCGGTCACAACGTTGATGGCGGCGGCGCCGACAAGAATGAAAACATCGCGGCTGATGACGGTGATTGTCACCCAAAACGGCACCGGCAAGTGCTTAGGCACGGGCGCAGGAAAGACATTTTTCATCGATAGGACGACAAATGACGTTACCAGCATCAGTTTGTCGGCGACGGGGTCGAGAATTCGGCCGAGCGGCGACTGTTGATGAAATCGACGGGCAAACAATCCGTCGAGACCATCGGTAATCCCCGCCAGGACGAAGGCGGCAAGCGCGAAGAGAAACTTTTGGTAGAACAGCAGCGAGACGAACACTGGAATCAGCGCCATCCGAAAGACAGTCAGCAGATTCGGTAGTGTGATGATGCGAGAGGACACAGGGGAATCAGACGGAGCGCAGATCCAACACGGAAATCTCGGGTGGACAGCCATAACGAATTGGCAGAACAACAGTTCCTAATCCCCGAGTCACATAAATCTGCGTATTGCCGCGTCGGCCAAGGCCACGCAACATGCGACGCCGCGGCCGGCCAGAACGGCTTTTTTCAGAGCGCCAGGTGACTTGGCCGCCGTGCGTGTGACCACTCAGCACGAGATCGACGCCCGCGCGGGCAGCGCGGCGAAGAATGGTGGGGTTGTGTGCAAGCAAAAGCTTGAACTCGTTGTGCCGCGCGCCAGCTAGCGCCAGCGATAAGTCCTCCAAACCAACCATCGTGTCATCGACGCCGGCGAGCCAGAAACTCTCACCGCGAAGGTCCATCCGGGACCCTTCGTTAATGAGCATGCGAATGCCCTCAGCTCGAAACAGATCGGCAATTAGCTGCGCGTCTGTCCAGTGATCGTGATTGCCGAGGACGGCATGGACGCCATGTCGCGCGCGCAGCCTCCCGACTACTTCCGCGCATGGCGCGGCGTACCCACGGTCTTGCGAAATGTAATCGCCGGTGAGCACAATCAGGTCCGGGCGCAGGTCATTTGCGGCTTTGACCGCGCGCTCAAGATGCTTTGGATTAACGAGCGGCCCATAGTGAAAGTCTGAAAGGTGAACCAAGCGCAAACCATCCAGTCTCGCGGGCAAGCGTTGGAGATAGATTTCCTGCCGCTCAATCGACAGCATAAACGGCTCTGTCAAAGCGACATGCGCTGCTTGCGCCAGCGCGGTTTTGATCGAATTTAGCGGTCGTGGCTGCGGTTTGAGGGAGCGACGTGTCGGTCGATCGTGTTGCCAGCGGATTGGAGTGGACATTGTGGCCTCGGGCGAAAGCGCGCGCATTATAAGCACGCGGGTTCAGCTGCGCAATGCAAACGCGTTGTTTTGTTGCGACAGTTCTACGCTACCGTGATTTCCTTCGCGAGGTAAACGTCCTGAATCGCATTGAGCAGCTCTACGCCTTCATTCATCGGGCGCTGAAATGCCTTGCGTCCTGAGATGAGACCCATGCCGCCGCCCCGCTTGTTGATGACGGCAGTGCGAACGGCGGCCGCCAAGTCCCCAGAGCCTTTCGACTCACCACCCGAATTGATCAAGCCAACGCGACCCATATAGCCATTTGCTACTTGATATCGAACCAGATCGATGGGGTTATCGCTGGTCAGCTTTTCATAGACCAGCTTGCTGGTCTTGCCATAAGACTTGCCGAGTTCTTTCTCGACGGCAGGATAGCCGCCATTTCTTTCGGGGAGTTTCTGTTTGACGATGTCAGCCTGAATCGTCACGCCAAGATGATCAGCCTGGCCGGTCAAGTCAGCGGCCGCATGCATATCGCCTTCCGGAGTTTTGAACTTCGAATTGCGCAGATAACACCAGAGAACGCACGCCATCCCGAGTTCGTGCGCGTGCGCAAACGCTTCGGCAATCTCAGTGATTTGCCGGGTCGATTCGTCGGAACCAAAATAGATCGTCGCGCCCACGGCGACCGCACCGAGGTTCCAAGCTTCCTTAATATTTCCGAACAACACCTGATCGAATTTATTCGGCAGCGTCAGCAATTCGTTATGGTTGATTTTAACGATGAACGGAATTCGATGCGCATATTTCCGAGCGACGGCGCCGAGCACTCCAAAGGTCGATGCGACGCCGTTGCAACCGCCTTCGATTGCCAGCTTCACGATGTTGTCGGGATCGAAGTATTGAGGATTTGGTGCAAACGACGCACCGCCGGAATGCTCGACACCCTGGTCGACCGGCAGGATTGAAACATAGCCGGTGTCGGCGAGACGGCCGTGACTGATAAGTGATTGCAGCGCACGAAGTACCGCGGGTGAACGGTCGGTTTGCGACACCACTCGGTCGATAAAATCGGGTCCGGGAAGATAAAGCTGTTCTTTTGGAATTGCGGTTGACTTGTGATCGAGTAGTGTTCGCGCTTCGTCCCCCAACAACTCGTCAATGCGGTCGATCGAGCCCGACACGCGCTTCATCTCTGTCGCCATACGTTCCTCCAGTGGTCAGTCGTGTTCCGTTTTGAAAGTCAATGGTGCTTGTGATGTGGCGCAAATTATATCATCTCGCCCGAACGGAAATGAACACGCGCGAGGTTAATGCTAAACTGGAGTTGAAATCGGGAATCATATTTCAAACATGAATACTGTCGCTATTCTCGCACACTCCAGTGAAAGTCTGCCGGCCGAGCTTCAGGTCAAATATGCGCGATTGAAAAGCGTCCTCGCCAGCTTTAATTCGGTGCTTGTGGCTTTTTCCGGAGGCGTCGACAGCACTTTGGTGGCGAAAATCGCTTTGAATGTGCTCGGCGCGCCCAAAGTGCTCGCGGCAATCGCAGTCTCTTCCAGTTTTGGAGAAGAAGAAGCGCGACTGGCTCTCAAGACACTGGCTGAAATCGGTGTGTCTCATATCCAGATCAAGACGGGTGAAGTCGAAGATCCTCGATATGCGGCCAACCCGATCAATCGTTGTTACTTCTGCAAAGAACATGTGTACGGAGCGTTGGTGAACACGGCACGCGAGCGCGGCTTCCACACTGTCGTCGACGGTTTCAATGCGGAAGACACAATGGACTTTCGACCCGGACGCAAGGCAGGACGTGAGCTTGGCGTTCGCAGTCCGCTTTACGAGACCGGTTTCAGCAAGGACGACGTGCGCATGCTCGGGTGCCATCTTGGTCTCCGCAATTGGGACAAGCCGCAGATGGCCTGCCTCTCGAGTCGAGTTGAATATGGAATTCAGATCACGCCGGCGATTCTGAGGCAGGTTGATCGCGCCGAAGCCGCTTTGCGGCGGATGGGCTTCGAGGATCTGCGTGTGCGACATCACGACAAATCTGCCCGAGTTGAAGTCGAACAGGCGATGCTGCCGCGCGCGCTCGCACAACGCGAACAAATTATTAATGCAGTGAAAGCCGCGGGCTACACCGACGTGACCATTGATCCTGAAGGCCTGCGTCACGGCAGCATGAATGAAGGATTGAAAAAAGTTGGACAAGGAATCTCTTAACGAACTCTTGGCGCAGGTTGCTGATGGCAACTTGTCACCGGAGCAGGCGGTCGAGAAATTGCGCTGGCAGCCGGTCGAATCGATCAGTGACTTCGCGCGACTTGACCATCATCGTGGGTTGCGACAGAGCATGCCGGAATTTGTTTACGGAGCGGGCAAATCGCCCGAACAAGTTGCGGCGATCATGTCGGCCATGGTCGAGCGCACGGGACGTGCGCTGGCGACGCGCGTCACTGAAGCGCATTTCGATGCGGTGCGCGCCGTCTTGCCGGCCACAATTCACAATCCAGTCGCGGGCACGCTGTGCGTGAACGGCCTTCCGAAAACTGAAATTGGAAATGCACTCGTGATTGCTGCGGGAACTTCTGATGGGCCGGTGGCGGAGGAAGCCGCAGAGGTCCTGCGCTTTCTCGGCAACAAAACGCGCGCGTTGTACGACGTGGGCGTCGCCGGCATCCATCGGCTACTCGAGCACGCGAGCTATTTGCAGGAAGCGGATGTGCTGATCGTCGTTGCCGGCATGGAAGGCGCATTGCCGAGCGTCGTGGGTGGGCTGGTTGAGAGTCCCGTGATTGCCGTTCCGACGAGCGTTGGTTACGGCGCCAGTTTTCAGGGGCTCGCGGCATTGCTCGGCATGCTGAACAGTTGCGCTACAGGTTTGACAGTCGTGAACATCGACAATGGATTGGGAGCGGCGACCGCAGCGCATCGTTTGTTAACCAGAATCCGAAACGCAGCGAGAACCGCAGCTGCTGAGGAGGCGGTCGCTCAATAATGCGCGTCGCCTATCTCGACTGCCCCGCCGGCATCAGCGGCGACATGCTTCTCGGTGCGCTTATCGACGCCGGCTGGGCCGAGCAAAACCTACGGCAACTGATCGCGCGGCTGAAACTCGGCGATGTGCAACTCAAAGTCGACCGCGTCAGCAAATGCGGAATTGCCGCGACTCAGGTAAACATCCTCTCTTCATCTCATCAACCACATCGGGGATTACAGGATCTCTCGGCGATCGTAATGCAAGGCGACTTGTCGCAGTCGATTCAGCAGCGGGCGATTGCGGCGTTGCAGCTTCTTGCGGAAGCGGAAAGCCAGGTGCACGGCGTCCCTATCGATCGCATTCATTTTCACGAAGTCGGAGCAGTCGACACGATCGTCGACATCGTGGGCGCGCTTGTGGGATTTAGTGAACTGCAAATCGAAGAAGTTCACACCAGTGCTTTGCCCTGGTCGCGCGGGGCAGTGAAAACTGAACATGGTGTTTTGCCCGTGCCGCCGCCGGCCGTCGCGCTTTTGTTGCGCGATATTCCAGTCGTCGGCGTGGACATTGAGGGCGAAACTGTCACGCCAACCGGTGCGACTCTCGCGCGCACCCTCAGCAGGCAATTCGGCACGATGCCGGCGATGAAGGTCGAACGTGTCGGCTATGGCGCGGGACAACGCGACTGGCCGGATCGTCCGAACGTTCTACGTCTGATGATTGGCGAGAGCAACGACTCTGCAGGTTTGCGGATCGAGCAACTCACGGTCCTCTCATGCAATATCGACGACATGAATCCGCAGTGGTACGAGCCGCTAATCAAACTTCTCAGTGAAGCTAACGCTCTGGATGTCTGGTTGACTCGTGTGCAGATGAAGAAGAACCGGCCGGGAACCACGATCGAGGTGCTCTGTCATCCGCACGACGCGGACAGATTGCGCGAGCTACTGTTTCGTCACACCTCGACGCTTGGTGTTCGCGAGACATCCGTCGCGCGTCACAGTCTGCCGCGCGAACTTCAAACCGTGCAGACCGAATATGGTCCGGTGCGCGTCAAAGTCGCGACGCTTTCCGACGGCTCGCACAAAGCTTCACCTGAACACGACGACTGCGCCGCGCGCGCTGAGGAAAACAGCGTTACCATCAGCTCCGTGTGGCTCGCCGCAATCAGTGCTTTTGGCGCGTCCCTGAAGTGATTTCCGTCACAAAGCGCAATCATTTTTATTGGCACACGTGGTTTTCCTGAGGTAGAATCCGCGCGTAATTCAGTCTCGGAACGCGCGGCTGCATCCGCGTGACTCAAGCCCGACCTAGATCCCAAGTCGAGGTAACCAAAAAATGAAGTCCCCCCGAAGCGTTCTTCCCCTGTTTGCAGTCTTAGTGTGTCTCGTGATTGGCGCCTCGGCGCATCCCGTTGGCGATGTCGAATGGCGCGCCGTCACGCCCGAAGAGCTGGCGATGAAAACCCCGAAGGTCGAACCCGATGCCGATGCGGAAGCGATCTTCTGGGAAGTGAGAATCGATGACAGCTCTGACGATCTCGCGATGCAGCACTACGTGCGCGTGAAGATCTTCAACGATCGCGGTCGCGAGAAGTACAGCAAACTCGACATTCCGTTCACGCGCAAGACGAAGATCAAAGACATCGCCGCGCGCGTGATTAAGCCGGATGGCACGCCGGTAGAAATCACCAAGCAAGACATTGTCGAAAAGGAAATCATTAAGGCCGGCGGCGTCAAACTCAAAGTTAAGTCGTTTGCCATTCCAAATCTGGAGATCGGTTCGATCGTCGAGTATCGCTATCGCGAAGTAGTCAGCGAGGCGGGCGCCGCTGGTATGCACCTGAAGTTCCAACGCGACATTCCGGTGCAGACGCTTACGTATTATTACAAGCCTTACTCAAAAAAGGAGCCGAACTACAGAAGCTTCAATTTCGACGACACAAAATTCGTGAAAGACGAGAAGGGCTTCTGGGTTGCGACGCGCAAGAACATCGCCGCCTTCAAGGAAGAACCGCGCATGCCGCCCGAAGATCAGGTGATTCCCTGGATGCTGCTGCAGGCGAGCCGCGTCAACGTTCTTGACTTTTCGACGTTCTCGATTTCGTTTGCGTTTAAAGATCCGAGCAATCCGGCGAGTTACTGGGGAGCGGTCAGTATGGAACAAAAAGGCTTGTATGCCTTCATGACCAAGCCTGACAAGGAAGTCAAACGAGTGGCCGAAGAGGCGACCGCGTCGGCGAACACGACGGAAGCTAAGCTCGATAAGTTATACGAATACTGCCAGACGCAGATTCGCAACACCTCTTTCGATCCCACGTTGACTGACGATGACCGGAAGAAGCTGGCCGCAAACAAATCAGTTGGCGACGTTTTGAAACACAAGTACGGTTCAGGCCAATTCATCGATCTCTTGTTCGGGGCAATGGCAAACGCGCTCGGACTTGAAACTCGTGTGGCGTTTCTTTCCGACCGCAGCGAACTCTTCTTCAAACCTGAGATGGCGAATGATGCGTTCATCCATCCCGGCGCGATCGCTGTCAAAATAGGCGAGCAATGGAACCTCTACAATCCGGGCGTGAAGTTTCTGCCGCCGGGCATGCTTGTTTGGTACGAAGAAGGCGTCTGGGCGCTGCTCATCGGCGACAAAGCGCACGTTTGGGTCAGATCCCCGCTGTCCGACTATGACCATTCACTAACGAAACGCACCGCCCGCCTAAAACTTCTGGAGGATGGAACTATCGAAGGACAAGTGCGGATTGAGTATCATGGCCAACCAGGTCTTACTTACAGGCTCGAGAGCTACGAAGACTCTGACCAAAAAAGAGAAGACAGCCTCAAAGACGAAGTCAAAGAACGGATGAGCACCGCCGATTTATCGAACATTAAATTCGAGAACATAACCGAACCGCGCAAGCCACTAGTGTGCGCGTATGACATTCGCGTTCCTGGATACGCGCAAAAAACCGGCAAGCGGCTGTTTCTTCAGCCGAGCTTTTTCGAGCACGGCGAGTCGGCTGTGTTCCCGAATGCTGAACGAAAATACGATGTGTATTTTCACTATCCCTGGTCAGAATCCGACGACATCGAATTTGAACTTCCCGCTGGTTATGCGCTCGACAATGCTGAAAGGCCGCAAGACTTTAACGCCAGTGGAGTCATGGAGTACAAGGTGAATATTGGGATAACGAATGATCACCGTACACTGGTGCTGAAGCGAAGGTTCTTCTTTGGGGGCGGCGGAAACATCGTGCTCCCAGTTTCGAGTTATTCGCAACTGAAAGGGGTTTTCGATCTGCTGCAAAAGAACGACGAACACACCATCACGCTGAAGCAAGGTCCGGCGAATTAACTCTCACAGCGGAATTTCATGTTAGGAAAAATCGTCGTCTCAATTGGCCTGCTGATCTCGACAGCGACAGGCGCGCGCGCCGTCGGCGATGACGCACCGCCCTGGTTGCAGCAATTGGCGAAAACGCCGGTGCCGTCTTACGAAAAAGACGTGCCGGCGGTTGTCCTGCTAAACGAGCAGCGCTCCACTGTCACCGACGACGGCCGGATTACGACCGTGACCACGTATGCAATTCGCATTCTGCGGCGCGAAGGACGCACCTTTGCGCGGGCTGTCGAGTTCTATCAAAGCGACGCGGGCAGAATTAAGGACTTGAAGGCGTGGGTGATTTCGCCAAATGGAACAGTCAAGAAATACGGCAAAGATGAAACGATCGACGCGATTGAAGATCCGAACGACATTTACAACGAGTCGCGTTTCAAACGCATCAATGCGGCTGACGATGTGGACGCCGGCGCTGTCTTCGGTTATCAGTCGACTACCGAGGAGCGTTCGATCTTCTCGCAGCGCATTTGGCAATTTCAGAACCGGCTACCGGCGCTGACGTCGAGAACCATTCTTATTCTCCCGCAAGAGTGGACCGCGAAGAGCATAACGTTTAATCATGACGCCATTACCCCGGCGGTGAGTGGATCAACTTACACTTGGGAATTGCAGAATCTGCCACCGATTTCGCCCGAGCCAAGCAGCCCTCGCCTTTCGAGTCTCGCGCCGCGCATCGCTGTCAGCTTTTATTCCAACCCGGACAAGCCGTCGCCGAACTTCAAGAGCATTTCAAAGTGGTCGGAAGTTTCTTTCTGGCTCAGCGAATTGCACGACCCGCAGTCCAACCCGAACGATGTCATCGCCGCGAAAGTGAAAGAGTTGACCGGGAACGCGCACTCGGAAATGGATAAGCTGCGCGCCATCGCCACGTTTGTGCAGAACATTCGTTACCTTGCCATCGCAATCGGATTGAGTCGCGGCGGCGGCATGCGGCCGCGAAGCGCAACCGAAGTGTTCGCGAAGTCTTACGGCGATTGTAAAGACAAAGCAAACCTAATGCGTGCGATGCTCAAAGTTCTGAATATCATTTCTTATCCGGTGGGAATCTATGCGGGCGATCCAAGTTTTGTGCACGAAGAGTGGCCGTCACCGACGCAATTCAATCACTGCATCATCGCGATCAAAATCAGCGACGAAACTCAGACCGCGACAATCATCACCCATCCGACGCTCGGGCGCTTGTTGATTTTTGATGCCACTGACGAGAACACACCGATTGGCGATCTCCCGGAGCACGAGCAGGGAAGTTGGGCGCTAGTGTGCGCGGGCGAGAGCGGCTCGCTCATTCGTGTGCCCGTGACGCCAGTCGAAAGCAACCTGCTCGAACGCAAGATCGAAGCCCGCCTGTCAGCTGATGGTTCGCTCGCTGCAGCGATTCAGGAAAACGCGAATGGTCAATGGGCCTCTGGTTACCGCGGCGAGTTTCGCAGTTTGGCGCGGCCGGACTATCAGAAAGTGATCGAGCGTTGGATCGCCGCTGGTGCAACCGCCGCAAAAATCAATAAAGTCGAGCCGCACGACGATCGTGATTCGGGGAGTTTCAATCTGAATGTTGACTTTGTCGCGCCATCATACGGGCAACTGATGCAGCAGCGCCTGATGATCTTCAAACCGGCCATCGTTTCGCGTCGCGACGCACTCGATCTGACGGAAGTGAAACGAAAACAGCCGGTGGTGCTGACCGCCAATACTTATTCCGAAATATTGCGTTTGCAGCTTCCGGACGGATTTGCGGTCGACGAGTTACCGGATCCAGTGAAACTCGATGCGTCTTTCGGATCGTACGTGACGAACTATGAAGTTAAGGGCAGCGAGCTGCTGTTTACGCGCAAGCTGGTGCAGAAGGCCGGGACAATTCCTGTCGATCAATACAACACCGTGCGCAGCTTCTTTGAAAAGATTCGCGCCGCCGAACAGTCGCCGGTGGTGCTGGCACGGAAATGAACCCCTTAGTAAACGGAGAGATGGTTTTGGATATGAGAATAACTTCATTTCGTCTTTACTCTTGCGTCGCGCTTTTGACGCTGATGATTTTCCTTGCCGGTGACAATACACTTTCGTACAGCCAACAACCGCCCAGCGGGTTTGACAAAGACCGCGGTCGCTCGATGCTCAACGTAATTAAGGATGACCTCAAAAAAAATTACTACGATCCCAACTTTCATGGAATGGATGTGGAGACTCGCTTCAAAACAGCCGACGGAAAAATCAAAGAAGCAACGTCGCTGGGTCAAATCTTCGGCATCATTGGACAGGTTTTGGTTGACCTGGATGACTCGCATACTTTTTTTGTGCCGCCAGGTCGCGTAAGCAAGACTGAGTACGGCTGGCAAATGCAGGTCATCGGCGAGAGAACTTACGTAACCGCGGTGAAACCAGGAAGTGACGCCGAAGCTAAAGGACTCAAGGAAGGTGACGAAGTTTATTCCATCGACGGCCTGGGGCCTGTGCGTGAAAATCTTTGGAAGATTAATTATATGTACCGCGCGCTTCGGCCGCGACCCGGCATGCGTCTGGTCGTGATCAAACCAGATGGCAAACAACAAGAACTCGACGTTTTTGCCAAGGTGCAATCAGGTAAACAGGTAGTGGACCTAACCGGCAATGACATCTGGACGGTAATCAGGGAATCTGAAAATGAAGACCGCCTGCACCGTCATCGTTACTTTGAACTAAGCGATGATCTGTTCGTTTGGAAAATGCCGCAGTTCGATTTGGAAAAGGACAAGGTCGATGACTTTGTCGGCAAATTCAGAAAGAAGAAGGGACTCATTCTTGATTTGCGGGGCAATCACGGCGGCTCCGAAGAAACGCTGCTGCGCCTGCTGGGAAACGTTCTCGATCATGACGTGAAAGTCGGAGACTTGAAACGTCGCAAAGAAACCAAACCGCTGATTGCTAAGACCCGTGGTGAAGGAACCTTTACCGGCAAGCTGATCGTGCTGATCGATAGTGAGTCAGGATCCGCAGCCGAACTGTTTTCGCGAGTCATTCAATTAGAGAAACGCGGCACGATCATCGGCGATCGCTCCGCGGGCGCAGTCATGCGCGCTAAAGAATACCCCCACGAAATTGGAATCGACACCGTTGCTTTTTATGGCGTCAGCATTACTGACGCTGACATTATCATGGCTGACGGCAACAGTCTCGAGCGTGTGGGAGTAACGCCAGATGAAATAAGACTTCCCACGGCCATTGATCTCGCCACTAAGAGAGATCCCGTCCTGGCTTATGCTGCTTTACTTCTGGGTGTGACGATTGCGCCGGAGAAAGCGGGAGCGCTGTTTCCGATTGAGTGGCGAAAATGAAGTAACTACTCCGCTCCTGCGGCCATCGCTTCTGCCAGGAGTTTTTGCTGGAGAGAGGAGCGCCAGGCGCGCTCTAAATCTGCAACTGTAAGATTCACCGCTTCCTCGCCATCGCACGTAATTCTTAATCGGTTTGAACGCACGGCGCCGACGATCGTCATCGGACAGCTGGCGTTTGCGGCAATTTGCTCGATCTCTGCTCGTGCTGATTCGGCGAAGCTGATGATGATGCGCGAAGGTGATTCGCTGAATAGTAATAGTGCGGAGTGCTCCAGACTGATTTCAGCGCCGATCGCTTCACGATTGAGAGAAGAGAAGCAGGATTCCGCCAGCGCGACGGCAAGTCCTCCGTCCGAGCAGTCATGGGCCGACTTCAAGAGACCGGCTTCGGCAGTACGGAGACAAGCGGTCTGAACGGCGAGCTCCATATTGAGATCAAGTTTCGGTACGTGCGCGTCACTTGCACTCGCCCTAACGGTCGGGTTTCCGCCGTTGGTGACAGCCGCGTATTCGCTAAGGGAAAGATCGTCGTGAGTTTCGCCGAGCAGCGCAATGATATCGCCTTGATTCTTGAAACCCGGCTGAATCACGCGCTTCACGTCTTCGATCAGACCAACCATCCCGATGACAGGCGTCGGCAGGACGCCACGGCCTTCGGTCTCGTTGTAGAACGACACGTTGCCGGAAACGACGGGCGTATCGAAGGCGCGACAGGCTTCCGCCATGCCGTCGATTACTTCTGAAAATGACCACATTACCTCCGGACGTTCCGGCGATGCAAAGTTCAGACAATTCGTGATCGCGATTGGTTTTGCCCCGACGCAGACAACATTGCGGGCGGCTTCGGCGACAACCAACTTCGCGCCTTCGCGCGGATTCATTGCGCAATATCTGCCGTTGCCGTCGAGCGCGATTGCCAGAGCTTTACGCGTCTCTTTAATGCGCACGACGGCTGCGTCTGCGCCCGGCAGCACCACGGTATTCGTCCGTACCATGTGATCGTACTGACGGTAGACCCATTCTTTTGAAGCGAGGTTGGGAGAACTCAACAATCGAAGAAGCGCGTCATTTAGTTTCGAGTTTCCAGTTTCGAGTTTCGCGTTTGTTTTTCTCGCGATATCAGTCGCGGCCGCAGTTGCCGAGACGGATTCGGATTCCGAACCCGAAACTCGAAACTCGAGACTCGAAACTTTTTGCAGCGGCCTTTCATAAATTGGAGCCTCGTCGGTAAGCGCCTTGACCGGCACGTCACAGACAACTTCTCCTTCGTGCATCACGCGCATGCGGCCGTCGTCCCGGACCTCACCGATGACAACCGCGTCGAGGTCCCATTTCGCAAAAATCTCGACAATCTCTTTCGAACGTCCTTTGTGTGCGACGATGAGCATGCGCTCCTGCGACTCCGACAAAAGCATTTCGTAGGCAGTCATGCCGGTCTCGCGTTGCGGGACGAGCGACAAGTCGATCTCGATCCCGGTATCGGCGCGTGCGGCCATTTCGCAGGTCGAGCAGGTTAGACCCGCTGCGCCCATGTCCTGAATGCCGGCAATGGCGCCGCTGCGCATCGCTTCGAGACATGCTTCCAGCAAAAGTTTTTCGAGAAACGGATCGCCAACCTGAACCGTGGGACGCTTTTCCAGAGCTTCTTCGTCAAATTCAGCCGACGCCATCGTCGCTCCGTGAATTCCGTCGCGACCCGTTTTCGCGCCAACGTAAAGGACCGGATTGCCCACGCCCGTTGCTTTGCCGAAAAAGATCTGATCTTTACGAACCAGTCCAAGGGCGAAAGCGTTGACGAGAGGATTCAGCGCGTAAGCATCATCAAAGGCGACTTCGCCGCCGACGGTCGGCACGCCGAACGCGTTTCCATAGTGTGCGATACCCGCAACGACGCCGGCCAACAGCGAGCGATTACGACGGCCATTCTTTGCATCATCGAGTGAGCCGAACCGCAAGCTGTTCAGCGCCGCGACCGGTCGCGCGCCCATGGTGAAGATGTCGCGCAGGATTCCGCCAACGCCAGTCGCCGCGCCCTGAAACGGTTCGATGAACGAAGGGTGATTGTGCGATTCGATTTTAAATGCGGCACACCAGCCGTCGCCGACATCGACGATGCCGGCGTTTTCGCCGGGCGGCACAATGACGCGGTCGCCCTGTGTTGGCAGGCGCTTGAGATGAATGCGCGAAGACTTGTACGAGCAGTGCTCGGACCACATAACCGAGAAGACACCGAGTTCAACCAGGTTCGGCTCGCGTCCGAGCAGCTCTTTTATGCGGTTGAATTCGTCGGCGGTAAGGTTGTGTGCAGAGATAACTTCCGGAGTGATCATTTTCAAGTGATGAGTGATGGGTAATGAGTGATGAGCCGGAACACCAGCATTGTTACTCATCACTCATCACTCATGACCCATCACTTTTGTATCGTCACTTGCTTGTCGATGATGGCGCGCAGTTCTTCTGGTTTGATCTTTCCGAATTGGCGATACACCACCTTGCCCGCGCGGTCATACAAAAATGTTGCCGGCAGAGCACCATCCCAATTTGCATCGACCGCGTGAATTGCAGTCTCTTTGTCGGCGACATGCAGCAGCACCACTGGCATCTTGGCTTTCATTTCTTGAATGAATGAAACTGCCTCCGGTTTGTCTTCCAGTTCATCGACCGTGACAGACAAGAAGTTCAATCCTTTCGATCGATAGTCCTCATCAATCTTGACCAAATCAGGAAACTCTTCGCGGCATCCTTCGCACCATGAGGCCCAAAAGTTGACGAGCAGCGGACGCGTTTCATTAGGTTCGCGCTGCAAACGTTTCTTCAAGCCGTCGAGATCGATGACGGTGATTTCAGAAACAGATATAGCCCCGGCGCTGGTTGCGGTTGCCGACGTCGACGATGGCGCTTGAGAGGTCTGCGACTGAGCCGCGATTACTCCAAGCGCCGTTGCTAAAATGATTGAAAGAGAAAGACGCATTTCCTTTGTGGCGCAATCCCGAAACTTCGCGATTGCGCGTTGCTTTTCAAATCCGGAGGCAAATTAACAACTTGCGCCACACGTGCGTTACGAAACGCGCTTAATACTGCAGCCAAAGGCCGCGCCGCCTGTCTTGGTGACGGCTTTGCCGGCGAGCATCTCATTGAGCGCGTCGCGCAAATCCTGGGAAGTAATGCCTTCGACTTTTTGCGAGTTGTCGATGCGGCCGTGATAAACAAGCTTCATGTTCGCGTCGAGCGCGTAGGCCTCAGGCGTGCGCGTAGCGCCCAGGCGATCCGCGATCTTGTTGCCGTCGTCTTTTAGAATCGTAAACGTCAACCCTTTTTCCGCCGCGTGCGACTTCACTTCCGCCGCCGGCTCAGTGTTGTTCGAGTTGATGCCGATGAAGTTGACGCCTTTCGCTTTGTATTCCTGGGCCAGGTTTTCCATGCGATCGTTATAAGCATTGGAGACCGGGCACTTCGTCGCGATAAAGATCACCACCGCGCCCTTCGCACCGGCCAGCGACTTGAGCGAGTGCTCTTTGCCGTCCGTGTCCGGCAGCCTAAAGTCATCGATGACGGTGCCGATTGTCGGCGGTGCCGGGATATCATTG
This sequence comes from uncultured bacterium, assembly GCA_965653675.1. Classification (GTDB taxonomy): domain Bacteria; phylum Acidobacteriota; class Blastocatellia; order Pyrinomonadales; family Pyrinomonadaceae; genus UBA11740. Next base: position 25,455 of record CBFHBA010000028.1, read on the forward strand.
TTGATGCGGCCACTGCCGGCCGCCGCCGCCAGCGCAATCACAATCAAAGAGGCTACCAAGAGCAAAACCGCGTATTGCTTTTTCATACGGACTCCTTTCGCGCGTTGAATTGAAATCAGAGATTAGCAAGCGTTAGTTAGGCGTGGCAAGCTGGCCATGGTTGCGTCGCGCCGAAACGTTACACAGTTTTCGTTCGCAGACTTGACAGAAAAATTATTAGAGTTAGAACGGTCGTAACTGCGCCGGACAGCAAACAATATTGGCAGAAGTGATGAATTACGAATGCCTGCAAATACAACAGCCAAAGTGTCGTCAAAAACATTGTCCCGACGAGAATTTTCAGGCAGAGCTTGACGAGCGGATAACTAAACGCGGCGAGGGTCGCAAGACTAAAAACTACGAAATATGCAGCGGCGCCAAGGGCGGCGAGCGGCACCGGGCCGACCTGCGCGTAGGGACTGCTTAAGACTTCCGAGCACCCTGAGATGACTGTGCAACGAAGACTTGCGCCGGTGATGTGTTGGACCGTCAGATAAAGGGCGTCGGCCAGGCCAATGAGCGCGACGAGCGCGGCGATGAGATAGGTCCAGGAGAAGGACGAAGGCGATCGAATTGTTGTGTCAGTCATTAGACGCAAAGAGTCAGAACCGAAAGCGGTAGCGACCGGATCATAATTCAACATTTCGCAATGATCCCGTCGCTACCGCTCCGGGTTCTGACATATTTTCAAACTAACAATTTACTGTCGGTCTAACGCGTCATTGATCATCTTGCGCAATCCATCGGGCTTCCACGATTCGCCGGCAGCTTCCTTGCCATTTACGAAAAAGCTGGGCGTGGATTGAATCCCAAGCGCGTGTGAGCGTTTGCCGTCCTGGAAAATGCGCGCCGCGACTGCTTCACCGTTCAAATCGCGCATGAACTGATCGGGATTCAGGCCGACCTGCTTCGCGTAATCAACGAACATCGCGACCGCCGCGTCCTTATCCTTGAGCTCTGCCCAGGTGGTTTGATTCTCAAACAGCTTATCGTGCATCGCCCAGAATTTGTCCTCGCCTTGCAGTCCGGCGGCTTCTGCGGCCTGCGCCGCTATGTTCGCATATTGATGGTTTGGATACAGCGGATTCTCACGATAGATCACGCGCAGCTTCGCGCCGAAATCACCTTCCATCTTTTTCAATTCGGGGTAGTAAGCGCCGCAGGAAGGACACTGAAAATCCGCGAACTCTTCGACGGTCACGGGCGCATTTGCATTGCCGCGAATGTGAGCAGGCGTTGCACCCGGTGGCAATGAGCCGGGCGGTGGCGTCGCGACGGGCGGTGGACCATTTGCCTGACGCGAACCGGACGACAATTTCCACATCGCCGCGAGCGCTGCGATGAGGACAATAGCGATGATTAGAAAGGGAACGAGGCGTTTCATTTTGAAATGGATTCCTGTTCGTTTACGCAGCCGCCGCGAGCGCTCCCACCAATGAATGAAATAGCGCGCGGCCATCGCTCGATCCAAGCGCGTCTTCGCACGCGCGCTCAGGGTGCGGCATCAGCCCGAGCACGTTCCGGCCTTTGCTGCAGATGCCGGCGATGTTGTCGCGCGACCCGTTCACGTTTGTTTGGTCGGTCACGTTGCCCTGAGTGTCACAATAGCGAAAGACGACTCGGTCATCGCGCTGTAGTTCCGCGAACGTCACATCGTCGCAGACATAATTGCCTTCCGCGTGCGCAATCGGCATGCGCAGCACCTGGGCACGTGTCAGTTCGTGAGTGAACGGTGTGTCATTACTTTCCACGCGCACGTTTACATGTTCGCAAACAAAGTGCAGTTCGCGATTCCGAATTAGTGCGCCCGGCAGTAAACCCGCTTCGCACAGGATTTGAAAGCCGTTGCAGATGCCCAGCACCAGCTTATCCTGCATTGCAAATTTTTTGACTGAATTCATCACCGGGGAGAAGCTGGCGAGCGCGCCCGCGCGCAGATAATCGCCGTAAGAAAATCCCCCCGGAATAATCAGCGCGTCGTACGACGAAAGTTCTGTGTCGCGATGCCAGATGAAATCAACCGGCTGCCCCACGTGTTTCGAGATCACGTGATAAGCGTCATGATCGCAGTTTGAGCCGGGAAAAACTATGACTCCGAATTTCATGTTCGGTAGCGCAGGCTGCCAGCCTGCGGACATTCTGCTCAGGCTAGCAGCCTGAGCTACTTCTCAATCTCCACGCGAAAATCTTCGATGATTGGATTCGACAAGACTTCGCGCGCCATGCGTTCGGCTTCCGCGCGCGCCTCGTCGTCGCTCAATCCGCCGTTCAGCGCAATCTCGAAATACTTCCCCTGTCTGATATCGTTGACGCCGCGATAACCAAGCAGCTCTACCGAGTGCTTGATCGCTTTGCCCTGTGGATCGAGAACGCTCGGTTTTAACGTGACGTAAACTTTCGCTTTCATAAATTTGGGTTTCGAGTTTAAAGTTTCGGGTCTCGAGTTCAACCCGCCCCGTGTAAGTTTGTTTCGCTCAAAAGAGCGGTTTGACTCGAAACTTGAAACTCGGAACTCGAAACTGCCTGCTGGCGAACGCAAGATAATACGGCAAAACATTGCGCGAACGGTAGCCGATGTCATAGTATTTGCGCCGTTGTCTTCAGCCATTCACAGTTTTCAAGGAAAGCAATCCAATGTCAGAGCCATACACACCACCACCGCCGCCGCCCGAGTCTAACGCTCCGGGTGGCCAGGCCAGCATCGGCATGGACGCTAACCTGGCGTCGATGATTTGCTACCTAACAATGATCTGTTGCGGGCTTGGCATCGTCATCAGTCTGGTTTTCTTTCTGATTGAAAAGACGAGCCGGCTATTGCGTTTTCATGCAATGCAGGCGTTGCTTTACGGTGGCGTCTGGGTCGTGGTTGGCATCGTGTTCCGCATTTTGTCGATGGTCGCCGATATCGCTCTGGGTGACACGCTCGGCGTCTTCGTCTTCTTTGGCTGGCTGGCAGTGAGGCTTTTAGTTGCGCTCGTGCTGCTCGTCTTTTTGATCATTGCCGCGATCAAGGCCTATCAGGGTCAGTACTACAAGCTGCCGATCCTGGGCAATATCGCCTGGGGCATCGTCAATAAGTAAGTTCCTGAACAAACTCAAGCTCTTCAATTCCATTGCACGGGCATTCGTCGATTGATGCCTGTTAAAACTTAAGGAGAAGAAAATGGACAACACCGGCAAGTCAGCACTGGGACTAGAAGGCAATGTTGCCGCGCTGCTGGGTTACATCATCTGGATCGTTGCACTGATTCGCCTCATCATCGAAAAAGAGAAACGCTTCGTTCGCTTCCATGCCGTTCACGCTCTGGTGTACCACGCGGCGTTTCTCGTGATCTTCATCGTGCTGATGATCCTACAGGTAATCCTGGGGATTATTTTTGGCGTGGCGTCCGCGGCCGCAGGCAACGTTGGTGGGGCCATCGGAACACTCTTCATGTTACTTTCCGGTCTGATCTGGATGATCTTACCTTTGGTGTGGCTAATCGGAATTATTCTGGCGGCGGTCAAGTCGTACCAGGGACAGATGTACCGGCTTCCGATAATCGGAAACATGGCGGCGAAATGGGCTGGCGTGTAGCTCTTTGTTGGCAGGCGGCTCCGAAGTCAACGATGAGTCTTTGAGCCGCTGCTCACGTGTTGTGATTGCTCAATAAACACCCGCGCAAAAACCTGGTCAACATTGCGCAAATATCGATCGAGCGAGAACACTTCCTCGATTTGTTTCGAAGATAAGTGGGCGGCGATGTCCTTGTCAGTTGAGACCAGCTCTCTGAAGTCGCCGCCCTCATCCCAACATTTCATCGAGGTTCGCTGCACCCATTCATAAGCCGTCTCGCGCGCCACACCTGCGTGCGTCAGTGCCAGAAGCAACTCGCCACTGAAGACCAAACCGCGCGTCGCATTCAAATTCTCAAGCATCCGGTCGGCATGGACCACCAAGCCATCGATGAGCGACGTTGCTTTTTCAAGCATGTAGTCTGTGGCGATGCTCGAATCAGGCAGCACCACGCGCTCAGCGGACGAATGCGAGATATCGCGTTCGTGCCATAGGGCAACATTCTCCAAACCGACGATGCTGTTCGCGCGGACAACGCGCGCCATGCCGCAAAGCCGCTCGGACAGAATCGGGTTACGCTTGTGCGGCATCGCGCTCGATCCCTTTTGACCCTTCTTAAATTTCTCTTGAGCCTCGCGCACTTCCGTGCGCTGCCAGTGGCGAATTTGCAGCGCAAACTTGTCGATCGAAGAAGCAACCACTGCTAACGTGCAAAGATACTCGGCATACGAATCGCGTTGTACGACCTGAGTCGAAACGGGCGCGGCTTTCAATCCGAGCCGCGCACAGACTTTCTCTTCGACGTCCGGTGTCAGGTGCGCGAACGAGCCAACGGCGCCGCTCAATTTGCCTACGGCCACAACTTCGCGCGCGCGCGTTAAGCGTGCGCGATTCCGGCGCATCTCGTCGTACCAAAGCGCGAACGTCAACCCGAATGACGTCGGCTCTGCGTGAATGCCGTGCGTGCGGCCGATTTGCGGAGTGTTTTTGAATTCGAACGCGCGGCGCTTCAGCACTTCGAGCAGCGCGTCAATTTTCCGCAGCAGAATGTCACAAGCGTCGCGCAACAGCAGCGCATTCGCCGTATCGACGACGTCCGACGAAGTCAGACCGTAATGAACGAAACGTGACGCTTCACCAATTGATTCAGCGAGATTCGTGGTGAAGGCGATGACGTCGTGATCCGTGGTCTTCTCGATCTCGTTGATGCGATCGACAGAGAACTTTGCGCGCGCTTTGATTTGCTCGAGCGCGTCACGAGGAATGGTGCCCATCTCAGCGTGGACTTCGCACACAGCGATTTCCACGTCCAGCCACTTCTGGAACTTCTTCTGCTCAGACCAGAGGGCGCCCATCTCGGGCAGGGTGTAACGTTCAATCATAGTGAATAGTAAATGAAGTCAGTACCATCCGCATCAGCGGATGGATCTGCGAGTCAAGCTTATTATCAAGTTACTCCTTGACCCACCCGCTGACGCGGGTGGTGCTGACTTCATCATCGCAGCGCCGTCGAAGTCACGAAGTATTTCGCCAGATACCATTTGCCACCGTGTTCGATCAACGTGAATGTTTCCATCGCATCACCGTGCTCGAATTGCGTTTGATAAACGGCGATTAGCGAATGGCCCGGAATAGGCGCCGTTCCTGTCCGCTCCTCGCGAGCGTTGTCCAGATTGCGTACTTGCGCGCGGCCTAACTTGTCGTGCAGACGCTGGAGAGTCGCCTTGGATTCTTCACGCGTGGAGCCCTTGCGCCATTCGTCGCCCGCTTCATTGTAAAGGTTTTCGTACCGGCCCGCGTCAATGTCCTGGATTGCCGTGTCGATCACCGTTTGTGCATCCCCGGGAATGCCGGGTCGACGGGTGTTTTGCCGGCAGCCTAGGCAAAAAGCGACGAGGCCTGCAAAGATAAGAACCCAACGAGCGGCTTTCATCCTTCCGCCTTCATCCTTAATCCTTGCTTTCAGACCTCGATCCATTGAGTCGGCTCTTTCGGAAATGACAAAGTAACTTCGGTGTCGGTGCGAAACAGCGGCGAGCGTTCATACAACGCAGTTTCAGCCGTGATTTTCGCCAGGTACGGATTGTTCGCGCGCTGCGAAAGATGCGCCAGCACAACATGTTTCGCTTGCCCGTCGAATCCGTCGACCAACCACTCGGCCACGTCCTCGTTTGATAAGTGACCAAGACGCGAAAGGATTCGTTGCTTCAATTCCCAGGGATAGTTTTCCACTGTTTTTAACATGTCTCGGCTGTGATTCGATTCGATCACGATTGCCGCGCAGCCACGGAGTTGCTGCGTGATCAGCGTTGTGATGTGGCCAAAGTCCATCAACGTCGCCACTTTTACGCCGTCATGCATCGCGGTGAAGCCAAAATTATCGACGGCGTCATGCGGTACCGTGAACGGATGAAAATCGATCTGGCCGATACGAAAGTCCTTTCCCGAATCGATCTCAACCATGCGATCGCGTAGGGCATCCGCCCGGCGCCGCCGTTCATCATTAACCATGCCTGAGCCTCGCGATTCCAGGACATACGCGTTATGTGTTTTCGCCGAAATGTAAACAGGACAGTCGAGATCTTTCATCAATACGCGCAGCCCGCCCACGTGATCGCCGTGCTCGTGCGTTACCAGAATGCCGTCGAGTGAGTTTGGATCTTCGCCGAGTTGATTCATGCGGCGGGCGATCTCCCGCGCGCTGAGACCGGCATCCACCAACACACGAGTACCATTAGCGACGAGCAACACAGCGTTGCCGGTCGAGCCGCTACCCAGAACGGAAATCTTCATTGCGAGCGAATTATACGGGAACTCTCAGCCACAGAGGCACGCAGACACTGAGAAATTCAAAAAATTTTTTGACCAGCTGCAGAGACAGCTAGATCTCGAGCCGCGATCGATCGACAGCAAAGCCATTCAAGTTTCCGAGCGCACCGATGGCCAATGATTCGGTTGTGAAGTGTCTCTGCGCCAGGTCCAACATGTCCTCGCGCGTCACCTCTTCGATTCGTTGAATAATTTCATCGGGCGGAATCCTGCGGCCGTGCACGATTTCCTGGCGCGCCAGAGCGCCGACGCGGGCGCTCGATGATTCGAGGCTTAACAGAATGGTTGAGACGGCCTGTTCTTTTGCCAGCTTGAGTTCATCTTCGGTCGCCGGTTCGCGGGCTGCGCGCCGCAATTCTTTCAGCGACAAATCCAAAACTTGATCGAGGTGCGCGGGCGACGCGCCGGCGTAGATCGTGAACATGCCAATATCGGTAAAAGTGTTGCCGCCGGCTCCAATTGAATATGCCAGCCCACGCTCTTCACGTATCGATTGCCACAGGCGGCTCGAAGTGCTGCCGCCGATAATCGTTCCCAACATGGTTGCAACGTAACGGTCGTCGCTGGTCGCGGACGGCCACGGGGCAGCGATGATCAAATGTGCTTGCTCGAGTTCGCTTTTGCGCTCGACGAAAATTGGGGCGGCCGCTGCCGGTTGCGCGGCGGTTATTGGCGGTGGAGGTTGGCCGTCAGTAACCCCGAAACTGTTAGCCGCCAGGTCAACGAGTTGGTTGTGGTCTACGTTTCCTGCAGCAGCGATGACAAGATTGCCCGGTGAATAGTTTGCGGTATGGAAACTTGCGGTCTTAGCTCGATCAAAACTCGAAACAGTGACCGCGGTACCTTCGATCGGTCTCCCCAGTGAATGATTCGGAAAATAAGCCGCGTTGAATAATTCACCGAGAAATTCTTCCGGAGTGTCCTCAACCATCTTCATCTCTTCGATGATGACATTTTGCTCGCGCTTCAAATCATTTTCGTCGAACCGCGGATTCGCCAACATGTCGGCGATAAGATCAAAGGCGGCCGGCAGCGCTGAGTCCACCACTTTCATTGAAAAGCCGGTCATCTCGTGCGTCGTGTACGCATCCAGATGACCGCCCAAACGGTCGGATTCCATCGCAAGGTCGTGCGCCGAACGACGTTGTGTGCCTTTGAATAAAGCGTGCTCAATGAAGTGGCAAATACCGTTTAGCGGTGGTAACTCGTGTCGGGAACCGCGCCGCACCCAGATCCCAAGCGTTACCGACCGCAATCCGGGCATGTGTTCGGTCAGGATCGTCAGACCATTCGGAAGTCGGGTTGTCCTTACCTGGTCGATCATCGATTGCTTAAAACGGGGTGGCAAAGCATCAGGGAGAACCATCGTAACACGCGGAAAAGGCACCGCAAAATCCGGCTCTGGCGCTGGTTTTGGCACTTAAAATTTGTCGGAAAAGTGGCAGAGTCTGCTTGACAGCACGCCGCACGCTGGCCGAAAATTAGCCCATTCACGCGGGTGAAGGTCTCCCTTGCCCGGGAGCGGCCTTGTGGGGCGCTCAGGCATCTGACAAACGTAGCGGAGAATCGAATAACCGAATCTGGGTTCAATTCGGCTAATGCACGCCAACCAACTTGTTCAAGCGTTTGTGGTTCCGCGCGAGTTTCGGTCGGGGGTCTAACCGCGATGAAAAAGATCTTCAGATTTAGCACGCCGCTGGTGGCACTTGCGGTAATTCTGACGACCATTGCATCGTCAGCTTACGGCAAAGGCACCCGCGGCCTCGCCACTGTAACCGGCACCGTGCGCGACAACCATGGATTGCCGCTGGCCGGTGCGCTCATTCAAATCGTCCGCGAGGGCGCAAACCAAATAGTTAAAGAAGCACGAACGGCCACCGACGGTAGCTTCTCAACCAAGATTCCCGCGGGAAAATATTCACTCAAAGCGATTGCCACGGGATTTAGCGAAGTGCTCTTCTCGTCAGTTACAGTCGCGCCTTCGGCCGAGATAGCTTATCGCTTCAATCTCGAACCCCTCGGCGCGGGCAAAACCTATCCCGAACAGCGCAATGATCGCGACAACGTAAAGTGGCGGCTGCGCGCCGCGCAAACTCAGCGCTCGATTTTCCAGCAGAACGAGAAACCCGATGCGACAGTTGCTGCCGTAGAGTCCGAACAGTCGGCGAATGACGATGAAGTTATGATGACGCCGGGCGATGATAGTGGGAGAGGCAAGCCACGGCCGCAGGGCGTCGTCGAAACCTATTTCAACGAATCCGCAAACCCATTCGGTTCGAATTACCAGGGATTGAATTTCGCTTTTGCGCTGCCTGCGTCTGAACGCATCGATTTAGTTTTCGTGGGTCAGACCGGTGTTGGCTCGTCAGCTCCGCAGCGGTTTGAAACAACCGCGCATTTGCGCGTCAACGATCGCCATCGAGTAGGCGTAACGGCTGGAGGCGCTGAGTTGCCGTCGTTTAATGCTGGGTCGCCAAACAAATCGGCGAGCAAGTTGGGCCAAATATCGATTCGCGCAGTCGATGAATGGATCGTGCGCGACGGATTCGTGGTCGTGCTCGGTCTCGACTATTCGCGCTTCCTCGGAGCTGGCAATAATGCTGCCATCACTCCGCGATTCGGTGTGCAGTTCGATGCTAATGCGCGGACCAGAGTCAAAGCGGCGTACGCAACTACCGACGACGGCTATGAGTATCAGAGCATGCCGAACTTCGAAGGAAGTGACGCCGTCTTCAAGCGTCCGACGAATCAACCGGTCGCCTATGTCGGTGGTCGCGCAGTGATGGCGCGCAGTCGTCGTCTGGAGTTTGGTGTCGAGCGCCAACTGAACAATCGCTCGACAGTTGAAGCGACTGCGTTTCTCGACATGACCGCTGGACATGGCGTCGGTTTGTTGGCCACTCCGGTTTCCGCGTTTTCAGGCGAAACCGGAAGAACCCTTTTGCGAGTCGCGAACCAGGAGGGCGCCACTCGCGGCGCGCGCGTAGTTTATTCGAATCGTCTTAACCATGTGTGGAGCGCTTCCGCTGGTTATTCATTCGGACGAGGCCAAAAAATTTCGCCGTTGGGCGTCGGAAATCCAGCGCAACTTTTCGCTGAAGGATTCTTCCACTCGTTCGCGCTGCAGATTGCAGGTGATTGGTCCACCGGCACACATGTTCGAACAGTCTTCAGATTTTCTCCGGAAGCGACGGTTTTCGCGATCGATCCATTTGCGGGGCAGTTGGCCGTTTATGATCCCTCTTTGAGCATTCAAGTAACCCAGGACTTGCCAAGGTTCGGCTTGCCTCTGCGTGCACAAGCGATTGTCGACGCGCGCAACCTGCTCGACGTGCAAACCACGACAACAAATGGTGAGACTAATCTGCTCGTTGGTCCAAACGGTCGCTCAGTACGCGGAGGAATTTCGGTTCGGTTCTGAGACGCGGGGAACACGCGCGTCTTTGCTTTTTCGCTCCCGATACTTCAGTCGCAGGACTCGCGGGTTTCTCCAAAATCTCGGACGCATACGAAAAATCGGACGCGCCTGCCGAATCGTTGATGGTAGGGGCGCTCTTCGTCGCAAGGAAGCGTCGAAAAGTCTACACGAAACCATCGTCGACTTGTTTCGCGGGCAAGTCTGCCCGCAAGCGCTTGTTGGAACATCGGTTGCTTTGAAAAGAAACGCTTTAGTGTCTTTACGGGTGAAGTCACCCGCTGCACATCTAATGGATTGGTTCTGACGGTCCAGAAAACGTCATGAAAGGTTCAGTACTCACCGGGCGGACATGGTTTTTACTCGGCGCTACAGCGTTACTCGTGGTCGCCGGCGCCCTGAACTTTTCACAGCGACTTCGCCATCAATCACCGCCGTGGGACGGTGTCACTTGGGTTGATACCGCACAGGGCGTCGTTGCCAAATCGGTTGAGCCTGAGTCGGCCGCGGCGCGGGCACGAATCATTCCCGGAGACCATTTGATTGCTGTGAGTCCGAACGGCGAGCGCTGCGAGGACATCACGCGCGGCCCACGCTGCGAGCCCGTTGCCAATGCAACGAGCGTGCAGATGTATCTTGAGCGCGAGCGCGTCGGTGGCGACATCCACTACCTGATTGAGCGCCCGTCATTTCCTGCCGAGACGCGTTTTTATTACGCCGATCTCGATAGCCTGGGAACATTCCAAACCACTACGCCGGGCGATTTATACGTCAACTTCATCGGACTGATTTACCTGTGCGTTGGGCTGTTTGTAGTTTTCAAGCAGGGGGGACGCGCGCCATTCGTACTGCACTTCGCGACGCTCTGTCTGGTCGCATTTGTTTTCCACTTTTACAAAGCTGCCGGCAGTTACCGGGATTTGGATCTCGCGATTGCCATTCTGGATAACGCCGCGTTTATTTTGTTCGCGCCCATCTTTCTGCACTTCAGTTTGATCTATCCGGTCCGTCAGCATCTGTTTGACGAAAAGCGCTGGCGAAGTGTGTACGTGTATCTGCCGTCATTGCTGTTAGTGACCGTGAGCTCGTTCATGTTTCTGCGCGGTGAGCTTAGCTTGCTTTTTCCCGCAGCCAACCGCCTGTTTGATTATTCGCCGGAATTTGCGGCACGGTTTTATCGAATTTCATTCGCCCACTTTTTGGTGGTACTGGCGATTAGCGCGGCGATTCTGGTTCGACGATTCATCGTCAGCAAGAACACAGTCGCCCGTCAGCAACTTAAGTGGGTGGTCTGGGGATCGGTGCTCGGGATTGTGCCCTTCACGTTGCTCTACGGTATTGGCTTTGTCTTAGGCAACGAAGCGACCGCCCCGCTGCGCGATTTTTCAGTAGTGCCGCTCGTCTTAATTCCGCTGGCGTTCGGCTATTCGGTCGTTCGCTATCGTTTGATGGACGTCGAATTGGTCGTGCGCCGCGCTGCCGTTTATGCGGCGACCACCCTCGCAATCGCGTTGGCAATTGGCGCGATCGTCTATGTCGCCGGGTTGTACGCGTTGAGCGGTGAGGTCGCTTCTTCCGGAGAGATCACTCTACGGCTGATTCTTTCCGTCGCGGCGATGGCGGCCATCGTCATGATTGCCGCGCCGGTCAAGAATTTTCTGCAGGAGCAAGTCGACCGTCTTTTCTACGGTCGTCGCTATGATCTGCGAAACAGCCTGCTCGACTTTGGTCGCACGATTTCGACTACGACCGCGCTCGACCCCTTGCTCGATTCACTGATCTCGCGTCTGCGCGAAGTGATGAACGTCGAGCGCGTGGCCATCTTCATCGAAGACGAATTCGCGCCGTCAGGTTATCGAGTTGCGCGGACGGCCGGTCTCTCGGATTTGACGACGCCGCCGGATTTTCGCGACATGATTCGCACGCGCTCAGCCGAAACCGGTGTGGTGCGCGCCGACGATCTGGAACTGCCTGCTGAAAGCGGCAGCTTCGTCCGCCAGACGCTTCACTATTACGTTCCCTGTGTGGTGCGGGGGCGCATGGTGGCGGTGATTGGGCTGGGCCGATCTGCGGACGGCGCACTGCTTTCGTCCGAAGACGTCGAAATCCTTCGCACTGTCTCAGGTTACATTGCGGTCGCCATTGAAAACGCGCTGCTTTACCAGGAACAACAACATCGCGCGGCGGAGTTGCAGCTCCTGAAAGAGTTCAATGAATCGATCGTCGAGTCTATCAATGTCGGTTTGCTTGCGGTCGATCTGAACGGCAACATCACGCGGCTGAATTCGGCGATGGAAGATATCTTCGCGATTTCACGTGAAGAGGCGACGGGAAAAAATCTCGAAGAGCTTTTCGTCGACGAATTCGCTGAGACTCTGCGCCAGGTGCTGGGACCCGATGGTTGGCGGCTGAACCAAACGCGGCAGATTTATAAGTTGCACACGCTCACACGCGCTGGGCGCGTAGTCGTCCTGAATATCGCGCTCGCACCACTGTACGCCGACACCGAAGAGCAGACCGGCGCGCTCGTTGTCTTTGAAGACGTCACACAGCGTTTACACCTCGAAGAGCAGCTGCAGCAACGCGAGAAGCTTTCCTCGATCGGCTTGCTCGCTGCCGGCGTCGCACACGAAGTCAATACCCCGCTCACGGGAGTTTCTTCTTACACTCAGATGCTGCTTGGTATGTTGCCTGAGAATGATCCGAAGCACGCACTGCTTGAAAAGGTTCGCCGGCAGGCCGACCGCGCCACGGATATCGTCAACAACCTTTTGAACTTCTCGCGCACCGGCAGCGCCACCGAGTTTTCGGCAATCAATGTGAACCGCGTGCTCGACGACACCCTGCAGCTGCTCGAGCCGCAACTGCGCCGCAGCCAGATTCAGGTGGTCCGCGAGTACAGCGACGGCCTACCGGACGTCCATGGCAACTCGGTGAAACTGCAACAAGTGTTTACCAATCTGATTCTGAATGCGCGCGATTCCATTTCGAATGGAGATGGCCGCATTACGCTCAAGACGAGCAATGGCGAAGATGGACTGGTTGTGGTCGAGGTGGCCGACAACGGCGTCGGCATCGCGCCCGACCACGTCGCCAAGATTTACGATCCGTTCTTCACCACTAAGGGCGTGGGGGGCGGTACGGGTCTCGGGCTCGCAGTTACCTACGGAATCGTTCAGGAGCACTCAGGCCACATCAGTGTCGCGAGCACGCCCGGACAAGGCTCGACGTTCCGCATCATGCTTCCCACTAATGATCCGCGCACCCGCATGAAAGCAGCCGTGCTGTGATCGCCTTGCGCACCTGCTGAATTCCCTTTTAGTAGAAGTTTCGTAATAATCGGACGTTTCGTCAGAAGCGCGACCGTCAGGGAGGTCTACAAACGTAACCCGCCCTCCCTGACGGTCGGGCTTCTGACACACTTACGCGATGGCGAAAAAAGGCTCCATCCTCATCGTTGACGATGAAGAGATCATGCGTGACGTGCTCGAGACTCTGCTCTCGGCCGAAGGATATCGTGTCGATCTCGCTAAGACCGGCGAAGAGGGGCTGGATGCTTACACTAAGCGGGCGTACGACGTTGTGTTGTTGGACGTGTCGATGCCCGGTATCGGCGGTCTCCGCGCGCTGGAAGAATTTCTGAAAATTGATGCGGAAGCCGTCGTCTTAATGATTACCGCGTACGCGACGTTCGACACCGCGATTGCGGCTTGGGAAAAGGGCGCGTTCGGCTGCATCCGAAAACCTTTCCAGAACGAACATATCACCGCTCAAGTCGCAGCCGGCATCAAGCGTCGCCGCAAAGAAGAAGAGCGACGGACGCTCCGCCAGGCGATGAGCCGCGAAGTCGACCGCGGTGCGATCGTGGGCCGCTCAGACCTGATGCAGGAAGTCTTTCGTCTCGTCGAGCAAGTTGCGCCGGCGCGCTCCACCGTGCTCATCACCGGCGAGAGTGGCACCGGCAAGGAACTGATCGCAAAGGCGATTCACGAAGCGAGCCCACGCGCCAGCCGATCGTTCGTCACGGTCAACAGCTCGAATATTCCTTCCGAGCTTCTCGAATCCGAACTGTTCGGACACACGCGCGGGGCGTTCACTGGCGCAGTTGCTGCCAAGAAGGGACTGTTCGAAGTTGCCGATGGCGGGTCGATTTTTCTTGATGAGATCGGCGACATTCCACCCGAGACGCAGGTGCGTCTGCTGCGCGTGATCCAGGAGAGGGAATTTACTCCGCTTGGAGACACGACGCCGCGCCGCGTCGATGTGCGCATCATTGCCGCCACCAACATCGATTTGAAAGAAGCGGTGCGACAAGGAGTCTTCCGCGAGGATCTCTACTATCGTCTTGCGGTGGTTCCGATCGAATTGCCGCCATTGCGTGATCGGCGCCAGGACATCCTGCCGTTGGCGCAGCACTTCATTCGGAAGTACAACGAGGAGAATGGACGGCAGGTGTCACAGCACATTAACCCCGAAGTTCTTTCGCTGCTGGAAAGCTATTCGTGGCCGGGCAACGTGCGCGAGCTGGAAAACACGATCGAGCGCGCAGTCGTGATCGCTCCGGACGAAGAAGTGACAAAGGAATGCCTGCGTCGCGAGATTGCGGATCCGCAGGCGGCTGCAGCCGTAGCGCGCGAATCTGCCGGTACATCGTCCAGCATCGACGTAACGCGAGGCGTGAACTTTTACGATGAAGTGCGACGCTTCGAGATCGATCTGATCCGCCGTGCCCTCGCTCAGACCGGCGGGCATCAATCGCGGGCCGCGCGCCTCCTCGGAATGAATCCGACTACGCTCAACTCAAAAATCAAAACCTACAATATCAATCTGCGACCTTAGCTTCTTTACGCCAAACGCACCTGATTAAGCCGCGGCAAGGCTACCGAAACGGATAGAGCACTATCTTTTCCGATAGGCCATTGTGGCGTCTGTAGCCACTGCACAAAACGTTGTTCGTTTCTTCAACGTGTGAAGATTCAAGTTCTTGTCGCACTCCGGCGGGAATACGCTGCGTTCGGTATGAAACTCGCCCGCTTGAGAGAAAGATTTGATTTAAATTTGACATTAAAAATGAAGACTTTGACGCGGTGAAAACATCTTTACACCCCTCCACGTTTCGCATACGCTGACGATCTTTTCAGAGTAAGGGTCGAGAGGAGCGACGGCTATGGCTACGAAGAAGAAAACAGGAAAGAAAACCGCGGCGAAGAAAAAAGGCGGCAAGAGTGGATCAAAAGCGAAAGGTAGCAAGGGGATGAGGAAAATGAGGATGGGCACACCGATAACTGTCGGTGGTGATGGTTAACTCGAGTTTCTACAGAGTAACCACGGAAAGGAGTAAACGAAATGTCTGGTGAGAATCAAACACCCGCGGAAAGTTCCGCAGGGGCAACAACAAACGAAAGTGGAGATGTTCAATCCTTCGGTACACCAATAACTGTGGGCGGCGATGGCGGAAATCCGGAAGCCGCTGCCACGGGCACCCCGATAACGGTTGGTGGCGACGGCGGTCCAGCCCCAGCTGTGGCCCTCGGCACGCCGATAACGGTTGGTGGCGACGGATCACCGCAACCACAATAAATCGGTGCACCCTCGCGAAGAGATTTGTTAATGAGAGGAAGCGTATGACGTCACGGGTTACCGAGTGCAAGGATCTGACGATGCAACTCGTCAACGTCGGCACGCGCTAGAAAAGATTTGAAGTAGTCGCTGCCCCATTTCGCCTCAAGCAACGAAAGCAGCTCCTGGGCCCGTGAGGCAAACTCCCGGGCCTTAACTTTGTCTCCCGCCATCTCACTCGCGCGCGCCTGCACGACGCGCGCCCACCACTCAGATTCAACTTGTCTCGAAGCTGCGCATCGGTCCGCGACTTCGGTCGCATGTTGAAGCGCGGTCTGGGAATCGCCGGTGGCAGTCGCCGCGGCGGCAGATGCAATCAACGCATCAGTTAGAGATCGCGGATCACGAATCGTGCGCGCCAATTTCACCGCATCTTCACAATGCCTTCGCGCCGCCGCGATTTGGTTGGAACGCGATTGCGCAACGCATAATGTCGCGCCCGCGCGCACTGCGATCGCTTTATACTCCGGACCCGCCAGATCGAAAGCCTTTTTCGCGAGCACCGCGGCTTGAGAGAAATTCTTGCGGCTCAATTCCATCGCTGCCTTTGACCATGTCACATCCGCAAGCAACTCCTTGTCGGGCTCGCGTCCTTCAGGCTGCGCCGCGGAGAGCGCTTCAGTTAGTCGCGTTTGCGCTTCGTCGTATTTGCCGAGACGCCATAAGGCCAGCGCTCGATAATGCGTGGCGTACGCGGCGGCCTGTCGCGCATTGCCAGCGGTGGCTGATTTGTACTCCTCTTCGAAGTGGGCCAACGCTTCCGGAACGCGATCGGTGTGCAGGTAAACTGATCCAAGTCCTTCATGAGCGAGCGTCGCTGATCGTGAGTCTCCTACTTGCTGCGCGGACGCGAGCAACTGCTGAAAGGTCTTTTCAGAGTTGTCGTAATCGCCCGTGGAGTCATACGCGCGCGCAATAATAAGAAACGCGATTCCGGTTTGATTGCCGTAGCTACCCTGTTGAAAGAACGAAAGAGCTTTCTGGGCATAGTCTCGCGCCGCGTCGGGATTGTCCTGCTGTACGCGCAGACTGGCGAGCGAAAGCATCGCACGCGCTTCGTTAAATCGTGCTTTGTAAAGTTGGGCCAATCGCAGGGCTTCATTGAAGTTCTTTTCCGCCTCAGCGAAATCACCCTTGATGAAGTATGCGTTGCCTATTTCCAACAGCCCGGCGGTGGTTAGATTTTCCATGCCGTTGGTTTGCGCTAACTGCGTTGCTTGTTGCGAATACTCCCGCGCCTTCGTGGCGTCGCCGGCCATGATGGAGGTATTGCTCAATTGCTGCAGCGCCCTGATCTGCTGGTCGTCATTATCGAGCGTCACCGAACGCTCGAGCGCCCGATGAAGTTCTGTCTGTGCTTCAACGAGTTTCCCTTGTTGGCTAAGCAGTAAGCCGCGTTGAATCAACACTTCGGTAGTGCCTTCGACCTCGTTGGCGATACTGAACAAATTGCTCGCCTGCGCCAGCGCAGTTTCAGCTTCGGCGAATTTCTGATTTCGCCGCAGTGCCACACCGAGACGAAGAAAAGCCGAAGCATATCGCGGGTCTCGTTGCGTTGCTTCGCGAAAGCTTCCGATCGCCTGAGCGAGCTTGTCATACTTTTCGTAAGCACGTCCCAAATCAACCAACGCATAAGCCTTCTCTGATTCTGGTACCTTGTTGCCGAGTTGGCGATAGTTTTCGGCGGCTCCGGCGAAATCGCGTTTGACGGTGTTGGTGATCGCCTGCAAGCGAATGGCATCAACTTCCGGCAGGGCGATGTTTTTTGCGAGATCGTTTGCGCGAATCAGCTCGTCCTTCGCATTGTCTGAATTGTCCAACTCCGTGTCGGCTTCGGCGAGGCGCGCATGCGCCAGCGCAAATCGATCGTCATCCACAATCGCCTGTTGCAGAATCTTGCTCGATTTGAAAAAGGCGCCTTGCCGCAGAGCGTCGACGGCCTGATCGTAGAGGCGTTTTGCTTCAGGTTTCGGGTCATAGGGTTTCGGCCGCAGTACGAACCAAATGACGAATCCGATTAATAGAGCGATCGCGACGCCTGCGACTACATAGCCAACCGAAATACGCGGGCGCCGGAAAATGTCTGAAAGTGTTGCCAGCGCGCCGGTGGGCCGGTTTCCATCAGCATGCGCCGTGATACGTGGCACGGCGCGAGAAGCAATGCCGGACGCTGCCAAAGCAACGTCCAAGTCGGCAACGAATTCAGTTGCTGTTTGATAGCGCTGGGCCGGCTGCTTCGCCAGCGCTTTCATCGTGATGCGATCAACTGCTTCGGGAACGTCAGGATTCAACTGCGAAGGCCGGACTGGATCGTCGCGAATAACTTTCGTGCAAATCTCCATTCGGGTGTCGCCATCGAAGGCGGGGCGTCCGGCAATGCATTCGTAAAGCAACGAGCCGACGGCGAAGATGTCGCTGCGCGCGTCGATCTCCGCGCCGAGTGCTTGCTCTGGTGAAAGATACAAGGGCGTTCCGACGATTACGCCCTCCTGCGTTTGTGACGTGAGCAATGTCTGTCGCTCGGGATCAGTCGCGTCTTTCGCGTCAACATTGAGTTGTTTCGCGAGCCCAAAATCCAGGACCTTCACGTCACCGCGATGATCGATGGCCACGTTCGATGGTTTGATATCGCGATGCACCACACCGTTGCGATGCGCTTCGGCCAGCGCTTCGGCCACCTGCCGAATGATTTGCAATGCACGCGTAATTGTCAGTGAGCCGCCCGCCATCAAATCGCCGAGTGTCTCGCCTTTGACCAGTTCCATCACAATATATGGCTGGCCGCGTTTGGTCTCACCGTAGTCGTGGATCGTCGCAATGTGCGGATGTGACAGCGCAGACACCGCGCGTGCCTCACGTAAGAACCGGGTGCGGAAGTGATGCTCATCCTGGCCGGGCTTGACGGTGAGCATCTTGATCGCGACGCGCCGGCCGAGCAAGGTGTCTTCGGCGACATAGACCACGCCCATGCCGCCTTCACCGAGCTTTTCGACGACGCGATAATGCGAGATGGTCTTGCCGATCATGTCTGGATGTTCGGCCGGAAAATTGCACCCAGAATGCAAAACGGGGGCGTGAACAGCTAAGGTATTGTGGTGCAAAGCCCTACCGAATTCAAGAATTTGATCTTGGCGGCAATCTGTCGCAAACACCGAGAGTAATTGTGATAAGCTTTGCCACGAAAGCGAGTAAATCGGCCGAGTGCGACGACGCAAAATCGATGGCTGCCCAATCGCCGGCGCGCTGCAATTGATCGGCGACAAATGGACGCTCCTCGTTGTCCGCGAGCTTTTTGCGCGACCCAAGCGCACGACTGAACTCCTCGAAGAACTTCATCCCATCAGCAGCCGCACTTTGATGGGCCGCCTGAAAGAAATGGAAAAGGACGAGCTTATCGTTCGCGTTGATTACGGAGGTCTGCCGCGGAGAGTGGAGTATGAGCTGACCGATCGTGGCCGGCGGTTAGTGCCCTTGCTCGATGCTTTAATGAAAACGGGACAGATGCTTGACTGTAACGACTGCGAAGATCGGAAGCAGCAGCTGGGTTATTACTGTGACTTCTGTCCGAATGTGCGCTCTGAGCGATTTGTCGAAACACCGTTCTATCGAGAAGAAGCTCCCTTGCAACCAGAGCCATCGCCGTCTCGACGTCCCAAAGATGATTCGATAGTTTTGCTGTAGCGCGTTTCTCTCAAGCGCAATCATCCAACATCACTTCCGGTTCATTAGGCACAACTTCACCGGTTGGCAAGATAATCTCACGACGATCGGCGGTGACGTGCTCGCCTTCGATCGTGATCTCTTCGCCAGTCGGCATTTCGACTGGCAAGTGATCTAGAAAACGCTCCGCATCGATGGCGGCCATGCAACCAGTGCCCGCCGCAGTCACCGCCTGCCGATAAATTGAATCCTGAACGTCGCCCGCGGCGAACACGCCCGGAATGTTCGTCGCAGTCGAACGGTGCGAGGTCTTGATGTAGCCGACCGCATCCATTTCGAGCTGGCCTTTGAAGAGATCCGTATTCGGTTTGTGGCCGATCGCGATAAAGACACCCTCACAATCGAAGTGTTGTGTTGCGCCGCTCTGAAGATTCCGCAAACGAACTCCGGTGACGCCTTGTTCTTGCGTTCCGAGAATCTCTTCCAACGCTGTATTCCAGATGAACTCGAGCTTCTCGTTGGCGAACGCTTTGTCCTGCATGATCTTCGATGCGCGGAGTTTGTCCCGGCGATGAACCACGAAGACGCGCGAGGCGTAACGAGTCAGGAACGTCGCTTCTTCCATTGCTGTGTCGCCGCCCCCCACGACAACGAGACGTTTGTTTCGAAACGCGGGCAGGGGACCGTCGCACGTCGCGCATGCCGACACGCCGTTGCCGCCGAAGCCGTGCGGCGTTTTTGCTTCACCCGGAATGCCGAGCCACTTCGCAGAAGCTCCCGACGCAATAATCAGCGTCTCGGCCTTCACCACTTTGTCTTCGGTGTAGAGTTTGAAAGGCCGCTCGCTGAAGTCGACTTTGGTAATCCACTCTTCGAGAAATTCAGTGCCAAAGCGCTCAGCCTGCCCGCGAAATTGAACCATCAGCTCAGGGCCTTGAATGCCGTCAGCGAACCCAGGATAGTTTTCGACTTCGGTAGTGATCATCAGTTGGCCACCGGGGGTGGTCTGCTTTTCGGTGTCCGCGGGCGCGTCGATCAAAAGCGGTTTCAAATTAGCGCGCGCCGTGTAAATTGCGGCCGTCAAACCGGCCGGTCCCGATCCGATGATGACAACCTGGCGGCGAATCTCTTCTGTCAATTCAGGACTCCTTTTTCGCAAACGCCGGACATGAAAGCGGCCGATCAAAGCGCTTCGTAAGCTTTCGCGTTGCGCTTTGATCCCGTCGCTATCGCTCCGGTTTCTGACAAACATTGCGCAGGAAAACTGTTGGCGTTTTGCGTTACGCGTGTAGTATAACTAGTGGTGCACGAGTTAGTCGAACCAGCCAGGCCCCAGCCACATCGTGGCCTGATTTGGCATCCACCTTTGGTTCGAACGCGTCGAGAGATACGTTGAACAAGAACTCGGATCAAGACAACAAGACGGCTGCGGCTCACCCAATCGAACGCATCGGTGTGCTGGGGGCTGGCACGATGGGCCACGGCATCGCCCAGGTCGCCGCCGCCGCAGGATATGACGTCCTCATGCGAGATATTGACGAGGCCGCAGTCCAGCGCGGGCTGCAGGCAATTGTGCGGAACCTGTCGAAGGGCGTGCAGGTTGGAAAAGTTACCGACGCACAACGCGAGCAGACGCTTCAGCGGATTCGTTTGACGACTGACATCACGGAAATCCGCGAAAGCGATCTCGTAATTGAGGCGGCGCCGGAAAAACTTGAATTGAAACAGAATTTGTTGCGTGCAACCGAGGCGCTTGTCAGAACCGAGTGCATCTTTGCGACGAACACTTCGTCGCTTTCGATTACTGAAATCGCGCGAGTTTCGGCGCGGCCGGCAAACGTGATCGGCATGCATTTCTTCAATCCGGTTCACCTCATGCGTCTGCTTGAGATCGTTGTCGGCGGCGAGACGTCAGACGAAACGATAATGACGGTCCGCGCCGTCGCCGGACGAATGAAGAAAGAGCCGATCGTCGTGCGAGATGTTCCCGGATTCGCTTCCAGCCGCCTCGGCGTGACGCTTGGGCTTGAAGCGATGCGCATGGTCGAGCAGGGAGTAGCAAGCGCCGGTGACATTGATAAGGCCATGGAGCTTGGCTACAACCATCCAGTTGGGCCACTGAGGTTGACGGACATGGTCGGCTTGGATGTACGGTTGAGTATTGCAGAATATCTGCATGACGCGCTTAAATCCGAGGCCTTTCGCCCGCCGGAGATACTTCGCAAAATGGTGAGCGAAGGAAAACTTGGCAAGAAAACTGGCGAAGGCTTTTACAAGTGGAACGAGCCGGAACACGCGCAGCGAGCGTATACTAGTTGACTCTTTTAATTGAAAGCTGACCGCGCCCTGACACGCGAATGGCAACCGTAATGAGCACTCCTTATCAGAACGAAGAAAGACGTTTTGCTCTTCGGATGGCGTTGCGACTCCCGATTGTCGTGTCCGGCCGCGCTGAAGATGGCGCCGCCTGGAGCGAGCCGACCGAGACCGATGACATCTCAACGTCAGGTGCGTTGTTTCACCTGAATCAAAAGGTCAGCATCGGCGAGCACCTCTACATTAGGGCGCACAAGCCGGACAATTCGCCGACCGAAGCGACCGCGACGGTGGTCCGAATCTCGCCCGCGATCTATGGTACTGCGCGCGTCGGTGTGCAGATCGCCGAGCCTTCTGAAAACTGGATGCGCCTGTTTGTCGCCTGGGTCGCTGATGAGCAGGCGAGCGCCACGAGCGACGAATCAGCGAGTTCTACTTAAACCCATTTTCTATTTGTCATTGGCTTTGCCTCAAAAGTGCTTTGGGGTAACAGATCAATGAGCAGTATGGAGTCAGTACCGGGAGCGATAGCGACCGGGTTGAACTGACGTAGTTGGTGCCATCCATTTTAATATTCTCAGTTTTTTTGTATCTACCCGGTCGCTTTCGCTCCCGGTACTGACTCCATACTGCTACCGGCTCAATCGTCCGTGACAGACTTTGGGCAAGCCAACGGAAAAATAGTCTTTTGCCTGCCGTTGTGCTTTACTTTCTCAACTAATTAATCGAACAGGAGCTGTTAGGAGTGAGTCAAACCTACGAGACCATTCTGGTCGAACGCCGCGATCGTGTCGTCATCATCACGATTAATCGCCCAGAAAAGCGCAACGCGCTGAACATTCAAACGCGCGCTGAAGGTGCTGCGATCCTCGATGAGTTGCGCGACGACGATTCGATCCGCGTCGTGATTTTCACCGGCGCGGGTGACAAAGCTTTCATCGCCGGCGCCGACATTGCCGAGTTCGCTGGACGCACGGCGCTGCAGCAGCGCGCCATCATGCTGGAGCGCGGGCTCTTCAATGCGATCGATACTTTTCCAAAGCCGGTGATCGCGATGGTCAATGGCTACTGTCTCGGCGGGGGGTGCGAGTTGGCGCTGGCGTGCGACATTCGCATCGCCAGCGAGAACGCGTCGTTCGGGCAACCCGAGATAAATCTCGGCATCATACCGGGTGGCGGCGGCACGCAGCGCTTGCCGCGACTGGTTGGTGAAGGCAAGGCGATGGAAATGATCCTGACCGGCGAAATTATCAATGCTCAAGAGGCGTTTCGCTGTGGATTGGTGAACGCGGTCGTGCCGGCGGATCATCTCAAAGCAAAGACGATGGAGATTGCGAATCGCATCGCGGAGAAGAGTCCCATCGCGTTGCGTTTGGCGAAAGAGGCAGTGAAGCTAGCGTCAAGATCGAATCTTGACGAAGGACTGCGTCGTGAAGTTGACGTATTCGCGCTTTGTTTCTCAAGTGAAGATAAAGATGAAGGGGTGAAAGCGTTCCTCGAGAAACGGAAAGCGGACTTCAAAGGAAAATAAATTCCAGTGGAGCGCGGGCATCTTGCCCGCAATCGACCGCATGACGAGTGATTTGCAAACTGAATCGTGGGCCGTTCTCAGCGAGCGCGGTTGCGAAGCGACGCACCTGACGCACGAGGAAGCGCGGCGTTTGGTGCACCGGCTCGCCAGTGAAGGTTGTCACGGTCTGTGCATTGTGACGAACGAAGCAGCGGCGCCGATTACGCTGGCTGCAGAAACAAAAGATCTCGTAGGCGCAGGTGACCGCGTTTAGTCGATCGTCAGGACGACTTTCCCAAAACTTTCATTCGACTCAATTCGTTTGTGCGCCTCACGCACCTCTTCAATTCTGAAAACTGAATCGATTACGGGCCGCACCGATCCATTCGCCAACAAAGGCACGACGTGCTCTGCGAATAGATGCGTCGCGGTGGCTTTCTCTTTGATTGACCGCGTACGCAATGAAGTCCCCATGATTCGCAGACGCTTGCGCATCACGATCCCATAATCGATTTCAGCTTTGGAGCCACTCGTAGTGCCGACGAAGATCAAACGGCCCAGCATCGCCAACGAATCAAGATTCGGTTTCAGATACGCCCCGCCCACGAGATCGAGAATCACATTGACGCCATCGCCGTTTGTCCACTTCCTGACCGCATCTACGAACAACAACGGATCGTCTCTGACTGCGATTGATGCCGAAAGGCCAAATTCCTTCGCTGTTTCCAGTTTTTCAGCTGTGCGCGAAGTGCCGTACGCGACTGCGCCGGCGACGCTTACGAGCTGACTCGCAGCCGTGCCTACACCTGAACCAGCGGCATGAATCAGCACGCTCTCTCCTCTCTGCAGATTGCATTGAGTGAACAGCGCATCGTGGGCCGTAATGAAAACTTCAGGAATTGACGCAGCCTCAACCCAATTTAGATTTTCCGGAACACGCGCGAGCGTTGGTTCCGGTGCAGTCACGTACTCAGCCTCCGCGCCGCCGCCAGTGATTCCGAAAACTCGATCACCTGGTCTAAACGCGCGCGCGTCTTCGCCGGTGGTTTCAACTTCGCCGGCGAACTCGAGTCCGGGAATGTCCTGCGGATAACCTGGCGGCGCGGGATAGCGGCCAAGCCGCTGCAAAATGTCTGCGCGATTCAAGCCGGCAGCGCGCACACGCACGCGCACTTGATCGCCTGTTGGTTGCGGTTCATCCGGAGCGTCGACAACTTGCAGGCCTTCGACGCCGCCGAAGGAAACGATCTTGACAGCTTTCATGGACTCGGATTTTAGCACCAGAGATAGACGTCTCCTGTGGCTCTGGGAGATCTCCGTGCCTCTGTGGTGAACAATTCCGCGATTCAGATCACCACCGAGGCACAGAGAATTCACCGAGCCAAAGAGAAAACCACTTTGCCCTTACCCCTTTGCCGCTTACACTGTCGGCGATGTCTCTCCTCCACGGCGCGCTCATGTTCGCCGCTGCGTTTGTCGCCGGGCTGGTGAATTCGATCGCTGGTGGCGGCACGCTTCTGACCTTCCCGCTGCTCATTTGGCTCGGACTCGATCCCAAAGTCTCAAATGCAACCAGCACCGTCGCGTTATGGCCGGGGCTGTTCGCCGGACTATTCGGTTACCGTCGAGAAATGAACGACACCTCCTTGATCCTAATGCGACTGGGCGCCGTGAGCCTGGTTGGCGGAGGACTTGGGGCGTGGCTGCTAATCGTCACGCCATCGCCTACTTTCTCGCGATTGGTGCCGTTTCTGATTTTATTCGCGACAATTTTGTTCATATTGCAAGGCCCTGTGAATCGCTGGCTGCGCATGCCGTCGCCGACTTCCGGCTCGCAAAAGAGTTGGTGGACGATTGCGATCGTCGTTCAGTTTTTTTCAGCAATGTACGGCGGATACTTCGGGGCGGGTAATGGCATTTGGATGCTGGCGGCGATGGGCCTGCTCGGTTTACACGACATCCATCGCGCGAACGGCATCAAGAATTTTCTCGGCATTTGCATCAATAGCGTGGCCGTGCTGGCGTTTTCGATTTCACATCTTGTTTCCTGGCCTCAATCGCTGCTGATGGCGGTCGGCGCTGTGCTCGGAGGCTATCTGGGAGCGACTACTGCGCAACGTGTCGGTCAGACCATGATTCGCCGCGCGATTGTGGTGATTGGATTCGTGATTACGGTGGTGATGTTGTGGCGGATGAGTTGAGCACGATGAAGTCAGTACCGGGAGCGATAGCGACCGGGTTCGCGCCGAAACTACCACCCCGTCGCTACCGCTCCGGGTACTGACTCCGGTAATCTGCGGATAACTTCCATGTCCAAACTTCCCCGCGAATTTTACACACGTGCTGACGTCCTCGAAGTCGCGCGCGACCTGCTCGGCAAGAAAATCGTCGTTCCTGATCGAAATGGCCACCGCGTCGCCGGCTTAATCGTCGAGACTGAAGCCTATCGCGGCCCTGAAGATCGCGCGTCGCACGCTTACGGCGGCCGCCGCACGAATCGCACCGAAACGATGTACGGCATCGGTGGCACGGCTTATGTTTATTTTGTCTACGGCATGTACTACCAATTTAATGTCGTCACAAACGCCGCAGAGACTCCGCACGCCGTGTTAGTGCGGGCAGTCGAGCCGCTCGAGGGCATCGATATCATGCGACGCAGAAGGAAAGGGCGATCAGAATATGAATTGACGAGTGGCCCAGGCCGTCTGTGCATCGCGATGGGAATCGATCGCGCGCTCGATAAAGCAGACTTGCTGGGCGACCGAGTTTGGATCGAAGCAGGCGTTTCGGTCTCGCCGCGGGACATCGCGCGCGGTCCGCGAATCGGCATTGATTACGCCGAAAAATGGATCGCGAAGCCCTGGCGGTTTTGGCTGAAGGATAATCCGTTTGTGAGCCGCAAGAAATAATTCGTGACGGCCCTGACCGATCCCGAGACTGCATCGCCGTTTGTGCTTTTTCCGCGTTTTTGTGGCTTAATGTGCGCGCCACAATGAAACTTCCCATCAGTTACGATCCTTCCGACAGAGAGAAAGCCGAGATCGTTCGCGAATGCGTCGAGAACTTTAACACTTATCTGAATCGCTGGCCTGATGCGCGTTCGCTTGACGGGGCGATCCTCGAATGGGAAGGCGAAGGTTGTCTGCTGCGCGATATCCACGGGCGCGAGTTCATCGATTGCCTTGGTGGATTCGGAATCTTTGCGTTGGGCCATCGTCATCCGAAAGTCATCGCCGCGGTCAAGGCGCAGATGGATCGGCTGGCCCTGCATTCGCAATGGATGATGAATCCCGTGGCCGCGGACGCCGCGCGCCGTCTCGCCGAGATCACGCCGGGCAATCTGCGCAAGACTTTCTGGTGCTCGACCGGCACCGAAGCGGTCGAAGGCGCCCTCAAACTGGCGCGGCTCTACACCGGCAAGCGGAAATTTATCTCAACGATCAATTCATTTCATGGAAAAACTTTTGGATCGCTTTCGGTGACCGGGCGCGATCTGTTTCGGCAACCGTTTCTGCCTCTGCTTGACGTCGCTTTCGTTCCATACGGTGATGCGCGCGCTATCGAAAGCGCGATCGATGATGAAACCGCGGCAGTGATTCTGGAACCGATTCAAGGCGAAGGTGGCGTCATCGTTCCGCCCGATGATTACCTGCCGGCGGTGCGCGCGATCTGTTCGCAGCAAAAGATACTTTTGATTTTCGACGAAGTGCAGACAGGCATAGGACGCACGGGAAAAATGTTTGGCTGCGATCATTCGCGCGTCGTGCCCGACATCATGTCCCTGGGCAAGGCGCTCTCAGGCGGCGTCATTCCTTGCGCCGCGTTCCACACGACCGACGAAATCTTTGCAGCATTTCATCCGAATCCGTTCTATCACACGTCGACCTTCGGCGCGAATCCAATGGCTACTTGCGCTGCGGCGGCCACGATTGCGACCTTACAAGAAGAGAAACTCGTCGAGAATTGCGCGGCGGTGGGAGAGTATTTCAAATCAGGCCTGAAGAAATTGCAGGACCAGTTTCCGCAAATCATCCGCGACGTACGCGGGCGCGGACTATTGATCGGCGTCGAGATCGTTGATGCGAAAGTTGGCGAATCACTTGCCCAGCGCATGTTCGATCGCAACGTGTTGATTGCTTACACGCTCAACAAGCCGGAAGTTATTCGCATCGAGCCGCCCTTGATTATCACGCGCGAGTTGATTGATGTGGTGTTGGAGAGATTTGAACAAGCATTTATGGAAGAGAGCCAAACGTAATGCGAAAGATGTTCATCAACGGCCAGTTCGTCGCCAGTCTCTCGGGCGAAACGTTCAGCGTGGAAAATCCCGCCACTGAAGAAATAATCGACGAAGTTCCGCGCGCTCGTGCGGAAGACTGCGAAGCCGCGGCGCGCGCGGCCCACGCAGCACAGGAAGATTGGCGGTTTACTCCCGGCATCGAAAAATGCGAGATGTTGCACAGTGTCGCGCGCCAGATTCGTGAGCATCGTGAAGCGTTAGCGAGATTGCTCACACTCGAAGGCGGCAAGCCACTGATCGAAAACATGGATGAGATTGAATGGGTGGCCGCCTGTTTCGATTATTACGCCGAAGTCGGACGTCACGAATCGGGCCGTGTCATTCCGCCGGTGCAGCGTCATCAGATGAACTTCGTGATGAAGGAACCGTACGGCGTGGTCGTGTGTATCGTGCCGTGGAACTATCCGCTGTTGCTGATGGCCTGGAAGGTCGCGCCGGCTTTGATGGCCGGCAACACAGTCATCATCAAGCCTTCCGAACTCACGCCGCTCTCGACGCTGCTGATGGCTGAGGTAGCCTTTCATGAACTACCACCGGGCGTCCTTAACGTCGTCACCGGATATGGACCAGAAGCCGGTGAGCCCTTGGTGACGCATCCGTTGACGGCGCTGGTGGCGTTCACCGGCAGTGTCGCCACCGGAAGACGCATTGCGACGTTAGCGGTCGAGCGGCTAAAGAAGATCAATCTCGAGCTTGGCGGCAACGATCCTTTTATCGTTTGCGACGATGTCGATCTCGATGTCGCCGTCCGCGGCGCCGTGTGGGCGGCGTATCTAAACATGGGACAGGTATGCACGTCCGGTGAGCGTTTCTATGTATTCGATTCCGTTGCTCCGAAATTCATCGATAAGTTCGTTGAGTTCACAGGTTCGTTACGTCTGGGTAATCCGATGGGGCCGGATGTCGATCTTGGTCCAATGATCAATTCCCAGCAGCGCGAGAAGGTCGAACAGAAACTCGATCGCGTGCGCGAGATGGGCGCTGAGGTTCTCTGCGGTGGCAAACGTCCGGCGCAACTGGCGAAAGGATATTTCTTTGAGCCTACCGTGGTCGTCAATGTTGATCATTCGATGGCTTTGATGCGCGAGGAAACCTTTGGACCCGTAGCGCCAATCATGCGCGTGCATAACATCGAGGAAGCGATCATGCTGGCAAACGATTCTGAATACGGACTCGGCGCGAACATCCTGACGAATAATCTCGAGTATGCGATGCGCGCCGCGGAAGGAATCAAGGCCGGCACCTTTTGGATAAACGATCCGCTCACCGACAACGATGCCGGCCCATTCGGCGGGATGCGCATGTCGGGATTCGGACGTGAACTCGGGGCCGAGGGTCTGGAGGCTTTTCGCGACACAAAGCACGTGCATCTTGATTACAAGGTCGAAGCCAAGCCTTACTGGTATCCATACGATTGGAGCAAAGGACGAAAGACTGAGTGAACGAGTTTAGAGTTCAAGAGTTCAAGCTTTAGCTTGAGGCCGGTGAGCGCAACCTGAAGGTTGAACTCTGAACTCTGAATTTATGAGAATCATTGTTCTGGGTGGTTGTGGCGCGATGGGATCGGAAGCAACCCGCGATCTCGCCCGCACCAGTGACTTTGAAGAGATCATCATTGCGGATGCAGACCCAGCGAAGGCTCAATCGCTGGTCGATGAACTTGGCGGCGGCCGCGTGCGCGCGATTTCTGTCGACGTTCGTGATGAAGATAGCTTAGCCGAAACGCTGCGCGGTTTTGACGTGGTAGCGAACGCCACGACCTACCATTTTGGTTTGCTTTGCACGCGCGCGGCGATCAAAGCGCGCGTTAACTATTTGGATCTTGGCGGCCTCTTCAACACGCCGAAGCAGTTGCAAATGGATGAAGCGGCGCGCGCAGCGGGCGTGACCATCTGTCTCGGTTGCGGCGCCACGCCCGGCGTAACGAATTTGCTGACACGTCACGCGGCCGACAAAATGGATCGAGTCGATGAAGTACACATCGCGTTTGCTTCATTTCGATCGATTGCACCTTCGCCAGGTTTGCTCGACACGGTGCTCGACGAGTTCGCTGCCGGCAGCCGGAGATTTTATTGGGAAGACGGACAGTTTATCGCAGTGCCGGCCTTTTCAGGCGCGAAGACGATCAAGTTTTCCGAGCCGGTCGGTGAAATCGAAACCTACTTTGTGCCGCATTCCGAGACGCATACGATTCATCGCTTCATCGACAAAGGAACCAAGCGAGTTGACGTGCGCGGCACATGGCGGCCGGAAATTATGCGCGCGTTGCGGGCGTTCGCGGATCTCGAACTGACTAGCGATAAGTCCGTCAACGTCAATGACAATGCAATCACGACGCGCGAAGTCCTGCGCGCGCACATCCTGCAACACCACGCCAACTTTTGCGGTAACGGCGAATGGGCGTTTCTCCTGAACGTCGAAGTGGTTGGTAGCCGCGAAGGTAAACCTGTGCGCATCGTGTCCAACACAAGTCATCCACCGAACTCTGAATGGGGAACTGCGGCCACTGGGCGCATGACAGGAATTCCGGCATCAATCGGCGCACAGAAACTCGCGCGGGGCGAGGCGAAACGCACCGGAGTGATCGCCCCGGAGGTATGCTTCGAACCTGAGTCGTTTTTTGCCGAACTCCAGGTGCGCGGGATTCGCGTTGCTTGTGAAGAAGTCTCGGCCTAGCCGCGGGCCAGACGTTGCCAGACGCTGTCCTCGCCGCCAGTGCGGACCAAATCAAAAACCTTTTGGTATGCCAGCGCGTAGAGCGCGCGCATGTCTGCTTGCGATGACGGTCGCTCCAATCGCCGCTCCAAGTCATCTTCACTGATACTTGTCTTGGTGGCGTAGCGCGAGATTAATTGGCCCTCGCCGGCGAGATAGATCGCGAAGCCTTCTGCCAACCAACGTGGCGCGCGATCGCGGCTGACGAGATCGATAATGACGTGCGCCAGTTCGTGCTTGAGTGTCGTATTCAAAACGCCGCGGCGTTTCAAAATCGCGACTGGTTGCAACTCAATCTTGTTGCCTTTCGTCGCGGCTGCTGCCCACCACGGCTGCCCCGTACGTCCGGTGAAATCTCCCGTTGATTCATTGATTCGAAGATCGAGGACCGGTGGGCCTACTGGATTTCCGGCGCGCCGCAAGTAATCCGCGCGCGCGTTTTCGAGAATCGTCAGAACCTGATTCGCGTCGCGACGATCGATGTCGTCAGGATAACTTACGCGGAAGTGTTCGGAAGAGATGGTGACGAAGCGAGACGGGGAGACGGGGTGATGGGGAGAAACGAAGACGGGGAGACGGGGGGACGGAGACACGGAGAAACGGAGATGCGAGGACGCGGGGAAAGAGCCCAGGGAATTAATGAGAATGTCGGATTTCCATTGCGATTGTGAATCCGTCCTTCTGTCTCCTTGTCTCCCCGTCCCCGTGTCCCCGTATCCGCGTGTCCCCCCATCCCGTCCCACTCGCGTCCCTGGAAAATACTTTTCCAGGATCCTCTGGTAGCTCGAACCGCGCGCGGCCATGACGTGCGCGCCCTCCTGACAAAGGCCGAGTCCATGACCAAAACCACTGCCCCGAAAAACAAAATTCGATCCGTTGCGCGAGACTTCGAAGCGCGAACTCTTCAAAACATTCCAACCCAGCGTGCGACCGACGATGAGTTTGAAATCCCAACCGCGGATGACTTTGCGTTGTTCCCCTTCGATCGTGAGGAACTCAGCGCGACCGGTATCGTCACGTTTGCTAACGACGATATGATCCAATCGATGACCGATATCTGTGCGCGAATCGGCTTGCAATGCGCGCAAGAGATCAGCGCGCGAGATTTGATCGGTCCAGTGCGCGTGCGGACCCGATTCGCAAAACTCATCGCGCACCCCCGGCAAGTATTTCGCCGGAGATGTTCCCCAGAGCGTTGCAATGTTTGCTGTTTCTCCGCCGCAAGACGCGCCGAAGTATGAATCGATCAGTTCGCCACGATCGTCCAGCAACACCTGACCTTCGGTCGCGCGAACCGCATCGGCTAGTCTCGTGTCAGAAGCCCGACCGTTAGGGAGGGCAACTTCATCAACGGAGCCCTTGCTTACGCGCGAGCTTCCGACACGATCGACAAATCGCTGACAGTGCGTCGTCGAGCAAAAGTCGTAACCATCCTTCGCGTGGCGTCCGGCGTTCTTTAGAGCGAAGGTTCGAATCGAGATCGCGAGCGCTTTCAAGGCTTCCGGTTCACTTTCCATCGTCCCTTCGGCGCGCATTACGCCGAGCACGTAATCCTCCAGTGATAGCTCGCGTGTGATGTTGTCGTGCACGAGATGGACTCGGAGGGAAGACGCGGAGATGGGGGGACGCAGGGACGCCGAGAAATTAGAGTCATCCGGTGGATTCTGATTATTTGAAATTCTCTGTGCCTCTGTGCCTCTGTGGCCAATCTCATTCGCATACGCTTCAAATATCGGGCGTGACAATTGTGCGGCTTGCGCGCCGTGTGTGCGTGGCAGAAAAACAATCACTGCTAGTTGCAAATCCGCCGGCTGCAGCTCATGAATTGCATCGGCCGGCCCGGCAAGGCCGACGAACCATCCGTTCGTGCGAAATCCTTTCGGCGGCTGTGCGGTGCCGGTTTTCCCGACGATGGTTAGCGGTAACGAGTCGAGCTTCGCGCTGCGCGCGGTACCATAACGAATTGCGCCCGCCATTCCTTCGAGGATGACGTGGCGCTCTTCGTTGGAAACTTTTACCGCACTGCGTTCGATGCCACGAAAACCTTCAGGCGTTCTTAACTGTGGTTGAAATAAGTGACCCCCGTTCAAAAGTGCCGCGTACGCGGTAAGCAGTTGAATCGGAGTCACCTGAATGCGTTCGCTTTCACCGAGCGCTTCGCGCGCCGAACAGTCAGCTTGCTGTGATGCCAGGCCTGCCGATGCTGAACGCATGCGTGTGGTGTCGCCCGACTCACACGGCTTGACCATCCCTGACGCTTCGCTTTCAGCGAAGCCGCTGGGCTGACCGAAACCAAACTGGCGCAGAGTTTCAGTTAGCTTGTCTCTTCCCAGACGTTGTCCGACGGTCGCGAAATAGTAGTTGCACGAATAGGCGATCGCCTGTGAAGGAGAAAACGGCGGCAAATGATCTGGGTGGACGCATGGCAACGAGAAACTCAAACCGGTGAAGCGGCCGGGACAGGTCGTGCGCGAATTTTCATCAACCAATCCTGCGCGCACAGCAGCCAGAATCGTGAACGGTTTGATCGACGAGCCCGGCATCATCGCTTGTGAGTATGCGTCCTGGGGATTCACCGCGGCGCGGACGCGGCCGGTTTGCGCATCCATGACGATGATTGAGCCTTCCCGATCGCCCAAAGCGTTCTCCGCCGCCTGTTGCAAAGCGGAATCGATCTGAGCTTCGTTAACGGAAGATGGGTTAGACCAGGTGAAACTCGGCCACACTTCGCTTCGCGACGGGATGTTGACGAGAACAATCGCCGCGCACGTGCAAGTCAACAGCATTGCATGTGCGCGCGTCATCCGGCCCAGCAGATTGATTGCGCGATCCATCACGCAGGTGATTCAGCGACGGTGGCGGGCGCTTTTACTTCAACTGGTTCCGTCGTCGCGTTTGTCCGCAGCAGCGTGCTCACCGTGACGACCCAGCCGACGAACGTGAAGATGAAGGCGAACAGTAAACGCAGAATGAAAATGGCGAAATCGGTCTTTGTGCCTTTGACGTGGATGGGGACGAAAAGAGACAGATAAGGCCCCAGAACGAACAGTGTCAAACCCAATCCGTAAATGAAAACGGCTTCCGAGCTGAACGCTCGCGCCAGCGCGCGGCCGATGGTGCCGAAAATCCTTTTCGCGCCGCCGGCAAACGATGCGCGCACGTCATACACAGATGCTTCGATCCATAAGTGAATCGTCGCCAAAGGAAATGCCACGCCGAAAATCACAAAACGCAGCGTCGTGATCAGCATCGTTGGCCAATGAACGGGCCGCGGCTTGGGTGGCGTGGGCGCGAAAACAATCGGCGCGGGCGGAGCAGGGAAGCGCGCTTGCAGTTTGTTCATGAGCCACCAAACGAATGCGCCGATTAGCACGACGGGAATCGTGACCAGAAATAGTTTGAGCGCACTAAGAAGGATCTGCTTAACGGCAAGTTTCCGGTTGCGAGCAAAGTCCAGGATCGCGGCTTGAAATACAAAGAATTCAGCCGGCACCAAAAGCAGCAGCGCATAAGTCACGAACACTTGCCACACGGTCGCTTCATGCGTGGAAATCAAAACGTAGAAGCTGACGAGTAGTAGCGCGTAAAGGACTAGCAGAACGATTGTGCGCAGACTCGTCAACGTGGTTCGCAAACTCTCAAACCAGATTTTAAGTGTCGTAGTCATGATTAGTTTTCCTCAGGCGTCGAAGCCTGATTAGTTTCATAGCCCAGAATTCTCCGGCGAATTCCCGTTTTTAGAACAGCTACGTTGAAATTAATCAGCAGACCTAAACGCCAACCACCGATTCGCAAGTAAGTTAGCAGTTGGGCTTCGTGAATTGGTGCCAGAGCTTCTATAGCCTTCACTTCAACGACGACGGAATCGGCAACCAGCAGATCTAGACGATATCCGCATCCGAGATGAATCCCTTTGTATTCTAGCGGCAGGGGCTTTTCACGTTCGAAAGGGATCGACCGTACCAAGAGTTCTCGGCAGAGACATTCTCGGTACGACGATTCGAGGAGACCGGGTCCAAGCTGACGGTGCACCTCGATTGCGGCGCCAATCACATTACCTGTGATTCGATTAAGCTCGGCCGTAGTTCTTTTCATTTTGTGGGAGTCTCCATTCAGCGAATTCCACCACAGAGGCACGGAGTCCACACTGAGACACAGAGTTTCTGTGCCTCTGTGCGATCTCTGTGTCTCTGTGGTGGGCATAGTTTGAGTAGCGCTTCTCCAAAGAACAGAGCTACTGCTTGTCCAAAATCCTCAATCTGTTATTTGACGTATTCGCCTGCACAGTTGGCTGATACATTAACTCCGCACGTGCAGGTGCGATTTTGAATTCACCTGGCACTTCGACACGCATCGCGTATTGAAGCGTCGCGTCGCCATCGAAATAATTCATGAAGATCGCCGTGCGATTGTCGCGGAACTCCCGATTGCTGTACCAGTCACTCCAATTTCCCAGCGAGTAGTTGAGGTAAATTCCACTCACCGTTGCGACCTGTTCTGCTCCCGCCGGAATCGGATCCTCGATCATTACGTACTGCGCGCGCGGTCCTTTCAAATGCAGCCGTACGACAATCATGTCGCCCGAACGCAATTCCCCGGACAGCGGCTCGATGCGCCAACTTGCTTTGCCGTTTTCGTTTTCGGAAACGCGGAGACGCAGGTACTCGCGAGTAATCGTGAGCCCGTTAGACGATTGCGGCGCGACGTTCTCTTCAGCCGTGAAGTATTCGAGCGAGCTCGAAATATAGAGCGCGCCCTTCCCATGCTTGACCACGTGAATCTGATTTGAGCCGCCGAGTTCGCCCGCTTTCTTTGTGATGACAAAAGACTGCGCATTCGACACGTCGTTCGCGCCGATGTGCTGACCAGCAACTTTTTCGCCGTTCAGATAAACTTCAAACGAATAGTCCGGCGACAGCTCTTTGCTGACTTTCAAGTAGTCAGTCAATCCGTAAATCGCGAACGCGGTTTCCTTTGTCGACAGCCAGTAGTAACCGTGCTGCCGATTCTTCACCAGCCAACGCGCCGCTTTCGACAGCAGATACGATCCGGGATCGATTTGCGACAGTGCCTTCAATGACAGCGAAGTTGCCTCGGCATCAAGATAAACGTCGCGGCCGTAATCGTTGACGCGGTTGGTTTGCCAGTGCGCTTCAAACTCACTCTGCTGCGCAGAGTTTTCGATCAGCTTCGCGACTTCGCCGGCGCGGCCATCTTTGCGCTCCTGCAAAGCCAGCGCGAGCAACGCCCGGCCGTACGCGCCGAGGTTCTGTCGTTTGCCGTAGAGCTCTTCGAGATAGCGCGTGTCGCCTTCACCACTTTCGCTGTAGGCGTAAATCAAGTACGCGCGCGTTTCGTCGTCAATCGGATTGCCGTTGTCGTTCTTTCCGGCCGCGAGTAGCGATCCGATTTTCTGATGGCCTTGATCGCGACGCCACGTATCGATTTGATAACCGGAGCGGCTGGCCATCGTCAGTCCATCGACCACGTACGCGGTCATGAACGGATCAGACTTGTCGTCTTTCCACCAACCCCAACCGCCGTCACCGTGTTGATAAGCGTAAAGCCGATCGAGTCCACGCTGAACTTTCTTGTCGAGATCATTCGTCGCGCGGATCTTCGCCGTCGGCACGTCTTTCAGCGTCTGTGCCACAACGATGTTTGGAAGGAAGCTCGACATTGTCTGTTCCGTGCAGCCGTATGGATAACTGGTCAAATAGTCGAGCGCGCCGAAGAGAGCGCTCGCGATCGAAGGTGACGCTTCGATCCGGAGAGTGCGCGCCTGGGTGTCGGCACGCGTCGGCAGATCGAGATTGAACGATTGATCCGCGTCGTCCTGCATCAGACTCGTGGTATTTCCGAGCGTCTGTTTCAACCCATGCGGCACAATATCCATCGTCATCTCGACCGCGTCAGATTCTTTGTCAGTCAAAGCCTTCGCCAACAACGTCAGTTTCCCGACTTGGTTCGCCTGCACGCGCCAATCGACACGATGCTCGCCGTTTTGGTTGATCGTGACGGTTTGCGAAGGCGTGTCGAGCAACTGCGCGCCATTGATGTCGAGCGAAATCTTTGTTGACTTCTCAGTCTTCAGGAAGTTGTGCACGACGCCTGAGATGGTGACGGTGTCGCCTTCGGTCAGGAAGCGCGGCATCTCGAGCCGCATGATCACATCTTTGCGCGCGATCGTTTTCTGCACTGCCGAGCCAACTTTCGTGTCGGCCGTGACGGCGCGCGCCGTCGCCCGCCATGTGGTCAGGTTGTCGGGAAGATTAAATTCGACAGTGGCTTTCCCGTCGCCTCCCGTGACAACATCGGGTTGCCAAAACGCGGTGTCCTTGAATTCCTTGCGGATCGTCGGCTCGGCATAGTCAGTACTTTCATTGTTCTTGAAGTCCGCAAGCTGATAACCCGATTTCTTCTTTGCCAAATCCGCCGGGTTCTGACCAGCGTACCCGGTGAAGGTGTAGTGAATCGCCAGACTGGTCTGCACCTCATTGTAACGGCGGCCGTAAAAGTCGCGCTTGATGTTGCCGGCAGTCTCAGGCGAGATGCTGTAGATCGCTTCGTCGACGATGCCGAGGCTCACTTCCGCGTTCGCGGCCGGCGAGCCGTCTTCGTTCCGCGCCATGATCGTGTACGACGCGACGTCGCGCGGCTTGAACTCTTTCTTATTCGGAATAATGTCGAGCGTCAGCATCTTGTCGCGCGCGGGCACGCTGATGATCTGACTCTGTTCGTACATGTCGTTGTCCTGGACGAAAGCAACGTCAAGATAAACGTTCGGCTCGAAACGACGTTCGATGGGCACATCGATCACGATCGATCGTCCCGGCGCATCGATCTGCTTGACGGTTAAGACCTCCGACAACTCATTTGTCACCAGCAGGTGAGCTTTGTCCTTGGGCAACATCGCGAGGACGTGTGCTGTCTCGCCCGGCTTATAGGATTTCTTGTCGGGAATAAGTTTGATCGCGTCTGCTTCGTAGTCGCGATACTCAAAATCCGACCATTCACCTTTTTTGTCAGGCGCCCAGAACGAGCCGCCACGATTCACGATCTCTTTTCCGTTTTCATAGACGATCGCTTTGACGTAGATGCTGCCGGGCGACGGCACAGTGAAATCGTAAGTCGCACTGCCCTGGCTGTCAGTGTTTACGTCCGTCGACGCAAGTTCACGTTCGTGCAGGATGTAATCAACGTCTTTGTATTTGTAGCCGTTCTCCTCCTTCTCGGTTTCTTTCTTCTCCCACTTCTGCTCGATAAATTTCAGGGTCACCTTCTCTGAAACCGGATGGCCGGAATAGTCGGCAGTCTTTACGCGAATCTTCGCCGGATCACCCTGGTAATAGAGATACCGCTCGGGGTAAGCATCCGCGACCGTCTTACCACGTGTACCGATGAATGAAGCCGCGCCTGACATTTCGCGCCGCGATGCATCAGTGACTTGCGCTTCGAGTCGATAGGAATAATCCCACTCTTCCTTTTCGCCCGGCGGTGGCACTTCGAAATCAACGACCATCTCGCCGCGTGAATTCATCTCGCCTTCGCCTTCGGTAACCAGGTCCGATCCGTAATAGCCGTAATCTTTGTCATCGCCACCCTCGTTGTCCGGTCCGGCCGCATCGTCAAATTCATCCGACTGGTCGCCCCACCACCAGTGGTAATAGCGTTGCTTGTAGATGTAGTACTGCACATCGGCCTTCGTGACTGGCGCGCCGAAAAAGTAATTCGCATTCACCGTGAAGCGAACTTTCTCGCCGACCGCCGCAAATTCTTTCGGACCTTTGACGGTGACCTTGAACTCAGGCTTTTTGTATTCCTGAACCTCGAAGTAGCCACTCGAAGTCGCGTCGCCAATTTTCGCCGTAATGTTGTAACCGCCGAGCGGCGCTTCGTCAGAAAGATCGACGTCGCCGCTGAATGTGCCGCGCGTCGACAGCGAAATGTCCTTTTCGAAAATCTTGCCGCTGTTCGGATCTTCGATCGTTAAATGGACAGTCTTTTCGTCCAGCAGCTTGTAACCTTCGCGGCCCCATTGGCGCAGGATGCCTTTGAAAAAGACTTTTTGTGCTGGTCGATAGATCGGCCGGTCGGTGTAGATATAGCTGGTCAGATCCTCGCTCGAAAGCACGTCATCCTCGCCGCCTTCGCCGCTGAAATAAAACGCATCGATGTCTGAAATGACGAAGTTGTCGCGGTCGCGTGCCATCACCAGATAGGCATTCTTCTTCTTATTCTCTGGATCGACGTCTTCCGGCTTGACCTCGTCGTTCTTTGTGTCGGGTTTGATTTCTGTTTTGAAAACACCGCTCTTGTCAGTCTTACCGGTCGCGAGGGTGTTTTTCGCACCGGTGATCTCGACATCAGCGCCTTCGCGTGGCGCGCCTGTCTTGCGGTCGACCACATAGACCAGAATCTGGCCATCCTTAGTGGACTTCTGCACCATCGTCAGGCTCGTGACGATCGCGATTGAGTAAGCGCGCAGATCGCCGTTGACACCTTCGATCAGATAGACGCCCGGGTCCATTTTGCCGATGAGAATCGTGCGACTGTCATACTCGTTTTCCGGGGCCGGCAGTTTCTCGCGCCAGTCCTTCACTTTTTGATCGGGATTCAAAAGCGGCACGCGCGCGTAGTCAGCGACGTTCAGAGGCGTGCGCACGCTTTCGGGTTCTTTGCGATACTTCTCGTTGAACGTGGTGCGGTGTTCTTTCAGCAGATGAGTGCGGACGTAATCCTTCACCCACGAGAAAAGCGAAAGCTTAAAACGATGCGTGCGTTCAAGCAGCGAGGTGCGCGCGCCATAACCTTTCGCCAGCGCCGCTTTCTCTTCCTCGCCCATCTGGTGCGGATCGTCGAGCTGCTTGAAAAACTTGTTCGGATCCTTCACGCGATAGACACGGAAATCCAGATAGTCGACGTTCTGGTAACTAGCCCACAAACGTGCCGACTCGTTCGGCGAATAGGTCCGATTTGTCGTTAGCGAAAAATAGGGTTTGGTGCTCGAGACAGTCGGCGTTTCCGGCTGTGACGCTGAAGCTTCGGCAGGCTTCGCGGTTTTTGCCCGAATAACGTTGAAGCCGAAGACCGAAAGTGCGAGCGCTAAGTAAACGATGCCAGTCGCAACGTAGCGACGGATTTTAGAATGTGTCGTTGACACGATCAGTGACCTCCTCCGGGAATTGGCCCGAAGACGAATTGATCAGTACTTTGGTTGAGGAACTGGTTAAGTGAACCGTTCAATGAACCGGCGTAGCCGGTGGCAGAATTTAGCCCAGGGCAAGCGCAGCGCAGCCCTGGGTACAGTCGAAAGAAAAAATTAGTAGCCCGCTTTAGCGGGCGCCAGATGCAGCGAAACAAGTTCTGTCGCCCGCTAAAGCGGGCTTTGGACTCTTTATTACGTCGTACCCAGGGTTCCGCTTCGCTTCGCTCGCTCCACCCTGAGCTAAACTCTGCCGCCCGCTTTGCGGGCTCGTTGACCGTTGCCTTCATTGCAAAATCTTCAACCTATAAAACCCCAAAAAATTCTGGTTCGTTTCGAGCGGCCGCCAACGCGGATCGGGATGCTGATCGAGAACGGACATCTCCACCTTCTTCACCGCACCATCGTCCGTCGCCGTCGATCCAGTGTGATAGACGACCCAGTCGCGCTGGCCGTTTGGCGCCACGTGCGGCGTACCGAGAAAAATCATGACGTGATACGGAAATTTCTGGACCCAGGGCTGGTAGTAAAACATCAGATCGCCTGGTTGAGCTTCGCGCCGATCGCGACTGACAAAGACGACGTTGAAATTTTTCAGCGTGCGACCGTCCGCAAATTCTGAGAACTTGGCACTCCGTTGGTCGCCTTCGTGATACGGGCCGGACTCAGTGCGAAAGATTTTTTAACCGAGTTGAATGTTGTCGAGATCGAAACCAGCCACATCGAGCGCGACCGGTTCATACGCCGGCCCCATTCGTTGAAACCAGGCACGATCGTGATGACGCAACGCTTCGCGCATCGCAAATCGCACCAATCCGGCACAATCGCGTTGTTCGCGTTTCCATTGGTCGCTTAGTTGATAAAACTGCGTTTCGGCGATGGAAGTGAACCAGCGGCGGAAATTCTCGCGATCCTCAAACGTGCGCAACTCGGCGAAATCCGGAATGCCGTCGTTGTCTGAATCGACGGCCGGGCTGGTTACTGCTGGATTGTCTCTAGCGACATCCGCTGGGATAGGCGCCCTTCCTGACGGACGGGCTTCTGACTCGGGCTTTGATCGACTGAAGATCCAAACGAAACTTGCGAGCACGACGACGACTACGCTCGCTGCGAGCATCGATCGTGTTGGAAGGTTCCGCAATTGAAAAGGGACCAACATTGTCGCCCACTATGACGCGAATGTTGATTGCGTTTGCAGGCGGATGCTATCACGGATTGTGCAGGTCAACCACTGAGCATTTCCGTTTTGGTACGCCGTCGAAAAATGTGGATAGCCTCAGTTCTTCGCCGCGTGATAAGCTGCGCGCGTTGTACCGCAGGCTGCCAGCCTGCGAATGACACGCTGGCAGCGTGTCGTGCCACTCATGCCGAGAATCGATACCAACCCTGACGCCATCCTTGAGGCCGTAAAGAAGATCGACATCGTTTCGGAACTGCTCGACGAAAAAAACAAGAACAACTTGAAGATGATCGTCGAGGGGAAGGTCTCCGGCGGCAAGCAGATCGGTCCATACGCAAGGCTGCTGATATATGAGCCCGGCGAGACAATCATGCGTGAGGGCGAATGGGGCGGGAATACTTTCTATCTTTCCGTCACCGGTGATTTGGATGTCTATGTCAAGGACGATTCCGGCAAAGATAAGAAGGTGGCACGCCTTGCGCCCGGCGCATGCCTCGGCGAGCGGTCGATTCTCGCCGGCATTCCGCGCAATGCGACGATTAAGGCTCCCAACGGCGCGGCGGTTCTGGAATTGGTGCGGCCGGCACTGCGGCTTTTGCGCTCGCTGAAGAAGTTTGCTGAGAAAGTCGACGACAGCTATCGCAATCAGGGGCTTGCTAACGCGATCGCGCAGTTGCAAGAGCAAACTGGCCGCACGCTGGACCCGCTCGATCTAGTCGCGCTCGGCAACATCAGCCAGTTCATGGCTTATGGAAAGCATCACGTGCTGGTCCAGGAAGGGATGCCGATCGATAGGATCTTCCTAATTCGCAGCGGATGGGTGCGACGCGTGCGCGGCGTCCCGATCTACGAAGATATCAGTGAAAGCCCGGGAGCCGCGGCCCTGGTGCCTGAAGATTTTTTTGGCGCGGGAAATTGTCTTGGGCTTGAAGCGCTCGAAGGCCAGGAGAAGTGGGCCTATTCAGCGGCGCTGATGGCGCGGACCGAGTTACTTGAGGTTCCTCTTGCGAGTCTTCATGCGGAACCGGGACTTTGTCAACGACTCGCAAAAGCATTCGCAGGTTTTTCGACCGCCGATGACGATACGGACTTATCGAAGGAACCCTACCACGCAGAGCTCGTCGCGGCCGAGAAAGAGATTACGACTGGCGTCGTCGATGGCGTGAATCTGCTCGTGATGGACATGGACCTGTGCGTGCGTTGCGGTAATTGCTCGCTTGCCTGTCATAAGGTGCACGGCCAATCGCGCCTGCTGCGGCGTGGCATTCACATCGAACGGCCGGTGAAGCTCGAGTCGCCTTCGATGCAGCATGTGCTGGTGCCGTCAGTCTGCATGCACTGCAAGGATCCGGAATGCCTGACAGGGTGTCCGACGGGCGCCATCTTTCGTGACGCAAAAGGCGATGTCGACATCGATTCGATGACCTGCATCGGTTGTTTCGATTGCGCGACGCAGTGTCCCTACAACGCGATTTCAATGGTGCCGCGCAATGGAGAGCCGGTCGTTGCTGAGGGTTTGTTGACGCGTTTGCGAAAGTTGTTCGGATCGAGCGCGCCGCCAATTGTCGCGAGCACTACGAGTGTCGCCGAAGCGAAAGTTGATGGCGAAGCGAAGAGCGAAATCAAAGCAGAACCAAAAGGTGAAGGTAAAGCGGAAGCGAAGCCTGAGGACGACATGGTGGCCATCAAGTGCAATCTTTGCGAGCACACGGGACTCAACCCCGAAGGCACGAGGCGGCCAGCGTATTCATGTGAAGAAAATTGTCCAACCGGGGCTTTGGTGCGCGTCGACCCGCAAGAATATTTTAGTGAAGCCGGGCGAACCCTGGGGCTTGTCTTTCGCGATCAGACGCATGGGATCGGAAGAAACATTCACAAGAGTGATCCGATCGCCAAAGCCTGGCACGTTCTCGGCAGCCTCGCCGTGATTGCAATTTCAGCTTGGATTATTTGGGCGGTGCGACGCTACGGATTCAATGAATCGCTGCGCGGCACCTGGCTGACGATGCGTTGGGTGACGGGCCTTGTCGGGTTAGGCGGCATTGCTGTCGTCATGACGTATCCAGTGCGCAAGCCGATCTATCGACGACGCGCGGGCGCGTTGCGTTACTGGCTTTTAGCGCATCTGTATTTTGGTGCGCTCACCGGCGTCGTGCTGCTGATTCATGGCGCAAGTCACGGCGGCGGCTTGCTCACTGCGACGCTGATGTTTTCATTTGACGCCGTGATTCTGACGGGACTATTCGGCCTGGCGGCGTATGTGATTGCGCCACGGATTCTAACCAGCATCGAAGGCGATCCGCTTTTGATTGAAGACCTGGAAGGCCGGCGTGATGAACTTCGCCACGAGCTGAAAGAGCTTAGCGAGAAGTCGGATGGGCAACTGCAACAGCTAATCAACACGAAGATGCGACACCATTTTCTTTCGCCCGGCTATCTTTTCAGACAGTACACGCGGCGCGAGCCGCTTACGGCTGCGTTTGCGAAAGCGCGCCTGCATTTTCGAGACGAAGTCGCGAACTTTGAAGAGAAAGAAAAACGCGCGTTGGCATTGCGCGCGGTTGAGCGGATGGCCACACTGCGCCGTGTCGACGCGCTCATTTATTTGCATCGCTTGATGAAGATTTGGGTCGCGCCGCATGTGATTACGACTGCGATCATGCTGGTGCTGTTGATTGCGCACATTGTGCAGGTGGTGTTCTTCCAGGTTCGATGAAGTCATCCAGTAAGCAGTGAGAAGTAAGCAAAAGGCAAAAGGCAAAAGGCAGAACCATCAAAGACCAAAGACCAAAGACCAAAGTCCAAAGACCTAAGACCAAAGACCAAAGTCCAAAGACGATGACTGCTCACTGCCCACTGTCCACTGCCAACTGAAACATGGACGCCACATTCGTCATTATTCGTGAAGACCTGCAAGTCGATCCTGTCACGATCGTCGCCGACGGAATTCTGATCGGGCGTCTGCCTGCCTGTGAACTCTTGTTGAATCATCCCTCCGTGTCCCGGCTTCAGGCCGGCATCACGAACGTCGATGGCGACTATTACATTCGAAATTTTCGTTCGACGAATCCCGTCACGCTCAACGGAGAGAAGTTAGAGCAATATCAAGGTTTGACGGACGGCGATGTGCTCGGCATCGGTCCCTTCGTGCTCAACATCAATTTGATCGAAAACGTTCTCGTCATCAAAGTTTCGATTCAAATCGGCGCGTCACCGGGCGAAGCGGTGCTGCGCCAAGAAGCTTCCGGAGTTTGGGAAATTCCGGCGACAGTGCGTCTGCCCAGCGCGCCGCTCGATTTGCAGAAAGCTGCGGCGCACAAAAAACCTGGGCCGCGTAAGCCGCCGCCAGCAGCGGCCGGCTCGAAAGCACTCGACGTATTTTGGGACAAGCGAATCACCGCGGCGACAAAGACGATTAAGCCTTCGCCTTTGTTTCCGGTGACCGGCCGGCCGAGCGGCAAAGCACAATCAGTTTGGGCGCCGACCACCGATCTCAAACGGCGCTGGTCGATTCCCGTTGTGGTGTGGATTGCGATTGGATTCGCCGTCATGGCAATCGGCGGCGCCTTTTTCTATGCGAGAGCCTTCGCGCCGGCGGCGATCTCAGATGCGCACACACGCGGGACGATGGCCATCTCGCCGGCGATTGCAAATCAGTTGAACGCCCGTTCGTGCACTTCATGTCACGCTCTGCGCGCGAACATCGAAGGGAAGTGTGTTGCATGTCACACGACCGATGCGTTTGTTCCGACCGTCATTGCGCCGCACATCAATGCGGGGATCAGCTGTGTTGACTGCCATGCAGAGCATCGCGGTGAACAGTTCAACGCGATCGATGGCGCGCTACTGT
The DNA here is from genome assembly GCA_965653675.1 of uncultured bacterium. Taxonomy (GTDB): domain Bacteria; phylum Acidobacteriota; class Blastocatellia; order Pyrinomonadales; family Pyrinomonadaceae; genus UBA11740. The sequence goes on from CBFHBA010000028.1 coordinate 69,649, forward strand.
CCTGCTTTAACTGTCACAACGACACGAACAAGAAAACTTACAACGGCAAGCGCGTCTCTACGCCGCATGGCGGCACGTTCGGCTATCCGGTGCTTGACGGTCACTGGAAGTGGGCGGGATTGGATCCGGAAGAAATCGCACAGCGAAAAGAGAGTCTGAAGCTCGAGCGGTTGCCGACGGATACCGACGACCAATGGCGCAGCAAACAATTTCACGCGGTACACCTTTATCGTGTCCGCGCGGTTGGCGGCTTAGCGGGAAATAAAGAAGGAGAGTTGAGTTGCTCGAGTTGTCATGTGACGCGCGATCCGATCGATTTAGCGACGCCGCGCACCACGTGCAGCAAATGTCATAACGGTCAGGTCGATCCACGCGCCGGCGGGCAGGTGATTGCCTCAGACAAACCTAGCTGTACTTCTTGTCACATTCAGCACATGAAGGATAAGCGGCATTGGAATCCGACGTTGATGGTTCAGTGAGCAGTGAGCAGTGTGCGGTAAGCAGAAGGCAGTAAGCAGAAGGCAGTAAGCAGAAGGCGGTAAGCAGTAAGCAGTGGAGCCCTAGAACCTAGAACCTAGAACCTAGAACCTAGAACCTAGAACCTAGAACCTAGA
>CBFHBA010000029.1:0-69809 GCA_965653675.1 uncultured bacterium
AAAAAATCTATCGATCTTATGCATTCAGTCCTCAAGTCCTGCGTGCGTCAGACATTGCGCGTCAAAAAAGAGGTCGCAAAGTAATCTCGAGCGCGCACGGCAAGATTTATGATCTGGATGAGCTCTTCGAGCGGCTGAACCGCCGTCACTTCGATAATCAACTCGAGAAGCCAGTCCTAACCTGGTCAAAACGCCGCGCGAAAAGGATTCTCGGTCATCACGATTCCGTCCACAACACCATTACTATCAGCAAAGCGCTCGATTCGCGCGACGTGCCGGAGTGGTTCGTCGAGTACATCCTTTACCACGAGATGCTGCACATCAAGCATCCGGCAAAGATTATCAATGGCCGGCGCTACTATCACACACCGGCATTTCGCTCGGAAGAGCAGCGTTTCCCGCGTTATCAGGCATCGCAGGATTGGCTGGACCGAGTGGTCCGCAAGAATCGTGAGCTGCGGGCGCGCGCGGCTTAGGCGGCAAAGCGCAAAACCTAAGCGCAGAGAGCGTTCTAGTAGTTAATGTCTATACCTTTGCCCTTCGCCCTTTGCCGCTCGGATTCCGGAACTTTATTCCCTCAGCTACGTTTAGACATTCAGGTAGGTGGGCTCCTCCTGAAGAGCGAGCAATCGAAGCGGAAGCGGTTGACGAGAATTGCTACGCAACGGTTGCTCGCTCGATCTTTTTGTAGGGCTGGTTCACTTTGGGAAACGGCGCGGCATCCCACCCGAGAATTACGCGCAAGATGTGCCTTGCCCCATTCAAACCACTAGCTCTCTCTTACGTCGCTGGACAATTATGTAGCGGCCTCGCTAGACTACACGGTTTGCGAACACCAGCGGATCGACATCTGTGCGACCGGAATCACTGTTAAGGAGCATCAAATAGTTAGTAATGGCAATCCCAGCAACCCAAATTCGTCGGGGCATGGTCATCGTTTTTGAGGGCCAGCCGTGCAAAGTCGTTGAATTTCGTCACCATACGCCAGGCAATCTCCGCGCGATGATTCAAACGAAGCTGCGCAATATTCGCACCGGCTCGTCTTTCGAACATCGCTTTCGGTCGGCCGATACGATCGAGCGCGCGTCGATGGAACAGCATGAGATGGAATACCTGTATTCAGACGGCTCACATCATCATTTTATGAATACCGAGACTTACGAGCAGGTGGCGTTGAGCGATGACGATTTGGGCGACGCGGCGCAGTGGCTGTCCCCGGGACTTAAGATTCAGGCGGAATTCTATGAAGGCGCGCCGATCGGAATTGATCTTCCGCCATCACTGGAACTGACCGTGACCCAAACCGAACCGTCTTTGAAAGGCGCGACGGTTTCTAACGTTAACAAGCCCGCCACGCTGGAAAATGGAGTGATTATTCAGGTTCCACCGTTCATCAACGAGGGCGACCGCATCCGTGTCGACCCAGTCGAAGGCCGCTACATGGAGCGCGCCAAGTAGCTTAGACTCTAGTCTGTGTTCCTTCTTGTCTGACTCGACATTCACCGACTAGAGTTGCCGCGATGTACCTTCTTTACAGCTTCCTTCTGACGCTCGGCTTCGTCCTGCTGCTTCCAAAATTTGCGCTCGACGCACTGCGCAACGGCAAGTACGTAACGGGACTTCGCCAACGTCTGGGCGACATTCCGAAGGTCGAGTCTGACGGCCGTCCCATAATTTGGTTGCACTGCGTCTCCGTGGGTGAGGCGCAAGCCGCGCTTGCGCTCGTTCGCCGGCTTAAACAGACATTTCCGAACCACGCGCCCGTCATTTCCACAACTACAGTCACAGGCCCACGCCTGGCACAGACGATTTTCAAAAGCCAAGCCGCAGCCGTCTTCTACTTCCCAATCGATTGGGCGTGGACTGTGCGACGTGTGCTGCGGAGAATAGATCCCGCGGCGATCTTCATCATGGAAACAGAGCTCTGGCCAAATCTGTTTCGTGCCGCACGCAACGGGAATACGCCGATCGTCTTGCTGAACGGGAGAATCTCAGACAAGTCGTTTCGCCGATACCGGCGAATTCGCCCTTTCATCTCGCGCGTGCTGAACGATCTGACACTCGCCACAATGCAAAGCGAACAGGACGCGCTGCGAATTCATGAATTGGGCTTGGCTAACGATCGCATTGTCACCGTCGGCAACTTGAAATTCGACAGCGTTGGAAGCGCCACCGATCCCGAACTAACAAATCAGATTGGCATGCGTTTTGGTTTCGCCGACGGTCGACCGTTGTTTGTTGCCGCCAGCACGCATGATCCGGAAGAGGCTGTGATCCTGAACGCGTTTCGCGCCGTCAGACAGTCGTACCCGAATCTTCGACTGTTGGTGGCGCCGCGCCATCCCGAGCGGTTTGCGGAAGTAGCGACTTTGTTAGGTGACTCAGAATTCTCCACGGCACGCCGAGCGACCCCGGCGAAGCGCGACGATGCGGCTGCGGATATCGTCCTGTTGGATTCAATCGGCGAGCTGGGAGCAGTTTTTACGCTTGCCGACATCGCGTTCGTCGGCGGCAGTATCGCTCCTCACGGCGGCCACAATGTTATCGAGCCGGCGGCTCATGGTATTTGCACCATCACGGGACCGCACACTTCAAACTTCGGAGCGATTACCAAAGCAATGTTGGCAGAAGGAGCGTTACTTCAATTGAGTGACACTCTGGAGCCGGCAGCTGAACTCGCCCGAGTCCTTCAGGAACTGCTCAGTGATACCAAACGCCGGGCGGAGATTGGGGACCGGGCTAGCGCGGTATGTAGGAATAATCGCGGCGCTACAAACCGGACACTCGAATTGATCAGTTCGATTCTTTCGCAGCGCGAAGAACGCGCTTTCGAAATTCCGGCGACCGCCGACCCGGTGCCTGCCAAATGAACCGCGCTGCGACAATTGCGCTCGCTCCTCTCAGTGCCTTGTACAGCGCCGCCGTAAAGGCACGTTCTTCAGGCTATGAAAACCGATTCTTGAAGACGCACAAGGTTGCTGCGCCCGTGATTAGCGTCGGCAACATCACGGTAGGTGGTACCGGCAAAACGCCGCTTGTGCAGTGGCTGGCAAACTCTCTCTCTGACAGCGGCCGAAGAGTCTGTATTCTCAGCCGCGGGTACCGTCGCGAAAACGCGAATCGACAAGTGATTGTTTCTGACGGCAAACAAATTCTTTGCGGCGTTACGGATTCTGGCGACGAAGCCATGATGCTCGCTCAGTCGCTGGCAGGAAAAAGCGCGGTAGTGTGCAACGCGGATCGAGTTGCAGCAGCGACATATGCGATTGAACATTTGCAGAGCGACCTGCTGTTGCTTGATGACGGTTTTCAGCATCGTCGTCTCGCGCGCGACTTGGACATCGTGACGATCGATGCGACCAATCCGTTCGGCAACCGGCGGCTTTTGCCGGCAGGCATCCTCAGAGAGCCGATCGAGAGCTTGAATCGAGCTGATTGTGTCGTTCTCACCAGAACTTCCGACGGCGGCGCGGTTGAACTTATGGATCGCATTCGGCAAGTGACGAACGCTTCCATCTTTGAGTCGCGAACGACGATCCAACAGTTTCGGCGGTTGGATGCGAATGAATTCGACAAAGACACTCCCAATATGAACCAGCCATTTGCGGCATTCTGTGGCATTGGCAACCCGCGGGCGTTTTTTGATCAGCTACGCACCGCAGAATGCGACGTACGCTATGAAACAACATTTCGCGACCATCACACATATTCTCAAGCGGATATCGACCGCATCATCGAACAGGCGAAAACGAAGAGCGCGCAAGCGCTCATCACGACCGCGAAAGATTCAGTGAAGCTGCAATCCCTCAGCTTCGAACTTCCCTGCTACGTCGCACAAATTGAAGTTGAAATTTCAGACGCGACGAAACTGATGGAATTAATCGAGAACGCGATCGCGACTGACCGTGCCTCAAAAGTATCGTCCGCAAAGCGGACGGAATGAAAGTAGCCCAGCGCTTCAGCGCTGGGATCCAAGTGCAATTCGAGTCTTAGCCGCGAAGCGGGCGACAGACGATGTAATTGTCTGTCGCCCGCTTCGCGGGCTCCGTTTTGTTTTGTACGATTACCCAGCCCTAAAGGGCTGGGCTACTGTCATTCGTCGGCTTCGCCGACGTTTGAGGCAAAGGCTATTACAACTCACGTAAAATAGACTCACTGCCTCGGGCTTGCAGTCGCCTCAGGTGGTGTGGTCTTTGGAACGCTCCGAATCGTGGGTGAGGGTCGCGGCGGTGGCGGCGGTGGATTCTCGGTCTGTTCAGGCGTCGGCTGAGCAGAACGGTTCGAGTTTCGATTGCCGCTGCGATTGCTGTTCTCGTTGCTGCCGAAATTGCCGGTCACGGTCGCCGGAATTTCGGTCGCACTCGGTGTGGGCCGTGTACTCGGAGTCGGCGTCGGACTCGATACTGTGACTGAGCGAATGTCGTTTTCCGTCTGACCGGTTGGGGTGCCGGCGGGCTGCACCGCCTGGCTGTTTGGGTCAGCCTGAAGGCCCGGCTGACTCTGCGTTTGATCGACAGGATTACTGCCGCTTCGTGTCAGAAAAAAAACCACACCGAACACCGCAATCAAAACAATTGCGGCCGGGATCATCACCCGCCATGGTCTGAATCGTTCGACGGTTAATTCGGGGCGCGGGTTAGGTCGGATGTCGCGACGGACCTGGGTAACCTGAGGACGCGGTCGCACCACGGTGGTTTCGTCTGCGTCGTCGACCGTTGCGCCTACCGGTCTATTCGGAACAGTCTGCGCAGCGTTAAGAGCAACAAGAGCAGCGTCGCGCGCAGCTTCCATGGAAGCCGCCTTCAGCAAATCTGATGACAACTCGCCCGCTGACTGATAACGATCTATGGGCTGCTTGGCGAGCGCTTTCTTGATTACGCCGTTTACCGCTTGCGGAAGATCTGGCCGCGCCGACAAGACAGAAGGTGCCGGATCCTGCACCTGCTTCATCATGATCACCGTCGCTGACTCACCCGCGAATGGCACGCGTCCCGCAAGCATTTCGTACAGAATGATTCCGAGCGAATACACGTCAGACCGCGCGTCCAGCGCGCCTGACTGCGAGCATTGCTCTGGTGACATGTACTGCGGCGTTCCGACGACGAGATTCGCGTGCGTAATGTCAGACTCGGTCGATCCTTCCGGCTGCCGAATCTTGGCGATGCCAAAATCCAGAACCTTCGACCACTCATCCCCATCATGACGCACAAGCATGATGTTCTCGCTCTTCAGGTCACGATGAACCACACCCTGCGAGTGGGCCGCATCAAGAGCGCCCGCCACCTGCCGCACAATATTCACGACACGCTCGAGCTGCAGCGGGCCATCCGACGCAATAAGTTCCTTCAGGGTACGGCCGTCGAGATATTCCATCACGAGGAAAACGACACCGTTCTCAGCTTCGCCAAAGTCAGTGACGACGACTGCATGCGGATGCGAGATTTTGGAAGCGGCCTTTGCTTCTCGCGAGAAGCGTGCGACCACTGCGTCGTCGCCGGCGAGCGATGGCTTCAAGACTTTAATCGCCACAGTCTTGTCCATCAGCACGTGCTTACCCCGATAGACTGCGCCCATCCCGCCCTGCTTGATCAACTTCTCGATCTTGTACTTGCCGGCGAGCGTCTGACCAATTAGAGGATCTTCGAGTCGCTGTAACACGGCCGCTTCGGCTGAACACAGCGTCATCGAGTCAGGGTATTTTCGGTTGCAGACGGGACAAACCTTCATTTGTTTGTGTGTTCGAGGAGAGGCGTAGCCTATCAGATGCGCCAAACCTCAGCAAAGATAGTACCGATAAGTTAATTCACCGGTGCGGAAAAAAAGCGAGCCGAGACAAAATGCTCCGCTCGCTTTTGGAACGATACGACTCGTTTCCAGTCGTTAGACCTTCACGAATACGATCAGCAGCGCAAACAGCACGAGTGATTCAATCAGCGCGAGACCGAGAATCATCATCGTCTGAATGCGTCCGGCCGCGCCGGGATTGCGCGCTGCGCCTTCGCAAGCCGCCGCGCCAATTCGCGACTGGCCGAGTGCACCGCCGAACACGGCGATGGCAAAACCAACACCCGCCGCGATTGCTTTAGTACCGCTGGCGCTCGCCGTAGCGGCGGCCGCTGCGTCGTTCGTGGCCTGAGCGAAAGCCGGCACCGCCGCAACCATCAATCCCACGACCGCCATCAAGAACAAACCAATCTTTCTCATTGCTCTTCTCCTGTAAAACAGGCTGCCAGCCTGTTTCGGTTGAATTGAACAGGCCGGCGGCCTGTTCTACAACTGAGCGAACCACGTGAAGTCACAGCCGGTTATGATTTCGCCGGTATCCGGTATCCACCGCCCCTCTTACAACGGCGCTCCTGCGATACAGACTATAATTGTAAGTATTGGCTGCTGCTTCTTTCGCTCGCGAAACTGCCTTGCGTTCAACGTGTGCGGCGCGGCGCCGCATCGCTCGATCACGCATTTATGAGACCAAGTGTCACAGACTTCAGTCTGTGATCAATTCGGTAAATCACAGACTAGAGTCTGTGACACGAAATCAAGTAAGAACCGGCGCGATGATCTCCATTCCATCCTCTTCATGCTCATGATGAGGGTCATGCGGCGGATGCGAGACCTCGCTGATGTAAAGCTGCGACAGCAAGACGAACACAAATGTCTGAATGAAAGCGACGAACAGACTCAACGGCATCAGCAACACCGGCACTCCCCAGTACGTGATGCCGGGCACCAAATGCGCAATCGTGTCGAGGACCTTTTCATCTGCGAACATGTTCGCGAAAAGACGTATGCCCAAGGTGAACGGCCGAATCAGGTTGCTGATCAGCTCAATGGAAAAGATCAGCGGCGCCATCAGCGGGATTGGGCCCGCGAGATGTTTCAAGTGACCGAATATTCCGTTTTCTTTAATGCCAATGTAGTTGTAGTAAACAAATGATGAGAGCCCGAGCGCGAACGTCACACTGGTCGCGGCAGTCGGCGTCATGAACAGCGGGAAGAATCCCATCAGATTCGACACAAGAATCAAAACCGCAAACGTCATCACGACCGGAAAGTACTGCAAACCATGTGGGCCGATAATGTCTTCCAGCATGCTGCGAACCGCGAGCACGCCAACTTCCAAAGTCTGTTGACCGCCGCCGGGTTCATCTTCAGAAAGCTTGCCCTTCATGATCCAAATCAATGCAACGGTGATGATGCATGCCAGGATGAACATGACCGTGTACCAGGGAATGGCGTTCTCTGGTGTGTAAGCTCCGAACACCGCTTCCGGCGTCGAGCCGAATTTCGCGAGCAGCCATTTCCACTTCGGATAGGTGTACTTCATCTCGAAGTTGTAGGCCCATTCGCCGAAATAGTGGTTCACCATCTGGGCGAGTACCGGCACATGTTCAGCGTGTTCAGCGGTCTGTTCCGCGCCGTGTGCAGCTTCCGCCGTGTGCCCGGCTTCTTCGCCATGTTGCAGCAAAAAGAACATCAAAAGGATTCCTCTCGACGAATGATTGCGAAATAGAACTGCCGGAAAGCTTCAACGAATAAGGCCACCACGAATGAACACAGCCCGGCGATCGTTGCCGACAACGAAATGATGTTTAGCTGATAAGCCACGAAAACCACACCGCCAACGATGAGATAACGAAAAGCATGTTTCCAAAGACTCATCCGCGGTTTTGCACCTGGCGTCTGCACGTTCAGGAGTGCCGCGACAGATCCATGCAGCCAACGATAGTTCAGAAGTGAAAGGCCGCCGCCTAGTAAAACTCCCAGTGTCACACGCCACGGCGCGACGACCGCGCAAATGACTAAGGCGATGGCCACCGCAACGGCCATCGAGCGGAAGATGCGCGCTTCGACGTTGTCCGGGCGCGTGAGTTCGCCTGTCACATTGTTAGCTGTTTCGCTCACAAATTAAGCGGAGGATTTTACATGCTGTAGCGCAAATTGCCAATTTGCGAGAGTTAGCGCAAGCCTTGTTTCTCAAGTCGTTTTCTGTGGCCCAGCCGTTTACGGCTGGGAGCGGTGAACCAAAAATAGTGAAGCCCCATGGATGGGGCTTCTGTTTCGGTTTGATTTGTTTACCCGGGGGCGAACGCCTGGGCTACAGAAAATGCGAACGGCTATTACCGCGCTAAAGCGCGGTGAGAATGAAATTACCGCAACTGCCTCGGTGGTGGTTGGCCCTTCGAATCGTCTGACGATGTCGTGCCCGTTTCGGCAAACATCTCTTTGATCGTGCCGACGCTGGAAAGCATCGTCGATGTTTCAACCGGCATGAAGATTACTTTCGCGTTGTTACTCTTGGTCATGTCGCGCAAGCTTTCGATGTAACGCGTCGTGATCAAGTATTGCGCCGGATTGCCGTGCTCGTGCATCGCCTCTGCCACCTGGGCGATCGCCTGGGCCTCGGCTTCCGCCTGACGGAGACGTGCCTGCGCCAAACCCTCAGCTTGCAAGATCGCCGATTGTTTCTCGCCTTCTGAACGTGTGACGGCGGCTTGCTTCTCGCCTTCTGCGCGGGTTACGGCTGCCTGGCGCTCGCCTTCTGCCTGCAGCACAAGCGCGCGACGGTTGCGCTCGGCGGTCATTTGCTTCTCCATCGTGACGCGGACGTCTTCGGGAGGATTAATGTTCTTCACGTCCACGCGCGTGACTTTCACGCCCCACTTGTCGGTGGCCTCGTCCAAAATAATGCGCAGCTTTGAATTGATTTGATCGCGCTGCGAGAGCGTGTGATCGAGATCCATGTCACCCATCACCGCGCGCATGCCCGTGATCGTCAACTGCACAATGCCGCCCACCAGATCATTCATTTCATAGACGGCTTTGATCGGATCGATGATTTGCCAGTACACCACTGAATCGACATGGATCGTCACGTTGTCGCGCGTGATTACCGGCTGCGGCGGCAGATCGATGTACTGCTCGCGCAGATCGATCGACGTCAGGCCAGGCCGTGTGTTTGTCCAGTAGACCGCGCGTGGCCGATCTAAGAACGGCACGATAATGTTGAGTCCGCTCGAAGCGGCGCGGCTGAAACGCCCCAGGCGCTCAATCAGCATTACGGTCGCTTGCGGAACGATCTTGATCGTTTTGACCGCGATGATGAGTAGCAAAATGCCGAGGATAAACAACGCGAACAGCAGCAAAATGCCGCCCACTACACCTTCAGCTTGGAGCAGGAAAAAAGTGGCGAATGACATGAGACCTCCGGGGTTAAGACTCGCGTTGAGATTCTAATCGAGGATCGTGGCTTATTTGAAGTGGCAGCTGTTTGTGTCTTTGTGTGATTTCTGTGCCTCCGTGGTGAGCACTGCCGAGAAAACCGCCGCCATCACAGAGACACAGTCGTCGCACAGAGACACAGAGAATTTCAAAGTGCGACACTGTCAATTTAATTTATCGGGCGACGGTCGCCGCCCGCAGGTACAAACTTAAGGTTGTGGTGTCGGCGACGGTTGCGGCTGCGCGTTTGGATCCCTGCGCAGTGTCGGCGGCGCCGGTTTGTTTGGCTCCGCCTTTGGTGTGCCGTCCGGATTCGTAGTCGTTGAATCATCCGGCGTCGGGTTTCGTCGCTTCAAAGTCGGACGCCCTGGCGTGCCATCATCACTGCCCGCAATCGCGCCGGCAGAACTCGCGCGCGCATTCGATAAGCGCAGCAGACGACCTTTCACGCGCTGGAATTCAGAAGTGCTGATGATGTACTCATCTTTTTCCGGAAAACGAGCCGCCAAAGCGATCGCGGAAGCACGGCGGGCGGCCGGGGCCGGGTGGTCCATGAACATCTTGGCCAGCGTGCCCGGTTTCTTTTTGTTCTTGGCTTCCAGCTTCTCGAACATCGTGGCCATCGCGTTGGGATCGTAGCCGGCGGCCCACATGTACTGCACGCCGAGTTTGTCTGCCTCTTCTTCCGCGCCGCGACTGAAATGCAGAAACGCCATGCCTTCAAAGAAGCCGCCGCCGTTGTAAAGCACATTACCGAGAACGCCACCGCCCAGCAGAATCCCCGCCAGGATTCCATAATCCAAAATCTGCATCTTGCGCTGGTTTTCCATCGCGTGCCGCGCGCAGACGTGAGCAATTTCATGGGCCATCACGCCGGCAAGTTCAGCTTCATTATCGGCGGCAAGAATCAGGCCCTTGTTGACAAAAAAGAATCCGCCTGGCAGAGCGAAGGCGTTCACTTCGTCGGAATCGATTACTTTGATGGTGAATGGAATCTTCGCGTCTGAGTGGAGGACAATGTTTTGGCCGACGCGATTCACGTATTCAGTAATAACCGGATCGTCGACAAATTTCGATTCTCTCTCGACCTCAGCTGCTAATTGGCGACCGAGTTTCACTTCGCTCTCGGTGCCGCCTGCCATCCTTCCCCAGATACCTTTGTTGATATTTCGTTTCCCGATCATCGTCGGGTCTTCATTGGTGGACAGGGGCTTTCCGCTGGACGGCTGAGTTGTTTGCTGATCGGTCTTTGCGGTCTTGTCTTGGTCTTGTTGCTGAGTCGTGGATGCCGGTTTCTGATCCTGGGCATGCCGAGGCGCGGCCACCGCGGCAATGCTCGTCATCCAAAGACTACCGGCGATGATGAGAGCCACAAAGGCGCGAGAGAGGCGAGTGTTCATTATTTCCTCCAGAGTCCGAGACTTGATCTCTCGGTGACCGCTTCATCTGTGCGGCCGAATTTTTCTGCCAGGCACAGCACCCGAGGCATCGGCACTGCTGAATTAAGGCATCGCTTGGATGCGCTGCCGTAAAATCGGGTTGCGCAAAGCCTTAACCTTTCTTTTCAAGCCGCTTCTTTTTGTAACCTGCACCGCCATTATAGACGACCCGCGCGGAAAAACCACGCAATTGCTGCGCTCTTTGGCGCATGCTAAAGTCCGCAAACCGACGACCAATGTCCTCAACGAATATGCCGGCCCCTTCAAAACAGTCAAGCGACAAGTCTCGAACTGGAAGTTCCAGCCGCAAAGGCCTTAAACCGTTACGGATATCAATCATCGGGTCCGGGCGGCTGGGCACAGCGCTGGGACGTGCCCTGCGTCGAAGCGGACATCGGCTGGAAGTCGTCTTGGCTAGACGAATTGCTACGGCTCGGCGTGCTGCCAAGGCCATCGATCCGCGCAGTTTAGCGGTGACCTGGCGCCAGTTTCACGACAAGCATTCCGGGCCTTATCAGAGACTCTCGGGCAGTGACTTAATCATTATCGCGACGCCCGATGCAGCGATCGAGACGGTTGCCAATGAGCTGATGGCCGTGTTTAGAAAGGATGTTGGCAGGTCAACCAGAAAAGCGCGAACCGTGCTGCACACGAGTGGCGCGACTTCCTCACAAATACTAAAGCCGTTACGGCTTGCCGGAATTGCGACTGGATCACTTCATCCGCTCGTTTCAGTTGCGGATATGAAATCCGACCCAAAAATTTTTCGCGACGTCTATTTTTGTATTGAAGGCGATGCTCGTGCGATTCGCGTGGCGCGCATGCTCGCTACCCAGCTGGGTGGTCAAAGTTTCACCATCAAGTCGGAATCGAAACCGTTGTATCACGCGGCCGCAGTGATGACGTCCGGCCACGTGGTAGCTTTATTCGATTTGGCCATGTTGATGCTGCGGAAGTGCGGCCTGTCCCCGCGCGAAGCACAGCAGATATTATTGCCTTTGTTGAAAAGCACAACCACGAATCTCGATAAGAACTCCACTGCGCGTGCGTTGACTGGTCCTTACGCGCGCGGTGATTTCGAAACCGCTCGCAAACATTTGATCGCGCTCGACGGTCCAGGACTTGAAGATGCGAATGAAGTTTACAAAATCCTCGCGCGACATTCGCTCGCCCTAGGGAAAACCCTGAAGCGTGATTCCGATTTCGAACTGCTCGCAGGACTTCTCAACCACATCTCTTAACATTTCCTTGACACAGACAGGACTGTAGCGGTGTTTACTACTTGTGTGTAGAAAATTCGTGGAACCAATTAAACGTTTACAGCGTCTTTGTAATATCGCCCCGGAGATCTGTAAACAGGGGAGTTTCTATTTTTCATGAGCACAGCAAAAGCAGCACTTGTCGAACATATCAATAAACGTCATTTGCGCGGACTGCCGTCGCGCGCCCGAACCCAGCACACGGCTCAGCGGCTTAAAAAAATTCGCGAGATGGCCACTGAGTTGATCGATGAGGCGTCAGCCCTCGAGCATGAAGCTGAGTTGGCAGATGCTAATGCCACAATCTCCACACTTGGAACGAATGGCGCGGTCGACTTCTTCGCAGAGGTGCAACAGTTCGAAGTCAAGTTGATCAAGCGCGCGCTTGATCTCGCGGACGGCAATCAGGCCCGCGCGGCCAAACTGTTGGGGTTGGGCACCACGACCTTAAATTACAAAATTAAGACGTACGCTTTGCTGTGAGAGCGGCGTCAGTTGACTGCTTCCGAAGTCTCTTCCGCGGACGCGATCAATTGCTGATCGGAAACGATCAGTCCGCGCTCTTCGAATAAGTTCGAGTCGACCAGGGTCTGCACCCAATACTCTCCCGCTACCGGAAAAGTCACATTCACAAAAAAGCTTATGTTATCGGCGGAGCCCTGGTTGATTTCAAATCGCGCCGGCTGTGAGACGACCAGCGCCTGCTGGCGATCGGGCATCAGAATTCTCACTTCCGAAAGATGAGTCCCTTCGCCTCGCCAATGATTGACCACGGCTAGTTTTGGCAGCCATACCGGTAGCTGCGGCACGATGATGCTTTGGAAAACCCCCATGTAGGACAATTTATTGCCAACTTCAAGCCGCACGTCGTCGCACAGAAGCGTGTAACCCAGTTCGAGTTTCGATTCTTTCTTAGGTTCGGTTGATGACATTGACGTTGAGTTTAGACTTGAGCGCGCCATCGCGCAATCAGCAACTGATCCACTCAGGTGTCAGTACCATCCGCGTGATTGTCAGCACCGTCCGCGTGCGCGGATGGAACAAAGCTTCAATCTGAGAGCAGCCTCTCTGCTCATTTGCCTGCGCAAATGGTACTGACTTCTTCCCCATCGCGCCACCGCTCCCCGTTGTGTAAACGCTCATGAGATCATCTTCTTGAATTCGTTTTCGTCGATGACGTTCACCCCGAGTTGACTCGCTCTGTCGAGTTTCGATCCCGGTTCTTCACCTGCTAGAACAAAATCTGTTTTCTTGCTGACCGATGAAGTGACACGGCCACCGCGCGCTTCAATTAGCGCAGTCGCTTCGTCGCGGGTCATCGCCGGTAAGGTTCCGGTCAAAACGAAAACCTTTCCCGAGAGTGTTTGCGGCTGTTCTTTCGCGGTGGTCTTTTCCAGTTCGGTGCGAACTCCCGCAGCATACAGACGGTCGCACAATCGAGCGTTACCCTCGTCGGCAAACCAGTCGTGAATACTCTGCGCCATCGTCAGACCGATTTCGCGAATATTGTCGATTTCCTCAACCGACGCATGTGAGAGTCGTTCGAGCGAACGAAACTCACGCGCCAGGATTCCCGCGGTGCGCTCGCCGACGTGACGAATGCCGAGTCCGTATATTAGGTTCGACAAGTCACGGGACTTACTCGCTTCGATTTGATTCAAAACGTTCGTCGCTGACTTCTTCGCCATCCGCTCGAGCGAGACCAGATCGTCCAGCGTCAAACTGTAAATATCGGCAACGTCTTTCACCATTTTCTTTTCGATTAATTGATCGGCGAGGGCAAAGCCGAGTCCTTCGATTCGCATCGCGCGCCGCGACGCAAAGTGCAGAATTCGGCCAATCAACTGCGCTGGACAATCCGCCGCGATACAACGCGAGACGGCTTCGCCCTCCGGGCGCGACACCCGACCGCCGCAAACGGGGCACTTCTTAGGCATCTTGAACGGCTTCTCCTTGCCCGTTCGCTTCGACTCAATGACTTTGAGGACTTTCGGAATCACGTCACCGCCGCGCTCGATCAAGACCCAGTCGCCGATTTTCAAACCGAGCCGCTGAATCTCATCTTCGTTGTGCAGCGTCGAACGTGAGACGGTGACTCCACCGAGCGGAACTGGTTCAAGCATCGCAACCGGCGTCAGTGCCCCCGTGCGTCCGACGGAAACAAGAATGTCATTCACCCGCGTTGTCGCCTGCCGCGCCGGATACTTGTAAGCAATCGCCCAACGCGGGGCCTTGCCTGTCGCGCCGAAGTCTTCCTGCATCGCCGTCGAATTAATCTTCACGACGACGCCATCGATTTCGTAATCCAGTTCCTCGCGCTTGGCTTCCATTTCATTGCAGAACTCGATCACGCCTTCGATCGAATCGCACAACGCGCGATTCGTGTTGACGCGCAGGCCCGCAGTCTGGAGCCAGTTCAGCGCCTCCCAGTGCGTGTCAAAAGCTTTGCGTTCGCCCGCCAGCACGTCGTACGCAAACATCCCTAATCGCCGGCGCGCTGTAATCGACGGATCCAACTGCCGGAGCGTCCCCGCTGCGGCGTTTCGTGGATTAGCAAAGCGCGGCTCGCCGGCTTCTTCGCGTTCGCGATTGATCTTCTGGAAAACTTTGCGCGAAAGGTATGCTTCGCCGCGCACTTCGATTTCCGCTGCAACTCTTTTCGCATCGTCGCGTAACTTCAAGGGAATGCTGCGAATTGTCCGTACGTTCGAGGTGACGTCTTCGCCGCGGGTGCCATCGCCGCGCGTCACGCCGCGGACAAACACGCCATCGTCGTAGTGAATCGAAAGCGACAAACCGTCAATCTTTAACTCCGCGACGTATTCGATCGGCCGGTCGCCCGCAAGTTTGCGGCACCTCGCATCAAACGCGCGCAACTCGTCGATGTTGTAGCTGTTGTCGAGCGACAACATCGGCCGCCGGTGCACGAATTCCGGAAACCCTTCGGCCGGGCGTCCGCCGACACGCTGCGTCGGACTGTCCGGAGTAATTAAGTCAGGATGCTGCTCCTCGACTCTGCGAAGCTTCGCGATGAGCGCATCGTATTCTTCGTCCGAGATTTCAGGATTATCTTCGAGATAGTAGAGGTCTTCGTGCCGGCGAATCTCGGCGCGCAGCTTCTCGATCTGTTTTTCGATTGATTGCTTTGCCACTAACGATATTTTGCCACGCGACAAAGAGGTGAGTACCGGGAGCGGTGGCGACCGGGTCACGCTTTCTTACCCCGTCGCTACCGCTCCGGGTACCGACCTCGCTGGTCTGTAGTTAACGATCTTCTTTGTAGAGCAGATATTTTGGCCGCTTCTCGTCGCGCTTGAACGCGCGACAAACAAACCCCGCGGCGAACGCGCGCAGGAATTCTTCGCGGATCCGCAGAGCCTCGGCCTTCGCCGCCGCCGGATCGGATCTCAAAATCGCCGCAAAATCGTTCGAGATTTCAATAACATCATCGGGCTCGCCCAGGGACATTTCGCGTCGTTCGGACAAAGCCTGGACGCGCGGCGAATTCAATTCCCACAAAGCAAACAAACGATCACTGTCGATCTCCGGCAACCCGCCGTTATACAGCGCCGGATCTTTTCCGTAATCTGTGCCGTAGAAATTAACGGCGTAACTCCGTACGGCCACGCCCAGACGATTCAGATTGAAATGCGCGTTGCGAGCTTTAACAGGTTCGAACGTCCACTTGATAAAGTCTGTTCCTTCAGACAACGCACGTGCGCGCTGTGCCCACTTCAACTGCGCGCCGACGCCTTTGTTTTGATAGTCGGCGGCGACGGCCATCATGTGCGAGTAGCCGAAAATCTCGTGGCCGCGCACCGCCGCGAGATGGTGAACAAATCCGACGAGCCTCTCTCCAACAAACGCGCCTAACGTCCAGCCCCCAGCTTGTTCGGAAACGATCAAATGTCTGCGCGGGGAAATTTCGAGGTCAGGTAAACCAAAAACATCGCGTTGCAAGAGCACACACGCGTTGTATTCTTCAATGGTCTTAACCTGACGGATTTCTAATGATTGGGTCACCGATGCCGCAGAGTTGATTGTCGATGTCGCTTGAACGGCCGCATCATAACACGGCGTGTTTAGGTAATGCCGCGAGCGCCTAGGCGGGCGCGTGAACTGGAAAATAAATTCTAAGTTCGGCGCCCGAATCGATGTTCTGCGCACTTAAGTTTCCGCCAAGTAATTCCAATCCCTGTCGTGCAATCGACAGACTCAGTTCCCCCGTCCCGGAATTGTCGTCGGGACCGATGATTCCGATGTTGGAAGGATCCGCGATTCGATCACCGTTGTCGCGCACGAAAACCGCGACCTCTTCTGAATTACCGTCAACGCTGATTTCGATCATGCCGGCCTCAGGACTTCGATAGATCGAGTACGCCAGCACGTTGTAGAGAACCTGCCGCACGCGCGCGGCGTCGGAAATCAAGAAAGGCAGATCGTCATCTGGTTCAAATCTCAGTTCGAGCCGCTTTTTCTCTGCGCCGCGCGCCAGCGCCGGCAATACCGCAAGCACGGTTTCGGTGATTGAAATCTCCTGCGACGCCAATTGCGTCTGTCCCGTCTCCAGCCGCGCCAAATCTGACAACTGGTTCAGACTCGCCTGAAGTTGCTGTGCGGAACTTTGGATTCGTTCGCAAAAACCCCGCTGCGCGTCGGTGAGTTTTTCCTGGCTTAACATTATTTCTGAGAAACCGAGAATCGAAGTCAGCGGCGTTCGCAGCTCATGCGCGAGACGTGACAGAAACAGAGATCGATATTGACCGGTGCGACGCAGTTCCTGAATTTCGTTTCGCAGCGTTTCAATTTCCGGCGCCAAACGCGGAGCAGCATCGGTAGCCTTCGCTGACGAGCCGCTCTCCGCATTTGCCTTTGCTTGAACCATTATTGATTCGGGTAGTTTACCTGAAGGCGTCAGAATCGCGTCTCATTCGCCTTTATTGGTTCGCGGAGGCCGAACAATTTTCTTCGGGGAACGAGGAGGAAACTAGCAAAAAGTTTTTAGTTACTCAAGACAGGACATGACGCGTAGCAAGGTGCGATAACGGTCAACAAGGTGAGCATCGGCCCCCTATTGGTGCACGAACTCACCTGTCTCCTCGAACAAATCCGCGTCCTTTGCGTGTTGCCGCAGCAGAGTTCGAATGTCGGCAGGTGTCTTGGCCGTTTTTAGGACCACCTTTTCGTTGATTGGTCTCAGCGCGAGCGCGGAGCCATCGCTGGACAAACGGTAAACGAAGTACACGTACTTCCGGCTTGCGGAGTCGATATCTTGAACCGTAATGAGGGCGAGGTCATCTGTTTGCGAATGAAACGCGCGGTATAGATCACCGTCAAACGAAATTATGTAAGTCTCCTCATCGTATTTTCGTACCTTCATCACATCGTTACCACCTTTTTCCTTCCAATCACCTAACAGTTTCGCTTCAATTTTTTGCGTGGGCTTTTCGGTGATTGGCACGTCCCACGTACCCTCGCATGAGGTTAGGACTAAAGAACAGGCAATAACTATGATTGCGGCTGGCAGTCGGCAAAACCATGACTTGTTCATTCTCATCTGCTTTCCTTCAAATCCAAGACGTTGAGAAAGGTATTCGTGATGATCGCGCGTTCTTCGTGTCAGTTGGGCGGTCATCTTACGGTCTCACTACTATCGTCGATTTCCACTCATTTAGAAACGCGATCAAATCCTTCTTCATCATTCGGCGGGCTGGTTCAAACTCACCCTTTGTGCTGCTGTAGATCACGCGGCCTGAGCCGTTGAGTAACACAACCGTAGGAACGCCGAAATCCAATGTCGTCTCGTACTTCTTCACCAGGTCGAGGTTCTTGTCGCCCTCCCCGATGTTTACATGCACGAGCAGAAAATGATCTTTGAAGATCTTACCTGCTTCACCTTCGTGCAATGCTTGATCGAGCACATGACAGTCGTAACACCAATTTCCGCCGAAGATGAGCATGACGCGCTGGTTGCTGCTGGACGCGACCTTCAACGCGTCCGCAATTTCCTTGTTCGCATCCGCTCCCGTGGGATAGAGATCATTCTTGACGGTAACTGGGTTGAGCAGATCGTTGCCGTCGGGCTTTTGGGCGAAGCACTGTGTCCCTGAAAACAGTACGACCATAATGACGAGTCCAAATTTCATCTCACTAATCATACGAACCAATCTTTAGCGAATTCGCCTAAGCGGCATAGTTATGTAAAATGTTTCGGCCTTGTAGCGCAAGGGAAAAGTACCGCAGACTGCCAGTCTGCGATTTCACAAGCTGGCAGCTTGTGATACGACATGCCAAAACGCACCGACATCCACAAAATTCTGATCATTGGTTCCGGACCCATCGTCATCGGACAGGCCTGTGAGTTCGATTACTCCGGCACACAGGCATGTAAGGCTTTACGACAAGAAGGCTACCAGACGGTCCTCGTCAATTCGAATCCAGCGACGATCATGACTGACCCGGTGATGGCCGACAGCACTTACATCGAGCCGCTCACCGTCGAATCAGTCAGCGCAATCATCAAGAAAGAGAAGCCCGACGCGCTGCTGCCGACGGTCGGCGGACAGACGGCTTTGAATCTAGCGATCGCTTTGGATGATGCAGGCGTGCTCGAAGAGCACAGCGTCGAGATGATTGGCGCTAAGCGTCAGGCAATCAAGGTCGCCGAAGATCGCTTGCTTTTCAAAGAGGCGATGGATGAAGCGGGCCTGGACATGCCGCGTGGCGGCTTCGCGAAATCGTGGGCGGAAGCCGAAGCCATCGTAAAAACCACGGATTATCCTGCGATTATTCGGCCATCGTTCACCCTCGGCGGCACCGGCGGCGGCACCGCGTTCAATCCAGAAGAGTTCGAAGAGATCGTGCGCGCGGGACTGGCTGCTTCGCCGATTCACGAAGTGCTGATTGAAGAATCGATCCTCGGCTGGAAAGAATTCGAGTTGGAAGTGATGCGCGACCTCGCCGACAACGTCGTGATCATCTGCTCGATTGAAAACTTCGATCCGATGGGCGTGCACACCGGTGATTCGATTACCGTCGCGCCGGCGCAGACGCTGACCGATCGCGAATATCAGCTGCTGCGCGACATGTCGATCAAGATCATTCGCAAAGTCGGCGTGGAGACGGGTGGCTCGAACATTCAATTCGCTGTGAACCCTGACAACGGTGAGGTTCGCGTGATCGAAATGAACCCGCGTGTGTCGCGTTCGTCGGCGCTGGCTTCGAAAGCCACTGGTTTTCCGATCGCGAAAATCGCGGCGAAGCTCGCCGTCGGTTACACACTCGACGAGATTCCGAACGACATCACCAGGAAAACGCCGGCGTCATTCGAGCCGACCATCGACTACGTCGTCACGAAGATTCCTAAATGGAATTTCGAAAAGTTTCAGGAAGCTGAAGACGTGCTCGGCACGCAAATGAAATCGGTCGGTGAAGTCATGGCCATCGGCCGCACCTTCAAAGAGTCTTTGTTCAAAGGCTTGCGTTCTCTGGAAGCAGTAAAGCCTCTGCGTCTTGAAGACGTGCCGAACGATGAGTTGCAAAGAAAACTGGCCCGGCCGAACTCGCAGCGCTTTTCGTACATCACTTACGCGTTGGAACATGGTTGGTCGATCGATGAGATCTATCGCCTGTCGAAAATCGATCCGTGGTTTCTGGATCAGCTTCAGCAGGTGATGGAGATTCAGCGCGAGATTGAGACCATCGTATCAGTACCGGGAGCGGTAGCGACCGGGTCACGTGACTCGGTGGCGTCAACTAACCCCGTCGCTACCGCTCCGGGTATTGACACCCCAGCGGCATTGGAAACTATTCCGCTGGATCTTCTTCGCGCGTTTAAAGAAGCCGCGCTGTCCGATCGCCGTCTCGCTTACCTGACTAAACGCAGCGAAGACGAGGTGCGCGCGTATCGGAAGTCACTCGGTCTCGTTCCGGTTTACAAACGCGTAGACACCTGCGGCGCGGAGTTTGAATCGTACACGCCGTACTTGTATTCGACTTATGAAGAAGAGGACGAGGTACAATCGACCGATAAGCAGAAGATCATGATTCTCGGTTCCGGGCCCAACCGCATCGGCCAGGGCATCGAGTTCGACTACTGCTGCGTGCACGCGTCGTACGCGCTGCACGAAGCGGGGTACGAAACGATCATGGTCAACTGTAATCCGGAGACGGTCTCGACTGACTACGATACTTCGGATCGTTTGTACTTCGAGCCGCTCACGTTCGAAGACGTAATGAACATCGTCGACGTCGAAAAGCCGAGGGGCGTCATCGTGCAGTTCGGTGGCCAGACGCCTCTAAATCTCGCAATGCGCCTGCATGAAGCCGGCGTACCGATCATCGGCACCTCGCCGGATTCGATCGACCTCGCTGAAGATCGCAAACGTTTCGGCACGCTGCTGCGCGAGCTCGGAATTCCGCAACCGGAAAACGGGACAGCCACTTCGATCGAAGAAGCGCGCGAAATCGCCGAGCGCATCGGCTACCCGGTGCTTGTGCGGCCCAGCTACGTACTGGGCGGCCGCGCGATGGCCATCGTTTATGACGAGGAAACACTTGATCGCTACATGCGCACGGCCGTCGATTTTTCGCATGAGCGGCCGGTGCTGATCGACAAGTTTCTCGAACAGGCTGCTGAATTCGATGTGGACGCGCTGGCCGACGAAACGGCGTGCGTGATTGCCGGCATTCAGGAACACATCGAAGAAGCCGGCATTCATTCAGGGGACTCGTCGTGTGTCCTGCCGCCAGTGCGCATTCCTGAAGAACACCTCGAAACAATGCGGCATTACACGCGCAAGCTTGCGTCGGCGCTGTCGGTGAAGGGTCTGATGAATATTCAGTTCGCGATCAAGCACGATCGCGTCTACGTGCTCGAAGTGAATCCGCGCGCATCGCGCACAGTTCCCTTCGTTTCAAAGGCCACAGGCGTTCCGCTCGCGCGCATCGGCGCGCTCGTAATGTCGGGACGAAAGCTAAAAGAGTTTGATCTGCCGCCTGATTTAACTGTCGAACGGTTCTACGTGAAGTCGCCGGTGTTTCCGTTTGCGAAGTTCCCGGGTGTCGATCCGATTCTCGGGCCAGAGATGCATTCGACGGGCGAAGTGATGGGCATTGGCGAAACCTTCGGCGAGGCTTACGGCAAAGCAATGACCTCGGCAGGATTGCGTCTGCCGGAGCGCGGCACGGCGTTCATCAGCGTCAACGAATTAGATAAAGGCCCGGCGGTATTACTGGCGCGCAGATTGACTCGCCTCGGATTTCAAATCATCGCTACGCGCGGCACTGCCGAACGTTTGCGCGAAGTTGGTCTCGACGCCGAAACAGTTTTCAAAGTAAATGAAGGGCGGCCGAACATCGTCGATCACATCAAGAAAGGCGAAGTGGCGCTCGTCATCAACACGCCGCTGGGCCGCGTCTCGCACTATGACGAACAGGCGATTCGCCGTGCGGCTTTGCAATACAACGTGCCATGCGTGACGACCATGACCGGCGCGCATGCATTGGTTGAAGCGCTCGGATCAACCGCCGTCCGCGGTGAAATCGACGTGCACGCGTTGCAGGAGTTGCATGCGGTGAGCGCCGGCGCGCGATGAAGTCAGTACCATCCGCGTGAGCGGATGGGTTAGCACTCATCGCTCGGTTTGAATATTTATCCCCCCTGCTGATGCAGGTGGTACTGACCTCATTGTCATGCCGTCTCAAATTCACGCTGTAGTTATTACTGCTAGCGATGCGTGCTCACATGGTGAGCGCGAGGACAAATCCGGCGAACTGTTGGTCGAACTGCTGACCGCGATTGGCGCGCACATTGTTGCGAAAGAAATTCTTGCGGATGATCTCGAACCACTCGCTGATAAACTACGCGAATATGCCGATCGGCCAGAGGTGAACTTGATCGTAACGACCGGCGGGACCGGGTTCGGCATGCGCGATAACATGCCGGAAGCGACTTTGCGCGTAATCGAGCGCGCCGCGCCGGGATTAGTTGAAGCAATGCGCGTGCAGACTCTTGAGAAGACACCGATGGCAATGATTTCACGCGGTGTCAGCGGCATTCGCTCGGGGGCTCTTATCGTTAATCTTCCTGGCTCGCCGAAGGCTGTGCGTGAGAGCTTTGAGGTTATCCAGCCTGTCCTGAATCACGCGATCAGTTTGTTGCAAGGTACTTCGTCGTCACACGACGAATGAATAATGAAAAGGTGGCACGGGCGTCTCGCCCGTGGATCACGCGCAAGATGCGCGTGCCACTTCATGTCACGCCCGTGATATACGCAGGATGCGCGTGCCACGTCATTGGCGTTGAGCGCTTTGGGGAGAAACTACAATGAAATTATTCGTCGCGATCGGAATGCTCGTGCTGGTGCTGTCGTTGTGCAACCTCATGGGACGACGAAGCGCTAACAATTCCAACAGCAACACGTCAGTTGAGAATTCAAATGCGCCTGAATCCGAACAGTCGCCACCGCCATTAACCGGAGCAGCACCGCCGGGTGTCCGCACGCTAACCGCAAACCAGAACAGCGCCGCGAGCGAGCCGCCTCCACCGCCGAAGCAAACGAAACCGACGCCACGGCTTCCGCCCATCTCAGGAGGCGTGCTCAACGGCAAAGCTACCAAACTCGTTCAGCCGCCCTATCCGCCGATCGCCCGAGCCGCACATGCGTCGGGCCAGGTAACAGTCCAGGTCGTTATTGATGAGAACGGAGACGTCACTGAGGCGCACGCTGTCAGCGGCCATCCCCTCTTGCAGGCGGCGGCTATCGCCGCCGCGCGCCAGTCAAAGTTCACGCCCACGAAATTGGCGGGCCAGCCGGTGAGAGTCAGCGGCGTGGTAATCTATAATTTTGTGGAGCAGTAATTGCACAGACGTCGTTGACAGTCGCTGCACACCAACTTAGAATCTGCTGCGACCAAAGCAGCGTGATTGTTCGAGAGAAAAGCTGAACATGATCAGCCACATCTTTTTGCAAGCGGCCACGACGACGAAGACGATCGGAGCACCATCGACGGCGTATTTGCCGGTGATGGTCTTTTTTGTTTTTGCAATTGCCTTCCCCGTGTTGCCGTTGATTCTTGGGCGGTTCCTCCGGCCGTGGAAATATCAAAAAGACAAGATGCGACCGTACGAGTGCGGCATCGATCCGGAAACCGGCGCGCACGATCGCTTCACGGTGCGTTACTACATCGTCGCGATGCTGTTTTTGATTTTTGATGTCGAGACGATTTTTCTCTTGCCCTGGGCGATCATTTTCATGGGCAATGATTTTTCGTTTACCAAGTTCGCGTTGATCGAAATGTTTGTTTTCATCGGCATTCTGGTCGTCGGTTATTATTACGCGTGGCGCAAAGGCGCCCTGGAATGGGCGTAAGGACGGTGAATGGTAAATCGTGAATCGTAAATAGAAATACCAGAACGACTATTTACGATTTACCATTTACCATCTACGAATTATGGCTGAACACGACGAAGGATTTGTCCTAACCACGGTCGATTCGATCACGAATTTCGTCCGGCACAAGATCGCCGCGCCGGTGATCGATTCAAAGCCGGTGCAGTTCGGGGTCAACTGGGCGCGCAAGTCCGCGATCTGGCCGATGACTTTCGGACTCGCCTGCTGCGCGATCGAAATGATGGCAACGGGCGCCAGCCGCTTCGACATCGATCGCTTCGGCGCGGGAGTTTTTCGTCCCAGCCCACGCCAGAGTGACCTCATCATCATCGCCGGCACGGTCACACTCAAAATGGGTCCTGTGGTTCGTCGCGTGTACGATCAAATGCCAGAGCCAAAGTGGGCCATCGCCATGGGCGCATGTGCTTCCACTGGTGGGCCATTCGATTCCTACTCAACGATGCAGGGCGTCGATCGCACGATTCCTGTCGATGTCTACATTCCCGGGTGTCCGCCGCGTCCCGAAGCTCTGCTTTACGGCTTGATGCGCTTGCAGGACATCATCATGCGCGAGGCTCCCTCAGCTTACATTTTCGAATCCGACGGCACCGTCCGTCGCCGCCGCACATTTGACGCAGACGAAGCCGCTGCTTAGTAGCAAGGCGCACCCTGACCCGCTATCATATTCCCATAAAGCTCTCCTGATTTTGTCGGTTAGGTTTTGAATCCGGATCTATCTGGATTCAAGGAGGTTCACCATGAAATCCTACTCAAGATTTGTCCTTCTGACGCTGGGGATTCTGCTGGCAATGCCGTTAATCGCTTCTGCACAAACAAAGCCACGGCTGCGACGCGCTACGCCAACAACACGCCGCGTTGTGCCTTTGGTTCCAGTCGGCTCGGATTTGAAAGTTCGGCTCAATGATACGCTGTCGAGCAAGGACTCGCGTGTGGGCGACAAGTTCACCGCCACCGTGATCAATCCTTCGCGATTCGATGAAGCCAGGGTCTATGGTCACATTAAGTCGATTGTGAAGTCGGAGCGGATTAAAGGACGCACGACAATGAACCTCGCTTTCGATTCGATCACTTTGAGCGATAGCCGCAGCGGTACTTTGCATGGCTACGTCACGCACGTGTACGGCGACAAGGGCCGCACCGATAACGAGGGCGGTGTGCAATCTGAGAGCCGGGGCCGTCAGACGATTAAGCGCAGCGGCATCGGGGCTACTGCCGGCACTATCATTGGTGCGATTGCCGGCGGCGGAAAAGGCGCGGCGATTGGCCTGATTGTGGGCGGCGCGGCGGGAGCGGGTTCCGTGGCGATGAACGGCGGCAAGGAGCTGAAGATCGAAAATGGCACAGAGATGCTCGTTCATGTAACACGTTGAAGTATTCCGTCGCTCACTTGATGCCATTTTGCTTCGCGGGCGCTCTCGCGCTATCGAGTTGCAGTGCGCATCCGCAGCGTTCGAGTGGCGCGTTTGGCGCATTCGGCTGCAAGAAATGTGGGAAGATTCCGCGCGCTGAATTTCCTCCCGACGTGCAAAACCGAATGATGCTCGGCTCGTGGGGCATGGTAGCCGGAGCAATCGTGCTGTTCGTAGTGGTTCTGGTAGCGATAGTCGCTTTAAATTCTAAGTGACGATGCAACAGCAGCCGCGTCTATGAAACGACTTCTTCGAATTCTGAAATGGATGGCGATCGTGCTGGTGGTTGTGTTCATCGGCGTTCAATTCTATCGTCCCGCGCGTACAAATCCCGCGATAGATCCAGCCCAGACGATCGAAGCGCATACACAGATGACGCCGGAGGTCGCATCGATTCTCGATCGCTCGTGTCGCGACTGTCATTCAAACAAGACGATGTGGCCCTGGTATACGCAGTTCGCGCCGGTTTCATGGTGGCTCGTCAATCATGTAAACGAAGGCCGCCATGATTTGAATATTTCCGAATGGGGAAAGCTTCCGCGTGACCGGCAGGATCGCAAACTTCGGCAGATTTGCGATGAAGTCACTGACAGTCAGATGCCATTGTCATCGTACTTGCCGATGCATCCGGCGGCCCGACTCTCAGATCAGGACAAGCAGACGCTCTGCGATTGGACTGATGCCGAGCGTGAGCGGCTAAACGCGTCGAAATAACAGTTCGCGCCTCGCCCCGTTAATTCCGGCTTTGTGTTCTATTTGAATTTCTTCTTACAATTGTGTCCGCTACCGGACACTGCCAATTTGTGTCATTTTGGTAAATTGGGCTTGAGTCGGGCATCGTGGACTGTTATATTCGCTTTGGCGCACCAACCAGTGCGCTCATTCCAACCCCCTTCTCGCCCTGTTTCGAGGACTTTAGGTCATGCCGGAAAATAACAACGGGAAGTCGGGCCAAGCTCACGCTGCTGAAGCTACAGGACTGGCTGTTGCGTCTGCAACCGCAACCTCACTTCTGATCATTGAAGACGACGAAAACATTTCGAGCGCCATTCAGGAATACTTTTCGCGCGCCGGCTACAGCGTCAGCACTGCGGGCGATGGATTGGCTGGAGTGGAACTGGCAGCGAAAGCCAGACCTGATGCGGTCGTACTCGATTTGATGTTGCCGAAAATGGATGGCCTGGCTGTGTGCAAAGAGCTTCGGCTCAAAGCTCCGCAGATGCCGATCCTGATGCTGACGGCGAAAGATGATGTGGTTGATAAGGTGCTCGGCCTCGAAATGGGCGCCGACGATTACATCACCAAGCCGTTCAGCCTGCGTGAATTGGAAGCACGCATCAAATCCGTGCTTCGAAGGTCACGCGCAGGAGCCGCAACTGACGGTCAGGACGAAGCGCC
Organism: uncultured bacterium; assembly: GCA_965653675.1. GTDB lineage: Bacteria > Acidobacteriota > Blastocatellia > Pyrinomonadales > Pyrinomonadaceae > UBA11740. The sequence continues at coordinate 26,142 of CBFHBA010000029.1, forward strand.
GATTCAGCGAGGTAACCTGCGGATCGATCCAATCCGCCGCGAGGTTACCATCGGCGAGAAGCAAGTCGAGTTAACTCCTAAGGAGTTTGACTTGTTGCGTCTGTTTGCCTCGAATCCCGGCCGCGTCTTTCCGCGGAAGTATTTGCTCGAAAAAATTTGGGACTACTCGTACGAAGGGTATGACCGAACGATTGATTCCCATATCAATCGCCTGCGAGCAAAGATTGAACAGAACCCGGACAATCCGCAGTTGGTGCTCACCGTCTGGGGAATCGGTTACAAATTCACAGACGCGGATTAGCCGGACGCGTCCTGTAAATCCTCACTAACTTACCCCGGGTCGGAACTCTCCGCGCCCACCCGATCTAAAAACTCCGACAGAAAGTCCAACACTATGAAAGCACTTCACAATCTCATCTGTCATCGTGGCGTATTGCGCGTATTACAACTCGCCCTCGGTTGCATCGCGTTCTGCACAACTGTGGCCGCGCAAGCCGTGGAAGAACATCCACCCGAAGACGATTGGTTTACCGCGTACTTTGTCGAGGGCTACGGATTTCTGGTGGTCTTTGTCGTCGCAGTAATCGCGCTGATCGTCTTTCGCGCACTTCGCTGGCGCCGCGCCGGCGATCCCTTCTCGGCGAAAGCAGCTCCTCGTGTTGATGTTCAGCCAAAGCCCGCTTCTGCGCCTGCTGAAAACCGGAAGTCGGCGCCGGCGACTGCTTCGCGAGAAACGGAACCCAGAGAACGACGCGCCACACCGCGCGAGCCCACATCAGCCGATTACATGCATCAGGCGTTTGGCGCTTATCGAATCGATCAGGAAGTTGGCAAGCTCGTGCTCGGAAAAGCGCATCGCATGGACGTCTTAGCTTCGCGCGTTCCGGAAGATCGTCGCGCCATCGAAGCATCGCTGATCAAGTCTTTGGCTTCGTTGGACGCTGATAACGAAGGCAGGGACCGAGCACGTCGCGCGCTCGAGGACTACGGATTCGTGGCGCGTCTGAGCGCGCTGCTGCTGGAAGGACGCGATGCGTGGGAACGCTCGTCGGCCGCGCGTGTACTCGGGCAAATCGGCTCGCTGTCTTCGTTGCCGGCCTTGATTGAAGCATTACACGACGGCGATTCAATCGTCCGGAACCAGGCGGTTACCAGCCTCGGCCAGTTGAAGCAGCCTGCGGCAATTGGCGCCCTCCTCGATGTTGGGCGCCGTTATTCGGACATTCCTCCATCGGTGTTGAGCGAAAGTCTGAGCGCCTGTTCAGTTGAAGGACTCGGCTTCCTCGACAGTGCGCCTTTTGATCTGAATGAGCCGATGGCCGGCTCGGCTGAATCGGCCGCGGGACTGGAATTGCTAACTTCTCTTGAACAGCTGCCAACCGGCGACGAAGATGACACGCTGTTGGGGCTGCTAACGCGATTCGAGAGTTCGGATTCTGCAGAGCGGGCCCAGGTCGCGCGCGAACTCGGCATGCATCGCGCTGAGCGGTCCGTCTCAGCATTGTGCGGCGCGGCATCACACGATGCCGATACCGCTGTACGTTCCGCGGCGGTCACCGCTCTTGGTGTAATCGATCACGAATCCGTATTTGCGACGGTCTTGATCGCACTGGCCGATGAAACGCGCGAAGTTCGCGCGGCGGCGGCGCGCGCGCTGTCCAGTCTGCACTTTGATCGCGCGCAAGCGTATGCACGCGTTGAAAAAACAGCTGATCCCGAAACGCTTAACAATTTTGCCCAAGCGTGCGTCAAGACCGGCATCGCCGCACAGGGCGCCGATCGCCTGGCAAGCGAGGATCGACGGCAGGCGCATGAAGCGCTTTCGTTGTTTTCTCTGCTCACGAAGGCCGGCGAGTTGCAACCCGTGTTTGACGTAATCGAAAATCACCGTGACTTGAGGGCCAAGCAAGCGGCAGTCCGTGTGCTAAATGCGTTCGCGACGGCCGATGCGGTGCCAAAACTCCGTGACCTCGTCGGCATGCCCGAAATGCCGGAAGACATTCGGACTAGCCTTCTGGAGGTCCTTTACAAGTTCGATAACACACCCGCCGTCGTATGAATCGCAAGTGACAACATCTAGCTGACGTTGCATAATCCACCCGAAAACGTTTTTCGTTTCTCGAGCCATGCTGCCCCAAGTCATGACCACACATAGCTCATTCCCTCACACGCGGAACCTCGCCAGTGCGCTTGCGGGTGCCGCGGTTTTGTTTTTGGGAGCCGCCCGCATCGCAACACAGACCCGGATAATTTCGTCGCAGCGTCCCGCGAACGCAAACGTCAACGCAAAGGCTTCAAGAGTCACCATATTGCGCGCGACCGATTCGCCTGAAGGCTCACGGGTAGCCGTCACAGCTGATCAGTCGTTGAGTGAGTACGAAGCCTACCGTCGCGGTGATCGCTTCTACGTCAAGATTCCTCCGGCCGATATTCCGCGCGCCGATGCGGTTCGCGGCCGTGCCTTTTCAGACGTTAAGGTGCAGCGCGATAGTGACAGTACGATCGTCTCGTTCCATTTGCAGCCTGGCGCCACTGCTCGTGTTGAGCCACACGGAAACAAACTAGACGTCGTGTTCACAATGCCGGAAGCCAAATTGTCTGGGTCATCCGCGAACCGAGACATCGCGCGCAATAATGCTGGACCGGCGCCCCCTGTACCGGATTGGAAGCGGCAACCGGCAAGAACTGCGAACTCATCGGTTGGACCAAACACGCTCGGCTCGTCGACCAGTCGAAATACCAACCAGCGTGGTTTGTTGGCGATGGCCAAGCCGACACCGGCACCCAAGCCGAGCCCGACTCCGAAAACAACACCGTCACCTTTACCCACTCCGAGTGCCTCGGCCATAGCGTCGTCAACTCCGAAGAGTTCTACCGCAATTGTCCAACAGCGCAGCGCATCGTCACTGTCCGCAAGCGGGAGTCCTCAAGAAATTGCTCAAACAAATACCTGGAACAACATAAAGCAGCGCGTCCGCTACTGGATTCTGCTGGCGCAACTTAATCCAATTCCTGTGGCGCTTGGCGCGGCCATGCTGCTGTTTATGATTGGCGCGCTGATTCTCCAGCGACGCCGAGCCCGAGCGACACGGCGCGCGCGTTTGCGGAAGCCGCCGAAAAAAGTGCAATCGATTCCGGCCGAAGCAATGCCGGCAGTCGCTGCCGCAGATAGAGTTAAGCCCGCTGTGATGGCGGCGACCGCCGGCGGAGTTGCCGCGAAAGAAACCGCCGCGAGTTTGGAATCGTCTGACGAATCTGTGCCAAGCGGTCGGCGAACAGACCGAGTCGAACGCGTGTCCGACGAACTGAAGAAGTTGATGGCAGGGGGAGACTATGATGAAAACGTTGTGGCGTCTGACGATCGTGAGACGCGACAACTGGTGGGCGCGGAGCTTTTGTCGGCACTAGTCGGTCGCAACCTGCAACGGCGCGAACGCGCGCGTGCGGCCTTCATGAAGCATGGATATTTCGACGATGCGACGCGCGATCTACGCGTCGCCGAATCGCCGACTGAGCGTGCCGCTGCGGCGCGACGTCTGAGCTTTGTTCATGACCGCGAAGCTACTCCGCATTTGATTGCGGCCTTAGACGACTCGTCGCCGGATGTTCGACGCGCCGCCGTCGAAGCCTTGATGGATCTGCGTGACCCGGCCGCAATTGCATCGCTCAATTCCTTGATACAAAACGAAGACGATCGAAGAGTGCCGCGTAGCTTGATCAAACACGCGATTGAGTCGTGTGCTGCCAGCTCTGCCGATGAACCATCGATTTCCCCCGTTAGTCCCCCGGCCCCGGCTGTGCCACCGCCGGTGCCGTCGGCCGTTGAAATCGAACGTGAGGTAATCGAGATATGACCCCGCGCGAACTGCTCGTGCAACTCCGCGAAAAAGGCGTCGAGATCAAAGCGAACGGCGATCGGCTAGTAATTGATGCACCCAAGGGCGCAATTACTCCGGATTTGCGTGATGCCCTTGCGGCAAACAAAGCAGAGCTCCTGAAAATCTTGAACACGCCGCCGCCGGTGCAGAAGTTTGCACCAGCTACGATTGCAAAATCGGTAGCGGCGAAAGCGGTCGCACCGCCGGCTCGGCTGACGGTTGCATCGTCGCCTACGCAACCGGTCGCCGAGCGGACGGTTCCGGTCACCGCCCCGATTACGCCGACGGACGCGTCGAAAGTCGAAATGCCTCCCGCAACTTCAACGATTGCTGAAGAGATAAAACAACTCGAAGCGGAATTGGCACGCTTACGGAGTGAAGAAAACGCCCGTCGCGCTGAATTTGAAACAGCGCGGCTCGCCGCGGAACACGCGTTCCACCAGGAGTCAACCCGTTGGCGTCAGGAGCAGGAGCAAGCTGCGTTGAGTCGCGCCGAGCAGGAGAAGCTTCGCATCGAAGCCGAAGCGCGCGAACGCGCGGCCGAAGAAACGCGTCGCCGCATTGGCGAGGAAGAATTGAAGCGGGTTGAGGAAGAACTCAACCGCATGCGTGCCATGGAACAAACGCGGCGTGCCGAAGTCGAAGCGCAATTTCAGGCGGCGGCAGCTGCACATCAAGCTGAACTCGAACAGGTCCGGAAGTTCGAAGCGGAACAAGCCCGGATTCGCGTTGACGAGGAGCGTCGATTTCTCGATGCCGAAGCCAGGAAGCGCGCGCAGGAAGACGAAGTTCGGCGTCGCGCGCAGATGCGTATCGCTGCGGTCGAAGAGGAGATCCTGCGTTTGCAATTGCGCGAGGACGCGCGGCTAAAGTCGGCCGAAGACGCTCGGCTGGCGGCAGAAGCAACGCAACGGCGCCGCGTTGAAGAAGAAGCACGACGCGTGGCCGAAGCAGAAGCTTTGCAACGTGCGGACCAGGAGGCGCGGCTGCGAGCCGAAATCGAGGCAGAGATGCGGGCCGCAGCGGAGGCAAAGCGGCGCGCCGAAGAAGACGTGCGCAAGCGCGCTGAAGATGAAGCCCGTCGTCGTGCGCAGGACGAAGCAGAGCGATTAGCTGCTGAACAAGCGCGACTTGCCGCCGAAGAACAATCGCGCCGCCGCGCCGAGGAAGAACAGCGTCGACAAGCCGAGGAAGAGGCGCGGCGCATCGCTGCCGAAGAAGCGCAAAAACGCGCCGAAGCCAATGCGTGGCTCCGCGAGGAGCAGGAAGCTCGTCAGCGCGAAGAAGCTGAACGCCGACAACGTGCGGAACTGGAAGCGCGTATCAGGGCTGAAGTCGAAGCAAAACTGCGCGCCGAGGAAGCTGATCGTCAGCGAGCTGACTTGCGTGACGAAACAGAGTTCGCAAGCACGAGTGCTGAGTGGTTTCGGGGCGGTGAAGAATCAGAATTTCAACCGGTCAGCATTCCTGAATCCGAGAAAACAATTGTTCCGGCGGTCACTGCGCCTTCCCTCGACAGCCGTAATCACAAAGACCGGGCTGTCGCCGTGCGAGAGCTCGCCAGTCACGGCAGCGAAGATGCTTTTGACCGGATCAATGAAGCCTTCGACGACCCGGCCCCCGAAGTTCGCAACGCCGCGGCCCGCGCGCTCTTCGATTTCCAGGAGGACCGCGCCGCCGCATTCACTCGTGCGCTGCGTGATGCGCCTGTGGATCGGCGCGCACGCATTGGCGCTGCGATCGCCGAATCCGGCCTTGCGGATCAGGCGATAAATAACCTCACCGGCGAGAGTCGCGACCGAACCTATGACGCCTTTTCACTTTTGTTCCTGATGTCGAAGTCAGGAGAACTGAATCCGCTGCTGCGCGCGATCGACGAACATCCGAGCACCGAAGCACGGCTGGCCGTGGTGAAGCTTCTGGCCTTGAGTGGCCAGTCTGAGGTACTGCCGGCATTTCGTCGTTTAGCCGTGCGCGGCTCGCTGCCGCCCGAAGTTCGCTCCGCAGTGATGGAAGCGGTCTATCAAATCAGTGGCCAGACGACAGGAGAAGATCGGCCGACAAATTAAACCTCTTCCCAATTTATTTCAGGCGCAGAACTAAACACTCTGCGCCCTTTTCTTTCTGGTAGGCCCAATCTCAATTCCTCTCTTCGTTCCTCTGCGAGCCCCGCGGTTTTGTACTCGGCCGTTTCATCGCAAACGTGCGGAACAACCGCGGAGGTCGCCGATGTTTTCGCAAAGCACGCCGAGAAAATCGAGTAGTGCCCTATCTAGTTCGCTTGGCGATACTTTGCGGCTTTGCGCCTTCGCGTGAACCGCCTGTTTTTCCAACGGTCTAATCTCACGCCAAGACGCAAAGTCGCAAAGAACCGCAAAGTAGGGGCCAGTCCGAAAATCGAAATAGATAGCCCACTACTTTCTTTTTTTCCGTCGATTTACCAATTCACCTTTTACGATTTACTATTTACGCTTATGCCTTTCGTTCTCAAATCTGACTATCGTCCCTGTGGCGACCAACCGCAGGCGATTGACGCCCTCGTGCGCGGCGTACGCGACGGCGCGAGAGATCAAGTACTGCTTGGTATCACCGGCAGCGGCAAGACGTTTACGGTGGCCAGCGTCATCGCGGAGACGCAGCGCCCGACGCTCGTCATTGCACACAACAAGACGCTCGCGGCACAGCTTTACCAGGAGTTTCGTTCACTGTTCCCGGAGAATGCAGTCGAATACTTCGTCTCTTATTACGACTATTATCAGCCTGAGGCCTACGTTCCCGCATCAGACACTTATATAGAGAAAGACGCGATCGTTAACGAGGACATTGATCGTTTGCGGATGTCTGCGACGCGTGCGCTGTTTGAGCGGCGCGATGTGATCGTGGTCGCCAGCGTGTCTTGCATTTACGGTCTCGGTGATCCGGATGCTTATTACGGCATGCTGGTTTTTCTTGAGCCGGGCATGCGCATCGCCCGCGACACTCTGTTGCAGCGGCTCGTAGAATTGCAGTACGAGCGCAACGACATCGATTTCAAACGCGGCAGTTTTCGCGTGCGGGGCGACGTCGTCGAAGTCTATCCCAGCTATCAGGACGAAGCTTACCGCGTGGAGCTTTGGGGGGATGAGATCGATTCGATCGCGACGATCGATCCGCTCCTGGGAGAAGTTTTGCAGAAGCACACGTCGCGGGTGCCGATTTATCCAAAGTCGCACTACGTGATGCCGCGCACGACTTTGAAGCACGCCATCAAATCGATTCGCGCGGAACTGGAGTGGTGGGAGCCGAAGCTGATCGAGGAAGGCAAGCTGCTCGAAGCGCAACGCCTGCATCAGCGCACGATGTTCGACCTCGAAATGCTCAAGGAGATGGGTTTTTGCCGCGGCATCGAGAACTATTCACGTCATCTCACCGGCAAGAAACCAGGCGAGCCGCCGCCAACCCTGCTCGATTATCTGCCACGCGACACGCTGGTCGTGATCGACGAGTCGCATCAGACCATTCCGCAGGTGCGTGGCATGTTCTTTGGCGATCAGTCGCGCAAGCAAACGCTGGTTGAGTACGGATTCCGTCTGCCGTCGGCGCTCGACAACCGGCCGCTCAATTTTGAAGAGTTTGAAGAGCGCGTCGGCCAGCGCGTCTACGTCTCGGCCACGCCTGGTCCGTACGAGCTGACGAAGTCCAGCGGCGAAGTGATCGAACAAATTATTCGTCCGACCGGTCTGATGGATCCCGAGGTGGAAGTGCGGCCGGTCAAGGGTCAAATCGATCACTTGCTGGGCGAGTGTCGTGTGCGCGCGGAACAAAAAGAACGCGTGCTGGTCACGACGCTGACAAAAAGGATGGCCGAAGATTTGACCGAGTACTTTACCGAAGTCGATGTGCGCGTACGTTATCTGCATTCGGACATCGAGACCTTAGAGCGAATCAAGATTCTTCGCGACCTCCGGCGCGGAGAATTCGATGTGCTGGTCGGAATTAATCTCTTGCGAGAAGGTCTCGATCTGCCGGAGGTTTCTTTGGTAGCAATTCTCGATGCAGACAAAGAAGGCTTTCTGAGATCGGAATCTTCGCTGATTCAGACGATCGGCCGCGCTGCGCGCAACGCGAACGGAAAAGCGATTCTTTACGCCGATCGCGTGACTGAGTCGATGAAACACGCGATCGAGGAAACGCGCCGGCGACGCGAATTGCAGGAAGTCTACAATCGCGAAAACGGCATCGTGCCGCGGACGATCATCAAGCCGATCGAAGCGACCCTTGTGACTGCCGCTGAAGCTGATTACTTCAAAGTACCTTTGGAATTGGAAGACATCGACGGCTACAGTGCTGATCAGATTGAGGCAACAATCGCGCGGCTCGAATTTGAAATGCGTGAACATGCGAAGAAATTCGAGTTTGAAAAAGCTGCCGAGCTGCGCGATCGCATCAAGTATCTGCGCGAACGGGAGCTGGCCGTCGCCTGATTTTCCACTGAGCCACAGAGACACAGAGCAAATGACAGGAAAAAACCGACAGCATCTCTTTCTTTCTTTTTATTGTCTTCTCTGTGCCTCTGTGTCTCTGTGGCTGAAACATGCTTATTAAGTCTCAACCAGACGAAATCCAGGACTACCTCTCCGACGCGAGTTTCGTCGGCGGTGGCAATGCCTCGAGCGTCGCGTTTCCTGAAACCGCCGAAGAAGTCGCATCGATTCTGCACGACGCTACCAGAAGCAGAACACAAGTCACAATTTCAGGCGCGGGCACAGGGACGGTTGCGGGGCGTGTCCCGTTCGGCGGCGTTGTGATTGCGACGGACAAACTCAATCGCATCGGCAAAGTAATTCGCACCAGTGCCGGAGGCCGAGTCACCGCCAAAGCCGGGGTGCGTTTGATCGATCTTCAGCGGACAGTCGAGTCACAAGGTCTAATCTATCCTCCCGATCCAACTGAGCGAACGTGCTTCATCGGCGGAAACATTGCAACCAACGCATCCGGCGCTTGCACTTTCAAATATGGACCGACGCGAAATTATGTCGAGTCGTTGAAGATTGTCCTCGCAAACGGCGAGCTGATTGTTTTGCAACGCGGAGAATTACGCGCCGATGACGCCGGACGTATTCGCCTGCCACTTCCATCGGGTGCCGTGATTGCAGCGCAGCTTCCTTCTTATCAGATGCCGCAGGTGCGCAAACATGCGTGCGGCTATTTCGTCGCGCCGCACATGGACTTGGTCGATCTCTTTATCGGCAGCGAAGGAACGCTAGGTGTAATCGTCGAAGCTGAACTCAACCTTCTCCCGAGACCGGAGGGATTACTGAGCGGCGTGGTGTTCTTTGAAGACGAACAGAGTTTGCTCGCATTCGTCCGCGCCGCACGCGAACGTTCTTTGTGCCATAGACTTCAGTCTGTGGATAAGCCGGACGATTCACGGATTGAAGTCTGTTCCACACTCGATGCGCGAGCCCTGGAATACTTCGATAATGAGTCCTTGAACTTTCTCCGTGAGAAATACGACACCGTTCCCGAAGCAGCCATCGGCGCGATCTTCTTCGAACAGGAAACCACGACCGAGACGGAAGACGCATTAATGAGCGATTGGCTTTCGCTCATTGATCAGCACCACGCGCTCTCAGATCAATCCTGGTTTGCAACCAATGAACAGGATCACGGGAAGCTGCGCGAGTTTCGTCATGCACTACCAGTTTTGATGAACGAGTGGTTCGCGAAGTACAAACAGCGCAAAGTCTCGACAGACATGTCAGTGCCCGATGAGGCGTTTCCGGAAATGCTGAAGTTCTATCAGCAGTCGTTGCGCGGCCGCGATTTGCGTTACACCATCTTCGGCCACATCGGCGACAATCACGTGCACGTAAACGTCCTGCCGCGCGACGATAACGAAGCCGCGAAGGCCTGGGAGATCTATCGCCGCTTCATCCGAAAGGCAGTGGAACTCGGCGGCACAATTTCAGCCGAACATGGCATCGGAAAACTGAAGCGCGAATACCTGCGCGAACTTTACGGCGATGAGCATCTGCGCGAGATGGCTGCGTTGAAGCGCGCATTCGATCCGGCTGGGATTCTCGGACGTGGCAATATGTTTGATGAAAACTTTCTATACTGAAAGCGTCCACAAGCGCCGTGGGCGCAAAATATTTATAGCTCGCGGGACGTCGTGGCTATTTTGCCTGAGCGAAATGCGTGCATTTCGCTCAGGCAATAAGACAACAACCACGATGGTTCTATAAATATTTCGCAGCTGCGCAGCTGGCCAACTGCGTTTGGGCGACAGCAATCCGCCCCTTTTACTATTCAGGATTTACCATTTACGATTCACGACCAATGTTCCGTTTCACCACTGCCGGCGAATCACACGGGAAAGCGCTCGTCGCGATCGTAGAAGGTCTGCCTGCCGGTCTGCCGCTCGATCTCGAGCAACTCAATCATGAGTTGTGGCGGCGGCAACAAGGCTATGGACGCGGCGCGCGCATGAAGATCGAGCAGGACCGCGTCGACATCCTCAGCGGCATTCGTCATGGTCAGACGCTGGGTTCGCCCGTCGCGCTGCTGATTGAGAACAAGGATTGGGAAAATTGGCAGGAAGTGATGGCCACGGAAGCTGCCGACCTAACACCCGAAAAGTCTCGCCGCGTGAAGCGTCCGCGTCCGGGCCATGCGGATCTCGCGGGTGGCTTGAAGTACGACGCGCGCGATTTGCGAAACGTGCTCGAGCGCGCTTCCGCGCGCGAGACAGCGGCGCGGGTGGCGTGCGGTGCAATTGCGAAACAACTGCTTGCGCAATTCGGCGTCGAAATTCGCAGTCACGTGATCCAACTTGGCGGCATTCCCCACGAACCGCTGAGTCTCACGTTCGATCAAATCGCGTCAATTCCTGACGATTCACCTCTGAATTGCGCCAACAATGATGTTCAGCAAAAGATGATCGAGTTGATCGATCAGAAGAAAAGCGATGGCGATACGCTCGGAGGGATCTTTGAAGTTGTCGCGCGTGGCGTCGTCGCTGGTCTTGGTTCCCATACATCGTGGGATCAGAAATTGGATGGCCGAATGGCCCAAGCGATCATGTCGATTCACGCGGTGAAGGCTGTCGCGATCGGCGCCGGCTTTGAAGCCAGTTCCCTGCCCGGCTCGGAAGTTCACGACGAAATTTCTTACGACGGCGAAGTGAAGCAATTTACGCGCGCGACGAATCGCGCCGGCGGTTTGGAAGGTGGCGTGACGAACGGTGAAGAGCTTCGCGTGCGCGGACATCTGAAACCCATCTCAACTCTGCGGCGCGCTCTGCGCTCGATCGACATCGACACCAAACAGGAAGAAAAAGCTGCTTTCGAACGTTCCGACATCACTGTGGTTCCCGCTGCTGGCGTAATCGGCGAAGCGATGGTGGCACTCACTTTGGCGGCAGCGATGCGCGAGAAGTTCGGCGGCGACAGTCTGGGTGAGATGAGACGGAATTTTGAAGGCTATCGCGAACAGTTGCGCAGCTACTGAAATTACAGAACCGCGAACGGTAGTGAGCGGGATAAGGTGGTACTGCTGCAAGACCGAACAACTTGAATATGAAACGTGGAAGGGCGAAATTCGGATTATTGCTAACCTTAATTCCGTTTCTCCCTGGCTGTAATGGCGGTTGCGACGATCGAGTGACGAACGAAGCGCGCTCGCCGGACGGGAAGGTCTTGGCGACCATCTACGTGCGAAATTGTGGTGCAACGACTTACTACAGTTCCATTGTTAATTTGAGGCAAACCGGAACGCGATTCAATGGCGATGCCGATGAGAATATTGTTTTCGTTGCCAAGGGCGAGCGGGAGATCCGGATCGATTGGCTGAACGCAAACGAGTTAAGAATTTGGTGTCGGGCCTCTGACTCGAGTGACGTTTTTAAGCGGCAAACGAATTGGAGGGAAGTAATAATCGCGTATTAGAAAGCTCAAGCGTTGAATCTTTATCCCGCTCGCTACCGCTCGCGGTTCTGTAACGCCAACTAGCGAAACCCGTATCCTTCATCGTAAAATCAAATTTAGATCGCCAAAGAACTTTCAGAGGAACCCCAAATCAAGGATGGCACTTTTGAAAATTGTGGCCTGGCCGGACCCGGTCCTGACCACGCCCGCGGAGCCAGTCACCAAATTCAACGACGAACTCAAGAAGCTTGCCGCAGACATGTTCGAAACGATGTATGCCGCGCCCGGCGTCGGCCTCGCGGGAACTCAGGTCGGCATCTCGAAACGATTGTTCGTGATGGACTGTTCTAATGGAAAAGACCCTGGCTCGCGCTACTTCATGGCGAACCCGCAAATCATCGTCAAGGAAGGCAAGCAGGACGGCGAGGAGGGATGTCTTTCGATTCCCGGGATTTATTCCAAGGTGCAGCGCAGCATGCGCGTCATCGCGCGGGGCCACGACCTGAATGGCAAAGAATTCGAGATTGAAGGAATCGAGTTGGAAGGCCGATGCTTGTTGCACGAAACTGATCACTGCGATGGGATTCTTTATCCGAATCGCATCTCGCCACTGAAGCGCGAGATTGTCATGCGCAAGATCAAAAAGTTGCAGAAGGCCGGAGAATGGCCCGCTTAGGAGTGACTGGCTCGTGTCAGAAGCCCGAGCGTAAGCGAGGGCAACTTTGAAAACAGCCAAGCACAATGGATTACCAGCTTTTGGAAACTAGCCCTCCCTTACGGTCGGGCTTCTGACACTTAGTGAGAAACCATGCCAACAGAATTTCGTAACGAACCACTTACTGATTTCACGAAAGAGGAAAACGCGGCAGCGATGCGTGCGGCTCTCGCCAAGGTTAAGAGCGAACTTGGCCGCGAATATCCACTCGTAATCGGCGGCGAACGCATCAACACGGGCCACACGCTCGACAGCATCAACCCCGCGAACCGTACCGAAGTCGTGGGCAAGTTTCATAAAGCGACGAAAGAGCTGGCTAATAAAGCCGTCGAAACTGCGGCGGAAGCGTTCAAGACATGGCGCAACGTTCCGGCGCAAGAGCGTGCAGATCTGCTGTTTCGCGTCGCCGCGTTGATGCGCGAGCGGAAGCATGAATTCTCTGCGTGGATGATTTACGAGGTTGCGAAGACGTGGCCTGAAGCCGACGGCGATACTGCGGAAGCGATCGACTTTCTTGAGTTCTACGCCCGCGAGATGCTGCGTTACAGCGGCAAGCAACCGTTGGTCGAATTGAAAGGTGAAGACAACCGGCTTGACTACATTCCGCTCGGCGTCGGCGCGGTGATTCCGCCGTGGAACTTTCCCTGCGCGATCATGGCCGGTATGACGGCGGCGGCGATCGTCACGGGCAACACAGTAGTGCTGAAACCGTCTTCGGACGCGCCGGCAATCGCATTCAAATTTTTTGAGCTGCTTGAGGAAGCGGGGCTGCCGGCCGGCGTCGTGAACTTCATGACAGGTTCCGGCGCGGAAGTCGGCGACGTGGTCGTCGATCACCCGAAGACTCGCTTCATCGCATTCACCGGTTCGAAGGAAGTGGGTTTGAGAATCAACGAGCGCGCCGCGAAAACTCCCACCGGACAACTTTGGATCAAGCGCGTCGTTGCGGAAATGGGCGGCAAGGACGCGATTATCGTCGCTGATGATGCGGATTTAGACGAAGCGGCAACTGGTGTCGTACAGTCGGCTTTCGGATTTCAAGGACAGAAGTGCTCCGCCTGCTCGCGCGCAATTATCGACGCCCGGGTTTACGATCCAATGATCGAGAAGATCGCTGAACGCACTGCGAAGATAAAGGTCGGCGCACCGACTGATAATGCGACGACAATGAGCGCGGTCATTAACGAAAAGGCTTTCAAGACCATTAACGGTTATGTCGAGAAAGGCAAAGCCGAAGGCGGCCGCGTGGTCGCTGGTGGCGGCTCAGACGGCGAGCAGGGCTTCTTCATCGAACCGACCGTGATCGCGGATGTAAAGCCCGGCGCAACCATCGAACAGGAAGAAATCTTTGGCCCAGTGCTCGCGGTCATCAAGGCCAAAGACTACGATCACGCGCTCGAAATCGCGAACGACACACAGTTCGGTTTGACCGGCGCAGTGTACTCAACCGACGAAGCCAGGCTGGATCGCGCGCGTAACGAATTTCACGTCGGCAACCTCTACCTGAATCGCAAATGCACGGGCGCGCTGGTCGGCGTGCATCCTTTCGGAGGCTTCAACATGTCCGGAACGGATTCGAAGGCGGGCGGCCGAGATTATCTCCTGTTGTTCATGCAAGCGAAGGTGTCATCAGAGAAAGTGGGCGCCACGCGGAAGCGAGCGGAAGCCGGTACCGCGATCTAGGTTTTTTGCGGCTTCACCGCAGAACAGTGCGGAAAGGCTTTGCCTTTCCGATCTCTGTAAGATATTGATAAGAGGCTACGCCTCGATTCAGGAGGCGTAGCCTCCATTTATTTTTTGACGTCCCTCGGTAAGCTGGGGGCTTACCGCACTGTGTTGCGGCAGAGCCGCGATTGACCATGCGCATTGTTTTCATGGGCACACCCGAATCTGCGGTGCCGTCGCTGCGCCGGCTCGTTGATGATGGTCATGAAATAGCCGCCCTTTGGACGCAGCCCGACAAACCTGCGGGCCGCGGCAAGAAGCTTCATCAATCGCCCGTGAAAGCGTTTGCGCTCGAACGCAATCTCACGATTCATCAGCCGCAAAAGATTCGGAATGATGAAGCGAAGCAGTTATTCGCCTCGCACAACGCTGACGTCGCGGTCGTCGTGGCTTACGGAAAGATCCTGCCGCGTGAGTTTCTCGACGCGCCCAAACACGGCTGCATTAATGTGCACTTTTCTCTTCTGCCAAAATATCGGGGAGCGGCCCCCGTGAATTGGGCCATCGCCAATGGCGAACAACAAACAGGCGTCACGACCATGAAAATCGTCGAGGAACTCGACGCCGGTCCAATTCTGCTTCAGAAGGCGACAAATATTGGCGAGCGCGAGACCGCACCGGAGCTGATGACTCGGCTCGCAGACATGGGCGCTGAATTGATCAGTGAAACTCTCTCAAACTTGGGCGACATCGAACCGAAACCTCAAAACGATTCCGAAGCTTCATTCGCACCAATTCTAAAACGCGAAGACGGCTTGATAGACTGGACACTGGAGGCGTTTGAGATCGAGCGGCGCGTCCGTGGATTTCAGCCGTGGCCAAATGCCCACACGTATTTCAAATCTCTCCGCCTGACTATTTGGAATGCGGTGCCGGAATGGATCGAACAATTGCAGTTTCCAATCGGACAGGTAATTGAGGCTAGCCGCGATCGCCTGGTCGTTGCTTGCGGCCACGGCACCGCGTTACGCGTGTTGGAAATCCAGCCTCAAGATTCACGGCACATGAGCGCTCGCGACTTTATTAATGGGACTCAGATTCGCGCCGGGGCGATGCTTGGAGAATTGCAGCCATGAATCTGGAAAGAGTGCGCTGCGATTTCGATGAGATCGCGAGATTGAGCGATCCGCACGACGAAGATACGGGACGCTACGATTCATTCCTGTTCTCGGTCATTCCCAATGGCGCGAAGACAATTCTGGATGTCGGATGCGGAATGGGCCGCCTCACGGCGCAAATAGCCGCGCCGGATCGATGCGTTGTCGGGATCGATCTTTCCCCTGAAATGATTGCGCGCGCTCGTGAGAAGGCCCATGACGGCCTTTCATTTGTTTGCGCGGACTTTCTCACGCATGACTTCGGAACCGAAAAATTCGATTGCATAATAACCGCCGCTGCGTTTCATCATTTGCCAATTGATTTGGCCTTTTCTCGGCTGCTTGAGCTGCTCGAGCCGAAAGGCCGTTTAATCATTCACGACATGCGCGCCGATGCCGGAACTCTGGAGCACTTTCAATCACGTTTTGCGCTGGCTCAGGTGGGATTCGGGCGGCTGTTGCGCACCGGTAATCCGCGACGCCCGAGATCGCTGCGCGCGGCTTGGGAGCGGCATTGCACTGGCGAAACCTACTTGACGCTAACTGAGGCGCAAACCATGACCAACCGATTGATGCCGAATGCCCGAGTTTATAGTCATTGGCTCTGGCGATACACAGTCGTTTGGGACCGGGTTTGAGATTCTAAAACGCAAGTCCCTGGCGCAATCCATCAATCCACCTTGCATTCTCTTCCGTCGTCGGTCGGAAAGCTTCGCGCGGCGCCGCCGTTTCCACGTGCATGTTGTCATCCGTGTTGATGACTACACCTGTGACTGCCGGGCGCAACCCTCTTTCGTCACATACGAGCCACGCGCGCACGTCTTCCGCGGAATGAAGTCCGAGGCGGCTCAATTCCAATTGAGTTCCATGATCGTTTAGCCGCTGAGTCATAAGGTTCAAATCAATCGGCTGGTGGCTGCCGAGTAGAATCAAGTCCTTCCCTTTCGCCGCACCCTGAACTCGGAAGACGGCAACATGCGGAAACGCTTCATTAAAAGTCGCCAGAATCGAGCGCAGGCTCTCATTAGAAAGCTGATAGATTTGCAACCACTGCACGAAGATGCCCTGGTCCCGAAGCCGCTCGCGTCCCAGCGCAAAGAATTCGCGCGTGAAAAGATTGGCGACACCGGGCACCCAGGGGTGACTGGGTTCGCTAATGATCACATCATATTTGGCAGGATTGACGCGCAAGTAAGTGCGGACATCGTCTACGATCATTCGCAGCCGCGCGTCCTTCAAGGGATGGTTATTGACGTGTTCGAAAAACCGCGCGGAAGAAATTGCGGCGCGCTCGAGTTCGACGCAATCGACGGACTGAATTGGCGATTGCAAGACAGATCCGGCCGTCACCCCGGTTGCGAATCCGACGATCAAAGCGTTCTCGAGTTTGGGAGCAACCAACACACCGAGCTGTCCGAGCATAATCTGCGTTGGCATGTCATCGGCATCAGATGCGTTGGTGCGGCCGTTGATGGCGACCGAAGTGATGCCCCAATCGCGGCGCACTGAGACGGTCGCCGTGCGGCCTTCTTCATACATCAAGAGCTGATGATCATTAGGAAGGTTTGGTTGATCGGGCACGCTCCGCGATTGCGCCAGGACGCGCACAAAACTGTCGTAGGCGCCGATCGACAACTCATTCAGGTTCAAACGTGGCCAGAGGAAAAGTCCGACAATGGTCAGAACCGCGGCCCCGCCCACTGCGAGACTGCGTGAAAGCGGTGCATCTAACGCTGCTTTTAGCGGCCGATACGCAACGGCCGCGATGAAAATCGTAATCGCGACCATCGCGAATACGGCTAAACGCGTCGTCGCCACCGGAATCAACACGAACGTTGTCACAACCGCGCCGCTGATTGCGCCCACCGTGTTCAGCGCGTAAGCCTGGCCAACAAGTTTCTCCGGCGCGCCGCCACCGGCTGTCCAAACCAAAACCAGCGGCATGATCATTCCCATTAACGCTGCCGGTACCAGCACCAGCACTGTCGCCGCGAATATCTGTAACGCGAGCAGCCCATGCCAGGAGTCGATGCTAAGAGCGAATCCAATTCTGATCAGCAAGCCCGGAACCGCGCTCGTCAGACGAAAGCTAACGAAAAGGCTGAACACAACCAGAAACTGCACAATAAAGACAAGGCGCCGCAGTCGAACAGTCTCCGTATTCTTTCTGAACCCCACAATCCACGCGCCAATCGCGAGCCCCACGAGAAACAGCGCGAGCACCATCGTGAAAGCATAGGTGCTCGAACCGATGATCATCGAAAGAACCCGCGACCAGACGACTTGCATTCCGATGGTGACGAATCCAGATGCAAAGGCGCACGTAAACCACAGGGCTCGGTCAACCGGAGCGTGCGAAGCAACAGGTGTTTTGCTCGCCGACACGTCGCTGTCTGGGCGTTGGGAAACGACGGCACTCGGCAGCGACGCACGTGGCGCAAGGATCAGCACAATAGTGCCAATCATGAGATTAGTAACGGCGGCGATCCAAAGCGTGACCCGCATTCCGAAACCTGGCAGCAGCAGAAATCCGCTCGTAAGCGTACCGATGACGGCGCCAATCAAATTCAATCCGTAAAACCTGCTGATTATTCGCGGAGCCGTCGCGCCGTATTGTCGAATCGCCCCAACGATCACAGGTAGCGTCGCGCCCATGAAAGCGGTCGGAATCAGCAACACCACCGTGGCCAGAACAAATCGTACGATCGCAAAACTAAATGGATCGGGGTGAACCCGCTGCCAGAACGTTGCGTCAAGATAATCAATCGCGCGCAGCGCGGCTGGGAGTGCCAGTGCATACACACCGATCGCGATTTCGATCCACGCATACGCGCGCAACGGCCGGATGATACGGGGCGCGACTTTCGCAGCCAATGAGCTTCCGAATGCCAATCCCCCCATGAATGCGGCGAGCACGACGCTGATTGCAATTGTCGTCGCGCCGAAAACGAGGCCGAGCATCCGCATCCACAACACCTCGTAAATTAATCCGGCGGCCCCCGACAGCGTGAAACAGAGAGCGATTAGGAACAATGATTTTTGCGGGTGATTTCTTATGGACTTTGCTTCGGAGAGCGTTGCTGATGCGGCCATTAAGTTTGCGGTGACGTTCGACAAATCGGCATTCGCTAAAGAAAGATGACATAGCCACGCCGCCACACATTCGGCGGAATGTTTCCGCGTGCGGAAGCGGTGAGAATGATCAGGTAATTCGTGTCACCCACGCGGCCGTCGCGTGTCGTCGCCGTGTCCACCATTCGTTCCAACTCGCGGTCGCCGCTAGTTTCACGTTCGGGTTGCACCAGGGCGAGTTTGCGAAGGCAGACGTATAAGTGTTCAAGACCCTTGCCAAACGCCGTCGCGTCATTGCCAACAACCAGCGAAACCTCCGCCCGCTCCTCGATAAAATGCTTTACCAGCGATGCGGCCTGAATCACCCCGTTCTCAAACCTGATCCGAAAATTCTCGCGGTCGATGTCTCCAGTCAGACGCGTGTCGAGCAGAATCGTCATTCGTCTTTCGTCTTCCGCGGTGAATTCGCGCACCGTCAGACGACGCGCGCGCGCGGTCGCCTTCCAATCGATATGCCGCAGATCGTCTCGCTGCTGATAGTCGCGCAGCAGCAGAAGGTCATGGCCGAAACCGCGCCGAAACGATGCGCTTTGCCCCGTGAACAGCGGCAGCAGATGCAATTCGTCAGCGACCGGCTGCGGCTTTGGATAAACCACAATATCAACTTCACGCGAGGGCAGCCGACGCCGATGCCGAAAGAAACCAAACGGGAATCGCGTGGAAAGCTCGAACCCCGTGACCAGCACATGCCCGCGCTTCCGAAACAACTGCTCGATCGTTTGCTCGCCGGCTGCGCGATGCGGAACATAAGTGAAATACGCGAGCGTCCGTTTCAGGAAACGCGTGCGCCTGTCTGCCTTCTTTGCTTTACGATCGGCCGGTCCGCGCGCTTCGACGAGAATTGAAAACGAAGGCAAAAGACGCTTCTCGTTTTTGATTGTCACCAACACTTCAGTTGGCTCGCCGGCGAAGATGTGATCGGGAAACCGCGCGGCAACCGTCAGATCGCGCAGCGTCAATCGCGCCGCTGCCCATGAGACGAACAGCGTCGAAAGCATGATTGAGAATACGAGAAACAGCAGATTGTTTCCGGTGTTCCAAGCCGCCAATGCAACGACGACGAGAATGATGATGAAGATTACTCCACCCGACGTCACTTCAAGCGGCAGGCCGCGATTTGTGACCTCAAGGTAAGCGGACCGCGCCAACGGCGGCACCACCAGTATCGTTATCAGTAACGCAAACAGGAGTGAGGCAATCGCGCCGACGCCGGCGAGACTTGGCTCTCCCAGATGGCGCGCGAAGATTGTAAAGAACGCAGTGGCGCAGCCACCGATGACCAGAAGCGTACCCAGAATCGTGTTGCGCCAACGCGAAAGCAAGGATGAAGGCGGAAGGATGACGGATGAAGCGTTGTGCTTGCCAGGCTCGCGTTTTGCGCCGGCCGTCGTTGTTCGATCAGAATGGTGCGAAGGATGGTCTGATTCTGGCTTCATCCTTCATCCTTCCGCCTTCATTCTTGCTTACAAGGGCACGCTGACGGTCTTGAGGATTTCGTGTAACACAACTTCAGCTTCTTCGCTGCGTCGCATTGCCGAGGAATAGCGCGAACTTACCGTGAGCCGGTGCGCGAACACGGGAACAACCAAACGCTTGACGTCGTCAGGAATGCAATAATCACGTTCTTCAGTTAGCGCGAGTGCCTGCGCGGCGCGAAACAGCGCCAGTGTGCCACGTGGACTGACGCCGAGGTCCAGCATCTCGGATGACCTCGTCGAGGCGACAATCCGCATCAGGTAATCAACGATGGCGTCATCAACCGAAACTTCTGCAACGGCCCGTTGCAAGTCGAGAATCTCTTCGCCCGTCATCACCGGCTGCGTCTCGTCGAGTGGGTCAGTGTGCTCACGATCGCGCAACATCTGTTTCTCGTCGGACGCCCCGGGGTAACCAATTCGCAGGCGCAGCATGAACCGATCGAGTTGCGATTCAGGCAAAGGATAAGTCCCGTGATGTTCAATCGGGTTCTGCGTGGCCATTACAATGAACGGCTGCGGCAGAGTATGCGTCCGTCCCTCGACCGTCACATGACGTTCGGCCATCGCTTCAAGCAGCGCCGACTGCGTCTTTGGCGTCGTGCGATTGATTTCGTCTGCGAGGATGACGTTGGCGAAAATCGGCCCGGGCCGCCACTCGAATGCCGACGAGTTCTGATCGTAGACAGACAGGCCGAGCACGTCTGACGGCAGCAAGTCGGAAGTGAATTGAATTCGCTGGAATGAACAGTCGAGCGCACGCGCCAGCGCATGAGCAAGAGTTGTCTTGCCAACGCCGGGAACGTCTTCAACCAGCAAATGACCGCCCGCGAGCAAAGTGACGATAGCAAGGCGCACCGCTTCGGGCTTGCCGCGAATCACTCGCTCAATCTCGGTTTGCAGGAGCCCGATTTTCTCCGCGATATTGACGCGCGGCGCGTCGGCTGGGCGCAGTTGCCTCATAGAAACGCCATTTTACATGCAATGAAGGGTTGCGGCTATCACGACTTTCAGATGGGAATCAAATTTGCTTTCTTTGCGTCTCTTGACTTTGCGTCTTTGCGTGAAATCTAACGCGCATAATAGATTTCTCGCAAAGCGCGAAGAAATGCTGGAATGCGCAAAGGCGGAATAGGACACAACTTTCAGATGGCGCGCGTCTGGCAAGCAGATGCTCGCCAGTGATAAGATTTGCGCGTCGAAGCCGAAATCGCGGGCATCCTTTTAGGAACTCTCTGCGCGGCGCGGCGTTTTTAGCAAAGGAACTTCCAATGAACAAAACCCTCAAAACACAACGGAATCAGCGTGGCTTTACACTGATTGAATTGATGATCGTGATCGCGATTATCGGTATTCTGATCGGTGCGGCGGTGGTAGGCTGGCGAGCGGCGACGCGGTCGGGTAACGAAGCGGCAACGATTCAGAATATGAAGACCATCTTTACCACTCAGGGCCTGTACTACAACTCCCACGGAAGAAATTTTGGGACGTTCGAACAGCTCACGAAGGAGCAGTACCTAAGCTCGAAGTTCTCGGGGAATCCTCCAGTTGCTGACGGGTACGTTTACACGCTGAAGGTGACGCCAAAGACGGCTAACTCGACTTCGACCTACACGCTGAACGTAGATCCAGTAGATGAAGGTTCAGGAACGAACCACTTCTATATCGATAACACTGACAGTAGTATTCACGTAAATGCGTCGCAGCCGGCGGCCGCTAGTGATGCCGTGCAATAGATGTCACGCTGCGAACGTCTGTTCCGGATCTAAGCTAGTCGCCAAAACGATTGCACTCGCTGTTCCAATCTTAGATAAAACTAAATCAATCCGGCGTGCTCTGCGCCGAATAGCCTCGCGCCGAGTATACGCTCCGAGCTTCCGCAGAATGTGTTGCACGTGATTGTTGATGGTAATGCGGCTGAGGTGAAGTTGCTCGCCGGTCGTGTGGCTGGACTCGCCGCGCGCCAGTAAACGCAGAATCTAAATTTCCCGTGCTGAGAGCTGGGCATCTCGTGCGGGCGCACGGCGGGACGTCCTCAGCGCGAACTGCCTTGAGCATTCCCCCAAAACAAGATCGGTAAAGCTGCGAGCTGGCTAACTATCGAGAAAATGATCAATGTCATGAGCGATCGGTCGTAAAGAAATCCCATGAATGCGCTGCCGGCGAACCAACCAACACCGAAGACTGTATAAAACAATCCGAATCCAGTGCTCCGCTTAGCGGCCGAGATCACGCTCGACAGCATTGCCTTCAACATGGAGTTCTGCGCACCCATGCCAATCCCCCAAAGGATCGTGCCGATCACGATCAGCCAAAACTGACCAAGGAAAATTAAGGGCGCGAAAAAGGCCCCCAGGAGAAATGCTGTCGCCGCGACCGGAAAGCCGATGCGGTCAAATAGTCGACCAAACACAAGATTCGTAATCGCGGCGGCTCCCATCGCGAGTGCATAAAAGAGGGCCACCTCAGTGTCGGAAATGCTCGATGCCTTCTTGAAATGAAATGAGATTAAAGAGAAATCTGCGAACCCGGCAGCAATCAATGCTCCAGCCGCAACGTAAATCCAAAAAGCTTTCGAGAAGCCCTTCGTCTCCAGAAATTCTTCTGATCTCTCCTCGAGTTCATGCGGTCGTGGATACCAGACACGCGCAAAGACCAACGTCGCCAGGCACAACAAGGCCGAAATCAGCAGGACGCCAAAGCCCGCGCGATAACCACCTCGCGCATACAGCACAAACGCGACAATGAGCGGACCAAAGGTGGCTCCTGCTTGATCCAAACCTTCATTCAGACCAAACAACCAGCCGCGACCGATCGACTTACCAGCATAAGAGAGCATCGCATCGACGGCGGGTTTTCGGATGCCTCGGCCAGTTCGTTCTGCGATCATCAAAGCCGCCGCCATCGGCCAGTTACCTGCGAGCGCAAGCGCCGGCACCGCGAGCATATTGACAACGTAACCAGCCAAAACTACCAGCCAGTATTTTTGGGTCTTGTCGGCAATGTAGCCCGCAACAGAGCGAAGCGTGTAACCAATTAATTCACCGCCACCCGCAATGATTCCTACGGCAACCGCGCTGGCGCCGAGCGATTCGAGAAACGGCCCCATGATGCTGCGGGCGCCTTCATACGTCATGTCGGCAAAAAGGTTGACGATGCCGATCGTCAGTACGAATTTGAAAGCGAGTTTGGCGGTAGCGTTGCGTTTGGCGTTAGGCATTGGTTTGCGAAGCAGGCTCGAACAACTCGATTGGATTGCCGTCGGGATCTTCCAACTGGATTTGACTGCCCGCCGGACCCGTTTCGATTTCATTCCGAAACCGTATTCCCGCTTCTTTCAATTTGGGAATAAGCGCGGCCAGATCATCCACTCTAAGGACGATTCGATTCCATCCGCCCGGTTCTTGCTGTTTTCCATCAGGCAGTGGGCGAGAACCCGAACTACCGGGGCCGCTGAGAAAAACTTTGAGTCCGCTAAGTGAGACGCTGGCAAAGGCGGTCCCTGCTTGATGCTCGAGCTTGAATTCCAGATGATCGGTATAGAACGCAATGGAACGGTTCACGTCCTTCACTTGATACCGAACACCCCAGATATCAAACATGGCTTTTACTAACCTCCGAATCGCGATTTTCATCCGGGGAAATGAGGGCCGTCGTTTTATCTTCGCCGACCGAAATAAGCATCGATGGACCAAGCGCCCGCCCCGACGATCAGGAGAAAAGTTGCGCCGAGCAACATCGAAAAATCGGTCCGTGCTTCATGGGCCATCGACCAGAATCCATATGACGAAAGCTTGGGGAGACTAAACCGCCAGTAACCATGGCCGAACAAAATCGGAATTTTGGTCGATAGAATTGCGACCGAGATGTCGATGATCAAAGGAATCGCAGCCAGTCTCGTCAGCAAACCAATTATGATCAGCGCTCCGCAGACAACTTCGACGGCGCCGACAAATGGTCCCATGACGTGTGGCGCGGGAATGCCAATCTTGGCAAAACGTCCAGCCGCGAGATCGTCCGGGAAGAGAAACTTCTGAATACCTTCAGTGAGAAAAACTCCGCCCACCACCAACCGAATGAGAATGACGGCCGCCGGAGCATTGCTCTGTACAATCCGTTGAAACCGGGCCATGGCTCTCACTCTTTTGCACTCGGCTGCGGTTGAGCAGCGACTGTCGGAGGAGGAGGGACAGTGAATTGCGCGATGTCCGCCAGTCCGAGGCTGGTCTCGATAGCGCTAATCTGCTTCACAGCGTCCTCAAAACCATCTTCGCCAAATTGTTGGTGCTCGATGTCCTCGAACTTGTCGTTCATCTCATCGAGTTGATCCTCAGTCATAGTCTGTTTCCACGCTGGAAAAATTATTGTGTCTTCGCGCGCAGCATGATTGCGATACATCAAAACAAATGCCTCCATCGCCTTGGCCATCATCTCGGCATTGTTCACACCCAGTTTTGCGCCCTGTGTCACGCCGATAATGTAATCAGTTATTTCGCGGCCACGATTGTGTTGCGCCACGAGGATGTCTGGATAATTCGCGGCCTCTCCTCCGGCTTTCTTGACCGCCGGAAAGATGTAGGCCTCTTCAAGCTTCTTCTCGTGATACTCCTCCCCAAAGGCGCGAAACAACTTCGCCGTCTTTTGCAGCGCGTCCGGTGGGAAGGATGAAGGGTTGGTGCGCAGCTTTATCGCCGCGGCGGTATAGACCAGCAACGCGCGCCTCAGGATTCCATGTTCGCGCATGAGATCCTCAGTCGCGGTTATTTCACCGCCTTTCTTGTTTTCGTCTTCTTTGGAAGCCTCGTCCTCTTCCTTCTTTTCGTCCGCCATGTTTCCACCCCGGCAACCACTCAATAAGAGTCCGGTGCCGATAATTGCCGACGTCCGCAAAAACTCGCGTCGTGTCTCATGTGAACTCATAATTTCGTACTCCTTATAGCCTCGCTTGTCCTCAGGCTTCGAATAGCTCGCCCACCAGCTCCCTCACCTTTACCTTTGCTGCCGCCAACGCTCTCCGCCCGGCAGCAGTGGCTTGATAAAAGCGGCGCACCTGACGTCCCTCGCGTTTTTGATTCGATTTCAAATAGCCTTTTCGTTCGAGTCCATGAAGAATCGGGTATAGAGTGCCGGGGCTGAGTTTGTATCCGTGACGACCCAACTCCTCAATGATCGACAGCCCAAAGATCGGCTCTTTTGAAGCGTGATACAGAATGTGAAGCCGGATCAATCCTGAATACAAATCCTTATCGCTCATCTCCGGCAGTCTATTTCACATTATCGAATTTCGATAGCGAATAGCGATAGCGTGTGGAATAGTTCGATCGAATTTACTTGGTTGCCAGAGAAACGTTACTGGTTCGCGACAATCGGACGAGACTCGATGATTACAACCTGTTGATGATCGAACAGCCCTTAACTCCGGGCGACCTGCTGGATTCACAGCAAGCTACAGCAACAAATCCGAACCTCGATTTGCCTCGACGAATCAATCGTCTGTCTGGCAAATGCGCGGCATGCGCAAGAACTAGATGCCTGTCGCATCATCAATATCAAGCTGGGACGTGTTGGCGGATTCAGTGAAGCAAAGCACATTCAGAGCTTCGCGGGGGAGCACGGCATTCCCGTTTGGTGCGGCGGAATGTTGGAAACCGGTATCGGTCGCGCCCACAACATTGCGCTTTCGACGCTGGCCGGATTTACTTTGCCGGGAGATATTTCAGCTTCCGCCCGATCTTGGGATGAAGACATCATTGAACCGCCAGTCACCGTCAGTCGAGCAGGAACGATCACATCTCCGATGTCCCCCGGGCATCGGCTTTGAAGTTAGGGAAGGTCGCATTGAGCATTTGACTGTTCGACGGGAGACCGTGCGACTATGAGTTGCTTTGCCGCAACAGAGTGAAACGTGTCTCATGCACACCTGGCTTCAGCCGGGTGCGCTGGAACCACAGATCGTTTGGAAAACCGTTTAAACGGTTTCCTTTGAAAACTGAAGTCGGTGACACCTGGCTGAAGCCAAGTGTGAATGAAACGAAGCGATCGCAATCGCATTCTGAGCGGTCTTGAGGCAAAGCTATTCCACGTTCATCCGGAGGTGCAATCATCGAATTGAAGAGTGGCGTGAAACAAACGCGAGCGGCAAAGCCTGATATCAGAGCGATCACGCGTCTGGTCCCCGCGAACGGAAACCTCGTCCAGGGCCAATCGGAGTTGGCAATCGACCCGGCGCTGGCGCGCGCTGCCGACGAACATATATCGGCGAGCCATAACCACTACAGCCCCGCCGAAGGTGTTGCCGAGCTGCGCCAGGCCGTGGCTCGAAAGATCGCGCAGTTCAACGGCATCGAAATAGATCCTAATGCCAGATCGCTGGAGTTATTGATCACTCCGGGCGCCACCGGCGCTTTGGTCGCGATCGCGAGGACCTATCTCGCTTCGGCAGCGGCGCTTGTTTTCGAGCCGTATTATCCCTACCATCGGCGAATTCCTGATGAGCTGAATGGACGGACAGAAGTTCTGCCCCTACGCGGTGAGAAGCTAGAACTCAATGGTGAAGAATTGCGCGCTCGCTGCCGGGAACTAAGAAACAGGCAGCCGTATCCGCTGCGCGCCATCATCGCTTGCTCGCCTGCTAACCCAACGGGCAAGGTCTTTACCACAGATGAACTCGAAGCCATCGCAGCGGCCTGTAAGGAATTCGACCTCATCTGCATTGCCGATGAAGTGTATGAGCACTATGTTGTCGGCAAGCGAAAGCACACTTCAATCGCGACTCTGGACGGTATGCGCGAACGCACGATCACGGTCAACTCGTTCTCTAAGTCCTGGAACATTTCCGGGTGGCGACTTGGTTACGTTTACGGTGACAGCAAGTTAATCGCGCCGCTCAACAATGCCAACAACGTCTTCTACGTCTGTGCGCCGACACCGTTGCAACGCGCGCTCTCGTCCGTGTTGATGTCAGAGCCAACCTATTACTCCGATTTGCGTGAACGATTCACGCACAAGAGAACTTTGGCTTCCGAAGCACTTCGTGGTGTGGGATTTCAAATCTACGATTCGGGTTCCGCCTTTTACATTTGGGCGCGCATCCCGGATGGCTTTGAGAACGCAATGCAACTTAACGAGATGCTGATTTCGCGCGGCGTGGCCGGCGTTCCGGGCAGCGCGTTCACCGACAGCGAGGTCTTCGACAATTACATGCGCTTTTGCATCGCACGCGAAGAAGAGATTTTGCATAGCGCGCTTGGGAAACTGAAACATGCATTGTCCAAGAGTCGCGCCTAACGAACATGAAACGAAGACCTTTGGCATCACTGAGAGTAACACCTCTCCGATCGCCCGTACTGCGATGCTCATCTGATTACGCCGGTCGTGAGACCATCGTTCTTGAATTCCTATGTCGCTCCGATGGCTGCGATCAGCGCGATTCACGTGGCCTGTGCGCATATTGATCCGAAGCGTTCGCTTAACCGCCTGCGGCCCACCGAACGGGAATATGTCGCTGGCCATCGCTGGTATCGCGAGCCTAAAGGATTTGATGGAGAACTGCCCTAGCAAAAACCAACATCGTGTCAACTGATACCGAAACACAGACGATTACGATTCGGGATCTGGATCGCTTTGCAGAATTGCGTGAGGTTGAGCAGCTGCAAAAGGAAGTTTGGGGCTGCGCAGACCTGGACGTTGCGCCTGCGACGTTGTTGGCGGCAAGCCGTGCGACTGGCGGCATTTTGATCGGCGCGTTCGATGGACCAACAATGGTTGGTTTCGTGTATGGCTTTCCCGCGCATGAGGACGGAAGGCCGGGCCACCACTCTCACATGCTGGCCGTTAAGCCTGTCTATCGAAATCTAGACGTCGGTTACAAACTCAAGCTGGCGCAACGCGAAGCAGTTCTGGCGCAAGGCATCGATCGAATCACGTGGACTTTCGATCCTCTCCAGAGTCTCAATGCTTACTTCAATTTTGCCAAACTCGGAGTGGTGGCCGACAACTACAAGATCAATTTCTATGGTGAAGCCACGTCGAGTTTTCTCCATCAGATCGGGACGGATCGCCTCTGGGTAACGTGGGCACTCAATAGTCAGCGCGTGCGTGAGCGTTTGGAGAACCGAACGATACCGGCGTCACTGTCTGCAAATGCGGTTCAGGGGATGATTCAAGTCGGACCGCAGAATTCGCCGCAGCGAAACATGCGGGCAAAAGTTCCGGCTGAGAAACATCTCTCGATTGAAATTCCGCCAAACATAAACGAATTGCAACGACGCGCTCCGGCACTCGCCCGCGTATGGCGCGAAGTGACTCGCTGGGCTTTCACCGAAGCGATGAATCGCGGGTACGTCGTCGAGGAATTCTATCGGACAACTGTTGGAGATCAATCAATCGGACAGTACCTGCTCACTCATGGCGGACTTCATAAATCTAAGGAAGAAAAAATATGAAAAATAGTCTATTGACGTTGCTGTTTGTGCTTGGGCTCTGGTGCCAGGTTTTTGGTCAAACACCGGCGAAAGACTTCGAAGGTTCGTGGCAGGGTACGCTTGAAGCGGGCGGGCAAAAGCTTCGTTTGGCCCTGACCGTGACGAAATCGGACGCGGGCGCTTACGCCGGTAAATTAGACAGCCTCGATCAGGGCGCGACCATCCCGATTGACACAATCGCGGTCACTAATGATGCCGTTCGCTGGGAGATCAAATCGCTCGCGATCGTCTTCGAAGGCGTCCTGAACAAAGAGCGCACGGAGTTGGCCGGAAAGTTTTCGCAGGGTGGCGGAGATTATCCGCTCACCTTCAAGCGCGTCGAGCAGGCAGTGGCGGCGACGCCGACAGCTACACCCACGCCGACTCCGAAGCCAAAGCCCGACTACTCCGCGCCCGCTGACGCACCCTACACGGCAGAGGAGGTGTCAGTGAAGACGCCGGCCAGCCACACGCTTGCCGGCACTTTGACACTGCCCAAGGGTGCGAGTCGAACAAAACCCGTGGGAGCAATCGTCACCATCACGGGATCCGGCCCGCAGGACCGTGACGAAAATATCGGGCTGGACGGGTATCGGCCCTTCCGCCAGATCGCGGATTCGCTGGGGCGCCACGGGATCGCGGTGCTGCGCATGGACGACCGTGGAACTGGAGCCTCGGGTGGCACGTTCAAGGGCGCGACCAGCGCCGACTTCGCCGAGGACGTACGCGCTGGCCTTGCGTATCTGCGAATCCGGCCAGAGATCCGCGTCGACCGTCTGGGGGTGCTCGGGCACAGCGAGGGTGCCCTGATCGCGCCGATGGTGGCCGACAAGGAACCGGCGTTGCGAGCCATCGTGCTGCTCGCCGGTATTGCGCAACCCGGGCGCACCGCGCTCTACTTCCAGCTCAAAAACCAAATTGACCACAATACCAAGCTCACGACTGAAGCGCGTAACTCGCAAATAGCCGAGATCGACAAGAGGATCGACGCCATGATGGCCGCTGACCCATGGATGAAATTCTTTCTCACTTACGATCCTGCCACCACCATGCGACGCGTGAAGACGCCGGTCCTGATCCTCACTGGCGCGCACGACCAGCAGGCTGTGCCCGAGCAGGTGCCACTAATCGCGGCTGCGTTTAAGGAAGGCGGAAACAAAGACGTGACTGCGCGCGTGCTGCCGGACCTCAACCATCTCTTCGTGCAGGACACTGACGGCTTCCCGGGCAACTATACGAAGCTTCCGCCACCGGTGATGATACGTGCCGACGTGTTGGAGACGATCACCGACTGGCTCGCACAGCGGCTTCGGTGATGCCTGGCGCGCGACGCGGACTATGAATTGAGGAGCAAAGTGGCCCAGTTTGGATTTACCGAGATTGCGTTAGGGGATAGGGTGTCGGGGATAGGGTGTAACAAAACCTAGGGTCTCTACACCCAACACCTAGGCCCTACGCCCTTCGGATTTTGGAATAAGTCACTACCTTGAGCAGAGCAACTTTGAAGCAAACCGCGAAAAACCCAACTACGTTAGAACGCTCCCTCGGACTACGTGATCTGATCATGCTGGTGGTGGGCACCGTTATTGGATCTGGAATCTTCATCGTGCCTGGTGCTGTGCTGCGTCAAACGAATGGTAGCGTGACAGTAGCGATGCTGGTTTGGTTTGCGGGCGGAGTTCTCTCTTTGCTCGGCGCGCTCACATATGGAGAGTTGTGCGCGCGGACTCCGAAAGCCGGTGGCCTCTATGTTTTCATCCGGGACTGTTTTGGGAATCTCCCTGCCTTCTTGTATGGCTGGACGCTTTTCTTTGTCATAAGCAGTGGATCGCTGGCCACGCTCGCCGTCGCCTTTTCGAGCTATCTGGGTGAGATCGTTCCGCTCTCTCGACTGGTCGCCAAGCTTGCCGCGATCGGAATGATTGTGGTGGTCACGATTGTCAACGTTCTCGGCACGAAGAAGAGTGCCAAGCTTCAGGATTGGACCACCGGGATTAAGGTCACCGCCATATTGTTAATGTGCGCGGTGTTGCTTGCTTTAGGCCACGGCTTCACTGCGGCTCCAGCGGTCGCACCTGCCCACACCAGCCTGAGTTCAATCTTATCTGGCGCCGGCCTGGCTATGATTGGCGTGTTGTGGGCCTATGAAGGATGGCAATATTCAACCTTTAGCGCGGGTGAAGCTATCAACGCGCAGCGCAACTTTCCCAAAGCGCTGCTGATTGGCTCGGCTGCGTTAATTGGAATCTACCTGTTAGCGAACGTCTCGTATCTCGCGGCACTTGGTCCTGTAAAGTCAGCGCAGACTGACAGTATTGCCGCGACGGCTGTCACTGCCGTTGTCGGCCCTTCAGCTTCGAAGCTGGTGGCCGGCGCAATCTTGCTTTCGATCTTCAGCGCGGGCAACGGACTAACTCTGACCGCGCCACGTGTTTATTATGCAATGGCCATAGATGGCGTCTTCTTTCATCAATTGGCCGAAGTTCACCCACGATTTAGAACTCCGGCTGTCGCAGTGGTGGCTGGATCTTTATGGGCCATCCTCCTCGCTGCCACTGGAACCTTCGAGCAACTTCTGACCTACGTCGTGTTCAGTGGTTGGCTTTTCTATGCACTCGGCGCGGCGAGTATTTTTGTGTATCGGCGGAGATCGAAGACTAATGATTCGGTCTATCGAGTGCCTGGCTATCCTCTTACGCCACTCTTGTTCATCATCGCGGCAACCGCGCTCGTCATGAACACCATCGTTAATCAAATAGGCCGGGCCGCAATCGGGCTCGGCATTGTCATTCTCGGTCTGCCCGTATACTTCATCTGGATTCAAAGAGTCGCCAGAAACAAGCGCGAAGATCCCCACGGTTCGTATTGACAGAAGCGGTCCGTTGACAACTGCCAAGCGCTGCTTTGCTGCAAAACTAGATTTCTGCGTCCGGGCTATTGGCCTCTGACGGCCTTTAATCGCCGATCGGCCTCTTCGACTCTTCGGGAGCGACGGCTACGTTCAGTCTCTGCGTACCTCTAATAACTGACAGAGACAATTCCCGTCCGATACGCTCCTCAGTCAGTAACTTGTGAAGATCATCGATGCCTTTGATCGGATGATCGTCAAAGCCAATAATAATGTCGCCTTCGCGAACGCCACCACGTTTCGCGGGGCTATGCTCTTCAAATGAAACGACCAGGATTCCGCTTTCAACCGAAAGGTCATAATACCTGACGATGCGCCGCGGCAATGGCACGTTCTGTCCGGCGAGACCGATGTAGCTGCGACTGACTTTGCCATCGCGAATGAGACGACTGGCGACGAATTTCGCAGTGTCAATGGAAGTAGCAAAACATATGCCTTGAGCCGGCAGAATCGTCGCCGTGTTCACGCCGATTACTTCACCGCGTGAATTAACCAGCGGTCCGCCGGAGTTTCCCGGATTGAGGGCTGCGTCGGTTTGAATCACCGCGTCCATCAAACGGCCGGACTGCGAGCGCAACGATCGACCCAACGCACTGACTATTCCTGCCGTAACGCTGTATTGAAAACCGTAAGGGTTGCCAATCGCCAAAACCAATTGGCCGACGCGAATACTTTGCGCGTCGCCGAGATGTACCGGAACGAGATTGGGCGCATTGATCCTGATTACGGCCAGATCCGTGTCTGGATCGTCACCGATCAGCTCCGCCTGGTACTTATGCCCATCGAGCAGGGTCACTTCGATTCGCTTAGCATCGTAAACGACGTGACTGTTCGTCAGAATGAATCCATCAGGCGTAAAAATGAAACCCGAGCCGCTACTCCGCGACTCACGTGGCCTACCACCTGTCGTTCGTCGGGTCTTAATGGGTTGAACGATTTCGATGTATACAACCGAAGGGCTAACCTTCTCGGCCGCGTTGATGACAGTGCGCGAATAAGCATCGAGTAGTTCGTCATCAGTTTGCGAATCGCCCGGACGGGTCTTGGTCGCCCCAAGTTCCTCATATGAGAGTTGTTCGTTGTTCAGCAACTCCAGTTCACGAATCATGTCCACTTCGTCTTTACCTCGCTTGTTCTTCCCTTATCGTCAGCTCGTAGCAGAGGTTGCGCCTCCCCGTAGCCATTGCCCAATAGACTTCCATCGCTTTTTGCCACACTTCGTTTCGATCGAACTCTTTGTGCCGAGCCATCTCTGCCATTCTTATACGTGTTTTGGAACGAATAGTCAAGAATCGACGGCAGCAAGCCAAACGATCTTGAACGCTAACTTCTGTTATCCGTCCTCTCTTCTGCTTGGCAGGCGTGATTTCAAGTCACCCGCTGACTTGGATCCAACAAAGATGTTAGGACTTTGATTTTTTGATGCGCTTTGGACGGATTAGTAAGAGCGGGATTGCTTCAAGACGGAACTTGTAACCATAGCTGCGCTTACGGAAAGTTGCGCCGTGATGTGTGTTTTGCTGATTCCTGATCACGGATGGAATGCGGCGCGGCCAATCAGCAAGCATTTCATAGGAGATCATGATTTCCGGTGAGCGCGCCGAAGTCGAGCTTCATAAGATCTGCGATGCGCTCGATTGTGTAATCGGCAGATCGATAGCCGCCGATGGCTTTCTCATCATGCGCATAATGGCCCTGCCGCACGAAAACCGTGATGACGCGTTCAGCCCACGCCTCTTTAATCGCACTTAGGATCCGCAGTTTGTCGTCGACCAGAACATAGTGATCTGCCGGATGGCGCTGGGCGATGTCATCCAATTCGGATTCCTTGTGCACATAAATCAGCACGGCTCCTTCGAAAACATCGTACAGTCCGGACCGGCGAATCTTATGCGGCTGAAACACTACGTCTCCGTCGGAGAGAACAACCGGTACTCCGTACTGCTTGACGCTATTAACGACCTCGAGCGCCTTGGGAAACAGGTGTTCACGGAACGGGTATTCCAAAAGGAAATGAGAAACAGTTAGCACGTGCAGATCGCGAGGATAACTTGCGCGGTAACGCTGAAGAGCGCCAAGATAATCTGCGTATCCAAGTCCGATCCGCAGTTCTTCGAAGATTGACCAATAGCGCTCTTGCCGCTCGTGACCAACCTCACGTTCCAAGTGATCTCTCAGGTCGGCAGTTACCTGGTCGTTGTCGAGCAAGGTGTTGTCTACATCAAATAGGAAGACAGTGTTGCTTTTCATCGCACTGTTCGTCTGCGCGAGCGATGCCAAAGACGAAGACCGCCTTTCCGAGCGTCTTCGTTATTACCGAGAATGGTGTCTGGGGGCAGTATCTTCAGACGTTTCGCGTTGCCTTTGATGGCTAATTAATAAGCCGCGACCGGAATTATCTCGACCTGATAGTCCTTCCCTTCCCACCGGTTCTCTTGCGTCCACAGAAACGTAAACCGAATCGAACTACCCTCCTGAGGCACCCGGATGTCTACAAAATCGATACGCAGAGCCGTATCCGTTGAGGGTGTATCAGTCGAACTCTGCCATTCGTCACTAGTCCAATGAAGCAAGAATGGTTTATCGACTTGAATGCGCAGAAGCGTCCCCGCGGCAACCTTTGGCACCTGACGATTGAATTTCCATATCTCGATCGCTTGACGCTGTAAATTTCCCAACACGTATCGATCATAGACAGCTTCGATCCGGTCAAAAACTCTGCCGTCGGTAGCGGACCGCTGCAACTTCACGTACTCCGAGTGTGCCCACAACAGGGGCATGGCCGCATTAGTTGGACCACCGAAATAAAGATGCTGCAAAGGCGAATCCTCGCCGTCCCAAATCTGTTCCGGAATGAGGCCGATACCCTGAGCGAAGTTTTCCAATGTGCGCAGAAACGGCGCGGCGTCGCGTCCGGCGGCGATTTCGTAATGACCGCGCTCGCCGGTCAACAGAGGCCATGGACGCCCCTTCCCCCAACCAGTGTACGGTCCGCCGTCATCTCGCTGCCCAAACCCATCATGATTGTAGCGTCGCCAAGAAGGCCCAAAAGGCGTGTCCACTTTCAGCACGGCATCGACCACGCGCAGCGAATCCTCAATGACCGGATCATTCGCAGCGCGAATACCGTAACGAACCAGTTCGAGAAAACCGGCGTCGACGATCTCGGTCGCCGGAAATTCAACCCGCGCGCCGGGAGGTTGGTTCGCGAGCGCCAGCGTCCCGTGATTTGGGTTCTCGTCCGAAAGGTCAATCGCGCTGCAGGGATTTACGCGAATATAGTGCCGGCTGATGCCGGGCACCAACGTACCTTCCGTTGTCATCGTCCAACGTTCGATATGTGATTCGAGAAAGTCGGCATAATCGCGAACGAATGCAGCCGTAATATCGTCGCCTCGATCAGTGAAGAATTCCGCCGCGCAAACAAGAGCGGCGATGTGGACCGCCAGGGTTGATGGTGAATATCCGCGCGCTTCCTCCCAACGATCTTGGGGAGTAATTGGACCTTCGCGGATGAGAAAGCCGCACGCGCCGCTAACCATCTGGAAGGGATCGAAGTTTGCCAGACCGTCGTGTTTCCAGAGTCGCCACGCCAGCAGCACCGGAAAAGCCACCTCATCCAATTGAACGCCAAACCAGAAAGGCCGGCCATCAATCCAGAAATTTTGATAGAACCCGCCATCTTCGCGCTGCGTAACGGCGAGATAGACAAGCGCGCGCAAAGGCGTGCTCAAATCGCCGACTGCCAGCAAGGCACTAACCGATTTCACCAAGTCACGCGTCCAAACCAGATGATAACCGCCGGTCGCATCATCGGTTTGTTCGTCACCCCAGGGAATACTAAGCGACGCGATGATGGCTCCAGAGTAAGTCTTGTCTTCATGGGCCAGCAGAAGATTGACGCTTCTCTCAAACAGCGTTGATGCGTCTGCAGCGCCAAGAGCAAACCGTTTTGATGTTCGCTCCCATTGACGAACCACCGACTCACGCGTCTTCTCGAAAGGGATACTCAACGACTGCGCGAGGCTGCTTAAGGCATCATGTTGAGTTGTGCCGAAAGCCAAACCTACAGTGAATTCACTGCCCCGAGAAAGATCGAGCCCGCCGGTTAAAGCGATGTTGCCATCCAGCGCGGCTTCATATTGCCAATCGAGTAGATAGTTATATGCCAGGTCGGTCCAGCCGTCATTGACACCCACGTAGCCGCAAGAAAGTTCGTTGAAAGGAACCGTCGCGGCAATCCCTAGCCAGGTGTTTCCCTTGTGGGCGCCCAGATACTTTCGGCGGCCGATATTAAGGACATAACCATTGTTATGCCAACCGCCGTTTTCCAGGTGCGGCGCGCACAGGACGTACATGCGCAGTTTTGGCAACAACTCGGGCGGCGCCTCGAGACGAACGCGCACCACGAGACAGTTCTGATGTGGATCACCGAGGATCGTTTTGTAGATTGTGTAACGGCCTTCTTTCTCCCGATTTATTACTTCAAACCCGAGCGCAGCCTCCGAGATACAGTCGACTTCGCCAACAAAGTTCCGCCGCTCATCGTGAAAGAAAGTTTCCCCATCGGTTACCAGAAATTGCAGGTCGCGGATTTGTGGCGAGTCGATCGTAGGATAGTAAACCTCGGTGATACATCCACTATCGAGCGTGTACCAAACGCGGCTTGAAGTTGAGTAGGCGGTGCCAACCGCGATCTTGGCGCCACGTGTCCAGCGTGGCTCGATCCCGGGGCCACCGGGCGCGACATTTGGCGAAGCTGGAGTGGCCATAAAATTATTTCTCACTTCCAAGGAACGTCGCTTTCACAACGATTTAATTAGTGTAATGCCGCCTGAGGCATTGGGCCGAACACCGGTGATCTCCTCAACCAGGCGCGGTACGTCGATCATGGTGCGCAACCAGGAAGGCACGATTCGATTGCCGAGTAAAGTGTCAATCCAGCGCCGAGGATTGCCCAGATCACTCCATCCTGAAAATTCGTCCTGAATTACCAGTAACTCTAATCCTTTGGAGAATCAAGAAATCGCAGTGTAGACTGAGTTCACTAATTTTGAGTGCCCGCTTGGCTCCGCACTACCTAACCCACTCGCGAGGGGTCTCGCATCAACGACGCCGTGTTCGAAACAACTTTCCCAATCAACTGCGTCACTTTTGTGAACCGTTTCCACGACTTAGAAGAGCCGCGATGGCTAGCAATGACGCGCGTGATCTTAACCATCTTGATCGCAGTCGGGGGCTTTCTTGGATTCACAGCGGCCAGTACTCGAGCCCAAGCTGGTCCACCCTTGCTTACGGACGATCCAGAAACGCCGGGAAATCGTCACTGGGAGATCAACCTGGCGATGACGCTTTCGCAAACGCCAGACAGCCGGCTATTTGGTCTTCCGCTGTTGGATGTCAACTACGGACTCGGTGAGCGGCTGCAGCTCAAAGCAGAGGTTCCCTTGTTGATATTGCAGGATCGTAATGCTTTTGGAATGACACATTCAGGTTTTGGCAGCATGAACCTCGGACTGAAGTGGCGATTTATCGACAAAGAAAAGCGCGGGTTTGCGATGTCCACTTATCCGCAGATCGAATTTCGAACTTCTACTTCGTCGGTCAGGAACGGTTTAGTAGAAGGAGGCGCGGAACTCCGGTTACCGGTTGAGGTAAGCCGCGAGTTTGGCAAAACCGCAATAGTCGGCGAAATCGGTTATCAGATTGTCCAACGGCAAAGGGACGAGTGGATTTATGGCTTTGCTGTGGAACATAAGATTAGCAAGCGTCTGGAACTGTTGGGCGAGGTACATGGTGAATCGAAACGCAATCTGACGGCCGATGAACTCATTTTTAATATCGGTGGTCGTTACGAAATGACTCCGCGTTACGCGCTACTATTTTCTTCCGGCAGAACGTTTGGGCGCGCGTCAGCCGAGCGCCCAAGCTGGATTGCCTATACCGGACTACAATTTCATTTTTGATTACATGTCTTAGTAAACTTTCTCGCTGAGAAAAGACTACGATACGAGGAAGCTAGATACCTTCAGTACGCGGACTTCATTGGGCAGGTAACACCTTGCCGCCAATGATGAGGTTCGCGGCAAAGAATGGCGGGCTGCAGCGAAGTCTTCAAGCGTCAACCTGACGAAACTGCAGAGCAAACAAAGGAGCGCCATCAGCCGCGACTGCTCTGTCGCTACGCTTCGCTCGGCCATCCGAACCGAAAAGCGCATCGCTTTATGCGGATGCGATCATTGCGCTACTTCCGACTGCGCTGACTGCGCGAATCGTCTTGAAATGATTATTGAGTAGACCGCTGGCTCGCGAAATCAGGGGCCGAGATCGAAGTTAAAGAAACCCACAGCTGAGTGAACCAGAATGTGCTCGCAGAATTTAGTCCGGGTTAGTTCCTAAAATCCTGAGTGATCATCAGGCCATGAAACCCGCCGTCCATGATGCCTATCCCTACTCGCCCGAAGCTCGGCTGCAGGATGTTGGCGCGATGTCCGGGCGAGTTCATTAAGCCGGTGTGTGCGACTTGAAGGGATGGCGCCAACGCGAGATTTTCTCCCGCGGTGAGGAACCGCGCGTTTGCTTCCCGCATTCGTTCGAACGGATCACGACCTTCGGGTGTCACATGCGCAAAATATCCCCGAGCAAACATATCGGTTGAATGTTGTTCTGCAACTTGCGTTAGTTCCGGATCAGCAGCCAGCGGTCGCAGTCCGGCCGCGGCTCTTTCGCCGTTAATCAGGTTGAGCATCTTCACCTCTAGATCTGGTCGCGCGCGCGGCGCCGTGACTGTGTAGGGCAGCGAAACTCGCTCGTTTGACTCGGGGTGAATTGTCAGCAGGTTGAGAGTTTCCGCAATGGCCTCTCCGAACACCGGGTGCAGGACTCGTTCCAGACGTTCGGTATAGACAGCAAGCCGATTTGCTGAAGCGCTAGCCCGCGCTTGTTCGCGCAGAGACTCATTCAGCGGCATTACCAGCAGCAGGGCGGACACGATCGCCGCCGTGATCAGTCCATTCGCGAATCCGGGTATCGTGCCTAACCATCGATTGAGTCCGTGCTGATGAATGTCTTTCGGCAACCGCCTCATTAGTGCCCAGCCAATTAGATGGAACGCGATCCGTACTGCCGCTGCGATTAGCA
The DNA here is from genome assembly GCA_965653675.1 of uncultured bacterium. Taxonomy (GTDB): domain Bacteria; phylum Acidobacteriota; class Blastocatellia; order Pyrinomonadales; family Pyrinomonadaceae; genus UBA11740. The sequence continues at coordinate 64,581 of CBFHBA010000029.1, forward strand.
AGAATGCCGCCGGCTTAGTCCAGACAGCTTGCATATAGTGTCCAAGCCAATGAGCCACTGTAGGGTAGAAGCGTAGCGCCGCGAGGAGACTCAAGATCCAGCCAGCCAGATCGAGCGTGGCAAGAATAAAACCGCGTCGATAGCCTCCGTATACACTCAGCAGCAGAATCACAGTCAGCAGGATGTCGATAAGATTAAAGGTCACCGCTAGCCTTGTTGCGTGGCGCCGTGGACGAATTCTTTTCGCTGAAGCCGAAAACAGCGAGAGCGTCAAGTTCGTTAGAATCATTGACGCTCTGTCTGCAATCTAGTTTGTTTAACTTCTAGTTTGTAAGATGTAGTGACATTCTACATCCTGAGCATATTTTCTCCGACATGCTTCACAAAAACGGGTCAACACTCTTTTGAAGTTGTCACGGGTTTCTGAACAAGATGTTGCAGGTTTGGACCAATCAGACTAAACGTCCAACGACGTTTCAGATGCCCCACATCGAATCGTGCACCTTGGTTCTTTTGTCCTATACAGCCTCAGTACTGGTGTGATCGTGTGATGAAAGTGCTGTGAGAAAAACCTGGTGCCAACTCGCGGTAGACGACGATTCATCGCTTTGAAAAAAGGTTCAATTCCGGATGTGCTCTACTGCGCGGTTAATTTAGCAGATAAATTCGGCGAAAACTCCGGATCTTGGATGAAGAAATCCTGCGCAATTTGAAGAATTCATTAGGGACGATTGAGGAGTTTGTGATCTTGTAGAGGCCAAAAAGCGGTGAGCTTTTGTTGCGCTGTTTTGCGGGATTCCAGGGACACGAGGGACGGCAGGAAAGGCCAATTTGTTATCACTAAACTTTACTGGGAAAAGATTTGTTGTGTAGACTCATTCAATCATAAGCGTGCCCGCTTGGCTCAGCGGTAGAGCACTCGCTTCACACGCGAGGGGTCAGTAGTTCGAATCTACTAGCGGGCACCATGTTTTCAAATAAATACGGGCGGCCCGATTGTTCTTAGGCCGCCCGTTCTGGCGTGCACACTTGATGCGATGGAGTGATTGAGTTGGTGGATTACTAACACCAACACTCGGACGTGGTTCGTTCGCTTACCGCACCGTCACGTCCGTGCGCATCCAAGGGTGAATACAGCATTGGTAATGATGAACACCCGGTTCTTCCGTTTCGGCGTCGCTCGTGGTGCCGGGCAGAATGAACTCGAGTGAGGGAATATTAAGGCACTCAGGCGCAGGCACGGGGTTTCCCGAGATGCCGTTTAGCTCAACGACAAAACCGCCACCAAACTTTGCGACCTCGGTAAACGTGTGCACCTCGCCGCCACGGTTCTCGGCCTGGAAGGTATCGCCGTCGCGCAAACGGACTTCACCGGGCGCGAAGTTCCAAGCCCCGGCCTTCTGCGTCTGCGTGATCTCACGAATGAAGTCGTCGAACTTAACGCCCGCGTGGGGGCTAACGCACGTCCCCGGTCCAACCGCGGCATTGAACGTTGCCGGATCGCACTGATCGTTAAGACCGATCACCTTGTTGCCGCCTGCAATAGCAACCGTTACCGCAAAAGCGATGGCTAAACCCACCGAAATACATCCCACCGTAACGATCTTGCGGGCAGCCGGCGGCAACATGCGAAACCTTCTTCCCGACAACAGCACGAGAGTGTTTCCCAAAAACGCTCTCTTTATGATGTTCATGGTCATATCCTCCTCCTCGGTTTGAAGATTTAACCGGTCATTTTGTTGAGGGAAGACGCTAACCGACCGCACTAACCCGTTTTGTGCCTACCCTTGGATCATTTCGTCACGAGCACCTTTTCGAGCCGCAAAGCGAAATGCAGAACTCCACAATTGAGCCTCACAATCGTGCCTAACAATTGAATTGACCGGATGGCCCTGATGGCCAGATTGCCGCGGACTATAGCAAACAAGGATTAGAACACGCAAGTCAAATAAGGAAATCATTCATCTCGGACGCTCTCGGGGTGGTACGGTGAACTACTTCGGCAGGCGGGGTGATATGGTCAGCATAACCCTCTGGCCGTAAGTTTGAAATCGTCAGCGCTGATGAAGCCGATCTTTCAATACGACTCAGGCGATGTCCACGACGCCATCTTCCGCGTGGCCATCCGTCGTGGGAATTCACGAAGGATAAGCTGCGCGCCGCAGCTCATTTAACATTTCGTCAGGCTTCCAATCGCTATACCGATAAATCTTAACGATCTTGCCATCCGGAGACACGATGGTTGTGATCATCGTATGCGCGAACTGGTCAGAGCTTTTTATGTACTGTATACCGAAAAATTTCGTAATTGCTTTTACGTCTTCGGCAGAGCCCGAAGCAAACTCCCAATGCCCGAATTTCTCATTGCTATATCTTTCCGTATAGGCAGCGCCATAGCTTCGTAATACTGCGGGAGTGTCGTGCTCATAATCGAAGCTAACGCTCAACAAATGAGTTTTTGCGTAAAGTCCCGGATCCTTTTGTAGGGCCTTATCGACTGCCGCAAAGTTGGTGCTTAACAACGGACAATAATCAGGCAGCGGGCAGCGTGTGTAGATGAATGTCAGAAGCAGGGTCTTGCCGCGATAACGGTTGAGCGTGATTCTTTTTCCATCCTGATTGACAAGGGTAAAGTTCGGAACGACATCCCCTTCATGCGGCAGAGCGGCAATCTCAACATCGTGGGAATCTGACTGTCCAGTCGCTTTGCGCGCAACGTGTACGTCTTCGAGCCACGATTGATTGTCCGCGACAACAAGAGTCGCGCTGATCTCGTCACCCTTGCTTAAGCTCTGTAGGATGTTTGCATTTTTGAGCTTGAAGGGCATCGTCATCGCTGCCATGTAGCCTGCGATTTCCGAGTGACTTACCATGATTTGTTGTTGGCTAGGATCGATCGCGATGATCCTTCCGGCGAACTGATAGCGCAACTCTCTAGCTGTTGTTGACCTGCATGCGAAGTTAAATGCGCACGCTATCAAGACCACGCCAAGAGTTGGGAAGAAGAGGGAGTGGTATGGTCGATAGTCCATTCGCGTTCTGAACTCGGTCATAACTTCATTTTAGGTGTCGGTCGTTAGATCGCTGTCTTCAGGCACGTTGGCACAGCAAAGTCAAATTTGCAAGATTTCACGATGAAGATGCGTACTCGATGGTGATGCATCTGTAATGGCGCCCACGGGTATTCAATTTGATGGTTGCTCACGCTTTGGTACTTACACACTCTGCCTCACGGCGGACTACTGCCTCGCGTCATTTGAACATGAATGTGCAGGACGTGCATGAGGCCACTCAACGCGCGATCATCACCGCCGCCGCATACTTTCCAGGTTGGCGCTCAGAGATCCGACCGATAGCCGCGGGTGTTCGGTAGCTCTAATTCCCTTCACCGGCAATTGCCGCCTGCATGACTGCTTCCGGCGTCCATTCGTGTATCGGCCGCGCCGGTGACAAACGACCCCGGCTCATCACCGCCAACCGATCGCACATCCCGAACAATTCCGGCAGATAAGAGCTGATCATCAAGACAGCTTTACCCGCCGCCGCGCACTCGGCAATAGTCTTGTAGACTTGCGCTTTGCTCCCGATGTCGATGCCACGCGTCGGCTCGTCAAGGAGCAGGATGTCCGCGTCCTGATGCAGCAGTCGCGCCAACGCAATCTTTTGTTGATTGCCTCCTGAAAGCGACGACACCGGTTGCGAGACATCGCGCGCTTTCACCGCCAGCGAGCTGATAATAGTCTCCGATCTGGCCCGTTGGCGCGAAAGATTCAACCATCCAAGCCGCGAGCACGTCTGGAATCGCGTGATAGTCACGTTGTCGGCAATTGAAAGATTGACCGCGAGTCCTTCATTCTTTCGATCCTCGCTGAGATAGCCGACGCTTTGTAACAAACGCGCAGCGGGTGTCGTCTTTCGGGTCATTTGATTCTTCACTTTGATCGAGCCGCCGATGGACCCATCCAATCCGAAGATCGTACGCACTAAATTCGTCCGTCCTGATCCCATCAAGCCGGCAATGCCAAAAATCTCGCCGCGCTTCAACTCCAACGTTGCGCTCTGCAATCCAGGGGGAGATGAAAGATCTTTCACCGCCACAACCGCTTCTTCATCGGTAGACGCGGGAGCACGATCCGGAAAAAGGTTCTGAACCGAACGGCCGACCATCTGCACGATCAATTCATCATCAGAAACCGCCGCAATGTCGCCGGTCGCGACGCTGCAGCCATCACGCAACACACTGAACCGATCGGCGATCTCGCGCACCTCCTCCAGAAAGTGACTGATGTAAACCACGGTAATCCCATGGTTCTTGAACTGCCGAATCAAACCGAACAAGCGCGCCACATCTTCGCGTTGCAGACTGCTGGTCGGTTCATCCATCAAGAGAATCCGTGCTTCGGCGGCAATCGCCCGAGAGATTTCGACAATTTGACGCGCGGCGATTGATAAGTTCGACACTCGCGTCTCGGGTTGTATTTCAGGATGATGAAACCTGTCGAGCACTTCCAGAGTACGCTGCCGCACCTTCTCGATCTCGAGCACGCCCCAGCGCGCCGGCTCCATGCCCATCATGATGTTCTCAGCGACGGTCAAGTGGGGAAACAGTGACAGCTCCTGATGAATCAACGCGATGCCGCGAGCCCGGGCGTCGAGCGGACTCGACGGATGATAAGAAAGACCAGCAACTTGCATCGTGCCTTCATCCGGTTTGATCAGTCCGGCGAGCACATTCATCAACGTACTCTTGCCCGCGCCGTTCTCGCCGATCAGGGCATGCACCTCGCCCTGCTTTAGCTCGAGATTAACGCGATCCAAGGCAATGGTTGGCCCGAACCGCTTGCTGATGTTGGATAGCGAAAGTACTGTCATTGTTCAGGTGTCAGGTGTCAGAAGGCGGTTCACGAATTCTGCAACTGACGACTGAGAAATAACATGAGCAGCGTAGTTTCAGATCTTCTCTGCGTTCCTCTGCGAGCATGGCAGAGGAAATCAAGACTAGGCAACTACGGCGCTAACAACGATCATTTGCGAATGTCGCAACGATCAAAGCGCCACCCACATGATCCGCTGCTCCTCCTCAGGCGTCCGCGAGTATACAACTGATTTGTCGGTGCGCATGAAGCGTGACAGCCAGACGGTCATCGTGTATAAGCCAACCGGAAGTTAACCTTTGTCCGACAACCTCAGGAGCTTGTTAGCGATGATAAAGACGGCGCGCATAAAACC
>CBFHBA010000030.1:0-68065 GCA_965653675.1 uncultured bacterium
TAACAGAATCTTTCAAATCGCCGTCACCGTCCCGCAGGGAGCCGGTGACGCAGCAAAAGCAAACGCAGCGCGATTCTTGAAGTCATTCGCATTTACCGACAACAAAGGGCACCAAAAGCCGTGAATGGTTCTTTGATGCGCTTTCCTCGGGGGATCGTCTCGCAGACTGAGGCTGAAACCTTTCAGATAGGCGAGCAACTTGGAAGTGAACTCGCGGGTGGCGAAGTCATTCTTCTGGATGGATCACTTGGGGCCGGCAAAACGATCCTGGTAAAGGGAATCGCGACGGCATTGGGGCTTGATCCGCAGGAAGTCACCAGCCCGTCATTTACTTTGGTGAACCCACATCGCGGCCGTCTGCTGCTTTACCACATTGATCTCTACCGGTTGGATGAGGGCGCGAGCGCGGCGCACGCGGTCGATCTCGATGAGATACTCACTGACGAAGAGGCCGTCGTGATCATTGAGTGGGCTGAACGAATGGGCCGGTACCCGTTGCCGCCGAACACCTGGCGAATCTCGATTTCTGGTGACGGCGACGCGCCGCGAAGGATTTCAATCGCTCGGTACCGCGTCTCAGCTCAGCGATTGGAATGAAGTGGCACGGGCCTCGCGCCGTGAATCATGCGCAAGATCGGCGTGCTACGACCACGATCCCATGATTTACGCGTGATATGATCGCGACGATGCGCGCTTCCCCAAACATCTCCCTCGATACACGCATATTGGATTTGCCCGCGAAAGGAATCGCCCGCGTTGGTTCGGTGACGGCGCGAAAGCTGGCGCTCGGCCTTGCCGAAATCTCTTCCGGGAAAGACATCAACTCGGTCACAGTCGAAGACCTGCTGCTTTATCTGCCGATGCGTTATGAAGATCGTTCGCGGATGATTGCGGTTCGAGATCTTCACGACGATCAGGAAGCATCACTCGATCTAACTGTCCGATTGGCAACGCCCCGGTACATTGGACGCCAGCGTTTCATCTTCACCGATTCAGCCAGCGACCAAAACAATACCGGGCCGCAGGTTCTGATTGAGTGGTTCGTTTCAGGTGTGCGGGCCAAACAGATCATCGACTATTACGTCAAACGGTTTACGCGAGGAACGCGCTTTATCGCTTTTGGACGATGGCATCGCGACAAAGTTGGCACGTTTTGTTTGAAGATAAACAAGCCGGACGAGATCGAGGTGATCAGTTCCGATGACGGGGCTGAAACAGAACACCATGGAAGCCCGGACTCATCCCTTGCGGCGATTCATGTCGGCCGTTGCGTTCCCGTCTACCGAAAGATCAGCGACGTGCGTCCAAAGCAACTGCGCGAGATCATTCACGGTGTGCTCGCAGCGTTGCCTGACGCGGCGATTACTGAAAACCTCCCAGCTGAGTTGCGCCGGCGGCAAAAGCTGATCGCAAGGCAGCTGGCACTGCGTGAGATTCATTTTCCGCCGGAGAGTGCGTCACTCTCTGAGTATGAAGCCGCGCGCAGTGCAGCGCACCGGCGGCTAATTTTTGAAGAGTTCTTCTGGCTCGGGCTCGTTTTGGGCGTTAAGCGTGGCCAGCGCGTGAAAGAGACGAAGGGCACGTCGGTCAGGATCGATGATGCGATCAAGCGTCGCATCGCGTCGGTGCTTCCATTCAAACTCACGGAAGCGCAAAGACGAGTCGTCAAAGAAATCTTTCGCGACATGAAGTCCGGCGCGCCGATGAATCGATTGCTTCAGGGCGACGTGGGCAGCGGCAAGACTATCGTCGCGCTGATTTCGATGCTGGCGGCAATGGAAAATGGTTATCAAACGGCTTTGATGGCGCCGACTGAAATTCTCGCCGAGCAGCACGCGCGCAATATCAAACGCATCCTCGCGAAGTCTCCCTATCGCGTCGAACTGCTCATTGGCTCGTTGAAGCCGGGTGAGAAGCGGCAGCTTCATGCCTCAGTCGCGAGCGCCGAAGTGCACGCGTGTATCGGCACCCATGCACTGATTCAGGAGAACGTATCGTTCAAGAACCTGGGGCTGGCGATTATTGATGAGCAGCACCGCTTTGGCGTGATGCAGCGGGCGTCATTGCGCGATCGCGGATTGAATCCGGATGTGCTGGTGATGACTGCAACGCCGATTCCGCGTTCGCTGGCGATGACAGTCTACGGCGACCTCGACGTCTCGATCATTGACGAGATGCCGCCCGGTCGTACGCCAATCGTAACGAAGGTGTTTGCCGACAACGCCGATGATCGCAAAGCCGTGAAGCAACTGTTGACACAGGAACTGCGCGCGGGCCGGCAGGTTTACATCGTTTATCCGCTGGTCGAAGAATCCGAAAGGCTCGACCTGCGCGATGCCACACGGCGTTATGAATATCTCCGCGATCAGGTCTTTCCGAAATTCTCGGTTGGTTTGTTGCACGGCCGCATGAAACCGGAAGAGAAAGAAAAAGTGATGCACGGCTTCGTCGGCGGCGACATCAAGATTCTCGTGTCGACGACCGTCGTCGAAGTCGGCGTCGATGTCCCGAACGCATCAGTGATGGTGATCGAACACGCGGAACGTTTCGGTCTGTCGCAGCTTCATCAGTTACGCGGCCGTGTGGGACGCGGCGCGGGACAGAGTTACTGCGTGCTGCTTGCGTCGGACAAACAGACGGAAGTGGCGCGTGAACGCCTCGGCATCATGGAAGAGACCAACGATGGTTTCAAGATCGCCGAGAAGGACCTGGAGATTCGCGGGCCCGGCGAAGTCATGGGCACGCGCCAAGCCGGATTGCCTGAGTTCCGCGTGGCCAACCTGGTTCGCGACCTGGATATTCTGCAAGCGGCGCGCAAGGAAGCCGAAGTCTATGTCGATGCGCGATCGACATCCCGTGAAGCTGCGGAACTACTCAAACGTGTGCAGAAAGATGCGCGCTTGAAGTTGGCGGCGGTGGGATAAGAGTCCCAGGTTCCAAGTTCCAAGTCCCAGGTTCCAAATTTCAAGTCGATTTCAACACTCTCACATTGGAGGCTATGGCAAAGACTACACGTTTTGAAGACATCGAAAGTTGGAAGAAGTCTCGTGAACTGACAAGGTCTATCTATCGAATCACGTTACGACAGAAGTTTTCACGCGATTTCGGCCTACGCGATCAGATTCGACGAGCAGCAGTGTCGGTTTTATCGAATATTGCGGAAGGGTTCGAGCACGATGGCGACAAAGAGTTCATCCAATTCCTCTCGCTCGCAAAGGGTTCATGCGTCGAGCTTCGAGCGCAGTTGTATGTAGCCTTGGATCAAGGGTACATCGAAGATGCAGAGTTCGCGTCACTTCGTGACGTAGTCACAGAGATCAGTAGGGTGATTTCAGGGCTAATCAATTATCTCAAACAACCTGGTTGCAAGGCAGAAAATGTCGTTAGAAAGGGCCGCATGACTTGGGATCTGGGACGTAGAACTTGGGACCAGATATGCGAATCATTGCCGGCAAGTATCGCGGACGCCGTCTGAAAACTCCGCCAACGGATCGCACGCGACCGACTTCGGATCGTTTGCGTGAGACGCTCTTCAACGTGCTCGCGCCACGAATTGGGGGCACGAGGGCTCTCGATCTGTGCGCTGGAACCGGCGCTGTCGGAATAGAAGCGCTGTCGCGCGGCGCAGAACACGTCACTTTTGTTGACCAGTCGCGGCAGATGTGTGCATTGATTGAAATGAACGTAAGCGCGTTGTCAGTGCCGAGGTTTGAATTCGAGATCGTGAATGCCGACGCGTTTGATTTTCTGCGCAAGCGGAAGCGCGGCGCGGCGCCGTTCGATTTGGTCTTCTTCGACCCACCCTACGCAGCCGATTACGAACGCGTGTTGAGCCGCATCGGCGAGCATACAGACAAACTATTAATGGGCGATGCGGTTGTGGTCGTCGAACATCGAAAGCAAAGACAGCTTTCGGAAGAGTTCGGCTTGTTAAAGCGTTATCGCGCGCTGAAGCAGGGTGATTCGGTGTTGAGCTTCTATCGACTCGAATCATGAGGTCAGTACCATCCGCGTAAGCGGATGGATCCATCAAGCATCTCGAAAGTTGCGTGATAGTCCCACCTGCTCACGCAGGTGGTACTGACTTGATCGGTTCGGTAAACTGACAACTGACTACGGATACTGACGACTGACAATGTTAGTTCTTGGAATAGAAACTTCTTGCGATGAAACTGCCGCTGCCGTAATCCGCGACGGACGGGAAATCGTCTCTTCGGTCATCTCTTCGCAGATCAAGACGCACGAAAAATTTGGTGGCGTAGTGCCGGAACTCGCCTCACGCGAGCATCTCGACAAAATCGTGCCGATTGTTATAGAGGCGTTATCCCGCGCTCAAGTAACTCAGGAACAGATTGACGGAATCGCCGTGACGAACGGGCCCGGTTTGGTGGGATCGCTGCTCGTTGGCGTGTCTTACGCAAAGGCGATGGCGTACGCTCTGAACAAGCCGCTCGTTGGCGTGAATCACATCGAAGGGCATATCTACTCCGTCTGCTTCGAGAACCCGCCGGTCGAATATCCGGCGCTGGCGCTAATTGTTTCCGGTGGCCACACGAATCTTTTCTTTGTGCCGCAACCCGGCAAATACAAAGTCGTCGGGCGCACGCGCGACGACGCGGCGGGCGAGGCTTTCGATAAAGTTGCGAAGCTACTGGGCCTTGGTTATCCGGGTGGGCCAATCATTGAAAGACTTGCGCGAGAAGGGAACCCGAAAGCGGTGAAGTTTGCGACGCCGCGCATGGGTGACAACCGTCCAGACTTCAGTTTCAGTGGCTTGAAGACTGCGGTGCAGAAGTATGTACGTGAATCAGGATTGCAGCCGGTGACTAACGGCGCCCCGCCATCACAGGCCGTCAAAGATCTCGCCGCGAGCTTTCAGAGCACGGTCGTGCGTTCACTGGTGGCGACAACTGAGAAAGTCGCGAAAGAATATTATCCGAAGACCCTGATCGTCGCCGGCGGCGTCGCGTGCAACGGCGCGTTGCGCGAATCATGTCGTGCAGCGGCAGAGCGGTTAGGCATTCCCGTTTATTTTCCTTCGCCGCATCTGTCCACTGACAACGCTGCGATGATTGCTGCTGCCGGCACAGTGAAGCTGCAAGCGGGCGAGCGGTCGGGTTGGGACTTGAACGCGGACGTGATGCTGCGACTGCAAAATATCGAAGTGGAAGATGCCGAGCTGCGCAAGCGAGTGCGATATCGTCTGTGATTGCCGACGAGTACGACAGGCAGCCAGCCTGTCGATCATGCATAAGAGCGACAGGCTAGCAGCCTGTCGTACAGGTACAAGGCGCAGGTCGGTGCAATTCCTGAAGGCACTCACATTCTACTAAGGGGGGAGTTGTATGAATATGCAATCAATAATCATCACCACGATTCTTTCACTGTTGTTCAGCGGCGGCGCCGGCGGGTGTCGGAGCAAGAACTTCAATATGCCGCCAAGGCAGTCGCAGAGTTCAACCGGACAAAAAGCGAATGCCATCGAGAACGAAAACCAGACTTCAGGCGACCTAAGGGTCATCGCTCAGGGCTTTCATTCATCAATTACCGACCCGTTTATTGCCATCATTCGCGATGAAGCTATTTATGCGGAACTCCGGAAACTCGATTCGAATCTTCCCAGGTTAATTCTCGATCTGAAAACCAACATAGTGATTGCCGCTTTTCTGGGCGAACGCAACACCGGCGGTTTCAGTGTCGAAATCACGCGCGCTGCGAACGGCGAAATTCAGGTGACAGAGAAAGCACCGGGCAAAGACGTGATGGTGCCGCAGATGATTACCGCGCCGTTCAAGATTGTTTCCATGTCAGTGGAAGGGACGACGCCCGTCAAGCTTTCCGCAAGCGACGCATTTCGACGAACCGCCCAACTGTATCGCATCGACCAAGGTAGCTTTACGATTTCAGGCGGCTTTGCCGGTCGTAGTGACACGTATTCGCTGGAAGGGAAGATTCAGATTACGCGTCTTGGTGACTTGGTCACTGTCGGTTTTGCGGTGGTGGGCACCGGCACGGCGCGTGAGCGATCACTGCGCGACGTGGCGACGGGAGTGGTGAGAGACAACTCGTTTTCGATTTCGCGCATGAGCCGCGGCTTTTTGGTTGATCCGCCAACGGACGACTTGCGCGTGAGCGGAAAATTCATCGACGGTAACAGGCTGTCAATGACTCTTGATACACCCGGACCGATCGTTCCCGACGGCTTCAGCGGCAAAGGGTCTATCGAAGCACAGATGGTCGCCGCTTCGGCGAACTAGTCCACCCCCGTTTCCGTGGCACGGGCGTCTCGCCCGTGGAATCACACGCGCAGGATGCGCGTGCCAGACTAGTCGACCACTCGAATCGTTTCGCCGACGCGGATCGTTCCCGCCGTCAGAATCTCAGCGCGCAGACCGCCGCGATGAACCAGGCCTGGCAGCACCTGTTTGATGGTGAGTTTTTGCAGATGCGCGCATGGCTCACAGAGCATGATCCCGCGCGCTTTCACTTCACCCACCCAGAATTCCTTACCGACCAGATGATTTAGCGGGACGCCACGCGTGACCACGTTGCGGCGGCTGTCGCTGAGACTGTATTCGACATCGAGTTCACGCTTCATTGCTTCGATCGCTTCGGCTTCGATTAATGTCAGTTCTCTTCGCGGTTCGGGCGCGCGGCCTTTGTTATCGAAATAGCGGTCACCTTCAAGCCCACGGCCGGGTATCGCGCGAATTTCATCGACAGTTTGCATCGGACCTTCAGCCGTTGGCGTAATGTTGATCGAGACTACAGTGCCTTCGAACATTGTGCTCCTTCGAAATCGTATCAGAAGCCCGCACGTCAGCAAGGGCAACTAGCCAGTAAATTCGAGTATTGATTCGTTCGCATTTTGCCCTCCCTTACAGTCGGGCTTCTGACACGAACGCTACACAGACGCCTTAATAGCCTCGTCAAAAATCTCGAGCGCGACATCCACATTCTCTTTAGTCAGAATCAGTGGCGGCGACCAGCGAATTGAATTCGCGCCGCAGCCAAGCAGAATCAATCCGCGCTCATAACTGGCCATCTCGACCCGATCACGCAGGTCGGCGTCAGTCTGACGGCTCGTTTTGTCTTTCACGAATTCAACGCCGAGCATCAGACCCCGGCCGCGGACGTCGCCGATGCATTCGTGCTCAGCCATGAGTTTCTGTAAACCGCGCTTCAGATAGTCGCCGACTTCCGCCGCATTCGAAACCAGTTCGCGCTCGAGCAGTTCAATTGTTTTCAAGGCCGCGGCAATGCAAACCGGATTGCCGCCGAACGTCGATGCGTGCGCGCCTTTCTTCCAATCCATCAAATCGGCGCGCGCGACGCATAGGCCGAGCGGCAATCCCGACGCGACGCCTTTCGCGATGCAGACGATGTCGGCCTCGACGCCGTAATGCTGCGTCGCAAACATCTTGCCCGTGCGGCCCATGCCGCTTTGCACTTCATCGATCACCAGCACGATGCCATTTTCATCACAGATGCGGCGCAAGCCTTTTAAGAAACCTTCGGGTGCGGGAACGTATCCGCCTTCGCCCTGAATTGGTTCGACCACGATGGCGGCGACTTCTTCGGCCGGCGTCGTTGTTTTGAACATAAGATTCTCAATCCAGTTGAGCGCGCCTTCCGCCGCGCCGCCGCGGCCGCACATTTCGGCCGTGAATGGATTGCGGTACTCGTTCGGATAAGGCACGTGAATTACGTCAAGCACCTGCCGCTTGAATCCAACCCGCTGCGCGGATTTTGATGAAGTAAGCGAAAGCGATCCCAACGTGCGGCCGTGGAAGCTGCCAAAGAACGAAATGAACTTCTCGCGGCCGGTTGCATGCATCGCAAGTTTCAGCGCGCACTCTACAGCTTCGGTGCCGCTGTTACCAAAGTGTGTCCGAGTTGCGCCGCTGATCGGAACCAGCTCGCCGATCTTCTTCGCCAAATCCGGCATCAGGGAGTAGTAGTAATCGGTGCCGCACATGTGAATTAATTGCGCAGCTTGATCCTGAATCGCTTGCACCACTTCCGGATGGCAGTGACCGGTCGAGCAGACGGCGACGCCGGCGTTGCAGTCGAGAAACACGTTGCCATCAACGTCCGTGACCCAAACTCCTTCCCCGCGTTCGGCGACCAGTTTGAAGTCCGGACGCGGGTAAGCCGGATTCACATATTCCGCGTCAGCTTCCACGATTGCGCGCCCCTTTGGCCCGGGAAGCTCAGTCTTGATTTCGGGTCTTCTTGTTGCGATTGCAGTGGCCATCGTCATTGCTCCTTGTTGTAGCACAGGCTGCGAGCCCGTGGCTCATGTTTTCGACAACTCTGCAACAGGCTGGCAGCCTGTTGTATCCAGAAGCGATCTTGTTGATGGATTATTAATCCGCGAAGAGATCTGCGCGGTCGTCGAGAGGTCTGAGGTGAATTGGTTGACTCTCGAACATTTGGCCGCCAGATGATAGCACTGGCTGAGCGGTGTCGCAAAAAAAAAGCGTTAGAGTACCGACTTTAGTCGGTGTCGTTAGTGCCCAACTAAAGTTGGTACTCTTACGCCCGAACTATGCGGAGTACCAAAGCACTGCGAAGAAGTGGCAGGCGGTGCCGGCAATCACGAACAGGTGCCACGCGAAATGGCTGTAGCGAAGGGAATGAGCGCGAAAAAAGATTACCCCACCCGAATACGCGAACCCGCCCGCGAGCAGCCACGCGATCGCCGCAACGGGCATGCGGAAAAGGATATTCGGCGCGGCGATCATCACGGTCCAGCCCATCACTAGATAGAGCGGCACCGTCAGCCATTTGTGTTGCGCGCCGAAGATGGCTTTCATGGTCAAGCCGAAGACGGCGAGTGACCAGACAATCCCAAAGATCGTCCAGCCCCATGGTCCGCGCATCACACCCAGGGTGAATGGCGTGTAGGTGCCGGCAATCAAAAGAAAGATTGCGCCATGGTCGAGCGCGCGAAAGATTCGCTTCGCGCGGTCGTGTGGAATAGCGTGATAAAGCGTTGAAGCGAGATACAACAGAATCATCGATGCGGCACAAACGCTCACGCCGACGATATTCCACGCAGTGCCGCCACGCGCGGCCGCGACGATCAGAATCGGCGCCGCCGTAAGCGCCAACAAAAGTCCAACGCCATGGCTGATGCTGTTGGCGATCTCTTCTGCCACGGTCTGCACGTGCGTGCGCTCTAAGGCTTCACTCATCTCCCTGCGATTGTACACGAAAGGTATGCGAGAGGTACTGGAAAAAATACGAGGGAGCAAGAATTCGAATTACTTTCGGTGAAGAATCTTCGCGGTAAATGATCCTTTGATGACGCTGTCGCCCGCGGTCACGTCGATATCCCCACTTGCTGAATCGCCTGCGGCAGAAGTTACTTTGACTTCGCCGTTCAGCGTGCTGCGATCGAACCAGTTCTTGACCTCGGTACCGTTCTTCCGCGTCACAATGCCGACAGTTTCGACTTTCATGTACTTGTCGGCTTTCGCCGAGTATGTGCCGGCCTTGAGCGGTGAGTTTTCCTTCGTACCTTCTTCGCCGACGAGGCTGAACATGACGCGAATGCTGTCATCCGCCGGCATTGGATTGTTGAGACTCGCCCCGAATCGTCCAGCATCCAAACCGTAGTTAGCGCTGTGAATGTTATAGACGACCGCAGTCGTCATTTTTCCCGTCGTATCAGTAAAGGTCTTCGTTACCGGATCCGCGAAAGCGGTTTTCACTGACACGTCTTTTTCACCGGCCGCGGCCGACTTCACATGCAGTTCGTTGCCGCCACCACCATTACTGCAACCAAGAAAAATTAACGTGCCGGCGACTACGAGAAGCAGGAGCATTTTAGGTTTTCGGATCTTGTTCAGGGGCATTGGTTCTCTCCTGATTCGATTGAGTTGAGCCGGCGTGTCGACCCTAGGCGCAGCGGCTTTTTACGGGAAAGCAGCGCTCTAGTCAACAAGCAATTCGTCTTAAGCGACAAGACGCTTTCTCTGCGTCTCTCTCTATGAAGCCTCAGTGTCTCTGTGGTTGAGTTAGTCGTTCACAGGCTTCACCACTGAGACACAGAGGTCTCACAGAAATACACAGAGAAGTAAGCATCACCTTCGCCGTACTGGATGCCCTTCGGTGTTGAAGATCACTCCGTCGAAATCCAGAGTTTTTGAAGGCGCGAACAGCAAATAGAAGTACTTGAAAGTTTCGGCGAACAGAAAACTCTGCATTGAATCTGATTTTTCTTTTGTCACCACACTCCTCAACGACGCGTAGCCTTCATCAGTGCGGCAGTACTTCACAAAGTCGCGCCACATGGTTTCGCCCATGCGCAGGTATTTCGCATCTTGAGTGAAGTGATAGAGATAGTAAGTCGATTCGACAATTTCTGGACGCAAGCGGTATCCCGCTTGAACGACCGCGTCTTTCACATAATCGTATTCCTCGGGCTCGATGCCGTTTTCATTCCACATCGCGAACGATGAATCCTGCAGCAGTCGCGCCCGACGCAAGTCGCCCGACATTGCGAGCACGGCCGGAAAAAAAGCGTCCAGCGCACCGTAGGTGGTGGCGGTCCGCTTGCCGAAATTCATGTCGGCGTGGCCGTACCAGAGTTCGGGTGTTTGTCGAACCTTTGTTTCATCGCGAAGATACTGATTAATTGCAACGATGCTATCGTCCCACATCTTTCGACAGTCTTTGTCGCCGAACAGAATCGCGCACTTCAAAAGATATTCGTAGTAACTATCAATCGCGCCGCTGATATGACTGTCACTGTCTTTCCACTCGCCGGTCTGCACGTCTATCCAGGTGCCGACCAATCCCACATGGGATCGTCTTCGGTAAGTTTCCGACAGCGCACGCTTCGCCAAATCATAAAACTCTCTTCTGTGTGTGTATTTCGCGAGCGTGCCGAACTCGATCAAGAGAGTTCCGGCTTCTGCCGGGTTCGTGACGTCGCCACGCACCTGACCCGTTTTCAGATTGACGAATCGATAAGGCAGCCCGGTTTGCGAAGCGAAGACGGGCAGCAGGCGGGTACCCAAATCTTCAGCGAGTTTGAGGAAAAGTTTGTCGCCAGTCAGTTCATAGTTCGACAGCAAACCGCCGAGCAGTCGAATCGTAATCTCGAAATTCTGGACGGAGATGTCTTTGTCGACCGACAAATGTGTAGCGATGTATTCGCGCGTCGTATTCGCTTCGTCGCGCATCCCCATTAGGATCATCGTGTCGAGCGCATCAACCGGCGTCATCAGAAGGGGTTCGGCATACCAGTCATGGCAAGTCTTCGTTAGGGGCTTCAGGTCGTCATGGCCCCAGCAATATTTCTTATATCCGTTCCAGGCGTGCAGAAATTCAGCACGGACTTCAGCAGCAAGCTTGCGTCGATTGGGCTGCTGCGCATGCACGGGGTTGGGCAACAAAACCAAACCGAAAAGCAGCACGAAGTATTTATTCATTGTGCGGGACTGGTTGACGAGAAATTTAATTGTGCGCGTTAGATTTCACGCAAAGGCAGACGCAAGAAAGCAAATCCACTTTAGGCCACTACCACCACGATGATCCGCTTGCGACTGACTTAAGTGATTAGTACACTCAAACAGCTTCAAAATAACAAGCCGGCGAAAACTGAAGGGATCCGTCGGAAGAAATCTGATTATCGCAGTCCCTTCGTGACTGCACCTAAAAGGAAATGAAGATACACGAATACCAGGGTAAGGAGTTATTAAAAAAATTCGGTGTGCCAGTACCGCGCGGCATCGTCGCGCACACGGCTGACGAAGCCTTGCAGGCGGCGACTGAATTGGGCACGACGCCGGTCGTGGTCAAAGCGCAAATCCACGCCGGCGGCCGCGGCAAAGGCGGCGGTGTGAAGTTGGCAAAATCGGCCGCGGAGGCGCGCGAAATCGCGCAAAAGATGCTCGGCATGAAACTGATTACCCATCAGACGGGGCCTGAAGGAAGAGAAGTCCGCGTGCTCTTAATCGAAGAAGGGTTGCCGATTGATCGCGAGTTCTATCTCGGCATTGTTTTGGATCGCGCGAGCGGTCGGCCCGTCTTCATGGCTTCCGCCGCCGGCGGCATGGACATCGAAGAAGTTGCCGCGAAAACACCCGAGCAGATCTTCAAAGAGACGATCGATCCGTCAGTCGGCTTTCGATCGTTTCAGGCGCGCAAGCTGGCGTTCGCGCTCGGTCTGCCGAACCAATTGGTGTCGCAGGCGGCGAAGTTCATGCAATCGCTCTATACCGCGTTCGAAGCGATGGATGCGTCGCTCGTCGAAATCAATCCATTTCTCTTGACGAAAGACAATCGGTTGATTGCCTTGGACGCGAAGGTGAATTTCGACGACAACGCGATGTTTCGTCATCCGGATTACAAAGAGCTCCGCGACTTGAACGAAGAAGAGCCTTTGGAGATCGAAGCGTCCAAGTTCGATCTGAATTACATCAAGCTCGACGGCACCATCGGTTGCATGGTCAACGGCGCCGGTCTCGCAATGGCCACGATGGATATCATTAAACTCGCGGGCGGTGAGCCAGCGAACTTTCTCGATGTCGGCGGTGGCGCGTCGCAAGAACGCGTCGAGGCGGCCTTCAAAATTCTGCTCGCTGATGAACACGTCAAAGCGGTGCTGATAAATATTTTCGGCGGTATTGTGCGCTGCGACATGGTCGCACGCGGAGTGGTGGGCGCGGCAAAGAGTCTCGGCATCAAGATTCCGGTGGTCGTGCGGCTCGAAGGAACGAACGTGGAAGAAGGACAGCGCGTGATTCGCGAATCGGGCCTGAATTTCACGGTTGCGACCGGGATGAAGGATGCGGCCGAGAAAGTGGTGGCGGCCGCGTGAGGCCCTGAAGTCAGTACCGCCTGCGTAAGCAGGTGGATTAATCGCGCAATTATCGAGTCGTGTGCTCGACCCATCCGCTGACGCGGATGGTACTGACTCGTCGTGACGAAGAGTGCTCAGGATGGAGGCTTGTATGTCAAAAACAAACGTCGCGTGTGCCCAAATCGATTGCGTACTCGGCGATCCAAAATCGAATCGCGAGAAGATCATCGCGACGATTCGTGCTGCGGCTAAACGCGAGGCTCACCTTGTAATCTTTCCTGAGTGCGCACTAACGGGCTATGCCTACAATTCTTTGGACGAGGCAACGCCCTTTGCCGAAAGCATTGACGGGTGTTCCGCGGAAGCGATTGCTGATGTTTGCCGGGAAACAAAAGCTTACGCGATCGTTGGTTTCATCGAGGCGGCCGGCGAGAAGTTTTATAACGCGGCGATGGTCCTTGGCCCCGATGGTGTCGCCGGCAGTTATCGCAAGGTGCATCTACCTTACATCGGTATTGATCGATTCCTGACACCGGGTGATCGTCCGTTCCAGGTTTTCGACTTGCCGTTCGGCAAAGTCGGCGTGAACATCTGTTATGACATTAGTTTTCCCGAACCATCCCGCGTGCTGAAGCTGATGGGAGCGGAACTGATCGCGCTAATCACAAACTGGCCGACGGCCGCGTGGCGCTCGCCACAATTCGTGGCGAACACGCGAGCGCTCGAAAACCACCTTTTCTATGCAGCGGTTGATCGCATCGGGCGCGAGCGCGGCTGGGATTTCATCGGTCGCAGCAAAGTGATCGACTGCAACGGCGATACCCTGGCGGAAGCGAGCGCGGACTCTGAAGAGTTACTGATCGTGCCGGTTGTTTTGGCTGAAGCGAACAACAATCGCATTGTAAATGTGGCTGGCGCTTACGAAGTCGATCGCTTAAAAGATCGGCGGCCGGAGTTTTATCAGTCCATCAGTGAGCCCGCCTCAGACGTGGCCCAGGCGGCGACCGCCAGCCACGATTGATCAGGATGACGGGCCGCAGAATATTCCGCTATATTGTTCACCTTTGCCGTTTCGGTCTCGCCGCTCTTTTTCTTTTCACGGCCGGCGCGAAGCTCTGGATTCTGCGCGAGTTCGCCGGCAAGGTCGGCGAGTTGCTTGCCTCAATGAAGTTCAACTACGAGCGTTGGCAGTGGCCGGCGACAATTGCGGTCATCGCGATCGAGATCATTGTGGCGACTTTGTTGCTCGTGCCGCGCACGGTGCGTTTGGGTGCAGTCGCCGCCGCGTTGCTCTTGACTGGCTTCAGCGCGTTCGCGCTCTACTACACCTACGGGTTGCATGGTGAGGCGCTTGAATGCGGCTGTTTTGGAAACATCATCGGGAGTCAGTTGGGCGTGAAGACCGCGCTGCGGAATTTGGGACTCCTGGCGCCGGCGCTGATCGTGTTGTTTGGATGGAGTGTCAGAAGCCCGCGCGTCAGCAAGGGCGCCGTTGGCCAGAGTAGCCCTCCCTAACGGTCGGGCTTCTGACACTATCGTCTCAGCATTCGCGCGATCTCATACCGCGTGTTGTCGATTCGCTCCTGCACGTCCGGATGATCGGAAAAGAGACTGCCGAGCAGATCGGGATTCTGATTCTCGACCCTCTGCAACTTTTGAAACATCGTGATCATGCCTTGTGGATCAAAGCCGGCCTTCGACATGTCGCGGACACCGAGAAAATCCGCCTCGCGCTCTTCCTCTTGAGAATGGAAGGTTAAGATTCCTTCTCCCAACAACTGGCCGAGTGCCACGCCCAGATCTCTACCAATGTCGCCGGCCACACCCGTGATTTCACCGATTGATTTAGCGATGTCGTTGTATTCCTGCCGCTTCTTGAGCGTCTTCAAACTATGACGGGCGGCGATGTGGCCGACTTCGTGGCACAACACCGAAGCCAATTCATTATCGTTCGCCATCCTAAGTAGCGCGGACGTGATGTAGACGTGGCCGCCCGGCAGAGAGAACCCGTTTATCTCCTTCATCTGTACGACATGGAATTTGTATAGGATATTCGGCCGCACACTCGCGCGCGCGCAGCGTTGGCCCAGGCGGTCAACGCGTTCGAGCCCCACGTCAGTCAGGTTGTATTTCTTGGTGACTTCCCGGTGAAGTTGCGTGCCAAGTTTGATCTCGTCCTTTTCACTCAGCAAGCCGGCATTCGAATAGCGCACATTGCGAAATTCTGAGTACGGATCGTCGAGTTGCGCGGTGGCATAAACCTTCGAAGCACGCGGCTCACGCAAAGAAAGAGCGAGCCCGTTTTGCAGGCCGGCGATGGAAACGATCATCGTGGAGAGTAGGAACAGACTGAGTTTTGGGCGTTTCATTGCATCTCCTGAAATTCGCGCGACATGATAAGCGAGTCGAAGATAAGTGAAAAGTCCTTCTTCCCTCTCCCTCTGGGAGAGGGTTAGGGTGAGGGCTTTAGCGCCGTCGTGTCAGAAGCCCGACCGTGAGGGAGGGCGCACGCGTAACTAAAGGCGCCCTTGCTTACGCGCGGGCTTCTGACATGCGCTAGCTTCGCCCCCCATCCCAGCCCTTCTCCCAAAGGGAGAAGGGAGAAACAAACTTTTGCGTTCCCGCCACCCACGCGATCAGCTACTATCCGCCCATGCCAACACTCTCTTTCTGGGGCGCAGCGGGGACGGTCACCGGATCAAAATATCTGTTGGAATCGGATCATGCGCGCGTGCTCATCGATTGCGGTTTGTTTCAGGGCGGCCGCGAATTGCGCGATCGCAATTGGCAAGAGCCGCCATTCAATGCGTCGTCGGTCAATGCAGCCCTCTTGACGCACGCGCACATCGATCACACCGGTTACTTGCCGCGCCTGGTGCGTCACGGATTTCGTGGACCGGTCTATTGCTCACGCGGCACTGCTGATTTGCTGCGCATCCTCTTGCCTGATTCTGCGAGACTTCAGGAAGAAGAAGCTGACTATCGCAATCGTCATAAAATAACAAAACACACACCGGCGTTGCCGCTTTACACCGAAGACGACGCGCGGGAAGCGTTGAAGCTCCTGCAAGTCGTGCCGAACAACGGGACGATGGTTTCCATCACGCCGGACATCACGGCTGAGTTTCGTATTGCCGGTCACATCCTCGGATCGAGTCACGTGCTCGTGAAGATGGACACCAGCAGCGAGTTGCATCGAATTCTCTTTTCCGGCGATCTCGGCAAGTACAATCAGCCGATCATTCGCGATCCGGCGACGCCACCAGCGTGCGAGTATCTTTTGATTGAATCGACCTACGGCGATCGTCTTCACGATCCCGAAGACCCGAAAGTTGCGCTCGAACGAATCATCAATGACGCGGCGCAGCAGGGGGGCGCGATTCTGATTCCGGCATTTGCCGTTGGTCGCGCGCAGGAAATTGTCTACTTAATTCGCGAGTTGGAGGACGAAAAACGCATTCCTGTGTTACCCGTGTGCGTCGATTCGCCAATGGCAGCGGCCGCCACCCGTGCTTATGCAGGCGACAAAGACGAACAAGACGAAGAGTACGCACTCGCTTTAAAAAAAACACCCACGCCGATGCAGACACACTCGATGCTCGCGTGTAGCACGCGCGATGACTCGAAGCGCATCAACGTAATGGAAGGCGCGCGCATTATTATCAGCGCTTCGGGCATGATGAACGGCGGCCGTGTCCTGCATCACGCACTGCGTTTGTTGCCGGACGAGAATGCAACCGTAGTCTTCGTCGGCTATCAAGCCGGCGGGACGCTCGGCCGGCGCGTGTCTGACGGCGAGAAGCAAGTCAAAGTTCTCGGTCAATGGATTCCGGTGCGTTGCAAGATCGAAAAAATTGGCGGTTTCTCTGCGCACGCCGACTGGAAAGAAATTGTGCGCTGGTTGCAGGACATGCCGTCGCCGCCGAAGAAAGGTTTTGTCATCCACGGCGAGCCGGACGCCGCCGAAGCAATGGCGGCTCATCTCCGCGAACGCTTCGGCTGGAACATCGAAGTGCCGCAGTATGGCGAGCGCGTTGAATTGTAATTACGCTCAGCCGTGTGATTCGAATTTCTAGTACCAGCTACCGCACCGAAACCTTGCAAGAACTCGCAACTCTCCATATTATTTCTCGCGCTTACCCGACAACCGACTCTTGCACGGAAGAGTTGCACTTCAGCTGCGTGGTTGAGTTCTTGCATATCGATCAACCAGGCGTTGCATCATCGCAGACAAGTTATGCGAATTCGAGCATGAACCAGTTCATCACGAAAAAGGAAAATCAATATGAGATCCAACCGCGAGATTAATCGTCATGTCACTGCAATCCTCCTTGCCCTCGGCTTGTGCGCCGCAACAATCCAGCCGGCGCTCGCGCAGCAACGAGCTACCGTCTACGATCCCGACATCAAGGCCAACCAAAAGACGCGAAACAAGAAGAAGTCAAAACAGAAGAAAACCGACAACGACAGAATTATTTTGCCGCCGCAGATTTTTTCAAACGGCGCCAACGGGACCAGCGGCGCCAACCGGACGCAGCAAACAACATCCACGATCAACGAAAAGTCGCTTTTGCAAAAAAAACCAGGTAAACCGGTTGGGCCGCCGTCCGGTGAAGCCGGCACTACTTATCGGCCCGTCAACCGTACGATCGACTCATTTGCCACGGTGAATGTCAGCGAGTTGGCCAAGAAGGAGAGTTTGTCGCCAACGATAACGGCGGCGACAGAGATCGAAGAGGCCGAGCCGAACGACGCTCCGCCCCGCGGTAATCGCGGCGTGCCTATCTTGTTTCCGCAGAGTGATTTCGCATCGCCTGCGGTGTCGGCGCCGACACCGTCATCGACCGGTATTTCGCCGCCCCCAACCAATGTGATGAAAGCCGAGTTCCTCTCAGGAGCGACAATTCCGCCAGACACGATGGGCGCCGTGGGCACAACGCACATCGTGGTGCCTTCGAACAATATGTTGCGGATTATGGATCGCAACGGAGTCGAACTCTCGCGCGTGACGACCACCAGCTTTTGGTCTGGAACGACGGTCAAGGGCAATCCGGTCACTTCAGCTTTCGACCCAAAGGTCTACTTTGATCGATTCAACAATCGTTTCTTTTTTGTGGTGTCACTCAATGGACCGAGTGTGAACTCTGGGCTGGGCCTGGCTGTCACGCAGACCGCCGATCCAACCGGCGTGTGGAACCGTTACACCGCACCCTGCGATCCGGCCGCATCGCCGACGCGCGCCATTGACTATCCGTCGGTCGGACACAATAAAAACTGGATCGTCGTTAACGAAAATACCTTCAACTTCAGCGGTTCGAGCTTCACAAGTTATTGGGGCCCGCAAATTTTTGTCTTCGACAAAGCTGCAGCATATGCCGGCACGCTGAGCAGTTTTTCGCTGTTTGAAGATCCGGTAACGAATTGCGTCTCGCCTTTCAATGGCATCCTCGGCTGCGGATTTACCATGGTCCCAGCGATTACCGAAGACAACACGACGACGACCGAATATTTGATCGAAGATTGGGACTCTACCGCAGCCCAATTGAGGCTCACGAAACTAACGGGAATAGTTTCCACACCGGCTATTACCGTCGGCACACAGTTTCCGCAGTCGACGTTCTCATGGCGCTTCAACGCGCTGCGTTTGGCGGCCAGCGGCGCGGCTACGGCCGGCGCGAGCGGCGGTTACATGCCGCAAAGACAACAGAGCGCTGACCTCGTTTCCGGCACCCGAATCATGGCCAACGATTCGCGCATTCAGAACGCGGTGTTCCGAGGAGGAACACTGTGGACGACGCACACGGTGATGGTGGCTGCGACGCCCACGCTTGCCGGCACCGGCTTCGGCACAAGCAATCCCGACACGCATTCGGCGATTCAGTGGTGGGCTATTGACCCAACGATTGAAACGGGACTTTCGACACCGCCTATTCAACGCGGCCGCATTGAGGATTCGACGGCCGACAATTGCAACGACGGTAACGGACTCAATCGAGCAACCCCACCGTGCAATAACAGCACGGCTAACCAGGTGGGCACCTTCTTCGCCTTTCCGAACATTAGCGTAAACATGAATAACGATGTGCTGATCAGCTTTAGTCAGCTCTCGGCGTTCACCTATCCGAGTGGGGCGTATGCACTGCGGCGCAGTACCGACGCGGTAAACACCATGCGCGATCCGGTGGTCTATCGGCCCGGCCAGTCGAACTACAACATCGGAGCTTCTTCCGGTACCTCACGGCAAAACCGTTGGGGAGACTATAGCGAGGCCCAAACTGATCCGCTGAACGATACGGACTTCTGGACGGTCACAGAGTACAGCGGCTTACGTCGAGACTTTGGCATCGGCATCGCCGCGCCGTGGGAAACCTATATCGCTCAGGTCAATCCGGCGGCTTCAGCCCCTTCGACGAGTGGCGGTTTATTAATCAGCGAGTTCCGGCTCCGTGGGCCACAGGGAGTGCGGGACGAATTTGTCGAAGTTTACAATCCAGCCAATGCGCCACTTTATGTCAGAACAACCGACAACTCGGACGGGTGGGCTTTGGCTTCGAACAATGGAACCACCACCACGGTTCTGGGTGTGATTCCAAACGGAACCGTTATTCCGGCTCGCGGACATCTGCTTTTCACTGATGCCCCTGACGTCGCGGGAACGGACGTTACGACTTACAGCCTGAATACCTATCCGGGAAAATCGAACCCGGCATCGACGTTGCGCGGCGCCGATGGCGACATTGGCTGGGGTGTGGATGTCGCAGACACTGCCGGTCTTGCGCTGTTCAAAACGGCGATCGCGGCAAACTTCAGTGTCGCGACGTTAATGGATGCCGCTGGGCCAGCCACGTTGCCCGCGGGATCACTGTTTAAGGAAGGCACAGGATTCGGAGCACTGCCGACGTCGAACTTGCAGTACACAATGTTTCGGCGTTTTAGTTCTGGAGTGCCGGTCGATTCAAACGACAACGCGACCGACTTCACGTTTGCTGATGTTGCCGGCACTGCTACGTCTGCTGGCCAGAACCTTGGCGCTCCAGCGCCAGAGAATTTGGAGTCGCCAGTACAACGCAATGCCACTTTCGGGGCGTTCCGGCTTGATCAATCAGTGTTGTCATCGTCCGCCCCAAATCGAGTCCGCGATTTCACTCCGGATCCAGGAAACAATTCGACTTTCGGAACGCTCACCCTCCGGAACAGAGTGGTCAACAATACGGGAGGGCCGATTACGCGGTTACGTTTCCACGTGGTGAGTTTGACTTCGTTCCCAGCGCCTGCGGGCGTTGCTGATCTGCGATTACGGACTTCGGTTGATAGCATCAACGTTTCCGTGAATGACCCGGCCACGTGCGGAGGTCCGGCGCCATGCCTGGTGACCGTTAAAGGTCTTACGCTGGAGACACCGCCCACTCAGACTCTTAGCGGGGCAGCGAATTCCACGGTCACGGCTGGGTTCATCACGCTCAGCGCGCCACTCGCGAACGGCGCAAGCGCAAACGTTCAATTCTTGTTGGGCGTCCAGCAGGCTGGCTCGTTCAGGTGCTTCTTGAATATCGAAGCGTTGCCATAACGACGAGACCTTAGACTCAACCCAAAAAAGGCTCCGGTCGTTGCCGGAGCCTTTCTTATGCCAGGGAGAGTGGAATTCTCTTGTGCGCACAGGTCATGATGTGGTTTTGCTTCGCTTTGTCTGAATCCGTTTTCAATTGCTATACTTCGCGCTCGCAATTCACCCTAACAACTGAACTCTGATTATCTGATCTCTGGTTGCAAATGAGCGTTCTCGTCAATAAATCTACGCGCCTTGTCGTGCAAGGCATCACCGGTAAGGAAGGCACGTTCCATACGAAGCAGATGGTGGAGTACGGAACGAACGTCGTTGGCGGCGTCACGCCCGGAAAGGGTGGCGCCACGCATGAAGGCATTCCCGTTTTCAACACCGTCGCCGATGCGGTCAAGCAGGCAGGAGCAAACGCGTCGGTGATTTACGTGCCGCCGGCTTTTGCTGGCGATGCAATCATGGAAGCGGCCGATGCGGGAATTCCAGTCGTCGTCTGCATCACCGAAGGCATCCCGACGCTCGATATGGTGAAGGTGAAGGAGTATTTGCGCGACAGGCAAACGCGCCTAATCGGACCCAATTGTCCGGGGATCATCAGCCCCGGCAAGTGCAAGATCGGCATCATGCCCGGTCACATTCATCGCGAAGGACGCGTCGGGGTCGTTTCGCGCTCAGGCACGTTGACTTACGAAGCTGTCGGTCAATTGACGTCACTCGGTCTCGGTCAGTCGACCGCGATTGGCATTGGTGGCGATCCAATCGTCGGCACGACGCACGTCGATGCCCTGGAGCTTTTTCAAGAAGATGAAGAGACTGACGGTATCGTGATGATTGGCGAGATCGGCGGCACGGCGGAAGAAGAGGCGGCCGCGTTCGCAAAAAAGCACGTCACGAAACCCATCGTCGCATTCATTGCCGGACAAACCGCACCGCCGGGACGTCGCATGGGCCACGCGGGCGCCATCATCGCGGGCGGGAAGGGAACCGCCGCCGAGAAAATGAAAGCGCTGGAAGAAGCCGGCATTCATGTGGTGAAGTCGCCGGCCGACATCGGTGCGGCGATGATGGAAGCCCTGGGCGTGTCGGTTGGATTCTAATTTCGCACAGAGACACTATTATTCATGAACAATCAAACACTCGCCATCATTAAGCCTGACGCAGTCGCGGCAGGCCACACCGGAAAAATAATCGATCGCATCATCGGCAGTGGCTTTCGCATTCGCGCGTTGAAACTAATTCACCAGACGCGCAAACAGGCGGAAGGATTCTACGAAGTTCACCGCGGCAAACCGTTCTATGAAGGATTGACGGAATTTATGTCGAGTGCTCCTTGCGTTGTCATGGTCCTTGAGAAAGAGGGCGCGGTGAAAGCGTGGCGCGATTTGATGGGCGCGACCGATCCCGCGAAGGCGGACGAAGGGACCATTCGCAGAGAATTCGGATCGTCAGTTGGCGAGAACGCGACTCACGGTTCAGACTCCGATGAAAACGCGGCGATCGAAATTGCTTACTTTTTCAGCCGTCTTGAAATAGCCTAGTTTGATCTTTTCTCTGTACTTTGTGCTTTGAGCTTTGTACTTTTGCATTCCGTTCGACAGCTGAATCGTTCGAATCGTCTGAGCTCGGCTGAACGGACGTTAAAGCACTGGGACCAAAGACCAAAGTCTAAAGTTCGTCTTTAGATTATGAAACGCTGCCCAACGTGTAATCGAACTTTCGACGACGAGTGGCTGGCGTTTTGTACCGAAGACGGCACGACGCTCGTCGAAACGCAAAGCGCGCAATTGCCGAGTGAGCCACCGCCCACCGTCTGGATTCCGCCTGCACTTGACACCAATCCCGCGACGCAGAAGCCGTTCGATCTGCCCGGCAGTTACAATCCGCCGCAACCCGTGGTGCCCGCGTGGCAGCCTCCGCCGCCTCCTCCAGTACAAGTACCGCGAGGACAAAAGCAGGGACTGGCGGTGGCCTCGCTCGTCCTCGGTATTTTCAGTGTAACTGTCGGTTGGTGCTGCAGCATCGGGTTGCTCTCTGCGCCGGTCGGAATTGTCCTTGGCATTGTCTCGCTGGTGCAGATCAAGAATGATCCCAATACGAATACTGGTAAACCGCTCTCGATTGTTGGAGTCGTCCTCAGTAGCGTGTACATCGTATTTTGGATCCTGATTTTCGTTATCTATGGCTTTGCGATTTTCATGGGCAGCCTGAATCGTTGATGTCTGCGACTTGGAAATGAAACGTTGCCCCACCTGCAACCAGACATTTGACGAAGAGTGGCTGAGTTTCTGCACGCAAGACGGCACGACACTGATTGAGGAGTTGGCCGCCTCAAGCGCGTCCCCGCCAACCGTCTTAGCGGCGCCCCAACCCGATGCTCCGGCAGCGCAGCCGACTTGGATAACGCCTTCAGTCAATTTGCCGCCGTCTTTTCCTCAATGGCAACCATCACAGTCGGCTACGCCGATTTGGCAACCACCACCGCCTCCCGCGTACATTCAGCCAGAGAACAAGAGTCTCGCGATCGCCGCGATGATAGTTGGCATCATCAGCGTTACTGTCGGCTGGTTGTGTCTTGGCCCAATTCCGGGAATCGCTGCGATAATTATGGGCGCCGTCGCGCTCTCGCAAATCAAGAAGACGCCGGACCGTGTTGGCGGAAAACCAATGGCCGTTGTTGGTGTCGTCACCGGGAGTGTCACCGTTTTGATTTATGCCGGTATCATGATTTTCTATCTGGTTCTTTTCATCGCTGCCGCTAATTCGTGAGTAGACCCATGAAACGTTGTCCGACATGCAAGAGAACTTTTGAAGACGATTCGTTGTCGTATTGTCTCGACGACGGGTCGCCACTCGTTTCGGAAGCGCGGCCGGATTCTGACGCCACGCTCGTTTCGCCTTCGCCATCACCAGCGCCATCGCCCACCCAGTTCGCGAAGTACACACCTCCGCCGTCTTCAGTAGGCGCCGCGCCGAAGCGTCGCATGTGGCCTTGGGTTGTCAGCGGATTGCTCGTGTTGTTCTTCTTCGTGATCGTAATCGTAGCGGCGATTGTTATTCCGCAAATCATTAAGAAGTCGCAGAACTCAAACCGTCACGTTGTGATCGATGTGCCAAGTCCTGAACCATCCGAAGCCGCATCGCCCAAATCTGAGGAGTCTCCATCGCCGCGTGAGGCGCCGACCGACGAAGATGTCGTTCAGACGCAACTGACTGATCTGGAAAAGCGTTGGACGCAAGCGAACATCGATGGTGACAAAGCCGCGCTCGAAAAGATTTTGGCCGATGAATACAGCGGCGGCGATCCACCACACAACAAACGGCAGTACATCGATGAGTTGAAGCCGGACACGGCGATAAAATCATGGGAGTTGGAGGATTTGAGTGTGGATCTTAACGGCGATCGCGCGACGATGACTGGCTACCTGAGACAGGTCACCACCGGGGGAAATGAAGTCTACAGCTTCGCGGATGAATTTGTTTGGCGCGACAGTCGGTGGCAGGCTACAGGCTCGCGAACTGTTCGTGTAAAATAAAATCAAGAAAAGCGATCTTAGGTCTTTGGACTTTGGTCTTTGTACTTTGATCCTTAGTGACCGTTCTGGGTTACCGGCGACGTTGAGATTATATCGAAGAACAAAGTTCAAAACGCAAAGTACAAAGTACAAACACCATGTCTTTAATCACTGAAGTCATCGAATCTACTAAGGCCATTATCCAGGGCATGGGTGTCACTCTGTCCTATATTCCGAAACGGAAGCAAACGGTCGAATACCCTGACGAGCCAATCACTGTGCAGCCGCGTTATCGCGGCCAACACTTGCTGCACGTTGATGAGTTGGGTCGCGAAAAATGTGTTGCGTGTTTTCTTTGCGCCGCGGCCTGCCCGTCCGAGTGCATCTACATTGAAGCTGCCGACGATCCGCGGCCGGCGGAAAAGCGCACCGGCGTCGATGAGCGTTATGCGAAGGTCTACAACATCGACTACGGTCGCTGCATCTTCTGCGGTTTCTGCGTCGAAGCTTGTCCGAAAGATGCCATCACGCACGGCTACAATTTCGAGTTGTCGGTTTACAACCGCGCCGATCTGCTGAAGACAAAAGACGACCTGCTGATCACCAAGCAGGTACAATCGAAGAATTACCGTGTTGCGTTTTCCGATGAAGATGTGGATTCGGAGTACAAGGTGGTGTGACAGACATCAGACATTAGAAATCATGGCATGAGCTAAAAGGGGTCAGTACCATCCGCGTGAGCGGATGGGGCAAGGGGCCATGTGGAACGATACCGACATCCCACTCGGCTATCTCATCACATTCCGCTGCTACGGAACCTGGTTACATGGCGACCGTCGTGGCTCAACCGATCGCTTTCATAACCGCTACAAATCGTCTCATCTCTCATACAGCGCGCGGTGGCAGCGTATTAACCAGCTTTTGCTAAAGTCCGATCCCGTGGTTCTTGATGCACAACAACGCAAGAGTGTGGAACTCGCACTACGCGAAGTTTGCGATTATCGAGGGTGGTTGTTGCATGCTCTTAGTGTGCTGACGAATCACGTCCATGTAGTCGTCTCAACCGGCGGCATCAGGCCTGAGCGTGCTCTCAACGCCTTCAAAGCTTACGCCACGAGACGGCTGCGTGCTGATGGCAGATGGAACAAGCCGCACAGTCCATGGGCCGACCGAGGGAGTAAGAGGCGCTTGTGGAACGAACATAGTGTGTCAATCGCCGTTGATTATGTTATTAACGGGCAGGGTGACGATCTACCTGAATTTGAGTAATTATCCCATCCGCTCACGCGGATAGTACTGACCGTCTTGCTGGCCCGTGTCTATGCCTTTCCACGAATTTCATTACCGTTGGGAGTTCAATCTCGAATCCTCTCCCGAACAAATCTGGCCGCTCGTGTCGGACACAAATCGTTTCAATCGCGATACCGGTGTTCCATCCGTCGAAGCGATTGGCGAGAGTGGCGGAAATACACGTCGCCGTCTTCGCCTG
This sequence comes from uncultured bacterium, assembly GCA_965653675.1. Taxonomy (GTDB): domain Bacteria; phylum Acidobacteriota; class Blastocatellia; order Pyrinomonadales; family Pyrinomonadaceae; genus UBA11740. The sequence continues at coordinate 25,377 of CBFHBA010000030.1, forward strand.
ACGACCTTCGGCATTCCGATCGAATGGGAAGAGCAACCGTTCGAATGGGTGCGCCCCGAACGTTTTAGCGTCGTCCGCCGCTATTTAAAAGGACCGGTTGCTGAGTTGCGCGTGCTGGCGACATTGACAGCAGGCGACCCGAAGGGAACGAAGCTCGTCTACGAAGTGTGGGCAAAACCCAACAATCTTCTCGGTGTGCTCGCGATCCCGGTTCAAGTCGGCATCATCAGCAAGCGAAGGTTTGCGAAAACTTTTCGTGTTTATGACGATCTCGCGACGCGCACGGCTGGCTCGGCTGCCGTCCGATCTTCAGAAATTGAATACACACCAGGCGGTCAGGAGAGATTAATGGCGCTCGGCGAGCGACTCACTGACGACGGTTGCGATAAGGACGTGGTCGCGCTGCTCCTCGACCACATCAGGACTGGCGACGACTTCGCGCTCGCGCGCATCCGGCCATACGAACTCGCCAAGAACTGGAACCGGCCGCGCCGCGAGATCCTCGAACTCTGTTTTCAGGCCACCAGAGTGGGAATGCTTGACTTGCAATGGAATTTGATTTGTCCGATGTGTCGCGGTGGTGAGGCGAAAGGCTCACTCGACGAACTGTCGCGAAACGTCCACTGCGACGGTTGCAACATTGACTTTGATCTCAACTTCGAACAGTCGGTGGAACTGACGTTTCATCCGAACGCATCGATTCGTCACGTGGAAGTGGACACATTTTGCGTGGGCGGTCCGCAAGTCACTCCACATATAGTTGCGCAGCAATTGCTTCCCGCGGAGTCGCAGCGAGCGGTATCGATCAAACTTGAAGAGGGTCGCTATCGATTGCGGACAATGAAGCTTGCCGGCTGGCAACATCTGCGCGCAAGCGATCGTGGCCCACGCAAGATGTCTTTGCGGGCACACTCCGAGGGCTGGTCCAGTGAAGAGATCGAAATCGCGCGCGCGTGTGATTTGCAACTTCACAACGCAACGCCGGATGAGCAGCTCTTCATTCTCGAACGAACTCAATGGTCGGACGATGCGGCCACGGCCGCGGAAGTGACTGCGGTGCAGATGTTCCGCGATCTCTTTGCGCGCGAAGCGTTGCGGCCCGGTGAGCAAATTTCCGTCGGCACGCTGACGGTTCTCTTTACGGACCTGAGAAATTCGACGCGGCTGTATCGCGAGATTGGCGATGCGACCGCGTTCGGCCGCGTGATGAACCACTTCGATGTGTTGAAGCAAACGATTGCCGAGCAGGACGGCGCGCTGGTGAAGACGATTGGCGATGCCGTCATGGCCGTTTTTCGCCGCCCAGCAAATGCTCTGCGGGCGATGCTGGAGGCCCAGGAGCGACTGGCAAATCCGCCTGACGGAATGTTGCCGCTGACTTTGAAAGCGGGAATGCATACTGGTCCATGCATCGCCGTCACGCTCAACGATCGGCTGGATTATTTTGGCTCGACGGTAAATCTCGCGGCGCGTTTGGAAGGACAATCGACCGGCGGTGATGTAGTGATCTCAACGGCCGTGTATGCTGATCCCGAAGTGCGCCAGCTGTTGAAAGAATGTCCTGCCGGCCTAAGCGCGACCCAATTCACCATTCCGTTGAAGGGGTTTGATGACGAGCAGTTTGATTTGTGGCGTGTAGCGCGCACTGGGGATAACAACCGTGTCAGAACCGCGACCGGTAGCGACCGGATCGGAGAATCAACTTGAGTATTGATCCTATCGCTACCGCTCCGGGTTCTGACACGCGGCGTCAGCCGATAATCGAAACTCGTGACGTTACCCGTGTCTACCAGATGGGCGCAAATGAAGTAGTTGCGCTTGACCGCGTGACCATGGGTGCGCACGAAGGTGAGTTCGTCGCGATTCAGGGAACATCGGGATCGGGAAAGTCTACATTGCTGAATTTGCTAGGCGGTCTCGACCGTCCGACCACCGGTGACGTGGTATTCGATTCAGAGCCCCTGGGTCCGCGCACGAAAAAACAGATGGCGCGTTACCGAAGATTCTCTGTCGGCATGATCTTTCAAAACTTCAATCTGATTCCGACGATGACGGCAGTCGAGAATGTGCGCCTGGCGCTCGCATTCGGCGGCGTGCGGGGTGTTGAGCGGCGCAAGCGCGCATCAGAACTGCTCGAGCGTGTGGGTTTGTCCGATCGCATTGCGCATCGTCCGGCGGAGTTGTCGGGTGGCGAGCAACAGCGCGTCGCAATTGCGCGCGCACTCGCAAATCGGCCGCGCGTTCTGCTTGCGGATGAGCCGACGGGAAACTTAGACTCAACGCGCGCGCGCGAGTTGCTGGCGCTGCTGCGCGAAATGGTGGCGAGCGATCGCCTGACGGTGCTGCTTGTCACGCATGATCGTGAATTGGCAGGCAGCTTCGCCGATCGAATCATTACGATGAAAGATGGAAGGATCATGGATTGATTCATTGAATCATTGGTTCATTGGTTCATTGCCAAAACTGTGGGGAACAATTAATGATTCAATGAATCGATGAATCAATGAACCAATTGATGGAGTTATCTATGTCCACACCAATCCCCCAAGGTCTGACGCTGGAAGCAATACGTTCGGTTCCTTTATTCGCGTCGCTGCATGATGAAGCCGCGCAAGAGCTGCTGACGCTGCTGAAAAGTCACGCTGTCGCCGCTGGCACGTCGTTGTTTCGCGCGGGAGAAGTCGGCGACGCGATGTACCTGATTCAGAGTGGACGCGTGCGGATCGCGGTGCACGACGCAGACGGCAAAGAGATCGTGCTGGCGGAACTGGCGCAAGGTGACTTCTTTGGCGAGATGGCCATTATCGACGGCAAGCAGCGGTCCGCCGACGCTGCGGTAATCGAAGACGCACAACTTTCGGTCCTGTCGCGCGAAAACTTCCTCCGTTTCATCAACACTAATCCGGGCGTGGCGCTCGAGATGTTGAGCGCCGTCTTTCAACGACTGCGTCACACAGACAAGATGTTGCAGCAGCGCGTTTCGCGCAACGTCAATGAGGAAGAAGAGAAGCGCATGACCGTTGCCGACAAGGCTGCCGACATGCTCGCGGAATTCGGCGGCAGTTGGAAATTCATCGGCTTCGCGTTGGCGTTAATCGTATTTTGGATTTTCCTTAACTCGTGGATTCTAATCAGCGGCTTTGATCCAATGCCCTATCAGATGTTGAATCTGGTGCTCGCCGTCGTGGCCGGTTTGCAAGCGCCAATCATCATGATGTCGCAGAACCGGCAAGGCGCGAAGGATCGGCTGCGCGCTGATCTTGATTACCAGGTAAATCTGAAGAACGAAATCGCGCTGGCGGAAGTCCTCCGCCGATTAGACGTGCTGGAGAGCGAGCGTCTGCCGCTCTTGTTTGCGCAACAGAATGAGAGATTGGTCGAGATTGGTAGGAGTTCTGTGAAAACGACCAGCGCTGGGTGAAGGCCCTTCATATTGCCGATTGCCAATTGCCGATTTCGCATCGTCACAAATAGGTCGGCTTTTTATGGTTTAGTTTTTCAATCGGCAATCAAAAATCGGCAATTTACAAATGATTAAGGCAATCTTTTTCGATTTTAACGGCGTCATCATCGATGACGAGCGCATTCACCTGCGCGCGTACCGCGAAGTGCTGCAAGCGCATGACATCCAACTCAATGACGACGACTACTTCAAGTGTCTCGGGATGGACGACGTGGCGTTTACGTGTGCGGCGTTTGCCCGCGCACGCCGTGACGTTGATGACGAAACGACGCGCTCGATCATCGATCGCGAGCACGAGTTGCATCGCTCGATTATCGAATCGGAAGTACCTTTCACTCCTGGTGTCATCACATTCGTCAAAGAGGCCGCACGCGAATTTGACTTAGGCATTGTCAGCATGGCCGAACTATCGGAGATCAAGCACGTTCTCGCGCCCGCTAATCTTCTTCATCATTTCACTGTGACTGTGACGGCCGAACCAGGCCTCAATCACAAGCCCGCGCCGGATTGTTATCGCCGGGCGCTGGAGTTGCTCAATGCGACTCGCCGCAATGATCGCAAGTTGCCGGTGATCCCGAGCGAATGTCTGGTCGTTGAAGATGCGCCGCCGGGAGTTCAAGCAGCTCGGGCGGCCGGCATGCGCACGCTCGCCGTAACAAATACAGTTACGGAATCTCTGCTGCGCGCCGCCGGAGCTGACATCGTCAGCGCAAGTCTCGCGGATTGGAACACCGACGCTGTGCGGCACGTGTTTGAGTAGGCTAACTAGCTGACCGACCATTTCAACGGCTTACAAGAAACCGGCTGGATCCTTTTAGGTCGTCCCTGGACGCCTCGCTGAAGCGAGGCGTGAATGAGAAACTAGGTCATCTTTCGTCAGTCCGCGAACTTCATTCATGTGTACGACATTGGCCAAAATCGTACGATTTAATTGCACCCATTTTGTAAGTGGCTTGTTGTTTTCAGCCGCGGCCCTCAACACACAACGCTCTCCGAAACGATTGCTTCTGACATTTGTGCCCGGGAATGCGAGTTGCTGATTCTCGGAGTTGCTGTCGGGCTATTTTTCTACGCTGGATCTGTTTTCCCGACTTCAGTAAATCAGTTCTCCCCAGCAAGTTATCATGCAGCCAATTACTAATACGTCGCTAAAAGAACGCCTGGCCGCTGCCGAACCGGCGCGGGCCAAACTCTCTGTCGCGCCGCGCAGTGAGAAACATCTGCTCAATCGCGAACTCAGCCTGGTCGAATTTTTCCGGCAAGTGCTGGAAGAAGCGCACGACAAGCGGAATCCGGTACTCGAACGGCTGCGGTTTGTCACGATCTTTTCATATATCGTCGATGAGTTTTTTATGGTGCGCGTGTCGGGTCTGAAGGAAGAGGTCGAGCACGGATACGTCCAGCCATCGCCGGATGGTTTGACTGCCGCCGACCAGTTGCGCGAAATCCGCGATCGTCTCGCGCCCATGGTCGGCGATGAGATGCGCGTTCTCCAAAACGAGATTCTGCCCGAACTGGCGCGGCACGGCCTGGAGATCGCTTCGTATGCCTCACTGTCCAAAGTGGAGCGCGAGCAAGCTGACGAATATTTTACGCATCACGTATTTCCTGTGTTGACGCCGCTCGCGGTCGATCCGGTGCACCCGTTCCCTTACATCTCGGGATTGAGTCTCAACTTTGGAATCATGGTCCGGCCAACCGAGTCCGAAGACGATAAGCCTTCGTTTGTTCGTTTAAAAGTGCCGCAGACTCTGCCCGCACTCGTACAGGTTGGGCCACATTCGAAATACGCGTTCTTAAGCGAGATTATCGGAGCGAACTTAAACGCGTTATTTCCTGGAATGACGGTGTTGGAGTCGCAGACATTTCGCGTCACACGTGACGCCGATATCGATGTGCGCGAAGACGAGGCGGAAGATCTGCTGCGCGCACTGCAACAGGAGCTACGTAAGCGGCGCTTTGGCGCGCCGGTGCGACTTGAGATTTCAAAAGGTATGTCGGACGAGATGGCCGCGTACCTGATGGAATCGATTGGAGTTGAGCCTGATGATATCTACGTGATTGACGGCCCGCTCAATATTCAGGATTTGAACGAACTGTACGAGCTGGATCGTCCACAGTTAAAGGCTCGACCGTTACAAACGATCATCCCGGCCCCGCTGAAAGAGCGGAAGTCAATCTTCGACGCAATCAAGCGTCGCGACGTGCTGCTGCATCATCCGTACACGGATTATTCGGTCGTAATCGATTTCATTCGCGCCGCGGCATTCGATCCGAACGTGCTCGCGATCAAGATTTGTTTGTACCGAACGGGACAGCAGTCTGAGATCGCCGAGGTCCTGCGTCAAGCCGGTGAGATGGGCAAGCAGGTGACCGCGCTTATTGAGTTAAAGGCCCGCTTTGATGAAGAGAACAACATTGAGTGGGCTCAGCGTCTGGAGCGCGCGGGTGTGCACGTGGTCTATGGACTGATCGGCTTAAAGACGCATTGCAAGTTGACTCTGGTGGTGCGGCGCGAAGGACAGACGCTCTGCCGGTATGTTCACATAGCGACCGGAAACTACAATCCGACGTCGTCTTCGACTTACACGGATTTTGGGATTCTCACGGCTGATGCAAAGACAGGTGAGGATGCCACCGAGTTCTTCAATTTCCTCACCGGTCATTCGAAGCAGACAGAGTATCGAAAACTCATGGTTTCGCCCGTCAATCTGCGCGAGCGAATTACACAACTGATCGAGCGAGAAACAGCGCACGCAAAGCTGGGCCGGCCGGGGCGCATTATCGCGAAGCTGAATCGTCTGGCCGATGAAGCGATCATTAAATCGCTGTACGAGGCATCACAGGCGGGCGTTTCGATCGACCTGATCATTCGCGGCGTCTGCATGTTGCGGCCAGGTGTGACGGGGCTCTCAGAAAACATTCGCGTGCGCAGCATCGTCGGTCGTTTCCTCGAGCATAGCCGCGTGCTCTATTTCCTGAATGACGGCGCGGAAGAAGTTTACCTGGGCAGCGCTGACTGGATGGTGCGCAACCTAAATCGGCGGGTCGAAGTCGTGACCCCCATCGAAGATCCTCGGCTGAAGAAATATTTGAAAGAGGACGTACTCGACGTTTACCTGCACGACAACCTGAATGCGCGTGAGCTTCAGCCTGACGGCTCGTACGTGCGCGTGCGTCTTGACGAGGGCGAACCGTTCGATAGCCAAATGTATTTCGAAGGCATCGACCCAAACATCTGATCTGCTTTTCTCCCTTCTCCCTTTGGGAGAAGGGAGGGGGATGGGGGTCTAGCGCTGCAACAGAGTTATGAATTATATTCAGCCGCTCTCGTTTACCGAGAGCGGCTGAACTACTATAGGGAATCTGTGGGCGTAGGCCCTCACGCAACCCTCTTCCAAAGGGAGAGGGCTCTAAACAATGAAGCAGAAGAAGATTCGCATCACGGATCTGCTGTTCCCGCACTGGCCGAGCCTGACACTCGCCTTCATTGCCGTCATTGGGGAAAGCGTGACTGACTTGCTTGAGCCGTGGCCGCTCAAGGTCGTCTTCGATTACGTCTTTGGCTCTAAGCACATGCCTGATTGGTTGGCGAGCATCGTCAATCTCATTGGCACAGACAAACTCTCAATTTTGAATTTTGCCGCGATCGCCGTGGTTTTGATTGCGCTTTTCGGCGCGATCAGTTCTTACGGCGAGAAGTACCTCACGACCAGTGTCGGCCAGTGGGTCATGCACGACCTACGGCGCATCCTCTACAGTCACATCCAGAAACTTTCGCTGTCTTATCACGACCAAAAACGCACCGGCGATCTGATCAGCCGCATCACCAGTGACATCGACGCGGTGCAGAACCTTATCTCGAACGTTTTGCTTGGGATGCTGGTGAATGTACTGACGTTGATCGGCATGCTCGGCGTGATGTTCTATCTGAACTGGCAATTCACGCTGATCGCAATGGTGGTTGCGCCGGGATTGTTCTGGGCTGTGTATCACTACACGCGGCGCATCAAGGAAGCATCGCGCGATGTGCGCCGCAAAGAGGGCGAAGTCGTTTCGGTGCTGGAAGAAGTCCTGTCATCGATTCGCGTCGTCAAAGCATTTGCGCGCGAGGATTACGAGCAGGAACGTTTCGAAAAGCGCAGTCTCGAGAGCGTCGAACGTGCGTTGGCGGCGCGCAGCTTGAAAGCAAAGCTCTCGCCACTGGTCGAAGTGATTGTGGCGTGCGGCACCTGCCTTGTGCTGTGGTGGGGCTCGCGTTTGGTGGTGAGTGGCGCGCTCACCTCGGGCGAGTTGCTCGTGTTTCTGCTTTACCTCGGCAAGATGTACAAGCCGATGCGCGAACTCTCGAAGATGACCGACACGATATCCAAAGCTGATGTCGGTTGGGAGCGCATTCGGGAAGTGCTCGAGAACGAACAGCGCGTGCGAAACCTGCCAGGCGCCAGGAAAGCGCCGAAATTCAGAGGCGACATTGATTACGAACAGGTCGCTTTTTCGTACAGCACCGAGCAGCCGCTGCTGAAAGACCTGAGCATGAGCATCAAGGCTGGGCAGTTGGCAGCGCTGGTAGGACCGACTGGCGCCGGCAAGACCACGATTGTGAGCCTGCTGCCGCGTTTCTATGATCTGACTTCGGGTGCTATTAAGATCGACGGTCAGGACATTCGTAAGTTCAAAATCAAATCAATGCGCCGGCAAATCAGTTTCGTACTGCAGGAGTCCATGCTGTTTCGCGCCACGATTTGGCAGAACATCGCCTATGGGAAACCGGAGGCCACGCGCGAAGAGATCGTCCGCGCCGCACAAATGGCCAACGCCGAGGAATTTATCCTGCGCACGCCCGAAGGCTACGACACGATGGTCGGCGAGCGCGGCGTGACCCTGTCCGGTGGACAACGACAGCGCATCACGATTGCCCGCGCGATTATTCGCGACGCGCCGATCCTGGTCATGGACGAGCCATCGTCTGGTCTCGATGCGGCGTCTGAAGAACTTGTTTTCGACGCGCTCTCGAAGTTGATGGCGAATCGAACTTCCATTGTGATCGCACACCGGCTTGCCACAGTCAGTCGTGCGGACGTCATTTTCGTCATCGACGGTGGGCGAGTCGCGGAGCAGGGAACTCATCAGGAACTTCTGGAGCGCGGCGGTTTGTACTCGCGGCTTTATGAATTGCAGTTCAGACGCGAGGAAGAAGCCCCGGGAGAAGTCCTGACCGTTTAGAGTTCCAATCGCGTGCTCTGCAAAAGCCTCGGCCAACAGCCTGGGTAACGAGTATCTTTTCCGGCCACTCTACGTCGCCACTTCGTCGCTACCGTGCCCTTCTCGGCCGGCTGGCCAATTCCGCATCCCGCAATCGATTCAACTGATTTATGCGATTTCGCAGCGCGCGCGTGTAGGCGTCCTGCGTCGGGCGATCGTAGCCCGCGGCGCGAAATGCATCGCGTAGTTGCTCGTCGGATAGTTGCGCCATTTGCGCGCCAATCCACGCCGCATCGTGCACCGGAACTTTGTTCATCGTCGTTGTCGCTTTGTGTTGGCGGATGAAATACGGCGGATAGAAGACACTGAGCAAGCCCAATTTCTTCGGGTGCAAATCGTAAGCAAACTTCACATTGTCACGGTCGACCTTCTTAATGAATCGCGCGCGTGTGTAATCGCGCACGTTGTTCTTCGATCGACCGGCGCCGATTCCCGCGGCCTTCCCCATCGTTGCGCCGAGGTCGGTCACTGTATAGTTCGCTTCACCGGTGTTCTTGTCGTGCAGCACCTTGTTGTTTTTCTTGAAAGTGTCCCAGTTGTTCGTCAGTACCATCATTGTCTTCAGGCCGTTCAGTTCGCGCGTGTTCTTGAAAGGATTGTCGCGCCAACTCCACTCTCTGCCGCGCTTGATGTTTTCGCGACGAGGCTCAAAGCGCGCGCCGAGGACTGAATTGCCCTGCACATATTTCTGGCCGCGCGAAAGTTTCTTCATGCCATCGATGTTCGCGCGATTGAAATAGTAAGACTCTTCGGCGTTGTACCCAGCGGCCCACACCAGGCGCGTCGACGCGGTCTCAGCCTGAGCTTCTTCGCCCAGCTTCACGCGCCACTTCACGCCGCGCGCGTCTTCGACCTCGAACTTGGGCATGCCGCCTTCTTTGACTTCCTTGACGAAACGAAACGGCGGCTTTGGCGCGAGGGCTTCCGAGCCCGGCCCGTAATACAGATCGCGCTTACGCATGTCGCCGGGATCGCGCCACAGCACCGGCGCTCCCTTAGCTTCTTTGTCCTTCTTCTTCTTCTCAGCTTTGACGGTTGAGAAAACTTCCAGTGACGCGAATATGATCAAAACACTCGCGATAATCGCGAGCACGCGAGTCCTTCTGAGCGATTTCATAGTGTTCCTCAAATTATGGAGAGAGCACTGACAATTCAGCCGGTGCGGCTGGGCACGAGGGACGCCCTGAAACGAGCAATTGGTGTGCTTAGACCGGCTTGTCAGCGTTTCGCAAGAAAAGTTTTAGATTGCTGCAAGAGGATGGCGCAAAACAAAAAGAAAAGAGCCGCCGCATTGAGCGGCGACTCTCTTCGACGGAGCGTTCACGGGTGTGAACGATAGAATTACTTACTGCCTTGAGTGGCGATCGGTGTAGTGCTTTCGGACTGCATGTGGCGCGCGTAGTTCTCAACGTACGTCTTCTGGCCACCGTGTCCGTTCGAGGTGTAGAAATCGAATTTCAGCATCTCGTTGTAAACCTGGTCGAAATTCCAGTGATAGTTGTTGAAGCGATAAATCGCGCCCATCACGCCCGTGCGGTGACGGCCACCGGCACAGTGCACGTAGAATTTTCCCGTCGCTGGGTCATTGACAAGTTTCAGAAACTCGGCCACCTGTGCATCGCTCGGATCCGTCTTGTCAGCAATCGCGATGTTCACGTACTTCAGTCCGACTGCTTCCGCGTAGCCGCGTTCTTCCGGAGTGTTATCAGTCAAATCAATAATGGTGTTGATGCCCAGATCTTTGAGCGCCTGGAAATCTTTCTGCTTCGGGCGGGCGCCACGATAGAACCGTTCGTCCATCTGACCGAAGTTGCTAATCTTAATGTTTGAAAAAGCGTTGTTGTCCGAATTCTTTTTGGCAACGGCTACCGCAGTGGTGGTGAAGACCAAGGCAAAAGCCGCGATTAACCTTGTGAGTAGATGTCTGGGTGTTTTCATGCTTCTAATCTCCAATTTCAAAATTCAGTTGTGAGGTAAATCGGGATGACCAACGAACGATACTAAGATTCAGGATTGCCTGATGTGGTTGCACCGTTTTTTCACCCTATTTGCGCTAGGATTAGCCCGAAATACGCCATATTTTCGCCTTTTCCACCAGGGCCAAAAATGAGCTAATCTCGACGCCATAAGTCACCTGATTGCATGTCTTTCGCAGACCTATTAAAGCTGTCTTTGAGAAACCTTCGCGAGGCGAAGTTGCGTGCGACGCTGACCTCGATGGGTGTAATTGTCGGCGTGGCGGTGATTGTCACGATGGTTTCGTTTGGACTCGGATTGCAGCGCAACATGCTTTCGCGATTTCGCGCACTCGATCTATTCAATGAAATTCGCGTGTTTGGCAAGAGCGTGTTCACGATGGCCATGACGAACGTCGACACGAAAGGCCGAGACGACAATCCTGGCGATCGTCGCGGTCCGGCATTCAGAGCGAATCAGGCGCCGACGAAAATTCTGGACGATGCGGCCGTCGCGGATATCCAGAAAATTCCCGGTGTCGCCTACGTCGAGCCGGACATCAACTTCACTGTATACGTCCGATGCAATGGCCGCGTGGCGCCCCAATCTGTCTCTGGTGCGTCGGTGCCGAATTCGTCATCGCGCTTCAAGATTTTCGCGGCCGGTAAGATGTTGAGCAGCACGAACGCGGACGAAGCTGTCCTCGACGAGGCGGTCGTCGAGACTTGTGGGTTTGCTAAACCGCAAGACGCCATCGGTCAAACAATCGAACTGTTGACGACTCACGGCGAAACGATTGAGCAAAACAAATCAGCGAAGAACGAGGCCGAAAAGTCCGAAGACGAAGGTGGCTTCAGTTTCTTTGGCTTGCCGCTGGAAGAAAATGATCGACCTCCAGTGAACGCGATTTCCGGAAAGACTTTGAAGATCGCCGGAGTACTTGGGCGCGACAAACGGGAAGGCGCCGCGCAGGGTGGAAATCCCGGATTGATGTTAGGCGCAGGGGTTTATGTCCCTTTGCCAATTGCGCGCGATTGGCAGCGCCAGCATCGCAATCCGATGAGCGAAGTTGCGCTCGCGCTCGCCAAGCAAAGCGGCCAGCTCAATGAGTCACAAAACGAAGGGTACGGATCCGCCGTGGTGCGCGTTAGCGATCCAGTTGCTTTGACCGAAGTGCGGAAACGAATCCAGGAGATGGGCTTCGGCAGCTTCTCGATCGTCGATCAACTCGATCAAATTCGTACTGTCTTTGTGATTATTGACTCCGTGCTCGGATTGCTCGGCGGTATTTCTTTATTGGTCGCGTCATTCGGCATCGCGAATACGATGATTATGTCGATTCTTGAGCGCACGCGTGAAATTGGAATCATGAAAGCGATTGGCGCTGAGGATCGCGAAATCAGATTGATCTTCTTTTTCGAAGCAGCAGTGATTGGATTAACGGGAGGGATAATTGGCTGTCTCGCCGCGTGGGGAATCGATGCGGCAGCAAACCGGCTGGCCTATCGATTCATCTTGAAGCCGCAGGGTGCATCATTTGTCGACTTCTTTTCTTTGCCGCCGTGGCTTTGGCTGGGAGCGATTCTGTTTGCCTTAGGAGTCTCAATTCTCGCCGCTTTGTATCCCGCATCACGAGCGGCTCGCATCGATCCGGTGCGGGCGCTAAGACATGACTGAAGCCAACCGGGCGCGAATGGTGATTCGATCCAATCTTCAACCGACTTAACCATTCGCGCCGATGTGGTTTCAGTTACTGTCGGGCGGCGGCAGTTGAAACCGCTTTGGCCGAGCGTTTTCGGGCGGGTCGTCCGGAACCTGAAGCCGCTTCGGTCTTCCGGCCCCAGAAAGTTGGGTCACGCGCAATCATCTCCTTGGGAACGTAACTCATCTGCGGCATGAAGGCATACACGCTCGTTTCGGTATTGAGGATTACCTCTCCGGCGGTCTTGTCGGCCTTCTTCTTCTGCTCATCGCTCATGGCTGAACGAACGCGACTGCCAATCTTCAAATCGTAATCAGACAGCGATATCATCGGCCTGAAGAACATGTATGTCGCGCCCGCAGCGGGGGTCGCTCCGGCAATGACCTGAAACGCTGCGATGTGAAGTTCAGCTTTCGCCTTTTCGCGCGCGACATTTGTCAGGTTCTTAATGTAGTCAACGTATGCGTCGTCCATGCCCGGACGAACACGCACCGTAGTGATCGCGAAATAGCGCATCTTGGCGATGTCAACATCCGGTTGGTAACTCATATCAGACCGGTAAATCGCAAACAGGTCGCGCATCCCGGCGTGCAGGTCGGGCGCCTCTCGCTCCAATCGATCGAGTTCAGTGCGCGTCGCACCGGAAGCGGCGCCCATCTTCTTGTCAGTGTCCTTTTGCATCTGCTCCATCTGGGCAAAAGTTTCAAGCGCCGTGACATACACCACTTCGTTTTCATTACCAGCTATCGGCACCATGGCCATCCGGTAACTGTTGGTTTGCAGCCTGGCGAAAATCTTCGCGTATGCGGCCGAATGTTTGTTGTGTGCGGGCATTTGTCCAGGCTTTATGTCTTCGCGAACGATCAATAGCGCGGGCGGCGGACCCATAGGACGTTCCTGCGCGATCAGTTGCGATAACCCGGCGCTTCCCATCACCAGAGTGATGACAAAGATAACTCTCTTCATTGATGTGCTCCTCCTGTTTAGAGACTAGCGTTTAAAAACTGGATGAGGTGGTTCGGAATTCTTCGCAGGCTCAACGACTGAAAGAATTGGGCCCGTGAACGCGGTAAGGTAAAGTTAGTACGTTGAATCGCCGCGGACGATATCTGCAATCAAGGCACAAGTCAATGCCTTTCTCGAGTCTTTTCAGATTGTTAACTGAAGCGCTAAGAGACGAGAGGTTTGCCGCAAGAATTGCAAAATCTAGCCGTCGCATCCTTTTGCATCGCGTTGCAGTGTGGGCAGGAGAGTCCCATGCGAAGATTCGCGCCGCATGCTGAGCAATAGGCAGCGCCGGCGCTGGCCGCCGCGCCGCAGGTTCCGCAACGTCCCGGCAGGGGCGGAACATAACCGCCGGCTTTGCGCGCGATGTGCGCTTCGATCTTCTGCCACGCATCCTGTGTGAGTCTGTATTGCCAGTAAGCGCCGAGTGCGGGCAGCGCCACTAACAGTCCGGCGGATAGTGCGAGTGCGACGGCGGCCACCGCCGCCTTATCAAACCACTTTTGCATTCCGATCTCGACGCGTGTGCCGCCCGACTCCGGCGTAACTTTGATTGTCAGTGCGGCGGAGAGTCCGGTGATGTCGCGCAACGTGCTAGACTTACGCGCTTGCAACACGGCTGTCGAATGGACTTGCATCGTCTGGACTTCGAAATCTTCGTCGAACAGATCACGCAACTCGACCATTAGTTTTATCGTGTCGGCTTCGACGCCTGGATAGTAGCGGCTTTCCATTTCGCAGTTTGCTCCTCCCGTAATTCTACGTGAGGAGACGAAAGTTAGTTCAATCTAATCTTGTAGGTACTGTTCGCCCGTCGCTATCACTGCGGGCTCTGACAAAGTCTTTCGGAGGTTCACTTCATGACACCCATCAGCCGTGCGTTGGCAATTCTTATCATTTCTATCTTCGCATTTCATGCAATCTCAACTGGTCAAACTCAACAGTCCATTGACGGGTTCAACCGCGAAGCTTCAGACGCCGAACGTAATTTCGAAGAACAATTTCGGAGCATTCCGTCAGCCACTTCTGCCCGGGAACATCTGCGGCGATTAACTGCGGAGCCGCACATCGCCGGCTCAAAAGAAGACTATGACACCGCAGTCTATGTCCGCGACCAGATGCGCTTGTACGGATTGAACGCGGAACTCGCGGAATACCAGGTTTGGCTGAACTATCCAAAAACTGATCCGATCGTTGAGTTGGTTTCACCGCGTCGCGAACGGCTTTCGGTTCGTGAAGCGATCATTAAGGACGACCCAACTTCTTCGAATAAGAAAATCACGCCGCTCTTCAATGGTTACGCCGCGACCGGCGATGTGACTGCGCCGCTGGTTTACGCAAATTATGGTTTGCCGCCGGATTATGAAGCGCTCGAGAAGGCCGGCGTAGACGTGAAGGGCAAGATCGTCATCGTGCGTTATGGCAATTCGTTTCGTGGCGTGAAAGCAAAGGTCGCGCAGGATCACGGCGCAATCGGCTGCATTATCTATTCCGATCCGGCGGATGATGGTTACGCGCAAGGCGACGTCTATCCGAAAGGCCCCTGGCGCCCGGTAACAGCAGGCCAGCGCGGCTCAGTGCAGTTTCTGTTTCAATATCCCGGCGATCCTTTGACGCCCGGAAAACCCGCCATCCCCGGCACGCCGCGGATAAGTTTAGAGCAAGCCTACGAAGACATTCCGCGTATTCCGGTTCAGCCGCTGGCTTATGACGAGGCGCGCAAATTGATCGAGCCGTTGAAGGGCCCGGTCCGTCCGAAAGGTTTTCAGGGCGCATTTCCTTTTGCGTACCACGTGGGCGGCACGAACGACGTGCGCGTTCACCTGAAGACCGACATGGATTATCAGTCGCGCAAAATTTGGGACGTCGTCGCGCGCATCGACGGGTCGGCAGAAAGAGATCGGTGGATTGTGATGGGTAATCACCGCGACGCATGGGTCTTCGGCGCGGTCGATCCGAACAGCGGCACCGCGACGATGTTGGAAGCGGCACGCGCATTCGGACAACTTCTCAAGAACGGATGGCAACCACACCGCACGATCATTCTCTGTAGTTGGGATGCGGAGGAATACGGCCTGGAGGGTTCGACAGAATGGGCCGAAGAACACGATGCGGAGTTGCAACAGAAAGCGGTCGCTTACCTGAATGTTGATGTTGCCGTGAATGGCCCGAACTATTCCGCGTCGTCGGTGCCGTCGCTTTGGAAATTGATTCGCAGCGCAACCCGCGACATCAAGGATCCCAACACTGGCAAAACCGTCTACCAGCAATGGCAGGATCACGCGCGCGAACAGAAAAACGAAACCGATTCTGATTATGACTCGGAAGCGCGCATCAGTCCGCTGGGATCAGGATCAGACTACACGCCATTTTTGCAGCATCTCGGTATTCCTTCGACTGACATGGGATTCGGTGGGGACTATGGCGTTTACCATTCGGCATTCGACTCGTTCACGTGGATGTCTAAGTTCGGCGATCCGGACTTCACCTACCACGTGGCGGCTGCGCAGTTGTGGGGCACGATGGCGATGAGACTCGCCGGCGCGGATGGTCTGCCATTCGACTATCGCGATTATGCGGATGCAATTCGCGATTATTTCGATGAAGCGATGAAGCTGGCGAGGCGCCGCAAGTTGGATTCAGCTATCAATGAAAAGTCGATGAACGATGCGATTAAGAATTTTGCTGAGGAAGCAAACCGAGTTGAAAGAGAGCGGCAGCAACTTGTCGCGCAGGGCAGCTCAGCTTCAACGACTAAACTGCACCGGGTCAACGATGCGCTGATCTTTGCTGAGAGGGCGTTCATCGATGACCGAGGTTTGAACGGGCGACCTTGGTATAAACATGAGATCTACGCGCCGGGAATTTTCACGGGTTATGCTTCGCAGCCGCTAACAGACTTTAGGCAAGCGCTCGATGATCGGAACACAACCAATCTGAAATCGGGCCTGGACAGAATTGTGGCCGCGATCAACCGGGCGACTGAGGTCTTGAAGAAGGGAAGAGACTAAGATTGTCTGGTTTTCTTAGGGAAAGCGATTTCAACCAGCCTTACCCAAAACATCTTCGGCTATGCCGCTTGATGTGCGGAAGACCTTTGGCCTTCCGAGAATTGTAATCTATGGAAATGGGCTATGCCCTTTGCGGGCGTAGCCCGAACGAAATCTAATCCTCTACACGGAAGCGCAGAGCGCTTCCGCACATCAGACGGCATAGCCGCATTGGCCTATCAAAGTTTTTGGATGAATTCCTGGGAGTTCTTAAGGCTTCTTCTTTGTGTCGGGCGCCGGCGGAGGTAGCTTGCTTCCGGCTTCGATGATGTCGTTGGCGTTATCGAGGGCGTGCTCGATAGCATAAAGCTCGTCGTTGTCTTTTGTCTGTTTGCTCATGGCGGTCAACTGAGTCACATATCCCGTGGCGGCGGTCGTGAGCCGGCGCAACGAACGTGAAATCAGCGGACTCTTTTCGTCGCGCCGGCTGACGTCATCGATGTTGGTAATCGCCTCGTCCAAAATTCCGGCGATGTCACTGATCAATTCTGTGCGCGTGCCTTTCGGTGCATCACCCCAATCGGGCTCGTCTTTCATGAGTTTCTTTATCTTGGGGTCGGCCGCGCCATTGATAATCGCAAAGCGACGATCGATCGCTTTGATGAACACCTCAGTTCGCTTGTCGAGCTCCTGATGAAACCGAATCAACTCGCTTTCTGCGTCAGTCAAGTGATCGCGAGATTGCGCGATTGCTGAGTTGGCAAATAGCGCCAAGGCAATTACTGCCGCGAATAACAAGCGATATTTCTTGATCAGATCGATGAGGGCGGCTTTGTTCGGCATGACTTATTGCGGACGCTTGTTTTCGGGTGAAGCGATCTTTGCGTCGTTGTTGGGCGGCTCCCGCAGCACGGTGTGGCCATAAAACGAATCGAGCGCAGTATCGCGCGTGTCCTTCACAAACTCTTCGGCGGTTTTGAGGTGGATTGAGTAATCAGCCGGTGTAACGCGCCGCATCACCGCCAGCCGGGGGATTTGTGCGCGCAGAGCAATGTCCAGATGGCGGTAAAGATCACGAGTACTGTTCTTGTCCTTCGTCATGCTTCCGATAAAGCGCATCACATCCTCGATTAGCCCAAGGTAATTTCCGAGCACCTCAGATGCCTCAGGAAAACTTTTCTGCGAAGTGAGTTGCTCCATTTTTGACAAGCGCTCATCCGTCAATTCGATCGTCAATCGAATCCTCGCCTTTGGGTCTTTGATCTCAGTCAACTGATTACGGTCTTCTGGCAAGACGAACCGCATCGGCGGCGGTGAAGGCATTTGCGGCGTTGGCGGCTGAGCGTGAGCGTTCGTAAACAGTATGAGAGTTGCGAATGTGATTGAGACCAGGGACGAAATTTGAGCGGGACGAATTCGCATAGTCCGCAGGGTTAAGACATCAAGACGTTTTTCGTTTGCCCTGGCCGCGCTTGATTTGATCGCGCAAGACCGGCAATCGCAAGTTTACTTTGTCAATCTCCAGCTGGTTCGATGCTGGATTGGCGCGCGCCAGAAATTTTTCGTACGCGACAAGCGCTTCGGGATACTCCAGCAGATTATCATGCGCGATTGCGAGAAAGAAGTAAGTCACCACGACCTCGGGGCGCGCACTCGCAATCCATTCGTATTCGGAAATCGCGCCGCGGTAGTCTTTCGATTCGAAGAGCGCTAACGCCAGATTTGTATGCGCCGTGTATTCGTCAGGCGCCTGCGAAAGCACTCGGCGCAGAATCGCAATCGCCTCCGGGAACCTGCGACTTTGAATCAGCGCGGCCGCATAACCGATCGCGAACTTCGCGTTGTTCGGCTCGAGTTGTGATGCGCGGTAATAATAGTCCTGGGCTTTTAGCGGATCGATTCGGCGATATGCATTGCCGAGTCGCGCCAGCAGCGTCGCGTTTTTCGGCTCGCGTTCCAGCAATTGCTCAAGTGCCGCGCGCTCTTCAGCGGTCGAACCATCATCGCCATTAAGCTGTGCGCGCAGTGCAACTACTCCCGCAGCGTTCCGATCTTTTTCCGGCAGGGCAGCCAAAACGTGCAGCGCATCTTCGTTGCGACCGGCGCGCGCATACATTTGGGCGAGCGCAAGCGCACCAGCGAGATTGCCGCCATAGCCCGCTTTCTCCAAAGTGCGGATATCTTCGATTGCCCGCGCCTTGTCTCCGAGATCCAGTAGAAGTTTTGCCCGCTGATCGATCGCTCCGAGATTATTCGGCTCGAGTGTAAGCGCGCGATCGAGGCTCGCGAGTGCGGCGATGCGATCACCAGCCGAGACTTCTATGAACGCGCGTTTGCGCCAGGTCGAAGCAGTTGCTTGTTTCGATGACGTCGCGCGTCGGCTCAACCCAAGCGCCTCGTTCTGATCGCCGGCCGCTGCGCGCACGTCGGCCAGCGCAACCAACGCTTCTTCGTTGTCAGGCTCGAGCTCGATAGCTTTGCGCAGCATTGGCTCACCATTCCTGGCGTCGTGGAGATATGTAGTTAGTTGCGATCCAAAACGAGCGTAAGCAAATGCCCAATCGGGCCGCAGCTCAACAGCGCGATTGAATCCTTGCAACGCTTCATCTTTTCGATTTGAAAAAAGCAACGCGAGTGCGCGTTGAAATTCTGCTTCGGGAAATTCCGGCTTTAGCCGAATCGCGGCGTCATAAAATTCAATGGCCGTTTTGAAATCTTTCTTCGCGTGTGCGTCCTGACCACGTTCGAAGATCTTCACCGGGTCGTCCTGATCGATCGCGGCTGTTTGCGCCGCTGCGCTACGAACAGAGAACGCGATCGAGCACAGAACGACGATCAGCCAAATCATGAACCGCCGCTGCGAAAACCTATTCATGTTTACTGAGGAGTGCGCGCTTGTTACATTCGATGTTAACACGCTGTTCCGCGTTGCGTCCTGCCAATGATGCTTGGTTGCGCGGCATAACTCCATGAGTTAACATCCGCCGATTAGAACCCCTCAAGCTTTGCCCATTACTTTCTTTCTTGGAGCATTACTATGCCCAATGCCTTAGTTGACGATATCAGAGAAATCAAAGAAGCAAACCCTTTTGAGTCGATGATGTCGCGCTTTGACCGCGCGGCGCAATTGCTCCAGTTGGACCCCGACCTGTACGCCGTCATGCGGGTACCGAATCGCGAATTGAAGGTGTACATCCCGACCCGAATGGACTCCGGGCGCATTCAGGTTTTCGAGGGCTTTCGGGTGCAGCACAACTTCGCGCGTGGTCCGGCAAAAGGCGGTATTCGATACGCACCCGACGTGTCGATTGATGAAGTGCGTGCGCTCGCTGCGTGGATGACCTGGAAATGCGCGGTGGTGAATGTGCCGTTTGGCGGCGCAAAAGGTGGAATCATCTGCGACCCAACCCAGATGTCGTTGGGGGAACTTGAGCGCATGACGCGACGATACGCCGCGGAACTGCTTGATTTCATCGGTCCGGAAAAAGACGTGCCAGCCCCTGACATGAACACGAACGAGCAGACGATGGCGTGGATCATGGATACCTACTCGATGCACGCGCGTCACACAGTAAATGCGGTCGTCACCGGCAAGCCGATCGATCTCGGTGGCTCGCGCGGTCGTCGGGAAGCTACCGGACGCGGCATCCTGATCGTTGTTCAGGAAGCTTGCAAACGATTCAAGATGGATCCGAGCAGCACACGTATCGTGGTGCAGGGAAGTGGCAACGTCGGCGGTATCGGCGCGTTATTGATGCACGAAGCGGGATTCAAAGTCGTGGCAATCTCGGACGTGCACGGCGGGATTTACAATTCAAACGGGCTCGATATTCCCGCGGCCATGAAGCACTTACAGAATACGAAATCATTCGAAGCGTTCCCGGGCGCCAAATATTGTTCAAACGCTGAGCTGTTGGAACTGGACTGCGATGTGCTCGTGCCCGCAGCAACTGAAAACCAGATCACTTCACAAAATTGTGAACGGTTGAAGTGCAAGATTCTTGCGGAAGGGGCGAACGGTCCGACAACCGCCGCGGCCGACGAAGTTCTGTACCAAAAAGGAATTTTTGTGATCCCCGACATCCTGGCGAACGCCGGCGGCGTCACCGTCTCCTACTTTGAATGGGTCCAGGATCGGATGGGCTATTTTTGGCGCGAAGACGTGGTCAACGAGCGTCTGCAAGACACGATGGTCGCGAGCTTTAACGACCTTTGTCGCTATGCCGATGCACACTCGGTAGACACGAGGACAGCAGCCTACATGCTGGCCATCGATCGCGTTGCGTACGACACACGAATGCGCGGCATCTACGCCTAATCGGGCGTGTGAGCGATGCATTTGCATTGGTGCGCAAACCTGTAATGCATGCTTTGACATGCAAGGTTGTTTAAGAATGACGCAAACACGCTTGTGCCCCCTTCGCAAAAGAATGATTTTTGGCCGTCGACTGCAGATTGAAACCGCGTGGGAGCGGTTTTTCTGATCGTCTTAAGATCCCTCTGGACGCTGCCCGAAATCGACCCCGTTCTCGTGAGCTCTCATCATCGCGGCGTGACTGAAAAAACATATTAAAATCGCCGCTAAGTCGTGAAAAACTCTTGATTTCGGGGATTGGCAATGGTAGGCTTCGACGGTATTTCTGTTAAGCAACGGCAATCCGAAAAGTTCTAAAAGATGGGGTGGCCGTAGCTCGCGGAAATCCTAGTTGACACAAGCGCTCGGTTTTCTTATAAAGTAGCGCTAGATGATTCGGCATTAACAGTTACGAGACGTAGCGCTTTTTGCTTACGCTCTCAATATTCCCTCAGACGCAGACGCGTCATTGAGGTTGTCACTTTAGTTAACGTTTCTCGTTGACGCTGCAGTTCGAGCGTCCGTGTCCCCTGGGTTGACTGGCGGCGTGATGCTTCGAGCAAACAATCACTCCAAGTACAGGCCGGGCAGTCGCTCACGGGTTCGGCCCCGAGAAATTTTTTCACCATTTGGCAGGAGGAACGCGATGAGACTCGCGAATAGAGTGCTTGTTTCTGCACTCGCAATTTTTGTATTGTCAGCTGTTGCCTCGGCTCAGAGGCTCAGGCAAGAAAATGATCCCAGGAACCTTTCGCCGGCGGTAGGTACAGGCGGACCGGAAGGTGGCCCGACCGGACTGTTCACAATCTACGACGGCCAAACGATTCGTCGTGGCGAGTACACGTTCAGTATTGCTTACAGTAATTACGATCGTGATCCGGGTAACGTCGATATTACAGAGGTACCGGCAAGTTTTAATATCGGCCTCAATGATCACCTTGAGCTCTGGTTTAAGAGCACCGCATACCGTGGCATAAAGGTCAATAACCCGACAAACTTGTCGAGTTTCTATCTGCCGAACTCGCAGTTGAAGTTCCCTTTTCTCGGTAGCGGTCCGGCAATCATTTTGGCGCCGAACAATTTGCCGGCTGGTTGCTCAAGCATCGTCGGCACGGCCGTCTTTCGACCCGCGTTCAGCCAGCCTTTCGTGCAATACCCGTTCATCGGTGGCGCCGCGTCCAGA
This sequence comes from uncultured bacterium, assembly GCA_965653675.1. Taxonomy (GTDB): domain Bacteria; phylum Acidobacteriota; class Blastocatellia; order Pyrinomonadales; family Pyrinomonadaceae; genus UBA11740. The sequence continues at coordinate 47,295 of CBFHBA010000030.1, forward strand.
CTTGGTCTAGCGGTTACGAACGCCAGCGGAAGCGCTGGCTGCGTCGCCGCCCCGAATCCGACCATGGGATTTACAGCCTCGCCGAACAGCGGTAATTTCGGGCCGGCGGATACGTTCCCAGGACTTGGCTCAACCGTAGGCAGCATTCTACCGGGAATCGTATTGGCGACTGACACTTTGCCGGCGACTGCGTTGACGAATCCGATCACCGTACCGGTGACTTTCACAATCGCACCCAGCTACTTGCCGGATGCGCCTTTCGTCAATCGGCTCTATGGCCAATCGAGCTTTAACAACCTGGTGTTTGGCGCGAAGTGGAGAATCACCAGTCCGAACAATCCTCTGGGCGTGGCCATCATTCCATTCTGGCGCTGGTGGATGGATAAAGCTGATGATGCCCAGGGCTTCAATCAACTGCAGCGCGGCTCCGGACCGGGTGGCAATATAGGCGACTTCGGCATCGTCGGTGTTGTCGATGCGCGCCTGAGCCGTTCAGTTAATCTCTCGGTAAACGGTGGGTACATTCTGAACAGCAACCCGAAGTTTGCTAACGGCGAAGTGATTCTTGATCGTCCGAATGAGCTTATTGCCGGTATCGGTTTTGACTTTCCAGTTAACAAACACTTCCAGCCAATTCTTGAACTGCGTTCGACCCAGTACGTAGGCAGTCGCACACCAAACGCATTCGAAAACAGTCCAGTTGAAGGACTCGCCGGTGCGAAGTTCTATCCGCGTCGCTGGTTTGGATTCGGCCTCTGGTATCGCATGCACTTCAACCAGCAGGACAAGTCGATGTTTAACGGCCACGACTTCAGCACTTCGATCCAGCAAATTACAAACGTAATCGTGCCGAACCGAGGTCTTGTGGTTGTTCCGGGAACGACCCGGAACGCAACGGCCGGCGGATTCCCGCGCGGCTTCAACTTCTCAGACGACGCAAACGGTTTCGGAGTTCAGTTCTGGGCCGGACATCGGAATGCTCGCGAACCAAGCGTGTTGCCGAATCAGCCGCCTGTGATCAGTTCGTTTGCAGCATCGACATCGACGATTACCGTGCCGTGCCGTGAGGGCTATCACTCGTCGTCGGGTTCCTGCCCGACTACGGCCACGACGTCGGTTGGCTTGACTACCACGGCGACGGATCCTGACGGAGACACGTTGCTCTACACATACAGCACCACGGGTGGTCACATCACCGGTGAAGGCGCTACCGTTACCTGGGACCTGAGCGGGCTCGGACCGGGAACCTACACCGCGTCGGTGGAGGTTGATGATGGCTGCGGCTGCATCAGTTTCTCTTCGACCACAGTTACCATCGCTGAGTGCGGTGACTGTGTGCCGAACCTGGTTTGCCCGACGGTTTCGGTAACCTGCAACGATTCGGTTGATGAAGGTCAGCCGATCACGTTCAAGGCGGACTTCAAGCAAGGCACTCCGACAGTTTCGGAGACTTACAACTGGACAGTCTCGGCCGGAACGATCACCAGCGGTCAGGGCACCAGCTCGATCACGGTTGACACCAAGGGTCTCGGCGGCCAGTCAGTAACGGCCACAGTCGAGATTGGCGGCGTTGATCCAACCTGTAACCGGACGGCGTCGTGCACCACGCCGGTTAAGCCCGTGGCAGTGGCGAAGAAGTTCGACGAGTACGGCAACATCCGCTTCAACGATGAGAAGGCCAGACTCGATAACTACGCGATCGCACTGCAGAACGAGCCGACGGCTCAAGGTACAATCATCGCGTACGGCACGTGTGATGAAGAGGGCCAGAAGCGCGCCCAACGCGCCAAGGATTACCTCGTCAATACGCGTGGTATCGATGCCGGCCGCATCAATGTGGTGGATGGCGGCTGCATGCCTGAGTTGAAGGTGGAGTTGTGGATCGTTCCTTCGGGCGCGACCGCACCTGCACCGGCGACAGCCGGAGCCGTTTCACCCTGTCCGGACTGCAAGAAAGCGAAAGGCCGTCGCGGACGCCGTGGTGAAGAGTAACTTGAACGTTCGCTGCTCATAAGAGCCGCGACCTTCTTCCGAACATGGGCGATGCTCGCAAGGGCATCGCCCATTTCGCTTTTTAACGGCTGTTAGGCGGTATCTCCGTGGCTTAGGCAGCGAAAATCTTCGTCATGGTATCGAAAAGAGTTGGGTAAATGTTTATAATGCCGGGCGTGGGCCCCCTTAGCGAAAGTTCCAAGCACAATCGAAAGAGTAATCATCAATGAAGCGATTTACCCTCAGTCTCCTGGTAACCGCAGTTGCGGTCCTAGCGGTCACCTATCTATCCCTTCAACCGAGGTTTCGCGCGCACGCGGCGGACAGTGGCATTCCGTACACCAGTGATTGGCGCATTACTGGGCCCACTGGCGGAGACGTGCGTTCGTTGGTTGTCGATCCTAATGATCCAGACCGTTTCTACGCAGGGACGCTGGATGGACAGATTTACACGTCAACGGACGGTGCACGTAGCTGGCGGCTGCTCGTAAACTTGAATCGGCCGCGTTTGTTTGTCGATCACATCATCGTTGATCCGCGCAACTCGAAAGTGCTCTATGTCGCAGCCCATCGCCACAAGGATCCCGGGGGCTTCTTCAAGTCAACCGATGGCGGTATAACCTGGCGCGAATCGGCGGAGCTGAAAAACGAAGCGGTCCACTCACTGACCCAGGCGGAGAAGAATCCTGATTTCCTACTGGCGGGAACATTCAACGGCATATATCGCTCGGTCGACGCGGGCGAGACGTGGACGGCCCTGCCAACACAAACGGCGCCGGGCCTCGTTCACGTGGAATCGCTCGCCATTGATCCCCGCAGCACGAATATCATTTACGCGGGCACCTGGTATTTGCCTTACAAATCAACGGATGGCGGGCAAACATGGCAGATCATCAAAAATGGGATCATCGATGACTCGGATATTTTTGCCATTAACCTCGATCCGCGAAATCCGAATCACATCATTGCGTCTGCATGCAGCGGTATTTACGAAACTAACGACGGTGGTGATAACTGGCATAAGGTTCAGGGCATACCTTCGCAGTCGCGCCGGACGCGCGCGATCATGCAGCACCCGACGATTCCGGGGCTGGTCTTTGCCGGCACGACTGAAGGTTTCTGGCGTTCCGCCAAAGGCGGAGAAAACAACTCGTGGATGGTGACCACTTCGCGGCAGCTCGAGATTAACTCGATCGCAGTTCATCCGCGCAACCCCGAGACGGTCTATATCGCGACAAACAATTATGGCGTAATGGTTTCGCGGGACGGCGGCAAGAACTTCGTGCCTACAAATTCCGGTTTCAGCGGCCGCTTCGTCAACACGATCGTTCCCGATCGAGAACAGCCGAATCGCGTGTACGCGACGACCATTAACACGACCACCGGGGGTGGGTTCTTCTTCGTGAGCAATGACGGTGGCAACACATGGCAGCCTTCGATGCGCAACATGCCGTCGCGTTTGATCGGCTATACGCTGCTTCAAGACCAGCAGAACCCAAATACGATATATCTGGGTACAAACCTCGGCATATACCGGTCGCTGGACCGAGGGGCGTCGTGGTCGACGTTAGTTGGAAAGAAACCGGCGCCGCCGAAACGTCCGGCGCGTAAGTCCGCTAGTTTGACTGCGCGCAGCACAACGACCGTTGGCACACAGCAACGGGCCACAAATCCAGGTGAACGCATCGTAGTGGCGCCGAAAGTTTCTGATGATGTTGTGCGCAAGGCTCAGGAAGCACTCGAACGCGCCGGTTATGAAATCGGCACGCCCGACGGACATTTGGGCCCGCGTACTGTTGCCGCGCTGAAGAGATTCCAGTCCGATAGATATTTGCCTGTTACCGGTGAGATTGATGAAGCAACCATCGGAGCTCTGGGTTTGGGCAGCGTGGCCGCAAACGCGCTCGCTCATGTGCTTTCGCTGACTGAACCAGTCAATGCTTTGGCAGCTTTTGCTGACGCAAACGGTAAGTCGGGAATTTTGGCGGCTACCAATGCCGGTCTGTATCGTACATTCGATGCCTCGCAAGGCTGGGACCGCGTCAATTACGGCCGCGGCTTCGATGTCCGCACGAATGCAATTTCCATCAGTCCGCAAAATCCTCAAATCATCTTTGTCGGCACCGCCAGTACTGGTGTATTGGTTTCGAGAGACGGTGGCGACAGTTGGCAACAGGTCGGCGGCGTCCCGGCTACTTCGCCAATAAATATCATCGCGCAAGATCCCACGCGATCTTCATACATTTATGTCGGCACCAAACAAGCGTTTTACCTTTCGCATGACGATGGCGAGCATTGGTCGCGTCGCGGCGGCGATCTGCCCTACGGCGATTTCACGAGTATTCTGATTAATCCGCGCAACCCAAACGAGGTCTTTGCCGGTAATGCTTATCAAACGAGCGACAAAGGCGGTGGTGTCTTCCGTTCGGCCGATGCGGGCATGACGTGGCAACGCATCGACACTCGTGATTTGCACTTGCCCAGCATGCGCATTTGGGCGCTCGCAATTGACCCGCGCGATCAAAATACATTGTTTGTCGGATCGCATTCAGCAGGTGTCTATGTCGTGTCGCGCGGGGGTGAAGCCTCGCTAAATTCTCTTCGTTAAGATTCCTTTAAAGTTTTGCCGCACAAACAATTTGCACTCGCCTTGACACTCAGTCAGGGCGACGTGTACAGTCCGAACCATCCGGTCACGCGATCGGTGTTAGTCGGACCAAGCGGGAGACTACGGGCACGACGGAAAATCGAAACTGTAAACCTCTTTCCAACTTCTTAACGCTCGCCTCTCAATTCACTCCGACTAACACCAAACGAACGCGCCGCTAGAAATAGCGGAGGCTGTTTCACGCGCTTGCCGGAACCGTCGAAGCGTAGCAGGAGAGTTCATGTCCACTGACGAAACCAACCCGGTTGCTGAAGCCCAGGCTTCCAACCCTTCAACTGAAATTAACTCGGCGACTGATCTCGCGCCGAAACCGGACAAACAGCAAATAGAGGAGGCGACCCCTTCCGCACCAACGGATGAACCGCGTGACGAAGACGAGCGTCGGACTTCGAGTGAAGACTTTGGCCAGTTGCTCGATCAGTTCGAACAGGAACAGTCGGCCTTGCAGGAAGGCGAAGTTGTGCGCGGAACTGTGGTCGGCATTACCGAACGCGGTGTGCTGATCGATTTCGGCCACAAGTCCGAAGGTATCGTCAACCCCGCGGAGTTCATGGAAAACGGCGAAGTTGCCGTCAAGCGTGGCGATGAAGTTGACGTGCTGGTTAAGGCGATGGAAACCAGCGAAGGTTTCCCGGTGCTCTCGCGTGCGGATGCAGTGCGGTTGCGCGCGTGGGATGACGTTGAGAAGGCATTCAATGAGGGCACTCCCATAAAAGGCAAGGTGATGGAACGGATCAAGGGTGGTCTTCGCGTCGATGTGGAAGGCATCGCCGCGTTCCTGCCAGGTTCGCAAGTGGATACTCGGCCGATTCGCAATTTGGATTCATTACGCGGCAAAGAGATTGAAGCCAAGGTAATCAAGCTTAATCGAAAGCGTTCGAATGTCGTCCTGTCACGCAAAGCTGTGCTCGAAGAGCGCAACGCCGATAAAAAAGATCACACCCTGGGACAAATTGAAGAGGACATCATTGTCGAAGGTCAGATCAAGAATCTGACGGACTATGGCGCGTTCGTAGATCTTGGTGGGATCGATGGATTGTTGCATGTGACCGATATGTCGTGGGGACGCCTGCAGAACCCGGCGGAGATGTTCAAAGTTGGCGACACGGTTCAGGTGAAAGTGCTGCGTTTCGACCGTGACCGCGAACGAGTGTCCCTCGGCTACAAACAATTGTTACCAGACCCGTGGGAAACGATCGAAGAGCGTTTTCCGCCGGCCACTCGGATTAACGGCCGCGTCGCCAGCGTCACTGATTACGGCGCGTTCGTAGAGCTGGAACCAGGCGTTGAGGGTTTGGTACACGTTTCGGAAATGAGTTGGTCTAAACGGGTCAAGCACCCGAGCAAGCTCGTGGGCCCGGGCGACGCCGTTGAGGTGGAAGTCCTCAGCGTCGATCCGAAAGCGCGTCGCATTAGTCTCGGCATGAAACAAGTTCAGGATAATCCGTGGCGGACGCTTGCCGAGCGATACCAAGTAGGCGATCGGGTTCACGGCCGCGTTCGGAACCTGACGGACTTCGGCGCCTTCGTCGAAGTTGAAGATGGCGTCGATGGGCTAGTGCACGTCTCCGACATCTCCTGGTCGCGACGAATCAAACATCCCGGCGAGCTCCTGAAGAAGGGTCAGGCGGTTGACGCAGTGATTACCGCGATCGACCCGGAGAATCGACGGATGTCGCTCTCGATCAAAGACCTTGAGCCCAATGCCTGGAACGATTTTGTGGCTTCACACAAACCCGGTGACGTCGTCAAAGGAAAGATTGCGCGGTTTGCGAGCTTCGGAGCGTTCGTTGAACTCGGGGACAATCTGGAAGGCTTATGTCATGTTTCCGAGTTGTCTGACGAGCGCGTGAACAAGCCGGAAGATGCAGTTCAGTTGGGTCAGGAAATGGACTTCAAAATCCTGCGGATCGACGCCGAAAACCGAAAGATAGGCTTGTCTGCCCGTGCAGCCGCTAACGATGAACCCATAGTTGAGACGAAAGTTTACACCTCCGAAGCCAAAGGCGGCATGGCTTCGCTCGCTGAGCTGGCCGATTTCGGCACCGGCAGCAAGACCACGAACGAATCAAACGAATCGTAATCCGTATGGTTGCACCTCGGGGCCGTAAGCTCTTGCGGTGCAAGCTTTTCACCCTTGCCGGAATACCGGACGTCTGATAACCTGAGTCACCAATAGATTCGGAACGGAATGCTCACCCAACCGTTTTTTTTCACTTGCGGTCGTTTTTCTAACGAGGTAATCGCAATGACTAAGGCCGATCTCGTTGATGATGTAGCAAACGCTGCGGAACTTACCAAAAAAGATGCCGAGCGGCTGGTTGAGATTGTCTTCGAAAGCATCATCCAGAGCTTGAATAAGGGCGAAAAGATCGAGTTGCGCGGATTCGGAAGCTTTCGCGTTCGCGGCCGAGGCGCGCGCCGCGGACGCAATCCGAAGACCGGCGAGCCGGTTAACATCCCTGCCAAACGCGTTCCTTATTTCAAAGCCGGTAAGGAGCTTAAGGAGCTGATCAATCAAAACTCAGCGTCTACGGGCTCTACAAAAAGGGATAACTCGATCGGATAGCCTCACCTCACCGCTGTGAACCGACTCTGGAGCCCGTGGAGGCATGAATACATCGCCACAGCCGGAGCCAAAGTGTCCCACGAAGACGACTGCATCTTTTGTGTAGCCCAAAAGAGTCCTGCCGACGACGCGAGGAATTTCGTCCTGTTTCGCGGCGAGCACAACTTTATCATTCTCAATCGCTACCCTTACATCAGCGGACATCTGATGATTGCGCCTAATGCTCATTTGAGTGAATTCGACGCGGCGCCCAAAGCAACCACGGACGAGATGACGGACTTTGCCAAATGCTGTCAGACAGCGTTGCGCGAGATCTATAAGCCTGACGGATTTAACATCGGCATGAATCTTGGCCGGGCCGCCGGCGCCGGAGTCGCCGACCATTTTCACTTGCACATAATGCCGCGGTGGACCGGTGATACGAATTTCATGTCGACCGTGGCTGAGACCCGTGTATTGCCGGAAGATCTCGAAACAACTTTCCGCAAACTGAAATCGAAATTCGGTGATTCCCTAATTTAACGTGGCAGGTGCATCTTGCTCGTGGTTCGCGGCAGAGACGCCCGTGCCGCTATTCGAATTGTCCGAAATTCTAGTTTTCCATCCTGCCGATCGTCGCTGCTTCGATTTTGTCCAGCAATGGACGAAGTGTCGATGGGTTGAGCGCTGAGATTCTCAGTGCGTCAGCTCCTGCTTGAGTTCTTACTTCGCGTTCCATTGCGGTCAGAGTTTGCGGATCGACAAGGTCTGTCTTATTGAAGACGAGCAGTCGTGGGATATCTGCCAGGTCGAGTTCCGCCAGGGTTATTTCCACGGACGCGATTTGTTGTTCCCAACGAGGGTTCGAGCCATCGACGAGGTGAATCAACAGCGAACTATCGGCGATTTCCTCGATTGTCGATCTGAATGCCGCTAATAAATCCGGCGGCAAAGCGCGAATGAAGCCGACCGTGTCGTTGATGATTATTTCGCGCTCGCGCGGAAGGCGCAGCCGCCGCGTAGTCGGATCGAGCGTGGCGAACATCCGCTTTTCCGCGACTACGTGACTGGCAGTCAAAACATTAAGCAGCGTCGATTTGCCGGCGTTGGTATAGCCGACGATCGAAACGATCGGCACTTGATGGCGCAATCTCTCTTTTCGGCGTTGTTCGCGATGTCCGCGTTGCGCCGCGAGTTCTTTCTCGAGTCGATGAATGCGGTCGCGCACACGACGCCGGTCGGTTTCCAATTTCGTTTCGCCGGGCCCGCGCCCTCCGATGCCGCCCGCGAGCCGTGAAAACGCCGAGTCTTGTCCGACGACCAGGCGCGGGAGCATGTATTTCAGCTGCGCCAGTTCTACCTGAATCTTGCCCTCGCGTGACTGAGCGCGTTGCGCAAAGATGTCGAGAATCAGTTGCGATCGATCGACGACCTTCAAGTCGGTCGCATCGGAAATCGAGCGCACCTGCGCCGGCTGCAACTCGCGATCGAAAATCACGGCGTCAGCGCCAATCTGCATCGCCCGGATCAGCAACTCGTCCAGCTTTCCTTTGCCCATGACCGTACGCGGATCGATTACCGGGCGCCGTTGAATGATTTCGTCGACTATCGCGACTCCCGCTGACAGAGCCAGTTCACGCAGCTCAGCCATTGAATCCTCGGCTTCGCTAACCGCGCCAGTGGTGACGTGGACCAGAATGGCGGCGTCGCCTGTACCGGTTCGCTTGACCGTGCGGCGATTGCGCGCCATTTCGGCCTCGAGCGCCTCCATTAGCTCGAGAAAATTAATGTCGAGTTGACTAGGAATGGTCGGTCTTAGAAATCCAAACTGATCGCCGTTTCCGTTGCCGTGATTTGTTGAGGTGCTCGGCAGGATGTGAGCTGCGCGCACGACCCCAGGCAATCCCGTGCGCCCATCGACGTCGATCGCGGCCATCAGGTCCAGCCGGAGCAACGCCAGGTCGGTGAGATCGTCACGCGTCAGTTCTTCCCCGCGCAGATGCGTGTGCACACACCGCAGACCCCGAAAACGATCGGCGGCGACACGCACGCGTTTGAAATCGGGCAACTCGATTCGGCGCGCATCACCGACGGTTACATACTCAACGTATCCTTTACGATCAATGAGCACGCCGATTTGGCGATTGGTTTCGTGCGACAATTCGGTCAACTGCCGCGCGAACTCTGGCGTAACGATTTCACTGGGACTAACGCGTCGCTGGTAAAGCTTCTGAATCCGGCGCAGCTGATTTGGTTTCAGACCGTGAGTATTTCCGTGCAGACTCTTCATCTAGCTCGCTATTATTCTAACTGTACCGCCTTACTTTTATAAGCCCGCCAGTATGCGCAAATTTGAATTCTCTGAGCCCTCTGTAGAAGCCTCGACGCTCCTCGGCGGTTGCCACTCGTGTTTCGGTTATTAAACCGCCGAGAAAATCCGAGGCTTCGCGGAGGACCGCAGAGAATCTGAAGACTTAGGAACCACGAAGCGGCGCTGGTTCGACAATGTTCACAACCGTCGCTACCATGAGCTTTTGTTCGAATGAGCAAGAAACCGACAATTGAGCGGATCATGCCGTCAGCCGCGATTCCTGGCGGAGAGATCGCAATCGATCTGAAAACATTACCAGAGGCAACTGCCAGCGCTGTTACGACTGGCGGCGTCAGTGCTCATGTCGTCGCTGCATCGCCCCGACGGATTCTCGCGATTGTTCCTGACGAGATTGCCGATGGGGAAGTCCGCATATTAAACGAAGACGGCGAGTCGATCGATCAGACCGCAGAGCTGATCGTGGGCGCCCGGATCGCCGGCGATCTTCATCCCGTCGCGAATCCAGCTTTCGATCCCGCGGACGGATCGCTCTACGTCACGCGCTCAGGTTCGCGCGGCGAGCATGTGCCGGTTTCGTTGTATCGAGTGACAGCGGACGGCATTGTTGAAGAGTTCTCAGGCGATATAACTAATCCAACCGCCATCGCGTTTTCACCGCCAGGCGAAATGTTCGTAACGAGCCGCCTGGACGGTACTGTCTATCGTGTGTCGGCAGTGAAAGATTGTTCAGTATTCGCCAGCGAGCTCGGCATCGCGACTGGCTTGGCCTTTAATACTGATGGCGACATGTTCGTTGGCGACCGTGCCGGGACGATCTTCAAAGTAAATGAGATTGGTGAAGCCAGTGAATGGGCGGCGCACGAGCCTTCGGTTTCGGCTTACCATCTGGCGGTTGGCCCCGACGACGCGCTGTACGTCAGCGGCCCAACTGTTTCAAGCTTTGATTCGATCACCCGCTTCGACAAATTCGGCGCGGCCGAGATCTTTTTTCACGGGCTCGGTCGGCCCCAAGGACTCGCGTTTGATGTGAATGGAAATCTCTACGCGGCGGCTTCGCTCCGAGGACGGCGCGGGATTGTTAGAATTTCACCGGACGCGAAGAAAGTAGAACTTCTGGTAGCCGGCATGAACGTTGTGGGTCTCGCCTTCGGCCAGAACAAAGACATGATCGTGGCCACAAATGATTCCGTCTATCGTTTAAAGATCGGAATTGAAGGGCTTTTGCTTTCGCAGAACTGGGCTTTGACGCGTGACAGATCGTGATGTTACTTTCGCGGAGTCTTAAAGAACTCGACCGGCCAGCGACCTCTAAATGGGCAACATTGACGGTAGCGTAATCGGCCAATTCCTCCTCTTCATGGTGGCGCTGATTTTCTCGCTGTCTGTGCACGAGTCTGCGCACGCGTGGATGTCAAATCGATTTGGAGACGACCTTGCGCGGCTGCAAGGCCGAATCAGTTTGAATCCCGCCGCACACGTCGATCCGATTGGTACGCTCTTGTTTCCCGCAATCGCGTACTTCACTGGCGCTCCGCTGATTGGCTGGGCGAAACCAACGCCGGTCAACCCGCTGCGCTGGCGCAACAAACGGGTGGCGAACTTCTGGGTCTCGGCCGCCGGGATAATCAGCAATTTCATTATCGCCATCGTGGTTGGAATAATTATTAGAGCGCTGGGGGCCATTGGGGTGATCATTGTTTCTTCCGACGGCATTGGTTTGCATCAGCCAGACTCACTGATTGCAGAGGGTGCGCTGAAGTTACTGCTTACGTTTTTTACGCTCAACGTCGCGCTGGGAATTTTTAATCTGATTCCAATTCCGCCGCTCGATGGCAGCAAGATCCTGCAAAGTATCCTGCCATCCAGTTTTGACTCTGCCTTTGAAGCTCTCGAAAGATTTGGGTTCCTGTTGCTAATCGTCGCGATGTTTACCGGCGTTTTTCGCGTCGTGTTTGGTGTTCTGATGCCGATTGCGGAAAGAATTCTTTTCATCGGCGCTTAAACAAATGAAACGAATCTTCAGCGGCGCACAGCCCACCGGCAACGTTCACCTCGGCAATTACCTCGGCGCACTGCGCAACTGGGTTGCGCTCCAGCGCGAATACGAAAGTTTCTTCTGCATCGTCAATCTGCACGCGGTTACTACTCCCCAGGATCCGAAAATTCTGGCCGACAAAAGCCGCGAGTTAGCCCGCATTTACCTTTCAGTCGGAATCGATCCTGACGTCTCGACCGTATTCATCCAGTCCGATGTCGGTGAACACGCGGAGCTGGCGTGGCTCTTGAACTGTATCACCCGCATGTCTGAACTCGAGCGCATGACGCAGTTCAAAGACAAGGCGCGCAAACAGCAGGAAAATATCGGCGTCGGTTACTTTGATTATCCGGTGCTGATGGCTTCGGACATTTTGCTCTATCAGACTGATCTCGTGCCGGTTGGCGAAGATCAACAGCAGCACCTCGAGTTGACCCGTGACATCGCCATCCGTTTCAACCGCGACTATGGCGAGACATTCCGCGTGCCGGATCCCTTCATTCCAAAAGTTGGCGCGCGCATCATGTCCCTCGCCGATCCGACAAAGAAAATGTCGAAGTCAGACGAAGAAAGCGAAACCGGGTGCGTGATGCTGCTTGACAGTGACGATGCGGTCCAACGCAAGTTTAAACGAGCCGTCACAGATTCCGGGACCGAGATTCGTTTCGATCCCAATCGGCCAGCCATCAACAATCTTCTGACAATTTATCATCTGCTGACAGGCCAGAGCCCTGAAATGATCGAAGATCATTTCAGCGGCCACGGGTATGCGAAGCTGAAAAGCGAACTCGCGGACGTTACGAATGAGTTTCTCAAGCCGATTCAGGAACGCGTAAAAGCAATTGATGATGATAAACTAAACGCGATTCTGGAACGTGGCGCCGCACATGCGCAGGCGATTGCCCAAGCGACGCTGTCCCATGCGAAGGCGAAAATGGGCTTAGTCGGGGCGCGAAAATGACGGACGAATCACCAACTTCGGAAACGCTACCATCAGCGGATGCGACCAAGTCGCAGACGGCGCCATCGATCAGCGTCGCCGGCGCGGCTCCTGCCATCGCTCCCGATCACGAAACCGACCAGCTCAAAGTGACGCTCGGTGAATTTGAGGGGCCACTCGATCTTTTGCTCTATTTGATTCGCCAGGACCAGGTAAACATCTACGACATTCCGGTCGCGCGTATTACCGACGAATACCTGCGTTATCTAAAACTGATGGAAGAACTGGATCTGGCGATCGCGGGCGACTTCCTCGTGATGGCGGCGCAACTGGTCGAGTTGAAGTCGCGCATGCTGCTGCCGCGTGATCCGCTTGCGGTCGAAGAAGAGCTCGAAGATCCGCGCACAGAACTGGTTAACCGTCTCCTCGAGCACGAAAAGTTCAAGGCGGCAGCGGAGATGCTCTGGTCGCGCGCGACTGTCGAACGGGCCGTCTTTACGCGCGCCGAAATCGAAACTGACAAGAACAATCCTGAAGTTGCCGTGGGGCTCTTCGATTTGCTGACGGTGTTTCAGAAAATTCTCGCGCGGCATAAAGAAGAAGTGCTGCTGGAAATCGAACGCGAGGAAGTTACGATGGCCGAAATGATCGAACGGCTGCGCAACATGATTCGATCAGCCGGCGAATTAAACCTCGTCAAATTTTTCGAGCGCGCGCAATCGCGGCGAGAATTGGTCGTGGCGTTTCTGTCAGTGCTTGAACTCGTGCGGCTTGCGGAGATTTCGCTAGTCCAGCGCGAAACGTTTGGCGAGATTACTGCCCGGGCCGTAACGCCTGCGTGAACGATATGGCTGAACAATCACACGCGGAACTCGAGCTGGAGGCTAGCGAAGCGTTCGAAGCTGATGATGAAGCACAGGGCACGCGCGAGATTTCGGCGACTGAGTTGAAGGGAATTACCGAATCACTGATCTTCGTGGCCGAGGACCCGATTGATTCCAAAAGCATTGCCAAGGTGCTGCGTGTCGATCAGGCGGCGGTTGACAACGCGATTCAATCACTGGTTGAGGATTACGGAGAGCGCAGTGGCGGGCTGCAACTGCGCGAGATTGCGGGCGGCTGGCAGATTTCCACGCGGCCTGAACATCACGAGCATGTGCGGGCGTATCTGAAGTCGAAACCGAGCGCAAAATTGTCGCTGGCTTCGCTTGAAACGCTCGCCGTGATCGCTTACAAACAGCCGGTTACGGTGCCCGAGATTCTGGAAATTCGCGGCGTGCAGTCTCCTTCAGCAATCAAAACACTGCTCGATAAGCGACTAATCGTGGCGAAAGGTCGCAAGGAAACTGTCGGCCGGCCGATGATGTACGGCACCTCCAAAGAGTTTCTAATTCAGTTTGGTTTGAAAGATTTGTCAGAGTTGCCGAGCATCGAAGACTTTCAAGATCTCGCGGGCGGTGGAGACTGAAGTTAGTACCATCTGCGCAAGCAGATGGGTCGGAAGGCACTCTCGCTTGCTCCCATCCGCTTACGCGGATGGTGCTGGTTTATTGACTTTCAGCCACTTCATAACGCCGAAGGCGTCCGATAACTTAGCCCGGCGTAGCACGCCGGGAAACGACGACCGCAAGTTTCTATCAACCCCGAAAGGGTTGAATAATCGCGAAACAGGCCGCCATTTATTTCACCCTTTCGGGGTGAGATGAAAGAGAACCATGTGCGATCCCGGCGTGCTACGCCGGGCTAAGTTATCTCACGCCTTCGGCGTGTTAGACGCCTCAAACTCATGCAACAACGCCTGCAAAAACTTATCGCGGTCGCAGGCATCGCCTCTCGTCGTCACGCCGAAGAACTGATCACCTCAGGCCGAGTGACGGTTAATGGAAGGGTCGTTGACACCCTGGGCGCCAAAGCCAACCCCGAAACCGACCACATCAAAGTAAACGGCCGGCTGATCAATCCGCTGCTGAAGCCGCGCGAAAAAGTTTATGTGCTGCTGAACAAACCGAAGGGCTACTTGACCAGCTTGTCCGATCCGAAAGGTCGACCGCTGGTTACGAGGTTAGTGCCGAGTTCTTTGGGACGGCTTCATCCGGTTGGGCGGCTCGACTTCAATACGGAAGGCTTGCTTTTGCTGACGAATGATGGCGACTTCACAAATTATGTGACTACAGCGCGCAATAAGATTCCAAAAGTCTACAAAGTTAAAGTGAAAGGCATTCCGACGGAAAATGCGATCCAACGGTTGTGCCGTGGTATTCGTTTGGAGGACGGAAATCGCACCATGCCCGCGCTGGTCAAACTTCTGCAACACACGCAAGCGAACGCGTGGTTCGAAGTAACTTTACACGAAGGCCGCAATCAACAAATCCGGCGTATGTTCGATGCCATCGGCCATTCGGTTTTGAAACTTTCACGTGTGAGCATCGGGCCTATCGACGATTCTAAGTTGCCGACCGGTCAATGGCGTCTGCTGACACCTGGCGAAGTCAAAAGGTTTTACCGATCACAAACCGCCGTCCGCAAATCGAGACCAGCTCGCCGTGAACTGCGAGTTTCCTCGCGTTAGGTTACAATGTCAGGTTCGATCGACACGGCGACAGGCGACCGGGCCTGTCGTTTGAGTGTGAGGGCGTGTCAGAGCCCGGAGCGATAGCGACGGGATCATTAAGGTTTCGAAAGTAGGCGCGCAGGATGCGCATGAACCGCAGGCAGAATGCCTGCGCTCCAACAAATGGAATTCGAGTTAACCGAAGAACAGCAACAGATGAAAATGAGCGTGCGCGAATTCGCCGAAAGCGAAATCGCGCCGCATGTGAGCGAGTGGGACGAGACACAACATTTCCCGATTGAGCTGAAGCCAAAGCTCGCTGACCTCGGACTGCTCGGCGTGCTTTTTCCGGAAGAATACGGTGGCGCAGGACTTGGCTACGTCGAATATGCGACCGTGATTGAAGAATTGTCGCGGGTTGATGGCTCAGTAGGCATCTCTGTGGCGGCGCACACTTCGCTTTGTTCGAATCATGTCTTTCAATACGGAAACGAGGCGCAAAAGAAGAAATATCTGGTGCCGCTCGCCAGTGGCGAACATCTCGGCGCGTGGGGATTGACGGAGCCGGGCGCGGGCTCAGACGCATCAGGTACACGCACTACCGCGGTGCGAAAAGATGGCGGTTGGGTTATTAACGGCGCGAAAAATTTCATCACGCATGCGATTCACGCCGATACCTGCGTTGCCTTTGCTTCGAGTGATCGCTCGAAGCGAAGCAAAGGAATTACGGGCTTCATTTTCGAGAAAGGGACTAAAGGTTTTTCGCCCTCGAAGAAAGAAAACAAGCTTGGGTTGCGGGCGTCAGAAACTGCGAGTGTAGTTTTCGAAGATTGTTTTGTCCCTGACGAAAATCGCGTCGGCGAGGAGGGGATGGGTTTCGTCAATGCGATGGAGATTCTCGATGGGGGCAGAATCTCGATCGCCGCATTGGCCGTGGGAATCGCGCAAGGTGCCTACGAATCTGCGGTGCGCTACTCGGGCGAGCGGCAACAGTTTGGTAAACCGATTCGCGAATTTCAGGCGATCCAATTCAAGCTCGCCGACATGGCGATGCAGATTGAGTCAGCGCGGCTGCTGATGTATCGCGCGGCGTGGCTGAAGGATCAGGGAAAGAAAACGACGAAAGAATCCTCGATGGCGAAGCTGTATGCGTCCGAAATTAGCGTCAAGGTGTGCGAGGAAGCGATTCAGATTCACGGCGGCTATGGCTACACCAAGGATTATCCCGCGGAAAAATACTGGCGCGATTCGAAGCTATGCACGATTGGCGAAGGCACTTCTGAAATCCAACGAATGATCATCGCGCGCGAAATTCTTAAGCAAGCTTGATTTCCCGACTGGAGCGCAAGCGTCCCCGCTTGCCGCGAATATACGATGCAAGCGAGGACGCCTGCGCTCCAGTCGATAAGTACTTTTGATGAGTAATCTTATCGAACGAATTACTTCCGGTGAAACGACTGCAGTGGCGCGCGCGATTTCGCGCGTGGAAGATGGCGCGGCCGATGCGTCGGACTTGATGAAAGAGGTGTTCGCGCGCGCCGGAAGAGCCGTAGTTGTTGGAATCACTGGTGCCCCGGGAGCAGGGAAGTCAACGATCGTTGATAAGCGTGCCGCTTTTTATCGCGCGCAAGGAGAACGTGTAGGAATTATCGCCGTTGATCCTTCCAGTCCATTTTCGGGTGGCGCAATTCTTGGCGATCGCATTCGCATGCAAACGTTGTCGCTCGATAAGAATGTTTTTATTCGGTCGATGGCAACGCGCGGAAATCTCGGGGGCCTGGCGCGTGGAACTGTCGATGCGGTGGCGATTCTCGATGCGGCCGGTTACCAGAAGATTCTGGTAGAGACGGTCGGTGTGGGACAGGACGAAGTCGAAATCGTGAAGACCGCCGACGTATGTGTGGTCGTATTGGTGCCCGGCATGGGAGACGACGTGCAGACGTTGAAAGCGGGCATCATGGAAATTGGCGATGTGCTCGTGCTGAACAAAGCGGATTGCGAAGGGGCATTGCGTGCTGAAAAAGAGTTGCAGGCGCTGTTGACGTTGGCAGTTCGCGAAGACACGTGGCAGCCGCCGATCGTGAAGACCGTTGCGACCGAAAACAAAGGGATTGACGACCTGGCGTCGGCCATTCACCAAAGTCGGGAGTTTCAAAAGTCGCGGCCGGAAACCAGTCAACGTCGTCGCGCGATTGCGCGTTGGCGGATTCTCGAATTGTTGCGCGAACAACTGCTCGAGCGAGCGTTGGGAAAAAACGGCTCTGCCGACAAGCTGGAACGATTGGCGGACGAAGTCGCGTCAAAGCAGCGCGATCCGTATTCGGCGGCTGAGGAACTAATGGGACAAACATCAGACGTCAGAGATCAGATGTCAGGAACTGATATCTGACGTCTGAGGTCTGACGTCTGCTTTATGAAGATTCATCATATCGGAATCGCGACGAATAAAATCGGTGTGGCGGCCGAGATCTGGGACGACCTCCTCGGATTGCAGGGGGACCACACAGAAGAAGTCGCGGGACAAAAGGTCCGCGTTTGTATGTTGCCGATGGGTGAGTCGCGTCTGGAACTGCTCGAACCGATGTCGCCCGATTCACCAATTTCCAAATTTCTCGAAAAGCGTGGTGGTGGCATCCATCACATCGCGGTGAGCGTCGAAAACATTCGCACGACCTTGCAGGATTTGAAAGCCAGGGGTGCTCGATTGATCGACGAAGAGCCCAGGGTCGGCGCGGCCGGTTGCCTTGTCGCGTTCATTCATCCATCATCCACCGGAGGCGTCTTGCTCGAGCTGGTCGAAGATCCGCGAGCATAGATCCAAGTTATTTCGAAAGGACTTGTTTTGAACTCAACTACTAAAGCCTGGATTGCCGCCGGTGTCGGCATTCTCTTTTCGGTTGGAATTATTTTTTGGCAGGTGCGCGCGAGTCACGCAGCCCCCATCAATCTCAGCGCTGACGACATGTCTCTGATTGCGTCGGATCAAGCGCCGCAAATGCGGATGCGTCTTTCGTCCGATGACAGTGCGCGTCGCGAATTTGCGAAGAACCTGCGCGATTTGTTCGCGGTCGCCGACGAAGCGCGCGCCAAAGGCTTCGCGAATCGTCCGGAAGTGAAACGACAGCTCGAATTGATGCGGTCATTCATCATTTCGCAAAACTATTCCACGACCCAGAACGCGGCGCCCGCATCAGACGCAGATGTTGAAAACTTTTTCAAAGAACCCGGCCAGGAAGACCGGTTGAAGCAATTCATCGCGGACGCGCAGGCCCGCAATCCCATGATGAAGGGACAACAAATTCCCCCTGACCAGATGCAGGAAATTCGCCAACAGTTTGGACAAGTTCTCATCTCGGAACGCAAGGGAATCGCAGCCGGCGTCGACAAGCAGCGCAAGACGCAGCTGCAGATCATGCTGCAACAGGCGCGCTTGCTCGCTTCGATGTACGAAGAAGAGAGCCTCGCGAAATCAGTCAAAGCGTCACAGGCTGAAATCGACGAATACGTGAAGACGCACCCTGAAGAACAGGTGCACGCGCGCCACATTTTGATTGGGGTGAAATCGGCAGACGCGCCGACTGAAGGAGGTCTCGATAAAGCAGCGGCGCGCGCTAAGGCTGAAGAAGTTTTGAAGCGCGTCAAGGCGGGCGAGAATTTCGAGTCGCTGGCGAAAGAGTATTCTACCGATCCCGCCAGCAAAGAAAACGGCGGCGACCTGGGATGGTTTGGACGTGGGCGCCTGGGCCCGGAGTTTGAGAAGGCTGCATTCGCATTACAGCCGGGACAAGTCAGCGACATCGTTGAGTCGCCATTTGGCTTTCACATCATTAAAGTCGAAGGCCGGCGCAACGGCGATCCACAGTCCGCCGCACAGGAAGTCGAGCAGGAGAAAGAAAAGAAGCTAATCGACGAAATCGTGAAGCGACAGAGCAGTCACATTACCATTGCCGAGAACTTCGCGGTGCAACCTCCGCCGCAACAGCAAATGCAACCGGGATTGCCGTTCGCGACGCAACCGCCGCCGGCGGCTGCGACTCCTGCGCCGAAAGGGAAGAGTTCACCGGCCAAAAAACATTAATTCGATCCGCGGATGAAGTTCGGAGATTATCGCGTCGAGATCGTGCCCGATTGCGAGTTTCGCCTGGATGGTGGGGCGATGTTTGGCGTTGTTCCGCGCAATCTGTGGTCGAAGCCGTGCCCGCCTGACGAGCAGAATCGGATTCGCATGAGCATGAATTGTGTGTTCATCGATACTGGGAACGAACGAGTGCTGATCGAGACAGGCATTGGCGACAAATGGTCGGATAAGCATCGGACGATATATGGCATCGATCGAAAGCAATCACTCGCGGCATCCGTGCAAGCGATGACGGGGATGGTCCCCGAGGATGTGACAATCGTCATCAACACGCACCTGCATTTTGATCACGCCGGCGGCAACACGGTTCAAGACGAATCGGGGAAGGCACGACCACAATTCCCGAATGCGCGCTATTTTATTTCGCGCGCCGAATACGAACATGCCGAATCGCCGAGCGATCGTGACCGGGCTAGTTACTTTCCTGAGAACTGGCGGCCATTGAAAGATACCGGCCAATTGGAGTTAAAGCCGGATGCATACGAAGTCGTCCCCGGGCTGACGATGGAGACGCATCCCGGTCACAATCGTTCAATGCAATGTTGGCGTCTGCAAACGATTGGGAAGACGTTGTTCGGTTTTGCCGATCTGGTGCCGATGCGCGCGCACGTTCCGTTCGCCTGGGTGATGGGCTATGACCTTTATCCCGTCGAAACGGTTGAGGCAAAGAAGAAATTACTGCCGCAAGCAGCTCGCGAAAACTGGACGTGTTTGTTCTATCACGATCCGGAGCAGCCTTTGGCTCGCATCGTCGAACAAGATGGGAAGTTCATGGCGATTTCACCAGATAGCGTTTAGACGCGGACTACTAACCTGCGCCGGTTAAGGATGTGTCGGCCGGTAGCCCGATTCTATACAAACGTTGATTAAATGACCGCAGCGAAAATCGGAATCATCGGGGGCAGCGGCCTCTATCAGATGCCGGAACTGACTGACATCGAAGAGATGGCTGTGCAGACGCCGTTCGGCAATCCGTCGGACAAATTTATTCTCGGGACGCTTGAAGGAGAGCGCGTGGCGTTTCTGCCGCGACACGGTGTTGGCCATCGCTTCACGCCTACAGAAGTTCCGTTTCGCGCGAACATCTACGCAATGAAGTTGCTCGGCGTCGAGCGCATCTTGTCTGCGTCTGCGGTCGGATCGTTGCAGGAGAAGTATGCGCCGCTCGATATGGTCATTCCCGATCAGTTTTTCGATCGCACGCGTGGCCGTGTGCACGAATCGACTTTTTTCGGCGAAGGTATCGTCGCGCACATTGCGTTCGCGCATCCCGTTTGTTCAGCGTTGGGCGACGCATTGGAAGCGGCTTGTAAAGGAGTCAATGTCAATGTTCACCGCGGCGGCACTTACATTTGCATGGAAGGCCCGGCATTCTCGACCGTCGCCGAATCAAACGTGTATCGCTCGTGGGGTATGGACGTAATCGGCATGACGAATTTGCAGGAAGCCAAGCTCGCGCGCGAAGCGGAGATTTGTTACGCGACGTTAGCCCTGGTGACCGACTATGATTGTTGGCATCCCGGTCACGACGCGGTCACCGTGGAAACGGTGATCAACTACTTGACTC
>CBFHBA010000031.1:0-64417 GCA_965653675.1 uncultured bacterium
GTCCGGTGGCCTCTCCGTCGTCAACTGCCCACTGCCCACTGCCCACTGCCCACTACTTCGCCACGTGGCACTTCCCACAGCCCTTCGGATCAGAACCGGAAATCTTCTGGGCCAATTCGGGCTTTGCCTTGATCGCCGCGTCGTGACATTCGAAGCAATTGATGTGGTAGGCGTTTTCGTTGTCCATCTTGACTTGCTTGCCATCTTTAGTAACGACCGGCAGCGGCTTGCTTTCGTCTCCCGATTGCAGATGGCATGAACGGCATGTTTTGACCGGTCCTGCTGCGGCATTCTTCAAAACGTCAGCGGTCAAAACCACGTCTCGTTCGGAAGTCGTCAAAGGCGGTTTGAGGTTTGCTTTAGGTTGATCGGTGTGATGGCAGAAGACACACGTCGTAATCGAAGCGCCAACCGGATTGTAATTCTTGATCGAGTGGGTTTCGTGATCGAAAGCGACTTCGCCCCATTTGTCATCGAGGCTGTCCTGATCGAGCTTCACCTTCTTTGGTTGCTCTTTACTTTCCTTGGGAATGTCCTGCGTGAACAGGCGCGAGGTGCGTGCGGCGCTCGTGTAAGCGATCAAGGTCAACGCCGTTAAGATAACTGCAGTGATTAGAAGTCGCTTCATCGGTTCCCTCCCATTCTCGTGAAAACGGATCGCATGTTAGGAAGACGCGCTCGGTCGTGTCAATTGCCAGAGAGTCAGAACCGCCTGCGGTAGCGGGCGGTTGATCTTTTGCTGCCGAGCAACTCTGTCTGAGAGTTCAACCGCCCGCTACCGCAGGCGGTTCTGACGTCCTATCCCATCCGAAAACTCGTACCCGCATGACATCGCCGGCACGCCTTGAAATCCGAGTCGCCACCGAACGCGCGGCGTCCGCTGTGACAAGTCGCACACGTGTTATTTCCTGAAGGAAAGTGCTCCTGCGGGCGCGTCGAACTGACTTGCCGCCGCTGCGGCAGGCCGCGCGTTGCATTGTGACAATCGTTACAGTCCAAATGTTGTCGTGTCGTGTGATCCGCGTGGCGAAACGCATAGTTGTACGCGACTGAAGTCGCCGGCGTACGCGAGTAAGCCTTCGTTTCATGACAGACGCCACACGACGCGAGGTCGCGACCGTTCGCCTGCGCGCCCGGCGTGTGACACGAATAACAACCGCCATGCGCTGAGATTCCCGATGGAATCGACAATGCGGCACCGCGTCGGAGACTGCTGCTGTGGCAACTGATGCAGCCGCTCTTTGGTCGTGCCGTGCCGGTCAGATGCTGCGCGTGATCGAACTTCATGTTGAAGTTTTCTTTAAATTGATCAGGGAAAGCTTTGCGCGTCGGATCGTTACCGTTCA
The DNA here is from genome assembly GCA_965653675.1 of uncultured bacterium. Lineage (GTDB taxonomy): Bacteria > Acidobacteriota > Blastocatellia > Pyrinomonadales > Pyrinomonadaceae > UBA11740. Next base: position 1,347 of record CBFHBA010000031.1, read on the forward strand.
CGTTCTCATGGCAAATCGAGCACATCGGAATATTCGGTGTCGTGAATTGCGTGAGATGACATCCCGTGCACGCTTTGTGTCCGGGAAAATTGGGACGCGTCGCATTGTCGGTGCGGCGATGGCAATCGTTGCAGCTGAGAGAGGCGTGTTTGGAACTTGTATGGAGAAACTTTGAGTAGTCCTGCGCAGAAGCGAAGGAAAAAGGAAAAAGGAAAAGGGAAATAATCAAAATACAGAACCGCGAGCGGTAGCGAGCAGGATAAAGACGCGAGTCGCGCTGTCGATTGAAAACCAAATTGAACTTAGATTCGTGCATTGAATCCTTATTCCGCTCGCGACCGCTCGCGGTTCTGTAATTTCTTACTGCACCGAAGTCTCATGACTTGGCGGCGGCTTTTTCTTTCCCACATCCGCGGTGTGGCAGGAAGTGCATTCGCCGGTTTTCTTGAACTGTTCGAGTTCGGCTTCAATCGTTACGGCTTTCGGATAAGTCGTCTTCCTGTCATCGCGATGACAGGAAGCGCAAGCGTTGATTGGCACGTCAGGTGTCAGGCCGCGCGTGGTACTTGCGCGTGTGATGTTGATGTGACAGGTCGTGCATTCCGCGATGTGCTCGCCTTTGCCGCCTTCGTGCGCGAACTTCGCTGAGATGCGCTTGCGCCCAAGTTCTGCCTTGAAAGTTGCGGCCGGTTTGTGACAGCCGGCGCAGTCATCCGCGATCGGCTTCTGATTTTTCCAATGACAGTTGAAACACGAATCATGAGAGCGCGGCATCGACTTGTACGGATGCAGCATTGCTGGATCAAGAGTTGTTCCGGGCAACGGCGCAATCGCCAACATCATGTCTGTCTGGTGGCAGATCGAACAATTGTTGTAATCGGGTTTCTTGTCGTCCGAAGACTGAATAAACGAAGCGCTTACAAGGCTCGCGCGTTCGGTCGACTGGAGCGCAAGCGTCCTCGCTTGCCTGAGAGCTTGCAACCGAGACGGTTGCGCTCCAGTGGCAGTCAGATCCACCGGTACTTGAAGCGACGCGATCACATTCTGATGTTGGTCGTGTGGAAACTCGATGGTGAACTGGCGCTCGTCTTTCGCCTTCGCCTGTTGAGTTGAATTGTTTGGTTTACCGAACGCAAACCGCGCGTCCTCGCGCGGCGCCGCCCGCACGTGACACACCGTACAGATCACCGGGCCGGTCCCAATCATCGCCTGCTGCGTGAAGAATTGTGGCCGATGACAACGTACGCAGGCCTCATGATCCGGAAAGTCAGCAACGTCGGGAAAATCTCGTTTCGCAGTCCAACTGGTCGGCACTTTATGACATTCGTTGCATTTCAGGCTTTTATGTTTTTCGGATGAATGCAGAAACGCAGAATATTTCGCGGCTGGTGCGCGAGGCGCCTGAGTTTGCGTTGCCGGTCGCGCCGTTGTGCGCGGACGACGACGAGTCTGTGCCGCGGTGGTGGCCGTTAGCGACAGAGCCAGGGTTATCACAACAATGATTCGCACTTTCATCGCGCGCGAATTCTTGGAGTGCGCCGGCAGCGCGAAGCGGTGACGGCGCTTTGGTTGTATATTTCGCATCTGGAATCCAAAGCGGTGTCGCGCTAGGACCACCCCAACGCGGCTGCCGCGCTGGGGGCCCCGGGTGCTTGCCACCGCACTCCAAATTAGTTACATGCCGGCAATGGCCGCTCGATCACTTCGCACTTCACCTTCGGATCTTTTTCGTTCGACAGAATCATCGGCCGTTTCATCGCCGTGCCGAGATCCGTCGTCTTAACTTCGCGTTCGCAGATCCACGTAATGCTCGTCTTGTCGGTTTCGCTCCCGACGATGTTCGAGATTATGTAGGTGCCCGGCTCAATATTGGTTAAGTACGCCGTGCCTTTACGATCCGTCATGATCGACATGACGTTCGGCTTAGTGGTGGCTTCGCCGCCCGAGAGAAGGGCTTGAATCGTCTTCTGTCTCTCGTCGTAGAACTTGGAACGAAGCTCCGGAGGAAGATAATTCGACAGCCACTGGCGAGCCACTTCATGGTTCTTCAGCTCAGCGTTCGCCTGTTCAAATGCTTTCTGAAATTCCGGCACGGCTTCTGGTCCGGAGAGATATCTTTCTTCAATCTTGCGACAGTAGACCGTTTCACAGTCATTGTCTTTCAGCCACTTGATAAGCGCCGGGCTGGCGCCGTGGCTGCGGTAATAACACTCGCGCGAACTTCCGTTAATTGCTTTAATCTTGTCGACCAGAGATTGGTTTTGTTCGAGCGAACCGGGGATCAGAAAGAAACGCTTGCGCGGCAAATCTCTTGTGCCTTCGGCTGACTTGTAACGGACTTTGAGACGGACAACGCCGGCAGCGTTTTGTGGGGACTGGGTGTGAGCGACGAAGGAAAAGGCAAGAACGAAGGCAAAAGGCAAAAGGAAAAAGGAAAAAATAAGAGCAATGCGAGTAGCAGATTTCATCGCCAGGGATCCGTCTGGATTAGACGTCAATATTTTGCCTTTTACCTTTTTACTTTTTCCTTTTACAAGTTCGGACTTCTGGGAAACTTCACAAATGGCAGGCGCACGCTGCGCACGAAAAACTGATCAGAACGAATGTTAACCGGCGGCGCATAGCCCGCCGCGCCCGCGGCGGCAATCAAATCGTCCTGATCGATTCCGTCGCCGCTGATGCCGATCGCGCCGACGAATTCGCCATTCTTGTAGAGCGGAATACCGCCGGCAAAAATCTGCAAACCGTTCGACAGATTTGGAATCGAAGTGCACGGCGCGACGCCGCCGCTCAAAACGATCTGCAGGTTGGTCTTGATCAAATCCAGTTGCAGGCCGACGTTGAAAACACTCCAGTTATTCAGTTCGGTGCTGAACGGCCCGGCGGCGGTGTGGTTGATGCCGTCAGGAAACAAAGGCCGGTGGAGAAACCCGATCGCCCGATCACTTAACGCTATTGAGCCATTCAGTGCTAAGCCATCAGCCGCCGCACGACTCACGTAAGATCCAAAACCCGCCGCGTTCAATAACGCCGCGGCGTTTGCGCGCGAAAAGAACGCCGCGCTGCGCGCCTTCTGCACCGACACGTCGAATCCAAAAACCGGCGCATCCTGTTGACGGAAAACGCCGAGCACGACTCCGTTTGTGTCCACCACAGCCATAGTCACACGCGCATTGCTGCCGAGTGGTTGCCGAATTGCGGCGCGCGTGATGTTCGCTTGTTGCGCAGCATGCGAAATGATTGTGTTCACGTCCGCGGCCGTCAGAGAATTGGTGGTGACGGTCGGACTGGCAACAAACGGAAAGAACCGGCTGTCGGTCTCGCCGCCGATCCCCCCGACAACTGCGGGGGTGAATTGCGAAGGCTGCGCGCTGCGGATCGGAAACAGGGGATCGACCGCGCCCGGTAAGCTGCCGAACGCGATGCTTGGCGGGGCAGGCGCGCTCGTCACGTTTAAGTACGCCAGCCGAATTCCATCAACCAGGATGTTGTCGCCTCGCACAACCAACGGCGCGTCGAATCCGCGAGTGGCAGAAACCGCAATTACTTCTTCGAACGGTTGATCGAAATCCGTCGGGTCGCGATCGACTGTGTAAACGCCGTCACCTTCAATGCCAACGCCGCCCACCGCCTCACCATTTTTGTAAATTGGCGCGCTGCCGGCATCGCCACTGAGGCCGAGCGGCAGACCGGGAATCTTGATATCCGAACAAGGCAGGGAAGAGAACTGCACACCATACAACGGCCCGCCCGCGCTATTGTCCACGCCGGGCGGAAAGTGTTCCTGAATGATGAAGCTCGCCGTGCGCGCGCTGAAGGCGTTGCCACGAGTGCTAAAGAGAGCGGCCGTGCCTGCTTTCGAAATAGCCGCCAGCTTTGCCGGAACGATGGTTCCGTCGAGACCGGTGGTCACGAATCCAGTGATCGGACTCGGCACGAGCGTCGGTCCCGGTCCTCCGCCACGCAATTGCGTCGTGGCGGGTGCGCCGGTCATCGCGAAAACTCCGAGGACGTTCCCTTCTTTGTCTGTCACGGCGACAGTTACGGCCCGGTTCAATGAAGCTGCCGCTGATACAGCCTGCGCAATCACCGTCTGCACTTCACCGATTGTCAGCGTGCCCGCTGTCAATGCTGCCGGCGGCACTGGCGCTCCGCCGTTTCCCGGTGTTGGCACCGCGCCCTCATCATCAGGCGGCCCTCCGCCGACATATCCAATCGCCACGCGCACGCGATTACTCGACACGCTGTGGTAGCTAATTCCAAGCAGAACGTCGCCGACTTCGTTCATCGTATCGTCCAAGCGAACGACGATCGAAGTCATCCACTCCTGTCCCGGCACTGGCCCAACAAATTCGACCGGCAGAGCATAGAGATTGTGCGTTCCATCTTCCGCCGACGCGGTGAGATCAGATGGACTCGCATCTTTTGCGATGCCCATGGCGAACAACATCACACGGCTACGATTGTCAGTGCCGAAACTGACTTCGCTGATCGGTGAAAACGGTTCGTGCCTGCGTGTGACCGAATCGAGCGCCACCGCACGCGTCGAGGTGTCTTCACTGATCAGCACGGGTCGATTTGCTTGCGCGTTCGTGTGAAGAGTTTTCGCGGGTGAGAAGGCGAGTAAAATTGCTGCGCCGAGCATCAGCAGAGCAAAACACCAGCCTCTCCGGGTTGATTGCGCTGCCATCCGAGCCGCCATAGCTGCGTTAATCCGAATGATGGGAAGCGTTGTGAATCTATCATCAATCGCACGCGCTGCGAAGCATTTTTTGCGCTGAGAACGCTCACAAGAGTGGCGCCCGACTTTGCGTTTCTTTGCGTCTTTGCGACTTGGCGTGAGACCTAACCGTTCAAGCTGGGCGGTTCACGCAAAGACGCACAGGCGCAAAGGATCGCCAAGTTAGACCGGGCATTACCGATAAATGATTTTCATTGAAGCAGCGACAGCCGTGTGCTACAAGCTGTAACACCTTTCAAGTCGGAAAATGATGGGCGGTCATTCTCAGAGCGACAGGCGATTCGGCTTGGCCGCGGCTTGCATCCTCATCATGTTCACCACCGCGTTTGCGCAAAAGCGCGGCAAAATCGAAGGCAAGATAGCGCCTGCTGTTCCCGATGTGACCGTCGTCGTCGTGAACCAAGTCACCAGCCGCATCACACGCACGCGCGTGAACGTTAATGGCAGCTATTCACTGAGCGTTCGTCCGGGCGCGTATCGTCTCAGCGTCGCGCGTCCCTACGCAGCGCGATTCGATCAGGCGAAGAACTACGGCGCGCACGCGCTCATCCGCGAGGGCTCTTTAGAAAACGTGATTGTCAACGAAGGCAAGACGGCGACGATTGATTTTGCGGTCGAGAAGATTAAAGAAGAGCCATTGACCACGGTGGCGCCACGCAAACCGCTTGGCGCGGCGGGCGGAACGACTGTTGAATCAGAACCGCAGACTCAATCCGATCGGCGAGAGGTGCGCGATCGCTGGCGCATCGGCTTTCCGGAATACGATCGGTACGGCGACAAAGGTGGGCGCGGCCGCGACATTCCTTTCAAAACCGGCCGTTGGTACGACCCATATAATCAAAGTTGGTTGAAAGGCGACTATCCGATCATCGGGAATAAAGTTTTTATGATTTTGTCGGCGGCCAGTTCGAGCACAGTTGAGCTGAGTCGCACGCCGAAACCTTCCGACGTGAGCAGCGCACGTCCGGGCAGCGCCGAATTTTTTGGCAAGCCCGAGCAGCTGGCGGTCAATCAATTATTTCAGTTCACCTTTGAGATATTTCATGGCGACTCGACTTTTCGCCCGCGTGATTGGGCGATCAAGATTTCGCCGACGTTCAGCTTGCCGAATTATCTGAATGCGCGCGAAACGGGCGTCGTCAATATCGACGTGCGTCGCGGCACCACGCGGACTGACACGCAGGTTTCACTCGAAGAGGCGTTCGCGGAAGTGAAACTGTTCGACGTCAACGAAAATTTTGATTTCGTATCGGCACGCGTCGGCATTCAACCGTTCGTCTCGGACTTTCGCGGCTTCATCTTTTCTGATAACAACCTGGGCGCGCGCATCTTCGGTTCGTTCGACAACAATCGTTATCAATTCAATGCCGCGTATTTTGCGCAGCTCGAGAAGGACACAAACAGCGGCTTGAATCGATTCGATCGGCGCCAGCAAAACGTCTACGTCGCAAATCTTTTTCGCCAGGATTTTATTCGCAAGGGCTACACAATTCAGGCTAGTGCCCTTTACAACGATGATCGCCGCGGCGTTCAGTACGACCGCAACGGATTTCTGGTGCGGCCGGCTTTGATTGGCGATGTCAGGCCGCACGCGATCAAAGTTGGATACGTCGGCATCAATGGCGACGGGCACCTCGGCCGTTTGAATCTGACGAACAGTTACTACTATGCGTTCGGACGCGACGATCGCAATCCGATCGCCGGGCGTCCGGTGCACGTCAGCTCGCAAATGGCTGCGGTTGAAACTTCGATCGATCACGATTATCTGCGTTTTCGCGGCTCGGTCTTTTGGGCGCAGGGCGACAAGAACCCTACCGACAGTGAGGCAAATGGTTTCGACGCGATCTTTGACGATCCGAATTTCGTCGGTGGACAGTTCTCGTTTTGGAACCGCAATGGAATCCGGCTGACGCAAACGGGGGTCGGTCACGTGCAAGCGAACAGCATTCTGCCAAGCTTGCGCAGCAGCAAAATCGAAGGACACGCCAACTTCGTCAATCCGGGGATCTTTATCTACAACGCTGGGATGGATGTTGAATTGACTCAGCGAATCAAGGCGGTCCTGAACTTGAATTATTTGAGATTTCATCGGACTGAGCCGCTCGAATACGTTTTATTCCAAAACAATATTCGGCATGAGATCGGCTGGGACTTGAGTTTGGGCGTAGCTTACCGGCCGTTCCTCATTAACAACGTGACGATGACCTTCGGCGCAGCGACTTTAAAACCGGGGCGCGGTTTTCGCGACATCTACACGGATGCGAATCGAGACTGCCCGCCGAATCTGATCGAGTTTTGCACGCCGGATAACGTGAACATCAATCCGAGCAAGCCGCTGTTCAATTTGTTCGGGCAGGTGAAGTTTGTGTTTTGACCGTATGAAGCCACAGAGACACAGAGGCACAGAGAAGCGAACTGATCGTTTAGAGGCGGGCTACTGCCCGCCATGTTGAGCAAATGAAGCTGTTCAAATCGAACGAGCAAAATACCTTTCATTACGTCACACTCGTGACGTTCAATCGTGTGCCCATTTTTCGCAACGATCATGCGTGCGAGATTTTCATCACAACACTTAGCGCCGTTCGGCAAAAATACCCTTACAAACTCATCGGCTACGTAATAATGCCAGACCATGTTCACGCGATCGTCAATCGGTCGGTCGATACGATTAGCGACTGGTTACGACACGTGCGGGGAAATTCAGCACGGCAAATCTTGGGGTGGCTACGCGAAAAAGGGCACTTGATGTCACTTAAGAAACTCGAGCTAACCATTCCTCAAAAGCGTCATCACACACATGCGGTGTGGCAGAAAGATCCTTCGGTGATAGATCTCTGGAGTCCGAAATTCGTCAGACAAAAACTGAATTACCTGCATTTGAACCCCGTGAGAGGCGGATTGTGTGAACATCCGGCTGAATGGAAATGGTCGAGTTACCGGGCATATTTGCCTCACAAGGTAGGTGAGATCCCGATCGAAGTTGATTGGCAGGCGTATTGGGGAGAAAAAGTCTGGCGCAAGGGCAGGCGGGCGGTAGCCCACCTCTAAACCACATAATGATTTTGAGGCGGCAGTTCATAATCGCAGTACTTGGTTTGGTTGGCTGTACCGGCATTGCGGTTTTCCGCGACCCTGCGGAAACGGCGGGCAGCAGCCCGCCTCTAAACGAATCGAAAGGCTTCTTCCCGGCCTCCGAACAAACGCAAGCACAAGCAACCGAAGGCTGCTTGAAGTGTCACGCTAATATCGAGCCCATGCATCGCTACGGCGGACCGGCGCCGCTCGATAAACTCGACAATGGCAAAGACGCGAAAGGATTGACCTGCACCTTCTGTCATGGCGGAAATCCGACCTCCACTACAAAAGAAGAGGCGCATGTTCGTCCACGTTATCCCAATGAATGGTTCAAGAATCGAAAGTTTCGCGTGCCGGAGAGATCGGGGCCGCTGCTCGCCCGCGAGAGCCTGGAATTCGTTCGATTTCTGAATCCGGGTGATTTACGCGTCGCGCAAACTACCTGCGGCAGTTCGGAATGCCACAGCGTCGAAACCAAGGGCGCAATGAACAGCATGATGACGCATGGCGCGATGCTGTGGGGCGCGGCGCTTTACAACAACGGCGGGTTTCCGATTAAGGATACCAACTTCGGTGAGAGCTATGGCGCGAACGGTGCGCCGCAGTCGCTCGTTCAAATTCCACAACCGACGGCAGAGCAGAGAAGGTTGAAAGGCATCCTGGCATTCCTCGATCCGCTGCCACGTTGGGAAATCGCACAGCCCGGAAACATTCTGCGTGTGTTTGAGCGTGGCGGCCGCAGACGTTTGGAAACAGGATTGGCCGACAGAGATGAAGATCCCGGCAAGCCTGACAAAGGATTAAGCGTGCGCGGACTCGGCACCGCGCAGCGAACTGATCCGGTTTACCTGGGCTTGCAAAAGACGCGTCTGCTCGATCCAACTTTGAATTTTCTCGGTACGAATGATCATCCCGGAGATTACCGCTCCTCAGGCTGCACCGCGTGTCATGTGATCTATGCGAATGATCGCGATCCGAACCATTCTGCTTTTTATAGTTCCGCCGGCAACCGCGGCATGTCGCAATCAGCTGACGCAAGCATTCCCAAAGACGAATCCGGTCATCCGATCAAGCATCAACTGACCAGCCGCATTCCCACTTCGCAGTGCATGATTTGTCACATGCACCCGGGCGAAAACATGGTCGCGTCGTATCTCGGGTTGATGTGGTGGGACAACGAAAGCGACGGCGACAAGATGTATCCCGGCGAGCAGCACGATCCTTCGCAGACGGAAGAGGCGCGCAAGCTGAACAGCAATCCTGAAGCCGCGAGTCTGCGTGGCCTTTGGTCAGAGTCTGATTTTCTAAACAAGACGGGCACACCGGAATTCAATTCGCAATTGAAGAACACGCAATTCGCCGACTTCCACGGCCATGGCTGGATGTTTCGACAGGTGTTCAAGCGCGATCGGGAAGGGAACTTGCTGGACGCGAAGAACAATGTGCTGTCGCCCGACGATCCCGATCGATTCAAGAAAGCAATTCATCTCGACGACATTCATCTGGAAAAAGGGATGCACTGCGTCGATTGCCATTTTCGGCAGGACGCGCATGGCAGCGGTGTGCTCTACAACGAACCGCGCGCTGCTATTGAAATAAATTGTATCGACTGTCATGGCACGATTCGCGAGCGGGCGAAATTGCTAACGACTGGATTCGCGGCGGGAACTTCAGCCAAAGACGGAAAGATCGTCGACGGCCCGGGTCGAAATCTCGCGACGTTGCGGTTTCGGACTCCGGATGGCGGACGTGTGCTGCTGTTTCAAAAAATCGCGAGCGACCTCACGAAGAAAGACGAGTTCGGAAACGCGATTCAATTAAAGGCGGGCGACATAGTTCAAAACTCGATGGTTGTGCCCGGACGTTGGTGGCGCGTGAAACAAACCATCGACACGATCAATCCGAACGCGGCACATGCGGAGGACTACAGCGTCAAGTCGCGTTACGCGAAGACCATGCGCACCGATGCTACGACCTGGGGCGACGTGCCGGCGGACAATAACCTGCTGGCACATCGCGACGAAAACATGACCTGCTTCGCATGTCATTCGTCATGGATGACGAGTTGTTTCGGATGTCACCTCTCGATGCAGGCGAATCGCAAGATGCCAAACCGGCACAACGAGGGTGACAACAGTCGCAACTTCACGACTTATAACTATCAAGTCTTGCGCGACGATGTATTCATGCTGGGACGCGATGGTACGGTAACCGGCAACCGCATCGCGCCCGTGCGCTCGTCGAGCGCGGTGCTCGTCAGTTCGCAAAACCAGAATCGCGAATGGATCTATTCGCAGCAACAGACAGTTTCCGCCGAAGGCTTTTCGGGCCAGACGTTCAATACACACGTTCCACACACCGTACGTGCGACTGAGACGAAACCTTGCTCCGACTGTCACGTGTCGAAGAAGAACGACAACAACGCCTGGCTGGCGCAGCTGCTGTTGCAGGGAACGAATTTCGTGAACTTCATGGGCCGATACGTTTACGTGGCGGCGAATGATTCGTTGGAAGCAGTGGTCGCGACCGAGCGAAGCGAACCGCAGGCAGTAATTGGAAGCACGCTGCATAAGGTCGCGTTCCCGCGGAATTACCAGAGGTTTGTCAGCGGCGGCCGCAAACTGAGCGAAGTCTACGAGCACAAGGGAAATCCGTGCGTGCTCCAGGTGCAACTGCGCGGTGAGTACGCGTACGTCGCCGCAGGCGAAGGTGGACTACGCGTTTACGACGTAGCGCAAATCGATCAGAAAGGATTTTCGGAACGAATCACGACTGCGCCCGTTTCAAGGTTTGGACAGAAGTTTTGGGTGAAGACGAAATATGCCACCGCAGTTGCTGCGCCTTCGACCCTGGCTGTCGACCCCGCGCGCTGGCGGATGACCGTGGACGGAAGAATGGTCTCGCCGGATGAAGCGCGGAGGCTGCTGCCCGAGCAATTGCTGAACCAGGAACAACCGATTCACCCGCTGTACGCTTATCTCTACGTCGTCGATAAGTACGAAGGATTGATCGTGGTAAACGCAGCGACGCTGCTTGACGGTGACCCGCTGAATAATTATTTGAAGCGGCAGCTTGACCAATCGAAGTATCCTAACGGGGCGTTTAACCCGGGAGGCGTTCTCAATGACGCGAACAACATTACGATTGCAGGGACGAATGCTTACATCACGACGGATCGCGAATTGGTAATCGTCAACCTCGATGATCCTCTGAATCCGAAAGTGGCCAATCGCCTTGCCCTGAGCCATCCGCGTTCCACCGCAGTTCAGTTTCGCTACGCGTTCGTGGTTGATGCTGATGGTTTGAAGATAATTGACGTCACGGTGCCAAACCAGCCGCGCTTGCTGGATGACGCAATCGTTCCCCTTGCGGACGCGCGCGACGTCTACGTCGCCCGAACTTATGCGTATGTCGCAAACGGGAAAGACGGTATTGCCATCATCGACGTTAAGAATCCTGAACAACCACGTCTCGATCAGACGTACAACGCGGAGGGTAAACTAAACGACACGCATCAAGTAAAAGTTGCGATGACGAATGCGAGTCTCTTCGCTTACGTGGCGGACGGCAAGAATGGTTTGCGGATTCTGCAACTAACTTCGCCCGAGACGATGCCGACTTATGCTGGTTTCAGTCCGCGTCCGCAGCCGCAACTCATCGCTGCATTTAAGACGAAGGGCGAAGCGCTGGGTGTTTCAAAGCCTCTGGATCGTGATCGCGCAGTTGATGAGAGCGGGAATCAGATCGCGGTCTTTGGCCGGCGTGGGGCGCGGCCATTTACTTCAAGCGAAGTCCAACGCATGATGCGAACGAAGGGCGGCACGGGCGAATATTTTTCAGTTAGCGACGAGCCGACGACTGAGCCAAAACGGTCGAGCAGAAATCTGCCGTCACAATTTGAGCGCGTGCTTGGAGTTGCGCTTGGCTTTGTGATTGTTGCGGCTACTTTTGCGAAGTCGCGACGGAAGAGCAAAAACTCCGCATGAGCCAAATGTTTATAGAAAGTGGTGGACTTTAAATCCAGTGCGCATGGAGCGACGGATAACTCATCTCGCTCCCTGCGCGATCAACTGAAGCAAGCGGCGCTGATAGACATCTCGCGCCTAATGGCGAAAACGCGACTGTCGGCGCGACATGTGCGCAAATTTTGGTTTTTCGCTTGAAATAATGATCGACGATCATCCTCGTAAAGTTTCGTATTGCAAAAACCTTTGGCCTGCGGTTAGATTGGCCGGTTCCATCAAAACAACAACGCGCTGACTCGTTGCGCTTAATAGATCGTGTTTTGGAGGTAGATAAAGTGCCGACTGGAAGTTGCCCAGAATGCGAAGCCGATGTGCACGTTGATACCGACGTGGACAAAGGCGAAATCGTCGAATGCGAAGAGTGCGGAGTTCAACTGGAGATCGTGGGCCTGGATCCCGTCGAATTGGATATCGTCGAAGAAGAAGACTACGACGAGGATGAAGAAGAGGACGAGTACTAAAAACAGTCGGCAGTAAGCAGACGGCAGTAGGCAGGAAAAACGGACTGTCCTGCCGCCTGCCTACTGCTTACTGCCGCCTGGTTTCTGGCTCTGATATCCTGGCCGACTTTGCCGCAATGTCACTCCCGCCGGTCCTTCAACCTTAATCGAGTGAAACTTACCGTCCTTGCGATTCTGCGGAGGCGGATAAAAACCTAACACGTACGCCGAAGAGACTTCTTCGGCGATCGCGCGGAACAATGGGCCGAGATCATTTTCGGTCGCATAGATACTGCGTCCTCCAGTCTTTTCCACGACGCCGGTCACGTCCAGAGGCGTGGGCAGCGGCATCACGGTGGCCGATGCGAGCAATTGCGAATACGACGGCATCGTCACCACATAGACGCTGGTGTCGGCAGCGTTCGCGCGTTCGATCACTGTCTCGGGTGAGACGACATCGCCCACCGGAAATCCGTCAGTTATTACCACAACCGCCCGCTTGACCATGCGATGTTCGCGCGTCAACGGCGCATGTCGCGCTAGCATGCGCACGGCATCATCGATCGCATCGAACGCGTGCGTCGACATGCCGTTCGGTTCGTGCGCCAGGCGATCGTACGCGCGTTCGAGTTTGTCCCGATCGCCGGTCAATGACTGCAAAGTCTTCACATGGGTTCCAAACGTCATCACCGCAAACACTGCTGGTTGACCTGCCAGGCGGCGCGAGAATTCGCGCATCGCGTTTGTCAGGCGCTGGACCTCTTCCGGCGTCATGCTCCCGGAAACATCAAGCGCGAAAACGATCGCCAGCGGACGCGGCTCACCTGAAATTTTTTCGACATTGAATGAAGCGATTGGGCGTTCAGCTCCGTCTTCGAATAGCTTGAAATCGTCTTTTGTAAGGTTTCGGACCAGTCGGCCTTTCGCATCGGTCGCAATGACATCGACGGGCACGAGATCGGTATCGATTTTTAAAACATCTTGCGGCTCGTTTTCGGCGGGCATCGCGCGCCGCGGTCGTTCCTGTTGTGATGGGTCCTGGGCCCCGACCCGCGGCCCTGAACACAACAACCACATTGAAAGAATAAGTAGAACGAGCGGCCGCAAAGAATGGAAAGCACTGCGGAAGAGCATTGACGTGTCGCGATTATACGCTTGGAGATGATTACGGCCTATGAAGGCCGGGCAACTATTGTTTACGCACGGGGCTTCCTAAAAGTTCTTGTCTCCGGCAAATTGTGATAAGTTCAGGCCCACAATCAAACACTATGAAATTCGTGAAGTTTGTTGCGCTGTTTGTCGTGCTGGTGGCGTCTTCAGTTGCCGCCGTGGCTCAGGACAAGAACACGGGGACGATCAAAGGAAAAGTTCGCGTTGAGAAAGGTTCGGCGGCCGGCGTTGCGGTAATTCTTCGGCAGAAAGATCGAGAGGTGCGCCGCGTTGAGACTGATCGAAAAGGCGAGTTCATGATGCGCGGCATCACGCCGGGGACTTATGGACTTACGTTTAGAAAGCCGGGGCTGGCCGTCGCGTCGATCGACAAGTTGGAAGTAAGGTCGGGAACACGGTCACTGAAGGATTTGATTCTGGCGATCGACGAAGGTTCGATCGCCTTTATTCGCGGCAGCGTTTTCAACGAAGGTGGCCGCAGTGTCCCGGGTGTGCGCGTCGAGTTGTCGCGAGTGGTTTCGGACACTTCGGTGGACAAACTCGATTCCCGCATCACCAGTGAGACCGGGGAGTTTGTTTTTCGCGTGCCGCCGGAGGCAGCCAAGTACCGGGTGACACTTAAAGCCGACAAGGCAGAATCCGTCTCGAAAGATGTCGATGTTGACAGTGCCCTGGTGTATCGGGTCGCGCTGATGTACAAACCAAAACCGTAAATCAGTTTCGAGTTTCAAGTTTCAAGTTTCGAGTGAGACCGCCTTCGGATTTTCAAACTTGAAACTCGAAACTCGAAACTCGAAACTCGTTATCGTGTCCGAGCGCGAAGAATTCCTGACCGCTAAGCAGCTTGCCGAAATTCTTCAGGTGAGCGAGACGACTGTGCGTCGCATGGCCCAGAAGCGACGCATTCCTTCCGTGCGCTTGACACCGCGCATCATCCGTTTCCATCTGGACGCAGTACGCGAAGCGCTTGACGTCCCACGCGCATCACGCCCGCACGATGTGAAGACCGACGATGCACAGTTGTCGTTCGAAGATTTGCTGTCGAATTGAGGCGGCCAGCCCAAAGAAGGCGGGCACGTCCGCGTTAGCGGACGGTTTGGAAATAGCCCAGCGCTTCAGCGCTGGGTCAGAGCATGGAAGGGATCGCAAGTCCGTGAAACGGACGACAGAGGTTTGAAATCCACCGTCTGCCAGCGGAACTTCTGTCGCCCGCTTCGCGGGCTCTAGTTTGGTTGTTGACGCGTTACCCAGCGCTGAAGCGCTGGGCTATTTTCATTTCGCCCGCTTCGCGGACGATAAAAACTTCTAGCGCCGTCCCAACGGTACCTCAACCCACTTTCCATCTTTGTTTACAAAGGCGGTTGGTCGCTTGATGGGAAAGCGCCGCGCGAAAGTCGGATTAGCCTGAAGGAATCGATTGATAGTGGCGTTATCACCGGTCGCCACACGCCAGTGACCGTCTTCGCGAATCAAATACTGCTGGACGACGAGTTTGCCATCAGCGTCGAAAGGTTTGCTGATGTGCGCAAACATCGTGGTGTCCGCGACCGCGAGATTGCCGGACACGCGCACTGCGCCAATCTGAATCCGCTGAAGTTGATAAAGGTTGCTGGTGCGCTGCAGGCCGCTGACGAAACGGTCCTTCGAAATTCGGCTCCGCGATGATGATGGCAGGCTGTCGTAAAGCGCGCCATACTCACCCGATTTTAATTGATCGAAAATGTGTTGCAGAGCGCTGCGGACATCCGTTTCGTCCGATGGCGTGGCCGGCGTCGTGACGGCTATGCCAAGTGTCACGGCGATTGCGACCAGCGAGGCCATAACCTCGTTTTTAAATCTCATCAATGTCGTCATCTTTTTCAATTGGTGCTTTTGTCGCTATCTTCGCGCGCAATTGTGCGCGATAGCTTAAAAACCACGCTATCACTCCCAATGTTGCACTAACGAATGCGACCGATAGATTGTTTCGCCAGAGAAAAACGAGCGCGACCAGGAGCAGCAATCCACTGGCGATTGTGAAGATGCGTTCCAACGTTATCGTCACTTTACTTCAATCGGGATGTTGGCGTTGATCGTAGCAGGAGGGAAACATTTCTCGGTATCGCAGGCTTGGACGCGCACGGTGACGGGCAGAGATCGGGGGCCTGACGTGAGAGAAGCGTCAATTTTCAGCGGAAGTTTGACCTCGATGTCCCCTTCATAAACCGCGAGAGGCTCGTCCGCGAACTCGAATTTCTTTTTGGCCGCCACAGGATACGTCGGCAAGCCCGTGCTGATGCCTTCAACATTGCCGGCCTTGATCTCAGTTGCGATAAGATACGGATACGTCGCCGGATTTGCGTTGACGTGATAGCCGGAAGTGATCGCGAGTTTGACGAGTGCTTCGGCGGAACCGCCCGGCGCGGTCCGCAGCGCGTCGGCAGTAACTCTCACGACCTCGGCCGACGACGACACTTGGACGAGCGCGGGTGTAGCTGACGATGGCGGAAAGCCGCCGCTGCCGGAACCGATTCCGCCCGAATGACGTGAGCATCCAGCGAACGTAAAAGCGAAAACTAATAAAACGAGAAGGCAGAGCGGATAGAACTTTGTGGAAGTGCAACTCAACGAGTCCGCAGAGCGGACGGCAGAATTTAGCCCAGGGCAAGCGAAGCCCAGCCCTGGGTGAGCATTGCAATGATTCTGGGAGCCCGCTTTAGCGGGCGACAGAAAAGTCTTTCGCCCGCTAAAGCGGGCTAGGTTCTTGAGGAAACAGGATCCCACGGTTTCGCTCGCTGCGCTCGCTTCACCCTGGGCTAAATTCTGTCGTCCGCTCGGCGGACTGGTTGAGTTGCGCTCCCAACGTTGATTGATTGCGTTAGTCATTTAAAAAGGCTCGGCGGCCTAGTTGGTTTCTTATTCCTCAGCTTCTTCCTTGCCATCCTTTCCATCCGGCCGCTTAATCCCAAACTTCTCCAGACGATACTGCAAAGTGCGGAACGTGAGGCCGAGCAGTTTGGCGGACTTGGTGATGTTGTAATCCGTCTGATCCATTGCCTGAAGGATCAGGTTCTTTTCTACGTCTTCGAAGTTGATGCCTTCAGGCGGCAGCTTGAACCCACCAGTCGCGGCCGTCTCAGATTCCTGACGCAGCTCAGTCGGCAAATCCTCGGGCGTAATCATGTCGCCTTCGCAGAGCAGAATCGCGCGTTCGATCGCCGACTCGAGCTGGCGGACATTGCCGGGCCAGGCGTAATCCTGAAGCATCTTTTTGGCCTCGGTCGTCAGCCCGCGCACCAGACGCGATGTGTTCTTTGTATGCTTCTTCAAGAAGTAATCGATCAGCACTGGAATGTCTTCGCGCCGCTCGCGTAATGGCGGCACATCGATCGATAAAACGTTGATGCGGTAATACAAGTCGTCGCGGAACCGTCCGTCACCAACCATCGCGCGCAAGTCGCGATTTGTCGCCGCCACCACGCGGACGTCAACGGGAAGCTCGTATGTCGCGCCGACTCGGCGAATGCGACGTTCCTGCAAGGCGCGCAGAAGTTTCGCCTGCATGCTGATGTCGAGCTCGGCGATCTCATCGAGAAACAACGTGCCGCGATCGGCAACTTCGAACAGGCCTTTTTTGTCGGCGTGCGCGCCGGTGAATGAACCCTTTTCGTGACCGAACAATTCCGATTCCAATAGGTTCTCGTTAATCGCCGCGCAATTCACTGCCTGAAACATCTCGGACGCGCGCGGCGACTGGTTGTGAATCGCGCGCGCGATCAACTCTTTTCCCGTGCCCGATTCGCCCCGAATCAGCACGGTCGAGCTCGAGCGCGCGACCTTGAGAATCATCTTCTTGACCGCTTCCATCTTCGGCGAAGCGGAAAGGATTTCGACGTCGATCTTATCGAGCGTTCCGAGCGCGCGCTTAATCGTGCCGAGCAGAACATCGCGATCGAACGGCTTGTGCAGATAATCGAACGCGCCGCGCCGCAACGCTTCCTTCGCCGAATCGATTGTGCCGTGCGCCGTGAGCAGAATGACGACAATAGACTTGTCCATTGTCAGCAGGTGCTGCAGCAACTCGATGCCGTCCATCCCCGTCATCTTTAAGTCGGTAAGCGCGAGATCGAAGCTGCGTTCCTTGGCAAATTTCAGCGCCGCTTCGCCTGATGCCGCCGACGTTACGTCGTAGCCGGCGTCAGTCAGAATCTCCTGCAGGATGTCGCGTTGCGGTTTGTCGTCGTCAACGACGAGGATTGATTTGCGTGCCATGATTGATACAGTCGGAACCGCCTGCGGTAGCGGGCGGTTGATCTCTACTTCTACCGGACCGTCAGTTACGACGATCAACCACCCGCTCCCGCAGGTGGTTCCGACACGGGCAACGTTATCGTGAACGTTGTCCCTTCGCCTTCCTTTGATCTCACCGAAATCGAACCGTGATGGTCGTCGATGGCCTTGCGCACGATCGCGAGACCGAGACCTGTGCCAGTGTCCTTTGTCGAGTAGTACGGTTCGAAGATTTTCGAGATGTCTTCCGCTTTGATGCCGCGACCAGTGTCGCTGACATCGATGCGGACGCGCATGCCGTCATCTTCGCCGGAAACAACGATGGCAATTTTTCCACCTTCGCCGTCCATTGCCTGCAGACTGTTAATGACGAGATTCGTCAGCGCAGATCTTATCGACTCAGCATCGGCGGTAATCGAATGCGCGCCTCCGACTTCTTCGACGGTCGTCTCGATATTGTTCTCGGACGCTTGCACCTGGACAGTGCGCAAAGCATCGCGCGCGACGTCGCTCAAGTTTAGCAAACGCGGCTCGAGCTTTGGCGGGCGCGAATAATTCAGAAACTCAGTAATCCGTTGATTGATGCGGGCGACTTCGGTTTTCAACTGGCTCGTCAGACTCTGAAACTTCTCCTGCTTTTGCGGATCGGCCGGCGAGAATCCTGCGCGCAAGTGATCCAAAGTGAGATTGATATAGTTCAGCGGATTACGAATCTCATGCGCGATGGCCGACGCCAGACGACTAACGACTATCGCTTTTTCAGCGTTGTAGAGTTGCGCTTCCAGCTCGCGCGTGCGCGCCAGCTTTGTCGTCATGTCATTGAACAATTCGGTTAGCTCGCCCATCTCGTCGCTGCGGGCGCTGGTCGGTACGCGGTAGGAGAGATCGCCGCCGGCAATACGACGTGCGCCGATTGAGAGAAACTTGATCGGCCGCGTGAAGCGCCAGACGACTATGGCCGTCAAGCATGTGGTCGCTAGCAACACGGCTAATGTCCCTAGAAGAGATCTTCGCGATTGGTGTTGCAGGGTTGTCGCGAGACTGTTTGCCGAGCCAAGGACAACGATGATGTAGCGGCGCCCTTTGTCAGTATCGACTGGAAAATAGTAGGCGCCCCGATCCATCGTCTCCCCGGCACTCGTCACATTCATCCCTTCGGGGAGTTGCGCGTTCATCTCCGGCAATTCGACCGCGCTCTTTAAGGGAGGCAGAAAGATATCTTTCAGTTTGACGTACCGAATTGATTTGTCACTGTTTTCACGCGGCGTCTGATTTTTGTCCAGACTGTCTTTTATATTGCCCGATTCGTCGACGATCAAAACGTTCTGCACACGGTCGGCGCGATCACCCAGAAGCGGCAACTTCGCTTCTTCTCGCATTTGATCCAGATATTCGCCACTCGAAAGACTATTAACGCCAAGGGCCACGCCGGCCATAATTGCCCGTTGTTGTTCGACAATAAATTGAGTATTGCTCCGAACCGCGCGCAAATTGACGTAGTACTGCACGCTTACGGTTAGCACTAACACCAGAGCCAGCAGAAAAAGCAGCCGAACGCGGAAACTATTTAGTAATCTCGACAGGGCCATCGCTCTCAAGCAACATGCGCGCCAAGACCGTCTCAAAATGAACAGATCTAGTCCTTTTTTGGTTGCCGTACGTTAAGCCGAATGTTATAGTTCAGCCGACCTCAAGGCAAACTCCCCATCGAGGTCGCAAAACGACAGAGATGACCACCGAAGTTGTTTTGCATAACAATTGAATTTTTGTGACAGGAACTTTAGCGCCCTAACAGTTTCGAGATCACACGGACGACGCGCACGTCGCCCCTCGACGTGCAAATCAAGCAACGAGTTTTACCTGGTTCGCCTCGGCGCACTGGAATTTACAGTTTTCACGAGGAGTTGCTGATGAAATCAATGGGAATCCCCCGGGTCGCTCGGGTAACGTTCATATTATTTGTCTTTTTTGCTCTCATAAACTCTTTTTCCAACGAAACAATAGCTAAAGGTAGACGCGCGAAGGCGAAAGCCAGTAGGTCAAGTTCGCACTCAGCGCGAAACAGCCGTGGCCGCGGTCGTCGCGGTTCACGCTCCGCGAGCAATCGCAGGCGCGGAGGTCGTCGTGAAGTCGCGCGCAGTCGCGGACGCGGTCGCATGTCGAAGCGCGAACTCCGCGCAGAACGGCGGCAGCTCGCGCGCGAGCAGGCGGCGTACATCGCGAAACTTCAACGCCGGGCCGGGCACAAGTTAAGTAAGCGCGAACTGGCGGCAGAGATGCGCAAATTCAACGCGACCCATCGTCGCGCTTTGGAAGAGGCGCGTCGCCGTGCGGAAGCTGCTCGCCTGGCCGCGATTGCCCGTCAGCGGGCGATTGACGAAGGCATGCGCAATGAGGTCGAAGCAGACATCGCCAAAGACAGCACTGTCGGTGAAGATCCGGAAGTACGCCGTGCCGCAGTCGAAGCGTTGGGTCATCACGCGGGCACTGTCGTCGTGATGGATCCGAAGACCGGACGCGTTTACACGGTAGTCAACCAGGATTGGGCTCTGCGTAAGGGCTTTAAGCCATGCTCGACCATCAAACTCGTAACCGGTATTGCCGGGATTGGCGAAAAAGTGATTGCGCCGATCGAGACAGTGAGCGATGGCGATCGTTACAAGATCGATCTGACCGACGCGCTGGCTTACTCGAATAACACGTACTTTCAGCACGTGGCCGGCGAAGTCGGTTTCGACAAAATGCTCTCTTACGCCAAAGAGATGGGCCTGGGCGAAAAGACAGGCATCAACTATGTGAACGAGTACACCGGTCGGCTGCCGCTGTTCAAATCAGGTTTTGCCCTCAATCGTATGGGCTCGCATGGTGACGATTTCGAAGTAACGGCAATCCAGTTGGCGACGCTCGTTTCGGCGATGTCTAATGGTGGCAAACTTTTGACTCCGCATCTGCCGCAAACGGTCCAGGAGAACAGCAACTTTAAGACTGAAGTTCGTCGCAAGGTAAACGTTGAAAGCGACACGTGGAAGCGCATGCTGCCGGGAATGATCGGTGCGGTGAACTATGGTTCCGGTCGCAAGGCTTATCGTCCGGAGCAGACGGTGGCCGGAAAGACCGGCACCTGCATTGGCCAGGGCGCATGGCTCGGCCTGTTCACTTCGTACGCGCCGGTAGTGAATCCGAAGCTTGCCGTTGTCGTCATCACGCGCGGCACGGACGCGCACAATCACCTGCCGGCGGCCATCGCCGGCAACATCTATCGGGCGCTGAGTCCGCGTTTCGGAACGCAGATCGATTTCCAGGTCGCTGAGGGTCCTGACGATCAACCTAACGCTCCGGGCAAGAAAGCCGCGGCGCTGGACGAAGAGGCGGCTGAAACCAAGGCGGCGACTGAGGCCGAACAAAATGCTGACGCCAACGCTGCGAACGCGAACGCGGATGTAAATTTGAAGGAGAACGGCAACGATAAGACTGCGCCGAAAACGACGCCGGCGAGCGGCGCTGATCTCAAGGTGAAGGCGACGACGATGCCGGTTGAAAACAGACCTAAAGCGGGTGCACCGGCCAAGACCAACGCGAAAGAAGTAAACGCCGGCCGTGTTCGTCGCACTCAAGCGCAACCAAAACCGTACGCCCGAATCAAGTTCGGAAGGTCATGCCGAACTCCCGGGTTTTTCCGAGAGTTCGGCATTTTTATGTAATATTCGTTAACAGCGAAACGCGGCGATTTCTCGCTTGACAGCCG
This sequence comes from uncultured bacterium, assembly GCA_965653675.1. Classification (GTDB taxonomy): domain Bacteria; phylum Acidobacteriota; class Blastocatellia; order Pyrinomonadales; family Pyrinomonadaceae; genus UBA11740. The sequence goes on from CBFHBA010000031.1 coordinate 22,812, forward strand.
CTTGCGTATTGCAGGATTATTGCCCCTTCGCTGTACCGGCTTTCTTCCCTGATTCTTCGCGCTGCGTGGCACCGCAGTTGCTCATCAGTTACAACGAGCAGGTCGGAAGTTGCATCTTAGAGCCGACGCGTGCTCGGCAAGTTCGTGCTCGGCAAGTTTTTGAAAGGTTAGACAGATTTTTAGGGATCGATCGGAGGCTTTAGTTAAGAACAATGAGATGGATCAATCGAGCAATTGTGATGGCCGCGGTGCTAATGGTTTCCGCGATTGGCGCGTGGGCGCAGGACCAGTGCACTGACGACCTCAAGACGGCGAAGTATCAAGAGTGGTACGACAACCGAAAAGATCATCAGGACGTGGCGTACAAAGCGGCTAATGATTTCTTGACGGCTTGTCCGAGTGAACCGGAAGACGGCGCCTGGGGCGCGCAAGTGAAGGCATTGAAGAAATTCAAGGGCGATTACGAGAAACTGAATTCGAACAAAGAATTGGCGGACAAATTTCAGGCAGCCATCGCCTCAAAGAACTACGCCGATCAGGTCCGTCTCGGTAAACAATTAGCCGCGGCGAATCCTGACAACGCCCTAATCTATGTTGTCATGGCAACGGCTGGCTTGAATGATTCGAGTCTATTGCCGGATTCGGTTCAAGCGGCGAAGAAGGCTATTGAACTCGTCGAGGCCGGCAAACCATTCGCCCCTGCGTTCAATAATTCAAAGGACACGGCCTTGGCGTTCATGAATTACGTGATTGCCAAAGCCACGGCGAAGACTTCACCAGCCGACGCCATTCCGTACTTCATCAAGGCTGCCAGATATGACAGTGAAAAGAAGAAGGATGCTCAGCTCTACAATGAACTGGCCGCCGCATATGGCGAACAGGTCGACAAGTTGACTTCGCAATACCAGGCATATGTCGGAAAGCCTGAGACCACAGAAAGCAAGCTTGTGCTGGCCAATCTAAATCAAGCTATTGACGCCCAAATTGATGCGCTGGCTCGCGCGACGGCTCTTGCCGCCCCGGCTGATAAGTCGGCGTTAATGAGTAGACTGACGGAACTCTACAAGTTTCGGACTAAGTCGGACACAGGACTTAACGAATTAGTTGCGGGCGTCCTGGCTAAACCATTGCCCGATCCGCCGAAGCCGATAACCGAATTGCCGGCAACCACGACTCCGGGTGCTACCAGCGCTACACCTGGTACTGGATCGAGCGGCTCTGCGCCGACAGGCGGTGGCTCTTCGTCAAAGCCTGCCGCGACCGGGACATCCGCTGGCTCGAACAAGCCGCCCACTAGTGGAACCACCACGCCAGCTAAGCCGACAGCGACGCCAACACCAAAGCCGCGACAGCGCGCGAACCATCGCGGTTAACAAGTTAGATTGCAAACTCCGTATTGATCACGCCGCCGAGCGCACCGTCAACTGGGACGTTGCGTTCGGCGTTTTGCTAGAATCACCTGTTTGAAGAATCTCGACCACCTCGAAGATATTATCCGTTATCAATTTCGCAACCGCGATTTGCTGACGCAGGCGATGACTCATCGTTCGTGGGCACATGAGCAGGTGTCGCCTCGATCGGGGGCGCAGGCGCGGCGCTTACATAATGAAGCACTCGAATTTCTCGGTGATTCGGTCCTCGGATTACTCGTCGCCGATTACCTGTTTCGCGCGTACCCGCGGGCGACTGAAGGCGAGCTTTCGCGCATGAAGCATCGTTTGGTGAGTGCGCCGACTTTGGCTAAAGCTTCGACGGATCTTGGGCTCGGCGATTTTGTGCGCTTCGGACGTGGCGAAGAGAAAAGCGGCGGCCGCCGCAAAGCTGCTTTGCTCGCCGACGTTTTCGAAGCCGTCATCGGCGCCATCTTTGTCGATGGTGGCTTGTCCGCCGCAACGGAATTCGTTGAGCGTACGCTCGGCGAGGAACTGCGTCATGCCGATCCGATTGCCGCGGCGGCCGCCGATCCAAAGACGATGTTGCAGGAGCGGCTGCAGGCCAACCATGAACCGGCGCCGCAATATACCGTAATCGAAACGCTGGGGCCGCCGCACCACCGGACTTTTCACGTCGAACTCAAGTGGAATGGGGGCACTGCGCGCGGCGAGGGTCGCACAATTAAAGCCGCCGAAGCTGCGGCTGCTCAACTGGCGCTACAACAAATGACTCAAAGTGAAGTCGTTTCGTGAGGAGATTGAGTAGCTTCTTGGGGCCGGGAGCTTGCGCATCATCTCGCTAACCTCTACGATAATTTTCAATGAGTTCTGTAACTACCGAAAAGAAAACCAGTGACAAGGCCGACGCGTTCGCCGCGCGGGAAACCAGTCCCAACGGGCGCGAACGCCTGACCGCGAAGCAAAAGGAGACTGAGCAGCTCGGGCCGCGCAAGACGATCATTCGTGAGTACTTCGAGTCAGCGGTGGTCACGGTAATTATGGCACTGTTCGGGATGACCTTTATCGTTCAGGCCGTCAAAGTGCCGACCGGGTCAATGCAAAACACCATCACCGTTGGCGATCACCTGCTCGTAAACAAATTCCTTTTTGCTCCCGGACCCCGTTTCCCGCTCTTGCCGCAGCGCGACATTCGACGCGGCGACATTATCGTTTTTAAGTATCCCGGAAATCCTAATAATCCAGGGCGCGATCAGCAGGAAGACAACATCCCGTTCAAGGTCAATTACGTAAAGCGTGTGATTGGGCTTCCCGGTGACACAGTGGAAATGAAGGGGCTGCAGGTTTTTGTCAACGGGCAGCCGCTGCCCGAACATGTGATCGTCGCGCGCAATATCAACGAGAAAGCGCCCCTTGAAATCATCGAAGAGACTCCCCGCACAGGAAATGAAAAGTACAATGTCTATTATTTTGAGGACACAGTTGACGCCGCCCGTCATGGCGAGCGGACCAGCGTCAGTCCCGACTTTCATTTTGCTGTAAACGGGAAGCCCGCAAAAGTTCCAGAAACCTGCCAGGATTCCTCCGGCCAATGGCACTCAGGCGGTTGTTACTTCGTGATGGGCGACGATCGCGATAACAGTCTCGACAGCCGTGCCTGGGGATTTGTCCCGCGCGATCTCATCATCGGTCGCGCGATGTTTGTCTATTGGTCGTATGATGACACTCAATCACTAGCCGGTCCCATCGATTTCCTCAGTAACACTCGTTGGCGACGCACCGGCACGATGGTGAAATAGCAGACATCAGGAGTCAGACATCAGAAGTCAGATGCCAGACATCAGACATCAGACATGACGTCAGAGATGACTTGTAACGTCATACACCCTTGCTTCCACCTCTGACGTCTGACCTCTGACTTCTGACCTCTGACCTGCCTCTGATGTAGATCAATGCATGACATCGTTCTCTTTCGGTTCAAAAATCCGTTCGCGTTTCACATAAACACAATTTGCCACTGCTGGCATGGCCTTTGCGGTTCCAGCTGAAGACGGAGTAACAGCGTTCAAGGAAAGGATGGTTTAGAACAATGCTTTGGACGATTTTATTGGTCTTGTTGGTGCTTTGGCTGCTAGGTTTCATCGGCGGCGTTGGCGGCAACTTGATTCACCTGCTTTTGCTGGTCGCTTTGGTAGTGTTGGTTCTTCAGTTGATTACCGGAAGACGCGCCGTCGTTTGACGCTAACTGACGGAGCGGTCGTCAACTTAGTCTGAAAAGTTGAGGGCAAATGCGTTACGAAGGCGAACTGAAGGGCAAAGCCAGACAAGTCAAAGGCAGAGTAAAAGAAGGTCTTGGTAAGGCCACGGGCGCTCGCCGGATGCACGATGAAGGCAAACGCGAACGTCTTAAAGGAGAATTACAAGAGCGAGTGAGTCATGCTCGCCGGGTCTTTGGCGATGCGGTTGAAGACGTCGGCGAGAAGATCGCCAGCGGTTAACTCCGCTGGCGGTTTTTCTTTTCGGATAATGCTTTCTGCAATTACGAGAAAGGGGTACGACATGAAGATTAGAGTTCTGGCGATTTGTACGGTGCTCGCGGTTGCGGCGCTCGGTTTCATCGGTTGCGAGAACATGAACACCAATTCAAACGCCAACGCGAACGGAAACGCGAATATGAATGCAAACGCGGCCACCCCTGCGGCCACGCCAACTGCTTCGGCGCAGACGCGCGGCAACTACACGGAGCGGGAAGCCCAGGAAGAGCGCGAGAAAGCGAAAGCAAACAAAGAGACGATCGGCGACACACTTGATGACGCCTGGATTCACACAAAAATCGTCGCGAAGTTGATCGCCAATTCGACCACCCCTGAGCGAAAGATCAATGTCGACGTGGTGAAGAGCGTCGTCACCCTACGCGGCACGGTTGATTCGGCCGAAGAGAAATCGGCGGCCGAAAAGACTGCCAAGGACACGGACGGCGTGAAGAGCGTCGTAAATCAGTTGAAGGTTGCGCCTGCCGCAAAGATGACGCCGAAACCATCAGGAAAGACCAAGCCAAGTTACTAATTAGTGATTTGGAAATCCGGTGAATCACGAGCGGCTAGTGCCGCTCGGTCATCTTCACAATGACCGTTTAGAGGCGGGCTACTGCCCGCCTTTGCTTGCGAGAGGATGGCGGGCAATAGCCCGCCTCTAAACGATGAAGAGGGAAGGATCAGATCTTCACGGCAGCGCTCCTGACAATTCGCCGGTGGCACTGCTGCTCGTGGATGTTATCAATGATTTTGAATTTCCGGGCGGCGCACAGTTATTGCGGCATGCTCTGCCCGCGGCAAAACGCATTGCCGCGTTAAAGAAGCGTTGCCGCCACTCAGACATTCCCGTCATTTACGTTAACGATAATTTTGGAAAATGGCGCTCAGATTTTAAGCGGCTTGTGTCGCACTGTTTGAAGGACAAAGTGCGCGGGCAAAAGATTGTCGAGCTTCTGAAGCCCGCGCGTAACGATTACTTTGTGCTGAAGGCCAAGCATTCCGCGTTTTACTCGACCACGCTGAACTTACTCTTGCAGTACCTGGGCGTTGAGACCCTCATACTCACCGGTTTTACCGGCGACATCTGCATTCTCTTTACCGCCAACGACGCGTATATCCGCGATTATCGCCTACTGATTCCGAGTGATTGTGTGGTTTCGGAAGACAAAGCAGAAAACCAAAGAGCGCTTAAATATATGCAGCGTGTGATTGACGCTGATATCACTGCCTCCACTGAACTCGACCTAACCTCGCTCGCCGAAGCCGAATAAGCTGCAAGGCGAACTCGATCTTAGAAGAGAGTTGACCCGCGCACGATCAAACTCAATTTCTGGAACAAGAAATCCTCGTCTACGCAGCCGTTGTTTCTCCGCCGAGGAGTGTCAGCACTTCGCCCGTTACGTAAGTCGAATCGATGTTTTATCTACAAAACAAATTCCCGAAGATGGAGGTTTTCGTGGTAGGCTACGCTCGTCAATGGCCGATAAGAGTCGCAAGGTCCTTTCGTTTCCTCAACCAGTTCCCGCTAAAGCGGATTATCAACGCGTCAAATCCAGTTATTCGATTCGTGAAATCAAACAGATGTTTGGTTTAGGCGAACGCACCATTCGCCGCTGGACTGAAACCGGCATTATTCAAGGAACACCAGCAGCCGACGGCGAAGAGGCGACTTACGACTTTCAAGCGCTCACGGTGTTCCGTCGCGTGCGCGAGATGCGCTCGCAGGGGCTGACGATCAAGCAGATCGAAGCCGAACTTCAGGGCCAATTGAGTTTGTTCCGAAGTGAGCCGGGTCAGGTTCAAGTGGCGCGGCTGTTGACACCGTTTGAAGAGGCGTTGCTGTTACACGAGCAAGGTGACACGCAGGCTATCAACTTCTACAAAGAAGCGATCAACGCCGGTGACAACATGGCCGAGGCCTACTGCAACCTGGGGATTATTGAACTGGACAGTGGCAACATGGTCGGCGCCCTCGACAAGTTCACTCAATCTTTGAAGCACGATCCGCGTCACGTTGAAGCGCACTACAACCTTGCGAATCTGTATTACGACGCCGGCGACTTTCCGCTAGCGCGCCTGCATTACGAAGCCGCTACGCAAATAGAACCGAACTTCTCATTGGTCTACTACAACCTCGCACTGGTCTATCACCGTCTGGCGAACATCAGCGGCGCGCGCCAGGCCTTGCAGAAGTACAAGGACCTTGAGCCCGGTGATGAAGAAATCGAAATGGTCGATCAGCTCCTGAAGGCGATGGAGTTGGGCCGGCCGAATGTCTAAACCGCAGTTTCAAGTTCCAAGTCTCAGGTTTCAAGTTTATTTGACACTGGTTCAGTTTGAATGTGGAACGCGCATCCTGCTTGTCATTCACGGGCCGGACGCCCGTGCCACCTCGCTAAACTTGAACCAGTATCGTTTGGTTTGCGAACTTGAGACTTGAAACTCGAAACTTTAAACTGGCTGTTCGGTCCGGCGGGGTAGCTCAGATGGTTAGAGCGTGGGATTCATAACCCCAAGGTCGGCGGTTCGATCCCGCCCCCCGCTACCAATAAATCAGTAGTTTACGGCGGCAGGTAACTGCCGCTGTTCTGCTACTGTGGGGACTTTTGCGTCGGTCGGAGTTTTCCGTTGCGCGAGTGTCTCAACTGCTCGGCGCAATCCATCATCAGTCGCGTGCGTGTAGCGCGCCGATGTTTGAATGCACCGATGGCCCAGAATTGCCATAATACTTCGCGTGGCGACTCCCGCATCTCCGAGCCTGGTAGCGGCTGTGTGTCGCAGGTCGTGAAAACGAAAATCTTCAAGTCCTGCGTCTTTGCAAGCTGAACGAAAGCCGGTCTTCACGTCGGTTCTTGGCTTGCCAGTCGTACGATTCACAAAAGCATATTCCGTGTCGCCGGTTTCGCGATAAAGAGATAGCAATTGCTCTCTCGCAATCCGGTTCATGGGAATGCTTCGGCTGTGACCTGATTTGGTCTGCTCGCGATGTGAATTCATGACGTGGATTAGGCCACGCCCGAAATCAACATTCGCCCAACGCAAACTCAAGAGTTCTCCCCTGCGCATTCCCGTGTGAATCGCCAAAACAACAACTGGCCGGAGGCTTGCCCTGTGACCCACAAGCATGGACAAGAGCCGTGCTTCCTCGTCATCCGAAAGGTAGCGATTACGCTCGTTGTCTTCTCGGAAGCGTTTGACCTTCTGGCAAGGATTCTGAATTGCCAATCCTTGATCAATCGCTAACGAGAAAATCTTCGAGAGTAATTCCAACTCTCGGTTGACCGAAGACGGAGCGCGCTCAGTGCCTCGAACCGTTTTGATTGCTCGCCGATCGCGTTTGTATCTCTCGATTAGTATCGGTGAGATTTCGTCCAGCGTTTTGTTACCCATTGCTTCAGTCAGCGGACGCGCGCGAAATTCATCATGCAACCACGTTCGCTTATTTGCCTTAGACCACGGCAAGAACGTTTCCGCCACAAAGTCGCGCAACTTCGGTGCGTTGATTTTCTTGCCGTAAGTGCCCTCGTAAACAGAGTCGCGGATTTTGATCTCCGCGCGTTCCGCCTGGGCTTTGACTCGCGCTTCTGGGATCGAACCGCGATATCGCTTCCCATTTACCCAGAAGTCGTATTGCCATCTCTTACCCCTCTTGAAAACTGTCATTGCTGTTCCTTTCTCGCGGATCGCAGCCCGTTAAAAGGAACGGCGCAATCGTAGCACAAGAGGGTTGAGCCGAGATCATCTTTATCAAATCGCGAGAGAAGTTCATTCGCGTTCGCGATGGGGCTTGGTCCAATCGAGAATTTCGTCGAGCAAGAAGATCGTGCGATCTCCTGCTTTGCGATAAGGAATGCGGCCTTGGCTAACCATGTCGTAAACAGTCCGCGTCTTAAGCCGCAGCATCTCGGCGAGTTCTTTCACATCGAGAAACCTCGGACGGCTGACTCCTGCCTCCCTCGCTTTGTTCCCAGCTTCAATACGACTGCTCATAACTTAGCCTCAACAACCTGGCGGCGTTTCTTTCGCCAAACACTAACCGCTGCGCCAGATTCGGATCGGTTCTCAAGCGACGTGCCAGACGGTTCTGCTGGGTACGTCGCCGGCGAGAAACGCGCGGGACCAATTTTTCAGATTCGGTGCGATTAGAAGCGGAGAGAGGACTACCTACAAATGGGGATGGCGAAGCAGGACGTGTTGTAAATCACTTCAGAGTATGTAATTCACAACGCCGAAATTCTCAAGATGATGGCGCGGCCTGTTGACCTCGCTCCGCCGCTTTTTTCCTTCTCGACATCAGATCATCAGCGATTATGTCTGCCTTGTAATCGGCATCATCCGTTATCTTCTTCCACATTGCAGCCGTAGCTTCCTGCGAACTCATCAGCATTCTGAAACCGCAACCCACAAGGTAGCGCACGCGAGCGATCTCCTCGTAAAGCAACCGCTCGGTCTTCGTTAATCCAAAGCCTTCGCGCGTTTCAGTGACAATAAGATTCCGGCACCAATTATTCGGCTCCTCACCATTCGCCAAAGCGATTCTTTCGATCTGCGCATATTCTTCGGCGGTCACACGAAACGCGATAAGGTTCGTCTTTCTGTTCTCTTTGACCTCACTCATTTGCTCTCCTTCCCTGCCTACAAAACTATTAACCGCCGTTAATGCGTCGTTAATGAAATTAACGAGCACTTTTTAAATTCGGCATTCACGCGAGTTAACAAGACGCGTGCCGGATTAATAAACGCAACGCGTCAGCCCCGAATTTCAGGGGGTGACGTGTCAAAAATAATCTCAGGTGCGCAGCACCTACCCTGAACTAATTCAAGTTTGGCGTTACGAACGACGCTACGCTTGAGATGCCGTTGTCTTGTGAGTTGTGAGGATAAGCAGTGACCCGGTTTTATTTTGGTCCTAAAGGAAGTTTTCCCGGCTGAGTGACTTTGACTGCGACGGGCTCTCGACTGCACACACGAAGTGCCGTAACGAAGTGAAGGACTTGGAGCGCAGCGTAGAGTTGTGCGGTCGGGCTGTTGCAGATAATCAGAACGAGACGGGAAAAGTCCAGGACAGGTTCCTACAACTTCGTGTTCATCTTAGCGGAGCTTCAAAGCTTGATTAATTTGTTGTAATTAATTAGAGTGTGTTGGCAATGAAAGCGCGGTCTGGCGACAGAGTAAAGCTAAAAACCGGTGCCGATCGGGGACTGCGTGGAACAGTAAAGCACGTGCGTAACGGTCATTTGGTTGTCGAACTAGAAGACCAAGCGAAATTGGTCGAGTTGCCGGCGCATCACGTGACGAACTTCAGTCTGGCTGCGCGCAAGGCTTGGAAGAGTATGCCGCATAAACGCGTCGGTCGGCCAAAGGGATCGCGCGTGTGTGATAGGGTCTCAGTAACGCTCCGTATCGATCGGGATCTATGGCAGGAATTTCGCGCTTTGGAGTCCAAGCGACAAATTGCCGGTCGCACCAGAACAATCAATGACATGCTGCGGGAGAAAATCACTGAATTGAAGTCCGAACGGCACTAACCAATGGTCAAGCGAATTTCTGAAGAAGAACGACAATCAGTGCTGGCGATGCTCGCGCGAGGCGAAGACCGCGTCACAATAGCGGCGCTGGTTGGAATCACTACGGCTCAGGTGTCGGCAATAGCCGCACATGTGACAATGGGCACGTATGAGTTGCCGAACCCAGGCGAATCTGTGGGCGACGGTGAAACAAGAAGCGATATTCTTGGTCAATCCACTGTAGCCGTACAAAGCATGAGTTCAAACGCCGGACTTCAATCGGTTCTCTTGGGCATCGATGCCGAAACCGGGGAAGAAGTCTTTTGGAATCCGGACCCGGAAACGGGATCGGCAAACCCGCACGTGCTTGTGCTCGGCGAAAGCGGTTTCGGGAAAACGTACACGATATCCTGTCTGCTCGCGGAGTTAGCCCAACAAAATATCGTTTCGATCGTCTTTGACTACGGTCAAGGATTCTCACGCGAAACATTGCCTTCCGAATTCGTCGTCGCAACGAAACCGCTTGAGATTATGGCTAGCCGTGATGGGATTGATATCAATCCCCTACAGATCTTTCCTACCGACGTGCTTGGCCCGGTAAACGTAGCACAGCGCGTAGCTGATACTTTCGCTCGTGTATATCCCAGGATCGGAGTCCAACAACACGCAGTACTTCGCCAAACGGTGTTAGATGTGATGACCGATGACGGCATAGATCCAGAGGACAATCGATCATGGACGCGTGAGCTGCCTAAGTTCGCAAACGTGCAGCGCAAATTGGAGTCCTTCGCCAACACGTCAACAGGGATGCCTAGCCGCTATGCGGCAGCGGTCGCCTCACACGTGTCGACGATGTTTGTCTACAACACATTTCGAGCCAACGGGCACAAGCTATCCTGGTCTCGAATGCTGGATGCCGAGCATTGCACGTTTGTAATCCAACTGAAGGGATTGGAGGGATCACTCGAACGCGCTGTTACTGAATTTCTACTGTGGAATCTAATCGGCTATTTCGAGTCACTTGGGCCATCGGCGTTGCAGTGCTTCGTGGTGTTGGACGAAGCGCACAAGTTGTCCTTTGATATTGGGTCACCCGTGGAGAAATTGCTGCGTGAGGGAAGAAAATTCGGTCTAGGTTTGATTCTGGCGTCGCAGCAGCCAGAGGATTTCAGTCCGGTGGCATTTGCTAATACAGCAACGAAAATTGTTTTTCAGGTAGCTGATGACAGAAGCGTTATTTCGCGTCAGCTCTATCGCAGAGTCAGAAATGCCCACTCGTTTGCCAATATTTACGACATGATCACAAAGCTCCCGCGTGGGAGCGCATACATGGTTACCGAGAACGTTGGTCGAATGGTCAAAGTCGCGAGCCTGGCGGTTAGAGTTGAGAGGTGGCGAAGGTAGCGCAGAAGGAGGACGGATGGCTGCAAAAAAGGATTGGATGACGCTTTCCCATGAACAACGCGTTCAAGCTCTCGGCGATATGTCTGTTGATGAAATCGTCGAAAACTATTTGATCGATGAGCAAAGCGAAGAAAGTTTCAGGGAAATAGTAGGACGTGAACTCCAATTGTGGAACCCCAGTAATGTCCTCAGATTTAAGCATGCAGGAGGCGCGCCTACCAAGGATGTCGTCCTTGGCGCGTGGAGGGACTTGGACCGATCAGAGGCTCTTTTGGAACTCATCGACAATAGCATTGACGTTTGGCTTCAACGTAAAGACGCATATCCCAAGAAAACTGCTCCAGAGCTGAATATCTATATTGATGTGCATTCTGATTTGCATCAGCTGACGTACGAAGACAACGCAGGAGGTGTTTCAACGGACAAGCTTGAGAATCTCGTTGTGCCTGGGAATAGTGATACAACGCCGTTCACTCCAACCATCGGTAGTTATAAGACCGGTGGAAAGAAAGCCATTTTCCGGTTAGCAACCGCCGCGCAGATTACGACTAGATACTGGAACCCCGCCGAAACTACTGATGAAGCAGTCTCTGTCCAGTTAGATCAGAATTGGATCAACGAGCCAAGAAAGTACGAGTTTCCATATGCCGTGCTTAAGGACAAGAGCGTGATTGAAAGGGGACAGACCCGCTACGTGCTACAGCTGCGCGAAGAACCAATTGGTGGTCCACCGTGGTTCGAAGATCCAGACAAAATTGACAAGATCACAAAGGAAATCCGATCGGCTTACAGCCTGTTGTTGATCAGAAATCCTGCTATACACATTCACCTTAAGAATCGTGAGCAGGCATTGGAACCACTAGAGGAACTCTATGATTTCAGCGGTACGAATGATGGCGGAATAGATATTCGTCCTCAGCAAGTTATTTTTGAGACGGAACTGGGTTATGAAGGAAGAACACACCAATTAGGAATCGAGATTGTATTAGGCTGCAGAACATCTACTGGCATGAAGGATCCAAGTGGTTCTTGGGGCATCGATCTCTATGGAAACGACCGCCTGTTTGTTGCGTATGACCAGAATACATTCTCCCATCTCCTGCCAAGTGGCGGCGCAAAAAACATGATTCGAGGATTTGTCAACATTCAAGGGCCGAATGTTTTTATTCCATGGGACACTCACAAACGACATCTCAACGTAGATAGTGAAATTGTAAATGTAATTACTAAACATCCGCTTGTCGTTCAGGTATTCGAAGGCTGGCGACAAGCGTACCTCGCGATCTCGCGATCTGGAAAAGTTACCAAGATCATCAGCACACCACTTCCAGCAGTCTTTGACCGACGTGCCAAGGATCTCTCAATTCCGTCTCGCAGTCGTGTTCAGCTCAACCCTAAAAGAAAGCGAGGTATTAACCTACCGAAAAGCGTCTTTGTGCCTCATGTGAGAGAGCGCGGGAAGAAGGCGACCGCCTCTATCGTAAGTCTAAAGCTCACTTTTAATACTGATGAAGCTCGGTCGGTTGCGTCTTATTACGGCATCACGGGCGACCTCGCCGCTCGTTCAACGACTTCCGAGCTTGCAACTGAGATTCGCACGGACTTGCTTAAGCGCGCGCGCAAACCGAGCAGAAATTAGGCAATGGCTGAGAATCAACAGAACAGGACGATATACGGCCCATATAAGTATGCCGCCCTTCATCTTCTATTCGCTCGCTGGCTTCGACATCACGCGTTGGACAGCCCGTATCGATACGTGACACTTGGCGGGACCGAGTTAAGAGATGTGCAAAGCATGTTCTTCATAGACCCCAGGCTTACTGGGAGTGCAATTTCTTTAGAGAACAACCGTGAACGATTTGCGTTGGCGGAAGTGATGGCAAGCAGAGTTCGGAATGAGGGGTTAGTGATTGAGACAGTTCAGCGCGATTTCTTCGACTTCGAAAGAAGCGGCGATGAACCGCACTTTTTCTTCCTCGACTTGGAGGGTATCTGCGGCTCAGCAGATTATCCGCTGCGGTTTGCTGACATGTTCCGCAAAGGTACTCTAAGAGAGAATGATACGATGCTCATTACGAGTTATTTGGGTCGAAATCCGGGCTGGGACAAACTTTTCAGAGCGTTCGATGCCGAGTTTCGCATACTTGGCTTAATTGATTCAGCAACCAAAAGAACGTGGTACCGCAGAGCGCATCCGTCATTTACGCTCTTCCGTGGTCTAGCTCAAGCGAATCTGCAAGATGAAATAGCGCTAACCTGTTTCGGGTGCGTTGAGTATCGAGATAAATCACCGATGGGTCTTTACGGTTATGTCGTGCAAGAAGGGATCACCGCCTTTCCGTCATTCGTGAGGAATACACCCTATTTTCATGTAAACAATGGATACGCTGGAAATTGATTGGGCAGATGGCAACGCAAAGTACAATTGAATGGACAGACATGACTTGGAACCCGGTCACTGGATGCACCAAGATTAGCCAAGGCTGCAAGTATTGCTACGCAGAACGAATGGCGCTGCGTTTGAAGGCGATGCGCGTGCAGCACTATGAGAATGGATTTGACGTAGCTCTCCATGAAGATGCACTTGAGACGCCGTTAAAGTGGAAGAAGCCACGCGTCGTTTTTGTGAATTCGATGAGCGACTTGTTCCATGAAGACGTGCCTGCAGAGTTCATCCGTCAAGTTTTCGAAACCATGACACGATGCCCTCAACACATCTTTCAGATCCTCACCAAGCGTAGCCAAAGATTGAAAGCGCTTTCGAGTTCGCTTCATTGGCCGGTGAACGTCTGGATGGGCGTCAGTGTTGAGGATGATCGTGTTTTGTTTCGAATCGAGGATCTGAAACATGTTCCTGCGGCGGTAAGATTCCTATCATGTGAACCACTGATTGGGCCATTGGATGAACTTCCGTTGCAGGGTATTCATTGGGTCATTGTCGGTGGCGAATCAGGACCTGGCGCGCGCCCGATGAAACAGGAATGGGTGCATTCAATTCTGAATCAGTGTGAGGCCATGGACGTTCCATTCTTCTTCAAGCAATGGGGCGGCGTAAGAAAGCAAGTAACCGGAAGAACACTCAATGGCCGCACTTATGACGCGATGCCGATTTTGAACGATCGAAGATCATCTCCAGTGCAAAACCTCAATTCCCCGTGGCATACAAGCGCATCCTCTTAATCAATCCGCCTATTCATGACATTCGATTTGAATGGGCGCGATGGCATCAGCCTTGTGGCCTACTTCAGATTGGCGCTTTACTTCGCAAATCAGGAAAAGACGTTCGCCTGATTGATTGCCTACAGCCCGAAGCTAAGAGAGTTCCCAAAAAGAGGATCGGCACGATCATGATTCAGGACGACGCCCTACCGCAATGGCATTTCGGGCTTGGTTGGAATCAGATTGCAGCCTCTATCAAGAGGTACAGAAATGAAGGATGGAGACCGGACGCCGTCTATGTCACATGCCTCATGACGTTCTGGTGGCAAGCGGCGAGAGAACTTGTAGACCGACTTCAGCGGGAATGGTTGCCGCAAACACCAGTCTTTCTAGGTGGCGTATACCCGTCGCTTTGTTCTGCGCATGCACTCAAGAATTTTGGTCATGTTCATTTGAAATCTCCAGTTGGAGCAAAGGCTAAGACGTTCGCCACAGACCTCAGCCTGTATGAACGGCCACCTCAATTTGCTGGTGTTTTTTTGCGGCGGTCAGTTAGCCCAGAACGGATCGTTAGTGAGATCAAGCGAAAGGCAGATCTCGGTGTGAAGGAATTCGCCTTTTTTGATGAGGTTATTCCAGGGCCTAACGCCATACGGTTTGGGAATACACTTGACTTGATTCGCAAAGAGAAACTCGATATTAAGCTTCTGGCTTTGGGAAATCTTTCGCCGGCATCGCTGACGAAAAGCCTTGTAGTGAAAATGAGAGATGCCGGTTATCGCCAGATCTTCTTGCGTGACGAGGTCTCACCTGACGAACAGGATCTGAATGTGTACGAACGAGCAATTGACTTGCTCCATAAGTACGGAGGCTATCGGCCACGAAGCGGCGAAGTAACGGCGATGCAAGTGGTGGGAGCACCCGGCGAGACTCTTGACTCTGTAACGGAACGGCTGACGCAATTGGCACATATTGTTGGCTCAGTGAATCTTGTTCAGTTTCAGTCGACACCAGGAACCGCGCTGTATGAACAGCATCGCGAATACTTGGACCAGATTCCTCTTGAAATGCAGAACTGTAAGCTATATCCGTTTGCGAAACTCAACGGCGTAACATTTGATGACTACAAGGATCTTGTTCGACTGGCGACATTGCTGAATAGTAAGTATCGGAGCACGACGTTCGATTTCTTGGGCGATGACAGAATCGCGGAAATGGTTCGCACGAGCGTTGCCCAAGAATGTTGGAAACCGAAGTTGAAACACTCACTGCCGATTGTGTAGACGACCATATCAATGATCATTCGCGACGATCCATCACAGATTCTAGTCGGCGGAAACAGCGCAGTCTTAATCAATCCACCTATCTACGACACACAGTATTGGGCGTACTGGAGTCAGCCTCACGGCTTGCTGAAGGTCGCGTCATGGTTGCGAAACAATGGCTACAAGAAACTTCGGCTCATTGACTGCTTGGCAACAAACGAGAAACGACGAGTGCGACAGCGGAGAAAAAGCATAGTTCAGCGAGACAACGTTGCGACTCGACTGTGGCAATTTGGAATGTCGCCGGAGGAACTTGAACGCCATCTTCGTGACAATCCGTTCCGTCCTGATGAGATCTGGATAACTTCCATCATGACGTATTGGTGGGAAAGCACGCGCGATGTCATTAACGTAATCAAGAAAGTCTATCCGGCAGACACGCCGCGCATTTTAGTGGGTGGTATCTATCCAACTCTTTTTGCCGAACACGCCGACGCGAACTTGGGTAAAGACGCGGGCGTGGATGTGGTTGTCGTGGATGGTGATATCTGCGTTGAGGCAGCGAATGCTTGGACGGACATTTCTCTATATAACGATCCACTTTATGCCACGAGGCCGCGATACTCGCTGATTACCGGAAGCCGTGGATGCCCTTTCGATTGCTCCTATTGCGCACAATTGACTCTGAATCACGGTGATCGTCGGGTACGAAATCGCACACCTGAAGATATAGGGGCTGAGATCGAACAGAAGTATAAAGATTTTGGCATACGCGAGATCGCGTTCTACGAAGATAACTTACTGTTCAATCGCAATGACTTCCTAGCGAGACTAAGAGAGATTAGAAAACGCGGGCTGAAGATCACGATTTATGCTCCCGAAGGAATCGAGCCGCGATTGGTAGAACTGGAGTTGCTTAAAGAAATGCGGGCGACGGGATTTCAGAAGCTGCACCTTGCGCTTGAGACGATCGACAACGACATTGCGCGCGATTGGAACCGCAAGCAGGGCACCATCGAACGCTTTGAGCGCGCTGTAGAAACAGCTTCCAAAGCGGGATGGAAACTCGGAAGCCAAGATGTCAATGCTTTTGTTATCTTTGGCATTCCAGACGAGGATTTACAATCAGTCGTCAATACAGCCCTATACGCATCACAAAAGATCGGTTCGGTTGTGCCGATGCTTTTCACGCCGGTTCCCGGTTCGATCTTGTTCCGCGAGCACCAGGACTATCTGTTCAAGCAAAGGAAAGCGGATGGACAAGCTTGGGATTTGCAGGACCTCAACGGGAAGCTCCTACCTTTTCTTGAGTACAACCGCAGGCGCTATCCGTGGTTGCGAGCTTCCGATTATTTCAACCTTGAATCTCTGATGAAGCATCTGAATAGCTCCAAGGTGCGCCAGAGGACGTTTAATTTTGCTAGCGATGGAATCGTTGCCACAGCGTTTCGGAAGGTTGTTGCAACATCGGACTCGGCCAGGCCGGTATTGTAATCGCTGAGAGGTTCATGATTGAGCGAAGCTAACGCATCCCGAAAAGAGTTCATCGATCGCATTCGCGACGAGATTGAAGCGGCACGGGGAACCCGCATTTGGGATGATTACGTAAATGCCTTGCGACTCATCTCTCAGGTTGTATTTACAAGAAGCTCAGGGTTCGTGATGGAGTTTATTCAGAACGCCGAAGACTCCGGTATCAACTTAACGGACAAAGGTCACTTTGAGATCACTGTCAATTCAGAGCGAGTTAAGATTTGTCACAATGGTCGCCCTTTCGATGAGAACGACGTAAGAGCGATATCCGGTATCCGATCGTCCAAGAAACCTGAGAGAGGCTTCCTAGGATACCTTGGCATTGGTTTCAAATCGGTTCTAAAGGTCTCAGATCGACCAGAGATTTATTCAAACGGTTTCCGGTTCAAATTCGACAGAAGCTGCTGGTCTGATCCTAACTCGACTCCCTGGCACGTGATGCCGGTATGGATCGAAAAGCCCTCAGAACCGATTGACGAGTCGAGAACCACTTTCATCGTCCCATTTCGAGAGACTGCAGATGCGGCACGAATCAGCGAAGAAATAAAGAACATTCGGCTTGAGCTTTATCTTTTTCTTCGTTGGCTTAACAAGATTGAGATAACTGATGAGTCGTCAGATGAACACTGGGTTCTAGAGAACCTCGGAGAAGATGAAGAAGGCATCTCGATGCTCCAGAGCGCTGGCGAAAAGAGACGATTCAAATTTTTCCGCCAAAGCGTGAATGTTCCTGATTGGGTCAAAGACGACAGATTGACCCAAGAGTACAGAGCTAATGTTGTTCAGCGAGAACTTGCGATTGGCTTTGCGTTGGATGAAAGCGGAAACCTCGCGCCAGATGAAGCCGGCGCAATGTATGGAGGTGTTTACTCGTTCTTACCGCTTGGTGAGGCAAAAAGCGGTGCCAAGTTTCCTATCCAGGCCGACTTCCTCGTGCAGCCAGGACGAGATGCGTTGAATTATGAAGCGAAATGGAATCAATGGATTCTCGAGGAAATTCAAAAATTATCCCTCATCGCGATCAATCATTTCAAAGGCCACGCTTTGTGGAAATACCAATATCTCCCCGCTTTTGAGTTCAGTCATTCACCTGGGATGGAATCTTTTGAGAAGCTGTTCTATCCGAAACTCATCGAACCAATTGAGGACTTTTTGAGGGACACGCCCTCAGTCCTCACCGTCGACGAACATTGGGCCAAGCTCGGCGATGTTGTCCGTATGACAGAAAAGAAAAAGGCGATTCAAGCACTCGTGGACTTGAAGCTATTCACGCCCGAAGAGATCGCGCCTGCTTTTGGCGGAAAGGATCGTCTTAAGCTCGTCAACCCCAAGGTCATTGATCGTCATGAGACTCCAATAAGAAATGTTGATCGGTGGGATCTCTTGGATCACTCGGATTTCTGGAAAAACAGATCTCAACTCTCCGATGCTCCCGATTGGTTTGCGAGGTTCTACCGATGGTTGCGCGATTATCCTGTTCATGAAGAATACTTCTATTATAAGCCGCGAATTCGAACGCTCGGCTACCACAAGTACGAAATAGTTCTAACGGCACAGAATGAATCAAAGAAGGGCGGTGAGGTGCATCTTCTCGATGTATCGTCGGATGATGAAACTTTGTCCGAACTGGCATCGCTTCTTCAGAGTTCGCGGTCTATGGTTCATCCGGACGTTCTGTCAACCAGAGAAAACGATGACCCTGACACTCTTCGAGGATTCCTGACTGGTTTTACTGGCGTGCAACTGCTGAATGCAAAGACAATTTGCAAAGACGTAGTTCTGCCGAAAATTATTACTAAGTCGCCCCAGCCTCAATGGAGTGAACTCTTGCCATTCACTAAGCTGTGCAAGGACGCGCTTGGGACCGATCTTGGGCATGACGTTGACTTATGGGTTTACACGAAATCGGGACGGATCGTGAGCAGTAAGGAAGTTTTCTTGCCGAATGAGTTCAAACCGACAAGAAACTGGGAGAAGCATCAACAGTTCTTGCCTGGACTGAACTTTATTGATATCGCGTATTTGGGAAGCAACACAACAGATGACGAGCTTAGAAGTTGGCGCGGGTTCTTTAAAGCCGCAGGAGTCAAGGAAACTCCGGACAACGGCGTCGAGCAATTCGCAATTAATTTTGCTATGACAAAGCTGCGTAAGGCATATCAAAACATTCAACTTGTCGACAAACTGAACTATGGATTCGATGTCCAAGGCGAAGCCAAAGATGGCACGTCAAGACAATTCGAGGTAAAGGGCCTGTCGTCCGATCAAGATGTAGAACTAACTGGAAACGAGGTCGCCGCGGCGGATAAATACAAGAGTTCCTTCTATCTCTGTGTTGTGAGTTCAATCCCGAATTCGCCGAGCCTTCACTTGATAAACAATCCTGCTCAACCTGGAATCGGTAAGAAGGACAAGCTGACGATTCCCATCAACGTCTGGAAATCCTACGACGCATTTTCGCCTTAAGGGTTGACAATGCGATTCAGCGATTGACTATGGGTAACCGGCCTGCAAGTTGTGCGTTATACAGCCGCGATGAACAAGCTTTTATTTTTGTACGTAAATCTGTACAATAGACTCCGAGTCAAGCGGTATGAGACAGGACCAAACAACAGACGACAAAGCCGCGGCGTTGCTGCGAGTGGCCTCATATCTTGGCCGTCCGCAGAAGTTTATGCCGGTGGGGGATGCACGCGCGGAGATGCGTCGCACCTTGGAACTGGCGGCAAAGGGCAGCGTAGTTCTTACAACCCACGGCGAGCCGGCGGCAGCGGTCGTGCCTTTCACTACGCTGGAAGACATGCGACGCGCTCTCTTGCATCTGCTCGTTGAGGAAATGGGATCGAGCTTTGAGCGTTCTCAGGCGAGGGCGCGATCTCAAAGGGAAGATGTCCCTTCGACTAGCGAAGAGGAATTAGAAGCGTTGGTCGGAGAGGTAGTAAAGAAGTCGCGTCGGCGGAACGGTAAATCTTCCCGTAGGGTATCGCGCGGTTGAGCATGCCGCCGGCTCCTGATCAAACGAACAGCGTTGAGAATGAATTACGGGTCGTTGTCGATGCGCAAATTGTCCTCGCAATGTTTCTCACGCGCCGCGATCGTCCAGAAGCGACTTCACCTAAGCGACAACTACTGAGTCTCTTAGCTCGACCGACTTTTCGCTGGTTGTGGACGCCTGACATCATCAACGACTACGAGCTCGGCGCAAACGCTGTCGAGTCCGACGAACGAATTATCAGGCGCGCCGAGTTTGATCGCGTCGGATTTGAATTACTGCTTGCCGCGTTGCAACTTGAACCAGCGGTCGTAGTCTCAGTCAGGGCAATACGCGACGCTCGCCGTCGCATCTCGCAAGCGCCGCGCGCGGCTGAACGCGATCTTGAAGATGCTGTCTATCTAGCCTGTGCGGTGGACGGAAATGCGCAGTTCCTCATTACTGAAGACTCGGATTTGCAATCATTGGGAGAGACATATGAGACCGTGCAAATTGTTAACTGGAACGAGTTCGAAATTGAGTTGAATAGGCGGAGCTAACAAGTAATGGTGATCGTGGGGTGATAAATTCCTAAGGGGTTTTTAACATCGGACTGCGGGGAAGATTGTGTCGGTCTTGAACTGCAAGTTCTCTGAGGTCCGAATCGTAAGGAAGTGAGCTATTCATCACACGATCAAGTGATCGTTGCGTCACATCGCGATTCCCAGTCTGCATCTGATACGACAAGCTCACCCGTCTCGCCTAACTCGCATTAGGCCTTCTAACTTACTTAAGAACAATCGGTTACGTTAAAGTCCATCTAATTTGCGGCAGAACCTGCAAGGGTTAATGTCCTTGGCACACGACTTGAGAACTGGGCAACTGCCCGCAGCCCGGGCACGATCAGAATTGGGATCAAGTCAGGTGATCGAGACCATAGACTATTCAGATCGCCATGAAGCGGCTCTTTTGGAAGGGACTGCCTCGCAAACCTCGCCGGCTTTGCAGATTCGCGGCTTGACGCGAGTCTTTGCAAAGGGCAATACCGTGGTACTCAAGGATGTAAACCTGGATGTCTACTCAGGCGAGTTGGTTTGTTTGATTGGAGAGAGTGGGTGCGGCAAATCAACTATGCTGAAGATCATCGCCGGCTTTGATTTTCCCACGGAGGGTGAACTGCTGGTGGACAATCAGTCGATCCAAGGGCCGGACCACAAGCGGGGAGTTGTGTTTCAAGAATCATCTCTGCTGCCGTGGCTCAACGTCGAAAACAATATTGGCCTAGGTTTGGAGATCAGAGGTTCGTCGCCAGATGGTGAATCACGTGTTAACCGCTTCATTGAGATAATGGGACTCAAAGGGTTTGAACATCACTACCCAAACGAGCTTTCCGGCGGGATGGCTCAGCGCGTGGCAATCGCCCGGGCTCTTATTAATGATCCCAACATACTTCTTCTTGATGAGCCTTTCGGAGCGCTCGACGCATTTACTAGGATGAGACTTCAGGATGAGTTTATTCGCATCTGGGAGAATGAGCGCTATACCACGCTTTTCGTAACCCATGACATTGATGAGGCGGTCTACCTAGGAACTAGGGTTGTCGCTCTCACTCGACGACCCGGTCGGGTCGCGAGAATCTTCAATATTAATCTTCGACGTCCGCGTGACAGAACGAGTGCCGAGTTTATTCGCCTGCGCGGCATGATTGCCAAGGAATTCATGACGGTTGCGCGAGAGGATTAAGTTCTGATCGTGTAAGACAAAGGAGCGGACTATGGTTAAGCAAAGAGATGACCATCCAGAGTGTTTGACGCACGGTATGTCCCGACGCGAGTTTGTCCTGATGTCTTCGCGGTTGGGTTTGCTGGCAGCAGGAGCGGCTGCCTTAGGCAGTTCATGCAGAACCAGCAGGCAGGATCCTGTTCTGAAGATCGGATATCTTCCGATCACGGACGCGACGCCTTTGCTGATAGGACACTCTCAGGGATTTTTCGAGCAGGAAGGATTGGTTGTCGACAAGCCTGTTTTGATGCGCGGTTGGCCCGAGGTCGCGGAGGGTTTTCTCTCAGGCAACTTCAATCTCGTTCACCTTTTAATTCCCATTCCCATCTACATGCGATATGCGCAAGGGCATCCTGTGAAGATTGTGGCTTGGAACCACATGAACGGCTCAGCGATCACGGTGGGGATGAAGAGCGGCATTAAACGGCTCGAGGATATTGGACGAAAACAAATCGCTGTGCCGCATTGGTATTCGATGCACAACATTATCCTCCAGCTCTGCATGAGAAATTATGGCATTGAGGCTGTCATACAGGATCGCAATGCACCTCTTAAGGCCAATCAGACAAATCTTTTCGTGATGAAGCCACCGGACATGCCAACTGCTATTTCGTCAGGAGCTATCGATGGTTACATTGTCGCGGAGCCGTTTAATGCTGCCGGAGAAGTTTTGGCGCAGGGCAGCATTGTTCGCTTCACCGGTGACGTTTTCAAAAACCATCCATGCTGCGTCGCAGTAATGAACGAAACCGAAATTCACAATCATCCGGAATGGGCGCAAAAGGTTATAAATGGTCTGGTGAGAGCACAACAATGGGTCGTCAGCCACCGAACTCAAGTACCACAGATACTGTCGAAAGACGGTAAGGGCTACCTTCCGCTTCCAGAGCCCGTAATCAATCGGGCGATGTCGAAATATGACCTCGACAGCTATGGGCTGCAAAGCGGCACCGGCGCAATTCGGCATCCGGACTGGGGCGTTAACAGAATTGGTTTTCAGCCCTATCCATATGAGTCAACCACGCGTGAGATCATTAATCTATTGAAGCAAACAAAAGTGGAGGGATCGTCCGATTTCCTGCGGAGCCTAAATACAGAACAAGTCGTAAAAGAACTCTTTCAATATGATCTCGTGAAGAGCGCTGCCGAGAAAGTCGGAGGCTTGAGGATTTTCGAAGGAGTCGACGCTGCTAATCCCTATGTAAGGGCCGAGATGATTCAGGTATAAGGAATGGACGCCATCACCACGCATACTGGAGTAACCGCTAGGAAGTCCGCTAAGTTCGGTGGGACGGACTGGTCACGCGTCTTTTATCAGATGACTGGTGTCGCGGTGGTGCTGATAGCGTGGCAATTTCTCACAAGCGGGCTGGTTCTAAACGAGCAGTTCAGTCGTAGTTTTTCGCCGGCCAACACTTTTCGGGAGTTGATTCTGTTCATATCCAGCGGGGCATTCGTGCGTCACGCGGTGCCAAGTCTCAGTCGCGTCGGAATTGGACTTGGCATAGCCATGATAATTGGAATTCCGGTGGGCATTCTGATCGGATATTTTTTGAAGTTGGACTTGATCACAAACACAGTCTTTCAGTTCGTGCGCATGACATCACCGCTGGCCTGGATGCCAATAGCGATCATTATTTTCGGAGTGGGGAGCAAGCCAGTTTACTTCTTGATCACGATGGCTGCCGTGTGGCCGATCATCATCAATACCGCACACGGTGTTCGTAGCGTCAATGACATTTGGATCAAAGTAGTCCGCATGCTCGGGGGTGGCGATTGGGCAGTCCTGCGCCGCGCAGTCATACCAGCGATCATCCCCGACGTGTTGACCGGATTACGAATTTCACTGGGTATCTCATGGATCATTCTTGTGCCAGCCGAGATGCTGGGGGTTCCCTCGGGTCTTGGCTACTACATTTTAGACACGAGAGATCGATTCAACTATGGCGAGATGACCGCAGTCATTCTCGTGATCGGCTTCTTTGGTTTCGTGTCCGATACTTTGCTTCGTTTTGTGCAGCAGAGATTCTCCTGGCACAAGGTGTCGGGATCAGGGACAGGCTTGGCGAGAATTTAGATCGAAGCCACGTCGCACTTGTCGAAGAGAAATTAAGATGGGCTCATTTGCAGAGTTATTCGAAAGATTCATTGCGGCTTACGAGGATGAAATGGTGAGGGTTCCTTGCTGCGGGCTGAAGTTCGTAAAAACTGGCGAGGCCGACCTGGATGAACAGTTCTCAAAATCGCCGCAGTGGATGGACCCCGGTTATTTCCGGCGCACTCTTGCATCCTGCGGTTATTCTTACAAAGCCGCCAAAGGAGGCTGGACGCTGAAAGTGACGGCGGACAACATCGGGTGTCCGGCGGGCGCGATGAGTTTGGGACTGGTTGCGCGTGACTCAACCCGCTCGTTCGCGGGGGGCTGCTACGTTACGTCGATGGCGAAGCCGGCAGTGCCGGCAGACTTTTCTGCCGGATATGTTTACGCACCGCGCCAGTCCGGCCATCCTGAGTTTGCTCTTTTTGGAGAAGAAGATTGCGGCCGCTATGAAACGTTCGAGGCCGCGCGCAAAGCTGTTGCTGGAATGCCGGTGATACCGCCGTCGATGCAAGCTGTTTACTACTACCATCCGCTCCGCAGCGAGGTGGATATCAATCCTGATTTGGTACACGTTTACTGTACGCCGCTGCAAGCTATGCGGCTCATACAAGGCTATTGCTTTCCGACGGGAGAACGCTTCACGATGAGTTGCATTGGCATTCGCGGAGTCTCCTGCGATATGACTGCTTGGCCCTATGTCCATCAAGAAATCAATGGAACGTTTCTTTGTCTCGGAGCTCGCGGCATCACCGGTTGGGAAGAAGAGTATGTGGGTTTCGGCATGCCGTTCACGAAGTTCCAAGAAGTAGTAATCGGCATGGAGAAGTCGAAGGCCGGCTTTCCGTACAAGCTGTTTCCGAAGTCGAGGCAGACTGAAGATTTAGTTTCAATTACATCACGTTAAGACTGGGAGTCTCTATGAGGTTAGTTTATCTCGATCATGCTTCAACAACTCCTTGCCGCGAGGAAGTGTGGGAAGCGATGCAGCCATACGCGCTTTTTGATTATGGCAACGCCGACAGCCTCCATTCGCTCGGACGCAGAGCACGAAAAGCCGTGGACGATGCAAGACAGGATATTGCCGACGCTTTGGGATGTGAAAGCGACGAAATCCTTTTTACAAGTGGCGGCAGCGATTCCGACAATCTCGCGATAAGAGGAATAGCAAGCAGGACCCGCGGAGGACACGTCATTACTACAAAAGTCGAGCATCTCGCGGTGCTACATTCCTGCGCAGGCCTTGAAGCGGAAGGCTTCGAAGTTACTTATCTGGATGTTGATGATTACGGCAGGGTGACACCGGATCAGGTCATCGCGGCAATGCGAAGCGACACGATTCTCGTCTCAATTGGCCACACAAACAACGAGGTGGGAACGATACAGCCCATCGCTGAGATCGCGCGACGCATCAAGCTTCACAAACCTGGTGTCATTTTTCACACTGACGCAGTCCAGGCCGTAGGTCACGAAGAGATCGATGTGCGGGCTTTGGGTGTTGATTTGCTTAGTTTCACAGCGCAAAAATTTTATGGGCCAAAAGGGATCGGCGGCTTGTACATTCGTAATGGCGTGGAGATCAAACCCCAGATTGTTGGAATGCGCAAGAAACGTGGACAGGAAGTCGGCACCGTCAGCGTGCCGCTTGTAGTTGGGATGGCGTTAGCGCTCAAGCTTGCCACTCGAGATATGCAAACCGAAAAAGAATTTTGGCTTCCGATCCGCGACCGCATGATCGCAGGCTTACTGTCGATTCCGGACAGCAGACTTAATGGGCACCCCACCGAGCGATTATCGACCAACATAAGCGTTTGTTTTGCCGGTATCAGCGGCGAGGATGTTGTGCTGCAACTAGATCGGCTGGGAATATGCGCGTCGACAGGTTCCGCCTGCACTTCGGGATCGCTGGAACCGTCTCATGTACTGACAGCGATGGGCGTGCCACGTCGCTGGGCGCTTGGTGCGCTTCGACTCAGCCCTGGTCATGCTTGCGTCGACCTCGACGCTGATCAAGTCGTCGAAAAGATTCGGAATATTGTTGAGCAACTACGCTCAACGAGTTACGCGCCGTATGTAGAGCGGCCTTCTCAGAGCTTGGTCGGCTCCGAACTGGTCGCATAATCTAAGCGCCTTAACCTGACGGAGAACCTCAACATGTCGGGTAAAGAAAAGGTTAAACCCACTCTCGGCTCCTTAAACTCACGCGAGGGTAACGACAAGGAGCAGCTCATCGTCGCAACCGAAAACGGATTCTTTGACGCCATGCTGACGTTCGGCTGGTTGGCCCAACGGCGCGGCGATGTGCTTGATGACGACGCCCTGAGCGTTATCGAAGTAAACGATGCTCTACTCTACTGGTTGAGGGAAACCCAGCTTACCGACGTGCTGGATGAGCTGCCGAATGGTATTCCGCTAAAGGATTTCCTCGAACAAATCCTCCAGGAAGAGCATCGGGCAGTGGCCTCAATTGTGGCCGGCAACCTCGTATCAATCACGGAGAAAATCGAAAGCTTCAGCTATCAGCAGGTTTTGGCGAATCCGGATTCCCACTCGTTTATCGAAGACGAACCGGAAGGTCAATATACGCGGCAGCGAACTCTCCGGTTCATAAACTCTCGGGAAGATGCCAGCTTGTTGAAAGGCCTCCTGGCGGGAGTGCGCGTGGTGGCACCCGGAGCGGTTCGGCTCAGGAGTGCCAGTGAACGCGATCGCGTAGATCTCGTATCTGTTTGCCAGACTATCAGGGTAGAAGACGGTTGGCGCGTGAACGGCTACCAGGGAATGCTGCAGCAGGCATGGCTAAGGGTCAAGGCCGTCATCACTGCGGGAACCCAAGCCGGAACAGTCGGTCTGATGGGCCGCAATATGTCTCACAATATCGGATCTCATGCTCTCTTTTATTTGGAGACGGACGAAAAGGACGACGAGGGCAAGAAAATCTTCTACAGGTACTTGCGAGAACGAATGGAACTACTGGCTGGCTTTGCCACCAGCATGCCCCTTTCCTCATCTACCGAAAGATTCTCAAAACTGGTGGAAGGCTTCAATAATAACCAGGAGTTGCTTACGCGCATCGCCAAGTCCGAACATGTGGAAAACGTCAAGCTGGCATTTGACTCCAAAACCGACTGCGATGTGGCACTTCCCGGCGGTGTGCTCAGTACTCAGGCACTTTATGCGATATTGGAAAACAACATCCGTGACAGCGCGAAGCACGGCCGAACCAAACGTTCGCGCCAGGAAGCGCTGAGTCTTCAAATCAGTCTGAGGGTCCCTAACGAAGAATTTAAAGACGACTTCATCCAAGTCGTTGTCAGTGACAATCGCCGGAACTTTCAAATAGCACAAAGCCGCCTGCAGAGTTCCTTGCACAAGCTCCGGATCGTTGATGAGGTAGGACGGCTTATGCCGGGCGACTGGGGCATCAAGGAGCGTTTTATTTCTGCCGCGCTCCTTCGCGGTTTGCGTCTGGAGGACATGGAGATCCAGCGACAAGTTGGCAACAGGCAGGAGATTAAGTTTGAACTCGGTGAATACGCGCCGAGTGGTGAGCCGAGGATCCTGGAGATTACTGAGGTAGACGGAAATCTCGGCTGGGTTTTCTACCTGTTAAAGCCGAAAGATGTTCTTTTCATTCGCGAAGATTGTCCCGAGGACCTAACAATCAAGCTCACAGAAGAGTTTGGCGAGAGAATCAACATACAACCGTTCAAGTGGCTTAAAGACAATATTGCCTCGCCGTCCAAAGTCCGACATCGCTTTGTGATTGTGTACATAAACAATGAGAACGAACTAGCGGACTTGGAAGGGCTGGCCGACAAACTTCCATACCGAGTGATCGTTTGCGTGCCTGATGGGCTCAAACTAAGTAAGGCGGCTGATTTCGCGGGTATTACCCAGGAAGATCTTGATTTGGAGAAGCTTTCATTGGCTCGGCTTTATCACCTTTGGGTGAATTATCTGGTGGATACGAAAAACCTGACCACCGGGTCAAGGTGGCTACGAAGATGGCGACAGCAGAATCCCGAAACGCCGGAGCTCGCGTTCAGCGATCAGTTTATCAACCTCTTGAAATTGGACGAGGAGACCGGACAATTTCATTGGCAATTAATCAATGAAGAGGACTTCGAACCGACCAGGCCAGTCTTTCTATTTGATCGTCACGGTAGCTGCAAGGAAGAACATAACGGTGTGAATTGGACAAAGGATTGCGCACGTTTTCATGACCAGGTCTTCCATTACGAGCCTTATGATCAAGGGGACGCAACCAGCCAAATCACGATGAGAGCGACTGATCAAATCAATCGGAACAGGTTGGATAGGCCTCTTGATCCGCCTGAACTGGGTTTTAGTTTTCTTGAGGCCGGGCTCACCAAGATCTTAATAGTTGACGAGCGCATCGACCCCACCAGCGAAAAGCAGATGACGTACGAACCGTACAGTAAAGTCTGGAGATGTTCCACGAAGGAACTGTTTAAATGGAAGGGCATTGACCTTCATGGCGAAGAATATGCGGACGATAATATTCCCGGCCCGGAGGTTTTGATTAAATGGACGAAACAGGCCCACAAGGATCGGAAGTCGGGTTATGACTTCCTGGTGCTGCACAAAGGCATTGTCGACAAACTCATCAAGCGGATAAAAAAAGCGGAAGAAAAGTCGGAAATGGATTTGATGAAAGAGTTGTTCGCTCAGCTTCGGGAAAACGTGCGCCACATTATCGTTCACTCGGGCAGAATGTCTGCTAGTGAGCTTCCGCCCGGCGTGAAGTTTATGCCACTCTCCAATGTCGACACTTGGATCAAGAATAATTTTCCCAAAACCAAAATTGTCGAAGACCTCTGTCTCCTAAGGAGGCCCCGAGAATGAATCGCAAGCTGTTCGTGGTCATAAGCAAGACCCTGCGGGGAGGCAACTTTCTGTGCCTGGACACCGATACTTTCGAGGTGCTGGTGTTGCCGGAGGGACGTATCACTGTGGAACACGAACCTCCGCCACCGGCGTTCCTGAATGCGCCTGCTCCTTGGGACGCCATTTTGAAGCCCATTATTCTCGAGCGAATTCAAAGGCAGGAAGACTGGCAAGAGTCGGTCGTTCGCATTGCCGGTCATCTTTGGACCTGTTTTGGGGTCGCGGACACGGACCGCGATCAGCGCTTTCCCGCTCGGGAAAAAGATCTGATCGAAACCCTTGGACGCGAGATCGATCTGGAGGTTTGGGGATTCCATCACGAAACAAAATGGTCGAAAATCTGGAAAGTGCTGTTTAACTTGCCTGAAGTTCTGAAACAACCGAGCGAAGTCCAGCTGAGGTTTATCGAGACCCTGGAGGACGCGTTTCGACAAGCCGCCAATCCGGAGAAAGAAGAATCCACACGAGACGATGAGCTCCCAAAAAAAGAATCACCGGTGATCGACCCCGCTGACAGACTGCGAACCGAGCAGCGATTCGCGAATGCCCGGCACGATATTATGAATTTGTTGGGTCCCATTCAGGTGAGACTCGAGAACGCCAGAGATCGGAGGACCGAGGGGGTGGATGGCGCCGATGAGATCGAAGCTAGCGTTAATGACGTAATCGACCCGACCGTCACCAAGGCTCTCAATCGCTGGAAAGAATGCGGCCCAATGGTTGGGGGCGAGAATGCAAAGTCCTTCGCTGAGGTCATTACCCAACTTAACACCCGGCCGAAACCAAACTCTGTAGAATTCAGAGCTTGGCTCAACACTCTCTATGATTGTATGAGCAAGTTCTGAAACATACTTAATCAATGAGTAATACGAATGATGCGATCCTGATCGTCGATGACGACGCCGCTTATCGCCAGGCTTTAACCGAAGCCCTCGAGCGCGAGTTTGCGGTGGTGGCGGCAAGTTCCGCCGACGAGGCCCAGGAGAAAATTACCAAAGCCCTGGCCGCGGTGTTGCTTGACGTGCGACTGAAAGATGAAAGCACAGCTAACCGGGATGGATTAGTCTTGCTGGAAACCATCAAGCAGGTCCAGCCGGATCTGCCGGTGGTAATGATGACTAATTATGGCGACATCGACATCGCCGTCGAAGCCATGCGGTTGGGTGCAGCCGATTTTATTCAAAAAGCGCGTCTCGATGTTCGAGAATTTCGCAAGGTGCTGCGAAACGCGATCGAGCATTCAAAATTGCGGCGCAGGCTGGCGGGATTGGAAGAGGACCTCCGGCGTCTCGAGCCCTGGGAGTTGGTCGGTGACGATCCGAAAATTCAGGAGCTCCGTCGGCTGGTCGATATCGTTGCCGAAGACGGGGTCAGCACAGTCTTAGTGCGCGGAGAGACCGGCACGGGGAAAGAATTGGTTGCTCGCGCAGTGCATTCTCGCGGCCGGCGCAGCACTGCTCCCTTTGTCGCAGTTTCGCTGCCGGCGCTTTCGCGCGAACTGATCGAGTCAGAACTATTCGGCCACTCGCGCGGGGCCTTCACCGATGCCAAAGCCACCCGAGTTGGCTATTTTGAAAAGGCGCAGGGCGGAGTACTTTTTCTCGATGAGATCGGCGAACTGCCACCTGAGCTTCAGGCAAAACTATTGCGATTTCTCGAGACGAGGACTTTCGCGCGCATCGGCAGCACGCAGGAAATCGCCGTAGATATTCAGGTGGTAGCTGCCACGAATCGCGATCTGGATCATGCCATAAAGCTCGGCCAGTTTCGTGAAGATCTATATTTTCGACTCAAGGCGATGGATCTCCGCGTCCCTCCGCTGCGGGAACGACCCGATGACATTCCGTTGCTCAGCGATCACTTTCTCTTTACCTTCGGCCAAGCGGGCCGGACCAAGTTGGCCGGCATCAGTCCGGCAGCACTAGAATTGCTGGGCAAGTACTCCTTTCCGGGCAACGTTCGCGAATTGCGGGCTGTGATCGAGCGCGCCATGATGCTTGGGAATAACAACGGCCACACCTTGATTGAACCGTCCGATCTTCCGCTTGAGGTACAACAGGTAGCGCAACCAACGACACAGAATGTGAGTGTACCGATCACGGAATCCGGCATCAATCTTGACGCCGAGCTGGCTCGGCTCGAACTGGCGTACATTCAGGACGCGCTCCAGTTAACCGAAGGTCGAAAGACCGAGGCTTGGCGAGTATTAGGTCTCAACGATCGCTTTGCGCTCAGACGGCGAGTAAGAAGAATTGGGGAAGCCTATCCTCATTTGATCAACTCGTTCTCGCTCGTCCAAAGACTTTATTACGAATAGCCCGACCGGACGGGAATGCCCATGACAAATGCAGATAACCTTTCCACCGGCAAAAAGAAGGTTCTGATCATCGCTCATCCTGACTGGACGTCTGCGATCTACGAAAGTCTGAAGCCTGACATAATGGCTCCCCCAGCGGGCGTCTCGGAGGCGAGTGTCAACGCCAAGCCGGGCACGGTTGCCTGGCTCTGCGCCCAGATTTTTCCGACGCCTAAAGATCCGGAAAAAAGTGGCGCTCTTACCAGAGCGTGGAAGGCCTTGTGGCATCCCGATCCAGAAGGCTCAATTGAAGCACAGCCTCGCAGAACCGCGGGCTCCGTAGCTTCCACGATGAGCTTATTCATTTGGGGCGCCTACGATTTCGTAATCATTCAGGACGTATGGCGATTGGGTGAGGGCGACGGCGCAACTATGGAGGGCGCTGGCTATTTTCTGGCAAACCTCGATTACTATCTTTGGGGAAATTTCAACACGAAAAAGATCATTCTTGTCAGTGATGACGACTTTCTGCGTAAGAAGATCCAATGGATTAGTCAGCAAAGGCGGCTATCTTTACCACCGAATCCAGAGGAGGAGCTTTGTGCCGCCTTTGACGCAAAGCAAGCTTTCGAACATATCCCACTCAGTGGACCAGAGGCAGCGCCGGTTCAACGAATCAAGGAATTAATAGCCGGCGACTCCCGCACGCGCCATGTCGAAACGAGTAAAGCCGCGACTAGACATCACGTGAATCAATCAGCCGAGTCCCACAGCATCTCAAAAATCGCCAATGCGTTCTCGTATCCGGTCATGCAGGAAGCGCTAAAAGCGCTGCGGGCCTATGTCAAACATCACGCCGAAGTGATTGTAGTGGATGACGAAGTCGCAGAACTTGACGACACCTTTGCGCAACTGACCGGCGATCGGCTCAAGTTGCCGGCGAGAGTGGGCGCTGGCAACGTGGCCGTCGCTGCCGCTTCACGACGCAGCGTTACTCAAGCGAAAAACTTCGAAGAACTTGTCACGGTTTGTACTCAGGAATTCGCGAGCGCTGCTCAAGGTGAAAAACGATATACGTTGTTGGTGACAGATATCCTCTTTCGAGGATCTACCTGGCACCAGACTGGGTTGGACTTGATCGAGAGATTGCGCGACGAGTTGCATGTGCAGGGCTCGCGTCGAGTTGGAATTGTCGCTTATACCGCGTTTACCACTCCTTTTATTGCTACGTCGTCGTACCAGCGAGGAGCAGACTTCGTTGTTGCTAAAACCGCGATGGGTGGCCATGACTTGAAGATGCTCGGAACTGATCGGTTGATGATGACGCTCGCCTTTCTGTGTTTCCAAAAGTCTTTTCTCTTCGAGCAACGAAGCAACGCCGGTGATTTGATCACTTCAAGCGAACCTCGGCGCTCCGGTATGAAAGAAGAAAGCTTCGAACGTTTGCGTCAACTGCGGAGAATTCTGCCTAAGCACGCGGTGTCAATGCACCTACATCAGGAGTGGCTCGACACGTGTTACTTGCTAGAGGCCATCAACGTTTACGGCTCCCATCAGGGTCAACTCCGCGCCATTTACAAGGACATTAACAGTAAATATGAATGAGGGTCGGGCAAACGAATTCGGAATATATCGATTGCAATACCCACTGAAGGGTCTCGAAGTGGTGCTGGACAGGCGTCGTGCGACGATGACCTTTGAGGTGCGTCCTCACAAGGGGTTCCCGCAAGAGTCAGCACCGCAGGTCGGGGGCAACGATCAGAGGGGAACCTTCTCGGTCCGCATCGACAGCTTCAAGAGTTTCGAAGAGGATGTCAGCCGTGTTCCCCCGAACGCGCTGACGAGCAATGTAAGCCGGTTGGCGGATAATCAAGAAACGATAACTCACAAAGCATGGCGCGAAGCCTTCGGGAGGTTTGCGTTCCTGCTCGCCAGATACGCCAACAAATCTAACGGCTGCTACCACGCGGCGGTAAAGGATGTCGTGCGATGGCTGGGAGTTCAGGGAACAAGTAGTACTTGGCGTATCTTCTACGACGACAGCCTGAATTTCGAGTACCGCTATCGTCTACTCAAACGCGCCCAACACTCACTCAGCCAAAGGGATTCCCAAGATAAGAGCGAAAAAAGAGCCTTAGACGCGCCTGAGCAAAGAGAGCGAGAGTTATTATGGTGGACGACCTTGTGCAAATATGATCTTGCGCGGCAGTGGTGCGAGAGCGAGCCCTACCGCGATCCAGCCGCCCGGCATGCGCTGCGAGAATCCGCCGTCGACTATTTGCAGATTCTGAAAGACGAACCCAGGCAGCGCGACCTTAGGCGGTTTCTCACGGAGTCGGGCACTGATCAGGAACGTGAAGTTAAACGGATCTTATTTCCCAAGGGGAAAGAAAAACCGCCGGGGCAATCGCCCTTTCGGTACCTCGTCGTCCGATCAAAGGCGCTCGTTCTCAGGTTTTCTCTGCTACTCGGGGATCGCATTAAAGGAATTGCTCCAGCCAGTGACGATCGCAGTCTGGATCTTGTCAGGGACGAAGTTATTAGTCGCACATTCTTTGTCTGGTTTCTTAAGCGGTATGCCTGGTGGAATGCCGTCAAATTAATCTTCTCTGATTCCAAAAAGACGAGAATGTTTGTTGCCGCGGGCGCCTTCTTACTGCTCCTCCTTCCTGCTATAGGGCTTTATGTGATCCAATTAGGTGAGCCTAAACTAGCTAAATTCTCTTTCTTGGCTGCTGAACATACACCACTCCTTTGGGGCACTCAGGTTCTGCTGCAACTGGCTTCGCTGGTTTCAGTGCTCGCCATTGCGCCTTTTTTGTTTCGCCTGCTAATGCCGCGCGCTCTATTCGGCAGTTTACTTGCTTGGTGTACGGTAATTTTTACTGCGCTTCGCGACGTGCATGAACTGAGGATGGACGAAGAAGGCAAACCGTGGCAGATATGGAAACTCTGCCATAGCTGCTCAGACTTCCAGGCGTTAAAAATTTCCTTGTTAATTTCTTTGGGTATTATCATTCTTGATTCGATCTTTATCGCCTATGCTGTAACTCAGTTCACCGATCGATTCCGATCGACTGCGGTGCGCACGTTAGGTACTCTGGCGGGTCTGTTGCTGGGGTCATTGTTCTGGAGTTTGATTTTCGCGTTGCCAATAAAGGTCGCCATCGAGCGCGATGTCTTCCGCTTCGATTGCTCCTGCGTTATTCCAATCGTACTAATCGGCGCTTCTATTGCTGTCCTCTTTGGGCTTATCGTTGAATTGATCTGGCAAGATCAGTCTCTGGCCGAACCCCTTGGAGAGCCACTCTGAGTACTGAGATGCTTACGGCGATAGGCGCTCCGGCTCGCACGACAGCCTCGGTTCGCACGAGTTGCATGGCAGAGAGAAATTCATTAGTTTCTGGGGAAAATTGTGTCGGTCTTTAACAGAAACAGGCTGTTTCAGGTGTGCATAGGCGCAAACGAAAATGGGCTGCGATCCGCGTAAATGTTGGTTGATGTGGTTACAACGTCATAGGCGCGCTATCACGTTGCCGGATTCATAACCCCAAGGTCGGCGGTTCGATCCCGCCCCCCGCTACCAACCTTCCTCTTCTTAAACGTACAAACAGAAGTTGATCGCCGCCCGGCTCGGCGCGCCATTCTGACAGGCGTTTTTCCGATTGAGCAATTCATTGATGCCGCCATCAGGATCGTCAACATTCGGCGGTCTCACCACCACTCAAGCGAGGCGCGAAATACCATGATTTAGCCGTGCAGGCCGCGGTGTCGCATTTTAAATTTTCAGGTTATTCCGAAATTTCCTTGCCCATCGCTGTATTTAATGGTAAAAGGCGTCCTACATTGCCATGTATTGCGTCTGGCTAAGTTGTCTAAACGGCCATTTCACGGACGCTAAGTGCGGAACAAATCGGCGTTGTTTACGCAAGTGATGCGCGCAACTAAAAGGAGTTCCTGTTGGCGTTCAGTCGCAACACCGCATCCTCGTGAGGCATTTATCTGAAATTCAAACAAGGCTTGGTCTACACAAAGGAGATCCTCCATGTCCCCGGTCCTCGATGTTATCCGTTTCACCAAAACATCTATTGCGTCTCGCTTCAACTTGAATCGGTCAAAACCGTTTCGGGCAATTCTGTTAACACTAGGAATCGCCTCAGTGGCTGCAATAGGCCTGACGTCAATAGTCGAGTCGAGCAGCTACGGCTGGAGACCTCATCTGAATAAGATCAAGTCTGAAGACTCGGTCTCGCGTAACAAGGGTTCCTTTGTCGGCACGAAGGAAGCCAAACGCTTCGTTACGGTGCACGCGGCGGGCCGCGGTAAGCCCTTCCTAAATCTGCAAGACGGCCGCGAGATCGGCGTCAAATACCGCGGAGACCAAGCGGCGGTCGTAGCTCTGCAGAATGGCTTAGCGCAACCCCGGGCATTGGCTTCAGCGGACTTTGATCATAATGGCACACCGGATGTCATCGCGGGCTATGGCTTCAATGGCGGTGGCATCATCACAGTTCAGCGCGGAAACCCCGATGCGTTCGCTCCGGCTGATGACTCAGTTTTCGTGCGGATGCAACAGGGCTACAACCCCGAATCGCTTTTACCCGACGCGGATGTCTATACCCTTCCTGTTTCTCCTGACTTTCTCGTTACCGGAAACTTTACGGGTGGCGACAAAAAGGACGTGGTGTTTGCGGCAAAGGGTGGCGGACTCTATTTAATGACTGGAAATGGCACAGGCCGGCTCGGTGAACCACAACAGATCGAATTGCCCGGCGCCGTGACGGCATTGGCTGCAGGAGAATTTCGTGCGGCAGACGGATTTACGGATCTAGCGGTAGGTGTCAGCGGTCCTGGTGGGGACTCGCTTTTGATTTTTGATGCGGTGAATGGATTCTCGAACGCCCTCGCGCAATATCAGTTGGCCGGGCCCGCCAGTGCGATTGAGTTTAGCGCGTTAGATGACGATCCGTTCATGGATGTCGCCGTGGCGGCCGGCAGTGACGTGCTCGTTGTCCACGGGTGGGGTCGCAACGAGAAGGTGGCGCCCGCCTCGCGCATCGAGCAGCTTAATGTTGGAACAGATATACGCGGATTAGCTGTCGGAGAGTTTGCCTGGAATCGTCAGGGCCGGAGCGCAATTGCCGCCCTCACATCCGACGGTACTGTGCACATCGTTGAGAATGGAAATCTCGATACTCGTCCATTTACCGAGGCTGAACTTGCCCAACGAACGAGAGGCAAGCTTAAACCACAAAGAACGACTCAGGTGGATGTAGAGTCTGTCCCCAGTTGGAAGCCAGCACAATCTGGAGGGTGGACGGATGCTAAGCAAATCGTTGGAAACAATCTGAGCGCTGACTTACCGAAGCCTTTGATGCGGACAAACCTTGCCTATCGTGAGATGGATGAAATTACAGTAGTGGGACAAGCGCAGTCGAAGCTCGAAATTCTGCGACCACTAGGACCGAACGATACGGCTGCCGCGTCTGACGCCCTTTCAGTTAGTGACAACACAGCAAAAATAACCTTAGACGTTGAGAGCACTCCCGTAGCGGTGTTGCCTCTTCCACGAAAGCTGAATGGTGTAACCGATGTGGTGATGCTCGACTCCACGAGCAATCAGGTTAACATCGTTCCTAACGCGCCGAATACTACGATTACGGTTGATCGCACCGACGATCCTTCCGGCGCCGCATTGACAGCGGCCTCCGCGTGCACGGGAGCTGCGAGTGACTGTAGTCTGCGCGGCGCGATCCAGTTTGCCAATAACCCTGCGAATAACAACACCACCATCAGTCTGCCGGCAGGTACTTACATCTTGTCTATCAATGGGACCGGCGCCGGCGGTTGTGACGGCAATACTGTAGGCGACCTTGGCGCGAACCAGACAATGACGATCACGGGTGCGGGGGCAGCAACCACAATAATTGAGCAGACCGGAACGGGGCCCGCGAACGATGGTGACCGCGTGATGTGCATGAATGAGCCGTTCACGACGGGCCTGGTTTACAACTTCTCGGGCGTAACGTTTGTTGGCGGTCGCGATGGTACGGCAGCTGGGACAGGAACGGCCTTGGGTGGGGCTGGCATCATCGGCGGCGAGCTGAACAATTCGTTGACCCTGACCAATGTGGTCTTGGCTAATAACCAGGAAACCGTAACGGGAAGCTCCGACCTCGGCGGCGGTGGTATCCAGATCACGGGCGGTAACCTGACCATTACGAATTCAACCATTGGCGGTACCAACGCGCCGGGCGCCTATACCGACAGGAGCAGCACCAACACCGGAAACACTCAGGCAGGCAGCGGCGGCGGTGTAACGTACACGCCGTCATCGCCACAACATACGGGCGGGACCGGCACCTTGACGGTTACGGGATCAACTTTCAGCCGCAATACGTCGGCCTCAGGGAGTGCCGGCGGCGGCGGTGTGGACGTATTGATCTTTGCTTTTGGGGCACCCGGTGGCACCGGTTCCGGATCGGCATCGATCGGCACGTCAACTTTCTCGAACAATCAGGCATTGGGGACGGCGAGCGGCGGCGGGCTTATCGTTGAGTCTCTAGCGACCACGGTGGCCACCACCAGTTTCACTAACAATTCGTCAGCGAATCGCGGAGGCGGCATTTTTGTGGCCGGTGCGAGTTTGCTCTTTAACGGGACGAGTCCAAGTATCACCTTTACGGGAAACACGGCGACAAATGGAGGCAGTAGTGTGTCGACCGCCGCCCCCGTTAATGTCGACGGCACCAATACCACGATTGGTGGTGACATCGAAATTACGTCTGGGGGTGTGTGGACCAACAACACCGGCAGTACGCTGGCTCCCACCAATGTGGTGGTTG
Organism: uncultured bacterium; assembly: GCA_965653675.1. Taxonomy (GTDB): domain Bacteria; phylum Acidobacteriota; class Blastocatellia; order Pyrinomonadales; family Pyrinomonadaceae; genus UBA11740. Next base: position 60,508 of record CBFHBA010000031.1, read on the forward strand.
ACGGCGGTACATTCAACATGAATAACAGCACGATGAATGTCAGCGGCAACCTCACCATCGGGCCCAGTGGCAACGGTATAGCTGGCGGCACGTTCAACGGCAATACGGGTACAGTCAATATTCAGGGGAACTTCACTTTTACCGCTGGTGGAACGACGCCGGTGGGTGCTTTGAATGCGGGCACCGGTACGTTCAATTTCAATGGCACGAGCGCACAGAGTATCAACAATACCGCCAGCATCACCTTTTTCAATCTAACTGATTCAAACACGACACAACCACTTACGGCCAATAACAGTTTTGCGGTTAACGGCAGTCTCAACGTCAATGGTACAAACGCGATTTTCACGCCTGTCGCCGCGACGGTTATCAGCGGTACCGGAACGCTTACGGGTACTGGTACGGCGCGCGTGACACGCACCGCGGCGACCGCCGATTTCTCATCGCAATACACCATTACAAATAAAACGTTGACTAATCTGACGGTAGAATATATCGGCACCGCCGCCCAGGTTTTAAGTCCAATCACGTTTGGACCACTGAAGATCAACAACAGCAACGGCGTGACTCTAAGCGGTACTTCAACCGTCAATGGTCTGCTCACATTGACGAGTGGAGCCTTGGGTGTTGGAAACCAGACCCTCGTAATCAACAACGGTACCTCGGTGGGCGGAGGCAGCATTACCAGCAATCCCAGTGGTACGGTCAACTATAACCAAAGCAGTGACGGCCAGAATGTGCGGGCATTCAATTACGGCAATCTGACGTTCAGTAACTTCAACAAGGTACTCGATTCAACAGGCACGATCGGTATCGCCAGCGTATTCACGCCTGGCACTGCGACCGGTCACACCATCACCGGCAGCACGGTTAACTTTAATGGCACCGGTGCGCAGACCGTGCCGGCGTTCAACTACAACAACCTGACGATCAGCGGCGCTCGCGGCGTCAACAGCGTCACGTTGGCTAACGGAGGCACAATAGGAGTTGCCGGAATCTTTAGCCCATCCGCCACTTTCGCCGGCGGCAACTACATAAATACCAATAACACGATCGACTTCAACGGTAGCGGCAGCGAAACCATTCCTGCCTTTAACTACTTCAATCTGACGAGCAGCAACACCGGCGCGCGCACACTGGCAAACAGCGGTTCAATCGGTATTGCCGGAGTGTTCACGCCGGGAACTAACTCCTATACGATCACTGGGAGTACGGTCGTTTATAACGGAACTAGCGCGCAGACCCTTCCGAGTAGCTTCACCACTTACAATAACCTTACGCTCAACAACACCGCCGGAGTGACCGGTTTTGCCGGCTTGACTGTCCAGGCACTACTGCGCGTGCAGGCGGGAACGTTCACCAGCAGCAGCACCTACAACAACGTACAGATCGATGCCGGAGCCACCTTGGCAGGTGTTAATGCCACCACGATCAATGTGAGTGGTAATTGGACCAACAATGGAACTTTCACCGCCAATACGAACACCGTGAATTTCAATGGTTCGGGAGCGCAGGTCATTGGCGGTACTTCTGTCACGACATTCAATAACCTGATCATTGCGAACGCAGGTTCAGGTGTAAGTCTGGGTCAGAACGCAAATGTTAACGCCGTGCTCACGCTTACGAATGATCTGACCACGGGTGCAAACATCCTGACGATGCCCAACACCGGTACCTCGGCCGGAGCGGCTGACGTAATTGGTAATGTGCGGCGCACAGGATTTGTCGGCGGCGGTTCAGCCCTCAGCTTTGGAAATCCGTTCAACAGCATCGGATTCATCGCCCAGGGCACGGTTCCGACCGACATCCTGGTCAATCTAGTTAAAGCTACGCCGGGTGGGGGGACACCATTCCCAACCGCCGTGCAGCGCACTTACACCATCACTCCAACCGGAGGCACCGGTTTCTCAGCCACATTGCGGCTCCACTATTTGGATTCGGAGTTGAATGGAAATACTGAGGCTGGTCTCGGGCTCTTCCGACTTAGTGCAGCGCCAGCATGGGTCAGGCTTGGACAGACCGCTAGCGACACCGTGAATAATTGGGCGGAGCTCTCCGGAGTTACGCAGTTTTCTGCCTGGACGTTGAGTTCTGCAAAGAACAACACCAACACGACGATCACTTCAGATAACCCCGACCCGTCACAACAGGAACAGTCAGTAACCGTCAACTTCACGGTTGCGAGCGCCGTGGCAGGCGCACCTCAGGTCACTGGTAATGTGACGATTACGGTGGACGATGCGAGCGGCGACACCTGCACCGGCACGATAAATCCCGCTGACGGCACCGGCACCTGCAACCTGACACTACACCTGTTTGGGTCGAAGACGTTGACCGCAACCTACAACGGTGACGCCAACTTCAACACCAGCACAGACACTGAGCCACACGTGGTCAGTAAGCCTACTGTGAGCGTGGCCGTGTCGCCCGCTTCAGTTTTGGAGGATGGTGCGACTAACCTCGTTTATACCTTCACTCGTGCAGCCGGACCGACGACCAATTCGCTGACGGTCAATTTCACTGTTGGTGGAACGGCGTCATCAAGCACTGACTACGCGCTCACGGGAGCCGCAACTTTCGATGGTACCAATGGCACGGTCACGATTCCTGCCGGCAGTACCACCGCTACCGTGACTGTTGATCCGACCGCAGACAGCACTGTAGAACCTGACGAGACGGTCATAGTAAACGTAGCAGCGGGCACCCCGTACGACATCGGTGTACCGGCATCGGCTACCGGGACGATCACGAACGACGACACGGATGTGTCAGTGGCAGTTTCTCCATCATCAGTGGCTGAGGATGGCGCTACCAACCTTGTCTACACGTTCACCCGCGCTGGTGTTACCACCGGTGCGCTAACCGCGAACTTTACGGTTGGTGGTACGGCCACTTTCAATACTGACTACACGCAGACTGGCGCAGCTACCTTCGCACCGCCGAACGGTACGGTCACATTTGCTGCCGGGAGTTCGACGGCGACGGTGACGATCGATCCGACGGCGGATACAACAGTGGAACCTGACGAGACCGTGATTCTCACGGTGGCAGCAGGCACCGGTTATAACGTGGCGGCAGTGAACAACTCGGCGACGGGCACGATCGCCAACGACGACACGGATGTTTCGGTCGCCGTTTCTCCGGCCTCAGTGAATGAAGATGGGGCAACGAACCTGGTCTACACCTTCACACGCAATGGCGCTACGAGTGGTGCATTGACGGTGAACTTCACAATCGGTGGCACGGCCACCTTCAACAATGACTACACGCAGAGTGGAGCGGCGACGTTCGCTCCGCCTAACGGGACGGTGACGTTCACAGCGGGTAGTTCGACCGCGACCGTGACGGTTGATCCGACGGCCGACACGACTCCGGAGCCGGATGAGACTGTAATCCTGACGCTGGCAACGGGCACTGGCTACAACGTGGCCGCGCCGAGCTCAGCTACAGGAACGATCCTGAATGATGACGTGGACGTGAGTGTGGCGGTATCTCCAGCTGCGGTCGACGAAGATGGGGCGACTAATCTCGTCTACACGTTCACGCGCAACGACTCTGCCGGCGCACTGACTGTGAACTTCTCGGTGGGCGGCACCGCGACCTTCAACACCGACTACACGCAGAGTGGCGCGGCCACCTTTACGTCAACGACAGGTACGGTCCAATTCGCTGACGGTAATTCCACAGCGACGGTGACGATCGACCCGACCGCGGATACAACCGTGGAACCTGACGAGACTGTGATCCTGACAGTAGTTGCGGGCACGGGCTACACTCCCGGTCCTCCAACCGCGGCCACCGGCACCATCACTAACGACGACACGGATGTGTCAGTGGCAGTTTCTCCGTCATCGGTGACTGAGGACGGCGCAACCAACCTCGTCTACACGTTCACACGCGCTGGCGTTAC
>CBFHBA010000032.1:0-61914 GCA_965653675.1 uncultured bacterium
TGACTGACCTCGTCTAGGGCTAACGGTCCCAAAATCGGAGTGAGGCCGGAATTATAAGGAGGCCCCGGTCTGGACATTTCCAGTTCATCCATCGTAATACTTGTTAGTTATCGCTACCTAATTCGTTACCGGTAGGTTTTGTAGACTCCGGCCTGACGGATTGGATTTGGACTAATGACCGTCTCTGAGATTCACGTGGACCAGTGTGATCTGGAAACTCCTGCATTCGTTTATGACGAAAGGTCGATTGCTGTCGCGCTAAACCGGTTACAAAGTATAGCGACCAAGAGTGGCTGCAAGATCCTCTTCTCCCTCAAGGCGTTCACGATGTCAGACGCGTTGCGCCTGATGATTCCGGCTTTGGACGGGTTCGCCGCAAGTTCGCTTTTTGAAGCGCAGATGGCCGCGCAAGTTCTGACATCGGGCAAGACCCTCCATCTCACTACGCCGGGTCTCAAGAGCGAAGAAGTCAGCGCCCTCGCCAAGTTGTGTGATTTTGTAAGTTTCAACTCACTTAGCCAATGGAATTCCTTCAGCGCACGAATGGGAAATAGAGTGAGCTGCGGCTTAAGGATTAATCCACAACTCTCATATGTGCGAGATGTGCGTTACGATCCCTGCAGGAGTAATTCAAAACTCGGCGTACCACTCTCTCAACTCATCAACAAGCTGGCTGACGATTCGTCACTCGGCGAATGTTTGCGTGGAATTCATTGCCACAACAACTGCGAGGCCCATTCGACTCAACCATTATTAGATACCGTCAACCACATTTGCGACGCCCTCGGGAAGATGCTGAAGGGCCTTGAGTGGGTCAATCTTGGCGGAGGATACCTGTTTAACGACGGCTGCGACTTGACTCCTCTATATCGAGCGATTGAACAACTGAAGACCGATTACGGTTTGGAGGTATTTCTAGAGCCAGGTGAAGCGATCATCGGAGGCGCCGGACATCTCGTCTCAACTGTAATTGACATGTTTGATAGTGATGGGAAGACGATTGCAATTCTTGATACGACCATTAATCATCTGCCGGGCGTGTTCACCTACCAGACGAAGCCGCTAGTAGGCGGCGCAGTTGGGGAGGGAGAGTACAAGTACTTGCTAGCTGGTAACACATGTTTGGCCGGGGACCTTTTTGGCGAATATGAGTTTAGAGCGCCTTTGACGATTGGCTCACGAATCCGATTTGATGATGTTGGTGGCTATTCCCTGGTCAAGGCAAATATGTTTAATGGCATTAACCTCCCAACTGTATACTCAATTGGTCAGGATGGTCACGTGACCTTAAGAAAAAGATATACGCTTCAAGATTTTCTTGGCAGGTGGACCCAATGAAGGCGGAGAATATCCCCGCCCAAAGATCGCGCGAGCACGCCTCAAGTTAAGACCGTTCTCTACTAGCTAACGTTCGTGAGCCACCGTCACCTCACGATTGCTTGTCGTATCACCGCGAGCTAACTCCAGAAAATGATCCCTAGCCAGGGCGTCATTCTGGCGCTCGGCATAAATCTCCAGATTAATCTTCTCCTTATCTGTAAATTGCGGATCGTGACCCTGTGCATCTGACGCCAGCTCTTGCGTAGCTTCATGGTAGGCGCGAGCCTTACCCAAATCGCTTACTAGTCGCTCGTGATGTTCGCGCGCGGCGAGATTGATCGAATGACGGTAGTCTCGTTGGTGGTGTGTCTCGATTGCGCGCGCCAAGTAGTCGGTCAGCGAACGGGCCTCGACTTCGCGCAGGGTGCCGGTTCGATAATCACCTAGATTGAGAGACGCGACCTGCTTACTCTCCAGAAAATTCTGCAGCCGCTCTTTCGCTTCCTGTACGTCAATGCCGGACATTATTTCCCGTCCGACGGCTCTGCCCTGCCAGCTAGTTTCAGGCTCGTTCTTCGCAAGGCTTTTCTCCCAGTCATGCACCTCACGCAGGAGGGTTGGATCGCGCACGGCCTCGGCGCTGGCTTCCAGAGATATCATCTGGTACGGCTCGTATTTCGGCTCAGGCATCTGTTTGTCTTGCCGCTTGAGACTTTGCTCTTCGCGCGCGTAGCCTGCGTCGAGCACTTCGACCAACTCGCGGGCGCGGTCGCGCTCATTGGTGACCAACTCGCGCCGCGCTTTGATCTGTCGCACCACCTCGCCGCGGATAAACTGCATATGTTCCACTGCGCCAGAGGCGAGCTCGCGAGCTTTGGGCGAATAATTCCATCTTGCGAGGGATCGGAGATCGAGCCTCGCAGCTCGATCAGGAACCAATTTGCCGTCTTCTTTTCGTCGCGCGATCTGTTTATCCAAAGCGCCCAGGGACCAGCGCTCGCTATGAACTTCATAAGGCGTTACGTGAAGCGAGGCTTCAAAGTTTTCGAGTCGCGCATCCTTGGCTAGCAGATCCGCGCGAGCGACATTCACCTGTGCGACAAATTTCATCAGCTCCTCTTCGGTGCGAGTGGGGGCCTGGTTTTCACGAGCCAGAGTGAGACGCAACTTTTCGAGTTCATCGACCCGCTCAGGCAAGTTTAGTCTGATCGCGGTTTCCTGTAGTTCTAATAATGTCTCGCGTGAGATTAGCGGCGCTAGAACCTTCTGACTCGGAGTCTCAACTCTATTCCTGAGCCCGCTCTCAACTTTTCCCACAGTGCCGCGGAGAGAGCTGACGTCTTTGCCGAGAGCAGCAATCTTCGCCTCACGTGCTTCCAGTAACTGATCCAGAGTCTCGCGATGGTGAGACAAGTCGGACTCGTACGCCTGCACGCGCACGCTGCGAACGGTTGTATTGATTCGTTGTGCGCGCGCGGTGGCGCGGCGGTGCACATCCAGTTCAGAAATCTTTCGCTCTTCGCCGGTCGACTGATCGACGACTTGGAAGCGGTAGGTATCTCCGTGCTTGACCGCGCGCTCGTACCAGACTTCCGCGAAGGCGAGTCGCATAGTCATTTCCAAGTGTCTGCCCAAGCCGATGCGATAATCAGTCTTTCCTGTTTCACGCAGCGGCGTGTCTCGGTTCCAGCTTTCCGAAATCGCCTGATGACCAATCGCGTGCGGCATTGACTGCCGTCGCGCTTTGAATTGTCTAGTCAGCTTATCGTCATCGGTGGCGCGGTCCGTTCGCGTTTCAACAACTCGATCCTCATGACTTTGGGTTGACCACCTGACACGTTCCCAAAATTCGTTTGCCTGTACGCCAGTTTGCTCGGGGTTGAGATAGCGGTCCTGCTGCCTATCGAGAGCCGCGATAAATCGATCGCCGATACGTCCGGGCACCAGTACTTCTTTTCCCTCGATCATTCGCTTATGTGGCAAGAGGCTCGTACGCAGCAGACCAAACTGCTTTTCCACCACGCCAGCTTGTGAGACGGCCTGATCCCGCAAGACCACATGTGCATGTGGATTCTCGGTGTTGCGGTGGATGCCGGCCACCCAAATCAATCCTTCCACCTTCAACTCGGCAGCCATGCCTTTCATGCCTTCCCGAATAACTTCGCGCAACCGTTCCTGTCGCTCTTTCTCGTTGCTACCGAGCTTGGCGAAGTCCTCCTCGAGAAAGCTAATGGAGAGATGTGCGAGATCTTCCTTCAGTGGCTGACCGTCGAATCGATCGAGAATTCGGTCGGCTTTCCGGTACGTGAGGTCATCCTGGTCGGCGCTAAAGAGCGGGCGGTCGCCGGGACTTTCGCGCGTTGGGTCCTTATCGCGTTCGGCGATATAGCGGGTGGCGCGACTGGTGCCGCCAGACGCGCCGGTGGAGATGATGTGAAAGACAACCCGCATGGCGAGTCATCTCTTTTTCTGGGGCACAGGATCGTCCTGCTTGATCATGCCAAGCAGGGCGAGTTGCGTGTACGTCGGCGCACCCGTGATGCTGCTGGCTTCTTTGACATCGAGTGGCGGCCCTCTGAATTTCTCCCGATCATTCGGGGTCAGCACCAGGAAGTAAGAGTTACTCTCACTGTTGTGCGCTCCTAGCGGAATGGCCCACAGAGTGCATCTCGTAGGACTGATCCAAGTATAAAAATAGTAATAATTCTTGATAACGAGCGTGTGCCCGCCGGAGCCGTAGGGCGGCGGATGCGGGTGTTTCCAAACTTCGGCTTCCACCTGATCGAAGGTTCGTGGAAACGTAGCGTGTATCTTTTGGTATTGCCGTAGTCCTTTAATGATATTGAGTATCGGATCGATTTGCGGCACATCGACTCTGGCTTTCCAATCGGCGGCGAAAACGGTGTATCCCCAAGCGCAAAGATAAGTCAGGATAGCGAGTACCAGGATGACGTAAGAGAACCCAAATCGACGTTTGCCTTCCTTCCCTTCTACGCCGCGCATGTTTCGTCCTCCTTGTCTTCTTCGTCTGCGAAAGGCAATTCGGTTTGGTCGTCTGTCGGTTGAAATTCTCGCCCGCGCAATGGCGCTTTGACAGACTTCTTGTTTGCCAGTGCAGTCTTTGCGGAAGTTTCGTCAGGCACTTCGTGCATATCTTCGTCCGCCGTAACCTCGACCGCGGCAGCCTGCGCTAATTCAGCTTCTCTCGCTTTGTCGGCCGACTTCTTTTGTTTCATTGCCTCAACTGCCTGAGCCAGAGTTGGCGGCGGTTGCAACCGCCGTCTCGGCGGCACGGCGAGATCGCCATTGTCGGCGGGCTCGGGAAAGCGAAACAGAATTGGATCGGCCGTATCGACGATCGCGATCGCCTGCCGATACTTGACGAGTCGCCGGAGTTCCGGAGCTTGCCTGAAGTCGCGCCGGCTTTCCGAGACGCGCTCGGAATCAAGCTTGGCACCGGGCGCGTCCACTTCGGTGCGAGAAAGCACGGTGGTTGGTCCCAGCAACGACGAGGCGTACATGCCGGTTTCATTATCGATGCCAGGCAGAAAGATTTGGTTTTTGATACCCGCGAGAATCGCCTTGGCGCCGGTCTCCTGAAAGCGCAGTCTGAGTTGGTTGACATCCTGAAACCCAAGCAGATACGGCGTGTTTCGATATCTCCCGATCTTCAGTCTCTCTTCAAGCTTTGGAGTCTTAATGTTCCCCGCTTCATCCAACGCCATTAAAACCGGCGTCGAGTTCTTCTCAGTCGACGCTTCCATCTCGATGCCCGCCAGTCCGAAAATCAGTTCCAGCAGAATTCGATACTGGCTGGCTTGACGCTCCGATAGCACGATGTAGATAGCGGTACTGGGCTGCCGCAGACATGCCAGGTCTACTTCCCGAACGCCACACGCGCGTTCTTGCTCGGTGATCGTCTTCAGAATGCTCATGGCATTCGGCGACCTGAGCGGCGCAATCTTGTTGTTGAGTCCAGTGATGACGCCGCCCTGTGTCTTTTCAGGATCGACTTTGGTGAAGTTGCCCCACTCGATCTGCGCTTCATCATCTTCGGACGCTTGCATTTCTTCGGTCAGTTTCTTCAGATCGTTACGCGACAGGTACTCCTTGATCATCGGCAGCGTAGGATTTATGGCGATGGTCGGCAGATGCAGGCATAGTGCCTTCATCAACGCCGTCTCACCGGAAATCCAGTAGTGAGTGCCGTCGTTCACCTTCATGTTTTCAGGCTCATAGCCAACCACGATCGAGGCGATTGAGTGTGCGAACTCGCCGTCTCCGAGACAATGCGGCAGCGGATTCCAAAGATCGGAGAGCGATGGGTTTTCCAGATCCAGCCGATAGACGTGATCGTAGTAGGCAGCCGTATGCGCGTAGAGTTCACCCTTGATATCCATCACGAGCGCCGAACCGTACTGCGCCCAGTCGCGCAGGATGTTCATGTAGAAGGTCGAAGATTTGCCGGAGCCGGATGGTCCGAAGATTCCGGTATGCGTTAAGAATTGTTTCAAAGGCAGAATGAGATCGTATGGTCGCGGACTCAACGCCGAACTGAGTCGCCCTACGCGCACTGCACCAGTGGGCAAGGGCTTGCCGGCGCGATGCGCCAAGCCTTTCGCCTTTAGGTCCGGTATCGCCGCCCAGCGTGCCGATCCATGCGTAAGTCTTTGGTTCAAGCTGTAGTAGGGATAGGCCAGCGATATTGATTCGAAAACTCCGACGAGCGCCGCGAGCAAGGCGCCCATAAGCACAAACATCATCCATTTCAAATCGAGATTGAGAATTTGGCCAGAGCGGAAAAACAAGTAGCCGGCAACAGAAGTGCTGAGAACGAATGTGCCACAAGTGGAAACATCCTGCATGAAGCGCCGCGCCGCTTGGAGTGAATCCAGCTCCGGCTCATCAGCCGGTCGCGGAATGAAATAATCAGCATCAATTCTTTCGACTCTGGCGCGAAAGCTCATGATGACCTCACTGTTGCTTAGCTACGGACTTCGCCCACTCTTCCAGTTGAGCGCGCTGCTCGTCAGGAATTTGAGCTTGTTTGAAAGGGCGAGGCTGCCAGCCTGTGGCGATAATTTGGGAAACGGGAGTAAAGGGCGCGGGATAATTGATCCCATCAACTCGCGTCGATTCAAAATAGCGACTGCCGACGCTCGTATTCTCAGCATCCGGCAACCGAATCAAAATTGCCGGACCGTCGGTCCACTCTCTCGGCACGGACAAACATTCAACTGATAAATCTTTCGGTGAATAGCGTAGCTGTACGGTCGCATGCGGCATCTGTAAAACGCCTGGTTGATCCGTGAGCCATTCAACCGGAAGCAAGCCTCGCGTGGTAATGTCTTTGAGGATCGCATCGCCGTTTATCGGAACGCGACCGTGCATCGCGTAGTCGACTGCTGTTGTTGAGGCAGCAATGGCAACGGCTGTGACGTCGCGAAGCCTCTCTGCCGTGCGCGGCACTTCACTGTCCGGCCAGCGATATTTCGGAACATTTGTCCGCTCACTTGATTCGCTGGCGCTGTCGCCAATTGTCACCTGCGGATCGACAGTCGCCATCTTGGCGCTCTCCTCGCGATGCAGCACGAGCGGCACTATTACCAACATGAAGAACGCTCCGCCCAGGACGGACACCAGCGGCCAGACGTTTCCCCGTTCTCTCATGCCGCCTCCCGAAGCTGGATTACGTTCTCACTGAACACCGACTGAATCATCTCTTCAACCACGCGATCGGAAGTCAGGGCCGCGCGTTCCAGCCGTTGCAAGCCAAGCTCCAGATTGGCGAGGTCATCCGCGTTGCGGGCAATGAAGCCGAGATGATCGTCGATCGCTTCCGCGTCCAGTGTTTCATTTCCTTCATTCAAGAAGGCCTTAAGTAAGGCAATTGATTCACGCAAGCCGGGCTTATCTCTGACAGTCGGCATCATTACGCGAATGTAGCGGACGACTTTCACGACTTGTGTAATGAGCGTTACAGACGCCAAAGGCACGCGCGAATGCAGAATCCGCGCTTCTTCCAGATCGCTGGGCAATTTCACGCGCGTATAGATGCAGCGCGACCGCAATGGCGGATGGACTATGTGCTGATTATTGGAAGTCAGAATGACGATCGGCTTTTCATCATTCTTACCAACGCCAACGTGTCCGTTGTTTTCCATCAGACGCGGGATCGAAGCGTGGCCGTCGGTAAGGAGCTGATAAAAGAATGCCTGGCACGCCTGCGGAAGTTTTTCGAATTCGTCGAGCTTGATGATGGGAACGATGCCTGTACTAGCCAAATAGTCATAAGCCTTCAGAATCTCGCCGAGACTCAGGAACTCCTTGCGCCATTGACCCATTCGGGCTTCCGCTAGAGTCAGCTGTTCACTCGCCGCTGCCTGAACGACAAAGTTGTTTTGACCCTGCTCGTCCCACTCGAAAAGAATGTCTTTAAGGGTGAGATCTTCCATCCCCTGTAACTCGAAGTAAGGGCGATTGCATGAGTAAGCGAGCGCATCCACCATCTCTGTCTTGCCGCCACCGCGTTCACCTTCAGCCAAAAGCGGCATGCCTGAGAGAAGCGACTGGCAGAGATCTTTCAGCGGGCGCGTTTGAAAGATGTAGCCGGACTCGCTAGCCACTAGCTCGGCCAAGGCCTCGCGTCCCTGCTCACGCAATAACCGGCGCGGATCGATTATCGGGCGATGTGGATCAGAAGGAATCATCGCTTCTCAACCTCACTCGCTTTCATTACCAACCGTATTTGTTCTTCGTTCATCAAGGGCAGCGCCGCGCGTATCTCCTCGGGTGAGCCAAATAGGTTCAGCTCCATGACTTCGCGATCTGACAGTGAGTTGGCCGCGAGCAATAAGTCATCATCTCCGGGGGCATCGATACCTGGAAGCGACTTGGGCAGATCGGCGACCATTACATAAGCAGCTTGCCCGGCAGGCACCTTAACGAAGGCACGTTTTTGATCTTGATCGGTAGCGGAATTGATGTCGTAGGGAAGTGAGTAGCCTGATCGATCAAGAATGACAGTGCCGCGGCCAAACGCGCCGCCAAGCAAACCCGCAGCCTGAATGCCGCTGGATGCGATTTTGCGCAGCGTCTGTTTCAGCCGGCTACGATCCACGCCAACTTGTTTGCCCGCTATTCCAGTGGCGCCATCCGCTCCGAGGACCTCGCCCGATAGTTTGACAAGTTTGTTCTCGCGGGGATCGATGTAGCCAATCACATTCACAAGAGCACGATCGGCTTCGCTGCCTGACGTGTGGCCGATTACGATAGTTCCTTTCGGCAGAGACCAGCCTGTGCCAGAGCAATCGCGGGTCAGTTCCAGGCGCGCATATGAGTTGTTGCGCAGCGTGAAGATCACGCCTTGAGTGCGAACCGGCAACATTGTGCCGAATGGTGGCACTACCGGAGCCACCGGTCTAGCAGTGAGCGGTTTGATCGTTTTGTCTGTCCTCAAGGCCACCGCCGTGAGCGATGGGGCCGGGGACGGTCGCGCCTGAGCCTCATCGACAAAGATACTCTGCGTCCCGTTTGCATGACTCTGGTTAATGCTCACGATGGAAGGATCGTTACTGCGCGGTGTTGTCTGATTCTGCTCCTGCTTCTGTTGCTGATTGCCGTTGCCTTGGTTGGCATCGTCAAAGCGCGCAGTTGCCGGAGAGTTGTCAGCATTCAACTGCCAATTCCCGCCCTTATTGAATTCGAGTTTTGGCGAAGGGGCAGGTGATGGATTCGGTGAAGCTGAAACGTTTGGATTCGACGGCTTGTCGATGCCCGCCGCCTCGCGCGCCTTATTAATGGCCTCTAAGGTCAACTTGTCGTCGGCGTTCGTTGACTGGTCGTTAGCCTTGGCGATTTGCGAATTGCGCGGCGAGTCAGCATCAACTTTGACGTTGACGCGACTGACCCGCGTCAGCAAATACAACGCGATGACTCCTCCACCAATCAGAAGCAGCCCAAACAACCAACCAACCACCCGCCGTTTCCAGCCTCGCTTCTTTGTCTTACCCGTCTCCTGCGCAGGCTGAAGCACGGGATTCTCAGTGTCATAGAAAATGGGTTCGGTTTGGTTTGTCTCTTCGTCAATGATGTCGACGGCGGACAGATTTCTATGCTTTCCATTCTGGTTCATAGTTCAACTCCTTAACGCGCGTTACTTGGGAGCGCAATTGACGCTGGTTCATCGGCGGCATTGGTCTGACTGACGACAACTTTTACTTGTTGGCGCGCGCCGAGGACCGGGGCGGTATAGGCGATCGCGTAATAAACCGTCTTGCATGCCGGCACTTCGTCGCCGCTATCGCTCGTTTCCGTGTGCAGCTTTTTAATCGACTGGATGTTGATGGGCTTCGACTGCTCGTCCAGCATTTCGATCAGCAGATCGGGATTGCCGGAGACGAGTTTGACCATCTCGCTGTTAACGTTCTTGACGGCGACTACGATCACGGCAAACTCGCGCTTGGGATCGTTCTCTGAGCGCACCGCCAAAGACAACCCGTGAGCTGGCTTGGTCCAGTTCTTGAATTCCTTTGGCTTCTTCATGACTCGCGCCAGGGCGTCGGCACTCACCGCCTGCAGCCGGTTGCTTTTCTCATTCTGTGTGTTCACCACCTCAGCGTGTGGCACGTTCGAAGGTGTTGCGACCGGCTTCGCGGCGCTGTCGTCTGGTAATTTCGGTGGAGTCTCAGGCTTGGCTTCTTTCGGCTTGGCAACATTCGTTTCAGCCGGTTTGTTCTCACCGTTGTCTTCTACAGAGATCGAAGTTGGCGCGGTGGACTGCCCAGTCGAATCCCTCCTTTCACTACTGGTTGAGTTATTGTCGAGGTTCACTGGCAGTCCTGCCGCGCAGCGTCGCGCCACAACCTCATCGCGGTTGTAACTGAGTACACAGCGATGCACGTTCTGCGCGAGGTTTTCTACGGGATAAAAGAGAAAGGTGACGACCAATCCGCTCCGCATCTGCACGGTCACGGTCGCCGCCGGGGTGCGCGCTTTGTGATTTGGTAAGGGCGGTATGAACAACGTCCCTGGCCGAACGACAATCGCACGTTTGTTCCGCTCCAGCGCTTTCTCATCTACGGTGGCCATTTCAGGATCACCCGGAATGATGTAGCGCGGACCGTCGTTAGCAGGCAGTTCAATCAACACGCTGCCGTGTTGCGCCATCGCCAGCTTGATCACCGTCTCGTCTTTCTTCACCTCGACGCGTGCCTCGCCGACAAAAAACTCTGGACCGGGCTCGGCCTTAGCTGAGGTATCGACGATCAGCGGTGGCTGGGTTCGCCGTGGCCAATGACGATAGATAGTGCGCTTAACGGGCGGTGACGGGCTCGGCGATGGCGTCGACTGTTGCGCGAACGACGTAGCGCAGGCACACGACCAGATAACTACGGCAAATAGTGTCTTCATTTCTTCTGCTCCTTAACCTTGAGTTGAACTGACGACCGGCGTTTCTGATTCGGTTGAGCTAAGTTCCTTGTAGTCAATAGAGTTGATGCGAAAGCCCGAGCGCAGATTGCGATCGAGACGGAAGGTGCCATTCTCCGGAGCGTCCGGCAGCAGCTCGACCGTAAGCAGGATGTGTTTCGTCTGGTGCTTACTTTGGTTCTTCACCACCATATCGATTTCCTGCGTGCCGTAGACCTTCACGGTTAAGGGCTTGCCCGGAGCATGTTCCAGGTATTCTGGCTTCCACATAGCATTCCACTGCTCTTCCCGCTGTGTTTGCAGAATCTTCTGTTGCGTGAGGTATTCAGCGAACTTCTTTGCCTGTCCCGGCACCATTAGCCGGAGCGCTGCCTCAATATCCCTTGAACGCGATCGCTGGTCCACACGGTAGAGATATTCAACGTACATCTTGACGACATAATCCATGTCGGCAATTTGCAGCTTGTCCTTCTCCAGCTTGACCGCCTCGGTCGCGCCCAGTTCACGGTCGTTAATCATCACCGTGCGACCTGAAGACATATCAACCACAATGCGATCTGGCTTTTGTATCGCCTTATAGACGACGCCTAACACCGCGATCGTCACGATGACGAAAGACAGAATGATGAGCTGCGATTGACGCCGGATGGTCCGCACGTCCGCCGGATCGCGATAGCAAACAACCGGCGGCACGATGAATGGTTGAGTCTCATCCGAAGCCTTCGCCATCTCGGATCGCCCCTCCATACTCGGCGTCGGTGAATCAAGGACGTTGGCGCTCATTTGTGAAATCTCCTGCTAACCGTTTTCGAAATCTCGTTCGCGCGTCGCCTCAACAACTCATGTGCCATTCAGTGGATTGCATGATTTTCAATTCTCAACTTTGAAGTGTCGCCGTTTGCGACACGCTTGTAGAAGAAAGGCGACACTTTTACTGATCGAGATCGATGAAGGATGAGTGGTCGGCAATTTTATTTTTCTTCTCACGAGGAAGTTTCTCTGACCATGTGTTTCGCGCTGCGGATCGAAGTTGAAATGGCAAAATCGACTGAGCTGATTCAGGCACCGCGCGCATGATTGAACTTACGTAGTTTCGCGTCTCTGCATAAGGTGGAATTCCGCTCGTCACAACACCTCGCGCGTTGATCAATTTGCCTGTGCGCAACACCAAAGGTCTTCCTGTGAGATACGACTTCACCGTCCCTTCACCCGAGTTGTAAGCCGCTAGCGCCAAATCCATTCGCCCACCAAAGCGATTGAATAAATCGCGCAAATATCGAGCGGCAGCATCAATTGCGGCTCGTGGATCGTGCGGGTTACTCAGACCATATTTCGTTGCTGTATCAGGCATGAACTGCATTGGTCCACGCGCGCCTTTAGGACTAACCACTTCTATCCTGAAGCGTGATTCCACAAAGCAGAGCATCCACAAAATCCGCGGATCAATTCCATACCGTCTCGCTGAATCGATGATGAAAGGTTCAAGCACGCGCGCTCGTGTTTGCAGCGATGAATCTCGAGTCGGTTGGGCCGTAGCCCCGGCGCATATCAACAACCCCAAAGCGATCGTGCGAAGCAGTTGGTTGGTAGTCATGCGCGTCGCTTGAGCAAGCTCTAAGCCATCGCGTGGCACAACAATTGAGAAGCGACCGAAACCGTCAGCGCGATCCGCAAGAGAGTCATTCCATCAGGCGGGTCATAACTTGTGAGCGATCTTCAACAGGAGTTCTGAATATGAACACGCTACTTCAATTAGAGCAGTTTTCAGGATTGGAAAACTCACGCGCGGTGCGCTGCGGGCAAAGATTGATTGCCTGGTCGATTGCCATCAAAGCGGCGAGTGGTCCACTCGCAATGATCCTAATGGTGCTGTTGGGAGTGGTTTCTGTTTCCGCGCAGACGCCGACCGGATCATTCTTCAATGGTAACAGCTCGCAGCTCGGCAATAGTCTACGCTCGGTCACTTTCTTTTTGGCCGCAGCAATGATCATCGCCGGCATCGTCTTCATTGCTTACGGCATTGTCACTTCCGGTTTGCGCGAGTCACTTTCCACTTGGAAGTTCATTACCGGCGCGGCTTGCTTCGCGTTCGGCGGTGTCTGCGCCGCGATCTACGCGTTCAGCCAGGGCGACACAGTTCCGTTGGACAATCAGTTCTAACTTGACGCGTTACCACACACGTTATGCAGAGGTGTGAATGCGAGCCCGTCCCATAAGACCAAATATCTATTTGCCGGTCGTGCGATTTGGCGTAGCGGACAGCGATTGGTTTTCGGTGCTGTTGATCTCGTGCGCCGGATATCTGCTGCCAATCCCATTCGGCATCACATTGCTCTATGTGCCGTTGCAGATGTGGACGTGGTTGATTGTCACGGCAGGCGCGATCGCGTTCTTTAATTACATCCGCATTGGCAAACGGCCGCGCTGGTTGTCGCACAAGTTGAAAGCCCTGATTCGGCACCATCGGCAATGTCCCACCCTGCCGAACGGAAAGAAACGACCATTCAAGCGACATTGGCTAATCGATTCGTCCAACGAGGACCGTCGGGTACAAGCACAAACTCGACCAGCATCTGTCTTAACTCTGATCCAGCACCACACAGAATTTCAGGAGGCACGCGAGGAGAAATGGAATACGCTCTTGGCTACGACGAACTAACGCTGGAGAGATCGAACCAGCGACGAACAACTACACTTAGACGACCATCGGGCCGCCGTCGCGACTCGTCAATTGTCGGGATCTACCAAGATGCTCTGCGACACAAAGATGGCTCGCTGACTGTCGCTTATCACGTCGAGATGCCGGCGACGATGTTTGCCGACGACGCGTTGACCGACGCACGTTATGACGATCTGGCGCGCATGCTGGCTTTTGATAAACCCGCCAGGACGCTGCTGCAGTTTCGGTATGCGACGATTCCAGATCCCGGATACACAATTATTAATCTGATTAGTTCTCGTGCTAAGTCAGGAACACATCCTCTCGCGTCTCTCCTGCAAGTCTCGAACATCAATTACTTGGAAAGCTGCGCCAAAGAAGCTCCTTATCGCCGGGGTTTGCTCACGCTGTGGGTAAGAGTTCCGCCGAAACGTCGTATTAACTCGACCTTCACCGCCATCACCGACTTCAACTCTGCCCTGCGCGGTGAGATCAGAACAAACGGCTTCGGCGCGGCGCTGCGGAAGCTGCCGGCAATCTATGCATCTACGGCCGACGACGGTGTGGTCCGCCGCACAATTGAAGATGAGAAGCAGAACTTCGCTTTTGCCCAGCGCGTCTGGCGTCAGCTTGAGAATTTATCACCGCTTACGATTCGTCGCTTCACGCGACAAGAGATTTGGGAGGCGGTCTATTTTGGAAATTGCCAGAACGCGGGCGCTTCCCCAACGATGCCGCAGCATCTCGGTCGCGATCTGCGCGACTATCTCTGCCGCGAAACCATCGAAGGCGAGTTGAACTACTTGATGCATGGGCAGTATCCCGTGGCCATTGTTTCAATGTTCACTCCACCGAATGAATTCGTCACTGCCGATGCATTGCGCGGACTGATCGGACGTCGTGACTTCAACACGCGGCACACGATTGTTACGGAGTATCTGTTCCCCGAACAACGCAAAGAAACGAAGCGTGTCGACCGGCGGATCAAACAAGTAAAGCGCACCTTCACTCGGCGCGACAATCCCGAAGGGGCCGCCGCACTCAGAAGTTTGCGAGCCGTTCGCGACGAAGTTGCCGGCGCGCGCGAGTCGCTGCTGCCCACCAGATTCTATGTGGTGCTCTACGGAGAAAGAGCCAGAAACCTGGTCGAGCTACGCCGTTCACTAGAGCAACTCGACGAACAATGCGAAAGAGTCGTCGCGGCCATTCGACAGATCCCAGGAGCGAACGCTGAACGTGAAGAGCCGGAAGCATTACGCGCACTCTATCCGTCAGCAATAGTCGGCGAACTCAGTCCGAATTTGAACGGACGAGAATTGACTGAGGTGTCGAACTCAGTGGTCGCGCTGACGCCAACGGAAGACGCTTGGCCCGGCGCGTCGAGGCCACACACTCTCCTTTCAACTGTAACGGGGCGCTTGATTGGCATCGACCTTTTCGATCGCAATCAGATTCCGTCGCCATTGATTCAAATCATTGCTGCTCCGCGCGGCGGCAAGTCGATCCTGATGGCGCAGCTCGCCTGCGACACTCTTGCCAGTCTGCGCGAGGCGAGCGTCAACGCGATCGATATCGGCGAGACGTTACTGCCGCTGGTGACGATCCTCGGCGGTCGCTACATTCGCCCCCGTCCTGATGAAGTCCGCGCTATTAACATCTGGTCATACGAAGACTTGAAAGATGGCGAGATGCCGGACGACATTCAGAAAGCGCTGGTGGTCGGAGATTTGAAGATGCTGGCGCGAGTCACTGACGAGGATAAGACCGCAGAAGACATCATTAGCGCCGTTGTCTCGCAGGTGTACGAGAACATCGTTTCGCAAAATGGTCCGGGCCGGCCGCTGTTTGAACCGACGCTCTCGCACTTTGTAGCGCAGCTCAAGACCTTTCCCTTTGACTCAGATATGGTACGCGAGCGACGCGAGACGCTGGTGCTGGCTCTAAACAATTATCTTGGTCACCCGTGGCTCGACGCCCCGACTCATCCCGATTACGAAAATCGATCAGCCTTTGATGTGTTCGAACTCGGATCGCTGCGCGACTTCCCACATGACATCAAGCTCTCCCTCGCCTATCGAATTGCCGCTCACGTCGCTCGCAGCATTGGACGTAAACGGCCAGACGGGACCCGCGCGCCCACGGCAAACCTGTTCGATGAGATGTGGGAAATCAAAGAAGAGTACCCATTCATCTTTAAGGTGCTGCAACATGCCGGGCGCAAAGGACCGAAAGAGAATTCAATCACGATCCTCGCCACGCACGCCTTCGAAGACATTGAAGACGTAGCCTCGCTGTCGAAAACCGGAAACGTTCTCTTTGTCGGCAAGCAACTCGGCGATTACTCAAAAATTGTGGCCCACGCCAAGCTCTCACCCAACGGCGCGGAAGCCATAGGTCACATCAAGTCAGCGCCGGGTCGCTTCTCACAATTCCTGATGGTAATCGGCAGTGGCCCCGATCAAGTGGTCGAGATGGTGCAGCATGAACTAAGTCCGTTAATGCTCTGGACGCTTACGACCAATGCGGACGAAAGAAACGCGCGCAATCGTGTGCTCGCGTATTTCCCGGATTGGACGGACATGGAGGTCCATGCCTGGCTCGCCGAACACTATCCGCGCGGACTGACGGCCGTAGGTCTGAGAGAGATTGACGAAACGCTGTTACAAGTCGCGGCCTGAGAACCGAAGAGAAAGGACTGGAATATTCATGAAAACGATCGTCAAGCATCTGTTATTGGGAATGCTCGTCGGCATTCTACTCACCCCATCAACTGCTCACGCGCAATGGACGGTCTTCGATCCGGCACAGTACTCGTTGCAGATCGAGCGACAGATTGAGGAAGCCAATCGGTGGCTGGAGCGTGTGCGGCAATATTCGGAAGAGATCAACAAACTGGCCGAACAGCTCAGCACGATGAAAGGAGTGTTAGGACAGGCCGAGAAGCTGGTCCTTCATAACGATAACCTCACGCGCAGCATGGCCCAGATCGGAAAAACCGTGCGGGATGTGTTCGATTTGAAGCGAGCGATTGAAACGATGGTCATCTCGCGTCTCAATATGATCAAGTCGATGAAGACGCGCCTTATGAGTGGCATCTTCGATCCTGAAGCCGACCTTCGCGATTTCGAAGATTATCTGCGCAATTCAATCGGACGTCAGGAGGAGGACAAGATCGCGACGATGAACCGGATCGCGATGTTCGACGCAACGCTGGCGCGGCTATATCACGACTTGCAGACTGCGCAGGCCAAACAAGCCGGAGCTGCGGAGCAAATGAAGCAGGCGAAGGACAAGCTAGATGCGGAACTCGCCAAACCGCAAACGGATCAATGCGCCCATTGCATTTCCGATCTGAAACTGGAGATTGCCTCCTGCGAAAAGATGATTGCAGATCTGGACACTCAGATCACCAACCTGTCCACGCAGATTGAAGATCTTGTGAAGCGCTACAACCTGACGATGGAAGAACGCGTCCGCATCGCTAATCGAGTGAAAGCCACGGACGAAGCGTGGAGCAATCTCAATCTCGTCAAGGACAGCATCTTTGCCGCCATTCAACAAGGCGGAGTGCCAACCGCGTCACCTACACCTCACCCATAAACAAGAATCAGACCCTAGGAAGCAGCCATGAAACTAAGAGCAATCCTTTCAGGCGCATTGCTATTCGGCCTTCTCGTACTAGTGCCATTGATCGCACAGGCACAGTCGCCTAGCCCGACTCCGGCGCCCGCGCCAGTGCGGTCATTGTCGGACAACATTGCGGCGCTCTCGCAACGCGCCGCTGCATTATTGCCTTACATCAATAACGAGATCGTTTCTAAGCTCATTGGTTGGTTTGAACTGCTCGCTTGGGTGTTTGGCAATTGCCTCGCAGGATTCGCCATGCTGCGGATTGCCCGCGAAGACAATGGCGAAGGCGCAAATCTATTTTGGTGGTTCGGACGCTTGGCTCTGTTCTTCATGTTGTCGGGCACGAGTCTCGCAATTGTTGATGGACTGAGCGCGATTGGCAATGAGATCGCCAATGGGAACGAAAGCGGCCAGCGCTCGATCTTGCAAAACCTATATCTCGCGCAACGCGACAGCTTCAATGACTCATACGCCAAGTTCCAGCAGAACCTGTTCACGGTCAAGGTCGATGGACGGGAAACGGCCGTCACTCCGGTTCAACTCAATAGCGAATCCATTCTCGGAATTCTCGTGGATACCGACAGCACGATTCAAAACTTTGATCAGAAAGTAGATGTGTCGCAGTGGGATATCTCCACCATGATGACATGGCTCAACTTTGAACGAGCCCTGCTGGAGTTTGGCGATCTGATTCTGGTCATTCTCGGGGCCGCTCTGACGCTGGCACTGAAGCTGGCTATGCCTTTCATGCTTGCGTGCATTGTGGACAAACAGATCGCCGGTAAGACCACGTATCCATTCTTCTACGGCGTCATCGCCTTAACGCTCGTTTGGCCGTCAGTCTCGAAGATCATTCGCATCATCGCCTATATGTGGGGAAATGTAGCGATGGCCGTGGGCGACAGCTCTCCTTTATATATATGGGACTACCAGACGATGCGCGCGATCACCAATCCGCTGGCGCAGCCGCAATACACAATCGCGCTCGCGGTTTTCGCTATGGGCCTCGGCGCACTCTGTCTTTACGGCACTCCATTCATTTCTTTGTACTTACTTTCCGGTCGCGTCTATGAATCGGTCGCTACAGTAGTTTCGAGTTGGATGGGTGCGATGGTCGGCACCGGCATTGAGAAATACAGCGCCGAAGCTTCCGCTGCGATCAATCGACAGGCGGAAACCACGCAATACAACGCCGGCTATCAAGCCGATGTGACTCGTTCTACGGGTCAACAGGAAGCGAGCAACATGCGAGCACAGGGACAGCGCGCCTCGCAACTAGCTTCAATTCAGGCGGCGCTTACCGGACAGACAGCGGCAACGCTGGGGGCCGCTACAACGCAACGGATGATCATCCAGGCCGCAGCCGGATTTCAGAAGTCGTCCACGTCCGCTGACGTGTCGCGCAGCATTCGCGAGACCGACATCGGCGCGTCAAGAGAGGTCACCAACATCATCGCCGGGGCCGAGCGCGATCTGAGCATGACCCACGGAAATGCGTCAGTCGGACGAATTGAGCAGGCAATGGCTGTAACCGAATCCGCGATTCCGTCCGATGCGCCATTACTTAGGAGCCTTGTGACTTGGCCGAAAGTCACGGCGGTCACTGCTAAGGAGAACGTCGCCACCAATGCGACGACACAATACAGCCGCGATATGGTTCAGAATCAGGAAACGATTGCGAAGCGCGTGATCAACTCCTCACAGCAATATCAGAATGAGATGAACCAGGCGATTGACAAACAGGCAGGCGCGCAGATAGCTGGAGTAAACGCAGGTGCCGGTCAAGCGATCGGTGGCTATCAACGCGCTGCAGGACAAGCGCGAGCCGGCGTCGAGCAGAACTATCAGTTAGAACTCGGCGCGAACAAGCAGGTCTTTACAAGCCAGGTTGATGCCGCTGGACAAATTCGTGGCGCAGCTCTGGAAGCCGCGAAGCTCCGACAAGCTGCTGCTGTGATTGCGCAAGTCGGAAGAGAGATCTCCCGTGAGGTTGGACAAGGCATGCGCATCAGATTCTAACCGCTCTACGAGAAACAACCTTTGTTTGACTGAGTCATAATTGCATTCGGCGTTCTTGCGATCATATACAGGCCCATCATTTATCCTCGCGACTGTGCTCTTCGCGTTACAGAGTCTATGTCCGGGGTTTTGACAGGATCAGGTATTGGACTCACGGACGCGGGACATGTATTTCTGGTTTTTTTAAGAAGGATCAAGGTGAACCAATCAAAAACGAAGCCGGGCAAGCGGTGATAATTGGTTCTGAAAAGATAGCCATGGCAGTACTGCGAATTTGAACGAGCCGTGAACGCCAGCTTCTACCGTTGGGCTTCGCTAGTATCATCGATAATCGTCATCATCTATGCGTACGGACGCAATGCTTCGGACCGAGCCGCTTGATTAAGGTCATTGTCTGGATTGTACTGTTGTAGAGGTCAGTGGTTGGATTTTATCAAAGCGATTATCGAAAGTCCTGAAAAAGAAAATAAAGAATTCAAAAATCGACTGGATTAGTTTGCGTGCTGAATCCCTACTAATGGGTTTGAATGTTGATGATACGAAGAGATTTTACGCTGCCTTCGTCATTTGCAGATGGATCATTTTGGCTGCTGTCTTAGCAATAGTAACTATCGTGTACCAATCATCGTTGAGCGCCCTATTGCCCTTCTAGTTACAGGCTACTGAAATCCGATTTCATACTAGAATAAAATCGGGTTGGGCCAACCGCAACCAAACATCCGCTACTACCCGCATCGTCACCATCCTCCGCACACTGACGCGAAGCGTAGAGGTACATACCGCAATCGAGACGCCGCTGCGTCAGGCGTTCAGCGCATTGGGCTTGAATCTATTCGGACTGGCGCGACACTTTCACGCGTTAATTTGGGGCGCGCTTCTCGGTTTTCTTCTACTTGCCCGTCCAAGTGCAAAGTTCTTGATTAGTGTTCTTCGGGCCGAACCTAAAACAGAACGGAGTTTCGCGGTCTTTTCTCAGACGGTCGCCGTATTTCAGGCTCCCGAAGACGTAAAGATGCATGCGACCTTCGGCAATTCCTTGTACCTTTGCCTGATCCGTAATTGCCCAGAAATCGTGCGTGTATATGTGCTGCACATGGTAGGGCAGGCTCGGCATCGTATCGGTAGCCCAAGTGTCAGGTTGATAGTCAATTGGAAGCGGCTTCGATCTCCCAACCAAAGCTACTCTTATCTGTCCACTTTCGGCCCGCAGCTTGCCCTCGTTGTAAAGCGTAATTCTAACTGTCATATCTCGGCCTGCCGTGATATCAGTCAATTCACAACCGTTAATAACAACATCGGCGCTATTTGCGATTTCATTAGTTTCTCTCGCAATTTGGGCGCTTTGTTCGGCGGCTCTTGCGGACTTCTCAGAAGTCCGAGCTTGCGCCATAGAAGAATTGGCTTGGGTCTGCATCGCATTGATCGCCTTTTCATTCTGAGCCGATACATTAGCAGCGGTATTAGCCGCGAGATTAAGCGACCGTTCCGAGACGTTAGCTTGCTCGCGCATGACGTTGGCCTGCTCTCTTGCGGTCCCCGCCAGTTCTTGAGCGGTGCGACTCTGTTGTTGGGCGGTCAGATATTGAAACAAGGCAGCTACTGCCAAGCAAAGAGTTCCGAACGCGACGATGCCCGTCAGCCAAACCATTCGCCGATTCGCAACGCTAGTTCGTTTCCAAGCGCCTCGTTGGGAAGAACTCATTTTGTCTTATCTGCTATCGCCTTCGTAGGGGGATTTATGCTGCGTCTCTTTTGCAAGATGCGTGGATTTTAGGATTGGTTAGTCGAGCTCTGAAAGCGCGATAATGCTTGACGCCAGGATCGAATCCACATGCCCTGGTTTCGCGGTTCATCCATCAGAATATTATTATCCTCCAGCGTGAGCCAGTTCTGCTCGGCATTCATAAGCCACCCACGAACAAGCTGAAACGCCGCGTCGGGCGTTAAGGATGCTTCGGTTTTTCCGAACCAACTTAGATATTGCCGCCAGCCTAGTGCTACCCACGCCTTGCCGGGATCGGTCACAAATTGGTCTTGAATCTTCTTCGACCAGAAATTTGATGATGCAGCACTTCCGATCATCGAACCGAAGCCGGCATCACGAATACGCTCAAGGTCTGCTCGGCGTAAGAATCCCATCAGGCCGTGTTCAAACCAGTACGCTAACTGACCGCCACCACTTGCTGGTTCTTCATACCTAGTTCTGGTGAATCGCCGAAGATTAAAAAACTTTCCCGTGGCGCAGTGAGTCGCGCCCGCCGCTTTGAATAGCACCATATCAGACGAGCAATGCGACACAACCACGGGCAAATCAGTGGCCTCGAGTGCGCGAACCAGGGACATCAATCCAGCTAATTCCTGCTCGCCATTCAATTCGCGACGCGGTTCCACGCCGCTTACCACTACCAAGTAGTAGCCGTCGGTCGGAGCTTCGGAAGCGACGGAAGCGATGCCTAACACGACATCGGAGTTCGCCATCTGACCATAATCGACTACTACACTCGTTAATGCCCGAATGTCAGGCGACAAGGAGTCGCGAAGTTTTCGCGCGGTATCTGAACATCGGAGATAGTATTCAGAATTCCAGACATTTGGCAGGACAACTGGCGAAGTGACGGCGTTAACACCCAACGTTTCTGCGCACGTAACGAGATCTTGGACTACGCCGAGCCACCATGTGTCTGAAGATAAGTCTGCGGTATCTAAGTCCGATCTAAAATACGGGTGTTCTGACAAGTAACCTCGATCACTATTCGGCACGTAAAGTTGTGGATCAAGCACGATATCGAACTCGCCTTTATTCCGAAAATCGACGACATCCTGTGTGAGTTCTACCTCAGTCCGATTGACGGGGCTTAAGACGATGCCGCGAAAATTGTCCAGATCGATTTCACCCACCAAGTTCTCTGTGTCGTGCCCCATTTGATGATAAGCAGCCATAGCTACGGCGATCCCTCCCCGAATCTATTTAAATATTTCTAAAAGACGCGCCGGATCTGCATAACGCTGCACCGGCCAAGGCGATACCATCCGAATCATATCGGAAAGGCCGAGGTTATTAATCGCCGTAACGAATTCAGGCGCGCATGATTGACGAGATGCTACGGCCGTCACTGTTTGCGGTGGTGTCATGCCAGGCCGTGCAAAAGGGTGCTGTCCAGTGAGCAAAATTCCCAACACTATTCCAAGACTGAACTGGTCTGTGCGCCAACCGATCAGCGCTTTTTGATTTCGCAATTGTTCTGGCGCTGCGTAATACGGCGTCCCGGGTCCTTGAGGCAGCCAAGTTTGCGTGAGGGAAATCTCCGACAAATCGCGAACCAATCCAAAATCAACGAGCACTGGCGTGTCGACGCCAGCTCTGAACATGATGTTGTCGGGCTTAATGTCCCGATGGACCAAGTTCAAACCGCGTAAGTGATCCAAAGCTTCGGAGATCGAACAGCCATACAGTTTTACGGTGCCCACCGCCATTGCCACCCCTGGCTGGACACGCGAAGAGAGAGTGCCGCCGTCGAGATATTCCTCAATTGAAAACAAATAGTTAGCGCCAGCTGATGATTGAAAAATACCAGAATCAAACAGGCGCGCAATAAACGGTGAGTTACATTTCCGCATCGCCTCGATCTCGCGCGCACTGCGTGCTAAGTCACATTTGGCTGGGTCGAGAATCTTAAGCGCAACTGCATTGCTGCCAATCTCGGCGCGATATGTTTCTTTGAACGCGCCCGCTGCAGTGAAGCTGACGTTATTTAGATTCTTGGCAGTCGCTAGTTCGAGAGCAACGGTAAGGTGAAGGGGAGATTGGGACGCCACGCGGTTACAGCTCCTGGGACGGCGGAAGTGAGCGAACTTCGGTCGCTAATATACTCCACCGCGTCAGAAGTTAACCAGGGCTGTAAGGGTATTATTTTTTTGGCCGGAATTATGATCGCGAAGTCATCGCAGGTGACACCGCATAGACCAACGCCGCGACGCTCAAACTGAAGCCGATGCCTGAGAGCCTTAATCGCCGTGTGGTGAGGAAGGGCAACATAAGAGTAGTGCGTGAACGAAGTGTTGCGATACGCCTGATGTACTGCTTCTTTCCAGCGCGATAGCTTCGCTTCGAATGCAATCAGTTCGCCTCTGTCGTTCGTCGCGACGACATCAATACGGCCGGCTTGATAATCGAATTCAGACGCGAGTATCAGACGGGAAAACGGGTTGTCGGGGTTTTGAAGAACGCGTTGCAATACGTTAACGAGATCGGCCTCAAACCTGAACATGGATGTCGTCACCAAGAATAACCGCAGAAAGAAAAACCGCTCCTGTCCTGCGACAAGAAAGCGGCAAAAAAGACACGCCCGTCAGGCCCTAACGCGCCACGTCCGAGGTGAGCCGATGGTACGCAAGCGGACGGGTTACGTCAACCATCCGCTCCTCCGGGACTCTTTTTGGTTACCACAAATCTGCCACAGTTCACTAGCGCCTGATGTTCAAACGAAGCCTCACTTCATAGACCGAGATGCAACCCGTTCGCATTTTTGTTGAGGTTGTTTGTGAATTTGAGGTTGGTTAGTAGCGAGACAGTGGATTCATAACCCCAAGGTCTTTCCAAAGCACAAGAAAAGGCGGCACTGCTTTCGCTTGCCGCCTTTGGCTGCCACCTGCTTCATCGCTATAGTTCGGAGATCATTTCCAATCTCACTCGGCGATGGTTAGTTTATAACCGCGAGCAAGCTAATTGTCTGAATCGAAATGGGGGCTCCTCCCATCCAGTCTTTTCTTCGCGCTCTGAACCCGCTTGTAAAGTGCGCTCCTATGCGTTCGCAGCATTCGCGCGGCGTCGATATGGCTACCTGTTAACGCCTTGAAGTGATTGTAGAGCCCGAGCAGGACTCGATCCATAAACTCATCCAGCGAGTCGTCTTCGTGAAAGACCATCGGCACTTGTGGACCGGGAGTGAAAGCGCTTGTTTCTTGCAACGCATCTTGAACTTTCGATGGGCTAATCTTGTGAGCGCGTGAGCGACAAAATTCGCAATGTTGGTTGAACCGCGAAGCTTCGACATGCTGCGTGATTGCCCAAGTCGGGACGAGAAGTCTCGAAGCTGGTGACTTACGATCCGATGTTCGATCATCCAACTCTGTGTTGTTCAGTCTCAGTCAGCTTAATTGATACAGCCCTGATTTAAAGCACACAGCCACGTGAGCGCTTTGAAGCTGTTTTTGTGGCGGGTTCAGCTTTTGACAACTATGACTACAGGAGCTTTGTTGGTGATATTGTCACAAAGGCGATCTAGTATTTGAGACGCGTCGTCAGTTGCCTCAGAGTCCGTTGATTCCTTCACCAATTCAGTTTCAAAAGCGATGACAACAAATTCTTTGGCTCTGAGATCGGTTACGCATCGTTGAATTTTCTCAGGATTGAATCCGACACCGAGTGCCGTAGTGAGAACTCTCGGTCCACTGCCTTCGTTTGGAATTGGAATAATCGTCGGTTCCAATAATGTCCTAAACTCTCCGTCCCGATACAACCAAGTCTTAACGTGACCAATTGCGGCAAGTGCGATTCGGGAGTCAATTTTTATCCCAATGATGGCGGAGTAGTAGCTTCGCGTATCTTTGGCAATCTCATTTACGCCCCCGATTACGTCGTTCAAAGGCAGCATCAATATCGGTGGCAGATAGCTTCCCGACTTGGTCGAGCTTGTCATTGAGTCCTTCGACGCAACGTTCAGTTTGCGCCCGGCGCGTCCCGGCGTTCGATTCATCTGCAATATCTGAATGGCGCTGAATGACCGCAAATCGCAGAGGACTAAGCCTTGTACCCTCTCCTGCCGCTCGCACGGAGATGCAAACGCTGCTCTCTCCTGTTTCAAGGACATTCGCTGCGAAGGACTTGCCTGTTAGGAAACGCATTCTCGTTTAATGACCGATCCTCAAGAGAATCTCGGCGGCTGCCAATTAACTTATATTGGAGGAAACTAGACACCGGCATAGGTTCGTACATAGTACGATGAGTGGAGATCTTGAGGAGGTCTTCTCTAGCTCTTTTTCGCGTTCATGAGTGCAGCCAATTCATCCAGAGATTTTGCGATAACCTCTTGAGATTTGACTTCGCTAAGAAGTTCGTCGCTTCGACTCATTGCGTAGACTTCTTCAAGCGGCCACCATGCGGACTGAAATTCCTTCTGCCATGTTCCGGAAGGACTCCGTAGACCCGAGTTAAGTGCTTCGAGATTGCTGACTAGCTTACCGAGATTCGACTTGCCAGACTTATATTCATTGATTTCATTTAGCATCAATTTGTATTGTCGCTGATTGTAGTCGTCATTCGGGTTCTCCATTCAAATAATCCCTCCTTGGTCTTTCATGGAATGCCGTAACCGACCGTGATAATTCGTAGTGCCGCGTTTACTAGGCGCGGAGGTTATTCGAAGTGCCATACACATAATCCTTCGTTAGGTATTTGAAGGGTGGCAGCCTCCGCTCCTTTGCGTTTTTTATCGTCAAGAGGGATCTCGATTCTCGAACCGTCACTAAGAAGAAGTCGAATCGCTGTTCCTTTCTGTTCGGTGGCCTCGGTGACTGCTTGAGAAATACGCTCACACAGCATATCTCTGTACCCAGCCATTCCAGCCTGAAGTCTTATACCCGCCGCTTCCACGGAAGGATCAGAGAGCAGTGTCAGGAAAATGTCTTCAAACTCGAGTCTCAGATAGTCAAGAACAAAAGCGACGGCGGTCAGTGTTGTTCCGGCCAGCGCCTGCAAGCAATCCTCATTTTTTCATTCACGGCCTCAATTTCCTAATAATATATGCCACCATAGGGGATGACTTGGACACCGATGCACCAAGGATTAATGCTCTCCCAAGAGCCATTAGGCAAACGTATAGGCCGTTAGGATCATGGCCAGTCCCTGGTTATTTAAGGAGTTCAGCCATTGCCAAGGCTGCGTCCGTAGCGGGGGAGCGTAGAGCCAAGTCTTTTCCGTGCTCAATACGGCCATTTTCGGTCCGAATCCAGTGTTAGTCCGAATTTACTAAGAACATGCCGGACATGATGCGCAGCGGCGACTGGGAAGTATTCGATGGCTTCGGAGTAACTTCTAAAGTCGAGGAAACCAGACCCCCCTCCAGGTTGGCACACCCATATTAGGAAGGACATGAGACTTATCGAGTGTTGAAATGTCCACGTCCTCCACGTAATGGCGTATTTTGGGCATGGGGTCAGCATGAAATATACTTTCTGTGAGCACCCGGAGGGCATCATCGTAGTCAACTGCAGTCACGCCACAGCCCCAACCAAGCCCGGAATAGGTAGCGTACTGACGCAAGTCATTGTCAGTAATCTCAAACTCAAACCAGTAACGTCTCATATATTTACATTTACCTCCCAGGTATCCTGACTGGTGGTGTACCCGGCTCGAAGCGAATAGCCGGACCCATGTAAGGATTATGCGTACCGGGGATCAGCCCTTTTGGGTCGATACTCGGAAGGCTCTTCTGGAGTCCAAAGTTCTCGTAATAGCGCAGACTCCCCGGGGGGACTAAGTAATCGATGTCGCTCGCTGCGGTTCTTGTGCCCCTTGCCGCAGAACCAACCACTTCAAGGGGTCTTCCGGCTTCATCCACGACTGTTTGGATTTGTGCGACTTCTCGACTTGTTAGGTCTCCTAGCGCTGCCCGAGCCCCGCCGCCTCCCACGCCGGCTGCGCCACCGAGCGCCATTATCAAGGCACTACCAGTGTTACCACCGGCGCTATAGGCGGAAGAATTATAATCAATTGTCGCACCGCCCGGAGTCCGATTCCGTATTATTCCAGTTAAGCTACAGTCGCCGATGAAGAGGTTGGCCGGAAACGGAACAAGCGAGGTTAAGCGATCGCCCATCCCGGCCGCAAAGTTGGCACTCCAACCCAGCATGTAATCAGTATTTAGTTTGCGCTGGGCGATGCTCCGCAGCCGTCCGTTGACTCCGCCGACACTCAAGCCCGAAGGATCGGCAAAGTTCGTGGGGCTATTTCCCGTGTACGCATAAAGATTAATGTCCCCACCGCCAAACCCAAGAGGGTCCTCGCTGATGAAGCGTTGCAGCGTCGGTGAGTAGTAACGGGCGCGGTTGTACTGCAAGCCTGTGCCGTCATTCTCTCGCCCGGTGTACTGCGCTGAGTTGTTGCTGTCAGCGCCGTTCGTAGTCGACTGACCGAACGCGCCGTAAGTGTATTGAGTCTGAGTGGCGCCGTTCGCATCGGTCAATGAGAGCGCGCTGCCAAGGCCATCGAACAGCGGGCTCCAGCTTCCGCTTGAATCGGTGCGCTTGAAAATCTCATCGATCCCGCCTGAGAGAATGTTGGCAGTGCCCGTTTGCGCGGATTGCTCCTGAACAATGTTCGCGCCGTTGAAGAGAAGGTTGGTCGTCGTGCCATTGACAGTCTTGCCCACCCGCTGCCCACGCGAATCGTACTGGAAGCTGGCGGTTGTGCCGGAACCCGTAACGGCACCAAGCTGATTGCGCACGTCCCATGTGTAAGTGTTGGCGCCGTCGCTGACGAGGTTGCCGTTGAGATCGTAAGTGAGAGTTTGGCTGCCGAAACTCAGTTGCTGGTTTGCGGCATTGTAGGTCGCTGAACTGAGCGTCGTCGGCGTAACGCTGCGCGCGAAACTCCCGCCCATCGCTGTGCGTCGCCCATTCGCGTCATAAGTATAGGTCAGATCGCCTATTACATTTCCGCTCTGCTTGTAAGTCAGACTGGTCAGCTGAGAGCCGGCGTCGTAGCCGTACTCTGTGACGAGTCCGTTGGGCAGACTCAACGACGTTCTTCGCCCTCCGTTGTCGTAGGCGATTGTCACGGTGTCGCTGCCTTGGGTGATCTGCGTTAGGCGGTTGCCATTGTCGTACGTGTAATTGACGACTGGCTGTCCCGCGACTGTCATAGTGGTGCAACGGCCATCCGCATCGTAGGTGTAGCTAACGCTACCTTGGGTAGTGGTTTCGCTGGTTAGTCGATCGAGGTTGTCGTAAGCGTACGTGATAGTTCCCGAGAGCGAGTCAACGATCTGCGTCAGCCGGTTGACTGAGTCATAAGTGTAAGTCGTAGTGGACGCGTCGGCGTAAGTGACCTGAGTAAGACGGTTAAGAGCGTCGTAACTGAACTGCGTTATCTGACTCTTGCGATCTGTGAACTGTGCCAGGTTGCCGTTGAGATCATACTGGTAAGTTTCGTCATGCAGCAGCGGATCGCGCCGGGTGGTGACGCGATCCATATTGTCGTAAATGTAGCTCGTGACGCTGGTGCGCGCGTCGGTCACGCTTAAGAGATTGCCGTTCGGATCGTAGGCAAACTGGCTCGCGCCCTGCTGCGGATCGATACCGCGCGTAGCGTCATTCATAGTGTCAAACTCGGAACGAACAACGTCTCCCATCGGATTGGTGACCTGAGTCACCCTTCCGGCGGCATCGACATACTGATTGACTGTACGATTGAGTGAATCGGTAATCGCAACCAGATCACCGGCGTCATAGGTGAATTGGATAGTTTGCTGCAGCGGATTTGTGGCTGTCAGTATTTGTCCGGCTGAATTGTACGTAAATGTAGCCTGATGATTGAGCGGATCAGTCAGCTGCGTAAGCCTTCCACCACTATCGTAGGTAAACGCCAGCGTGTGATTCAGCGGATCGGTAACGCTGGCGACCTGATTGCGCTGCGACTCATAAGTCATGCTCATCGTGACGGCATCAGGCGTTCCGGAGGGCCTCGTCACGCTTGTCAGGTTTCCCTGAGTGTCGTAAGTCATCGCGGTGGAGCGGTTCAAGGGGTCGGTCATGCTAATTAGAAAATTGGTGCCAGTCTGCCACTGATAGGCGTACGCTTGCTGGATCGAAGTGCCGAACGCGTGGGTGTCGGTCAGGCAAAAGCCGTCCGAGTTGAACGTGGCGCGGCGCACGTAATTGCGCGGGTCAGTAGCGTCTGTCTGCGTGACTTTGCCGTTTCCGTCAACTGTGTAAGCGAATTGATAGACGCCATTATCGGCCAATGTCTGTTGAGTGACGCGACCGCTGGTCGCATCGTACTGGTTTGTCAGGTAGATGATGTTGCGCGGATCTTTAATCGTCAGCATCCTATCGTTAGAATCGTAAGCGTATTCAGTAACGCCCCCTTTCGCGTCCGTCACTTTCCACAGACGCCCGCTGGCATCGTAGACGTAACTCACGACACGTCCACTGTTATCAGTCGCATTGGCGATGCGGTTGGAACTGTCGATATAACCAAAGTCAATCCAACGACCATTGGGAGAAGTCACACGCAATATCCGCAGGTTGTCATCTCGCGTTATGGTTACTCTGTTACCAAAGCGATCCTGAATTACGGACAGGAAGTTAATTGAGTCATGAATCCCGAATTGATCAGCCAGGATTACCTTGATTCCGAACTGGTAGATCGAGCCGTCCCGTAGCTTCACTTCCCAGGCGCCATTTGGCCCGACGCCGGTAATCTGGCGCATTGTGGCCTTGTAAAATGGACTAGGTCCCTTAGTGCACTCGTATATCCATGGGCTACTGTTGGGAATTTTGTCGAAATGTATTCGACCTCCATCGGGCAGGATGATTTCACCGTAGTTCGCGGTGTCGCCATAGATGAACATGTCATAAGGCTGCGCGAAACCTTTGCCGAACGAGCGAGCGTTCGAATCGTTTTGACGATAAGTTCGGGAAAGCTCAAGAGGTATGACGTCGGGGAGGATGAGATCAGTTTTACGGTAGACAAATAGGCCAGTGCTGAGATCAACCGGATCGCCATCGAAAAAGGACATGAGCATCCCCAGCGCCGGAGAGACCGCTGCAACGAATGATCTGAACATCAAAGCGATGCAGTACATGTTCTGCAGCTCGACGCCCGGATCAGGAATGACTTGCCGACGGTCAGCGGTCACCGTGCCGTAACCGTACTTGTACCAACCTGGTCCCGCGGGATCGTAATTCCAGAACTCAACGCGGTCGCCTGCCGGCAGATTCAGATAGTTCGGATAGATAATGCGCAGGCCTGGACGTTTCTCGCCTCGCGGTCCCTCAATCTTTGCACCGTGCAACTGAAGCGTGAATACCAGCGCGTCATTGACTCCTGCCAGCAAAGGAAACGGAGTCCGATCGGCAGGAATTGGCGTGATCGCCATCGATGTCAGTTCTGGTCGCGTTAGGCCGCGTGAGTGATGCGCGCCGACCGGCATCCGCAGCACCGCATCGGATGGAATGCGCACTTCCATTCCGGGTACGCGTGGAGTGGTCACCCCGATTTCGCGATCGGTCGGTACAGGCAGCGGCACGGCGTTCTGCTCGTCCAGCACCGGCAGCCAGATTGTGTAAGGCAGCACGGTGGTTTTTCCCGCGGCAATGTCGACAAGCACATCAAAAGTTCCGTATCTCTTTCCGGGTTTGCTGGCGGTGTGGCCCTGAATGGTTAACTGATATCGACCTGCCGTTAGATTCGAAAGAAGAAAGCGTCCGGTGCTATCGGTTACCGCGATCCGATCCCCGATCTGAAGAGTCACATTGGGTAAAGGATTACCACTTAACGCGCGCACTTTGCCGGCCAACCCAGTTTCACCTGCTCCAGCCTGCAATGGTGGTTGTGTTTCTATTTCGCTGTCAGATCTTCCGCTGCGCCAATCGAACTTAAAGTTTCGTTCGGATGGAATCCAACTATCCGCATCAATTATCTGCGGTCCTGTTCCACACAGAGATCCTCGACATTTGTTGTCGGATTTTGTCTTGAAAGTAATCGACGTGAAATCGAGTTTTTGCGTACTCGCATCGGACGCGCCGTCAATACTCAGATGGTAAGTACCATCCGATTCCAGTGCGGCCAGTGGAGTTACGAACGCAAGGCGACCACCTTCAGCAGCTACAATTCTGGCCGGCACATCGCCTTTGGGCCCAATGAGTTTGACGGTCGTGTGATTGATGGTGTCCGGCTGAACCGGTTTGGAAAAGCGCAGCGCGATGCGAAGGTTTGGATCGACTCCGATCGTGCCGTCGGCAGGCGAAGAGAAGACAAGTCGCGGATTAGTTCCCGAATCGGCTGGCGGCGCGGGAATCCATGTGAGCGAGTCGTTAGCCGGATCATAAATTTCGGCGCTTTTAATCGTTGCGCCTAATTCATCGTTCCCCGCTGAGATCAGGACGTTGCCGTCACTCTGGAGCGAGGCATTGGCTCGAACACGTCCGTCTTGCAGATTCGCGCTTGAAATCGACGCTGTTTTGGTTTGACTCCAGAACTCGACATTTCTTAGGAACTGGCCTTTTTCATCAGAGCCACCGGCGATAAAAACCCTACCGTCGGTCAGAAGCGTCGCGGTGTGAAAAGAGCGAGCCAGCTTACCGGGAACACTACTGAAGGTTGACGTCTCCGGATCAAAGATCTCGACCGTGTCGGCCAGCTTCCCCTTGGCTGTAACGCCGCCGATGATGACGACTTTCCCGTCAGGAAGAACCGTGGCTGTGTGCCAGGCGCGACCCAGACTCATACCTTGCGCCAAACGTGTCACTGCGCCCGTGCGGTCATCTCTGATTTCCGCGGCTGTAAGCGAACCCTTCTCGCCCTCCCCACCAAGCAGGAGCAAACGTCCATCAGATAATAATGTCGAGCTTTCGCCGGCAGGTCTTTTCGGTTTCGTGCCAACATCCTGTCTTACTTTGGCGAATTTAAGCGGAAGATTCCTATCCGCATTCGTTCGTAGTTTTTCCCGTGAGCCGGCCAGCACGGATAGCTGTCCAAACGTCAATAGGAACACGAGCGCTAACGCAACGGCTGTAGTGAGCTGCCTCTTCATCTTCTCCTCCGCTTACGCTGTTAAGGGCTTGTTACCCGTAGATCCATGCTGCCAGTGCGGCCGATGTATGGATCGATAATTAGCGTGTAGGTCCCGGTGCTCGGCAGTGTCGCCATGGTCAGGTTGATGCTGTAATCACTCCCGAAAGTCCCCGTGTAAACTTGCGAGCCATCCGGGGCTTTCAAGGTTACGCGGACGCCGATGATCGAGTTGTTAGTAATCCTCACGGTGGTTTGCTGTCCTTGAGTACCGCTGAACGTAATTTGTGCATGTTGGCCGACAGAATTCAGTGGAACATTGATTGACGGATCATTGATCTGTACGGTCGCGGTAAAGTCGGCGGGCACGTCGTATAATTTGAGCGTTACACTCCCGGTATTTGCATGTTTCGGATTCAAGAAAACGTTGTATGTCCCGGTCACCGGCAGAGTGATGGTGTCCATGTAAACAGTGCTGGTGGTAAAGCTGATTGAAGCCAGAGTCGACGAGTCTGGTTTGAGAATTGAGACATCGCCCCCCGTGTAACAGATACCCTGCGAACAGGTGGTTGTGTACGAAATACTCTGGATGAGCATAGCGACGCGTTGATTGGCAGTTCCGGAAAACGAGAGATACGCATTCTTTCCAGGTACGGTGATGTTTTGCACTGTGGAGGCACCAGTAGTTGGTATCGTCCCCGTTATGTCTGTGGTGTCGTTGAGCGTCAGCGTTATGTTGCCGGTGTAGAAAGTGTTTGGATTTATTAGGATCGAGTAAGTTCCGGTCGAAGGCAACACCATCGTGTCAATCATGTCGTCACCGTAAACGCTCGCCATCTGCCGCGACGCGAGTGTGGAACCGTCAGGATTGTTGACGTACACCCACAAACCGGTAATCGTCACGCTGGTTAAGCTCAAGCTCACTTTTTGTCCAGCCGTTCCTGAAAATGTGAGCGTGCCATTTTGCCCGGGTGTACCGAGACTGACCGGGACCGATGAACCGCCGGCTGTAATCGTGCCGGTCACGTCAGCTGGCACGTTGTAAAGATTCAGAAGCATGTTGCCAGTCGCAGTTCCGGTCGGGTCCACAAAGATTGTGTAAGTACCCGACGCTGGCAGAGTCTGGGGCTCAATGAATCCGCCGGAAGTGTTCACCGCCGTTGAGACTAGTGTCGTTCCATCAGGGTTCAAGATCGCTACACTGCTATTGGAATAAGTAACACTGCTGATTTTTAGACTGACCCGCTGTCCGGCGGTGCCGTCAAAGAGGACCATTCCAACCTTATTCGCTGTCGAAATCGCCACCGTACGGTTATCACCGAAGGTCATGCGATTGGTAACCGCCACATCAGCTGCGACGTACGGTGATGGGGTCAGGAAAAAGTCAGCCGTGCTGGTGACACTGCCGTATGGCGTTGTCACTGCGATGCGCCCCGAGCTTCCATTTGGCGCGTTACTCACGATGCTGGTTGCAGACGCGGACGTAACGGCAGCGCGTGTGATGTTGAATTTCGCTTTGTTATTGGTCGGCACTGTATCGAAATTTGTGCCGGTGATCGTGACGGCCGTTCCCGCGGGGCCAATCGTTGGAGTGAAACTCGTAATTGAAGGCGCGCCAGTAGTACTGGCACTGACGGTGAAAGACGTGCTGCTCGTAGCGGAACCATTGGGAGATGTGACCGCGATTGGACCAGTGCTAGCTCCGGACGGCACCGTAACCACAAGTTGAGTGGCGCTGGCCGCCGACACGGTGGCCGTCACTCCGTTGAAGGTGACAGTGTTTTGACCCGGCGTGGCGCTAAATCCAGTCCCGCTAATGGTCACCGCTGTCCCAACCGGACCGCTGGTAGGACTAAATTGAATTATCGAAACCGCAGCTGAACTCTGCCGTGAAATTGCAAGCAAGTTGCCGACCGCGTCGTATTGATAGACGACTGAATCTATAACACCAACCGTCGCCTTCAGCCTTCCCAACGAATCATAGATGTATGTAACAGGACCGCTAACTATTGCATCAAGGCTGAGATCGATTGTCGTGGTTGCCCCGCCGGTAACGACAACGGAATCGCGGTTCTTGTTGCCGTAGCCCGTTGCGGAAACGCTGATCGTGTATGTTCCGGCATCGAGTGGCGTTAACGTGTAATCTCCGGTTCCATTTGTCGACGTGGTTGCAATCGTCGTCGTTCCCTGAAGCGCCCTAACTGTCGCTCCGGGAATCGGAGATGTGCCATCGCCCGCTGTAATTTTCCCTGCGATAGTGCCGGTGGTGACGGCGGAGAATTTGACGCTATTGGGTGCTCGATAGCCCTTGACGGCCTTCGCGTCTGGAGTTGACGCGCTCGCGAACCTGACGCTACTGCAGATCGGGACGCTTCTGTAAAGCTCATAGATGGCTGATTGCGCAACTTCCTCACCCGATAGGATGACGGCCAAGACTGTAGCGGCCAAGCTAAAGAAAGCGTGCCGAAAAAAGCGGTGATTTATCACTGGTTCCTCCTGTTTGGCAGGTGGCACAACGGGCAAATGTCTTCGATTTCTCTTGGAGATCGTTTGGGAAGTTTGAGGACTCCATGACTACTCCGAACTAAGGATCAGAACCATTTAAAAACTGGCTTGTGTGTGGGTTGGTCGGGAAGCCGAAATTCGGGCGCATTGTAACTCAACTGGATTAACACGCAAGCAAAATCTTTAGCAAAAGAAGAAAAAGTTTGCCGGCTCGGCGGCCAACTCCGTTTCTACGAGCGGAATTTGGACGAATCGCTAGCGAGGAATGCGCGGGAAGAGTGCCTGTCCTCAATCACTGGTCAGCATGGTCGGACGAGTTTCCATTGCGACTCATTCTTTTCTTCGCGCTCTGTACCCGTTTGTAGAGCGCGCTTCTGTGTGTTCGCATCATTCTTGCGGCATCGATATGACTGCCTGTCAACGCTCTGAAGTGGTCATACAGGCCTAACAGAACTCGATCCATGAATTCATCCAGCGAGTCCTCTTCGCGAAAAACCATCGGCACTTGCGGCCCCGGAGTGAAAACGCTTGTTTCCTGCAACGCCTCATGAACTTCTGATGCGTTAATCTTGTGACCGTTCGTGTGGCTGGCAACCAGACGCTGCACGATGTTCTGAAGTTGCCTCACGTTCCCCGGCCACGTGTAGAGCGAGAGCGCAGTGATTGCCTCGGCTTCGATTCCCGGCGCCGCTGCGCGCTTCATATTCTTAGCTGTGTCGGTGAGAAAGTATTCAACCAACAATGGAATATCGGAAGCTCGTTCGCGCAGCGGCGGCGTCGTAATGGTCAGGACGGCAATGCGATAAAAGAGATCCTGCCGAAATCTCCCCAACGCGATCTCTTGTGGTAGATGGCGATTGGTTGCAGCGACCACGCGGACGTCAACTGGAATTTCTCCATGCGCGCCCACTGGCCTTACCGCGCTCTCCTGAAGCACTCGCAATAATTTGACCTGCGAGGTTGTGGACATTTCGCCGATCTCATCCAGAAAGATCGTGCCGCCGTTGGCTGCTTCAAATAATCCACGGCGGGTTTGGCTCGCGCCGGTAAACGCGCCCTTCTCGTAGCCAAATAATTCTGACTCCAACAAGGTTTCGGTAATCGCACCACAGTTGAATGAAATGAAGGGTGCATCCGCCCGGGCGCCGCAATTGTGGATGGCGCGCGCCACCAACTCTTTTCCCGTTCCTGACTCGCCCGAGATTAAGACTGTGAGATCGCTGCGCGCTGCAGTAGCAATCTGGCAATCGAGCGTTTTCATGACGGGCGAACTGCCGACGATGCCGTTGGTCTGAAATAGCAACTCAGAGTCCATTCCAACTCCGCGTGATGGTGCTGCGCGCCAAAGGAACCCATTACATCCAGGGTCTCAGATAGAGCGCAGAAATGAGACCGTTCTAAATGTTAAGAGACGGGAGAACTGGACAGATCTTCCACTTTGATGAAGAATATTTTCCACTCGTAAAGATTCGCTCCCGACCGGAAAATATTTTTTGCCGGGCTGGAAGATCTGGCCAATTCTCCCGTCTAGTACATATGAAGCGGATCTTCAATTGAACATGTGACGCACATTCGTCTCTTCGCGCCGCTACTCGAGTCATCAAATGCGCAATCGAAACCAAACCCAACTGGCAGGAGCGGAGGCTTTGACGGTTAGCCGGCTGACCAAGCGTTGGGCCGGGTTGGTCCTTGTCATTTGCACGTCATTAGTTGTCCAAGCCCAAAGCCAATTCATCGCGCCAAGTAAG
Source organism: uncultured bacterium (assembly GCA_965653675.1). Taxonomy (GTDB): domain Bacteria; phylum Acidobacteriota; class Blastocatellia; order Pyrinomonadales; family Pyrinomonadaceae; genus UBA11740. The sequence continues at coordinate 36,104 of CBFHBA010000032.1, forward strand.
AACATTGACGCTTCCGGCGTACCACCAATCCCAGCGTCCTTGGCAGGTGAGGTGCAACCTTACATGAGCGCGTATGGCCTTCCGTTAGCTGGTTGGAGCCCAACAGGCCGCGAAATCTGGTTGAAGGGAGTCTCAAGCGCAACGTGGATCTCAACAGTTAAGAGTCCTGGTGCAGCGGCAGGCATTTCACCGATATACATTCAGTCAAACGGGATTTATGACATTTACTTTCATCCGCAGACCAAGTATCTCGCGTACACCAGAGATGCAAACGGCGACGAATCGTTTCAACTGAACCTTTATGAAATTGCTACTGGTAAGACAACTCTTCTCTCGGACGGCAAATCAAGAAACACTGAACCAGTATGGTCGAACGCCGGCGATAAAATTGTCTACAGTTCAACCCCTACGGGCAGCTCAGGCGTTAATCTGCGCTTAATCAATCCCTTTGATCCAAAGACTGATCATCTGTTAGCGCAATCTTCGGGCACGTACTTCAAAGCCTATGATTGGTCGCCCGACGACAAGCAGATTGTTTATTGCGACTTCAGTTCAAACACGGCCAGCACTCTTTGGTTGATCGATGCTTCCACTGGAAGCAAGGCCTTGTTGTCACCAAAGTCTTCTCAGCCTGAGTTCTATGACTTCCCGCAATTCGCGAAAGACGGAAAAGGGGTTTATGTCGTCACGGACCATGAGTCCGATTTTCGACGACTGGCTTACATTGATTTGACCTCTCACAAGATTAGGTACGTGCCCTCCGGAGAAAAGTGGGACGTGGAAGAATTCCAAGTTGCACGGAACGGAAAAAGGATCGCGTTTATCACTAACGAGGATGCGGTTTCAAGATTTCATTTGTTCGAAATCACTAGCGGAAAAGAACTAGCGTCGCCACAACTTCCACTCGGCGTAATGTCAGATCTCAAGTGGCGGAACGATTCGACCGAAGTCGCCTTTAATTTCAAATCACCAAGAACTCCAAACGACGTTTATTCGGTGAACGCCGAGAATGGGAAGGCGGACTTGTGGGTAACAAACGGCGTGGACGCGTCTAAGTTCTCACAACCGGAATTGATTCATTGGCCGACCTTCGATAAGCGGATTCTTTCCGGCTTTTTGTTTCGTCCGCCACCAAAGTTCACTGGCAAGCGTCCCGTGATCATCGATATTCACGGAGGGCCGGAAGACCAGTATCGCCCGGTATTCGGTTACGAAGGCAATTACTTTCTGAACGAACTAGGCGTGGCAAAGATTTATCCGAATGTCCGCGGCTCATCCGGTTTCGGCAAAGCCTTTTTGCATCTTGATGATGGAATTCGCCGCGAAGATTCTGTCAAAGATTTAGGTGCTTTGCTGGATTGGATCAGGTCCCAGCCAAATCTCGATAGCGAACGCGTGTTGGTTGAGGGAGCAAGCTACGGCGGCTATCTCGCCCTATCCGCTGCCTTCATGTACAGCGATCGGATCAGAGGCGTGATTTCCGATTATGGAATCTCCGATCTTGCGAATTTTGTCGAGCACACTGAAGGCTGGCGACGAGAGCTTCAACGCGCTGAGTTTGGGGATGAACGTGATCCAAAAACCAAAGAGTTCATGGAGCGCACTGCGCCAATTAATAACGTTTCAAAAATGAAAAAGCCCATGCTGATCACACAGGGCCAGAACGATCCGCGGGTTCCAGTGAGTGAGGCTTCGCGGCTTGTAGCAGCCACGAAGGATCACATTCCGGTTTGGTACATCGTCGCGAAAGACGAAGGGCACGGATTCCTTCAACCAGACAACCGAAACTACCGACTGTATGCAACGATACTCTTTGTCAAAGAGTTTCTGCTCAAGTAAGCACAACCTTAACCCTGTCCGCAGCAATATCGCGGCCCTAACCCAGGAGAACTATCATGAGGAAACTGAAACTAGCGATCACGACTCTGTGTTTGATCGCAACGCTGGTCATTGCAGCGCCAATGACGGCTCGTGCCGACGACGGAGGACCACAAGGAACAAAGAATTCGTCCCCACAGCCTCCGCCACCGCCACCGCCAGACTGGTACACGTACCTCTTGTTGATATTGCGACTCTGAGGCTTCGGATTCAAAAACTCTCCAAGTTCGAGCGCAAGGCAATGACGCCAACTGCGTCACGGCCCTGCGCTGGAATTTGGCTAAATCGTTCTTACTATGTCGCCTAAAATCCTGACATTTCTAATTCTGTTCGTTTGGCCCTTGTTCTCGTTTGGGCAATCTCCCAAACGAGACATTCAGACCGAGAGTGACTTGGTAGAGGTACTCTGTGCTCAAGAAGCTGAACCAGCGAGAGAGCAACTTCTCGCGTCGAATCCGCGGCTAGTGAATAAGGATCTCTGGGATACGCTTAATAGCCGGGCAGCAAATGCCTATTACATCTCGTCACCAGAACAATCTCTCGCGACTTACAACATTGCAGTACAGGTTGCCGCGCACCTAAAGAACGCAAGACTAGTGGCGACAACTTATTACAACATCGGGCGCACGTACTCAGGATTACATCAAATATCAAAAGCAATCGAGTCCTATGAACGAAGCAGAAAGCTCTTTGAAGAATCACGTTCTGAAAACGACTTAACTTATGTTCTCGCCGACTTAGGGTTGCTTTACTTTATTCAAGAAGACTATCCGCACGCCGCACAATATTCCGAACGAGCTCTATCACTATGCGAAGCAGCAAAGGCGAACGATTCACCCGGAATCTGGCCGGTTGAATATGGAAGAGCCGCCGCTCTGTCAACGCTCGCAAATCTAGACCTCCGCGACGGCGATTTCGGCAACGCTATCGAAAAACTCAACAAAGCGCTTGCGCTACATCAACAATTGAATCGGGTCGGCTCAAATTATAACTGGTACATTGCCGGCGATCTTCAAGCGATTGGTCATGCCTTCACATCCAGCGGCGACTACGCCAAAGCGCTTTCTTACCTCAACGACGCGTTGAAGGTTGTCGAGCAGACCTCAGACCAGGATTCAATGGCCAGTCTGCAGAACGACATCGGAGTTCTCTATCTGGAGCAGGAAGACTACGCACAAGCCAAGAAGAGCTTTGATGCGAGCTTGAGAGTTTATCTATCGAACAACAATCAGCGAGAAGCTGCTTCGGTGCTACTTAATCTCGGCGTCACGGAACAACGTCAATCAAGTTATGACGCGGCTCTCGCACGGTTCAAATCCAGTCTCGAGGTTGCGCAACGTGTTCACAGTGTCGATGCGATGATTGCGGCTGGTGAAGGCATCGGTGCTGTGTTAACCGCGAAGCGTGAGTTTCCAGGCGCCCTCGAAGCGTTTGATCAGAGTCTCAAGCTTGCGAAGAATCTTCACGAGCCAACTCGTCAGACAGAATTGGAATGGCGTATCTCACAGACCTACTACGAAATGGGAAGTTTTCCGCAAGCGGCCGCGCACGCGGAAGAAGCGGTTGCATTAAGTCACTTATCGCGCTCGCCAAAGCTCACTTACCTGGCTACAACCACACTTGGTCAAATCTACGCGGCACAAAACAAGATCGATCTAGCGACGCAAACTCTGAAGCAAGCGGTCGACGAACTTGAACAGATGCGCGAGCAAGTCGCCGGGAGTGAAGTTGAGTCACAACTCTTCCTCGAAAACAAAGTCGCTTCTTATCATTCACTTGTCGATCTGCTTGTTAAGCAGAATAAGCCGCTGGACGCTCTCTTGTTCGCTGAACGGGCAAAAGGCCGCGTTTTGTTGGATGTCTTGAGCGGAGAAAGAAGTGAACTCAGGAGATTGATGACGCCCGCGCAGCGGGAGCAAGCGCATCTCCTTAATAAAAGAATTTCCGAGATTAATGATCAAATCAGAGTTCGCGAACGTTCGAATTCTTCCGCAGACGCGCTTTATCGGCAATTGGACAGCGCTCGCCTTGAATATCAAGCTTTTCAGGATGCGCTTTATGTGGCGCACGCCGACCTGAGAATTCGTAGCGGACACACTTCTTTGCTAACGAGCAATGAACTGAATCGTCTTACGCTAAATAACAAGCGTGCATTATTAGAATTTGTGATGGGCAAGGATCGGATTTATCTGTTTGTGGTGACGCCAGGAAAGCCAAGCGAAGCGCCAAAGCTCAACGTCCATTCGATACCGATAAAGCCTGAGGATCTGCGACGCAAAGTTGAGGAATTCCATGAGAGGCTGGCTGAAAGGCATCCTGACTTCGCGGGTCTGGCTCGCGAACTCTACTCAACATTGATCGGTCCCACTGAGTCAGAACTCAGAGGAGTTGAAGATATCTGCCTTGTTCCCGATGGTTTTCTTTGGAACCTTCCATTTCAGGCATTGATGACGGAAGGCGGTCGTTTCGTAATCGAAGAGCGCTCCTTGTCCTACGCGCCCTCATTGAGTGTCTTGAATGAAATGACCAAAGACAAGGAAGTTTCGACAACTAAGAAAGCCTCACTGATTGGTTTTGGAAACCCGGTAATCGGCAAAGACGAAGAGAAGAAGACGGAACTCTGTCCGCTGCCCGAGGCAGAGACAGAAGTAAATTCAATTTCAAAGTCTTTCAGTTCGACCAATAACAAAATATTTATTGGTCGAGAAGCAAGCGAGAAGTCATTTAAGGCTCTGGCTCCACAATATTCAACAATCCATCTCGCTACTCATGGCGTTCTCGATAATCGGCAACCTCTCTACTCGCATTTGCTGTTAACAAAAACAGAAGGGGATGTAGAGAACGATGGATTACTGGAAGCGCGCGAGATAATGAATATGAAACTGAATGCCGACCTTGCGGTGCTTTCAGCATGCGACACCGCGAACGGCCGGATCAGTCCGGGCGAAGGTGTAATGGGGATGTCGTGGGCGTTCTTCCTCGCCGGCACTCGATCGATGCTGGTTAGCCAGTGGAAGGTCAACTCTTCCAGCACCTCTCAACTTATGATGAATTTCTATAAGTCACTTAAAAGTCCCAACGCGCGTAGTACAGACAAGAAAGCGGAAGCACTGCGCCAAGCAGCTCTAGTCCTGATGAAGAATCAACAATATCGCCATCCGTTCTATTGGGCAGCCTTTGTGATGATCGGCGATTCTAGATGAAGGTTGAGAGACTATCGGCTTCTCGCGGGCTCAGCTTGCTTGAGAAGCTTTTTGGCTAGGTCCGAATTTGGATTTTCACGAAGCAGTATTTGAAACTCGCGCTTAGCTTCGCCATGGAGACCTTCGCGAGCATAGAACACACCTAACACAAGATGAGAGTTGGAGCTTTTAAGTTTCTTCAATTGCTCGAAGCTTCTCGCCGATAAGACTTTGAACTTCATTTCAGGTGACGACGGTCCCGGCGAAATAATCTCTTTACCATCAATGACTGCACCAACCGACCAGGTAAAGACTTCACCACGCTTCAGCGGCCGCTCTACCGTCCAGTTCGTACGATCGGGTGATAACGCATCGCTCTTCGTCACTTCAGACCCGCGCGCGTCGCTGACGTAGACGCGGTATGAAGTCGCGCCGGGAGCGGCTTCCCATCTCAACGTTGGTGTAACGGTTGTGATCACTATTCTCGAAGGATAGATGAGCCTGAATCGTGGCTTCTCGTTACCCCCGCGCAAACCAGATTCCTCACCCAGCAGCTCGTTTGGATTAGGGGTTTCCAGACGCTCCGTCTTGAGAACTCTGGCAACGTCATCCTTGGCTTGGCTAGGAATCTCATCGATCCCGCTCGCGTTACCATTCTTGTCTAGCGCGATCACGCGACCATTGTCGTTTAGCGCAACGATGGGCGGTTCAGGCGTCGACGCGTTAATGCCTGGCGGCGTTGACGAGCCAATGGGGTTGCCTTGGTTAACATTCGGGCTAACTTGCGGTATCGGAGCGTAACCAGCTTGAAGAGTGTTCGTCCTGCGCTTGAGCAATACTGCAACGCCGATTATGAATGCGATTGCCAGAATGATCGCGGCGGCTGCGTAAAGTGGTCTCCAAGCCAATGGATTCCAGGTGAGCCTCCACGGTCGCTTGTGAACAGGTTGCTGAGCTAAAGCCCGCGAGTAAGGCGGCTTCAGTTCAGAATCGATTTCTTTTCGAAATGCCAGGAATGCCTTTACATCCTCTTCACATGTTGAGCACACCCTCAGATGGGCGTCCATCGCCTCCCGCTCATCTGCGTCAAGCCGTCCTTCCGAAAGTTCGACAAGTTGGTCGTAGTCCAGGTGCTCATGTCGCAGCCAGTATTCAGGCGCCAAGGTGAAAGTGGAGGGTTCGTTGCCTCTCTCTCGCAGACTTTCCACGAGCAATCCATGGCACTCAGGGCAATCAGCCAGGTGTTGGCCAATGGCCCCGAGTTCAGCTTGCGGCAATGCTCTAGCTGAGAAAAGCTTCATGGTCGCTCTCGATACGTGGTTGGACATTTAGCGGGCGTCCGTTTGTCCTCTGATATGTACTAGACGGGAGTTTGAGCCGATTCTTCCATCCCGCTTAGTATTTATTTTCGCCGGAAAACGGTAACAGTCCTTTCTTTAGTTTTTCGAGAGCACGAGAGCGATGCTGGTACACTCTGCCACGAGTTATTTTCAATTCCTCAGCGATAGCCTTATTGTCCATCGGCATCTTCGACCACAATCTGACTATCTCGTCCGTCGGCCGGCCAAGTTCCTCAGTAAGTTCTCGAAACGTGACGGTCTCGGTTTCAAGCAAGACGGTAAACAGGTCTCTCCCGCTGTCGTCCTCAAAGCCAAAACAAAACACGTCGCGCTGTTCCCTCGAGAGTTCTCGAAGTGCTCGCCAAAGAGTCCGAAGAACGTCTTTGCCCTCCAGCAGCGCTTGAGCATTTGAAGTATCGGTTGGCAGGTTTTCATGAAGCGCGACGGTTGGAAGGTCCTTTATGTTCTGAATCGCCGCGACAATGCCAACCAACTCATCAATTTCAACCGGACGTGAGAGCCACTGAAAAACTTCTCGAACTATTCGAGTCAGCGATACTTGTTTTATATTCTCGCCCGGCCATGTCGCTGACCTAAAGGTCGCAAGTGCCTCTGAATCAACAGACACTAATAATTGAGTTGGAGCTACTCGCTCATCGCGCCATTCGGCGATGCCCGTCAGCGTCAAGCCGGCAGACTTCCAAATAGCAAAGTCTTCATGGTGCGTCAGGAGAAATCTAAGGTTGGACTTCAGCCGCGTTCGCGTCGGCGATTGTTTTCGCAAAACATCGTTACAGCAATTGGCTGTAATGCGAGCGATGTATTCGTGCAAATCTTCGATGACCGCATTCGACGACGGCTTGGTTAGATTGTGCAAAGCTTGCACGATCTTGGTCATGATTTCCTGAAAGAGATCTTCGGCATCTTTATTGTGGGGACTCTTACCGTGCGCATCGACGAAGAAAGACAGGCGGCGTCGCAAAGCTATCCTGACTTCAGGAACGGCATACGTCGAAAGGATTTCTTGAAGTTGCTGGTCTCGATCTGAGTCGCTGGTCGCTTGCAGATAAGGCAGCAGAAGCTGATCCATTTTCCCGGTCGAAAATCCGTACGGCTTTATTAATCAGCCAAAGTGTAATCAAAACCTCGCGGCAGATAAATGTTTGCATCCGTCCTGCCACGTGGCTAAACTCTGGCCGCGCCCGCCTCCCCGGTGGGCGAAGCGGTTACGCGGGGTGAGGACGCGTAGCCTCAGGGCGGGGCTTGTGGGAGGGCTCCGCCCGTTTTATTTGTCCAACTTCAAGTCATTTCTTTTGCCACCTGCCCTGATTTTCGGCTCCCGCAATACGGCCCAAGCAATCGACCATGTGTTCGCAAAATGTTGAGTCTAGTTTTCTGAGAAAAGGGTGTAAGCAAACACCGAAGTCAGTCTATATTAGACTCCATGAATCCGACTGAATTGACGCGTTCGCTAAAGGTGAATGGCAACCTCGCGCCTGTCGCCCTGGACTACTTAGGTAGCATCCCGGATTCGCTTTTGTATCACCGTCAACATTGCTTGCGGCACCCGTGGAGCTTGTACAAAATCTCACTCAACCAAGTGTTCACCGCATTCGAAGATGTTTTAGAGCGATATCCGACGATCAGGCAGTTTGTGGGGACACCGGATGAGAACCGCCAGTTTGAGTTGCTAATGAACTCTTACAAGAGTCTGCTCTACACGCTTCGCGAGCACATTGACGATTGTTACTTAGTCTTCAAGAGCCTCGTGCCGCCACAGATCGCAGAGCCAACACGCTTTCAAGCAGAATTCCTACGGAAGGCAGGCTTTCAACAATTACAGACTTTTGAGAACTCGATCGAATGGTATCTAAGAAGGCATTTAGGACCACTTGTGAACAATCTAAAACACCACCAAGGACGACTCCGATGGCTCTATTTTCATCGCCCGGATGACTTTCGACCTGGTTACTTTTTGGAACAGATTGGTGATGACGGTGCTGTTGGCCCTTCGCAAACTATTCACAGGGGCAATACCGCGTTCTCTTTCTGTAAGGACATTAAACTTCACTTGTACGCCGTGTATTACATTTCGTTGAGACTGGTTGATGCGGTAACGAAGGCGATAGCACGATGCTCTGGAACGACATTGACTCCTTCAAATCGAATTAAAGCCGATGAGTTCAAGCAAACATTGGTATCCGTCGCTCGAATTGAATTGAATGTCTTCCCAAACGAGATACAGGAGCCTTGCGCTCTAGTGAGCTTGACTGGAAATGACCGCGACACTTCGTTACGTTTATCGTATCCCGAAAATGTACCTAATAAGAATTTTCCGCTTCAGATGACAATATCTGGCGTGCCGATGTGGGCTGATGACTTTAAACGCATTTTCCGGTTGCCATACTTTCAAAGGACTTAGCAAGACATGATGAATGGCACTCTTCACGTACATCGCTTTAGGATCGGAGCGATCACCGTCGAATTGCGTCAGGGTTCAAACACAAAACTACTCATCTTAAGAAATGATCGATCAGACTTGCCACACCTATTGATTTCGTTCGGAAACCTCTCAAAAGAAGTCGACATTCATCTGAAGCGGCGCATAACAGGCGGGGAAGAGCAACTTACGACTGTAGCAAAAGTATCGGAGGTCGCGATCACGACTGCGCTGCAGGAGTTTGAGCCAAGATTCAAGGAGATCGCTCTTCAACACCTGGGGAACATTCGACCAGTGCGTCCGGGCTGGCTAGGCCGCAAAGGCTATGTCGTTTCTTATCTGACCGCAGACTCTGAACAAAAACTGGTAGATATGTTGGCACCAAAGCGTAAGTATCACAGCAAGTGGGAAAGGGTACTGAGGTCCGCAGGTTTAGATGATTTTGTTCAATCAGATCTTCCCGGCCAGATGATCTTTCTACCTTCAGTGCTTCACGAACTCAGGAGTATCCAATACTCTCGGCCAGTTATGGTTCATAGAATTCGCGGTGGACATCGGCCCGCAATGACTGCTCTTCGGCTTGGCCCTGACCGCTATGGGCGGTTGAAATGGTTTCCGATGCATAAGGCCTTAAATGATCTAAGAACATTTGGTGAGTCTGTAGTGGAACAAATCAAACAACTGCTGCCACAGGATAAGTGGAACCTCATCAGGGACGAATTGCACCTTCAAGAGGTTGATTGGATCTCACAGTCGAACGATAGAAACGGTAAAGAGGACTACTAATGGAGCAATTGAAGCCTCGGAACGAACTGTGCTCACCAGACATCCGAAATCGTAATAGGGTCGATTTTGAACACTCTACAGGCGTGGTGACTGAGACAACTTGTGAATCCATCTACAACGAAGTAGAGAGAATCACAATCAGTAGCAGCACGCCGACAGATGTCAGAAACCACTTTGAAACCGCGCGAAACCTTCTCGTCTATTCTTGGTTCGTGTATTCGTTCAATATCACGGCCATTATGCAAGCGTTAGCTTCACTTGAGATGGCGGTAAGAGAAAAGACTGGTGAGAAGAAGACGCCGTTCAAGAGCCTTTTAGAAAAAGTATTCAAGAATAGAAAGCTTGTTAGTCCACTCGGCCCTGCCATACCTCTTTCAGTCGCCATTTCCAAAGCTAGAAATGACCTAGCGCACGGAAGTCCGACGCTTCATGGGATGGGCATCCCTTGGGTGAGTATGTGCGCAGAATTGATCAATGAGCTATATCCATAAGGTGGTTCTGCCTGATGGCTATTTTTTCACGAAGAACACTGCAACGACTCATCGATGAGAATTCTTCGTTCTTGTCCAGGAAACAAACGAAGAAACACGCGGACGGGTTGAACAAGGCCAACGCAGAATCGTTGGGTTACGAGTGGGAGATAGTTCTGCTCAACGTGTTTCACAAACTTGGGCACGTGAGGCACGAACCCCCAATGGGAAAGAGGCCGGATATAGACTTCACTTCCCGATCCGACATGTCTCAAGGATTCATCGCCGACATCGTGACGGTTTCAGACCGCGGAGTGGATGACAGATATCCGATTCAAGAGTTCCACATCCGGTTTAGCGATATTGTCTACAAACGAGGATTGAGAAACGGTTCATTTGGCATTTTCGTCGGTGCTGAGGTCGACAATAAAACTTGGCCAAGGCCAAACCCTCGATTAAAGCTCCCGCACCGTGAACGACTTGAGACTGATGTGTTCAACGGCGCTTTCTATGATTTCCTCGAGGCGATCGCTCGCGATCCACACACGAAACGCGAACATGTGATTACTCAGACTGCTCCTCCGATCGACATTCGGATCACCTATGACCCAGAGCAAACGAGGTCAGCCAGGGGTTGGCCCGCCTACAACGAACTTAAGTCGTTAGTGCGAAACACGGTCTACTCACGACTGGAAGAAAAGGCTGAGAAATTGAGAAGGGCCGACTATAAAGGACCTCGCGCAATAATTGTTTGCGACGGCGGATACGCCCATTTGAACGCAACGCGATACTTCTATGAGGATCATATAGACGATGTCTTCAAATACTTTCTGAAGGAACATCCGGAGATTAGTTTCATCCTTACGTTCGCCATTCAACAAACTATCAGCAATCCAGAACGAACCACCGTTGCGACTTTGTATAAGGGGCAGCCCTTCGCTGATGTCGGCAGCGAAATCGAAAAGGCGATCGAAGAAATGGAACTGTACTTTCCTGAATCTGAACAAACCGCAACAAACGCGGGACATCAGCTTAAGAGCAAGTGGAAAGACAAAGGTTTGAGCTTTACGGGAGGTTGGACTGTGGCTGAAGAGGAAATAAAGATTTCGGCGAGGGGATTGCTCGAACTGCTGTCCGGTGAAATCACGCAGGAGCGGTTCTTTAAACTTCATTCCTGGGAGGTCTTGGCAAATCCTTTCCATGCTCAATTGGCTCAAGGCCGATTAATCACTGGCATTACTATTGAAAAAGGAGTGGTATCAGAGCGAGATGACGATTGGGCCGTAGTGAGATTTGGAGAACCAGACCCAGCGATTTCGCCTTTCAGAGTACCTCAAGCTGACCGATGAGATTCTTAGAGTCAATAGCAATGGCTAGCCAGACGTTAGAGATTACCACGGACATAGTGCTCCTTGATCTTATCGGATATTCCTTACTATCAAATGACCAGCAGTTAGCCTCTATGGATGTTCTTCAGGTTGATCTAACAAAGGAAGTTCATTTCGCATCCGAGTTATCGAACCTTAGAAAATCTGAAGTAGTACTTGGATATGCGTCAACCGGTGACGGGATATACATCGTCGTAAATCCACAAATTTGCGGATATGGCGTCTTGTTAGGGCTCTCGATTCGGAACTTCCTACTTTGGTTATCGAAACATCAATCGAATGCTTTTTATGAAGGCGTTCGCGTTGCCGTTCACATGGGAAAGGCGCTCACGTTTACTGATGTAAACGACGTCACAAACTACGTTGGAGACGGAATGAATGATTGCTCTAGATTGTTATCAGTTCGAGATGAAGATGCCGTTAACTTCGGTGGCGATAAAAACTACGTAATCGCATCGGAGTCTGCGCATTACTGGTTCCGCAAACTCTTCGACACTGATGAGCGAAAGCAGTTCTTGTCAACGATGCAATTCAGGAGGTCACCTCGTCTGAGAATAACCGATAAACATTCGAAGGTGCACCACGCATATCTTGTCGAAGCCACTCGCAATGCTTTTATACCGCCGCCGAATTTCGTTAGACCTCGAAAGAGAAGCGATTGGATTTAGATGACCATTCAGCAACCTCAATCAGAGGAAATTGAACTGCTTCGAGGAGGGTCGGTAGTTTCGACTCTGGTTGGCGCCTTCGGCGGATATGTCCGAGAAACTCGTTTGACCGCCTTGCTTGGATACCTCATCGCTCTGAATCCACATCCTTTTCTCACGCTTTTCGAGTTCCGGGGCAAAGCTAGAAACGTCCGTATAGAACATCGTCACGGCAGCGATCGTTCGGATATTCTTATCGAGACAACTCGCGGTCTGGGAGTTGTCGAGGCGAAGGTCGGTACAATTGATCCTTTCGAACAAGCGAAAAAGTATCGCGCCCGGTGGACAATTCTGTTAACGCAATACATGCCGTCTGCGCGCCAAAAAGCGATTCGCGGAGTTAAATACGTCCGATGGCAACAATTAACACCACTGTTAAGTAATTTGAGTCGCTCGCAAAACCGAAAGGTTAGATTTGTGAGCGCGGACTTACTGCACTATTTGGAGGATCATCGCATGGTGACGCAACGTGAGTCAGTCGAGATTTATGCGCGCGAGATCAATGAGCCCCTCACACTTGCCCTGTTTCTGAAAGCACACATGTATGCTTGTGATTATGAAGCAACAAGTGATCTCGCAGAGGCGCTATATTTTGCTCCTCATTTTGGACAAACTATCGCGAACGCAACGCCAGGCATTCGAGTTGGAATCAGCTACGTAGCCAGAATTCAACAAGTCGAAGTAGTAGAGAGTTGGGACGACTTGTTCAATGCCGTAAGAAGTGTACGAAAGGCAACATGGTGGAATAGTCATCAAGGGGAACTGGCTCCGCTGCAAGCTGCGCCCGGTTGGAAATGGGACGGCACCGGAAAATACAGCATATTATTCTTGTCGGAGCCACGGCTGGTTTTCAATCCGCCGGTTAATAAAGGTAAGTTACAGAAAGGCAAAGGCTGGTTAAGTAAACGCACTTTCACTTTTGACCAGTTTTTTAAGGCGTGGGGAGGTGAAACTCTCTGGAATGAGTAAGTCGTCGCGGTGCGCAGAGTTATTCAGTTGCTGCGCAAGAGCTTCAGTGGCGACCGACACCACCGAATCCGCCACCAAGTATGAATACTCTGGCCATCGTTTAACTTTCCTCTAGGCGGCTGAGCACCTATCCCGCGAGTCACGGCTGCATCCGAATTCCCATGTTCACTGCTAAAAGCGTAAGTGAGATGACGCCGGTCAGAACGGGGGTGGTTGTTTATGATTAACGTCAGTCTCGGATTTCCCAGCTTCACCTACTTGATCCTCTCCCTCATCTCTTTGAAGCTAACTACTTCGTAATCATCGAATCGGACACGATTCATAATCCTGCGCAGATTAGTGTCATTCGTAACAAAAGCATCAGTTGCCGACGAGAGAAGCACGTGTTGCATGTCGCGTGAATCACTGAATTTCGGCTTCCTCCCTTCGTACATTATTCGCGTAAAACAATGAAGGCTGGGCAAGAGTAGCAATATGGAAGGATCGGATGTGAACTTTCGCTTGGGAACAGTTAAAAGCAAAGAAGCGGCCCGCTTGTATCATCCGGCGGGGCCAGCGAGCAGCACTCTCTTAAGCGCAACCCCTAACGACGAAAAAAGATATTGACATTTGCAGCTTGCCGTACTATGGTGCGCTCACCTCGCAACGTTGCTGAGATTCTCCCGAGCCTCTGCTTTTCGCACACTCGCCAAGTCTCAGACTGCTAAGTCAAACATAACAAAGATTCGTCTGGTATACGAATCGTCGGCACGGGTACTTGTTCGCTAGGTTTGCTGGCGTTTTCTTAGGAAATTCGAAGGACTTCATCGAAATTAAACTTGCGCAGGCCGAACGCACTTTCTCAGCCAAATACGGCTTGAAAACAAAGCAGCGGAGGGGAGGCAAATTCGTGGAGAAGAAGAAGAGACCGGAATCATCCAAGCGAAGCGGTCAAAAAACATCTGTATCTTCAGAATTGGTCGATCAGGTTCGCGCTTCCGGCCTAATTTTCACAGGAACCGTCGTTGAGCGTGGCAGGTCGAGCGTTCCATCCCTACCCGCACGAGAGAGTTTTCTGGTAGTGCGCCTTGATCGGAGTCTTCGCGCCGATGCGGTCCTGGGTGACCTCACAGGAAAGATGGTGACAGTACTACCTCGCACACCTGGAGACCTTCGAGTTGGGGAGAAGGCGGTGTTTCTTGCCAACAGCTGGATCCACGATCGTGGAATTGCGGCGCGTGAAGTAGACCACATGGATCCTCAACAGGAAGACCTTGTCGCCGCCGCTGTGTCCCAACTGCCACAGGCCCACCTAGTAGATCGGATCAAGAGCGCAGGACTGGTAGTAGATGCGACTGTGTTGCGTACCAAGCCGGTCGAACGGAAAACCTTTGAGCGCAATGCCGCACTGTGGGTAGCCGCTGAGCTAAGAGTCAACAGAGTGCTTAGCGGTAAGCCTCATGAGTCGACGATCGTCTACTTCCCAACATCGGACCATCCACTTTGGGCAAGCGCTCCGCGTTTTGAAGAGCGACAGCGGGGAATCTTTATTCTTCACGCTCCGTCCCGAGGACGAACCCGGAGTGAAGCAAGCCTCGATCCCGAGGCCTGGGTCGCGCTTGATCGGAGCGATTTTCAATCGGAATCAGACCTGAACAAGATCGAGGAGTTAGTCACTGAAATCTCAGCGGAAGGGGAAACGCGATGAGAATCTTCAGGATCGTAAACGCCATTCCCAACGACCACAGCAACGAAACTAACTTCGATGCCGAGCCGAGTATTGCTGTTAATCCTGCAAACCCCCATGAAATGATAATTACTGCCTTTACTCCAACTGAGGGCGGCAATCCCAACGGCCCACTGTTGTTCTCCTCCGATGGAGGTGAAACCTGGGGTTTCAAATTCGACATTCCCGGCGGGATGCCACTCGACCAATCCCCGTGCTTTGCCAGGACTTCGAATGAGCTTTACCTCGGTACCCTTCGTGGCGACAACCAAGATCTCAATGTGCTGCGCACCGCCGATCCGTCAACAGGCACTGCCTCAATCGCAGAAAGTCGTTCTCCTGTAGACCAACCGTGGGTAGAGGCGACCACGGTGATTGGCGGTCCTGACAACGGCAAAGACCGCGTGTACGTGGGCTACAACGGGGACGGAGCGCGCTCCGCTACCGTAGATGTTTGTCTCGACGCGCTCGCCGCGAATCCAGTGTTTAATCAGGTACAGCTCGATCCGAGAAACCCTAATCCGAATGACGGGTATGAGATTCGACCCGCCATTCACAGCGATGGCACCGTTTACATCGCCTATCTGAGCCGGAGCTCATTCGTTGGTAACAACAGCGTCGCTGATATTGTCGTCGCTCGCGATGATAATTGGGGATCGAGTAATCCTTCTTTCGCCGCGCTGACGGATCCAGGTGATGGCAAAGCGGGCAAGTTAGTGGCCACCAACGTACCGATCAATGAAGGAAACATAGGTGGTGTCCGGCTTAACAACGACTTCAACATAGCCGTAGACCCTAACAACAGCGGCACAGTCTACATCGTCTGGTGTGATAATGCGGGCCCCAATTACACCTTGCGCGTGCGACGTTCTTTAAATCGTGGGGTCGATTGGTCAGGCGACTTGCTTACTGCGGACAACGCAACCCTGGCCACAATGATCATCAACAGCCAGGGGACTGTCGGGCTGCTTTATCAGCAACTCGTGGCCGGAAACATGGAAACCCACTTCAGGACGACGAGTGATGGGACGAATTGGGATGACATGTTGCTGGCGCGTACCGCAACGAGCCCCAGCTTTGCAGGGGACTACGCGCGGCTCTTTTCCGTTGGGCCGCATTTTTACGGCGTGTTCCCGGCCATGAACACTCCAGACCCTGCAAACTTCTTCCCCAATGGCGGCGGTAGTTTTCGCTTTCAGCGCAATACTCAGGGAAACCAATTGATTGGTACGGACGGTGTCACCGTCGTTGCGGCGTCATTAGACCCGTTTTTCTTCAAAGTCGAAGAAAAAGATGTCACCTTCATACTGAATCGGAACCCGATCGGGCAGGATGAAGTGGATGCGAGGCGGTTGCAACCGCGCAACACACCTGGCGGTTTGCCGATGCCCGATGTCTTCCGGGTGGCGGTAGATGGCTTCACCGCAGCCGAGTTGGGAATCACCGGACCGGGTACGACATTGAACGTGCCATCTCCCATCGGGGGCATGACGATTAACTGCACGGGCAACTTTTCGGAGAACGGCGATTACGGGACCGAGATCCAGCGCTTCACCTTTTTGTATAACATCGATTTTCCCGATGACAGTGCCTTTACTCCCGGTGGTGATGTCACGCTTAACGTGACGGCGGGAGGAGTGCCGGCCTCGGCGGTGCTCACCCTGATCAAGCAGCCGGATCCCTTCCTGCTGCACGGGGATCCGGCATGGCTCAGCATCGATCTGCGATTGTTTGTGGTGCGGCCCAATGACACCTGGTTTGGCGTGACCATGGGAGCCGACGCCTCGGCGGCGCCAAACTTTATTCAGCAAGTCACGCTAGCGCTCACCCAGGGGCAAGGTACTGCCGGAGGACAGTCGTTCGACGACCCGAATGTGCTTTCGCCTGATGAGGAGAAATCCAAGCTCTATCTCCAGCCAAACGACGAGAACAACACACCGGTTTTCAATTTTGTTTTGGCCAAAGTGCACTATATCGGCTTGATCGGCGCCACCAACGTGCGGATGTTCTTCCGGCTTCGCCAGACTCAAGTCACATACGCGCCTTACGACTATCCGCCCGGAGCCCAGTATCGGCGCGCGACAACCAACCCTGACGGACAACCCATTGCGCTGGCCGGAATCGAGAACGGGGAATACGTCACGGTTCCGTGTTTTGCTTGGGGCCGCATTGATTCGACCGCCGTTGGAATGGATCAGCAAACGGATTCGCCAAATATCCAGATGATCACTGCGCACGGAGATGGCTCCGAGGTAGACACGTTCTTTGGCTGCTGGGTCGACATCAATCAACCTGACCTTCGCCTGCCCGTAGACGTGCCACCCCTGCAGGACGGCCCGTTCAATATTAACGATCCCAACGTGAACTTCCGCCCGGTGCCGCTCAAAGCAGCACTGGCGCGCAACCTGCATCTGTGCGTGATTGCTGAGATCGACTTCGATCCGACTCCGATTCCACTCGGGAAGGATCCCTCGAACTGGGACAAACTGGCGCAGCGCAACATCGTGTGGAGCGACGCGGGCTCGGCGCAATCGGTGACCACGTTCGAAATCCGGCCGACATCGATGGCATTGCCGGCAAAGCAGACGCCGGATGAGTTGATGATTGATTGGAACAATCTTCCGCCTGGAGTGACCGCGCAGATTTATCTCCCCGCAGTGAACGTGGAAACCATTCTGGGGCTGGCCGATCGGATGTACAGTTCGCATCGGCTCACACGCTTCGACGCTCACACGCTGCAGTGTAAAACGGGTGGGATTAGCTATATTCCGATTCCTGCGGGAGCTGGCCCCAGTTATGCCGGGCTGTTGACGGTCGATCTGCCCGTGAAGCTGCCTCCGGGTGAAGTTTACAACGTTGTCGTTCGGCAACTAACCAACGCCTTCGGCAAAGCAACTCCACCCCCGCCTCCGCCCCCGAGCATCGCAATACGCCGGGCGATGGCAGCGGTAGCGGCTCCGGCGGAACTGGAATGGCGACGGGTCATCGGTGCGTTCCAACTCACCATTCCGGTGCGAGATAAGGAACTGCTGCTGGTGCGCGAGGAACGCGACCTGTCGGTGCTGCGCTGGATTGGCGAGTTCATTCCACACCACAGCCGTTGGTACCCGGTGTTCCATCGCTATCTATCGCAGATTGCGGGACGGGTCAGCACGTTCGGCGGTGATCCCAAGCAGATCTTGCCGTCGCCTACAGGAGACGGCCGGAAAAAACATCCGCGGCACCCCGAGCCGGAAGGAGAAGAGCGCAGAGCGTTCACCGGCAAGATCTCGGGCTTGATCTTCGATCGCTTCGGTGACTTCGAGGGCTTCCTTCTGGATACCGAAGACGGCGAGCGCAAGTTCTTCAGCCGGGAGAAGGAAATCGAGGAACTGGCGGAACGTGCCTGGCGTGACCGACTGCGGATCACCGTGTGGGTCGAACGTAACGAACCACATCGGCCACTGTCTATCATCATTCGTCAGCCACCCGCCCCGTTCTGGCACTGAACAACTCGAGGCAGGAGCCGGCTTGATCGCCGGCTCCTCAAAATCACTAGAGAGCTTCTATTATGGCGCGCTATCGCATCACGATCACCGGCAAAGATCGAGAAGCCATGTTGGATCTGGTACGCAAGCACAAGCTTCAGGTCTTCGATCATGGCAATCGTTACAGCGATTCGGAGGGCTACAGCGTCGGTGCCCTTGCCGAACCTGCTGACATTCAGCTGCTCGAAAAGGCTGGCTACAAGGTCCAGCGCCACGAGGACGTGGATAAGCAAGGTAAGGAGCGACAGCAGGAAGTTGGAAAGGGCGATCGTTACAAACGACCAGGCCCTCGCTGATTGTCCCTAGGGAAACGCAGGGAGATCTCAAATGCCCTATCTGAATGTCGACGAGGTGGAATCAGCGCTCACGGTTGCAACCTCGGCTCCTTTTTCTGGTTTCACGCAACTGATCGCTCTCCCGAATCTCACTTGGGAAGGGCGCCAGTGCCATGCGATCAAGATTGCGAATGGCGGTGGTCCCAACCGTCCCGGCGTTTATTTCCTTGGCGGTGTGCATGCGCGTGAGTGGGGCAGCCCCGACATTCTGATTAACTTCGTCGAGCAACTCGAACAGGCTTTTCAAACCGGTACCGCTTTGACGGTCGGAGGCAGGACGTTTTCAGCCAGCGATATTCAAGCAATTGTTAACGGCCTCGACATCGTTGTGTTTCCGCAGGCTAATCCAGACGGCCGAAACTACAGCATGAACGTGGACGCCATGTGGCGCAAAAACCGACGCACTACGGCCCCGAACTCCGCTGGGTGCCCCGGTGTCGACGTCAATCGGAATTATGACTTTCTGTGGAACTTCCCTCAGTACTTTAGCTCGGCGTCCGGGATTTCGGACTCTACGGATCCCTGCGATTCTCCTGACCCCGACAATGGCACCTATCACGGGTCCAGCGCCTTCTCCGAGCCGGAAAGCCAGAACGCAAAATGGATATTTGACAACTTTCCGAACGTTCAGTTTTTTATAGATCTACACAGTTACGGCGAAGACATCCTGTATAGCTGGGGCGATGATGAAGATCAATCCTCCGATCCCAACATGAATTTTCGTAATGCGGCGTTCGACGGAATGAGGGGGGTCGCAGGCGATGCATATAAGGAATACATCCCGAGTGATGACTTAACGACGGCCCTTAGTCTGGCCAGCGCTTTTCACGATGGCATCCAGATATTCCGTGGCAAGGATTACACGGTCAAACCGGCCTTCAATCTATACCCGACCGCAGGAACTTCGGACGATTACGCCTACAGCAGGCATTTTGTCGATTCAAGCAAGCAGAAAGTCCTTTCTTACACGCTGGAATGGGGCGCCCTAGGTGACTTTCATCCCGCATACAGCGAAATGCAGAACATCATCCAGGAGATCACATGCGGACTCCTGCAATTCTGCCTTACGATTCGCAACAATCTAAGAGCCTGCACCTTCATACTGAATCGGAACCCGATCGGGCAGGATGAAGTGGATGCGAGGCGGTTGCAACCGCGCAACACACCTGGCGGTTTGCCGATGCCCGATGTCTTCCGGGTGGCGGTAGATGGCTTCACCGCAGCCGAGTTGGGAATCACCGGACCGGGTACGACATTGAACGTGCCATCTCCCATCGGGGGCATGACGATTAACTGCACGGGCAACTTTTCGGAGAACGGCGATTACGGGACCGAGATCCAGCGCTTCACCTTTTTGTATAACATCGATTTTCCCGATGACAGTGCCTTTACTCCCGGTGGTGATGTCACGCTTAACGTGACGGCGGGAGGAGTGCCGGCCTCGGCGGTGCTCACCCTGATCAAGCAGCCGGATCCCTTCCTGCTGCACGGGGATCCGGCATGGCTCAGCATCGATCTGCGATTGTTTGTGGTGCGGCCCAATGACACCTGGTTTGGCGTGACCATGGGAGCCGACGCCTCGGCGGCGCCAAACTTTATTCAGCAAGTCACGCTAGCGCTCACCCAGGGGCAAGGTACTGCCGGAGGACAGTCGTTCGACGACCCGAATGTGCTTTCGCCTGATGAGGAGAAATCCAAGCTCTATCTCCAGCCAAACGACGAGAACAACACACCGGTTTTCAATTTTGTTTTGGCCAAAGTGCACTATATCGGCTTGATCGGCGCCACCAACGTGCGGATGTTCTTCCGGCTTCGCCAGACTCAAGTCACATACGCGCCTTACGACTATCCGCCCGGAGCCCAGTATCGGCGCGCGACAACCAACCCTGACGGACAACCCATTGCGCTGGCCGGAATCGAGAACGGGGAATACGTCACGGTTCCGTGTTTTGCTTGGGGCCGCATTGATTCGACCGCCGTTGGAATGGATCAGCAAACGGATTCGCCAAATATCCAGATGATCACTGCGCACGGAGATGGCTCCGAGGTAGACACGTTCTTTGGCTGCTGGGTCGACATCAATCAACCTGACCTTCGCCTGCCCGTAGACGTGCCACCCCTGCAGGACGGCCCGTTCAATATTAACGATCCCAACGTGAACTTCCGCCCGGTGCCGCTCAAAGCAGCACTGGCGCGCAACCTGCATCTGTGCGTGATTGCTGAGATCGACTTCGATCCGACTCCGATTCCACTCGGGAAGGATCCCTCGAACTGGGACAAACTGGCGCAGCGCAACATCGTGTGGAGCGACGCGGGCTCGGCGCAATCGGTGACCACGTTCGAAATCCGGCCGACATCGATGGCATTGCCGGCAAAGCAGACGCCGGATGAGTTGATGATTGATTGGAACAATCTTCCGCCTGGAGTGACCGCGCAGATTTATCTCCCCGCAGTGAACGTGGAAACCATTCTGGGGCTGGCCGATCGGATGTACAGTTCGCATCGGCTCACACGCTTCGACGCTCACACGCTGCAGTGTAAAACGGGTGGGATTAGCTATATTCCGATTCCTGCGGGAGCTGGCCCCAGTTATGCCGGGCTGTTGACGGTCGATCTGCCCGTGAAGCTGCCTCCGGGTGAAGTTTACAACGTTGTCGTTCGGCAACTAACCAACGCCTTCGGCAAAGCAACTCCACCCCCGCCTCCGCCCCCGAGCATCGCAATACGCCGGGCGATGGCAGCGGTAGCGGCTCCGGCGGAACTGGAATGGCGACGGGTCATCGGTGCGTTCCAACTCACCATTCCGGTGCGAGATAAGGAACTGCTGCTGGTGCGCGAGGAACGCGACCTGTCGGTGCTGCGCTGGATTGGCGAGTTCATTCCACACCACAGCCGTTGGTACCCGGTGTTCCATCGCTATCTATCGCAGATTGCGGGACGGGTCAGCACGTTCGGCGGTGATCCCAAGCAGATCTTGCCGTCGCCTACAGGAGACGGCCGGAAAAAACATCCGCGGCACCCCGAGCCGGAAGGAGAAGAGCGCAGAGCGTTCACCGGCAAGATCTCGGGCTTGATCTTCGATCGCTTCGGTGACTTCGAGGGCTTCCTTCTGGATACCGAAGACGGCGAGCGCAAGTTCTTCAGCCGGGAGAAGGAAATCGAGGAACTGGCGGAACGTGCCTGGCGTGACCGACTGCGGATCACCGTGTGGGTCGAACGTAACGAACCACATCGGCCACTGTCTATCATCATTCGTCAACCGCCCGCCCCGTTCTGGCACAGCAGAGTCTCTCTCAGAACGAATCAAAATAAACCGCCAGTTGCTGGGCTTCTCGCAGAAGAAGCTGGCCAAGGTGCTTGGCGTAGACGAAAGCAGTGTGAGGAATTGGGAATCGGGACGAAGGTATCCGAGCAAAAGATACCTGAGGATAGTTGAGGCATTTCGCGTTAAGTGGAATCTGTAGTTTTCAATGGCCCGAATTTAAGGATACTCGCACAAGAACGCTCTGAAAGATTCGATCACAGAACTCGCGTGACTAAATGTCGGAACTATTATTGATTTCGTAGCATGTTCATTATATATTGCGCCGGCTTGTAAACCGGCTTAAAGATCTAACAGACCAACCGCAAGTACTTCCGGTAATATATGGTGTTAGGCAGCCCAGCTAGAAGGGGCCCTAAGCGCAACTTTTGCAAGAGGCCAAGAGCCAATGGCTCTTCTGAACAAGACGCGAGGGCCGTCTAAATCAGTCTCAGGCAGCCAGCATGATCGCGTTGCCGGATCAACATTCAAAGAAATCAGAGTATCGCAGATTATCGCGATACACCTTGATCGGAATATCGCCCCTCATTTTAGCGTCCGCGGTATATTGGTATATCGCCTACCCCAAGTCCTACACATATCAGATCCATTTGTTCAAGACACCGGCTCGAATACCGTCGAGTCAAGTCAAGCTTGCGTTTGAGATCCCCATTCGCTCTTATGTTGAACTATGGATTAATAATGAATGGTCCAGTGGCGAAGATCTGCCACGTGGCTCGTATTCAAAAGACATAACCCTATACTCGAGGATTAATAGAATTGAGCTAAGAGCGACCGCCGTTCACGCATTCCATGAGTTTAAGTCGACGGATTCGGAGACCGTGACGGTGGACCCAGAAGAACCTACGCCGCCTACTCTTTCGACTCCCTCTGACATCATTAGTAATGGCCCGTTGGTAATCAAGGGAACTGTGGCCTGCGATTGTTCAATCGAAATTATAGTAAATGGAACAGCGAGCGGCGTTATAACGCCTGACGAAAGCGGGCAGTTTAGCTGGAAAATCAACGATCTGAAACCGGGTGTTTACAGGATATCGGCAAAGGCCAAGGCTGGCAGCGGCAGCTATAGTGGGTTATCGCAGGAACTTAGCGTCCAATATATACCCTTTAAGCGAAAACTGACGGCGCTTATTTCGCTCAAGAAATTGCAATTGAAATCTGATGTGGTTCTGCCAAGGGATGACGAGAGGGTCGCTCGATTGACTAGCGGTAAGACGTTGTTTCCTGATTTTATTGAAGATCTGTTCGCCGACATCAAGATTAATAATTATGCCCTGCGACCCTTATTCCTCGGCGTCACTCCGCAGATCAATACGGACGAAAACTTAACTACGGTTCAGGCCTGGAGCAATCCGAATAATCAGATAAACCTACCCGCGCTGAATGGCAGTGTTGCATTGGATTGGCCTGCGAACTTCACCGAAAACGCCAGTGTCGAGATTAGTGTCCAAGATTATGAGGTTACATCTTTTCACCCCTTGCCATATCGTAGTAATGGGCAACAAGCAACCTGGATTGGAGGTCGTGAACCTACCGATGGGTCAAGCCTCATAGAAACAGGCCTTCGCTACCGGATTCTTCATGGCACAGGAGACTTTCTTAAATTTATTCGACTCGATCCTTATGATACCGTGCCGTATCCGTACACTGTAATTATAGATATGGCGTGGGGTTTTCTCCTGATCATCCCGATCATTTGGGCCGCCTGGATTTTGCGCAAGGCGACGCGACATTACGAACCTCTAAGGCGACACTTCAGGCTAATGACGTTTTTCTTGGGGGGTCTGTGCTTCGTCACGCCAATAACAAATCTCGTCTTGGCAAGGACCTATTTGGTAAACGAACCGCCAACGCGAATTCAGCTTGAATTTGTATACGCTGAGCTGGTCATACTAATTCTTGTAGGTTTGCTGCCTATTGGATGGGTTTTGTCACGAGATGAAACCAAACACTCTCAAACAAGCTTGCTACGGTACTTGCCGTTTGCCCTGCTCGGAAGACTTCTTACGTCGACCATCTTGGTTTTCTTAATCATGAGTTCGCTGTGGCTGGCAATCTTCAGGTCTGAAATGGATTTCAGTGGGTACCGTTTCTGGCCAGCGATTGTTGGATGTTTGCTTCTTCTTGCGTTCATGACTGTGCCCGTCTGGCTTTACCTTGCGCAGCGCCAGCCGAAACGAGAGTCCAGCCTTTCCTCGACTAGGACATCTTCAGGAGTCACAAGGAACACGTCGCGGACGCGACTCATTGGTCTGCTTATTGGCATTCTGATGATTGTGATCTTAGGTCTCCTTTTCCACGCGCTCATCGGTGACAGAGAGGATACTTTTTGGGACTACAATCCTAGTTTATCGGCGCCTGAGCTCTTCGAGTTTTCACTCAGGAAGCTCACATATGCGTTTGGATTCTTAAGCCCATTATCTATCTATATTCTCTTCTCGGGCATTCTGCTTGTGCTTAAGATGACTGAAGATCTTAAGGAAGCAGACAAATCTCTCCTCTTGGGTTTTGAGAAGTTATTATTTGTTGGCGTCATCGTCGGGACAACCGAGCATCTCTACATGATTCCGATTCCGTTCATGCTGAGTTTTTTAGCCTATCGTCTCACGATGGTTAATGTTGGAGAACACAATTCCCTTGATGCGCTTACGAGTGAGGTATTTCGCCGACGCAAAATCAAAACAATCGATTCAATCACAGAGTTGAAATTCGTTAAAGATTCCTTCGACAACCTGATAAAAAAGTTTAGCAATGCCGAAATCTCGCCACTTATTTTTATGAAACGCAAGTCACAGTTGCAAAGCACGATCGATAGACTTGAAAAAGAAAATCAGATGCCGCTCGCTAGCTCAAAAACACCACTCACAAAGAGGACAAATAAAGTTAGCGAAAAAAGTCAGTCAACCAATTACAAAGTCGAGGATCTTGTTCTTGGATTCGGTCCGCATCGATCGAATTGGGAAAACGGCAAACACGCCGCAAAGTACGCTCTCATGCTCGCCCTTCCGTTCGCACTTGTTTCTGCGGTCGTAATCGTCGCTACGCAAACGTGGGTGTTAAAAAGATTTCTACCTCTCTATGTCGCTACTCAAATAGTCGAGACTTTCGCCGACAGACTTATCTTGGCCTTCTTCTTTGGCTATTTCTTTAAGTATATTAAGGGCAGATCAGGATTGAAGAAAGGTCTCTACCTTACTGTCGCGTACACTCTTTGTCTTTTGCCCCTAGAGATCAGAGATTTTGGGTCGTCGATTCCGGCGTTAATTATTTATCTCGCGCCAGACTTTATCTACTTGCCGCTCCTGGGTCTTGTAGTCTTCGATCGTTGCACATTCCAGCGAATCATGCGTGAAAAATACAAGTGGCAAAGGTTGGTTCAGTTTGAGGATATGCCGACGCTTCTGGCGTTCACAACCGTCCCCGCCACAGGTCTCATCTTGAGCGTCGTCTCGCTCTTGACTGGTGAATATAGCAAAATCATCCCGCTATTATTAAAAGTTGCATTACCTGAAGCGCCCATGGTGTCCCCACATTGATCATAGTGAACCCCGATAGCGAGCAGCATGGTTTTCCTTGGAGCGGAGTCTGATTATAACGTTCGGGCCTTGGCACAACCGCGAGTTTTAGCCAGTAAGATTCGGGTCGGTGGCCCAGCACATGATTACCCCTGCGTTGCCTCTTTGTCATTTCACAATAAAGGCCGAAAATGAGCTACCCCCCATTTCAGTACCGGGCTAAATTAGAAAAATCCGGGTCTCTAAC
>CBFHBA010000033.1:0-60345 GCA_965653675.1 uncultured bacterium
CCTGCGGTTGAAAGCTGATGTCCAGGACGCTTGCGCCTGTAAGCTGCATGTCTGAATCAGCGTTCAATGTCTGCGCGCGTACATCGCGTGCGGCGTAAGCGCGCTGCAGCTTCTGATCGCCATCGAGATAAAAATCGATGTCGGTTGCGTGAGCTTCAGCGGCGTGACCTTCCTCCATCGAACGCAGGTAAGAATTCCCGCGCATCTCGAGCTTCTGAAGTTTCCGCTGTTCGTTTAAGTGCGCGGTGAGCGTGTCGCCGCTCATGATGTCTTGATCTTGCTCAGCAGTGGCACCGCCTGAGAAGGCCAGACGCATCGATGCTTGCTCGAACACCGCCTGTCGCGAATGAATTGTGACGGGTTTTGCGCGTGAGCCTTTCAAATTTGGATCGTTCGCTTGCGGGACGACGGTAATCTCGACGTCACTGCGCAGCTCGAGACGCTTATTCTTGTCATCAACGAGTGCGCCGGTCGCTTTGCCTGAAACATTCTCCCGTTCGAATGTGATGGGCGAAGATGTCTCGCCAATTTCTTTGTCCTGATGATAGACAAGCGCGTCGGTCTTCACTTTCAGCGCGTCGTGCGTCTCAATCTGAACGTTTCCATTAAATTGCAGTAGGCCGTTTTTCTGATCGTACAGCGAACGATCGGAGACAATCTGATCAGGCTTGTCGGCGTTTGCCTGAAATACCTGAAGGTTTACCTGCTCGAGTTCATGATGCCCATCCGCATACGTCACATCGCGCGCAGCTCGCAACCAAAGATAGAGTCGATTCTCTTTCGTAATACGTTGTTCGTAACCGTTGATGATGCCCGTAATTTCCTTCGAAAGCGCAGGAGCTTCGGACCGCAACCTAAACGGTTGGTGATTGCGCATTCTGTAGTAAGACACGCCGACGAAGATTGTTCCCGCAAGCAACAAAAACAGCGCAAGGCCACGCGCAATCGTCGGCACACGAGCGCGCAGGTCAACGGCACTGATTCTTCTTTTGCGTTCGATTACTTCCATTACTGGTAAATCGTAAATCGTGAATCGTAAATAAACGATCCGCATTCGGAGGTCTATTTACGATTTACCCGTCTTCATGTCCTTCACATTCAACTGCAGCCTAATATCGCCCATCCATGGTTGCGCTTCGAATTCGTAAGCCAGATCGATGGGCTGATTAGCTTGTGGCCTGACCTCCGCCTCTTCCACGCCGCGCCACCAAATGGCTTCGTACGGCCGATGGTTTTCGCCGGCGACGCGGAATTTTAGATGCTGTTCCTTGATGACTTGCGGCTCACCCATCACGCGCAAACCACGCGTCGCGAAAACGGGCCTCGGGTTGCCGGCGCCAAACGGCTCGAGCATATGCAATTCCTTCGATAATCCGAACCCCAAGTCGGTTGCCGCCACTTCAGCATCGATCGCGATGGCTGGCGTCAAATCATCTTCAGTCAAACACGACGCTGCATGTTCATTCAAGCGACGGCGAAATTCCGGCAGGCATTCACGGCGAATTGCCAAACCAGCCGCGTGCGAATGGCCGCCAAACTTGTCGAGTAGGTCGCGACACGCCGTCAGTCCGTTGAAAAGATGATAAGCCTCGATGCTGCGCGCGGAGCCATGGCCAATATCGCCTTCGAACGAAATCACAACGCACGGCCGGTTCAGCCGCTCGGCAATCTTTGATGCGGCCAGTCCGATGACGCCGCGATGCCAATCATCACCGGCGATAACGGCCGCGTGAGTTTGATGTTCTCGGTCCGGCCCTGATTCGAATTCCTCAATCGCGCGATTGAAGATCTCGCGCTGCATTTCCATCCGTTCACGATTACGCGTATCGAGATGCTCCGCCAAACGCCGCGCTTCTTCCCTGTCTTGCGCGTTAAAGAGATCGACGACGGCGCTCGCTGCATCCATGCGTCCGGCGGCGTTGATTCGTGGACCGATGCGAAAGCCAAGATCGTACGCGTTGACCTCCGCGCCATCGCCACAACCCGCGATCTCGATCAGCGCGCGCAATCCGTAATTCACGGCCTTTGGCAAATCAGAAAGCCCGAGCGCCACGATCGCGCGATTCTCGCCGACTAACTTTGCAACATCAGCGACTGTTCCGATCGCAACCATCTTAAGAAATCCGGGCACGACGGATTCTCGTTCCCGCTCGCGGAACAACGCGTGAACCAGTTTGAATGCAACACCGACACCTGCCAGGTTTTTGTCGGGATAAGCGCACCCGTTCTGATTTGGATTCAGTACTGCAAACGCGGGTGGCGCGCCTTCATCTTCGTCGGGCAAATGGTGATCGGTAATGATGACGTCGAGTCCATTCTCGCGGGCCCAGACGAGAGGTTCATGCGCGCGAATTCCGCAGTCAACGCTGACCACCAGTTTGTAGCCATCGCTGGCTGCCTTCTCCAATGCGGCCTGCTGAATGCCGTAACCTTCGGTGAATCGATGCGGCACGTGATAACCCGCCGTCGCGCCAAGCATCCGCAGCGCGCGCAACAAGACAGCCGTTCCGGTCGTCCCATCAACATCGTAATCACCGTAAATTAAAACTGGCTGTTGATTATCGATTGCATACAGCAGCCGATTCACGGCTTCCGGCATTCCCTTCATTAGAAAGGGATCGTGAAGGTGTTCGAGCGAAGGTTTGAGGAAAGTTTCCGCGGCCGCTTGGTCACCGTAACCTCTTGAAGCCAATAGCCCGGCGACAATCGGCGATACGTTAAGCGTCGTCGCCAGTCGGTTCCTCGCCGCGCCATCGAGCGGCCGCAGAATCCATCTTTTCGCTAGCCTTTGACGTGCGGGTGCGGGGGTCATGGCGGGAGTTTACTATATGTAATGCAAGCTGCCAGCTTGCATCCTTCACAACACGTACTTCAGGTTGAGTCAATCTTCTCGTTCACGCCGTCGCTTCAGCGCGGCGTCTTTCGCGTTAGCTTCAGGCGGAAACCGTTTAAAACGGGTTCCGGTGTTTGTTTAGTGCCATAGGACACCGGGCTAAAGGCGCGGTGTGAAAAAGACGAAACGCACCTCACAACGCACTCAACTTCCCTAAAAACAACGAAATCAAAATCGCGCCACCAACTATCAGCCGGTAACCGATGAAGATTCCCGTTGAGTGCGTACGCAGGTAACGCAGCAGAAACCAGATCGAAATATAGCCGACTATTCCACTGACAATTGTACCAACCGCGAGGCTCATCAAACTGCCCTGCGGCAATTTGTGAATGGCTTCAACCAACTCAAGCAGACCACTCGCGGCGACGGCGGGAATTGAAAGCAAGAATGAAAAGCGCGCGGCGGTCTCGCGGGTTTGCCCCGCAAAGAGGCCGGCCATAATTGTCGAGCCGGAGCGACTCGAACCAGGAATCAACGCTAGACACTGCGCAAAACCCACGGCCAGCGCATCGCCGGCGCCGAGGTCCTCCATCCGCGTTCGCTGCCTGCTCACGAATTCCGCTATCGCCAACAGAATGGCCACCAGGATCATGATCGTCGCTCTCAGCCAGAGATTTTTCGTCAACGTCCCTTCGATCTGTTTCTTGAACAGCAAGCCGACAATCGCTACCGGTAAAGTGCCAATGATGATGAGCCAACCGAGCCACGCGTCATGCGACAGACGGGGACCAGCAGCATTATTCCGTTTGAGCAACTTGAGATGATCTTGAATGAAGGCGATGCTGATGTTCCAAATGTCGCGTGCGAAGTAAATCAGAACCGCCAACAACGTGCCGAGCTGAATCACGGCGATCGACGCTGTCTTTTGTTGTGCAGTCAGCGGCAAATCCATCGCACGCATCGCGAGCACGAGATGCGCCGTGGAACTGATCGGAATAAATTCGGTAAGGCCCTGGACAATGCCGAGGATGATGGCTTGGAGAAGATTCATTTTAGATTTTGGAGTTTAGATTTTTGATTTCAATCACCGTGTCCCAAGCGACGCAGTCTCACACGCGCAATCCTAAATCGCAAATCAAAAATCCAAAATGCCTTTCATTCGCGAAACGAATTCCGGCTGGCAATCCAATCATACAACGCGTTCGGCATTACCATTCCGCTGCGCACAATCGTGGCGAGCTGCCAGGGAAACGCGTAAGATTTCTTACGTTTCTCGATTGCGTTCACCATCTTCTTTACCGCTGGTTCGAGTTCCAGAAACCAGGGTAGCTTCGCCTGGCGGCCGGCCGTCAAAGGCGTCTTGATAAAGCCCGGATGAATAATCGTCACGTCGATGCCGCGCGGTTTGAGATCGAGGCGCAGACTTTCAAACATTGCCGACACCGCTGCTTTACTCGCGCAGTATGCGGCGGACTTCGGCAGTCCACGATACGCCGCCAGGCTGGAAATCACGACCAGTTGACCGCTGCTTCGCTTCACCATGTCAGGAATCACCGCGGCTACACTGTTCGAAACACCGATGACATTTGTGTTGATGACGTTCGCGAATTTCGCCGCGTCCAGTCGAGTCGGGTCATCGTTGCCGCCAATGCCCGCGTTCGCGATTAGCACATCAATCTTTCCAAACTGCGAATGCAATTGTTGCGCTGCCGCAGACATCGATTCCGCGTTCTGAACGTCCGCCGAAATTGCGAGCACATTTGCCGGCCGACTGTCGCCGTTTGCACTCTGGTTTGCGCCAATCTCAGTGATGATTTCATCGAGCACTTCTTTGCGTCGCGCAACAAGTCCGAGCTTAGCGCCGCGCCTGGCCAACTCAAGCGCAAGGCCACGACCGATCCCCGACGAGGCCCCGCTGATCAACACGATTTTATCTTGCCAGTAACTCAACTGTTTGAAGTCCCGTCAGGGACGAAATCTTTATAGCACACGGTGCACTAACCCAAAACAACTCCGCCTGAGCAACGTGCGTCGCTCAGGCGGAAGAATTCTGTGATGGATTGTCTTCTATAAACATGGCGCTCCTAACGGAGCGCTGAACTGGAAACTCGAAACTCGAAACTCCAGGTCATATCTGTTGAATGACCGGCACAATCACCGGCTTGGCTCCAGTTTCTTTTTGTATGAAACGCTTCAATTCCACGCGCACGTGCTCTTTCAAAAGCGATTCATCTTCAAATGTTTGTCGGGACGCACCAGCCAGCGCGGCGGCCACCACGCGTTGTGCGTCTTTTGTGATTCCGTTTCCGGCTTCCAACCCGCGCACGCCCTGCGCAACAATCTGCGGTGGCGACTGCAATTCGCCGGTGTCGCGATCGATGATCACGACCAGCGTGATCATTCCTTCATAGGCCATCTTCTTGCGCTCGCGCACCGTCTCAAACTCGATTTCTTCAAAGCCCGACTCGTCGATGAACGTGCGCTTGATCTCTTTTTTGTCAACAATCGTTGCGCGCTCGCCGTCCAACTCCAGCACGTCACCGTTTTCGATCAGCACGATGTTCTCTTCCGCGTAGCCGAGATGGTTTTTGACGAACTCTTTGTGGCGAAACAGCATGCGGTACTCGCCGTGAATCGGCACGACGAACTTTGGCCGCACCGCTTCAGTCATGATGCGAATGTCGTCCTGCGAAGCGTGGCCGCTCACGTGAATCAGCCGTCGCTTCTCTTCGATGATGTTTGCGCCACGCTTGTAGATATGGCCGATTAGTTTGGAGATCGCGCGTTCATTCCCCGGAATAATGCGGGCAGACAGTACGACTGTGTCGCCTTCTTCGATCGTGACTCCTTTGTAAATCTGCGTCGCAAGCTGATAAAGCGCGGCCCGCGGTTCCGCCTGCGAACCTGTGACCAGGAAGACGATTTCGTCATCCGCGAGAAGTTTCGCGTCATTGATACTGACCAACATCCGTCCGTGAATGTCGAGATAACCAAGCCGCTCAGCAATCTCGACGTTTTTCTGCATCGAGCGGCCGAGCACACAGACTTTGCGGTCGAACTGCTGCGCGACATCAAAAACGATTTGCAGACGATGAATCGAAGAAGCAAATGCCGCGACAATGATTCGGCCTCGGGCCTCCGCAAAGATCTCTTCGAAGGCGGGAATGACCGCGCGCTCGGAAGGCGTACGGCCAGGCACGGTTGCGTTCGTCGAATCGGAAAGCAACGCGAGCACGCCCTCTTGTCCATATCGACGCAACGTTCTTAAGTCGATCGGTTCGCCGATGACCGGCGTCTCGTCCACTTTGTAATCGCCCGTGTGAATGATTGTGCCGACCGGCGTTTTGATCGCGAGATGAAAACAATCGATGAGCGAATGCGAGGCGCGAATGAATTCGATGGTGAACGATCCGATCGTGACGACATCGCGCGGCTCGACGCGATGCAACAGCACGTCGCCGAGAATTCCGTGCTCATCCAGTTTGCTTTCCGCCAGACCCAGGGTGAAGTGCGACGCATAAACAGGGACGTTGATTTTCTTCAGCACGTAAGGGAGCGCGCCGAGATGATCTTCGTGACCGTGCGTGAGAATGATCGCGGTGATGTCCTGCTTGTACTGCTCGAGAATGTCGAAATCGGGGATGCAAACGTCGACGCCATAGACGCTTTCTTCCGGAAAGCCCATGCCCGCATCGAGGACGAGCATCTCATCGCCATAACGCAGCAGCGTACAATTCATTCCGAACTCGCCGATGCCGCCGAGGGGAATGATTTCGAGGACGTTGGACACTGGTTAGTTTGGTGACTCGACTCTCTGGAACGGGGCGGGGTGAGTATACCATGAGCAAATCATCCCCTTTGACTGCGGTTAAGCTTTGTAATATGGTTCGCACCCCTCGCTATTGACACCGTCACCTCCTAAGATGCGCTTCAAAGAGATCGTTAGCCGACTAACAGGTCTAAATCTTGGGCCTGTGGGTGCCTTGTGGAATCCGACAGAACCAGAGGTTTCAAAGGCAAAACGAGTGATCACCTATCTTGAGGATCGAAGACTTCTCTACAACCCTGAATCGCTTGAAATACCAAAGCACTGCGTGTCGTCGATTGT
Organism: uncultured bacterium; assembly: GCA_965653675.1. Classification (GTDB taxonomy): domain Bacteria; phylum Acidobacteriota; class Blastocatellia; order Pyrinomonadales; family Pyrinomonadaceae; genus UBA11740. Next base: position 6,942 of record CBFHBA010000033.1, read on the forward strand.
CGAAAATTAGACATTTCTTGACCGCTGAATTGAGCAAATCCGCGGAGACTTCACCGCTAACGGACTCACTTCGCGCAATGAGAGCAGCATGCAGAAAGTTCCTTGACCACATTCAAGCCCGTGATCCCGACCTTGTCGTTTACGCCTGGTGACGTGGCCACTGGGCAAGTTGGGAATTCAGTTCTGCGCTGGGAGAACTTCGAGGCGTGTTCGGGATTCATTTGGCTCAAATCGCCGCTCGTTTTCATGTGGACATCGAGGATAAACTTGCATCAATTTTGCGCCTGGAAGATGACAGCGGAAGCGATGCCGTCCCTCGGCGACGGCGTAGATGAATAATCATTGCAACTGCACGTGTTATACTTTTCGTAATGGAACGTCATGAACTAATCAAGAAAATCGAACAGCTTCCTCCTGATCGTCTGGCTGAACTTGAGAGGTTTGTCGAATCAATTAGCAGCGGTGAGGAATATACAGCGTCGGTGAAGCAGATTATTGAGGAAGTGATCGAGGAAGCGGCCCTCGCCCGAGCGATTGATGAAGGGCGTGAGACGCTGCGAGTAACGCGCGAAGAAATCTTCCACATCTTAGAGACCGCGCAGTGAAGATTGAATTCAAGAGTAGCTTTGCAACAGACCTGAAGAAGATCGACAGACCGCTGGCACAGCGCCTTCGAAAAGTGATTGAACAGATTGAAGCTGTCGATTCTCTTTCCGAAATTCCCAATCTAAAGAAAATCCGCGGACACGGTAACTACTATCGCGTGCGCATCGGAGATTATCGAGTCGGCCTCACTTTTGACGGTCAAACTGTCGAGTTCGTAAGATTCTTGAATCGCAAAGACATCTATCGGTACTTTCCATGAGGACTAGATCGCAGCTTGCCGGATTATTGCTTTTTATCTTTGCCTCATCGGTCTTTGCCCAATCCCCCGAATTCAACGAACCGTGGAAGAATCCGAAGGTCGCATTCGTCATCGATCCGTTCGAAGGCAATGACATCGATTGGGAGAAGCTCGCGACCGATAAGCGCGTAGTTGCCATTATTCATCGCGCCACGATTGGCGATCGTATCGACCAGAAATACGCCGAACGGAAAATTGAAGCGAAGAAGCGCGGTTACAAGTGGGGCGCTTATCATCTCGGAAAGCCGGGAAATCCAATCAAGCAGGCCGACTTCTTTCTCGAAACGGTTAAGCCTGAGCCCGATGACCTGATGGCGCTTGATTTGGAAAGCACAGATTTCGAAAACCACATGAGCCTTGATGAAGCTCGCCTCTTCATTAATCGCATCAAAGAAAAAACCGGCCGCTATCCATTCGTGTACGCGAACAATCTCGTGGTGAAGGCGATCAATGAAGCAACGCGAGCGGATGATGTGTTCTTGCGGACGCCGCTCTGGTACGCGCGGTTCAAACCGGTGGTCACCGATTTTCCGAAAGGCACGTGGAGTAGCTACACGCTTTGGCAGTTCTCTAGCGAAATCAATTGTGCGCGCGACAATCATGCAGTGTGTCTCTACACGGTTCCCGGCACGGAATACGACATGGATGTCGATGTCTTCAATGGGACGATTGAAGAATTGAAGCGGGATTGGCCGTTCAATTTACGTGAGCCGTCCCAACGCCCATCCTCGCTCGCCGTAAGTTTCTTCGGTAAACTTGCCCGTAATGCCGGATCTGATCGTTAATCTGCTGAAGTTGCCGCCGCTTCAACCTTCACTCGATCAATCACACGAGAACGGTTTAGTCGTTCGTCGCGCGCAACCGTTCGAGATCACGCCTGTCCATAAATTCATCGAAGAAAATTTCTCAGTCGCGTGGGCTGATGAGATTTCCGTCGGGTTCGCGAACAAGCCCGTGACGGTGTACATCGCGACGCGCGCTGGGCGCGTGGTTGGCTTTGCGGGATACGAGTGCACGCGCAAAGCTTTTTTCGGTCCCACCGGCGTCGCGAAAGCCGAACGGCAACAGGGAGTCGGAAAAGCTCTGTTGGTTGCGGCGCTCTGGGGATTGCGCGAGCTCGGCTATGTCTATGGAATCATTGGCGGCGCCGGGCCGGTTGAGTTTTATCAGTCAACGGTCAGCGCCACCGTAATTCCAGACAGCGAACCAGGGATTTACACCGACCTTCTAAAGAAGCAGTGAGCTCGAATCCTTCAATCAGCGAACTCGCGCGCGCTTATTCCGCCGGTAAGAAATTGGACATTGGAACGCGGCTACCCGGGCCAAAGGGCACACGCGTGATGGGCGTGATGCGCGAGTTCAATCGCGACGCGCTTGGCTTCATCGAACGCATGCAGCGCGACTACGGGGACATCGTGTGGTCGCGGTTTCTCTACGTCCCCGCACTGTTTCTCTATCACCCGAACGAAATCGAAGCGGTGCTAACGACGAACGCAAAGAATTTCCGCAAAGCGATGACGCTCCGCTCGAATTTCTTTCAGCGACTGGTTGGGAATGGGTTATTGACGAGCGAAGGCGAGGAATGGAAGCGCCAACGCCGTCTGTCGAACCCCGCATTTCATCGCGAGCGGGTCGCGACGTATGCGACGACGATGGTGGATTATGCAAAGCGGCTGACTGGCGATTGGCGCGACGGACAGACGCGCGACATGCATCGCGAGATGATGCGGCTGACGTTGGAGATCGTCGTGCGCTGTCTTTTCAGCGCGGACGTTTCGCACGATGTCGATCATGTGGGGGCCATACTGTCAGAAATGGTCAAGCCGTTCGCGTCGCAAGCAACTCTGAAATGGATTCTTAATAATCGTCTGCCCACACCCGAACACGTCCGGTTTCATCGGCTCGCGCGAAAGATTGACAACGTCGTCTATCGCATCATTGCTGAACGGCGCGCGAGCGGACAAGACGAAGGCGATCTGCTGTCGATGCTTTTGGCCGCGCACGATGACGACGGCAGCGGGATGAACGATAAGCAACTGCGTGATGAAGTGATGACGCTGTTTCTCGCGGGTCACGAGACGACCGCCTTAACATTGGCGTGGAGCTGGTCTTTGCTTGGGCAAAATCCGCAAGTCGAAAAGACATTTCACGCGGAACTGGATGAGGTGCTCGGCGACCGTGACGCGACGTTCGCCGATCTGTCGCGGCTGAAATACACCGAACAGATCGTGAAAGAATCGATGCGTCTCTATCCGCCCGCGTACGGGCTTGGCCGCGAAGCTATCAACGATTGCGAAATCGGTGGCTACCGTGTACCGCCGGGCACGCAGGTGTTTATGTTTCAGTGGGCCACGCATCGTGACGCACGCTTCTTCGCCGAGCCGTTGCGATTCAAACCGGAACGCTGGACTGCCGAGTTCGAAGCGCAACTTCCGAAGTACGCTTACTTTCCTTTTGGCGCGGGTCCGCGCGTCTGCATCGGCGCTTCATTCGCAATGATGGAAATGATTTTGGTGCTGGCGACGATTGGCAGAAGGTTTCGTCTGGAACTCGATCCGAATCATCCGGTTGAGATTTATCCGGCGATGTCGCTGCGACCAAAGAACGGCGTGAGGGTTGTAGTGCAACGTAATGAAGACTAATTCGGGCAGTGGGATTGGCTTTGCCTAAACAGCGTTGCTTGCGGCCTTCCTCGTCCGCGAAGCGGACGAAGTGAAAGTAGCCCAGCGCTTCAGCGCTGGGTCTGTCGTCTATTTTAAGCTAGATCCTGCGGAGCGGGCGACAGAATCTCCGATGGACGACCGGTTTCAAACGTCTGTCGTCCGTTTCACGGACTTGCGATTATTTTCACGCTCTGATCCCAGCGCTGAAGCGCTGGGCTATTCTCACACCATCCGCTAACGCGGACGCCCTGTCAATTTGTTTGGGGCCAAGCCAATAGAACTAGTAAACGAAAACGTTATCCTTAAGTCTAAATCATCGCGTTCGCGAGTAATGCCCATTCCTCCAGGGCCAACGTCTCAGCTCGGCGCAATGCGGGGATAGCCGCATCGCACAGCACGATGCTGGCGCCGCCGCGTTTCTGCAACAACTCCTGAATCGCTTCCGGAGCCTCACGCAAATTATTCAGAATCGTCTTGCGCGGATGCGCGAATCCTGCGCTCACAACCTGCCACAACAGATTTTCGTCTTTCACATCCGCTGCAATCTTTTCGCGCACATGCAAGCAAACCACAGTGCTGACTACCTTCGGAACGGGACGAAATGCCTGCGGCGAAACGTCAAACAATCTTTCGGCTTTGCAATACGCTTCGACAAATACCGAAAGATAACCCCGCGCCAAAGCATCTGGCGCCGCCGTAACTCGATCGGCGACCTCGCGCTGAAACATGAGAGTCATCTCACTGATGCAGTTTCTTTGCTCGATTAATCTCTGCAGGATTGCCGTGCCGACGTTGTACGGGAGATTAGCGACAACCCGCACAGATTGCGCCGGTTGAATTACTTTGCAGAAATCCGTTTCTAAGGCATCGGCTTCAACGAGATGAAAGTTCGCATAGTCGCGAAAGTCATCGCGCAGCCGCCGGGCAAGGTCGCGATCGAATTCGATGGCAATGACTCGCGCGCCACTCTGCGCCAGACGCTTTGTCAAAACCCCGCGACCCGGACCAATCTCGATAATTGTTTCGTGTGGCCGCGGATCGACGGCAGCCATGATGCGATCGACGACGTGCTTGTCGACGAGAAAGTTCTGTCCAAACCGACGCTTGGCAAAGTTGGTAGGCTGAACTTCCATCCTAAGCGCTCCCTGACGGTCGGGCTACTGCCCCTTGCTTTCGTGGGTATCCCGTCACTTCCACGTCATCGCCGTGCTGGCGAACTTCGATTCGCTCGAGTCTTACCGCCTCCGCAATCTGTTCCGCGCCCGCGCCGGCGATTGCAGAGGGTGCATCCTGCCCACCAATAATCATTGGCGCGACAAAAAACGTGACTTTGTCGACTAATCCAGCCTCGAGCAGCAACGCCGCGAGTGACGGCCCGCCTTCCACCAGCACGCTCTGAAGCGAACGTTTGCCGAGATCGTCCAGCACACTCGCGAGGTCGAGCGCCGAACCTTGCGCCACCACTTCGACCCCACGCGCACGCAACGCGTCGATTGACTCACTGTCAGCGTCGTCGCAGGCGAAGATGATCACCGGCGCCGCGTCTGTCGTCTGGGCCAGTTGCGACTCGGCCGGCATGCGTAAGTATTGTTCGATCACCACACGCACCAGCGGTCGCCGCCGCGGTTTTCCCGAACGATCAGTCAACAATGGATCGTCTACATCCACGGTGCGGCCGCCAACCATGATCGCATCGTACTGGTGTCGCATTTCATGCGCACGCGCACGAGCGGGTTCCCCGGTGATCCAACGCGACTCACCGGTCCCCGTCGCGACTTTTCCGTCCAACGAAACGGCCAACTTCAAGTGAACAAACGGACGGCCGGTGTGCATGAAATGAATGTAGGCTTCGTTTAGTTGCGAAGCTTCTTCCGCGAGCCAGCCGGTGCACACTTCAATTCCGGCGTCGCGTAAGTGCGCGAACCCGCGGCCAGAGACTTTCGGATTTGGATCTTCAATCGGCGCGACGACGCGCTTTACCCCTGCTTTGATCAGCCCGGCCGTGCAAGGGGCCGTGCGTCCCTGGTGCGCGTGCGGTTCGAGCGAGATGTACGCAGTTGCGCCGCGCGCAGATTCGCCCGCCTGTTCCAGCGCAATCGTTTCGGCGTGTTTGACTTCGTCGAAAACGTAGAACCCTTCGCCGACGATCTGCTGCCGCTCGTTCACGATCACGCAACCGACGAGCGGACCGGGACTAACGAGGCCAACGCCACGCGCCGCCAGCTCGAGTGCTCGCCGCACCATGCGCTGATCAAAATCTGTAGATTGAATTCGTGTTTCCGGAGTCAAGCTCCGTGATTGTGCCCCGTGACTCAGAGCTTTGCCAAGCAGTCATGCCGTCACGTGCCTAAAAGAGCCCGTTGTTAACGATGAGTTTTTTGGCTTTCAGTCAGAGGTTGCCGGGGCATCGACGAGATGAAGAGCTATCGGGCTTTGCGGCCGGCCTTCGTGTCTGGCTGGCTGAACTGCGTATAAGCAACGCGGAAGAGTTCAGAGAGCGCTCTTGCGGTTTGCGGCGTCAAATGCTTGTCCGCGCGCAGGTGGGCTTCCACAATTTCGGGAGTCGATTCGTGCGGATAATAAACCACCGGCTTCGGATCGTTGGCGGCGCGTGGCCCCGGATGCATCACGCGTTCGATCGGCATGTCGAGCCACGCGGCGAGCCGCGCGATGTTGTCGGCGTCGGGCTTGCCAGTGCCATTCTCAATGCGCGACAGAGTCGACGCTGAGACACCAGTCTCGTCCGCGAGATCACGCAAGCTCATGTTTTGCTGTTCACGGCGGCGGCGGATGGCGCTGCCAAGTTCGGCTGTGTTGACTCCGCTTTTGTGTGCCATGGGCCAAAAGCTTAACACGACCCGATTTTAGGCGCAATACTCTGTTTTATCTTTGAAACAGCAGAGCCATTACAGAACCGCGAGCGGTAGCGAGCGGGATAAGGAGCTTCTAACACGAAAATTGCGCCTTTATCCCGCTCGCTACCGCTCGCGGTTCTGTAACGCGCGGGCCGGCCCTGGAACGAGCTATTAACGATCGATGAACTGCCGCTGCCAGAGCTCAAGGTTAAGGAGTTGGAAAACCTGAAGATTGAAGTCTTCACGGCCGGAGAGATTCGCCTCAATGATTCGTCGCACCTCTCCCGGTTCGAACAAGCCGCGTTGGCGCACCGCATCTTCCGACAACAAATCATCGACCATTGGCCGCAGCGGTCCGCGCAGCCACGAACGAATCGGCGCGCCGAAGCCAGCCTTCTTACGCCACACGACTTCACGCGGCAGAAGCTTCTCGGCAGCACGCTTTAGGATGTACTTCCGTTTCAAGCCACGCAGTTTCATATTAGGCGGCATACGCGCCGCCAGCTTCAACATCTCGACATTCAAAAACGGCACCCGCACTTCGAGGTTCGCCGCCATTGAAGTTTTGTCCGTAGTCATCAAGTTGAGGCACGGCAAAAATGTTTTCAGATCGACATAGAGCAATTGATTCAGGGGGGCTGCGTTCTCCGCGCGGCCGAAGTAGTCGCGATGTGCGGCGTAAGCGTCGAGCCCGCGCGTCGATCCTCGTAGCTCCTCCGTGTAGAGTCGCGACTTCATTTCGTCAGTGAAATACGTTTCGAATCCGAGGTAGCGCTCCTGAAACTCGAGCGCGGCGCTGCGCGCAAACTTTTTCGCATTCCGCAGCGGCGCGGTGAGTCTTCCCGGCATGCCGCCCGGCAAAACCGCGGCAAGTGTTTTCATCAGCGGGCGCCGCAAAAGTTGCGGCACTGGATCGAATGCGCCGGCAAGCTTCATCGCCATCTGTCGTGGATAACCGGCAAACACCTCGTCGCCTCCCATGCCGCTCAACATAACGCGCATCGATGCGCGCGCCGCGCGGCTCACGAGATAACTCGGAATTGCCATGTCGATCGCCGGCTCATCCATGTGATAGACAAGTTTCGGCAACAACTCAGCCACCTCGGGCTTCAGCATAATCTCGTGATAATCGGTCTCGAGTTGCTGATTAACGCGTCGTGCCCATTGGACGTCGTCGGGAATAATGTCGTAACGCAAATCTTCCGCTTCAATCCCGATCGCGTAAGTTCCGACCGGCCGGCCGTTACTGTGGTGCCTCATCATCGCAACGATTGAAGATGAATCGACGCCGCCCGACAGAAACGATCCCAGCGGAACGTCGGCAACCATTTCAAGTTTGACGACGCGATCGAGCGTTTCCAGCACCCGCTCCTGCCACCACGACTCGTCTTTGCCTTCTTCAATTTCGTCGAAGGAGATGTCCCACCATTGATGCTCGGTGACTTCGCCCTCAGAAACCTTCACGAAGCACCCGGGCCGAATAGTCTTGATGCCTTTGAAGAGCGTGTTTGGATCAGGCGCCCACAGGAATGTCAGGAATTGGTGAAGTGATTGGTGATCGAGTTCGGGTTTGATGAGACCGCTGGCGAGGATTGATTTGATCTCGGAAGCGAATGCCAGCCAGGGAGCGCGGGCATCCTGGCCGCATGCATAATACAGCGGTTTGATGCCGACCCGATCGCGAACCAGGTACAGCGAGCGCTCTTTGTCATCCCACAACGCGAACGCGAACATGCCATTCAAGCGATCGAGACACTCAGTTCCCCATTCAGCCCACGCATTCAAGAGGACTTCCGTGTCGGTGTGACTGCGAAATTGATGGCCTTTTGCAATGAGTTCGTCACGTAATTCCCGATAGTTGTAAATCTCACCGTTGAGAATCACCACGAAGCGCTCGTGCGAGATCATCGGCTGATGACCCGCGCTGCTGGTATCGATAATGGACAAACGCCGATGACCGAGACAGAGGCGACCGCCTTGGTTATTAATCGACGCCGACGTCCACACCCCTTCATCATCGCGCCCGCGATGTTCGATAGCTGACAACATCGCGCCAATGCGCGCTTCAGCGTCTCTGTCGATTAATCCGGCGATGCCGCACATATTCGGAGAAGGACTGAGTAACGAGCACTGAGGACTTTGTTTCTTGCTTTTTCCCCCACTCAGTCCTCAGTCCTTTTAACTTTTTTTCCAATCAGCCCGCTCACCCATTCCGCGCGAGAGTCCCAGGTCCCCTCCTTCACGGCCTCTTGGCGCGCGCGGATCGGTTCGGATCCAGTTTCGTGCAGAGCGTCTTCCACCAAATTCAGAAACTGATCGCGCGTTCGGCCAATTCGCAGAACGTCACTCATCGATTCGTATTCGGGCAAAGGTGAGATTACGACCGGCTTCCCCGACGCGAGATACTCACGCACTTTGATTGCGGAACCGTAACTGGTGAACGGCACTTCCGTGTTCCACGGCAGCACACAAACATCGAAGCCCGCGGCATAATTCGGTAACTCTTCATATGAAACGGGCGCCAGAAAATGAATATTCGGCAGATCTTCGATCTCTAGTCCTCGCGATTTGTTACCGATGAAAATCCAATTCCAGTCGGGTCGCTCGCGCGAAGCCCGTTTGACGAGTTCCTGATCGATAAGCCACGGCTCAATCGCGCCGAAGTAACCAACCCGTGGCTGAGAAATCTTCGCGACCGCGTCAGCAACTTCCATCTTCTCGCCACTGACGCGCGACCAGTGATCGAAATCGACGGCCTGCTCGAGCAAATAAGATTTCTCGCGTCCCGCCGTTATTTCCTCAAAGAGTTTACGACTCGAATAAAAGACCAGATCGGCAGCTTCGATGGCGCGCTCGTGCAGCTTGCGAATCAACGCCACGTCGGTCGCGTGATCCATCGTGTTCGCATCGTACTTGTCCGAAACGTGATAGATCACCATCGATTCGTTGAGCCGGCCGACAACTTCAACCGCAGTCGGAATCGCAATCCACAAAATCGGTTTGGTTAGGCCTCGACGCTTCGCGAGCGATGAGATCTGCGCAGTCAACAGGCGGCGATTTGTCGCCGCCGCCGCGGCGCTGCCAAAGAACGGCACGATCGCCGGCGAGATGACGGTAATTCCTTCTTCCGTGGTGCGCGCCAACTTTGCGTAACTCTTCAGTTTTCGTTTGACGCGCGGCAACAGCTCGCCGCTCTTCAACGGCGCCAGGCCCATCGAAATCGAATTAACGAAAATGACTTTGTTACCGGCGCGCGCGAAGCGGCGCATCAGATGGTTCTTCGAATGCGGGTGGTGATACCACCAGTCTTCGCCGCCGAAACAGATAATTGAATGTCCGTGAAGCATCGATGCGAAAGTAATATCTAAGCCACAGTCGTCAAGGAATTCGCCCAAATCCGCGCCAGCTATTCTGGTTGTGCCAGCTGATAATCACGTCTTGCGCGCCGACTGCAAGCCACCACTCTGCGAATTCTTCACGCGAAATGTAGAACGCGGTCGGCGCAACGAGGTGATCGAAGACGATAGAATGTTGCTCGCGCCAGTTGAAACGCGAGATGTAATTTAAATAATCGTTGTAGAACAGATGACGCGCCAGTTTCTTTCCCGCGTCGCTGCGATTCAGCGGCGCATAGATCAATTTCGTCGCACAGAACATTCCGGCTGCCGGCAACTTTGACAAATGAAAGAGGGCGCGGCGATTCATCGACGAGGTCGCGCGACGCACCGGATTAACGAAGCTGACAATCCAACCGTTGTTCTCCGCGCCGTAAATCCACGCCGACATGTGACCACCGGATTTCACTTTCGAGACTAACGATTTGAATCCTTCATGTGGATTCGGTAAGTGATGCAACACACCGACCGAGAATGCGTAGTCAAACGCGCGGCGCAGCGGCAAACGGAAAATGTCGGCTTGGATAATATGAGCGTTCGGCAAGCCGCGCGTCGCTATGAAAGCCACTTCGACTGCTTCGCTTAGATCGACGGCGACGATGTCCTTTGCCCCCCAACCTGCGATGCGACGTGTGTGCCGGCCTTTGCCGCAGCCACCTTCCAATACGACCTTGCCCACGAAGAACTCGGACGTGACCGGCGCGATCCAATCGAGAAACTGCTGTTCATATTTCGCGTCATCGTGCGAAAACGCCTGCCATGACCAACCGAAGCTGTCCGCCGTCGCCTGTTTATCTTCTTCGAGGTTTGCCAGATCCGCGAAACGCGGAACACCTCGCACAATGGGAAAGGTCTTCGCGCATGACTGGCACTGAAGTTCGCCGGCCAGAAGTTCCACGCCTTCTTCGGCGGAAATCGAATTGAGCTTGATGTCGCCTGCGCAGATTGGACAGGCGAGATAATTCAGGAGGGTTCTCTTCATTAACGATTTGAAACTGCGCCGTCCCTCACGGTCGGGCTACTGCCGCATTTGTCACTTCGCACGCGCGACACACAGACCGGAAACTCCGACCGGAAAATTCATTAAGCGCAGGAACCTCGCTTCGGCTCCCAGGATGCGTGCGAACAACGGATTGAAAACTGGAATATTGATCCGCGCCTCAGTATCGGTCTTAATGCCTGTAATTCGCATCAGTAGCCTAATCAGAAAAACAGGCGGTAGAAAGGTGATGTTGGCGTAAGTCGCGCGCTCGACTGCAAAGCCTGCTTCTTCCATGGCACGTCGCAACTCGGGAAGGGTGTAGCGGCGCCGATGATTGCTCACTACGTCCTGCACGCCCCACAGCCACATGAACGTGGGCACGAAAATCAGTGCGTGTCCCCCAGGCCTGAGCACGCGGCGCATCTCGCGCAATCCGCCCACATCGTCGTCGAGGTGCTCAACCACATCGAGCGCGGTCACTAAATCGAAAGTGCCGGATTCATACGGCAGGTCCTCCGCAGCGCCTAACTTTACTGTCGTCAGTCCTCGTGCGCGACAGAACTGGATCGCGTCTGGCGATACGTCCACGCCTTCGGCGTCGCCGAAATCAGAAAGCGTTTTCAAATTGGCGCCTGTGCCACAACCAACGTCGAGGATGTGCGGCCGCCGATCGGTAATTTGCGCGCAGATGTCTTTGACGAAGCTGGCAATGATTCGCCGACGACCGAGATACCACCAGTGCGTTTCCTCTAACTGATAGAGCAGCGGATAAGTGTGCTCCATCATTTCACGCGGGAGCAGCGGCGTAATGGTGTTAACTTTCGTGGCCATCGACTGCTGTCCTGATTCAGTTAGTCGCCCAAACCCCCGCCAACTATTTTCGTTGTGCCAGCCAATCACGGCGTCATTAATTCCGATCCCGCGCCACCACTGTTCGAACTGTGCGCGCGAAACGTAATGAGCGGTAGGAGCAACCAAGTGATCAAATACTATAGTGTGTTGCTCGCGCCAACCAAAATCGGCAAGCGAACTAAGGTATTGTCCGTAGTACAACCGCCGCACAAAATCTTGTCCACCGATTTTCTTCGCCGGGCCGTAGATCAACTTGGTTACCAGATACAACAGGGCCGTTGGTAACTTCGTCAGTTGCAAGAGACTGCGCGGACTGATTTTCGAAGTAAAGCGGCGACGAATCGGATTCACCAAACCGGTGATCCAGCCATTGTTCTCAGCTCCATAAACCCAGGCCGAAAAGTGGCCGCCAGGTTTGATCTTCGAAGCGACAGAGTTAAAGCCTTCGGCCGGAACCGGCAAATGATCGAGCACGCCCACACTGAACGAATAGTCGAATACTCGCGCGAATGGCAAACGACAGACGTCTGCCTGGACGACGTGAATGTTTTCGAATTGGCGCGCGGCCGCGAACGCAGTCTCGACAGCATCACTCAAATCGACGGCCACGACATCACGCGCGCCCCACTGCTGCGCGAGCAAAGTGTGCCGGCCTTTTCCGCAGCCCGCGTCGAGCACGACTTTGTTTTTGAAGAACTCGGGCTTTACCGGATCGAGCCAGCCCAGAAATTGATCGCCGTATTTGTCGTCGCGCTGGGTGAAGTGTTGCCATTCAAACGAAAAGCCTTCAGCCGTGGCCGCCTTTTCCGCATCCAGTTCGGCAAGGTTCGCAAACCGAGGAATGCCACGAACGATGGGAAATGAACCACGGCAGCCATCGCAGTGAAGCTCGCCCGTCAACATTTCCGCTTCCTGCCTCTCGGAGATTTCACGCAACGCGAGCGTGCCTCCGCATGCTGGACATGCGAGAAATTGAAGAAGTCTCTCTTTCATAAATTGATTTTGCGCAGCCGCGTTTGCCAGGAATTGGCAAACCAGCCAACCAGAACTTCAATCGTCACCGCGGCAAAGATGGGCAGAAGATAATGTACGGGCAGGACGTAGCGAATCTCAGTGTGGGCGAATGTTCCCGGGACCAGATAGTAGAAGATCGTGGCCAACAAAGGGAGCGTCATTCTCCAATTTCGTCTCCAGGCGAGCCACCCGCCTGCTACCGCGAGCGGCAACAAGAGATACCTCGTCACGCTTTGAATCATCCCGAGCACGTTCACCGCGATCGCCAGCAAACCGCTCTGTCGTTGCGGTGAGAGGCATTTGCGCGCCGTCACATTGATCCCGGAAGTTCCGTAATAGGGCAAAGGACCGCCGGCAACCTTCAGCATTCCCCACATGCGGTGCAGCATCACGCCAGCGTACCAGACAGGATGTTGCGCGATGAAAGCCAGCGATTCACGCGTGCGTTCACGTTCACGGCGAATGCCATCGGGCCACATGGCCTCGAACGGCACATCAGCAGGCACACCCATTTTTACGCGCTCGTGTTCGACCATCTTGTCGTCACCCAGGGTAAAGCCGGCTTCGCGACCCAACTCAGTCTCCCCTAAGCCCTCCCACAGATTTGCGCCAATGGTTCCGCCGGTCGGTGTAAAGTCGGGAAACACAACGTAATTGCGAATGACGATCGGGGAGATTATCAACAAGGTTGCAAGGACTACACCCGCACTCGTGACAAGACTTCTTTGCCAGTTGCTGCGCGTGATAAAGAAGACTGGCAGCGCCCAGAAAATGCACAAAAAGAGCGGGTTGACTCTTAGCCAACAGGCCACACCCAGCGCGATGCCGGCGGCCACGGCCCACGAAACTTTTTCTCTTTTGACCGCAACAATCAGGAGCCACAACGCGGCCATCACAAACCAGGTCGTAGGTGCATCCGCTGACGGCGACACTCCAACAATCGAGAGCAGGGGCGACAGTGCGACGAGCACGCTCGTGATCATGCCAACGCGCCAACCATACGCAGTAATCGCGATGCCGGTGGCCAGCATGAGCGAGATCAAAAGGTCCAATACAGTCTGGATCTTTTGCATTGCGTAAGCTGACCGCTCGCCGGTGATGCGATAGGTTGCCGCGATCATCCACGGATATGCAGGTGGATACTGGATCAGATCGGTGCGCGATGGATCATCAATCCAAAATAGGCGGCTGCGGCCATCGATAATCTCCTGCGCGTGTTTGTCGAAGACTCGATACGAGCCGTATTGAAACCAACTTGCGTCTGTCAGATGGTCACGAATGAAATGGTAGGTAAGCAATCGAATCGCGCCGGCCAAGAGCAGTACGATTAGGAAAAAGAGTATTCGGTTCCGCGTGGTGGGTGAGGCAATTAAATCAATCGACATGCTTAAAAAGTGGCGCGCGCTTGTCCCTGGCGTGATGTCGCGTTGTCCCGCTCACTGTGTGAAAAGCCCAACCGTTCAGTGACGGCGTAGAGCGGTCGCTGCTTAACTTCAGTGTAGATTCGTCCCAGGTACTCGCCGATCACGCCGAGACAAAGCAACTGCACTCCGCCCATAAAGAGCACAGCCACAAACAACGAGGCCCACCCGCGGCCAAGCCGCAAATCGTAGAGATCCAGGAGTCGCACCACGACGGCCATGACTATTCCAGCGATCGCGATCCAGATGGCCGCAAGTCCGGTCAAGGCCGCCAGGCGCAATGGCAAGACGGAAAACGAGAAAATGCCATCCATCGCAAACTTCATCATCTTCAGGAACGGATACTTGCTCGCGCCGGCTGGGCGCGCCTCACGTTTGTAATAAACCGGCGTTTGCCGAAAGCCAATCCAGCTAATCATCCCACGCAAAAATCTGCCGCGCTCGGGCATCGCCACCAACACATCGACTACTTTGCGATCCATCAAACGGAAGTCGCCGGTGTCCACCGGCATCTGAGTGTCCGATAGGCGATTGATCACCCGATAGAACGCTTTCGCCGTCCAAAGTTTGAATCGGCCTTCACCTTCGCGGCTCATGCGGCTGCCGTACACAACGTCGTTTCCTTCGCGCCACAGCTCGATCATTTCGGCGATCACTTCTGGCGGATCCTGCAAATCCGCGTCAATCAACACCACCGCGTCGCCGGTCGCGGCTTCCAATCCGGCGGTCACCGCAATCTGATGTCCGAAGTTGCGCGACAACCGCACGATGCGCGCGCGCGAGTCTTGCGTCTGAATTCCGCGCAAGAGTGGAAAAGTTTCATCACGGCTGCCATCGTCAACAAAAATGATTTCGTAATCGAGATTGGTGAGATTCGAGAGCGCCTTTGTCAGTCGCTCGTGCGTAGCGCCGATGACGTCAGCTTCGTTAAAGCAGGGAACAATTACCGAGAGGATCATTTTCGCGCTGAGATAATAACATTCCAGCCGATCGTCCGCGCCAGAAATCGAAAAATCCGTTCCGGAATCAGTCGGCCCAAAGCATAAAATTCGCTGCGCGTGAGCTGCTCGACTTCAATCTTCACTTCAGTGAACAGCGAAAAAAGTCGGCGTGCTTCGGCACGGCTGAACACTCGAACGAGCGGCTGGCCGCCGCCTTCGTTGATTTCAACGCGCCGGCTCATGATTTCGCCGGGCCGTCGGCCGCGCAGAAAGTCACCGCCGAGTATTCCGTGGCGAATCACGATTTGAAGCCAGTAGTGAAGCGAACGGCGATGATAAAGCATCACGCGCGCGAGTCCGCCGGGACGCAACACACGATGAACTTCGCGGATCGCGCCGGCAGTGTCAGGCGTGTGATGCAGGACACCGTTTGAATAGACGACGTCGAAAGTCTCGGCGGGAAAGGGAAGGGCTTCAGCGTCGGTAATCGCAAAATCTCCGTTGTGATTGTAAAGCCGCAAATGATGCCGAGAAGTCTCGACTGACCGCGGCGTGATATCGACGCCAGTCACATTCGCGCCGCCGCGCGCGAACTGAAGAATATCCGTTCCCATGCCGCAGCCAACTTCCAGCAGTCGCTGGCTTGCGAATTCGTCGAACCCCATCACGCGCTTCATCCAAGGCGCGTATTCCGAGTAACGATGCCGCTCTATTTCGTCGAAGAACTCGCGCGTGCCGAACTCGTGCGCACGACCGTAAATTGCGCCGGCTGGATCGTGCGTCCATTGTTCACGTGCTCGCTGTTTTTCTGCGGAGAGAGTTGGCATGTTCCAGCTTCGATGTGACCGGACAGAATCACACGCTCGGTCTTGAGCAATTGTGTTCTCTCACCTTTTGTTTCGCGCGGCTGATAGTACAATACGCAGCCCGGAAGGACACAATTGCTGAACGCTCGTTCGAAACGGTTACAAACCAAGTTTCATGAAGCCCCAAATCTACCTTGCCTTGACGCACGATTGGGAACTGCGCGGAGATGGCTCAGGCGATATCGAGCAGATACAATTCGCGCCGATGCGCAGATTGATGGAGATTTACGAGCGTCATGGGGTGCGCGTCACCTTCTTTCCCGAGCTGATGCAGCAATTATCATTCAGGCGTTACGAGACGAACCATCTCGAATTGAAATCGCTTGCCGATTCCTGGGACGAACACGTGAGAAACGCTTTTGAAGCCGGACACGACATGCAATTGCATATTCACTCGCGCTGGCAAGGCGTAAGAAGATGTCTGCCGCACCGGAGCAATCTGGCAGCAGCGATGATTACAACCCCGGACTTGACGCAGGCCACTCCACAATCGAAGTGGCTTACGAAAAAGTTATCAAACCAATTGTGCGAAGAAAGTATTTTGTGTCGGATACGGGCCGTCTCGATTATTCGTTGATGCGCGAAGTGCTCCGCTCGATTCGTGAACGCGCGTTTGCAAGTGGGTTGTCACACGTGCCGGTAGTTTTGACGAACCATCCCAAAGACATTCGCGACTGGCAGGCTATTGATCGCTTTGTCGGCGAAACGACAGAGGCCGAAGACGTCAAATTTGTCACCCTGCGTGAGGTGGCTGAAAAGCTCGCCAGCGGAGAATTCGAGATCCGCAAATTGGGAGAGACAGGACCTACTTCCGCACCGAACGTGGGTACGCAATGATGTCGCGCTTCGCGAGTTCCATCATCTCTTCGAATAGTTTCCGCGCATCAGCACGAAAGAACTTCATGCCGCGCAAGTTCAGATCTCGGCATGCGTCTGCCGACACATAAGTATTCATCCATTTCGGCATGTCTGGATGTACGGTAGTCGTCATATCATGCGCGTAAGTCTTCACTGTCACCTTCTCGCCGTCATAGTTTATGCATGACGCGTCAAAAATCTCCTCATAATAGACGCGCACGGGAAACTTCTCTTTGTACGCGTCGTCAACGCAATAACCGAATGAAATGTAGTTCGTGGTCGTGCCCAGCCCGATGATCTTTGCGTTGCTTTCAATCAACTTATAGTAAGGACTGCAAGCGTCATAAGGATAAGGCGACAGATGATGAGTCGCTGTGAGATCTTTCGCTGCCGGTCCTATCGCGCAAACGGACTTCGTCGGATGCAAACTGCGAATCGCGCCGTTTTGCCGGCGCGCGAACTCCGTCAAAATTCCGGTGTACGAAGGGCTGTGACGCACATCGAAGACGCTTCCCCGCCGCAAATATTCATACGACGAAATCTTCCGGTTGGGATAAGTGGGAAAAACTACAGAGCCGCGGTCGCCGATGATTTCCTGAATCAGAGACAGAATCCGATAGAACGGAAACGCGAGATTCAAGCCATCCATTCCGCTGTGAACGTAAACCACGTTGCCGAGCGACAGGCGCAGATCATTTTCCAAAATTTCGCGCAGAGCAGTTTCGGTGAGTGACGGGAGCGAGGCCACGCGACGGCGTTCGCGTTTCCATTTTGCGCGGCGCAAAGAGTCGAACGCGCGCGCCGGCAAAATGGCTTTCGCGATGTTCTGCAAATCCATCTCAGACCAGGCGAATCAGAGTCGCGCCCCACGAATAGCCAACGCCGAAACCAACTAAAGCGATCCGATCGCCGATCCTAACGCGATGCTGATTGATAGCACCTTCAAGCGCGATGGGAATTGTCGACGATACCGTGTTGCCGCAGTTTTCCATGTCGATGCAGAATTTTTCGGCGGGGATTTTCATCTTGCCGCGCAGGCGTTCGAGGATGAACCTGTTCGCCTGATGCAGCACGAAGAAGTCGACCTGATCGATCGATAGGCTTGCTTTCCTCAGGAGTTCATCAATTGACGGCGGCACAGTCTTCATCGCGAAACTGAAAACGTCGCCACCATTCATGTGAAGATTTTCCGCTGAACGCCAGTTGCCGCTGTCGTCCTGTTTCTCGATTGCGGTCTCCGCGGTCGTAGGACAACGCAGACCGCCCGCCGGCACGATAATTTGATTGAATCCTTTGCCATCCGTTCCGAGAATGAGCGGACCGATCAATTCTTCATTCGAATCGACCGAGGTCACCAGCGTCGCTGCCGCACCGTCGCCAAACAGCGTGCGCACCGAGCGATCGCGGCGATTGATGAATTTTGTGTAAGTGTCGCCGGTAATCAGCAGCACATTTTTCGCGGTGCCGGCTTCGACCAGACTCTTCGCCAGAGCCAAACCGTAAATGAATCCCGAGCAGCCCTGATTGAAATCGATCGCGCCAATGTTCGTCCGCAGGCCGAGGCGATCCTGCATCACGCAGGCGGTGGTTGGCGTGAAGTAGTCCGGACTCTGCGTGCAAAAAATCAGAAAGTCGATCTCGTCCGGCGTGCACACATCATCCCGGAACAATATTTTTGCCGCCGTGATTCCGAGATCGGCGGCCGTTTCGTCTGGCGCAGCCACGCCGCGCATGGCGACGCCGGTCTTTGAAAGAATCTGGCCCGCGTGCCAATCACCGAACTCTTCGGCCAGCTGTTCGTTTGTGAGTTTCGTTTCCGGCAAATACGAACGGATTGCTTTGACGGCTGCTCGGTTTGTCATGTATTGAATCGTAGTTGAGTAAACACCGAACGGTCATTATAGCCGGAACGTCTAACGCTTTTCCTAATCCTCGCGGGCGATGTTTTCATGTGTGTAAGAGCTAAGTTAAAATCGCGCGAAACATGACAAACAACGAACGCATCACGAACGTGGTTTATAAGGCGGTGGACGAACTGAACCAGCAACTCCCAAAAGGCTCGCAGATCGAAAAGACACTCGATGCGCCGTTGTACGGCGCATCAGGAAAACTGGAGTCGCTCGACTTCGTCACCTTCATCATGGAAGTCGAGGAAAACATGAAGCAAGAGCTCGGCACCGACTTAACGATCGCCGACGAAAATCTGCTGTCTAAAGAAAAGAGTCCTTTTTCATCCCTGCGAACCCTGATCGAATATCTGGATGAAACCCTGACGAAAGAAAACGCCGCGGGCTGATAGCCATCAGCCTTCGACCAATTCACGATAAGCGTTTAGCACTCTCTGCGCATTCTGTTTCCAAGTATGATGCGCGACCGCGGCGCGTCGCGCGGCGAGGCCAAGACGTTCGCGCAACTCTCGCGAACCGCACAATAGCTCGATCGCCTCTGACAATTCCCGCACGTTTCCCGGTTCGACCAGCAATGCAGTTTCTTGATCAACCAGCACTTCACCGATTTGGCCAAGCCGGCTCGCGACAATTCCCTTTCCCATCGCCATGTACTCAAAAAGTTTCGTCGGTGAACCGAAGAATTCCGCGCCGGCATCGAGCGGCACGTGCGGCGAGACAAGAATGTCACACGCATCCAGCAGACGCGGCACCTCATCGTGCGTGACCGCGCCCTTCATGATTACACGATCGAGCGCGTCTCCTTCGCGCAAGATTTCTTCAACTCGGGCCCGCAACGCGCCGCCGCCAATCAGAAGAAAACGGATTGGCGCATCGCGAGGTATTTGCGTGATTGATCTCGCGAGCACTTCCACTCCGTGCCATGGACCAAACGTGCCGACGAAGCCAACCAAAACTTCGTCGTCCGAGACACCAAGTTCGTGCCGTAGCTTGTCACCGCCAATCTGCGGTTGAAATTTCTCCGCGTCGACGCCGTTCGGATTAACGACGATCTTCGCGGCATCGACACCGACTTTCAAGAGGTTGCGCCGTTCTACTTCAGACACGACAAAGATACGCTCCGCAGCTTTCAGGTTCAGACGTTCGTAACGCGCCAGCAGATCCAACTTGTCCACACGATCCCAGTAACGTCCCACCCAAACTTCCGAACCGTTGTATTCAAGGAACAGGGGCCGCTTACTATGCAGCGACGCCGCGACGCCCGCCCAACTGAACCGTGCATAGCGCTGATAGATAAAATCCGGAGACTGCTGTTCGACTTCGCGAATCGCGGCTTCGGTAAACTGCAAATTGTTCGAGATGTCGAACGCGGCGCGTGACGAACCGATTGCGTTCGGCCAGACAATCTTTATCGGAAAACTCGAACGATCGATTCCGGCGATCTCGTCGTTGCTGATGAGCGAAACATGCGCGCCCAGTTCTTGCGCGGCCTGAATAAAGCCCTTGATGTGACTCGCGGCGCCGCCTGCTTGGGTGCCGGGGCCGGGCGACGAGCGCAAATAAGCAATTTTCGGATCCTTCGCCGGCTCGCTCCTGGATGTTTCTGCGTCTTGCGCTTGATTGATGCGGGCTTCGAGGTTTCGCAACTCTCTCTCGGCACGCCTCAATGCCGATTTGCTGGCGGCGAAATCTTTCGCGAGCCGCACCGGCACGTGAGCGATCACTTTCGCCTTCGGTTCTTCGTGCCAGCCGCCATACATGTCGAAGATGACCGAAGCGTCCGCGCCGGCCAGCGCGCCCAACAGCAAAAATGCATTCGGCCCGCGCTGCCACACGAGGCGTTCGGTCGCTACGGCGAAGATGTCGGGATTAAGCGCACGCACGATTCGAACGCGTTGCGCGGGCGACGCGGATTGAAACGTGTCGCGACCAATCGTCTCGACTGTCGCATCGGGATGTCGCCGCTGCAGCTCTTCGCGGGCACGCGCCGGATCACCGCTCAACATCAGGAAGGCTATTTTCATGAGAGAATTTACGGCGAAGCTTTGGAAGGCGACGTGATCGCCGGCTGAAGTCTTAACAAGCGTCGTAACTCATGAACACGAAGTATGAAAGTCTCGGCCGTACCGCGTCCTGTCTTCAAGCGAAAATAAACGGCGACGAGCAAGAAGATCAGTGCGTAACTCAGAGTCGAGTTAACGGCCGCGCCGCGTGCGCCGAATCTTGGGACTAACAGCAGATTTAGTCCGATGTTGAATGCAACGGTGACCACCCAAAACCACGGAATCGCGGCCGGCAAACCCGTGCCCGTGAAATGCTGGACGAGTACAGACTCGAGTCCCATAAAAAATATTCCCGGTAGAAGAAGTAACAACTGAACAGTCGCATCGGCGAACTGCGGCCCGTAAATGACTGGAAGTAGAAATGCGAGTGGGATCGCGCCCAGACATGTCACGAACATTACAAGCGTGGTGTGGCGCGTTACTAAGACAGCGAACTCGCCGCGACTATCCTGCGTCGTAGCCACACGCGGAAACAGAAGCGTCGCGATCACGCCCGGCAGCATGAGGAGGAGGAACGAAAATTGTGATGCTACACCGTAAACTCCTGCCTCAGTTGCTCCACGAAAGCGATTCACAATCAGAAGATCCGAACGCAGAATAACCGTTCCCGCCATGATCGATACATAAAACTTTGCGCCATACGCCAACATGGTCTTAAGCAACTGGGCGTCCGGCATCATCGAACCGGACTGACTCTCGCGCGTGGCAATGCGCCGAAGATAAATCATCAGAACCAGGCTCAAGCCGGTCCCTGCGATCGTATTTAGCGAAATTAAGAAAGAGAGCTGCTTGCGGAGAAGGATCAACGCAACGACGGCGTTTAGGAGCACTAGCGCCGGCACCAGCCCGTCAAAAAGGTTGAGCTGCCGAATCCGATCAAGCGCCAGCAACACATTCAAATTGAGCACAAAAAGGAGTTGAAACGGGATTGACATCGCGGCGATCGCGAGGAGGCGCATCGACACTCCACCGAACAGCGAAGGCCTGAGCCAGACCAGCGCCATGACCGCAACCGCCAACAGACTTCCGACCATCAACGAGAAAACAATCGCGTTTCTGAAGATGGGCCCGACGGTGTTTCGATCGCGCGCGATGAAATATGTGTTTGCCGAAGGAAGTCCGGCGCTACCGATTTGCAGTGCGAGAGCAACGGTCACGTTGAGCACTGCGTATTTGCCGAAGCCGTCCGCCCGCAGCCAGCGTGCTACGACTAGACCTGATCCGAACACACCCGCCAGCATCAACACGCGTGTGCTGAACGTCAATACTACGCCCGAAAAGAAACTGCCGAAGACGGGTTCCTGCTCCAGCGGCGGGGTGGCTGGAATCTGTGACGTTGTTGGCATGTTCACGGTGCTTTGCGGCTTTGCCGCCTGATGTGCGGAAGGCCTTTGGCCTTCCGGCTTCGCCAACCAAAACGCATTTTTTCATTTGGCGAGGCACAGCTTCGCCAAATGAAAAGGAAAATAAGAGCGCCGGCCCGGAAAGGCGCCGCCTTTCCGCACATCGGGTGGCATAGCCACCGACGAAAGACCTAACTTACCCAATCCAGCGATCGTACCAAACGCTCAGATTGAGCAAACACCAAAGATGCGCACTCCAGTCGCGCTGCTCGCGCCGATGTTCGTCGACCAGATGTGCGACAAATTTGTAGTCAAAAAAATTCCGCTCGCGAATGCGCGAGTTCATCACCTGTTGCACGAGCTCTTCACCCTTTGGCCCGCGGAACCACTCGCGCGCCGGCGCGCCAAATCCACGTTTCGGTTTGTAGAGCAGATCGCGCGGCAGGACCGACTCAAGCGCACGCTTCAAGATGTGCTTGCCGGTTGCGCCCTTCACTTTCAACTCGCGGGGCAACCCAACGGCATATTCGATCAGATGGTGATCGAGAAACGGAACGCGCGCTTCGACTGACGTGCTCATCGTGATCTTATCGACGCGCATCAGAAGCAACTCCGGCAGACGCAGTTTCAACTCGAGATAGGTCATGCGCGCCGCGAAATCCGATTCCGGCCGGGCCGTCGCGATGATATCGAGATAACGCGCCACTACGTCGTGTGTCGCAAGCCCGTTGTAGCGGGCGCGCAGCTCCGGCGACAGCACCTTAGGTTTCGTCGCTTCGTCAAAAACGCTCACGCCGCCCCAGAACAAAGACTGATCGGCGCCCAGACGACGAATCAGCTCGCCGGCTTTCTGCTTCTTCAGAGTCTTTTGCGCCAGTCGAACGCCGATCGCCGCGGCCGCGCGTCGAGCTGTTAACGGCGCCTTTTCTGCGTAACGCCAAAACCGTTCTTCGATGCGCAAGTACGTGCCGAACCAATCATAACCGCCGAAGATTTCGTCCGAACCTTCGCCGACCTGCACTACAATCGTGCCCGAATCGCGCGCCAGTTGTGAAACATAGTACAGCGGCACACAAACCGGATCGGCGATCGGCTCGTCCTGATGGAAGACCAGGTCCGGAAGAAACTTTTCCATCTCTTCCCGGCCGATGATCACTTCGTGATGGTCAGTTTGATAACGTTGCGAGAGTGCGCGAGCCGCGTCCAGTTCGTTCAGGTCAACGGCATCATGAAAACCAACGGTGAACGTGCGCACGGGTTGCGTCATCAACTCAGACATCAGCGCGACATTCGCCGACGAATCGACACCACCGGAAAGAAAAACGCCGAAGGGCACATCCGCCATCATCCTTTTCTTGATCGAAGCCCGCAGCAGTTCAAGGATCTTCTGTTCATGCTCTTCTTCGGTCGCTTGTGTGTTTGCCGATTCAGGCGGCAGAGCATCCCAATATTGTGTTAGGCGCGGTTCGCCACCGCGATCAATCACCAACATATGGCCCGCCGGAATTTTTTGGATACCACGAAAGAGGGTCTGAGGCGCCGGCGTGGTAAGAAACGTCAGGTAGTGAAAGAGCGCCGCTTCGTTGATTTCAGGCGTCACCGCCGGATGTTGGAGAATCGCTTTGATCTCCGATGCAAACAGGAAGCGGCCATTGGCTTGATAAAAATAGAGCGGCTTAACCCCCGCGCGATCGCGCGCGAGCACAAGTCGTTCGCGCTCCGCATCCCAAATCGCAATTCCGAAATCGCCCTCGATGTCGTGCACGAAATCGAGGCCACGTTCTTCGTAGAGGTGCAGAATTGTTTCGGAATCAGTGTGTGACGCGTAAACGTGTCCGCGCTGTTCGAGGCCTGCGCGCAATTGCGCGTGGTTGTAAATCTCCCCGTTGAAGACCAACCAGACTCGATCGGTGCAGCCATGCATCGGCTGATGCCCGGCCGCAGACAAATCAATGATCGACAGCCGGCGAAATC
This sequence comes from uncultured bacterium, assembly GCA_965653675.1. Classification (GTDB taxonomy): domain Bacteria; phylum Acidobacteriota; class Blastocatellia; order Pyrinomonadales; family Pyrinomonadaceae; genus UBA11740. The sequence goes on from CBFHBA010000033.1 coordinate 30,980, forward strand.
CAAATCCGCCACGCGCATCGTCGAAAACCAACTCGCCTGCATCGTCGGGACCGCGATGCGTCATCACGTCGCGCATCGACACGAGCAGTTCGCGCCCAACGTGCCCGTGCGCCGCGCCGTATTCCCAAACTCCGCAGATGCCACACATAAAAATAAGACGTCAGAGATCAGAGGTCAGACACCAGATTGTTTGCCTTCATGTCCCGGTGTCGGCTCGCAATGACGCAATTAGACTTGTGATTCGGTTGTCGTCTTCGTTGGCAGGCGAATGAATCAATGCCCAACGTTGCCTCAGTGGGACACTCCCGCGATGCAGCCAACAAACAATTGTGGATGCTTCTTTTGCCCCGTAATCCGCAGAAACAAAGCGGGGTTCCAACCCCGGGCGCGAGCTCTCAGTTAGCGATGCAATCAACAAACGAGCGCCGGTAATCTTATCGCACAGTCGCACGTTTCCTTCAGCAGTTACCTGAACATCGATGCCTGGGCCGCAGTGAAACCGAAATGCGAAGTAGTGCGCGCCTTGGCCAAAGAATGAATCTTCGATCAACCAATAGCCAGCCGGCTTTTCGAACCGGATCGAACGGCGATGTGTCACCGGCTCGCTTAACCGGCAATAACCATTGTGTTCCGCCACCACATAATCGAATTGACGATTCGTTTCCCAACCAACTGCGCGCGCGTGTGCTTCATCACCTATCACGAAAGGCATGGTTTCATCAGTAGTGTTCTGTTCGATGCCATCGACTTGGACAGTCGAGTGATAAGCCGTCGATCGAAACAAGTGTCTCTCACGCAAGTCAGCGGTGTAGACGTACGAGCCAGGGTCGACAATGAACGCGGTCGCGCCGGCCGACACTTCAATGCTTAACGCATCGTTGTGACCATGCGAACCGCGACCGTTCAGGCCGCAGCTGCTCGCGTTAAAGAGCAGGTAAAGATCGTCATTGCGCAAAATGTAGATGCCCGCGTCGGGAAACGCTCTTGACTGAATCGACGATGCAGACGCCAGCGAGTGGAAGTTCTGTAAACCCTCGTCGCCGAGCAGCCACAAGACTTCTTCGCACGGCTTTGTCGACACCTTCAGCTCAGGTTGGTGTAAAGCCGCCGCGCTCAGACAGAGCACGGAAGCGTGGTCATCACCAACGCGCTTGACGATCGGCAAAATCTGCCCGCTGTCGGAGTCGCCAATCAGTGGCGCTCGCCCATCAGGTCGCAGGTACGCGCGCGTGTAGTCAGCCATCGCATGCAACTTCTGCCAATACTTCTCCTTGATCTCAAGTCCATTTTCTCGACATAGTACGAATGAATCCAGCAACAGCTCGAGCTTTAGACGATGATAGCCCGTCGAACTTTCGGCGTCGGCGCCATCCGACAGAATCTGTTTGTCGACTTCGTTGAGGAGTTCACGCAAACCAAACTCACGCCACTCCGCGGCATCCTGAAGTTCGGGCAAGATGACGCCCAGCCATAACAATCCGGCCACGTCGCACATGTAATGGTTGCTGGTTGCGATGTGCGAGTACTCGAGGTTGCGCCGAATGTGCGAGCCGTGTTGATCGAAGATCATCAGCAGTTCGGCGAGCGTGTCTTCGTCGATGTGCGCCGACGGCAGAAACAGAGAGAAAGCCGCGAGCAGATTGATCGCGCGCAATGCCACTTCCATCGCGCAGGTCCAATTGGCGCCGCGACCGATGGGATTTTGCGCGCGCCAGCTTCTGACTTGCAGCAGGAATTCGGTCGCAAAATCTTCGTTCTGCGTGAGCGCGTAAGCACGACCCAAGGTGATCAACTGCGACAGGCGATTCAGTTCCCACAAGACTCGCGCGTCTGAACCATCTCCTCGAAATAAATTAAGGTCAGCGTGATAGTCCAAAGGCCATTCGTAACCGGATAATGGATCGCGAATCCATTGAATTTCATCCGCCCCAAAACACTTTTCGCCAAAGCCAAGTAGTGGCCAGCAGTGATCAGTCGCGATCCTTTTTGCTTGTGCGATCAGCCGTTTAGTTTCTTCCGGGAACATCTCGCGTTGCAGTCGCGCAGTGTTTTTCACATCAACGAATCCGGGAAAGAACCTTGGTGATTCACGCTTACGGAAATGAGCCAGCAGGTTGGCATGAGACATCCGCGCGAATTCAGGGATCAACCTCGCGGGCTGTCGATTGAGATGTCCCAGCTGTGCGCGTTCGCGTCGCCGTAGCAGCGCGGAATTCATGCGACGCACAGCCTCAAGCGCCGCGGTGCTCGTGCGCACTTCACCGCGCAGTGTTTTTCGAATTGACGAAAAGGCTCCCATCGAAGTGAGGGAGTAGGTTAACAGGTCAGAACCACCTGCGGTAGGGAGTGTTGCGGCGGCCAATGAAGTCAGCACCATCCGCGTCAGCGTCTGGGTCAAATATTCAAGCGAGCTGGAGTGCTTGACCCACCAACGCAGGTGGTACTGACCTCATGTCACTACAGGCGTATGATTCGCGCCCGGCTTCCGCGTCGCATATCGCCGTTCAGCGCATTTCGCGTGTCAACGACGAGCGACGCCAACTCGATCACGCGCGCGTAGTCGATGCCGCTGTGGTTGGTCACGATGACAACGCAATCCGCTCCGCGAATCTCTTGTTCTGTCAGATCAACGGATGACAGAGGTTCGCCGCTGCCTTCCGCGTGTGCGTCATCGAACGTCACATCACTCACGAAGGGATCGTGGTAACGAACGTCGCAGCCTTTTGAGCGCAGGCGATCGATGATCGAGAGCGCGGGACTTTCGCGCACGTCATTGATGTCTTTCTTGTACGCGACCCCCAGCAGCAATATGCGCGAACCATTCATGGCTTTGCGCGCGTCGTTCAATCCATCGGAGACAAGTTGTACGACATGCTCAGGCATACGCGAGTTCACTTCTTCAGCGAGACCGATGAAGCGCGAATCGAATCCGTGCTGCCGCGCTTTCCATGAAAGATAGTGCGGGTCGAGCGGGATGCAATGACCACCGATTCCCGGGCCGGGATAAAAAGCCATGAAGCCGAACGGCTTTGTCGCCGCTGCGCGAATCACTTCCCACGTATCTATGCCGAGCGCGTAACACAGCCGCGCCATTTCGTTCGCCATGCCGATGTTGACCGCGCGAAAAGTGTTCTCGAGTAGTTTCGCCGCCTCCGCCACACGCGCCGAACTCACCGCGTGGACTTCGCGCACAATTTGGGCATAGAGAGCGGCCGCAGCTTCAGTCGAATCGTCAGTCACCCCGCCCACAACTTTCGGAATGTTGTGCGTCTTGAATTCAGGATTGCCGGGGTCAACTCGTTCGGGCGAAAAAGCGAGCAGGAAGTCTTGATCGAGTTTCAGTCCCGTCTCTTCCAGCATCGGCAAAAGGACTTCATCAGTGGTGCCGGGATACGTCGTCGATTCAAGAATGATCAGTTGTCCACGCCGCAGACGCTTCTGGATCTCTTCCGCGGCTGCCAGGATGTACGAGACATCAGGCTCTTTCGTTTTTCGCAAAGGCGTCGGGACACAGATGATGATTGCGTCACAGTCCTTCAGCTCATCGAAATTGGTGGTGGCGTGCAGCCGGCCACTGTCAATCAGTTCTTTCACATGCGCCGACGGCACGTCGCCAATGTAAGACTCCCCGGAATTGATCGTCGCGGCCTTCGTGGCGTCAACTTCAAAACCGGTAGCGGCAAATCCGCTGTGGGCAAATTCCGTCACCAGCGGCAGTCCGACGTAACCAAGTCCGATTACACCGACGCGCGCGCGCTTCTCTTTAAGTGAATTAATGAATTCGTTTTGGACCATGGATTCGAACGACTGAGGCTGATTCGGCAGGAATCAACGAAGTCAAATAAGCCTAATGATACGTGACAACAGAGTCAAGCAAGATGTATCACAGGCTGCTAGCCTGCGAACTTCTACAGGGTGGCTGCCTATTTGTAGAAGGCGGCAGACCGGGTTCATTTACTTTCATTAACTTCAAATTGATAATGCCGCGCCGATGCCAGCAAAACATTCATTCGATGTCGCAGTCATAGGAGCGGGAGTCTTCGGCGCTTGGACCGCTTACCGGCTTCAGCAATCGGGCAGACGCGTCGCACTGATCGATGCTTATGGCGCCGGCAATAGCCGCTCTAGCTCCGGCGATGAGTCGCGGATCATTCGCATGGGCTACGGCGCTGATGAGATCTATACGCGCTCGGCGTGGCAGTCGCTCGCGCGGTGGAAAGAGTTATTCGCGACCACTGGCGAATCTCTGTTTCACAAAACCGGAGTGCTTTGGCTGGAACATGAAGGAGATCCTTACCCACGCCAATCATTTGAAACCTTGGCCAGGCTGGGGATTCCAGCCGAAGAGATGTCTCAAGCTGAATTGCTCGCGCGTTATCCACAGATATCGACGGAAGGAATTTGCGGTGCTTACTTCGAGCCTGAGAGCGGCCTGCTCGTTGCGCGGCGCGCCGTGCAAGCAGCTGTTCGCGAAGCGATCAAATGCGGTGTCGCATATTTTCAACAGCGAGTTACTCCCCCGCGGCCCGGAAATCAAGTCGACAGTGTCGAGATGTCAGATGGTGACCGAATCTCCGCGGCCGCGTACGTCTTCGCTTGCGGTCCGTGGCTGCCGAAGTTGTTTCCGGATCTGCTCGCGAATCGAATTCATCCGACGCGGCAGGAAATTTATTACTTCGGCGCGCCAGCTGGCATGCGCTTCAAGCCGCCAACCCTGCCAACGTGGATTGACTTCAAAGAAGAGGCTTATGGATTGCCGGACATTGAAGGCCGCGGCGTGAAGGTCGCGATAGATCGCCACGGCGAGCAATTTGATCCAGACACTGGCGATCGCTTGGTGAGCGCTGAAGGGTTGTCAGAAGTGCGTCGCTATCTCGCTCGCAGACTTCCTGAACTAGCAGATGCGCCGGTCGCGGAGAGTCGCGTGTGTCAATACGAAAACACATCGAACGGCGACTTCCTGATCGATCATCATCCCGAGTTTGAAAATGTTTGGCTGGTCGGCGGTGGCTCCGGCCATGGTTTCAAACACGGACCGTTCGTGGGTGAATACGTCGTCGCGCGAGTTGAGGGAAAGGCTGAAGGAATCGAGCCGCGGTTCAGTCTGAGTTCGAAATTAGAGTCCCGTAAGCGAAGCGTGTACTAAGGTGACTTACGCGGCGCCAGCCGCAACCGCCGACGCCTCTGCGAGTCGCTTTACAATTACCAGCGTGATGTCGTCGGCAGCGGGCGTGCCTTGTGAGAATTTCGTGAGCGCGGATTCGATGCGATCGCGAATGCCGGCAGCCGAGGCGTCGAGGTTGCGCGCGACCGCTTCATACAAACGCGTCGGGCCGAACTCTTCGCCCGTGGGACTTACTGCCTCAGAAACTCCGTCCGAATAAATCACCAGGACATCACCGGGATGCAGCTTGGTGTGACCTTCGCGGAAATCGGCCTCGGCCATGATTCCGAGCGGCAATCCTCCCGCCGCAAGTTGCTCCATCGTGCCGCCGGTGCGCACGATGAGTGGCGGATTGTGACCGGCGTTCAGGAAGGACACGTCACCAGTCTTTGGACCGAGCTCCGCGTAGAACAATGTGACGAAGCGGTTCGCGGGAATGCTCTCAACGAGGTAGCGATTGACCGCACTGATCGTCTCGACGAGTGAAGTGTGCGTGTCGAACTGCGCGTGCACTGCGGCGTGCAGGGAAGACATCAGCAATGCGGCCGCGGTGCCCTTGCCGGAAACGTCGCCCAGCGCGACTACGAGGTTTCCGTTCGCACGATGGATGAAATCGTAGTAATCGCCGCCGATTTCATAACACGGGAAACTGATGCCCTGTAGCTCATAGCCTTCCAACTGTGGCGCTGACGTTGGTTGAAAACGTTGCTGAATCTCGCTCGCAACTTGCAGCTCGCGTTCGAGACGCTCGCGTTCCAACTGTTCTTCTGTGAGCCGGGCATTCTCGACGCGAATCGCCGCGACTGATGAAAGCGTCGTGAGCACCTTCAGGTGATCTTCCGTGAATCGACCGTCGGCAATTGGTGAATCAGCATAGATGATGCCGAAAACATTTTCGCCGACGCCGAGCGGTACGGCGAGAACTGAGCGCACGCCTTGCAGAACGACTGTGCCGCCCATGAAGCGCGGGTCGGCTTGGGCGTCGGAGGTCAGCACGGACTTGCCGTGGTTCACGACTTCTTCGATCACTGAACGGCTGATGCGAATCTCGCCAACATCACCCTGACGATCGCGCAAGCGCGCGACCGCCACCTTCAGTTCGGGATCATCCTTGCCCCGCATCATGATCATGCAGCGATCAGCAGGCACGGCTTCGAACACGAGCGAGACAATCTGCTCGAGCGTTTCATTCAACGTCACGGACGCGAGCAAGGCCACGCCCACTTTGCTGATCAGCGCCAGCAGATCCGTCTTCTGTTCGACTTTTTCATGCGCCGCAGATTCCTGCGAACGCGAAAGCGCGCCTTCGATCTGCTGGAACAATCCCGAAGTCGTGCGATCGGCGGACGACAGAGCGATCGTCGCTTCAGGCATGGACGCACTCTGATCGGTGATCATGGTGGCGCCGCTGCTAAGCGGGAACTGGCTGTCGTTGAAAACGATTTCGGTTTCGCCGATTTGAATGCGACCGCCGCGCGTCAATTGAATCGACGCATCGACAATCGAACCGTTGTAGAGCGTACCGTTTGCAGAACCGAGGTCCTGAAGAAAGTATTCGTCGCCTTCGTGCCGTACTTCGGCGTGGACGCGCGATGCAAACGGATCGGGAATGCAGAGGTCGTTGCGCGCGGAACGCCCAATCGTGATCCGCAAGCGGTTGAGCGGGAAATGCTCCGCCGTGCGATCGGGATATCTGACGATTAACTCAGCCATGAATCTACTCTCCCTCTCCCTCTGGGAGAGGGGTGGGGTAAGGGTTTTACTGCTGCCTAAGCCCTCACCCTAACCTTCTCCCAAAGGGAGAGGGAACTTCGAACAAACTTACGCTCGCGGCCGCGCCTGTCGCGCCTTCGCCACCGCCGTGCCGCCGTATTCGCGAATCACGACGGTGCCGGAGATCAGATCGTGCAACGCACGGCCAGTGGGATTCACGATCGCAAGCAGAAAACCTAGTCCGAAAAACAAAAAAGAAATCGGATAGCCAATGAAATGGCGAAGCAGCGCACGTCCAATTCCCGGAACGTTCGCATCCGTGGTTTCCAGGCGCAGCCCCGTCGTCCACTTTCCCAGAGTCTTACCGGTAAGTCCCGCGAGTATTCCCAAATCTAAGACTGCGGCAAAAAGCGTAAAAAGAATTCCGATATTCTCTGCTGTCCCACCGGCCAAGCGCGCGCCGCCACCCATCAAGCGCGCCACCAAGGTGCTGAACGTCAGAATCAACGCCAGCACAATGTAATCGATTAGAATCGCGCCGCACCGCAAATTGAAGGGCGCCCGGTAGCGGACGCGAATGTGCTCGATGCGTCGCGAAGTGGGACGCGAAACTTTCGCAGTTTCAGGCTTGGCCGACATTGCTGCTTGCATTAATTTTTGTCGGCCGTCATCCCAGAAGGAAGTGCAAAGTAGTTTCGCCCAAACGAATGCGGTCGCCGCTGTCGAGCGCGCGCGGCTGTCGCGGCTCGAGGTGGATAATATCATTGATTACCGTACCGTTAACTGACCCGAGGTCCTCAAGCAGAAACGAACTGCCTTCGCGCCAGATGCGGGCGTGACGCCGCGAGACTTTCGTATTCGGATCAAATCGCGACAAGTCAATCTCTGGAAAGATGTTCGACAAAGGATCAGTGCGACCCACGAGGTTGCTGTCCTTTTGCAGCAGGAACGAAGCATCGAGTTCAGTCGTGCCGGCCACGACGAGTTTTGCCGTCGTGCGCGCGGAAAGTGACGCGCTCGAATCGGCTCCCGCCAACGGCTGCTTCGACCCGCAGTGCGCACAGAAAACGTCGTCACCAGCGATGCGGCCGCCGCAAAAACCGCAGAAGACGCTTGAGACCGCCATGGTTTCGCCGCCCAATTGGCTGGCGGGCACGCCGTAACTCACTTGTCCTGAACGAAGTTTGTCAAGGTGCTGCGACAACGAATCGCGCAGTGCGGCTCCAGTCTGGTAACGATGCTCCGGCTTGTACTCGACCGCGCGCATCAGGATGCTCTCCATCTCGCTGGAAAGCTGTGGATTGATCTGGCGCGGCCGCGGATTCTTGGTGAAATCGAAAATCAGCAGCGGATTGTCCTGCGGATCGGCGCCGGTCAACAGGTGGAACATGGTCGCGCCAAGGCTGTAGATGTCCACGCGTGGATCGGCGCGCCCGCTGAATAACTCGGGCGGCGCATAACCCATGGTGCCAACCGCGGTCACGCCCTTTTCTTTCTTGTTTACCCAGCGCGCGATGCCGAAATCGATCAGCATAATCCGATTGTTGTTGCTGTCGATCATCAAATTCGCCGGCTTCAGGTCACGATAAATGATCGGCTGCGGTCGCGAGTGCAGGTAATGCAAAACGTCGGCGACTTGGATGCCCCACTCAGTCACCGTCGGTTCATCGATTCGTCCTTGCGGGGTCGCGCGCAGACGCGATGCGAGATCGGCGCCCGGTATGAATTTCATTACCAGATAAAAACGTTCCGAGTTGTCGTCGTAGAAATAATCGTAAACGGTCGGAATCGAGGGGTGCTCGAGTTCTGTCAGCAACAACGACTCGCGCTTGAAATCGGCAATTGCTTTTTCATGCTGCGTTTCATCGATGTGCGACTCGATCATTTCCTTGACGGCGCGCGGTGCGTCGCCGAGGTTGCGATCTTTCGCCAGATAAACTGCACCCATGCCGCCACCACCGATGCGGCGAACGATCTCGTATCGGGTGTTTAGAACTTTTACGCCGGAAAGCGCTATTGGATTGCTGCTTTTGCGCGAGGGGGTGGTCGTGTCCCCGGCGCGTGAGGTGGCGCCAATCTGGGCACTCTCCGCGACATCGCCGGTTGAAACTGGAATTGATCTCTCTTCAACCGGAACCAGTGTGCTACCGCCGACGCCGAGACTCTTGGACAGATCGGGATCGACCGGTGTGCCGAGCGGCTCTTCAACTTTCACGCGCGCGCCGCAACCACCGCAAAAATTTTCATCCAGCGCCACATCGGCGCCGCATTCGGTACAAGCTGGCATTACTTACCTGCCCAAGTGAGGAATCTAACTCGAGGTGGCACGCGCATCTTGCGCGTGATTTCACGGGCGGGACGCCCGTGCCACTTTACTTGCCGAGACGGAACCGCAAAAAAGTCTTACCGACAATTATTTCGTCACCGTCGTTGAGCGGCTGACGCTGGCCGGGTTTCAGCCGCGGCCCACGATTGACAAACGTGCCATTCGTCGAGCCGAGATCTTCAATTTCGTAATCACCATTCTGAACTGAAATTCGTGCGTGTTTTCGCGAGACCTTCGCTTCCGGATCATCTGAATCAAGATCGACATCAGGAAAAACGCCGCCGTCAGCGTCCCAGCGCCCAATTTCGGATCCATTTCGTCCGATCGTGAACTGCTTGCCTGCCGATTTTCCTCGTTCAATCGTCAAGGTCGCGGTTTGCGGCACTATTGCAACAGCACCCGTCGCGTGCTCTAAGACGACTGGCGGCGCCGGCGAGATTCTCGGACGTGCAACAGTGACGGGGATGTCCTTTTTGGCGCGGCCGTCACTGCCGTTTGACTGCGGGTTCAACCGATCAGGAGGACGGCCCGCGAGCCACAGTGCGGCGCCGCATTCGTCGCAATAACGCGAGCCATCCAGATTATTAGTGCCGCATCTCTCGCAGGTGATCATTGCAAAAACTAGCGCCGGCCCGGTTCGGGGACAACCAGACCCGCGCGAAAGCATATCTTATCGCGAAATCGTAAAGCGCGACAATGTTGTCGGCCCCGCATCTACGCGCTTCTGCGCGACCTGGACGTCGCGTATAATCAGCGCGTTACCTCGATTTCCTGAAACCGACCGCCGGATTTCGTCGTAAAACCAACTCTAGCGCGGAACTGCGGCCGACGCCTGGCGTCCAAGTTAACAGCACATTGATTTAAGGAAAGAAAAATGGCCCTCAGCAGAAAAAAGAAGATCATTATTATAGTGTCCGGTGTCGTCTTGCTGGCGCTGGTTGTCATCATTAGCGTCGTCGCCACCCGTAAAGAAGTGCCCGAAGTGACGACCGTCAATGTAAACCTGCGTCCCGAGCTGCGTTCGACGGTCACTGCGTCCGGCGAAGTCCGGCCGGTTCGTTACATCAAACTGACGAGCGAAGTCCCCGGGCGCATTCTGGAAATCTACGTCAACCCAGGTGATCAAGTGACGAAGGGCCAAGCGCTGGTGCGCGTCGATCCGACGCAGTTGCAAGCGAGTCAGGAAGCTCAATTCGCCTACACGCAGTCGGTGCTAAATGATGTAACAAACGCGCGTAACGGCGTCGCCAGCGCACAACAAGGCTTGGTGGTCGCGGAAGCCGGCGTGTCACAAGCACGGCAGAACGCGGCCTCAGCAGACATCGATTTGAAAGCGGCTGAACGCGAATTGAAACGGGCGACGAATTTGGTCGAATCAAACGTGATGTCGCGCGCCGAGTACGACGCAACACGCGACCGTTACGATCAAGCTAAAGCCAAACTTGCGGCCGCGAACATCGCCGTAAAGGAAGCACAGGAGCGCGCCAACCAGCAAAGGGTCGCAGTGAAGGAAGCCCAAACTGCTGTGAAGTCGAGCGAAATGCGCGCGAATCAGCAGCAGGCACTTCTGCGCGGCCAGTCGAGCCAGCGCGAAAAGGCGACGCAGTATTCACCCTTGAATGGCGTGGTGGCGGATATTCCGACGCGCGTCGGAGAGTTCGCAGTGTCGCAGTTGTCTTCGACGCCGCTGATGACAATTGCAGACATGTCCACTATCAACGTGGAAGTCAACGTCGATGAGACCGAAATCGCGAATGTCGATGTGGGACAGGAAGCGAAGGTCAAAGTTGACGCGCTGGGTGAAAAGGAAATCAAAGCCGTTGTAACTCAGAAGAACCCATTGGCGATCGCGAAGTCTGATACGCAGGGTGGTCTTTCGAATCGTGTCAACGTGCAGGAAGCGAAAGAATTCAAAGTCACGCTGGAGTTGCGCGAGCTTGCCGACGATGCACGAAACAAGTTGCGTCCCGGCATGAGCGCCACGGCGACCATCACGACCAAGACAAAGAACAATGTGATCGCAGTTCCGTTGCAAGCGATTGTCGAGAAGGCTCCGCCGACTCCGGCGCCGGGACCAACGGTGGCAAGCAGTGCGCCACCGGCTGTGGGCGAGAAGCCGAAGGAAATCAAAGGTGTCTATATTCTCGACAAAGCGAGTAAGGTGAAGTTCGTCGAAGTTACGACTGGCATCACTGGCGAATCGGATATCGAGATTACGTCGGGGCTATCATCAGGGGCGGAAGTTGTCACCGGTCCAAGTCGCGTTTTGAAGACGCTGAAAGATGGCACAAACGTCAAGAAGCAGACGCGAAAACCTGACGCAAATGTGAACGCCGGAAGCTAGTTAATTCCCTCTTCCTCTGGGAGAGGGGAAAGAACAAATGCAATGACAGAAGCAACAATCACGACGTCTCCAGCGGTAGTGTTTCAGCCACAGAGTCCCAACGGCGACGGCAGGAGCACCGTCTTGATCGCCATGCGCGATCTCTGGAAGACCTACGACATGGGCGCGGAGAAGGTGCACGCGCTGCACGGCGTCTCGTTTGACGTCCATCGGGGAGAATATGTCGCGATTACCGGCCCATCGGGTTCAGGCAAGTCAACGCTCATGAATTTGATCGGATGTCTCGACACACCTTCGCAAGGCCAGTATTGGCTAAACGGCAAGAACGTTTCGGAGATGGATGACGACGAGTTAGCGCGTATTCGCAATCAGGAGGTCGGCTTTGTGTTTCAGACGTTTAACCTGCTGGCGCGCGCGACCGCCTTGCATAATGTCGAGCTACCGTTAATCTATGGCGGAATCCCCGGTGCGAAACGTCACGAAATGGCGAAGCAAGCTCTGGCCGCAGTCGATCTTAACGATCGCATGATGCACCGTCCGAACGAGCTTTCTGGTGGTCAGCGCCAGCGCGTGGCGATCGCGCGCGCGCTTGTTAATCACCCGTCGATTCTGCTCGCGGACGAACCGACCGGCGCGTTGGACACGGCGACGAGCTACGACATCATGAACCTCTTCGAAAAACTCCACGAAGACGGCAACACAATTATTCTTGTCACGCACGAACACGACATCGCGGCGCGCGCGCACCGTATTATCTCGATTCGTGACGGCCTGATTGAAAAAGACGAGCAAGTAAAGTAGAACGGCTGCCATGGAGCCGCGCAGCGAAACACACGTCGAGCCGCTCATCTTTGGTAAGCGGCTTTCTCTTCCTGCCCGCGTCAAATCGTTTCCGGCGCTGCGCATTGCTGCGGTCTGGGAAGCGTTTCTGGTTGCGGGCGCGAGCCTGCGTCAGAACAAACTGCGCACCGCTCTCACCCTGATCGGGATTGTCGTCGGCGTCACCGCGGTGATTTCCGTAGTTACGATCATCAAAGGCCTCGATCAGACTGTCGCGAACACCTTCAATTCGCAGGGCTCGACGGTATTTACGATTTCAAAGCGGCCGCGCGTGATCACCTCGCGCGAAGATTTCATCAAGTACAACAAGCGCAAGGACCTGACTGAGGACGACGCGGATGCGATTTTTCGGTTGTGCACGCTTTGCTGGCGCATGGGCATCGTCGCCAACGACGTCGTAAATACGAAGCATGGCAATCAGAAAAATGAGAACGTGCAAATGCGCGCGATCAGTCCGATCTCGACGTTTGACATTGACGGAGTGACGCTCGATGCCGGCCGCTACTGGAGCGACGCCGAAGGTAACGATGCCCACGAAGTCGCCGTCGTCGGCGCCGACATTGTCACCAATTCATTTCCGGGATTGTCGGCCGATCAGGTGATCGGTCAATCGATTTGGGCGAGTGGACGGCCATATCAAATTCTGGGAGTGCTGACGCCGCTCGGAAAAATTCTCGGCGCTTCGCGCGACAATATCATCTACGTTCCGTTTGCAACCTACAAAAAGAATTTTGGCGTAAACATCAAGCGCGGCGCGTTCAGCGCCGCATCGGTAGTCGTTTTGATTCAAACACAGTCGGCGCAGCAACTCGAAGCGACTGAGGATCAAGTCCGCGCGATCATGCGCAACCGGCGCGGCAAAACATTCAGCGATGATGACGACGGGTTTGCCCTTGAGACACAGGACGTCTTTCTCAATCTCTATTCGGCGGCTACTTCGAATATCTATCTGGTGACGATTGGCGTAGCGGCGATCTCGCTTGTTGTCGGCGGCATCGTCGTGATGAACATCATGCTGGTGTCAGTGACTGAGCGAACGAAAGAGATCGGCATCCGCAAAGCCGTCGGTGCGCGACAGAAAGATATTCGCACACAGTTTCTGGTGGAGGCGGTGATGGTGACCGCGGTTGGAGGGGCGATTGGAGTGCTGACCGGGTTCGGAACTGCCTGGTTTATCGCGTTATTGATCGGCTTTCCTCTGCTCATCAGCATGTGGTCGGCAGTCTTGGGCGTGGGCGTGTCGTCAGTTGTGGGAGTGATCAGCGGACTGTGGCCGGCATGGCGCGCGGCCCGACTCGACCCAATCGAAGCGTTGCGAGCAGAATGAGAAAGTACTGAGGACTGAGTAAATCCGGAATAATCCCACTAAACGGAGGTTCAGAAATGGAGAAAAAGATTACGAGTTTCCAGGACTTGATAGCATGGCAGAAGGCGCGGCTGCCGACCGCGAAAATCTATCGAGTAACATCTCAAGGTTCGTTCGCGAAAGAGTATGGCCTCAAGGACCAAATCAGACGGGCAGCTGTTTCCGTGATGTCTAACATTGCTGAAGGATTCGAACGAGGCCGGCCAAGCGAGTTTCACCAATTTCTATCAATCGCAAAGGGTTCGTGCGCAGAATTGAGATCTCAGTTGTTTGTCGCTTCAGAAGCGGGGTATTTGGTTGTCGAAGATTTCAACGCTTTGATGGACGCTGCAGTTGAAGTAGGCAAAATTGTTGGCGGACTCCGCGCTGGAGTCCAACGAAAGCGACTGAGGTCTCAGTCCTCAGTCCTTAGTCCTCAGTCCTGATTTTATGAATATTTCCGACGTAGCCGAATCGGCCTACATGGCCATCGATACCGTGCGCACAAACAAACTGCGCTCGGCGCTGACGATTCTCGGCGTCAGCGTGGGGGTGGTCACGGTGATGTTCATGGTCTCGATCATCCAGGGCCTTAACAAGGCGTTCGCCGCGCAGATTGAGTCGCTCGGTTCAAACACAATTTGGTGCCTGAAGTTCGATCCAAGCTTTGGACGTCAGCCCACTTCCGAAGAACTGCATCGCAAAGAACTCACGGTGGAAGATGCCGATGCGATTCGGAATGACGCGCCTTCGGTCGCAGGCGTTGCGCCCTTCTATCGCAAGATCGCCGAAACAGTCAGTTACAAAGACAAGCAAAGCGACACTCCGATTCTCATCGGCGTGACGCCCTACCATGAATTTGTGCTCTCAAGCTACGTCGGCTATGGCCGCTACGTTAGCGATCTGGATGTGGAAGAACGCGCGAACGTCTGCGTCCTCGGCCGCGATGTGGTGCATGCGCTCTTTCCAAACGAAGATCCGCTTGACAAGCAAATGAAGATCGCCGGACGTGTGTTCCGCGTGGTCGGTGTCATGGAACCGCTCGGTTCATTTCTCGGTCAATCGCGCGACAACTCTGTCTACGTGCCCATCTCAACTTTTCATAAGTACTATCCGGAGATGGATTTTCCCGACATCATTTTCGCGATCATCGTCCGCCCCATCTCGCGCGCATACGTGAAGAACGCACAGGATGAAATGACTGATATTCTGCGCCGCCGCCGGCAGGTTCCGCAGGGTGCGCCAAACAATTTTGGCATTTCGTCGCAGGATGCACTGCTCGATATTTATAACCAATTAACCGGCGCGACTTTTCTGGTGCTGACGGCAATTTCGTGCGTCGCACTGATGATTGGCGGCATTGGCGTAATGAATATTATGCTGGTGTCGGTAACTGAACGCACAAAAGAGATCGGATTGCGCAAAGCCGTCGGCGCGACGCGGATTAACATTTTGACGCAATTTCTGATTGAGGCTGTGGTGCTGACATCAATCGGCGGTTTCGTTGGTCTGGCCGTCGGCGAAGTCTTCAGTCTGCTTGTGAATAAATATTCACCATTGCCCGCGTACGTTCCCGCCTGGGCGATCGGCGTAGGCGTGGGCATCTCCGCCACTGTCGGAATCATTTTCGGATTATGGCCCGCGTGGAAGGCGGCGCGATTGGATCCAATTGAGTCGTTGCGGTACGAATGACTGTGCCTTTGTACCTTGTTCTCTGTACATTGACTTCTGTTCGAGATGGCGCGTCAATGTCCCGCGAGCACAGCGAACAAAGTACGAAGAACAAAGTACCAGGCCCCCGTGGAGTAACCATTTCCCTTCCCCCTTCGTATAAAGACAAGTGAAACTCTTCGAAATCTTGAAAGTTGCGGTCGCCGCAATTTGGGCGCACAAGCTTCGCTCTGCGCTCACTCTGCTCGGCATGATTGTCGGCGTCACGGCTTTCGTCACAGTCGTTTCATTGATTCAGGGCTTCAACGTTTATATCGATGAGAAAATTGCCGGCATCGGTGCAAAATCATTCTCGATTCAACGCTTCAACCCTTTCGAAGACTTCAAAGACACTGACACGATTGCCGCTGCACAGCGTCGCAACAAAGAACTGACGCTTGACGATTACGAGTACTTGAAGGAAAAGGCGACGCTCATTAACAAGCTGGGCGCAAAAGCGCGCGGCACACCGACCGAAGTCAAACGCGGAGACCAACTGCTCGAGGACATTTTTGTTACCGGCGCCACCGCAAACACGGCTGACATCGACAATCGCAACATCGAGTTCGGTCGCTTCTTCAGTGACGTCGAGGCCGAGGGTGCGGCGCGCGTCGCCTATATCGGCGCCGATATCGCCACAAAGTTGTTCCCTGCCGGCAATCCAATCAACGGCGAGATCTACGTGCGCGGCTTGCCTTATCGGGTAATTGGAGTCGAGGCCGTCAAAGGCACTGTTTTCGGAATTCCGCAGGATAACTTTGTGGTGATTCCGCTCAAGACTTATCAACTGGATTTTGGTCCGCTGGTGCGGCAGCGTTCGTTGTATTTCACAGCGACGGCAAAGTCAGACGAAACTTTCAACGATGCGGTTGAGGAAGCGCGGTTCCTGATGCGCGCGCGCCGTAAATTGCAGCCGAACGAAAAGGACAACTTCGGGATCGTCACTCCCGATGCGATTACTGGCGTGCGTGATCGAATCTTCGGCACCATCTTCATCGTGGCGATTTCTGTTCCCAGCATCGCGCTGATCGTGGGCGGCATCGTCATCATGAATATCATGCTGGTGTCTGTGACTGAGCGGACCAAAGAGATCGGCATTCGCAAGTCACTCGGCGCGCGCAAACTCGATATTTTGAAGCAGTTCATGCTGGAGTCTGTGACGCTGGCGGCCATTGGCGGCGCGATCGGAGTGTTCCTCGCCTGGCTCGTCGGTAAAGTGGTGACGGTAGTTTTCTTTCAGACGTATCTGTCGTTGGTAGCGATCACGGTTGCGATCGGTGTCTCAGGCCTCGTGGGCGCACTTTCCGGTCTCGTTCCGGCGTGGAAAGCCGCGCGGCTTGATCCGATTGAGGCGCTCCGCGCGGATACATAAGTATTTTTGAATTTAGATTTTTGATTTGCACTTGATTTTTTCAACCAATCTAAAATCGCAAATCAAAAATCGAAAATAAATGAACATTCTTCGCTCTGACATTTTAGAAAATCTTTGGATGGCGCTGGGCACTCTGCGCGCCAACAAGTTGCGCTCGTTTCTTACCGTATTCGGCGTGATCATCGGCGTGATCACCGTGATGTTGATTGCATCGATCATCGCGGGCGTGGACACCGCGGTGACGCGCGAGGTAGAACAATTCGGCACGCGCTCGATGTATATCCAAAAAGAGAATCCCGGGATTCATGTGGGCCGGCTTTCTCGCGAGGAGCGCATGCGCAAACCGCTCACCTTTGACGACGCGATGGCGCTCGCACAACTGCCCACGATCGAGGTCTCGGTTCCGTTTATCGACATTACAAGTAATTTCTTCGGCCAAAAACTGCAGGTAAGCGGGGGCGGCAAGACTTCCGCCAACGTGGCGTTGCAAGGCACGCTGCCCGACTTTGAAAAAGCGGGCACGCAAGTCATTTCGGAAGGCCGCTTCTTTTCGCAAATTGAGAATGATACGAACCAGAACGTTTGCGTGGTTGGTTCGAAGGTCGCTGATGACTTCTTCCGCTTTCAATCACCGGTCGAAAGCACGATCAAGATTGGCGCTGAGGAGTTTCGCGTCGTCGGCGTTTTGCAAAAGCGCGAACAGTTTCTCTTCAGCGGCGGCAGCGATGATCAGAACAAGGTGATCTACATGCCTTACAACGTCGCCCGAAAGCTCAAGCCGAATTCCGACGATGTTTACATTTTGGCCGTCGCCAAACCGGGCGTCATGCCGGAAGCGATGGATCAGGTTACGGACCTTTTGCGCATGCGTCGTCAGGTGCCGTTTGGCGCGCCCGACAACTTTGGAATTGAAACGACCGAATCATTCATCCGCACCTTCCACTCGATTACCGGCGGCATTGCGATCGCGATGGTGGTGATTTCGTCCGTTGGTCTGATGGTGGGCGGCATCGGCGTCATGAACATCATGCTCGTGTCGGTAACTGAACGCACACGTGAAATCGGCGTGCGGAAAGCGATCGGCGCCCGGCGCAAAGACATCCTGGTTCAGTTTCTGATCGAAGCCATGACATTGACGGGATTCGGCGGCTTGGTCGGATTGGGAATCGGTTGGCTGCTGACGCTACTCGTGAAACTGATTATGCCCTCTTACGTGCCGCTGTGGGCGCCGGCCGCAGGGTTTTTCGCCAGCGTCGGCATCGGCGTCATATTCGGATTATGGCCGGCGTGGAAAGCCGCGAAGCTCGATCCAATCGAATCGTTGCGATACGAGTAATCAGTACCATCTGCGTCAGCAGATGGATCCTCGACTCAGTTTGAATTGAACCTTCAACCCATCCGCTCACGCGGATGGTACTGACTTTGCCGCAATCACCCGCCGAAGATCGCTGCGGATGCAATTCCCAGAATTGCTCGAATCAGGAAAAAGCCGAGCACAATCGCCCAAGCTGATCCTGACGAAATCTTCGCGACCTTTCGCAGTCCGATTGCGGCGAGAAAGACTCCGTAGAACCGCAAAATGTCAAACTGGCTTAACAACGCAACCAGTACTGGCGACGACCCGGTGCCCATAAACGCGCCCGGATTCGTCACCAGCAAATGTTCAGGATCAATCTGATCCGCCGACTTCAGAAACAGTACGAGGATCGCGATGATTGTGCCTAATACCGCAGGCGGCAACCACGAATAGGCCCACACCGCCAGTGATCCTTTGTAGCTGATCGATCCACCGAACGCCATCACTCCGAGCAGATAAAGCGCCGCGCCAGCGGCCAGCGAGATTGGGACCGACGCCGGGATTCCCACGGCGCCGATAATCTTTCCAATCTTGACGCCCAATTCCTTTTGTTCTTCGGTCTGATTAGCGTTGCGAGGGTTCTGCTCCATTTTGTCGCGGATGTACTGTCCCATATCAATTCGCTGATAGACGAGAGCGGTCACGCCAATCGTCAAGGCCATTACAATCAATCCTACGACTAAGAACCGCGGGCGCCGTCGCAGCGCTTCAAACGTACGGCTTGGTTCGAAGAAAATTCCGGTTAGTGTCGCCGGCGTAGACATTTCCGGTCCTTCGGGTGGCGTGGTTGGCGGCGCGCCCGGCGGAGGCGGAGGTGGTTGCCATTGCTGGTTCGGATCGCTCATTTAGCTTCTCCTCTTGGTTTGTAGAACAGGCTGCCAGCCTGTTTTGTCGCTAACGGAACAGGCTAGCAGCCTGTTCTACATTAAGAGGACGGGGAGACTGCTTCCGTCCGATGCTTGCTGTGTCACTGGTGTCAGAAGCCCGACCGTTAGGGAGGGCAACTTGTGTAAGACCGTAGATACGAATAGCCGCTCATGGATGTTTCAAGCAATGGCGGCCCTCGCTTACGCTCGGGCTTCTGACATCATTCTTGTGCTCAAAATTTCAATCGGCCGCGCGGTTTCATAACCATCAACGCGAATACACGCCGCAGAATGGCCGGGCGAAATTTCGCGCAACTCTGGATCAACTTGCGCACATTCGTCAATAGCCATCGGGCAGCGCGTGCGGAAGCGACAGCCCGACGGCGGATTGCGCGCCGTTGGCACATCGCCTTTCAAAATGATCCGATCACGTTTCTCTTGGGGATCGGGAATTGGAATCGCAGACAGTAACGCAACGGTGTACGGATGCAGCGGGTTCGCGTAAAGATTTGCCGCCGTCGCGATTTCGACAATCCGTCCGAGATACATTACGGCGACTCGTGTCGAGATATGCTCAACGACTGCGAGCCCGTGTGAGATGAAAAGATAAGTGAGCCCAAACTCTGCCTGCAGGTCCTCCAACAGATTCACCACCTGCGCCTGCACAGAAACGTCGAGCGCTGAAACCGGCTCGTCCGCAACGATCAATTTAGGATTGAGTGCGAGTGCGCGCGCGACGCCGATGCGCTGCAATTGCCCGCCGGAAAATTCATGGCTGTAACGATTGATGTAATCTGGATCGAGACCGACTTTGCCGAGCAACCAGGTTACCCGTTCGCGCCGCTCCTGCTTAGTCCCGATTTTGTGAATAACGAGCGGTTCGGCGATGGCGTCCCCAATCTTCATCCGCGGGTTCAAAGATGCCGCTGGATCCTGAAAAACGATTTGGGCTTCGCGACGCCACGCGCGCAACTCACTTTTCGTCATCGTTATGACGTCGCGCGCTTCAAAAGTAACACCGCCGCTGGTGGGCTCGATCAAACGAAGGATGCAGCGGCCGGTTGTTGATTTGCCGCAGCCGGATTCACCAACGAGACCAAGTGTTTCGCCACGAACGATGTCGAATGTGACGCTGTCAACCGCACGCAGAGGCCCTTCGTCAGTGGGAAAGTGCTTGACGAGCGAGTGGACTGAAACAAGTCTGTTGTTGCCGTTCTGCTTTACGAGCTCCGACATAAGAAAGGAAGTGCGGCTGTGCCGCAGGGCAATGCGGTAAGGCTGCGCCTTACCGGCCTGTTCATAACTATGGTCTGAGGCTACGCCTCTGTCTCTGAGGCGCAGCTTCAGTCGCGCTCCGCATCTTCGGCGGAAAGGCGAAGCCTTTCCGCACTGTGCTGCGACAGAGCCGCGTTAGTTGCCGGATCGTAGAGCACGCACCGGACGGTCACACCTTCGCCTACAGGATAAAGCGGAATCTCTCCTTCGCGACAACGCGGCATGCGATAGGCGCAGCGCGGTTCAAAGTGGCACCATGGCGGAACATTCAAAGGACTCGGTACCACGCCTTCGATCGTTTGCAGCCGCTCGGGCTTCGCGACGTCTTTCATCGTCAGCTTCGGCACTGAGCGCAGCAGGCCTTCCGTGTACGGATGTTTCGGACGCGCAAACAATTCATCGACCGGCGACTCTTCGACAATTTTGCCCGTATACATGACACAGACGCGATCCGCGACCTCGGCAACAACTCCCAGGTCATGCGTGATCAGCAACACGGCCAAGTCTCTTGTCTGCCGGAGATGATTCAGCAGTTCGAGAATCTGCGCCTGGATCGTGACATCCAGCGCGGTCGTCGGTTCGTCAGCGATCAAAAGTTTCGGATCGCACGCGAGGGCCATGGCGATCATCACGCGCTGGCGCATGCCGCCCGAAAGTTGATGAGGATAGTCGTCTGCGCGCAGTTCAGGATCGGGAATCGCGACTTCGCGCATGGCGGCAACCGCCGCTTGGCGAGCATCTTTGCGAGAGAGGCTCCGATGCAAACGAAGCGCTTCCGCGATCTGTTCGCCCACCGTGAAAACCGGATTGAGAGACGTCATCGGATCCTGAAAGATCATCGCAATGTCGTTGCCGCGCACGTCGCGCATCTCGCGATTTGACAGTTTCAGCAAGTCACGGCCTTCAAAAAGGATCTCGCCCTCAACAATTTTTCCCGGCGGCGCAATCAGTCTCATGACCGAGAGCGCCGTCATCGACTTGCCGCAGCCGCTTTCGCCGACCAACCCGAGCAGCTTGCCGCGATCGATCGAGAAACTCACATCGTCTACCGCGCGCACCAATCCGGCGCGCGTTGGGAATTGCGTTTTGAGATTGTTTACTTCGAGGAGATGACCCATCACCGTGGCGCAAAAAGTCAGAACCGCCTGCGGTAGCGGGCGGTTCCAGTTTCCAGAGACAGAATTGTATCAGAACATCAACCGCCCGCTACCGCAGGCGGTTCTGACTTTACCTGGCTATCGCATCGCCTTCTTCGGCAACTTCTCATCGCGCATCGCCGTGTTGTAAACGAATGCGGCCATGATCGTCGCTGCCTGTTTCATATCATCGCCCTGAATGCGATCGAACACGTCCATGTTCGAGTGGTGCGTGCGCGTGTCGTATTCGATGTCATCCTGAATGAATTGAAATCCCGGCAAGCCAATCGCGTCGTACGACAAGTGATCGGTCCCACCCGTATTCGACAACGTTAAGGTCTCCGCGCCGAGGTCCTTGAACGGCACAAGCCACTGGCGGAACAGTGGCGCAATCGACTCGTTCGCTTGCAAGTACACGCCGCGAATCTTTCCCGTGCCGTTGTCAAGATTGAAATATCCTGCCAGCTTGTCGTACTCGGGCCCTTTCACCAGCACCGGCGCAGGCGGTGTTCCGCCATCTCCGTTGCCGGCAGTGGTCGCGGGCGTTTCCATCTTGCCAAAATGCTGCGCCACGTAAGCACGCGAACCCAAAAGGCCTTCTTCTTCACCAGTCCATAGCGCGATGCGAATTGTGCGACGTGGTTTCAATCCCAGCGTTTGCAGAATGCGCACTGCTTCCATTGCGACGGCCACACCGGCGCCGTTGTCAGTTGCGCCGGTGCCTGAGTGCCACGAGTCCATGTGGCCTCCAAGCATTACGATTTCGTCCTTGAGCGCCGGATCGCTGCCGGGAATCTCGGCCACTGTGTTGTAGCCGTTTAGATCCTGATCCTGGAATTGCACCTCGAGGTTGATCTCCATCCTCACTTTTTCGCCGGCCTGAATCATGCGCACGATGCGGTTGTAGTGCTCGACGGCCATCGTGATCTGGGGCGCAAATTTCGGCGCGTCTTTGTCGTAAGCATTGATGCGCCGCGGAGCATTCGGCGCCGGCGCTCCAAAGGTCGGCGGTTGAAACGGCTGCGGTACAGTCGCTTGCTGCACGAATAATGTCCCACCATCACCACGACTGGCGTCGATGAGCACCGCCGCGCCTTCATCGTTTACGAATTGAAGTTTCTTTGCCTGGAGCTGAAGCTGTGCGAGAAAATCTGCATTCCGATTTCCGCCACCCGCTCCGCCGCGACTTTGTGGCCGAGGCAAGGGTGCGTTCGCCAATCCGAGCAAGTTCTTTTCATCACGGCGAGTTCCCAGCGTTTCGAAGTGCGCTTTTACTTCGCGTATTGGCGATATGAAAACGATCTTGCCTTTCAACTGTCCTTTGAAACGCGCCGTCATGTCTGCTTCGTCCTTCGGATCGAAATATACGACTTCGGCCGTCAAGGTGTGGCTTGGTTCGGGCGCGGTCACATGCATGTTCTTTTTCTTATTTGGAATGGCGGCAACTTCGGGCATCACTTCGATCGAAGGCGACCATGCTTTCGGATAAGCGATCACCGGAATGCCTTGCGGTTCGACCACCTGCGCGCTGAATCGCTTCAAAGACCATCCGCGGCCGAACGGCCCCCACGCTTCGAGATGGGCGTCTTGCAATCCCCACTTCGTGAGCATGTCGCGCGTCCATTCATTCGCGCGCCTCATGTTCGGCGAAGCGGTCAATCGCGGACCGATCACATCGCTAAGATAAGAGAGTGTCTCCATCACATGCGAATGATTGAGACCTTCTTCGCGAATCTTTGCGATTGGATCGTTCGGATCGAGTTGTGGTGGTGGGCCTTGCGGCTGTTGCGCGAGGGCGGCGTACGGCGCGACCAACGCAAACAGCAGAATTAGAGCGGCAAATTGACGACGAAACATTGGTGAACTCCTCTGAAATCTGGATTGGATTGAACCCCGTCTGGATTGCAACAGCAGCAAACGGCGTTTCCTGGAATGACGTTGCTTATACTCGGAAAGTTACAGCGAATCAAGGAAAGACGAACTTTGGACTTTGGTCTTTGATCTTTGGTTTTTGCCCTTGCGAGTTGTGCCATAGCCTTCAGTGAGCGACAAACCCAACGACCTAAAGCCAAAGACCAAAGTCCAAAGACCAAAGTCCATCTTGTCTGTTATCATTGCGCGCTAATGCCTTCACCAAAGACCCAGCCGGCGCGCGGCATGCGCGACTTTTTGCCCGCCGACGTCCGCAAACGCGAATACGTCATCAACGTCATCAAGCAGGTTTACGAACGTTATGGATTCGAACCCTTGGAAACTCCCGCGGTCGAAAACATCGACACGTTGATGGGCAAGTATGGCGAAGAAGGCAATCAACTCATCTTCAAGATTCTGAAACGTGGCGAGCACGAAAAGACCGGCGAAGCTGATCTCGCGTTGCGCTACGACCTAACCGTGCCGCTCGCTCGTGTCGTTGCACAATATCAAAACGAGCTGCCAAAATTTTTCAAGCGCTATCAGATTCAGCCCGTCTGGCGCGCCGATCGACCGGCACGTGGACGCTTTCGTGAGTTTTATCAATGCGATGTCGATGTGTTGGGCTCGCAATCCATGGTCGTTGAAGCCGAACTTATCGCCGCCGCCAGCGATGCGCTGGTGGCACTCGGCTTCAACGACTTCACGATTCGGGTGAATCATCGGCAAGTCTTGACCGGGATTCTCGATCAAGCGGGCGTTGAGAAAGCCAAGCACAGCGATGCCCTTGTTGCGCTCGACAAAATGGACAAGGTTGGGCCGGAAGGCACCGCGCGCGAACTCAAAGATCGCGGGATCGTCGATGAGTCTGCCGTGAAGTTGATGCGGTTTTTTGAAGGCCTCGCGGGTGCGCAACAGGCGTTGGATTTGGTTGATTTGGGCGATACCACGAACGCGCGCGCAGCTTACAACGCTGACGTTCTAGGTCGTCTGGTTGAATTCATCGGCGCGCACGAAATTGGCGCCAGTGGCGTGGATGATTTGCGGCAGATTCTGCAATTCTCAAAAGCGAGTGGTGCCGATGCGCGAATCAAACTCGATCCGACACTGGCGCGCGGACTCGCGTACTACACCGGCGCGATCATTGAAATCAACGTCGCGGATCTGGCGGGCAGTCTCGGCGGCGGCGGTCGCTACGACAATCTGGTCGGCATGTTTCTCGGCAAAGACGTTCCGGCGTGCGGGTTCTCGCTCGGACTGGAACGCATCATCGTGGTGATGAGCGAGCGTGAGATGTTTCCTGCAAATCTCGTATCATCCCCCGCGATCCTGATGGTAACTGTTTGGAGCGAAGATTTGATTGCCGATTCAATCGCGCTCGCCACTGAATTTAGAAAGACCGGCTTCCGGGTAGACCTGTATCCCGAAGCTGACAAGTTAAGCAAGCAGTTCAAATATGCATCGGCGCGCGGGATTCCACTTGTCGCAGTTCTCGGCGAAGATGAACGATTAAAAGGCGAAGTCGCAATAAAAAATATGGTCTCAGGGGAACAAAAATCCATCAAGCGACCTGACTTGTTACGAGCAACTACGGAATTAATCACACACCTCTTTTGAGATCGGCATCTACAATGAACAATCAATCAATCGGCCAACACTATCTCGCAGACGCTTTGAAGACGTTTCGCGATTACAAGACGCTTGGTGAGCGCGCATTCGCACAACTAAACGATGAAGATTTCTTTCGCACCATCGACGAGGAATCGAACAGTATAGCCGTGATCATAAAGCATCTGGCCGGCAACATGATCTCGCGCTGGACCGACTTTCTCACCACCGATGGCGAGAAGCCTGAGCGGAATCGCGACTTGGAATTCTTGATGCTGCCGGAAACGACCAAAGACGAGATGCTTGCGTACTGGGAGAAAGGTTGGAAGTGCACCTTCGACGCAATCGAACCGCTCACCGCGGACGATCTGATGCGTACGGTGCGGATTCGCAGTCAGGATCACACGGTCATTCAGGCAATCAATCGTCAAATCGCGCATTACGCGAACCACGTCGGCCAGATGGTTTTTCTCGCGAAACATCTCAAGGGAGGCGACTGGCAAACGTTAAGCGTACCCAAGAATCGATCGGCCGAGTTCAATGAGTATTTGAAAGGGAAACTTTCATCTGGCGATGCCGCATCGGGGAAGAGTCAGTTGAATGAGGTGATGGATTTCGCGTTAAAGTACCAAGAGCGGTAGCGAGATACAGAACCGCTTGCGGTAGCAAGCGGGTAACTCAGCGGCGACTCGATTTGATGCTTTACCCGCTCGCTACCGCGAGCGGTTCCGTACCAATGATCACATCTCTTCATCATGTGAACGTCACCGTTCCCGCTGAACTCGAAGACGCGGCGAAAGAATTTTACGGATCAGTGCTCGGGCTCAAACAGATTCCGAAGCCGGCCACGTCACGGCAGAGCGGCGCCTGGTATCAAATCGGCAACACGCAACTGCATCTTTCAGTCGCGGAGGAAGAGCAAGCGTTGAGTTCTCGTCACGTATGCTTCACAGTTTCGGATTTGGCTGAAGCCGAACAAAGGTTCCGAGAAGCAGGCGTCGAAATCATCGTCGACCCGCGGCCGAATAAAGATTCGCCAAGGTTCTATGTGCGCGATCCGGGCGGAAATCAGTTGGAGATTGTGCAGCCTTCTCAGTGAACCTCTGAGTGATCCTCTGCGTCTTGTGGTGAAAAACTCGACCGATTACCACAAAGGCACAAAGGACCACAGAGATTCACCAAGAAAGACCCGATGAGCTTCGAATTCATTAATCCTGAATCGCTCGGCGCGCCACGCGGGTATGCGAACGGCGTGTTGACCGCCGGCGGGGCCCGTTTACTTTTTATCGCGGGACAAGTTGCTTGGGACCAGAATCAACAGGTTGTCAGTGAAGATCTGGTTGAGCAATTCGATCGCGCCCTCGCAAATGTTGTGACGGTGTTGACGGAAGCGGGCGGCCAGCCTGAACAAATCGCGCGGCTCGTCATTTACGTGACCAATAAGAATGAATATCGCGACCGTATGAAAGAGATCGGAGAACGCTACCGTGCGCGCATGGGCAAACACTTTCCCGCCATGGTGTTGGTTGAAGTGAAGAGCCTTTTAGAAGACGGCGCGAAGATCGAAATTGAAGGAACGGCGGCGCTTTAGTAAATCGTTAATCGAAAACCTAGTAAATCGTGAATGGTAAATCGTAAATAGAAACGCATCTTCAATTCACTTCTTACGAATCACCGTTCAGCGGTTCTTAAGCATATTCATTCACGATTTGCGATTCACGTCTCTTCTATTTACGATTTACGATTCACGATTTACTAGAGGGTTTCGATCCACGATTTACCACTTACCAATGTTGGGTCCCAAATCATTTCTTTACGAAGAACGTAATGGCATCGGCACGATTACTTTGAATCGGCCTGAGCGCCTGAACGCAATCACGTTTGAGGTTTATCACGAACTGACTGACTTCATCGCGCAGTTACGAGATGAAGAGGATCTGCGGGCTGTCGTAATCACGGGCGCCGGGCGCGCGTTCTGTTCCGGAGGCGATGTCGTCGACATCATCGGTGAGTTAACGGGCCGCGACGCGGAAGCTTTGCTGGAATTCACGCGATTGACCTGCGCACTGATTCACAACATGCGCGCGTTACCGAAGCCGATCATTGCTTCGTTGAACGGTACAGTGGCGGGCGCCGGCGCATGCATTGCCCTCGCGTCAGACATTCGCATCGCGGCGGAAGAAGCCAAGATTGCATTCATCTTCGTCAAAGTTGGCCTCGCCGGAACTGACATGGGCGCCACTTACCTTTTGCCGCGCGTGGTCGGGCTGGCAAAAGCGAGCGAGTTACTGATGACCGGTGACTTTGTCGATGCAGTCGAAGCCGAACGCATTGGCCTTTACAACCGCGTCGTGCCGCGGGAACAACTCGAAAGCGTGACGCGAGAGTTCGCCGAGAAGCTCGCGCGCGGCCCTGCTTTGGGAATCGCGAAGACAAAAGAAATGCTGAATCGTGAAATGCAAATGGGATTCGAATCGGCGCTGGAAGCGGAAGCAGTGGCCCAGGCCCTCTGCATGCAGACGCCTGATTTCAAAGAAGCGCATGCCGCGTTTATCGAGAAGCGACCGGCCAAATTCGGTAAATCGTGAATCGTAAATCGTAAATAGAAAAAGTTTTTTTATCTATTCACGACTTACGATTTACCATTTACGGCTCTTCATGGATTCCTTCATCGAGACAACTCCATTCTTCACCGCCGGCCATCGTTCGTTAGCCGAGCGCGTTGCCGAATTCACTCAAACGGAGGTTGAACGACGCGCCGATGAAGACGAACGCAATGCTGATGATGCCCTTCGTTCTTACGTGCGACTGCTCGCCGCGCACGATCTACTCCGTTACGCAGTGGCGACGCCGGGTGAACGCTTTGATTTGCGCGCGTTTTGCATCATTCGCGAAACACTGTCGTCCTCTTCAGCGCTCGCTGATCTCGCATTTGCGATGCAGGGGCTTGGGACCTACGCGATTAGCCTCGCGGCGACTGAGCACGTACGCGACTTTTGGCTGGACCGCGCGCGCAGCGGACAAGCAATCGCGGCTTTCGCCTTGACCGAGCCGGACGCCGGTTCAGACATTGCTGCGCTTACGACTAGCGCCCGCCGTGAAAACGACACGTACATCATCAACGGCCGCAAGCGTTTCATCTCGAATGCCGGTGTGGCCGATTTCTACACCGTCTTCGCGCGCACGGGCACGCGCAATGACGGACGCGCAGAGATCTCACCGTTCATCGTCAGTGCGCGCATGTCCGGACTCTCTATCATCGAACGTACTGAGATGATCGCGCCACATCCGATCGGCGAATTGGAATTCAAAGACTGCCGGGTGCCGGGCGAAGATATGATCGGCAAAGAGGGTGATGGCTTGCGACTGGCGCTGCAAACGCTTGACGTATTTCGCGCGAGCGTTGGCGCTGCGGCGTGTGGCATGGCGCGGCGCGCACTCGATGAGAGCATTTCATATGCGCAGATCCGTGTGCAGTTCGGCAAGAAACTCGCCGCGCACCAACTTATTCAGGAGAAGCTTGCCAACATGGCAACTGAATTGGACGCGGCCCGTTTGCTTGTCTATCGCGCCGCGTACTTGAAAGACGCCGGAGACGAACGATCAACGCGTGAAGCCAGTGAAGCAAAACTCTTCGCCACCGAGGCGGCAGCGCGCATCATCGACCAGGCCGTGCAAATCTATGGCGGATCAGGGCTGGTGCGTGGCGAAGTTGTCGAGCGGCTCTATCGCGAAGTCCGCGCGCTGCGAATTTACGAAGGCACTTCCGAAATTCAGAAGTTAATCATCGCCAATCAACTCTTGAAAGAGTGAGGAAGATTCGTCGGCAGCGTCAGCAGTACCGACTGCAGTCGAGCTTTTTTCGTTGGCCTAACGAACTACCCTAAAGTTGGTACTCTAGCGCCTTTAAATCATGTCCCACTTGGATTCGAACCAGACCCCGACCACGGGACATCTCGCTCGTCGTCTCGGTCTCTTCGACGCAACGATGATCGTAATGGGTGGCATCATCGGCGCCGGCATCTTTACGAATCCTTACGTAGTCGCGCAGCAGGTCCACACTCCGCTTCTGATTCTCGGCGCATGGGCGGTTGGCGGTTTAATTGCGCTCGCGGGCGGGTTCATCTACGCCGAACTTTCTTCGCAGGTCACTGAGTCTGGCGGCCAGTACGTTTACCTGCGCGAGGCGATGCACCCCGTCGTTGGCTTCGTTTACGGGTGGAGCTTGCTGTTTGTGATTCAGACCGGCGGGATGGCGGCCGTAGCGCTGATCTTCGCCAATCACATTTTCGAATTGGGAGGAGCAACCGCAAGCGAGTGGAGCGCCGCGCTATTGGGCTCGGGGGCGCTGGCCACATTAACGATCATCAATTGCCTGGGTGTGCGCGCAGGGACGGTG
>CBFHBA010000034.1:0-58755 GCA_965653675.1 uncultured bacterium
CGTGGGTAGTGATCTTTTTAGTTAGCTTCTTCACCCTAAGCTCTGCTTTTTCGCAAACTCCGACATCGACATCTGCTAATTCGAACCGCACGCGACCAATATCGACGGCTGCCAGGACTAATGACACCAGGCGGAATTTACCGCGTCCCAACCTCGCGAAAGAACCGACGCTCTACGTCGTTGGCTATGCTCATTTAGACACCGAATGGCGTTGGGAATATCCGCAGGTGATTCAGGAATATTTGACGAAGACCATGCGGAACAATTTTGCGCTGTTCGAAAAGTACCCGCACTACATCTTCAACTTCACGGGCGCGAATCGATATCGATTGATGAAGGAATACTACCCGGCCGATTTCGACCGGCTGAAGGTTTACGTTTCCACCGGTCGTTGGTTTCCCGCCGGCTCTTCGATGGAAGAAGGCGATGTGAACTCACCGAACGCCGAGTCGATAATTCGGCAAATTCTCTACGGCAACAATTGGTTTCGTAAAGAATTCCGCATCGCGAGCGACGAATATATGTTTCCGGATTGGTTTGGTTTTCCCGCATCCCTCCCAAGCATTCTGGCGCATTCAGGTATCAAAGGTTTCTCGACGCAAAAATTATCTTCCGCGTGGCAACCGGCGCCGCACGTCGGCGGCCCTGATTCGCCCGAAAAGACGCCCGTCGGTATTCCTTTCAATATCGGAATTTGGGAGGGACCTGATGGTAAGACGGTGATCGCCGCGCTAAACCCGCTGAGTTATGGCAGCCAGGTTCAATATGATTTAAGTAAGACGCCACCGCCACCACCCGGACCTGATCCAAGTTTAACAGCGCAACAGAACCAGGCGCGCTCGCGCGCGGCGGAAGATTGGCCGCGACGAATTCAAATCAACGGCGGCCTGACAGGAATCTTCGCTGACTATCACTACGTCGGCACTGGCGATGTGGGCGGCTCGCCGAACGAATCATCGGTAAAGTTGATGGAAGCGATCACGTCGCGCAGCAGAGCTTCGCTCCCACAGCTTTTTCCATTTGGCTCAACACCACCGTCACCGAGTCTCCCAGTTCAAGTCGGCGACGGACCGATTCACGTCGTCTGGTCCAAAGCGGACCAGATCTTTCAGGACATTCTCAATTGCTGCGCGATTGATCGTCTGCCGCGCTACAAAGGCGACCTGGAGTTGATCAACCACTCGGCCGGATCGCTGACATCTGAAGCTTATCAAAAGCGTTGGATGCGTAAGAACGAATTACTGGCGGACGCAGCAGAGAAAGCTTCGATCGGAGCTGAATGGCTGGGCGGCCGCGCCTATCCGCGCGAGCGATTGAACGGCGCATGGACACTGGTAATGGGTGGACAGTTTCACGATCTTCTGCCCGGCACGGCCACGCCAAAAGCTTTCGAGTTCGCGTGGAACGACGATGTAATCGCGATGAATCAATTCGCGGGCGTACTGACGAGCGCGGCCACCGGCGTCGCCTCAGCGATGGATACGCAAGCCAAAGGCGTCTCGGTAGTCGTTTACAATTCGCTCAATGTCGATCGCGAAGACATTGTCGAAGCGAACATCACGTTTCCCAATGGAGTACCGCGCGCTGTGCGCGTTGTCGGCCCGGATGGGAAAGAAGTTCCGTCACAAATCTCAAACGGAAAGGTTTTGTTTCCTGCGCGCATCCCGTCCGTTGGCTTCGCCGTCTATGATGTGCAGCCGGCCGACTCATTTTTCTCCGCGGGCGATCTGAAAGTAACTGAGTCGTCGTTGGAGAACGCGCGATATCGCGTGACGATCGACAAGAAGGGTGATGTCTCGAGCATCTTTGATAAGCAACTGAATCGCGAGTTACTTTCCGCGCCAGTTCGCCTCGCGATCTCGACGGACAATCCACGTCAATGGCCTGCGTGGAACATGGATTTTGAAGACGAGCAGCGCGCCCCCCGCAGTTTCGTTTCCGGCGATGCAACGATTCGCGTCGTGGAGTCAGGACCAGTTCGAGTCGCCATCGAAGTCGAACGAGAAACTGAAGGCTCGAAATTCGCGCAAACCGTACGACTGTCCACCGGTGACGCCGGCAATCGAGTCGAGTTCAGCAATGTCATCGACTGGCAAACGAAAGAAGCAAATCTAAAGGTGACGTTTCCCCTGGCCGCCGCTAATCGGCTGGCAACTTACAACTGGGATGTCGGCACGATTCAGCGTCCGAATGAAGAGGAAAGGCAATTTGAGGTGGCGTCGCATCAATGGATCGACCTGACTGACAACAGCGGTTCTTATGGCGCGACCGTTTTGACGGATTGCAAAAACGCCTCAGACAAACCAAATGACAACACTCTGCGGCTGACACTGATTCGCACACCGGGAACCCGCGGCGGTTATACAGACCAGGGAACGCAGGACATCGGGCATCATGAGATCGTCTTCGGTCTCACCGGTCACGCAAGCGACTGGCGACAGGCGCAGACAGACTGGCAGGCTTATCGATTGAATCAACCACTGATCGCTTTTCAGACTCCCGCACATCCCGGCGCTCTGGGAAGATCTTTTTCACTTTTAAAAGCCAGCAACGATCGAATTCGCGTCTTGGCTTTCAAGAAGGCCGAGCTCAGCGACGAGTTGATCGTGCGGCTGGTTGAGATGGACGGGAAACGTGCGTCGAACGTTTCTGTTATGTTCGCTTCCGGAGTGGTCTCGGCGCGTGAAGTTAACGGACAGGAGCTGCCCGTCGGTTCTGCCAACGTGACCAACGGCGAAATCACTACATCATTCAGCCCGAATCAGATTCGCACATTTGCAGTGAAACTCGCGCCGGCGCGGACGAAGGTCGCGCCTGTCACGTTTCAATCGGTGCCGCTCGATTACGACATGTCGGTAGCGTCACGTATGGGACGTCCTGCCGACGGTAGTTTTGATTGGGCACCTAACAATTTAGGCGCGTCGCAAGGAAAAGCGCTGCCGGCGGAAATGCTGCCCCGGGAAATTTCATTCGGCGGAATCCGTTTCGATCTTGCCGCCGCAGGAAAACCGAATGCCGTGGTGCCGCAAGGACAGACAGTTACTTTGCCGGCCGGAAAATACAATCGCGTATATCTACTCGCGGCCGCCGCCAATAACGATCAGAAGACAACCTTTAAATTGGGAGACAAGACGTCTGAGTTGACGATCCAGGAATGGACCGGTTTCGTGGGACAGTGGGATGATCGAATTTGGAAAGTGACTGAGCAGCAAGTGCCGCCACCGCAAGGCGCGCCCCCGGGAACGCCGCCACGTATTCGCGTGAATCCTTACGGAGAGATGCTCGGCTTGAAACCAGCCTTTATCAAGCGCGCCGATATTGCGTGGTTCAATTCGCAACGGCACGCGGCCGATGGCAGCCCTGAGCCTTACGCATATTCTTATCTTTTTGCGTATGCGCTCGACATTCCATCAGGCACAAGAACGATCACGCTCCCTGATAACGATCGGGTGCGAATTCTGGCAATCACTGTGGCGGATGAGCCATGGGTGCTCACGCCGGCGCAGCCGCTCTATGACACGCTGGAACGATGACGAATGGCTCGCTGCTTTTGGCCTCAAAGGTCATTCGGATGTCGACGCGTAGCGTCGTTTGAATTTAGCCCGGCCTTTCAAGGCCGGGAATGTCAACGTTATGAACTATCGCGTCGCGTTAGCGACAACGAGAATTGATTCCGTCTTGATTCTTCGCCGAATATTTCACACGGCCTTGAAAGGGCAATAACATACTTGATGAATCAATACTTAAGCCCTCTCCCTCTGGGAGAGGGTTGGGTGAGGGTCTAGCGTGAATAATTGTCCTGGAGACAGTGCGAGAAATGAATTCCGTTTCGGAATTCATTTCTCGCAATAATTCGAATTTTACATGCGCGCTAAGCCCTCATCCCCAACCCTTCTCCCAAAGGGAGAAGGGTTGAAAACTACCGGCGAGCCGATTCCTCAAGTATGTCATTGCCCTTGAAAGGCCGGGCTAAATTCAAACGACGCTACGCGTCGCTTACTTTCTAACTTTTGAAGCAAAGCTTCACGCCAATATGAACCACAGGGCCACCGATCTCTACAGAGGCGCATTAACAATTCGCCTCAGCGTCGGAATTATCTTGTTCGCAGTACCGACGATCGTGGCGCGGGCCCAACCGCGGGTGACGATCGCGCACAACGATAACAAGACTGCCAACGCGGAATTCAAGTTCTCAAATGTTCCATCGCCTTCTCGCGATGACGCGGCGTCGCATGCGCATGTCATGATGGTTGACGGCGAGGCCGATCCGAATGGCGCGGACGTTATGGCGCTAACGGATGGGGTCTGGCCGAGTTCCCCCGATCAGCCGCGGCGGAATTTTTTTGTCACATCCGGTAGCGGTGGTGCGCGCGTACTGATCGATCTGGGAAGAATAATCGAAATCGCCAGCGTCAATTCCTATTCGTGGCATCCGGACTCACGTGCTCCGCAGGTTTACCGCGTGTGGGGCAGCGATGGTTCAAATCCAAAATTCATCAGTGCGCCGAAAGCCAACGTCGATCCCCGCACTTGCGGCTGGAAAGTAATTGCGACCGTCGACACCAGATCAGATAACCCAGACAAAGATGGGGGCCAGTTTGGCGTCAGCATCACCGACCCAGGTGGCAGCCTGGGCCGGGTTCGCTATTTGCTGTTTGATTTTTACGTCACTGAGGTTGCCGATAATTTCGGCAACACTTTCTACAGTGAGATAGACGTAATCGCAAAGAAATGACTCGTTGATGAGAAATCGTCGGGCCGTCTAAGGACTTTAGCGTCAATTAAGAATGCAACGTAGGCCGAATGATACCACCGGCGAGTGATTTCCCTTTCTGGCTTCGAATGCCACCAGAGTTGCCTTTCCGCACTTGTTAATAGACGGAGCTAATCTAAATTCACTCCCCCGCCACCCGGCAACTGCGTCTGGTTGAACTTCACAAGGCAGTCGTATGAGCTACAAATTTGAAAGGGACGCTGGCTGGCGATCACTCGACGGCTCTGATTGCGGCGTGAAGTCTTCTCCCGGGTTGATGAATTGGTTACGTTCGAAGTTGTATTGCTTGTCATAGAGTTGCCGGTACCGACCGTCGGCTGCCAGTAGATCTTCGTGCGCGCCGCGCTCCACAATTTCACCGTCCTCCAGAACCAGGATCTGATCGGCGCTGCGGATCGTAGAGAGTCTGTGAGCAATCACGAACGTGGTGCGCCCGCGTCGCAATGAACGCAGCCCATCCTGAATCATTGCTTCGCTTTCACTATCGAGACTCGAAGTAGCCTCGTCGAGGATCAGCAGCTTCGGATTAGCCAGAATTGCCCGCGCGATGGCGATGCGTTGGCGTTGCCCGCCTGATAGTTTTACGCCACGTTCACCGACGACCGTGTCGTACTTCTGCTCGAATTTTTCGATGAATTCTTCGCAGTGTGCGATCCGGCTCACCTCTTGAATCTCTGCAAAGGTCGCGTGCGGATTGGAAAAGGAAATGTTCTCGGCGATGGTCCCGTCAAAGAGGAAATTATCCTGCATTACCACGCCGAGGTATGAACGAAAATCGCGCAACCGCAAAGACTGCAAGTCCTGGCCGTCAATCCTGATGGTGCCCGAAAGCGGTTGATTGAAATTCATTGCCAGACTGATGAGCGTGCTCTTGCCGGAGCCACTGGAGCCGACCAGAGCCGTGGTTGAACCGGCCCGCGCGTTGAAGGAAATGTTCTTGAGCACCGGCACTCCGGGATTGTATTCGAAAGAAACGTTCTCGAATTGCACCTCGCCCTGAACTTCAGGCAAAGCCGCGCGCGCCGAGTCTTCTTCATCCTCGGTCTTCATGTTCATTATCTCGCGAATGCGATCGAGACCGGCGAACGCTTCAGTGATCTGCGTGCCAATCGCCGCGAACTGAATCAGAGGCATGGCCATCATTCCGGTGAACATGACGTACATGAAAAGATCCCCAACAGTCATTTGTCCGGTCACTACGGAATGGCCGCCGACCAGAATGATTACGACCCCAACGGCGCCGATCACCAGAGACGAGACTGCTGTGGTCGCTGAGACTCCGGTCATCGACTTGGCGATGTTGCGGAAAAGCTTGTGAGCACCGCGCGCAAAGGTGAGCGCTTCGCGCTTTTCCGCGGTGTATGCTTTGACTATCCGAATGCCTCCCAACGATTCAGCCAAACGTCCCGTGAGCGCCGCGGTAATCTCGCCGCGTTCGCGGAATAGCGGCCGTAAACGCGTAAACGCATAAACAAGTGCGCCGCCAAAGCCTCCCAGCACCAGAATCGTGATCGAAGTCAGACGCCAATTAAGCCAGAACAAAACCGCAAGTGCGACTACGGCAGTGATGAAGCTGCCGGCAAGCTGCACTAGTCCCGTGCCGACAAGGTTCCGAATGCCCTCGGCGTCGTTCATGATCCGTGAAATCAATTTGCCGGTTTGGGTGGAATCGAAGTAACTAATCGGCAATCGTGAGATTTGCGCCTGTACTTTCTTGCGCATTTCAGTAATCGCACGCTGCGCCGCCACACCTAACACTTGTGACAGGCTGAAAGAGGTTAAGGCTTGAATGATTGTCGCGCTGCCCGCTGCCAGCGCGATCTTCCAAAGTAAATCTGTGCGGCCTTTCCCGATTACCACGTCGATCAAGTACTTGGTAGAAGCGGGCAACACCAGCCCCATCGCTTGATTAACGATCATAAGGGCTGCGCCGAGCATCAGCCGGCGGCGATGCGCCCACACCAGTTCCCGGGCATCCGCCCAGGCTGAGGACCAGTGAATTTTCTTCTTTGCTTCAGGCATCAGTTTTCATTACGCGCGCAAGCCTTGAACAGTTCTTGGGTATTTGCCGTGATTGTCGTCCGACTTTCTACCTCATGATCATTCCGCAGCGCAAAGCCGGGATGAAGTTTAACGGGATCGATCTCTATAAAAATCTCGTTGAAGTTGCGCATGAGCAGATCAGTGGCATTCATAATTGCGCTCCTTAAACAACCGCGAAGTTATTGCAAGCCTCCACTGGCAAGCAGATGCTCGCCGGTCACCCAGCGCGAGGCCTCAGAAGCCAGAAAGACCACGATGTCAGCAATGTCATCTGGCCGGCCGGTGCGACCGAGCGCCGTTCGAGCGATAAGCTCTTTTTCAAAGTCAGATCCGACGAAGCCGCCCGCCACTGTTCCCTCGGTCTCAACCACGCCAGGATTCACACTGTTAACCCGAATCCTCTGGGGCCCAAGTTCGTTGGCCAAGACACCGGTGATCGCATCAACCGCGCCTTTGGTTCCCGTGTATATGGCGCTGTTTGGTGGAAAGATTTTGGTGACGCCCGAACCAATGTTAATTACGCTGCCGCCCTCCGGCAGATATTGCAACGCCGCCTTGGTTGTCAGCAGCAGGCCCAGCACGTTGACGTTGAAGTGATTGTGAAACTCCTCTTCCGTCAATTCAGTTAGAGGCCTCAATCGATAGATGCCGGAGTTGTTTACCAGAACATCAAGGCGACCAAAATTCTTTACGGCTGCTTCAATCAGCGCCTGAGCGTCTGCAGCCTTGCTCACGTCACCTTTGACTGCAACTGCTTTGCCACCCGCCGTCGTAATCTCCTCAACGACCGCGTCGGCGCCGGCTTTGCTCGACGCGTAGTTGACGATCACGGCTGCGCCATGCGCTGCCAGTGCCTTGGCCGTGGCCGCGCCAATTCCTTTTGAAGCCCCGGTGACGACCGCGACTTTACCTGCTAATACTTGATCCATCATTGTTTCCTTTCTGATTCAGCGTTCTGGAACGTTGATTCCAAAACAGCTCAAAAAAATTAATCAAGCACTGAGAGCGTTACTTTAACGACGTCTTCGAGTGCCTTCCGATCCTGCGTTGCTTTCGCTGTGGTTACCAACCCCAGGAAGCTGTTATAAAAAAATCGCGCCAGCGCGCGTGGGTCGCCGGTGTTCTTCAGTTCCCCCTCCTTCTTGCCTCTCACTAATGCTCGATAAAAACCCTCTTCGATGGTTTGCTTATGGCGCACGGTTTTTGCGGCGGTCGCTTGGCAACGCGCCGCCAACTCAGCCATCGAGTTGCCCATGAGGCAGCCGCGCGGCTGTTTTCTCGCGCACGATCCTTCGACAATCGCGGAAAACAGATCGCGAAAGATTTTCTTCACTGAGCCAGGCCTGGACATCAACTCCAAAAACTTGCGGGTTTCGACCTCTTGGTAACGATCCAGGGCCTGCAAGAACAAGGTGTGCTTATCACCGAACGTATCGTAGAGGCTTTGACGATTAATGCCCATGTGCTCGACCAGGTCCTGCATCGAGGTAGCCTCGTAGCCGCGCGCCCAAAAGACCTCCATCGCTTTTTGCAACACTTCGTTTCGATCGAACTCTTTGTGCCGAGCCATCTAGTTGCTTTCTACCACCAGCTCCTTATACGCTTTCTGGAACGCCTAGTCAAGAATCGACCACGCGTCCGCGGACTTATGGAATTTGAAGAACCATTCTCAGTCTATCTGCCGCGCGTCGCATTAAGCCCCGCGAACTTACACGACGCCGGCAGTGACGCCGTGCTCGGCTTCAGAATTAGAGGCGAGAGTTTGTTATTCGTGAGCAGCTTGTTGAAGCCGACGAGATCCGTCGCGAGCATGGCCTTCCAGCCGTTCGCTGTTGCGGTGAACTCGTTGCACGCTGATTCCCAAGTGTCGACTTGCGCTTTTGTTGGCGGCATGTCGATGCCGTTCTGCGTGAGCGGACCGAGCACTGTGTTGAAGAGATTATTGATCGCCGGGAACGTCAACAGGCTTCCGGGAACTCGAGCGGCCCCGCCGAAGCCACCACCGCCGCCACGACCACCACCACGTTGGATGCCGCCAACCGTCGCGAGCTTCGCATCGAGCGCGGTCGCGGCCGCTGCGACATCTCCCGGCAAAGAAGATTTCATCAGTGAGGCCAACTGCGCTCGAACGGCAGCGACTTCTTCGTTCGCAGTGTAGCTGTCCCTCATGCCCCGGTCGGTAGCCAACGCCAGTTTGTTCTGTGCGCGAAGCTTCGACATTGTTGCCGCACTCTCGCCAATGCGCGGATCATTGTGCACGATGAGCGTCTGGGTGTACGTCTGGCCGTCGACAATCAGCTTCACCGTGTACGTGCCCGGCAACGCGAGCGGACCATGCGGCGCCGGCGTCACAGTGCCGTTTGACGGATTCATCTGGTTGTTGATATCAGGATTGAAGCCCGGCGGATCGTCGTAGCGAAGATCCCAATTGATGCGATTCGTCCCAATGTCCGTCGAAAGAGCTCGTTCAGATGACGGCATCAACCAGTAATCAGGATAAGGCGGCCGGGGATACATGGCGGGCTGCGTACTTGTGATCGTGCGCACGAGTTTATTCGCCGAATCGAAAATCTGTAGCTTAATCTCGCCCGCCGGTTTCTTGCTCAAGTGATAATAAAGCAGCGCGCCATAAGGAGGATTCGGTGCGTGCGGCAGTTCCGGGTTCATCGGCTGGTCCCAGTTTGCACTCGCCCGCGCCCGAATCGCATCGCCCGGCTTGAACAGGTAGGCCGGGGCCGCGGCGATCTCTTGTGACTTCGCCGCAACTTCGCGCAATGGACTCATGTCATCAAGCACCCAGAAGCCTCGGCCGTATGTGCAGATGACGAGGTCATTCATGTTGTGATCCGTGTGAAAGACCATGTCACGGATCGACGTGCTCGGCAGATTCAGTCGCAGGGACTGCCAATGATCGCCGTCGTCGAAAGAAACGTAAACGGTCGTCTCGGTGCCGGCGAAGAGCAGACCCTTCTGTTTGGGATCCTCTCGAATCACGTGCACCTGAGTGCCGGTGCGTTCATCGGTTGGGAGACCGTTGACGATGCGCGTCCAGGTCTTGCCGCCGTCGTGGGTGCGATAGATGTAGTTCTGTTGCGGGCCCGCCGGGGCAGTACCGCGACCAAAGCCGAGGTTGGCGAGTACGTAGGCCGTATTGACATCGTTGTGTCCGGCTTCAACTGTGGGGACGCTCACGCCCGCGGGAAGATTGGTGAAGTTAGTGACGTTGTTCCAGGTCTTGCCACCGTCCATCGTGTTGTAGATCTGTCCGTTGCTGCTGCCCGTCCACACGACGCCCTGCTTAACTGTCGAGATCGAGAAATCTGAGATCGAAGCGCGGAACCCGAATGGATTCCTACCTCCTCCCGGAGTGGGCGTTGGCGTCGGCGTAGGGGTGGGCGCCACACCGCACGGTGCCATCGGCTGACCCTTCGGCGTGGTGAGGTCTGGACTGAACGCTGTCCATGTCTGGGCGCCGTCACGCGTTACGAGAATGCAGTTGTAACCAACATAAAGCGCCTTTGGATCGAATGCGGTGTCAAACCGCTTCCAGAAATCGAAAGACTCCGCGTAGAGATTTCTATCTGTCCCGAAATTCGGTGCGACGTTGCCCCATTGTCCTGTCGCAAGGTCGATCTTGATAAGCCCGTTGCCCTGGCCTATGCCATAGCCGACACCATAAACGGTCGTTGGTTTCAGCGGATCCGGCATCACGATTCCAAACTCGGATGACGGGAGCGGGAGCCAATCGAACTCGGTAATCTGTCCCCAATCGCCCCGGCTGCGCGTCATAATCGCGCCGGTGTCCTGCTGTGAGGCCATCACCCAATATGGATATTGACTGTCGGTGGAGAGGTGATAAAGCTGCGCGATCGGGATCTGATAGTAGCCGCTCCAGGTTTGACCGCCATCGAGTGTTATCGCCGGACCCTGATCAAAGCCGAAGAAGATGCGTTTGTTATCGGTTGGATCTAACCAAGCGACGTGCGGATCTTCACCGCCGGGAGCGCCCTTGAACGCGCTGAACGTTTTACCGCCATCGGTCGATCGATAAATGGTCGTGGCAATCGTGTAAAGGATGTCGGGATTTTGCGAATCAACCCAGACGCCTGAGCTGTAATTCCCTTGCCCGTTCGAAATGCGCGTCTCATCGCCCGCCATGTGTTGCCATGTGGCGCCTTGGTCGTCGGATCTCGAAAGACCTGAGGCCCCCTGAAGCGGAGTGCCGATCACATAAATGCGCTGTCCGTTTGTGTGCATCGCGATCGCGACGCTGATGCGACCGTTGTACTGCGGTAGCGTAGTAACTTTCGTCCACGTCTTACCTTCGTCAGTTGACTTGTAGAGTGCGGTGCCGTTTGTTCCCTGTGGCGCGCCGCCTCCGCCGCCACCGCCGCCGAAACCGCCGCCCGCGCCCTGTGACGTCGCAAAGATCACGTTAGGCATGTCGTACGCGTACTCAACGTCGCGCGTGCCGTTCGCGTTATCTGGCCGCAAAGTGTTCTCCCATGTCCTACCACCATCAGTCGTCCGATAGATGCCGCGGCCGTTGTGCTGCGCATCGCCCTGTGTCGATGCAATGACGATATTCGGGTTTTTCGGATCGATGACCATCTTGTTGATCTTGGTCGTCTCATCGAGCCGGATGTGCGTCCATGTCTTACCGGCGTCGGTAGATTTGTACATGCCGTCGCCGGATGAACCTTGCACTGAGTCACCGGTCCCCAGATAGATGATGTTGGGATCCGATGGCGCTACTTGAATGGCTCCGACGCTATCGACGTTCGTGAATTGATCAAAGATCGGGAACCACGACACACCTGCGTTTGTCGTTTTCCAGGCGCCGCCGAGGGGCGCACCCAAATAGAACGTACCTGGCTGACCGATAGCCCCGCTCACCGCTGACACGCGTCCGCCGTGGAACGGGCCGATGTTTCGCCAACGCAGACCGGCGAACAGATCTTCGCTAACAGTTCCAGCCGGCGAGACGCGGGCGTTTACAGAGTTGACTGAAACAATCGTCGTGAGGAGGGCGACTCCGAGCACAGCGACAAGCAACCAGACGTATTTTGTTTTCATTTAGGAATTAGTCCTCGAATTGAAAGACGCAGCCTAGACAAAACGCGACTTTCGGTCAATAGAATGTTGACAGCGATTAGTGGATAAGTTTGAAGAGTGGCACGGGCATCCCGCCCATGAAATCACACGCAGGATGCGCGTGCCATCTAATCGCGGCTACTGCAGAATCGGATGACCGCCGCCGCGACTATGGTCCGCCGTACGTTCATACAATTCGCGATCGTTGTAGTACAGAACCAGGTGCTCGCCTTCGAATCTGACAACATTGGAAATGCGTTGCCAGTCGCGTTCGTGCTCGGCGATGATGAAAGCTGAAGGATTGAACGCGAGGACCATTCCCGCCGCATAAATATAACCACCTTGATCGTAACCGCTGCCCGCGTACTGACCCGCGCTGACAGCAATGTCCGGTGAGTATTGTCCCGCATTGTCTTTGGTGCGATCCGGCCGGGCCACAAAGACAGTGTAGTCGCCATAGTTCAGGTGGCTGCGATATCCGTGACGTCGAGCCACGGTGAACAGATCTGTGAATCCGTGGTCGATGGCGTCAAGAACCTCACGCTGGGGCGTATTGACAGCGACAACAGTCACGCCGTTCGGCGTGGATGTCACGATGCTAAAACGATCCCCGGTAATTTGCTGAGCGCGCGCCACGAGACGCGAATCGACGGCACGGCCGCGTTGCGCGATTACGATTTGTGAAGCAATGGCGACGCTGAGAACAATCGCTATCAGAAAGGCTCTTTTTCGCAATCTGCTCATCTCAAAAAGTTGAGACCCGCAAAACTGCTGCGGGTCTCGGGTTAAAGGTTCTCAAATCAACCACTACGGTTTGCGCTTGTTGCTGTTGCTCGGCGGAGGCTTCGGGGTCTCCTTGATCTTCTGATCCTCTTTCGGAGGCCGATTGTCGTTTCCGCCCTTTTTCTGCGCAAAAGCACCGACAGAAACCATCAGTCCGATTAGAGCCGCCGTAAAAATTGATCTCAAGTACTTCATCTATCTTGCCGCCTCCTCGCATCTTTCCGTTCGCATGAGGGAGAGGCGGAGAGCTTGCGCGCCGTCTTGTTCAGCAACATCGATGCCAAACTGGCAAGCCGGCGACAGATTAACTCAAATTGTGCGGTATGGCTATATTTTGCCGGACGACGAGACCGGTTCGCCGCCATCTGCTTGGAGCAAAAAGCGCGTTTTCGGCAGATTCTCGCACTTTTTCGCGAAAGTGCGACCCATCTCGTGCACGAATCCTACTTGCGAACTATGAGGCTCACACTCCCGACGTTGTTACTGTTGTCGTATGCGCGCAACGAAATCGTGTGCTCGCCGGCGCCCACAAGCGGCAAATCAAGCGAGTACCGCTCGCGTGGACTATCGGCGATTCCGTCATCAGGAAAGACCTCTCGCCAGGGACCGCCATCGATGCTGACGTCGGCGCGCTTGATACGACCGGTTGCGTCTTCTACATCGAAACTTGCGCGAACTCGATCGCCCGTAGCCGACGGCGGCCCGACTGCGTGAATGTTAGGTGGCGTGTTGTCAATATCAATGGGTTCGCTGATTCTCTCCCCTGTCATTGCTGCCGCCGTTGGGTTGTCGAGGGCATCTGACGCCACCACCTTAAAGATGTATCGCCCGTCAGCGAGACTTGCTGCGTCAACCGTGTAGAACGCGTCGCGGATGTGATCCTTCAAAAGACGAAAGTTCGTCTCGCCCAGAGATCGGTAGTAGACGGCGTATTCCAAAGTATCGCCGTTGCGATCTTCGGCTTGCCATTGCAACGAACGAGCGCCGCGCTGAAAGACGCGTCGCGGCGGCGCTTGCACGCCCATGCCGAACATCGCCGGATCGAGACCTGATGCCTCGACATTTGGATCCGTGGGCATTTGTACCTGCTGCTGCAGGGAAACGCCGGCCGGCAATACGGTGATTGACAGGACTTCAGGCGCCACGTTGCGCGGCAGATAAGCAATGCTCACGTCTTCGAGTCGTGGTTGGGCATTGCGCGTTCCGGTCGTGCTGCGCAAGATTACTCGCCATTGAATAAAGCGGGCTTTCGGGCTGGTAATCTGTGAACCATTGGCGTCGCCGTAACTAGCACTCCAGTCGCTCCAGGTTGAGTCGGGCTTATCACTGTTGCCGCTGCGCGTCTGTAATTCAATTGGCCCCTGCCCTCGCCACCAGATACGGCCCCACGCTGACGTTAACTTAGTGTCGCGCACCGGAGATTCGTAGGTGCCTTCGCGCTGCAGCGATTCACCATAATGAAATAGTTTGCCCTGATTGCTCGTCGCGACATAGACATCGTTTCCATGATTCGCGATGGCGGAAACTTGACCCTCGGGAGATTGCAAGAGAAGCGTATCGCGCCCGTCATTGGTAATCGAGTAGACGCGGCCTTTGTCTGACGTGCCGACCAGCACGCCGTTCCCTGTCGCAGACACTGCGAACGCCGTCACTGAAGTCGAACTCCACACGATGTCGCTGCCGCCATCCGGCAGAATCCGAAAGATTGCGCTGCGCACGTTCGTCAGATCGTTGCGGCTGCGAGCTGCTGGCGTTGGTTGTGGTTGAGTTGCCGCCGATTCATCCGTCGTCGCCGCCGCAGGCGTATCAACCGTCGTGGTTGCGGCCGTCTGCGCCTTTGTCGTCGACGCGGCATCGCTGAGGGCAAGCGCATAGATCGTGCCGTCATTTGCGACCGACAACGCATGGATTTCGCGCACGGGCGAGTCGTAGAGGGCGAATGCTTTGCCATCACCCGAAATCCTTAACACCAATCCGCCGGGATCAGTCCCCGCGATTAGATCGCCCTGGGGCGTAACGGCCAGCGAGATCACGTGAGTTTGATTCGTCTTGAGGAGCAACGAACTATCAGGTTTCGCGCCGGCAGCGCGCACTCGATAGAGCTTGCCGCTATCACCCGTGCCGACAACCAGCGAGCCATCCGGCATGAGCGCCAGGGACCAAATGTATTTGGCACCGGGATCGAAATACACTTCGGCCTTACCGTCCGCCGCAACGCGATAGACCTTGCCGTCCGGCGACGTTGCCGCGAAAACAGAGCCGTCTTTCGCGATCGCCAGCGCAGTTACGTCCAACTCCGCTGCTTTGTAGAGCAGCGCGCCTTTTCCATCGCGTCCCACACGAAACAGTTTTCCATCGTGACCAGTGCCGAGATAAATGTTGCCCGCGGCGTCCGCGGCTGTCGACCAAATGTAAGGCTGTTCCGTGTCAAA
Source organism: uncultured bacterium (assembly GCA_965653675.1). Lineage (GTDB taxonomy): Bacteria > Acidobacteriota > Blastocatellia > Pyrinomonadales > Pyrinomonadaceae > UBA11740. The sequence continues at coordinate 15,127 of CBFHBA010000034.1, forward strand.
CACCTGGTCCAATTTCGGCGCGAGCGTCAGCAACCCGTTGTCCGTAATGGAGACGCCGCGCGCCTCACCTTTCAAAAGCTCGGCGCGCGCACTCATCTCCCACACAACCGGCTCACCGGCAAGAATTTGGCTCGTGAAACAGGTGATGGACACAACCGCGACGATAAAAGCAGTAACAAAGGAGTTCAGAAACGTTCTTTGCATTGATTTATGTTTGAACCGAGAAATTAATTTCCAATGTATTTCGAATAGAGAGATCGGGCCGTCGCAATGTCGTCCGTGCCACGAATGATTGAACGCGCGTCCTGAAAGATCGTCAGCTCGTATTCTCCAGTGCGAAATCTCAACAGGTAGTCGTTTGCCTTGACGTCACCGGACAACGCAAGCTTCTGGCGCAACGCGTCGAGATCAATGTGCACGGCTGTTGCAGGCGAGATTTGCACGGCGTGTCGGCCGCACATGACTGCGGCAAAGTCTCGTGCTTCAGCATTCAGAGTTTCATATTCGCCGAGACCGCAGGTCGCACAATCCGGCAACGGCTTGCCTATCGAAATTTTCCGCCACTCATTTCGCCAGACATCAAACTGCATTAGCGAATTATGCAAGTCGTCGACCTTGGCGGTAAGCAGCTTCAAAGTTTCAGTCACCTGAACCGACGCCACGATGCTGATGATCGGCATAATAACGCCGGCTGTGTCGCAGGTTGGCGCGCTCGCCGCCGGCGGCGCTTCCGGAAAGAGACAACGCAGGCACGGTGTATCGTGCGGCCGGATCGTCATTGTCACGCCGTACGAACCGACGGCCGCGCCATAGATCCAATTTAGCTCCTGCTTCACACAAGCATCGTTGATTAAATAACGCGTGGCGAAGTTGTCGGTACCATCTATCACCACCTCGACGTTTGAAATCAGGCTTTCGATGTTCGAATGATTGACGTCAGCGACTTCCGGTTCGACCGCGATGTCGCTGTTAATCTCGCGAATTCGATTTGCGCACGCGATTGCTTTGGGTAGGCGCTCTACCGCATCCCTTTCGGTGAACATCGTCTGACGTTGCAGGTTCGAGAATTCGACAAAATCGCGATCGACGATGCGCAGCTTTCCCACTCCCGCCCGCGCCAAAGCTTCAGCCTGAGATGAGCCGAGCGCGCCACAACCAATGATCATCACTCGCGAATTGAGAAGCTTTTGCTGGCCTTCTCTTCCGATGCCGTTGAAAAGAATCTGCCGGCTGTAGCGCTCGTTACTGTTAGTATTCGAGTCCATCAACTACTGGATCCCAAGCCGGCGTGTCGCCGCCGCCCGCATCACATCAACATTCGGCGACTTTCCCGTCCATAGTTTGAATTGCTCTACAGCTTGCGCAATTAACATCTCGAGACCAGCGATTGTTTCACAACCCGCCGTACGAGCTTCGCGCAAACACCGAGTCTCAGCGGGATTGTAAACGAGATCGTAAACTAATCGCACTCCGCGAAGCTGATCACGGGTTGCCGGTGTTTCGTTTTCGGCACTCCCCCGCGTCCCGAGCGGCGTCGCATTTACGAGTATGTCGTAGCCGGCGAAACTGCGTGCCGACAGCTGCTGGTATTTGACGCCAAAGGCTTTTGACAGGAACTCCGCTTTCTTCTTATCGCGTGCAAAAACGGTGACGTCGGCGCCTTCCTTTTTAAGCGCCCAGATCGTCGCGCGCGCCGCGCCACCAGCGCCGATGACGGCGCAGCGCGCTTCCGTAAGCGCGCCCAACACCCTGCGCAACGGTGCGACGAATCCCGCTGCATCAGTGTTGTAGCCGTGCAGTTCGTTGTTTTGGACAACTATGGTGTTCACGGCGCCGATTTCGCGCGCGGCCATATCAATCCAATCAAGACACTGCATCACCATCGATTTCTGCGGCGCAGTCACGCTCAAGCCGCCGAGCTTCCAATCAAGCTCGCGCGTTTTGGGGTGGACCATGCGACGCATGAACTCGACGACATCCCCGACATCAAACGGAATGAAGACTGCGCTCAAATCGATCGAGGCAAACGAAGCGTTATGAATATGCGGCGACAGCGAGTGGCTGACGGGCCGGCCGACAACTCCGAAGATTTCAGTGTGGCGATTGATGAGATCGATTCGATACAGATCGCGCAGTTCATGAGCGGTCAGTTGTCCCGGCGCGCTTCCCTTTTCATCTTCCAGCGAACCAAATGTGAGAAACGCTCCGCGCGATGGTCCGAGGATCCGCGTCATGACGCCCGACTGGCCCATCGCAATCGCGATCATCTCGCGACCTTCTCGTTGCGCGCGATTGAGTAACTGAAAGATGGGCAGACAGTCGAGCGTATCATCAGCGTGCACCGCGATCTTCAGGATGCGTGATTCTGTTTGCGCCATCGACTCATAAATCGTTTCGAGATCGTCAGGAACGCCGACGAAATCATGATAGGAACAAATCGTGTGACTCCAATCGCAAAAGCTGCTCACATCATTGCCTTCGCGCGCCCGCTGCTGAAGTAGTATCGCCCGGTCGAGTTCCAAATCCCACAGATCATCGTGATTCGGTCGCAGCAAGTCCGAATTCTGCCATCTGAAATAAAGTCGATCCTTAACAGTGATCGGCCGAGCGCCACCATGCTCAGCCGGTCGCAGCGTCAAGATGACGCGTCGATCAAGCGAATTCAAAATACTTTGGATCGTTTGAGGAAAGTCGTTCAGTTCGTTTTCTGCCAGGTAATCGAGACGCAGTTCGATGATGTCTGCTACTTCAGACGCTGCGCGCACGCTATCCGCAAGCTCGCTTAGATGCGAGACACAGACGGGAACACAAATTCTGGCTCTGGATGTCATGCCATCAAAACAAAAGGCGATGGAGCTTTGTGATCCACCGCCTCGACGCTAATCTGAATCACCAATCGCGACTAGGACGGCTTTTGGCTGTCCCACGGATCGAACTGGCGTGTTGTTGCTGCTTCGGTGCCCAAATGCCGCGTAGTTCCTTCGGTGACACTCGGCACTGGCGGCCGTAATTGGCTCGTGTTGCTGGCCGGCAAATTTTGCGGAGGTGCACTGTAAGAAATTTGCTGCTGCTGTGGCGACCACTTCAGTTGGTTCGCGCGGACAATCTCCGCGATTCCCTTGCCCAGCATTGCAAAAGCTGGAATGAGCATCCAAAACCACCACACGTTGGCTCCGATGGGGCCGCCCCAAATCGCCAGCGCGACAGCGACCGCGATGAAACCAAATCCCATCACTAATGTCCTGACGCCTTCATCCAGGCTCGGCGGACGCGAACCTCTGCGGCGACGACCACGCCCAAAATCCTCGACTGGCGCAGTGGGCAGTTGTCCGCTCAACGCTTGCGAAATCAGACTGAGATTCGCGCCACAAGCCCGGCAGAAATGGGCGCCATCAATATTTTGCGCGGCACATTTAGGACAGAACATGAACGGTAATCTCCAAAAACGATTATAGACGCTGACGATAAAATTCAAGAGCTGGGAACGACAAACAATGCGATGAACTCGAGAATCTACAACTGCTTATTCGCGTCAGCAAGATCGAACGGTCGAGTCTGTGCTTCGATGCCAAGATGGCGTGTCGTTCCTTCCGTGACACTTGGAACTGGCGTCATCAATTCATTTGTATTGGCGGCGGGAAGGTCAGGCGGACGAATTGCATTGACCATCGGCTGCGGCGACGCTTGGCGTTCCTGGGACCTGCGGTGATTGAGTCTCGCAAACGCGGAAAATGCACGCGCGAACATCATGATCGCCGGCACCAGCAGCCAGAACCACCAACCGCTACTGCCAGGCGCGAATCTCAAGACCATAATCGCCATCGCCGCAAACGCAACTCCAGACACGATGCTGCGAATTGCATAATCGGAAGACGGTATACGACCGCGCCGACGGCGAGGGTAATCGTCATCAGGCGGATTCGGTTGCGGCAACTGACCAGTCAATGCTTGCGGCACAAGGCTAATGTTTGCGCCGCATGAGCGGCAAAAATGTGCGCCTTCGATCTGTTTGGTCGCGCAATTTGGACAGAACATTGGGATGGTGCTCCTTCAGCGGCTCGTCAATTCCATTAACGAATTAACGGCGCTGGATGTTCTCACTTGTGTATAGCGCGCTGCCGCAGCGCTTCGTAAAGAATAATCCCGGTTGCTACCGAAACGTTCAGCGACTCAATCTCGCCGAGCACGGGGATGCGCACCAACGCATCACAATGTTCGCGGACCAAGCGGTGGAGTCCTGAACCCTCGCCGCCCATTACGATTGCCGACGCGCGCGTCCAATCCCAGGCGGTGTAATCCGTCGATGCGTCCGCGGCGGTTCCGACAACCCACACGTTACGCTCCTTCAACTGATCGATCAAACGCGAAAGGTTCGTCGCGCGGGCGACGGATACATATTCGATCGCGCCGGCGCTGGCCTTTCCGACAGTTTCAGTCAGACCCGCCGCGCGTCGTCCCGGAACGAAGACTCCGTTGACACCAGCGCACTCCGCAGTGCGCAAAATCGCGCCGAGATTGTGCGGATCTTCGACGCCATCGAGCACCAGGACGAGTGGCGCCGTTCCCTCGCGCGCAAGGTCATCGATGGAATCGAGCAATTCATCCGCGTCCGCGTATTCGGCGGCCGTAATGCGCGCGACCACGCCTTGATGAACTGCGTTTCCTGTGGCGCGATCAAGCTCCTGGCGTGGCGCGTAATGAAGTGGTACGTGTTCGGCGCGCGCCAACTCGATCAACTGCGCGAGGCGCCCATCCTTGGCGCCGTTGGCTATCATGATTTCGCGAATTGCCCTGCGCCGCGCACGTAACGCTTCCAGCACCGGATTGACGCCGAAGATTTCACTGGTGCGTGAGCGCTCGCCTTTATATTTGTGCGGCATGATCTTCGGACTTGGAGGCGTGCAGGTAACGAACGAGACGCGAGTATCGTGTGAACTGGAGTTCGTTGTCGATCGACGTCACGGACGAGTCGAAATCACCGAACGCTGCGCGGCGTCTCTTTTTTCCACTCGTTACAGGCTCACGAGGCCAAACGCTGTCGAGTGCACTCCGCAACCGAACATACCAATCGTCGAAGACGGCTGCCGTTGCGTGCTCGCGCAGCAGTGATGTCAACGCAGTGAAGTTCTCGAACGTTGTTAACTTTTTGTCCTCGCCCAGACAAGAAAAATTGAAACCGGCTGCACGAATTCGCCACCCGTGACTGTCGTCACGCGCATAAATATCCAGCACTGCTTCATCGGTTAACATCTCGCGCTCATCGATAATCTGCTTCGCGCGAGTTCGCTTTTGATCGATCTCTTTTGTTTCAAAATAAAGGCGGCCGATCACGACTAGCGTGATCTCGTCCCATGAGGCAGCAACTGTCTGTTTGTTTCGGCCAACTGTTCCGACAAAGCCATCGTCATGAACTTGTAAGGCTGAGACTGACGCAGACGCAGCTTCAACAGCTAGTTGTTTGTCCGAAATGTAATGCGCACTAACGCCGAGCTCATGTAGTTTTGCCGCAGCTGTTTGCGCTTGCCTTTCGGAATTGACCGCCAACATAGGCGCCCCCGCAGGATGAGCAAGCAACAACTCAAGGTCGAACCTCTTTACGTTCAGGAGTTCAGCAAGCTGATTTAAGGCTGTCTCCTTTATCTGCACACGTGCGATGGCGACGACGTGAAAAACTTCCGAACTTATCTCAGCTTTGCGAATCGGCAGCGCTGAAAATGCATTTAGCGCGCTGATTTCCAGCGCGGCTCCGCAATACAAGCAACTTGCGCGCGTCGGCGGGTTCGCGCGCGCACACGCTCCACATTGCACCAGTTCCGACACAGAAAAAGCACGTGACCTCGGAGCATCCATCGCCGCACTCCACTGATTGGGTCGTCAGCAGCTTCCAATGAAATCCTCGGCGCGATTATACACGTTGATTTCGCATGTATTTGGCGAACTTGACCATGGCCCTGGCGCGGCGGCATCCTAGACGTGATTTCAATTCAGTAACGGAGATTACTATCGTGAACCACTTTGATTCGTCGAACAATATTTCGTTGCAGTTCGGCCATCGCGGAAAAGTGGCAATCTTTATTGACGGAAATAATTTGTTTCACGCGGCCCGCTTCCACAATATCGACCTCGATTACAACAAATTGCTGCGTGTGCTGCTGGGCGATGGTCGTTTGTTTCGGGCTTTCTTTTACACCGGCGTAGATGCGGGCGCCGAACGTCAACAGGGATTTCTGCTATGGATGCGACGCAACGGTTTTCGCGTCGTGCAGAAAGAGTTGAAGACTTTCTACGATGGGTCGCGCAAGGCGAACCTGGATGTTGAAATCGCCGTCGACATGCTCTCGCTCGCCGGACGCTATGACACGGCGGTGCTCGTTTCCGGCGATGAAGACTTTGTCTATGCCGTCAACGCGGTGGCTTACAAAGGATGCCGGGTTGAGATCGCCGGCTTTCGTTCGAACACGGCGCCGAAATTGATCGATGTGGCCGACTGCTTCATCGATCTTGGTGAGATTGCTGACAAGGTGCGAAAGGACTTTGTGCCGCGACCTGAAGATCGCGATATCCACTACTCGCAGCAACCGCCACCGCCGGCACCGTTCGTCCCGTCCGCAACCATGGAGCCGCCTTGTGCACCGGTCGCAACTGACGTCTTTCATCCCCCGATCGGATCGATTATTGAAAGCGCATCCGGCGATGACATTGATCAGTTTGGAACGGGCGCGGAATTTGTGCGGGTAACTGACGAGCAGTGAACTTCCGCAACCATCAAGATCACAATTTGTGATCTTGATCAAAAACCAATCCGCCGTCGCTTCGGTTCCGGCTGAGGCGGCGGGGGCTTCAGCAATCTTCTAATTTGCGCGAACAGCTCGATAATCGCTTTCTCGTGGGTATCGAGCCTTCCCGTTAACTTTCGTTCGAGATCGTCCAGCTTCTTTGCTAACTCATCGTTTCCCGCCAGCACCTCACGCAACTTCACAAACGCCCGGACAACGTAAACGCTCATGGCCACGGCGCGTTCGTTGTTGAGAACGTTGGCCGCCATCACGGCGCCATGTTCAGTGAAGGCATAAGGGAGTTTTCGGCGGCCGCCTCTGCCTTTCTTTGATATCGCAATCTGCGATATCAAAGCCTGCCACTCTTCGCTCGTCAGTCGAAACATGAAGTCAAGCGGAAACCTGCTCGCATTGCGCTTAACTTGCTCGTTAAGACGCATCGTAGAAGTTCCATAAATCTTCGCCAAGTCCGAATCCAAAATGACTCGCTGTCCACGAATCACCCGGATAACGGGTTCGATAGGCTCAGCTGTCGCAGGTGACTTCGATGTGGGAGAGTGTTTTGTCATGGAGGTGTTTGCGGATAAACCGAGGATTCATCGCTCATCAATCGGCACGTAAGGAACATTCCGCGGGCCGATATATTCCGCCCGTGGCCGAATTAGCTTGTTGTCGGCGTACTGCTCGAGGATATGAGCCGTCCAGCCGCTGATGCGGCTGACTGCGAAAATCGGTGTGTAGAGATCGAGCGGGATTCCCATCATGTAGTACGTCGAAGCTGAATAGGCATCCACATTCGGCAGCAAGTTCTTCTCGCGCTTCATTATTTCTTCGAGCTTAGCCGTGATGTCGTACCACTTGGTGTTGCCTTTGCGCTCACCCATCTCTTTCGAGAAGCGACGCAGGTGCGTCGCGCGCGGGTCTTCCGTTTTGTAAACGGCGTGGCCGAAACCCATGATCTTTTTCTTTTTGGCGAGCGCGTCTTTTACATAGCCTTCGACCTTATTAACGTCATCAATCTCGAGCAGGATTTTCATGATGGCGGTATTCGCCCCGCCATGCAGCGGTCCGGATAAAGCGCCGAGCGCCGCGGTGACTGCGCTGTACATGTCTGCCAAAGTACCGGCGACGACGCGGGCGGTGAAAGTGGATGCATTCAGTTCGTGATCGGCCTGAAGAATCAGAGCCACGTCAAGCACGTGCGCGTCGAACCCATCCGGCATTTCGCCTTTGAGCATGTAAAGAAAGTTCGTGGCAATATCCAGATCGGGTTTTGGTTTGATAATTTCCTTGCCATTGCGAGCGCGATCGATTGCCGCAACGATCACGGGAAAGCGTGCGATTAGCCGCGTCGCAACTCTGATACTTGCTTCACGTGACAGGTTACGCTTTTCTTCGTCGAAAAGGGCGATTGCCGAAATGACGGTGCGCAACATGTCCATCGGGTCAGCACCTTTTGGCGCACGCTCGGCCATACCTTTGATCAATTCGACTGCTTGCCAGGGAAGTTCATAGGACGCCGCAAGGTTCTTTTTTAACTCATCCAGTTCTGAGCGTTTCGGTAGCCGACCATTCCACAGGAGGAAAACGACTTCTTCAAAAGTAGACTTGGTTGCCAGATCATGAATGTTCACGCCCTGGTAAATAAGTTCGCCTTTTTCGCCGTTCACGTCGCCGATCGATGAGGCCGCGGCGACCACGCCACGCAGTCCGGTGGCGACTGCGCTCGCTGCGCCGCTGTGCTTCGCTTTGTCCATTGTTTTGTCCTTCAGAGTTTGGATTAAAGTCGAAGATATCAGAGCAGTTGGGGAGTGACAAGCGGACAGCCTAACAAGGAAGTTAAGAGGAATGCGCGTGAATTTCGCGAGGCGCCGCGCCCTTTAATTGCACAGTTTGGCCTCGGCGAACATGCAAAAGTTTCGCTGCTGAACCGTCACGTACACAAATCTCGATGAACCCGGCGCTGCCTATGATCGCGAATACTTCCTCAGCATCTGAGTCGGCAAAGAAGCTGCGAAACGAATCAATTTCGCAGTCGTTGATCGTCATCCTCCACGACGTTGGTGAGCCGCGCGATTCGAGCGTCCGGCGGGTGAAATTAGTGATGCAGTTGCCAAATCGATCGATGTGAATGATCCGACCTTCGACTGTGCTTTCGTTAATCGTCGCGGGCCGCAGAGACGGAAGCTGTACTATGTCAGTTAGTGCCGGCCCGAATTCGTGCGGCCGATGACCGGAAGACAACGCCGCCGCCGCCGGGGCGAAGATATCTCGGCCGTGAAAGGTGTTGCTCACGGATTTTCGAAAGAACTCATCGCTGGTGATGTGAGTGGCCGACCAATCACCTTCGCGCTCGCAAATCCAACTAAACAACCCATTGTCAGGGCCAATAAAGAATTGGTGAGCGCATTCAGCGATAATTGCCCGACGGTCTGAGCCCACGCCGGGATCGACTACGGCAACGTGGATTGTGGCGATGGGAAACTCACGATAGCAGCTCAGCAGATTGAAAGCGGCGGTTTCGATATCCTGCGGCGGAACGTCATGAGCGATATCGACAATTGTGGCGTCAGGATTGATCGAAAGAATGACGCCCTTCATCGCGCCAACAAAGTAATCCGAGCTTCCAAAATCGGTTAGGAGAGTGATGATTGAGGGTTTCAAGTTTCAAGTTTCAAGATTCAAGTTTTCGTTCCGTTCACGAAGAGGCTTCGACAGAGCTCCGTACTGCACTTGATTAACTTGAAACGTGGAACCTGAAACTTGAAACTCTTGTCTTATTGAATTTCCGCGTTACCCGCGGTGCGAATACGCAGCTGTTGTCCTTGATAGAGGTAGATGTCTTTGCCGCGTTCGCGCAAGACGCCCGCCGTGCCCACACCGGCGCCGATTGTCGCGCCCACCGCCGCGCCGGTGCCGCCTCCAAAAATAGCGCCCATTACCGCACCTATGCCCGTGGCGGCACCAATCTTTGTGGCATCGCTCTTCGTCGAACTCTTACCTTTCACGCCACCCTCTGGATCTACTTTGCCCACGCCTCCGCTGGCTCCGGTTTGCAGCACTTCGATTACTTGCGCGCTCATCTTTGCCGCACGCCCGTCCGGCAAACGGATTTCGTCGAATGACAGTTGCAATTCGGAAGTGCCCTTCACCTTTCCCGCGCGCTGCACTTGCGTCACTGAGCCCTGCAAGGTCGCGCCTTCGTATTCCTTCGGCTCCAGTACCTTCGCCTCGAACCGATCGCCTTTTTGCGAAGCATCGGTCGACAGATTCGACATCAACTCCACGCGCATGATCGTGTCATGCGGAATTGTTAGTGCAGTCGGCGCGGTGGTGGTGTCAGTTGTGTTTGTGGTGTTGTCAGGTCTGTTGGTCTTATCAGCCGGGCGGGTGGGGTTCGTCATCACTGGCGCTTGCGAATCGTCGTTTGATTCGCGCACTTTCAAATCAGTCGGGATACTCGAATCAAAATTGCGCCGATCGAAACCATCGTTGTAGCCAACTTCGAATCCCTGCTTGTAACCGTTGCGGTATTCGTCGAGGCTTCCGAAATTTGGAGAGTACGCGCGGTCGGCTTGCTGGTAGGCAGCCTTCGAATGAAAGTCCTTGTCGGTTTGGTTGGCCGCATCCCGCACGCCAGCCGGATAACCATCCGAATACCCGGCACGGTAACCACGCATCAACGCGCTCGCTTGCGGCTGGGCCTGGGGATCCTGTGCGGCAACGGAAATCGAAAATGCAGGCAGCACCGCCATTAACACCGCCAACGCCAAACTGAGGGAAATGATTTGCTTTTTCATTAGGGTGAACCTTTCAAGCCGATAACCCGGCTGTCTGAAAGGGAGAGACTTTGTTAGGAACCAGCGACGGTCCCCTTCGACTCAATGCTAACACTGGTGTCATGCACGAACAATGCGGAATTTTCTCGGAATTCTTCAACGCGATCCGCTGAATTCGGTGTTCTGATGCGATAAAATACCCGTCAGTTGTCAGTGGTTAGAGTACCGACTTCAGTCGGGCGTTAGTTCTCAACATGAATTCCGACTAAAGTCGTTACTCTAACGCCGCTTCGATCAATGAAGAACGTTTATCTCGATCATTGCGCCACCACGCCGCTCGACCCGCGCGTGCTTGACGCGATGATGCCATATCTCACGGAGAACTACGGGAACGCTTCAAGTGTTCATCGGTTTGGCCAACGAGCGCGCGCTGCGGTGGACAAAGCGCGGCGGCAGGTCGCCTCACTCATCTGCACGCGCGCGAACGAAATTGTTTTCACGTCGGGCGGAACTGAAGCGAACAACCTCGCGATTCGCGGTGTTTGCGAGGCCGGCGCATCACACGGTCGGCACATCATCACGTCGGCGATCGAACATCCGTCGGTGCGCGGGTCAATCGAAGAATTTGAACAGAAGGGTTGGCAAATCACGCGACTGCCGGTTTATGAAAATGGCATCTTGCGAATTGAAGACGTGCGCTCGGCGATTCGTCCGGACACGGTCCTTATTAGCGTGATGCTCGCCAACAATGAAATTGGAACGATTCAGCCAGTTGCTGAGATTGGCGCGCTGGTTCGCGAAGTTCGCGAAGCCGGTCAAAAGCATTTGCGGTTTCATAGCGATGCTGTGCAGGCTGGTGGTCGAGTGGCAATTGATGTTGAGGTGCTCGGCTGCGATCTGTTGACCCTGTCGGCGCACAAGCTTTATGGGCCAAAAGGGATTGGTGCGCTGTTTGTAAGGCGCGGGGTGCGCATTTCGCCGCAACAGGTCGGCGGTCATCAGGAGAGGGAAAGACGCGCGGGCACTGAATCCGTGGCGAGTATCGTCGGATTCGGAGTCGCCGCCGAAGTCGCAAAGAGGGAAATTGTCGAGCGGAACGAACATACGCAACTCCTGCGAGACCGATTTGAGGCGGAAGCCGTCAAGCGTATAGACCATATCGTTCTTAACGGCGATCGCAATTGCCGACTTCCGCATGTTTCTAATATTTCATTTCGCTTTATCGAAGGCGAAGGCCTACTTATTCATCTCGACCTGCAGGGAATTGCTGTCTCGACCGGCTCTGCGTGTTCTTCCGGAACGCTTGAACCGTCGCCGGTGATTCGCGCGCTCGGGCGGAATGAAGAACTGGCACGCGGCGCGATGCGATTCAGCCTCGGCAAAGACAACACAGACGAGGACATTGACTACGTTTTGGAGGTCTTGCCACGGGCGGTGGAAAGTCTGCGCGCGTTGTCGCCACTTACACATAAGCAGTCAATCGCAGTATGAGGTCAGTTCCATCCGCATAAGCGGATGGGTTAAATACGCGACTTGAGTTATTCATCGCAATTCAGAGAGCACATAGCAAGTCCTCGTAACCCAGGCGAGCTAGCTGATGCCAATACCATCGCTGAAGAAACCAATCCAGTTTGCGGCGACCGGCTGCGACTCAGCTTACGCGTCCACAACGGCCGCATTGAAGCCGCACGTTTCCTCGCTTACGGCTGCCCGCCGACACTCGCGTGCGGTTCCGCGTTGACGGAAATGATCGAAGGGCTCACTGTCAGCGAAGCGCGAAAACTGACCCGCGAAGAAGTCGTCAAAGCGGTCGGCGGTTTGCCGACGCGCAAGCATCACGCAGCGGCATTGGCAATTGAGACACTGCATTCGGCACTCGCATCGAACGACTCCAACAAATAAAAGAAGACGGCACACGAGCGCTCGGGCAGGAGCGGAACGTCTATAGATCCTACAACGCCAAAAAGCCATTCAACGTTCGCAGCGCGGATGCCGCTGCGAACCGTGAAAGAAATAACAGGACTTTAATTCTATAAATATTTCGCTCGTACGGAGCGAAACCTGCGCGGCTAAATTAAGCGGCTAGATTAAAATGAATTCCTACCGATTCTGAGGCGTCGGCGACGGCTTCTTGTGATATTGCGGGCCGCAATATTTCTTTGGCTCCTGCCCGATGATGAAAGTCTTGGTGCGAATCACGGGACAACTGTCAACCGCGATCAGACCTGTCGTCGGATCGATATCCAACGTGATCGTTCCTTGAAGTTTGGTTGACGAATCCTCATCGTAGACATCTTTTGGCTTGGGCGTGGGCTTTGGCTTCGTCGGTTCCGGCAGAGGTTCGGGAGGCAAACTAGCGGGCTCGGTCTGCCGATTCTTTTCTTCTTCGGCGCCGTCCGTTGTTTGATCTGCCATGTTCTCGTTAGCTTCCGCGTTTTCGGAACCAGGCGCGGTGCCGTTGATGAAGAATTCAGGGCGCTTGGTCGTGCTGTCATTCTTCGCCAGCAAGCCTGTTGTTGGATCGATATCTTCCTGTTGAATGCCCGCCGGCACTTGCCAGTCGCCAGTCCACTCAGGGTGGTTCGTCAACGCCGCGCTCATGAAGTCTGCCCAGATCGGCAATGCTGAGGCCGCGCCCGTCAATCCCAATTGAGATCCGTCATCAAAACCAACCCATACTACGCAGACAAGATGTGGTGTGTATCCCGCGAACCATCCATCACGTGACGTCCCCGTTTTGCCGGCGACATTCCATTTGAAGCCGCGCGCGCGAATCGGCGCTGCCGTCCCGCGATTCACTACGTCCTTCATGAACGAAGTCATCACGTAAGCGACTTCTGGACGCAGCACTTCGTTTTTCTGCGCTGTCGGTTGCGCCAGTGTCGATCCATTGCCCGTTGTGATCCGATTGATGGCAATCGACGCGGTGCGCATCCCATTTGACGCGAAGGCAGTGTAGGCGGACGCAATTTGCAAAGGCGTCGCTTCCGCGGTTCCCAACGCCATCGCCGGATACGCTCGCGGCACACGAGGCAGACCTGCCTTTGCCGCCAGATTCATCACGCGTCCGATCGTCACTTCCATCGCAACATCAACTGTGACGACGTTGAGGCTGTGGACGATCGCGTCGCGCAGCGTCACCGGTTGCATTGAATACTTGTCGCCCATGTTGCCCGGCGAATATTCTTGTCCATCGTACGTAAATGTTTTGGGCTCGTCCTTGAAAATCGTCGCCGGCGTAATCACTCGCGGCACTGGATCGTAGGCAGTATTCAGCGCAGTCGCATACACGAACGGCTTGAAGGCAGATCCCGGTTGTCGCAAGGCCTCGACGCGGTTCAGTTGACTCTTCGAGTAATCACGACCACCCACCATGGCCACGATCTCGCCCGTCTGCGCGTTCATCGCCACGAGTGCAGCTTGCACGGTTCCTTCGGGGACTCGCTTCGCTTCGATCTTGTCGAGCGCCGCCAACTGTTTGGTCACGGCCGCGTACGCCGCCCGCTGCAAATCCATGTCGATCGTCGTGTAAATGCGCAGATGATCGGCGCCCTGGCCGGTGATGACATCGTTCAGTTGGTTTTGAACGTAGTCGGCAAAGTACGGCGCGTCGGAAATATCTATGCGACCTTTCGTCGGCGCGATCTTCAGATCGCTCGACTCAGCGGCCTGCGCTTCGGCTGGCGTAATCGTGCCCGTCTCAGCCATCGATTCGAGCACTTGATTGCGGCGCGCGCGCGCGGTTTCCAAATCGTGATAAGGGTTGTAACGATTCGGGCTGCGAATCAGACCAGCCAAAAAGGCCGACTCCGAAAGATTCAGCGACGTCACGTCCTTGTTGAAATATGCAGTCGATGCTTCGCCGAATCCATTGATCGAGAATCCTGCTTGTTGGCCGAGATATACCTGATTGCAATACAGCGCAAAGATCTCTTGCTTGGACAGGCGTGTCTCAAGGATCACCGACATGTAAGCTTCGGCAATTTTTCTGCGCAATGAATACTCTGGTGAAAGCAACAGGTTCTTTACAAGCTGTTGCGTGATGCTCGATCCGCCCTGTCGTGCCAGCGGCGAATTCGGATCAGAGTCGTACCGCCGCAGCAGCGCTCGAAGGATCCCCCGAATATTCACGCCGTAATGCTCGAAGAAAGATCGATCTTCGGTCACCACAATCGCGTTTCTCAGGTTCTCAGGAACGTCATTGAATCCGATCACGCGCCGTTTCGCGCGCTCACGACCGGTCACTGAGCTAATCAGTTCAGGTTCGAGCTGCGCGCGATCGAGATGTGCTCCAGTATCTCTGTCTGCTATGGATGCGATCGATTTCCCGTCCCTTGCGAACTGAATGCGGAGTGACTCAAATGCCTGGACATGATCCAACATAGAGTCGTTGCCGGACTGCACTTCAATCGTTGTACCTTCGACTGCATAACGGCCGCGCGCCGTGTCCGCTTGCTGACCCCGCTCGACATATCCCGCACGTTTCAAATAATCGATCACATTTTCGGTAGAGACATTTTGTCCTGCACGAATCTGCTTGGGGGCGGCATAGATGCCGGCAGAACGTGTGAAGACTTCTCCTTTCAGAAGATTGTCGATGCGCGCTGAAAAAACCATCCAGTAATAGACCAAAACGCTAGCGCACAACACGATCGCGACAACGGCGGGAATGGTAATGTAAGGCCGCGTAACAAATCTGAGCAGACGCCGGCCGAAGCTTCGCTTAGGTTCTTCGTAACGAATGGCTTGCGGAGGAGGTTGTGGGACGCGCCGAATAATGCGCGGGATCTGCTGTTCTGGTGGCCGCCGCACTGGCATGGTAAATCACGAGGACGCTCGGTTTCAGGCGCGCCGTCAACTCAGATGCTAAACGGTTACGCTGGTACTGTCTAGAAACAATTGACCATTTCGCACATCAGCCAGTTTTGCGCGCGAATTTGCCCAACCGTCGCAAAAGCACGACGATTCAAATAAGAAAGGCTTTCCGTTTCAAGCGGAAAGCCTTTTTGACTGGTCGGGACGACTGGATTCGAACCAGCGACCTCACGCAACCCCAAACCTACAAGGTAACAGCGCGGCTGTTACGTTGTGATGACATTAACTAACATTTACAGTGTCGCAGATCATTTTTCGTTTGCGCCTACTGTACGTCAGTTTCGGCCTATTTCGATTCAAGACAGACACAGTTTTCCCCACAGTTAACTCTTCCAGTTTTTTATCGACGCAGACTTTGTCGCCTGCGATTGTGACGGCGAAAAAACTTGGAGCGGATTTCGCAGCGGCCGAGTTTTGTGCTCCCTTCAAGACTCATCTCGCGTATTCGGCGTCGGTTGACTATGCAAGTGCGGAAACATCATCGTTTTAAGTCCGCCGTCCAATTAGCCACAACGGTAATTGGAGCCGAAACCGTCTCTTCAAGTGGTGTGATGAACAGAAAGCGTTGACCATCAGCCGAGACATCGTAGACATTCCTGGGATTTGGGTAGCCGACCACTCGTGTCTGAAAGAGGGGCCTGGGAACGCCGGCCTCGAAAGTAGAAGCTTGTATTTTCACATCCACGGCCATCAATTTTCTGTCTGGAGCAAGATAGAAAAGTTCCTTCCCATCGCGTCGCCAACGCGGCTGGGCACCGCCGCCCGTGGACACCAGCCACTTGCCGCCGGACGCCGGAAACGTCTGCACGTACACTTCAAATTTTCCGGACTCGTCGGAGGCGTAGGCAATGAAGCCAGCATCTGGAGAGAACCTGGCATGATCTTCGTTGAATGGAGTCTGCAAGAACGGCATCGGTTGTTGCTCTCCCGTCATTGGCAACACCCACAGATCGGCTTTTGTCTTCTGGCTAAGATCCGTGTAGATGATGAAACGCCCATCTCTTGACCAATCGCTGGGCCACTTCCTCTCGTTCGTCTTTAGAAGGAGTTCCTCGTTGCCCGTACCATTTGCCGCCTTCTGATAGAGGTTTCCGGACCCGTCTCGATCCGAAGCGAAGACGATGCGGCTGCCATCGGGAGACCAGAGGGGAAGAAAATCATCGGCACGGTCGAAAGTAAAGCGTGTGGGAGTACCGCGCGCAATGTCCAGCAGCCAGACGTCACGGGTACCGCTCTGTGAATCAGTAATCGCCGCAGCGACTCGCTTTTCATCAGGTGAGAAGAAGACGTTGAAATATTCGCCGGTTGGGCCGACCGGGCTTAAAGATTTTCCTTCCCTGTCGAATAACATTGGTCGACCACCCGCGAAAACGCTGGCCATATAAGAGAGCACGCCGTTATCGGAAACCGAGAAGCTGGCAAGTCCCAGAACGGTGTTAAGGCCTACTTGTTCAGTCAGAGGAAACGGTTCGCCCGTCAGGAGCAGTTTCTCAGCATCGAAGGATTGGGCCATGAGGGTGCGCTCGCGCAGGAACAAAAGGTAACCGGGGGGTGTATACACAGCCTGTCCTCTGGTGCTGAGGAGACGTTTGTTCTCTTTCGAGTCGAGCGTGCCGACATAAACCGCCGTGTTTTCCGCCAGAGCGCTTTGCGCGAGGTAGATAAAGTGTTTGCCGTCCGGGAGGAACTGAGGCCATTTATGGGAAATTTCCTGGCGCGATTCATCGAGTGTGCTGATCGCTGTCGGGACTCCACCGGATGCAGATACGCGATACAGGGTGCTCGAGATATCCGGGGTAAAGATGATTATCCCGTCACGGTTCCAGGCGCCGCCGCCACCAGTCGACACATCGCACAACGTTTGCGGCGGTCCACCGGAAATATCGATTTTCTTAAGCCTGCCGCCGGCGAAGAAGCCTATGGATTGGCTATCAGGAGACCAGAATGGAAATGCGGCGCTGTCCGTTCCGGCTAGAGGCTGCGTGGTCAGCGAATCTAACGAACGAAGCCAGAGGAGAGTTTTTCCGGAGGAATCTCTGACTTGGACGACCAGCCGGCGGCCATCGGGCGAAATTGCGGACGAGGAAAAGGATGCCTGCTCGGTCGGTGAGATAAAAAAGCGTATGGCGTGTCCCTGCTCGACTGGCGTGCGACGTAAATAAAGAGCGGCGAGCGCGAACGCTGCGATCAAGAAAAGCGCAGCAGCACTCCAGGCAAGAAGCGCGCGCCGTTTACGATACGACGCGGGCAGAGCCACTGCCAGTTCCGTCGCCGTGGATCCGGAAAGAGCGGCTGAGCCTGATAAGGCTTCGAGGGCGAAACCAAGATCGCTTGCCGAATGAAATCGCTCTTCAGGATTCTTTTCCAGGCAATGATTGACCAGGCGTTCGAGCGCGGGAAGAATTCGTTGGTTCGTTTCCGAAAGGTCGGACGGATCTTCTTTCAGGATCGCGCTCATCGTTTCGGCCGCCGATTCGCCGTGAAAGGCACGCCGGCCAGAAAGCATCTCGTAAAGAATCGCGCCGAACGAAAAGATGTCCGAACGATGATCGACGGCGCGCCCTTTCACCTGTTCCGGCGACATGTAGCCAACCGTGCCCATAACCTTCCCCGGATCCGTGTCAACGCGCCGCGTCGGAATGCTGGTTTGCGAGAGGTCGGTATTCCCGGCGCCAGTAAGCTTGGCAATACCGAAGTCGAGAATCTTCACCCGCCCATCTTTGGTGATGAAGATGTTGTCCGGCTTCAGGTCGCGATGAACGATGCCTTTCTCATGCGCAGCGGCCAGCCCGTGCGAAATTTGCAGCGCGTAATCGATCGCTTTTCGCTGGGGCAACGACACACCGCTGATTCGTTGGCGCAGCGTCTGCCCTTCGAGCAACTCCGACACGACATAGGGCGAACCTTCATGCGTGCCCACGTCATGAACAATTAGAATGTTGGGATGATTAAGGGCGCTCGCAGCGCAGGCTTCCTGCTCAAATCGATGCAATCGATCAGCATCGGCAGAAAACGTTGAAGGCAAAACCTTAACAGCGACATCGCGTCCCAGTTGCGTGTCCCGCGCCAGATACACCTCGCCCATTCCGCCTTCTCCGAGCTTCGAGCGGATTTCGTAACGACCGAGTTTTATGCCAGCTTCAATGGCCATTCCTGGCCTACTCGGACAGAGTACTGATGAAGCCGCTAATTCTATCTGCATTTAGCCCCGGCACGCGAGTTTCCGAACGACGCTGCCTACTACTTCTCCAAGGAAGACGTTTCCCCCTTTCGTTGCCATTATCCGCGACAGCCCAACCGCACAACTCTTCCGCTGGGCTCCGAGTACTTCACTTCGTTACGGCACTTCGGGTGTGCGGTCGAGCACCCAGTCGCAGTCGATGTCATTTAGCCGGGGAAACATTCCTTTAAGACCAAAACAACGATCGGATCACTTCGAACACTATCGTCACCGAAGCTCGTGAAAGTGGCGGCGATTATGGGTTGGTCAGACATTCGCATGGCCATGCGTTACACCCATTCTCCGCACGCTGGGACTAAGGGATGCGATGAAGAATTTAGCTGTGGCGAAAAGGTCCTCGCAGTTTTCCCACAAACAACAAGCGGCGATCGTTACTGATCGCCGCAAGTGGTTAATTCTAATTGGTCGGGACGACTGGATTCGAACCAGCGACCTCACGCACCCCAAGCGTGCGCGCTACCAGGCTGCGCCACGTCCCGTCAACGTTTTTAGTATGACTCGAAAATCAAGACTGTCAAACCGGGATTAAGAAATTATTTTCGCGAACTTGCACTGCGCGTCTTCGCCTCGCGATCGCTTTCATCCAACAAATCCAAAATCTCCCGTAACTCTTTTGCGATCGCTCGTAGCGCTTCTTTCTGCTCGGGCTTCGGACTCAGCTTTTGCGACGTTTGCGACTGAGTTTCCGCAGCTGCGGAAGCGAACCGTGAGGCGAGTGACGGAGGCGGTTTTAAACTTCGCATTGCCGGCTTTGCAGCGGTTGTAGTTTCGCTTTCGCGGATCGTGCCGCCGCGTAATTCGTTTGCCAACTTCTTTTTTGCTCCTGCTATCGTGTATTGCTCGTCATAGAGCAGTTCCTTAATTCGTAAAGCCATCTCGACATCCCGCCGCCGGTAGGTGCGCTGACCGGCGCGATTCTTCTGCGGTGCCAGCATCGGAAACTCCGTCTCCCAGTAACGCAACACATGCGCCTGGACGCCGGCTAATTCGCAGACTTCACCGATTTTGAAGAACAACTTTTCAGGTATCACTGAAGCCATCGGTCTGGAATGTCTGTGGCCCAAGGGAATGACGCCCGATCCCGTCAAGGCGTCGCCAGTTCTCGCGAGCGATAGTAGCTACGGATCATTTATGTGTCAACGATTTACGGCTGTTGACTTAAGCGATTTCGTTAAAAGTTTCGCTTTAACTGAGGGAGTTGAGCGGCGGCGATCTTAGAACGCGATTGTCTGAGTTTGCTTTTTCATTGCGCTCTCTGCGAAAGCCTCGGCGTTCCTCTCCGGTTGTTACTCGTGTTCTTTGAGCTGACCGCAGAGGACAATTTGGAGGGCTTCGCAGAGGACCGCAGAAAATTCGAAACCAGGCCGACACGATGCGATAGACCGTTCAATGAGCCATGGGTATAATCGCCCGTTAATTACGTCCTGCCATTCGGAGGTCTTCATAAATAAAATGCTTGCAACGGCCGCAGGGTTTCGCCTCGCCGCTCGCTTCGATGAAGTTGGTTTCTCAGACATCGTCAACATTCGTAACCGCGTCATGGAGCTGCGCGCCCAGGGCGCCAGCGTTTATCAGTTTGAAGGTGGCGAACCATATCGGCCGACTCCCGACTATATAAAAGACGCGGCCACCGAAGCCTTACGAGAAAACAAGACGCGCTATGCACCGTCATCCGGCATCGCCGAGTTGCGACAAGCAATTGCCGACAAGCTTCGAACCAAGAATCAGATTCCCGCGCAGGTAGAAAACGTTCTCGTCGTCAACGGCGGCATGCAGGGTTTGTACAGCACGTTTCAGTCCGTCGTGAACCCAGGTGAAGAAGTCCTCGTGTTCTCGCCCTACTGGACGCCGATCAAGGATTTGGTCGCGCACTGTCAGGGTCGCATCGTGCTCGTGCCGACAGAGGAAGCGCGGCAAAACGGCTTCGCAGAAACATTAGGCCGTTGCGCGACGTCAGACACGCGCGCGATCTATTTCAATACGCCGACTAATCCTTCCGGTGTTGTATTCAACCGGACTGAAGCCGAACAAGTTGCGCGCTTCGCGAAGGATCACGATCTAGTCGTGATCTCCGACGAAGCTTACGAAGATATTGTCTATGACGAACCGCACGTTTCGATAGCGTCGCTGGATGGGATGTTCGAACGCACCATCACTACCTTCACCATGTCGAAGAGCTTCGCGATGACGGGATGGCGCATTGGCTATGCGGTTGCAGGCGAGCCGTGGATGACCGGGATGCGCAAAGCGCTTCTCTATTCTTCAAACGGCGTCTCGACACCGACACAATGGGCGGCCCTGGCCGCGTTTACGACGCCGTCAGACTTTATTGAGGCCGGCCGCGCCGCTTATCGTGAGCGGCGCGATTTGTTAGTGGGCGGATTGAAAGAACTCGGTCTGATATGTGCATTGCCCGCGGGCGCGTTTTACGCGTTTCCGGATGTCTCCCGCATCAGCAGCGACAGCCGTGAGGCTTCCGAAATTTTGCTCAATCGCGCGCAAGTCGCGACTGTTCCCGGCGCAGTGTTTGGTCCTGACGGCGAGGGTCACGTGCGCTTTTCATTCTCGACTTCGATCGAAACCATTAAAGGCGGCCTAGAATCGTTGCGCAGAAACCTCTAATTTGCCACAGAGGCACAGAGAAACAGAGAACGACTACCGTAAAAAAGAATCCTCTCGTTTGGTTTATTATGAATTTCTCCGTGACTCTGTGTCTCTGTGGCAAATCCGATGAACGAGTTCGATTTCATTCGTCACCTTCGCGAACAAACAGCCGGGCGTAAGACTTCCACCCGCATCGTTTCCGGAATCGGTGACGATGCTGCCGTATTTCACCAATCATCTGAGCGCGATCTTGTAATCAGCACCGATCTGCTGGTCGAAGGAATTGACTTTCATCGGGAAGCAGCGCCTCCGCGCCTCCTCGGCCACAAAGCACTGGCAGTTTCGCTTTCAGATATTGCGGCGATGGGCGCGCGGCCGATATGGGCGTTGACTTCAATCGGCCTCCCGCAATCCGCGTGGGCGACGAATTTCAAGAACGAATTCTTTGACGGCTATCTAGCGCTCGCCAATCGTTTTGGCGTAACCCTGACGGGCGGAGACATCTCAGAAGCAGCGCAAATCGTGATCGATTCTATAGTGATTGGTGAGGTGCACACAGGTCGAGCAGTGCTGCGATCGACGGCGCAACCTGGCGATCAGATTTTCGTTACGGGCAATCTTGGTGGAGCTGCGGCAGGTTTGAAGTTGATCGAACTCGGCGCACGTCTTAGAAGCCCGAGCGTGAGCGAGCACAACTATAGACAGCAGGCAACAGACGGCACGAGGCACGACGGCATTGGGCCCAGTAGCCCGACGTTGAGGCAAGGCGCAGATCGTGACGACGAGATCGCCGTTGATTCGCTTCTTCTCCGCCAAATCTCTCCCGAGCCACGCGTTGGTTGGGGCATCGTGCTCGGCGAAGAACATCTCGCTACTTCGATGATCGACATCAGTGATGGTCTCTCTTCAGATCTTCATCACTTGTGCATTGAGAGCAAGGTTGGAGCGACAATCGATGCCGCGTCACTGCCGTTGGACGAAAACGTCGTGCAACTGTGCGGTCGACGTGCGCTTGATCCGCTGGCGCTCGCTCTGCACGGTGGCGAGGATTTTGAGTTGCTCATTACTATCAATCCCGAAAACGTTTCGCGATTGCCGAAGCGCGTAGACGGCGTCAGTATTTCTCTGATCGGTGAAGTCACTGAGCAATCGGGCGCGGTTTGGGTCCGCGAAAAGAATCGCAAATGGGAATTGCCGGCCAGGGGCTTTCAGCATTTTTTCGATTAGGCGCTCAGCCGCCGAACTTTGCGACGCTGGTTATCGTAGTCGGTGAAGAGGTAAGCACATGTATTGTCCATCGTGTGGCGTCGCCATCGCAGAGAACCTAACCTACTGTAACTATTGCGGTGGGAGGGTCGCGCCGGCTGCAAAGAGGACATCTGAAGTTCGGCCAGAGATGCTCGTCAGCGCGATGGTTGCGGCGTTCGTCCTGGGCTTGGGCGCGATCGGATTTCTTGCCGGGATACTCAAGGCTGGTCTTGAGCTGCCCAGCGGAACGGTACTTGGGTTCGTATCATTCTGCCTGCTCATCCTGCTCGCTATGGAAGGTGTCTTCATCATGCTGTTGTTCCGTCGCCCCCCACGCCCGAAAGCATTACCTGAAGATCGATACAAACGTCCGCAAACGAATGAACTGAACGCCGCACCGGCGCGAAGCCTTGCAGAACCAATTAGCAGCGTCACGGACCACACCACCCGAGCTTTTGATCCGGAGTACGCAAAACGCACGTCCCACTAATTGGCCGGGAGGCTTAAGTCGCTCTCGTTTGACTCGCTGAAACCCCTTCCCTATCCTCGCTGTTCAATGCTGCGCATCAACAACACCCTCTCAGGACAAATCGAAGAGTTTCAGCCGCTTGTCAAAGGCGAAGCTAAGTTTTACTACTGCGGCCCGACGGTCTGGGACTACGGACACATTGGCAACTTTCGTTCGGCCATTGCCGCGGATGTGATGCGCCGTTACCTGAAGTTCAAAGGCTTTCGTGTGACATCGGTGATGAATCTCACGGACGTTGACGATCGCATCATCGCGCAAGCGAAAAAGGCCGGACAATCGATCGATGATTACACCGCCAAATACATCGCCGCATTCTGGGAAGACTTCGATGCGCTCGGCTGCGAGCGCCCGGACGTAGCGCCCCGCGCGACACGACACATTCCCGAGATGGCGGACCTGGTCGAGAAGCTTGAACAGAACGGTCACGCCTATCGATCTGACGATTCGATTTACTATCGCATCAGTTCATTTCCGAACTACGGCAAGCTTTCGAAGATCAATCTCGCGGGAAACATCGCAGGCGGGAGCGATCGCGTCGACACAGACAAGTACGACAAGGAAGATGCGCGCGACTTCGCACTTTGGAAATCGACCAAATCGGACGAGCCCGGTTGGGAAACACAGGTGGGTCGCGGCCGGCCGGGCTGGCATCTCGAGTGCTCGGCGATGTCGATAAAGTATCTCGGCGAGACGTTCGACATGCACCTCGGCGGCATCGATCTGGTCTTTCCGCATCACGAAAACGAAATTGCGCAGAGTGAAGGCGCTACCGGGCGGCAGTTTGTGCGTTACTGGTATCACTTCGAACACTTGAAGGTCGAAGGCGAAACCATGTCGAAGTCGAAGGGCAACTACTACACGTTTCGCGATGTGTCCGCGAAGGGATTCTCAGCGGCGGCCGTGCGCTACTTTCTTTTGAGCGTGCCGTTTCGTAAGCAACTGAACTTCACGTTCGACGCGTTGCGAGGCGCCGAGAAGACCGTCGAAAGCCTGCGCGATTTTCAAGCACGACTGGAAGAAGCCAAGACTGATCCCGGCCGCAACGAAGCGGTGCACAACGCGACGGAACAAGCGTTAAAGGATTTCGAAGCGGGGATGGACGATGATCTGAACACGTCCGTCGCGCTCGCGGCGATTCACGAGTTGACGCGCGCGGTGAATCCAGTCCTGACGACTGGCAAACTTCTCGAAGACAACAAGCGGGAACTGATTGCAGCGATTGAAAGACTTGACAGCGTGCTGAACATTTTCGGCAAACCACAGCGCGAATTACTCGATGAAGAGATCCAGGCGCTGATTGACGAACGTCAGGAAGCGCGGCGCCGCCGTGATTTCGCACGCGCGGACCAGATTCGCGACGAACTCGCTGAACGCGGGATCGTTCTCGAAGATACGAAAGACGGCGTGCGCTGGAAGAAGCGCTGAAACGCGGTTTCGAGTTTCATGTTTCGAGTTTCGAATTTTCCGTAGCCCAGGCGTTTACGCCTAGGTTGACGTCGATATCAATATTGGTTTTGGCCTTCAGGGCCAATCGATCTGGTCTGACGGCCTAAAGGCCAATCGAAATAAAACCTCTCCTTCCCAGCCGTAAACGGCTGGGCTACAAAAAAGGCGCCAAGAGAGCCGAAACCTGAAACTTCTTTATGCCTTTCCCCGTCACCCCTCGATTCCGCACACTCTTTCGCATTCGCAATGCGATTATTGCGCTCGGAATCGCTATGGTTGTTGGAACGCTCGGATTCCGTCTAATCGAAGGCTGGTCCGTCGTCGACAGTTTCTATGTCACGGTGCAGACTCTGACGACGGTCGGCTATGGTGACTTGACGCCGCGCAGCCTGACCGGTCGGGGGTTTGCCGTTGTCGTCATGCTGATTGGAGTGGGTGGAGTTGCGCTCGCTGCCTCGACCATTGTTCAATCTGTCGTCCAGTCGGAAATGATTTCGGCTTTCGGCGAACGACGACAATCAAGGCGGATGAGCAAACTTCACGATCATTACGTCATCTGCGGCTCAGGCAGAGTCGGATCACACTTAGTCCGCGATCTTCAGCGCGCCGCAGCCGAGTTCGTAATCATCGAAAACGATGGTACGCGCGCCGCTGAATTCAGCCAAAGAGGATTTCATGTTCTGGTGGGCGATGCGACGCTGGAAGAGACTCTGAAATCGGCCGGAGTTCAACGGGCACGCGGGCTCGCGGCTTGTCTGCCGAACGACGCCGACAACGTTTATGTCGTGCTCACGTCGCGTGATCTAAATCCGCGGCTGCATATTGTTGCGCGCGCCGCGGAAGAGCAGGCCGAAGCAAAGTTGGTCCGCGCGGGCGCGAATCACGTGGTGGCCCCAACCATCATCGGCGGGCACCGCATGGCGATTTCGCTAACGAAGCCGGCGGTTGCAGAGTTCTTTGATTCAATCACCGGGAGCCAAATTGGTTTGAGTTTCGAACAAGTACTGATCGAAGACAACTCTTCATTGGTCCGGCAGGTACTACGAGAAACTCCGATTCGCGCCGAACTCGATATCGTGATCATTAGTATTCGACACGCAGATGGCGAAACGGTATTCAACCCATCGGGCGACACCGTGATTGATGCCGGCGACATCCTGATTGCGATCGGAAAAGTTGAAGCGTTGAGCCGTCTCAATGAGATGGCGGCAGGAAATTAGTTTCAAGTTACAAGTTTCAAGTTTCGAGTTCTCCGGATTAAGAACCGGCGTTAGGTAATGCAGAGCTTGGATCAAAGACCTGAACTTGAAACTTGGAACTTGAAACTTGGAACTTGAAACTTGAAACTCCTAGTCACAGGCGGCAGCGGATATCTCGGCACTCAAGTCCGCTCGTTCTTCAATGCGGACGATTTTTCCCGTCGCAACCAGTTGGATCTGCTTAATTCCCTCGACTGCGCGCGCGTCGCGTCATACGAAGTCGTAATCCATCTCGCCGCGCATCTCAGCAAGGATCCGGCCGACGCGGAAGCGGTGTTTCGCACGAACGTCGAAGGTACGATCAACGTGCTGCGAGAGATGGCCCCAAATTCAGCGCTCATCTTCGCATCAACGAAAGACGTTTACGGTCCTTACGCTGACAATTTCGAAGAGGTGCCGGAATCGTGCAGCGCCGAGTATGCGAATCACAGCGCGCTGGAATGGTCGAAGTTGATCGCAGAGAAATATGTCGAGTATTACGCCGCGCAACGGAACTTTCGTTCCTGCATCTTCCGTTTGTCGACCGTTTATGCGCGGCCTTCCGAGGGAAATGTCAGTGGCTTTGTGACGCACTATGTTGAATCGGTGAAGCGCGGTTGGCCGATTCGCCTGCCGGTCGAAGGCAAACCGGTGCGCGATATCATGCACGTTAACGACTTTGCACACGCCTGTCAGGCGTTTATTGATTCACCCATCCAGCACGGCCTGTATAACCTCGGAGGCGGCCGCGAAAACGCGCTTTCGCTACGCGAGATTATCGATAAGACAGCTGAGATCATTCAGTGCAACCCGGTTTTTGACGTCGAGCATCCCTTGCCGCCACCCATTCCAGTGAATTACATCTCAGATTTGACGCGGATTAAGCAAGATCTGAGCTGGGAGCCGCAAATTGGCATTGAAGAAGGTTTGCGCAGTTTGATTTGACTCAAGCCGCAAACAGTTTTGGCTCCGTAGGCGCCGGATATTTATAGCCCAGCCTTCGTTACATTAGAATAAAGCTCCTTTAGGAGCGGCATAAGTCGCTCCTAAGGAGCTTGAAAAATTTTTAGACTACTAACTGAGCTATAAACATCCTGCGCCTCCGGCGCATGGACAGAACTTGGTCGTATTGAGTCCGGATAACATCTACCGCATCGTAGTTCGCGCACCGAATTGGGTCGGCGACGCGGTGATGAGTGTGGCCGCGTTTCGCGCGTTGCGCACACTTTTCCCAAACGCTCACATCACAGTCGTCGCAAAGCCCGGCACTTCAGACATTTTTCGTGATGCAGACTTTGTTGACGAAGTCCTGGTCTACGACCGGCGCGGGTGGTCATCAGTCTGGCAACAGGTTCGCAAGTGGAAACAGCGTCGCTTCGATTTAGCATTGCTCTTTCAGAATGCGTTTGAGGCCGCCGCGATTGCGTACTTGGCCCGCGTGCCGCAGCGCATTGGTTACGATACTGAGCGCCGCGGTTTCATGCTCACTCATCCAGTTGCAGTGCCATCGTGGAAGAACGAACGTCACGAGATCTTTTATTACCTAAACCTGTTCACGGAATTAGAGCGAGCGTCGCTCAGCACCCAAAGCGCCTCCGCTGAACCACAATTTCAGATCGCAGTTTCAGCACAGCGAAGAGAAGCAGCTCGTAAAATTCTTGCCGGTCACACAGTCGCTGGCAGACCATTAGTGCTGCTTTGTCCCGGCTCAGTTAATAGTCGCGCGAAACGTTGGCCAGCGGAGCGTTACGCCGCGCTCGCGGATCAACTTGCCGAATCCGGACTGAGCGTGGTGCTGATCGGCTCGGCGGGCGAACTCGAAGTCTCAAAACATGTAATGCGTCTCGCCCGACGGCCACCAGTGTTGCTCACCGGAAAGACGTCAGTTGCCGAAGTCACGGCACTTATCAGCATCGCAGACGCCCTGGTTACAAACGACACGGGACCAGCACATATCGGCGCGGCGGTAGGCACGCCGACGTTAGTCATCTTTGGTCCGACAAATCCGCTTACCACGCGACCGTATGGCCCCGCTGGTGAAATCGTTCGGCACCCACCCGATTGCGCACCCTGCATGTTGCGCGATTGCCCGATTGACCATCGGTGCATGACGGCGATCACATCCGAGGAGGTCTTTCAGCGGGCAACCGAGCTGATCCGCCAACACCAGGAGGTTGCGGTCTGAAAATTCTTTACAAAAGTAAAAGACAACCCGATTTAGCGCGCCCTCATCTCACGCCTGAAAGTCCGAAGCGCGGGCTGATGTCTGGGGAGACGCTGCGGGCAACGCGCCAGCAGTTACGTCTGCTTGGCGCTTCGGACTTTTGCGTTTTCGCCGTCCCAGGTCCGCCTTTCTTCCTCATAAAATCTCAAATTTCGAGGCAAAACCATTGACCGCGCGCAGAGGCGGAACTTGGTTTCAGCGCTGGCGCGTACCGCTGGGCTTTGTTGTCGCCCCAATATTCATTCTCCTGGCTAAGCCCCAACCCTGGACGCTGGCGGCGGGCGGTGCAATCAGTCTGCTAGGGCTCGCATTGAGGGCTTGGGCGTCTGGTCATCTCAGGAAAAATGACACGTTGGCAATGACTGGACCGTACGCATATAGTCGTAATCCGCTGTACCTCGGCAGCTTTTTGATCGGCGCGGGATTTACTGTCGCCGCGGGCCGCTGGGAACTAGCCTTGCTGTTCGCGATGCTCTTTCTGGGCATCTATGTTCCGGTGATGCGCGTCGAATCCGAGACGCTGGAACAGCTTTTCGGTCACAAATATCGACGATACGCACAGGCCGTTCCGATGTTCTTGCCCCGGTTGACGCGATACCACGCCGCGGCGCAAGCGGAATTTGATGCGACGCTGTATAAGCGCTACCGCGAGTACCAAGCGGCGTTGGGCTTCGTCGCAGCTTTCGCGATTCTGGTCGCGAAAGCAGTTTGGTTTCGATAAGTGATGTCCAGGATTCTTAATCGTCAATCGTTCGTTTTGCGCGTCGCGCTGGGGCTACTGCTCGTCGTGAACAGCTATGGCCTGGCAGCCGCTCAGCAAAAGAATGCGACTGCCCTTCCGTTCGCGCGGGGTGAACAACTGCTTTATCAAGCTGAACTGAATCGGGGCATGTTGCGCGGCTTCGATGTGGGTGAACTGCGATTCAGCGCCAAAGCTGCGACAGACAATGCAAACGGACAGATCGTAAACCTCGTAGGAGATGCGGTCACCAAGGGCTTTCTACTTCGGCTCTCCGGTAACCGGTTCCACATTCACATTGAATCGCGCGCCGACGCGCAACCGTTCGCGGTGCTGCGTACAAAAGGTCTGTATGAGGACAAGCGCACGACGATTAACAGCGAAGCGATTTTTGATCACACCGCTCAAAAAGTAATTTGGACGCAAAGCGAGCGCGACAAGACGCCTGACGCCAGGACTCTCTCATTTAATGATCCTGTGCATGACGTCCTCACCCTGATTTACTTTGTGCGCACGCAAACGCTGAAGCCAGGCGAATCGTTTGAAGTCGCAATGGTCGATGCCGGACACACTTATCGTTGCGTGATTAACGTTGTGGCAGGCAAGAGGATGAACACAGCAATCGGACGAGTGAATACTGTCGCTGTTGAACCGGACATCTTCGATGGTGAGCGCGCCGTACGGCCACGTGGCGCGCTGGCGATTTGGATGACCGATGACGCGCGCCATCTACCGGTGAAGGCACAAGTGAAATCGGCAATCGGTATGATTGACATCAAACTCAAGCGCGTCAGTTATAGCGACGCGGACCTTGCGCAGAAGTAACTGCCCAGTCTCTATTATTATCAGCACCGAAACCCACACTCCGCTGATCATCGGCCATCGTGGCGCATCAACCGTTGCGCCGGAAAACACGCTTGCTGCTTTCACTCAAGCGTTGAGCACTGGCGCGGATGGAATCGAACTCGACGTTCGTTTGGCAAGCGATGGCGTGCCTGTCGTGATACATGACGCGACGCTGCGACGAACAGGGTTGATGCGGGGCTCAATTTATCGACTTGATTCCAAACAACTTGTGCAGGTCGACGTTGGCACCTGGTTCAATCAAGCGCGTCCAGAACTCGCGCGCGCTGAATATATCGAGGAGCGCATTCCCACGCTTGCGCAAGTATTCGACCTTTGCCGGAATATGACAGGAACCATCTACGTCGAGATGAAGAGCGAGAGCGATGGCACCGGAAAAGATTTGGCTCTGGCTGTCGCGAAAGTAGTTAAGGCTTACAAGTTCCATGATCGCGCGGTTGTGATCAGCTTCAGTCTCCCCGCGGTCGCCAGTATCAAGAAGATCGACAGTTCCATTCGGACTGGCGCGCTGTTCGGATCGACACAACTGGCGCACAAAAACTCGCGCGAGAACATACTCGCGGCGACGGCCGACTGTGGCGCAGAGGAATTGGTGTTAAATCGTCTGCTGGTACGGAGAAAATTCGTCGAAAAAGCTCACGAAGCCAATCTGCCGGTTGTCGTCTGGACCGTTGATGACGCCAATTGGGTGAAGCGAGCGCGGCGTCTCAAGCTTCGTGTGCTAATGACCAATCATCCTGCCAAACTCTTAACCGCGAGATAGCTGCCTTTTTTTGCCTTTGCGTCTTGGCGCCTTTGCGTCTTGGCGTGAACTACCTGATAAAGCGAACGGCGGTTCACGCAAAGGCGCCAAGCCCGCAAAGGCACGCAAAGTTGAACCTACTGCGGCCACTCCTCACGTGCGAATCGCAGACGTCTCATGTATTATCGTCCGTCTTGTTCACACCCCTGTTTTTCGGAGGTCAATCTTAGGAATGCCAGTTAAGAAAGGCGCGGAAGTCGCGCCTGCAAAAGGTAAGCTCGGCGTGCTGTTGGTCGGGCTGGGAGCAGTTAGCACAACATTTATCGCTGGTGTGGAAGCCGTGAAAGAAGGCGTGGCCGAGCCGATTGGCAGCCTGACTCAGATGGGCACTCTTCGTCTTGGCAGACGCACGGACAACCGCGTGCCGGCGATTAAGGATTTTGTGCCTTTGGCAGACCTGAAAGACCTCGTGTTCGGCGCCTGGGACATCTTCCCGGATTCAGCGTACGACGCCGCGTTTCATGCCGGAGTTCTCGAAAAAGAATTGATCGAAAAACTGAAGAAGCCTTTGCAGAAGATTAAGCCGATGAAGGCGGTGTTCGATCAGTCCTACGTGAAACGGTTGAACGGCACGAACGTAAAGAAAGGTAAAAACAAGCTCGATCTCGCGAACCAACTGATCGCAGAGATTGCCGAATTCAAGCGAAAGAACCGGTGCGACCGACTGGTGATGATTTGGGCGGCATCGACGGAAGTCTTCATGAAGCCGCACGCCGTTCATCGCACGATTAACTCGCTCGAACAGGCGATGCGCGAAAATCATAAGGCGATTCCGCCTTCGATGGTCTACGCGTATGCGGCACTGAAGTCGGGAGTTCCCTTCGCGAACGGCGCGCCGAACCTGACAGTAGATGTCGCGGCCTTGATGGATCTGGCGAATAAGAACGGCGTACCTGTGTGCGGCAAAGACTTCAAGACAGGCCAGACGCTTATGAAGACGATCCTCGCGCCGGGATTGAAGTCGCGCATGCTGGGGCTTCACGGTTGGTACTCCACCAACATTCTCGGAAATCGCGATGGCGAAGTGCTCGACGATCCTGATTCCTTCAAGACCAAAGAAGAATCAAAGCTGTCGGTGCTGGAATATATTCTTCAGCCGGAGGTTTATCCGCAGCTTTACAAAGACTTCTCGCACGTTGTGCGAATTAATTACTATCCCCCGCGCGGCGATAATAAAGAAGGTTGGGACAACATCGACATTTTTGGGTGGTTGGGCTACCCGATGCAGATCAAAATCGACTTTCTTTGCCGCGACTCAATTCTGGCGGCGCCAATCGTGCTGGATCTGGCGCTTTTTCTCGATTTGGCCCAGCGAACTGGCATGAAAGGCGTGCAGGAGTGGCTCTCGTTCTATTTCAAATCGCCGATGACCGCGCCCGGACTTTACCCGGAACACGACATCTTTATCCAGCTCATGAAGTTAAAGAACACGCTGCGGCACCTACGTGGCGAAGACCTCATCACGCACCTCGGATTGGAGTACTACGACTGACCTCTTTGGCGGCTTTACGTTTTGCGAAGCCCGCAGCCGTTTCCGTGCACTCCTCTTTGTAACCATTTTGCAGTAACTGCAAACTGTCAGTGACAAAGTGCCGGTATTTGTCACGCCGGATCACCAATGCGTCACGATCTGCGCGATTTCGGATTTACATCAAATATTTTGGATGACAACTACCGACGCATTCGTATATATAGCTGTCGCGTTCAGTTGAGTTTTGTACGAAGGCGAACAAAAGAATAACAGCCCGCATCATTTGCGGTAGCGGATCGTTCTTTGCATGACAGGTGTTCGGAGGATCCACCGGTGACCACGAGCGGTTCATATTTTCGCGTGGCGACGGAAGTGAAACAGAGAGTATGGCAACCCCTGAGAAACAATTAGAGCAAACAGTTTTTCTTGATCCCGATCAAAAGAGTCCGCGGGCGCAGGAGTTCGAAGAGCGCCTGGAAGCACGTATTGTCGGCCAAGAGCGAGCCGTGCGCCGCATGACTGGGCTCTATCAGATTTTTCTCGCCGGAATGAACCCGATTAATCGCCCAATCGGAACAATGCTGTTCCTGGGGCCGACCGGATCCGGTAAAACGCGCGTAATTGAAGCTGCTGCCGAAGTTCTATTCGGCGACCCAAACGCCATCGTAAAGATTGACTGTGCCGAGTTTCAGCACTCACACGAAATTGCGAAGCTAATCGGTTCGCCCCCGGGATACCTCGGCCATCGCGAGACTTCTCCGATGCTGACGCAGGAGAACCTTGATCGCATGCACACCGAAGATCTGAAGCTGACGCTCGTGCTGTTTGACGAGATCGAGAAGGCTTCGGACGCATTGTGGCAATTACTGCTAGGCATTCTCGACAAGGCCACGCTGACACTGGGCGACAACCGTCGCGTAGATTTTTCGAAGTGCATGCTGATCATGACCTCGAACTTGGGCGCGCGCGAAATGTCCGAGCTGATCTCAGGCGGCATCGGTTTCGCCCCCGGAAAAGGCGCGAAAAACCCGCACGACACGGAAGTCGATCAAAAAATTTACCGCACGGCGGTCGAAGCGGCGCGACGCAAGTTTTCGCCTGAGTTCATGAACCGTATCGACAAAGTCGTGGTCTTTCGTTCGCTGAAAGAGCATCACCTGCGCGCGATTTTGGATCTGGAACTCCAAGCCGTGCAGGATCGCATCATGCTTTCGGCCGGAACGAAGTTCGTGTTCCAGTGCTCATCGGAAGCGAAGAACATGCTGCTCGATGAAGGGATTGACTACAAATACGGTGCGCGCCACTTAAAACGCGCAGTCGAGCGCTTCCTGGTCTACCCGCTATCGAACCTGGTTGCTACGGGGCAGATTGGATTGGGCGATCTGGTATTCGTGGGCCTGAACACGGACACAAAACGGCTCGTTTTCTCGAAACAGTCAGGCGGAGCACTAATCGCCGACATGCCGGAAACTACCGTTCAGGACCAGCGACTGGCGGCACGGTCAGGTAGCGTAGGCGTGCCGATTCCGCAGGTCAAGGAAAAGGCCGCGAAGAAGGGCCAGGGCCGAGGTGAGCGCACAACCGAACGCTAAGAAGTGTTAGCCCGACCGTGAGGGAGGGCGCAGTTGCAACATCACGTTCCATTGTTAGAACAATTTGAAAGGCGTCGGAATTAGCTTCCGGCGCCTTTTGAAAGGCGTCGGAATTAGCTTCCGGCGCCTTTTGTTTTTGCGTGATTGATTTGGCGAATCGCGCTACGAGCGGCTGCGGCCAAGTAAGGATCGATGTTGGCTGCAAACGCCGCCTGTAACGCCGGCAAAGCAGATGGGTCTCCAATTGAGCCGAGCGCAGTCGCTGCTTCGCGGCGCGTTTCGATTGAATGGGTTTCGTCCTGAAGCGCAGAAATCAAGGTCGGCACCGAGGTGCGACTGCGGATTTGCCCGAGTGCGCGAACCGCAGAGCGCACGACGAATTCTTCTTCGAAACCCTTTGACTTTTTCTTTTTCGAGCCTTGCTCGGAGACAACTTGCGAGAGCGCAGTCAACGCGCCTTCGTCGCCGATTTGTCCGAGCGCGACAGCGGCGGCGCCACGCACCGACGGCTTCTTATCGTGCAGCATCAGATCGACAAGGATAGTCGTCGCCGTTCGAGAACGTGACTCACCCAATGCGAAGGCTGCTTCACGCCGCACGAATTCGTCTTTGTCTTTCAACAATGGCAAAAGAAGATTCGCTGCTTCCGCGCCGGGCAGCGAAAGGATCGCGTGCGCGGCGGTGACTCGCACTGCGGGAATCTCGTCATTTAGCGCTGCGGCTGCCGCCCGCGACGCATCAGGCCGCTTCAGATTTCCGAGGTGCATCAACGCATCCCGTCGCTCTTCGGCCTCTGTCGAAGACAGGCGTTGGCGTTGGCGCTCAATCTCGCGTTGAATTGGCGTCATCCGTTCCTGCTGACCTACCGAGCGCCGCGCCTCGGCAACCTCGGCATATACGAGCCATCCAACGACCAACAAAGCGACGACCAGAATCAATCGCTGCCCCCCTAACCGGATAGAGTCGCGCTTCAGTTTGAAGTTATCCAGCATCGATTCGTGACGCGAGCGAATGCATTGTGTCAACAATCAGAACAGCAATGGGCGGATAGAACAAAAGGTCGGAAATGATCAGCGCTGTCGCCGAAGCAGACCCACCCGTACCTATCGACGGCACGTGTCGAAACAGCAACGTCAAATCTGAGAAAAAGTCCTGCGCATGCCACCCAATCAACAGCCCAATGCCGAGGCTGACGGCGTAACCACCAAGCAGAAATGCCGACGCCGAAAAACGCGTGAATGGCTTGGGGGCAGGCTTTTCCTCCTGCGTGATCGAGTAATGAATGTCATCAGGTCGATACGTGTAGTAACGAAAGTACTCGCGCAAACGCCGAATCAGATGCCAGACGCCGGTCATGAACAATGTCACGAGAATCGCGCGGCCAAACAGTCCGAACGATTGCCAAAGCGGTGGCTTGATCATCGCCACGAAAAACGTGGAAAGGAAAAGCGACACAGTCGTAAACACTGCGCGCTGACGCGCCATGCTATCCCGCCGGTCGTTTTCAAGAATCTGGTTGACGACCCGATCCCAACGCGCCTGCATCTCGCGCACGCGCTGTGCATGTGGATTGTCCGAATGGAGAATGGACGCAGCAGTCTGCGGTTTATCCAGTTGCTGATCGTGAAAGGCCCGCTCCTGCGGATCGATCAGTGTGTGATAAGCGAGCGACAACACCGCAAATTCACTCGCGGCTTTCTCAGAACCACGATTGACATCGGGGTGACGCTTGCGCGCCAGCTTCCGATAAGCCGACTTGATCTCGGCAACTGAAGCCGCGCGGCTAACTCCGAGTACCTGATAGTAATCAATCATGGCAGGGGAACTCAGGCGACGTCGTTCTGGGGCCACCACGACCGCATCCGAATTTCAGCAAATTTTAGCACCGTTGGGAGTACGGTTGCGAACATTAATTGGGCCCCCATTTGAAAGCGGCCCGGGCGTCCCCCCGTGAGATCACATGCAAGATGCGCGTGAAATCTACTGTGCAGAACGCTCGATAAATTCAATCAGAGTACGCACGGCAACGCCCGTCGGTCCTTTCGAGCGATACGGTGTCGCCGGGTCGCCCCAAGCCGTCCCGGCAATGTCGAGGTGCGCCCATGAGACGCCGTCGGCAAACTCCTTCAGAAACGCAGTGGCTGTGATGGTGCCGGCTTTCTTGCCGCCGACGTTCTTAATGTCGGCGATGTCTGATTTGATTTGGTTTGTGTACTCTTTGTCCAAAGGCAACTGCCAGAAATTTTCACCGGCCGCTTTGCCGGCATCGATAAATGAATCGATCAACTTCTGATCGGTTCCGAGAATTGCCGTGTGCACCTCGCCCAAAGCGATCGACACCGCGCCCGTCAACGTTGCCATGTCGATGATCTGCGTTGCGCCAAGTTTCTTCGCGTAAGCGATCGCGTCCGCGAGAATCAATCGCCCCTCGGCGTCCGTATTGATAACTTCGATCGTCTTGCCAGTCATCGCGCGCAAGATGTCGCCGGGCTTGGTCGCTTTGCCGGACGGCAGGTTCTCGCAACACGGCGCCACACCCAATACCGGGATCGACGGTTTCAATTGAGCGATTGCGCGCATCGTGCCGATGACCGTGGCGGCGCCAGTCATGTCGTACTTCATCAGTTCCATGTTTTCGCCCGGCTTCAGCGAAATACCACCCGAGTCGAAAGTGATTCCCTTCCCAACCAAAGCGAGCAATCCACCCGATTTCGTCTTTTTAGGTGGCGTGTACTTTAAGACGATCAGCTTCGGTGGTTCATCCGAACCGCGTGCCACGCCAAGAAATGATCCCATGCCGAGCTTTTCGATCTGCTTTTGATCGAGCACGTCAATGGACAATCCGACCTCTTTGGCCATTTTCTTTGCGCGATCGGCCATTTCGGTGGGCGTCAGATAGCCACCAGGCTCATTCGCCATGTCACGCGTGAAGTTCGCCGATTCGCCGATGATGCGGCCACGTTCCGCGCCGCGTTCCAACGCTTTTTTGTCCGCGCCATCAATCACGACTTCAAAGCGATCAATCTGGCGCTGCTCCTTCTCTTTTGTGCGGTACTTGTCGGGCTCAAACAGTCCCATCACGGCGCCCGAGATCGTCCATTGCCCAGTCTTTTCGATATCACTGTCGCTGCGCGGAACGATGGCAATAGTTTTTGCGTTCTTGCTGCGCAGAAAACGAGCAGCGGTTCCGGCCATCTGCGAAACCTGTCGCGCTTTGTATTCACTGCGGTCGCCGCAACCAATTAGCAACAGCCGGCGTGCGCGCAACGAACTGTCCGTCAGATGAAAGTAGGCAGTCTCGCCTTCTTTCGCAGAGAACTCTTCGGATTTGATTACCGAACTGATGATGCCGTCCGTCGCTTTGTCCAAAGTCTTCAGCACGCCGCCGTCCGGTTTCTCATCTTTGAAAACCGCGACGGCCAGCGCGTCAGCGTCAACTTTATTAATTGGTTGGGAATTTCCTCTTACGTCCATTATTCGCCTCTCGTTTGCGTACCACAGACTTCAGTCTGTGCACTTTTCCATATGAATCACAGACTAAGGTCTGTGCCACTAGTATTATCGATTTCGATGTTTCAGTTGCGCGCGCGTCTCCCGATCAACGATGCGACGCAGCTCTGTCTCCCGCTTGTCGTAAAGCTTCTTGCCTTTCGCGACGCCGACCTCGAATTTTATGCGTCTTCCCTTGATGTAAACACGAGTTACTACGAGCGTCATCCCCTCGGTCGCGGCCGCCTGGTCCAGCTTGTCAATCTCTCTCCGGTGCAAAAGGAGCTTGCGCGTGCGCAACGGATCATGATTCTCGCGATTGCCGTGCGTGTACGGAGAGATGTGCGCGTTGAAAAGCCAGGCCTCGCCTTCGCGCACCGCGACATATGAATCTTTGAGTTGAATGCGACCATCGAGGACGCTCTTAACTTCAGTCCCCGTCAGCGCAGCGCCGGCCTCATATTTCGTGGAGATATGATAGTCATGAAACGCTGCCCGGTTGGTCGCCAGGACCTTCTCTTCCTTAGCCGCTGCCATTAAGGATTTTGAATGGTGACTATAACAAGGCGTTCAGGGCGGAACAAGCAGGCACGTGTCAGGATAGTGTTCTTACTTTGCGGTCCTTTGTGGTCTGGGCGCCTTTGCGTGAACCAACATCGTTCGTAATCGGGCAATTTCACCGCTAAGACGCAAAGGCGCAAAGGATCGCAAAGTCAAACATGAGACTACTATCCAAGCCCGTTGGTGTATTCTCGCGCAATTCGCAATGAATCGGCGATTTAGAGTTGGATTGGGACTTTGCGCGGTTGCGGCGACACCGCGGCTACTCGGCGCGTTCTTTCTGCCGAACACGTTCGGCGATGCTTACGTTTACATCCGCGACATCGGCAATCTCAGCACGAAGATTAAAACAGGAACGTTCGCGGTGACGGATTTGTACGGCTTCTGGCTGCCACTTTATCAATTCATCTCGGCGCTCATCAATGTTTTTATCGGCAACGGCTTCTACACGGGAAAGATCGTCGCGGCGCTGTTCGGAGTCGGTGTCTGCCTGCTGGTGTACGTAATCACTCTTCAGTTAGTCGAACACAAGGTCGCGGCGTTTTTATCGTTTCTGCTGATCGCGCTTAGCCCTCTACACATTTTAACGTCGACATCCGCGTTGACAGACGTGCCGCACGCATTCTCCGTGCTTACCGCGCTCTATTTTGTTATGAAAAGGCGCTGGCTGGTAGCTGCAGTCTTTGCCGCGCTCGCAGGACTAACGCGTGTGGAGAGCTGGATACTGATCGCTCTCATTCCAGCACTTCAATTCTGGAAAGAGCGCAGAGTTTCGATGGGCGCTCTGCTCATCATGCTGCTGCCGCCATTGTTTTGGTTTTGGGTATCGTGGACAGCGGCGGGTGATTGGCTCGCGACATTCAAAGTGCGGCAGCAATATCACGATTGGTTGCTGACACAGAATCCCGCGCTGCAACATTTCACGTTCGCCGGTGTCGTAAAGGATGGCGCGATGTTTTTGTCTGGGGTGGACATCGCTGTGCTAACAGCTGCGTTCGTCGCTAGTTGGTTTGTATTTCGCAGATTAACGAGAAAGCAACGTCACGACACCGGCGATCAGGATGTCGAATCGATCATTCCGCTTCTGATTTTCTTCTTCCCATTTTTCGCACTGCTGACTATTGCGTATCTGACGCATCAACAGCCAATCATGTTCCCGAGATATGGGCTGATCCTCTTTAGTTTGGGAATTCCGATTCTGGCGTGGATGTACGTGGCGACGAAGAAACAAGATCCTTACGTGTCGCGACGGATTCTTGTCGCGGTCGTCGTGCTGTGCGTTTTGAATTCGACAGCGCAGTTCGCCGGCGCGCTTGGAGAGTTAAACCGGTACTCAGCGCAGCGACACGTGGCTGATTACCTACGAACACACTTCGATGTCCGGTCCACAGCAAGGATTTTCTGCGATGAAGGAACAGTAAAGGTGCTGTCTGGAATTCCGGAGGATCGGTTCGTTACGTCCTCAGATGTTCCCGCCGATTACGACGCCTTTTATGCCGCACTCGCGAGGCAGAATGTTGAGTGGCTCGTCGTTACGCAACAACAGGGCTCAACACCGGCAAAGCTATTCCCATGGTCGGGGTACAGTGAGCGAATTGGACCATACGAGGCAGTGACGCAAGAGTCTTCGAAATTCCTCAGCCTCAACATTCATGTGTATCGGAGGCGTCAATGAGCCGCGGAGCGGCGGAAGAATTTAGCCCAGGGTGAAGCGAGCGCAGCGAGCGGAACCCTGGGTACGAATCTCCTCTTAGATTCAAAGCCCGCTTTAGCGGGCGAAACCTCTGCCGCCCGCTAAAGCGGGCGCTGGAAATTTGGGTGGCGTGATCCACAGGCTTGGGGTCTTAAATCAACCTCCGCCTCAACATATCCAACGCCGCTTGCGATGCGCGCCAGCGAATTAGTTCACGATCGCCGGGGATCACGAAACGCTTGTGCTCGGTATGTGCGTCATCAGCAAGTGCAATGAAAACCAGGCCGACCGGTTTGTCTTGCGTGCCGCCGCTCGGACCTGCAATTCCAGTTATCGCTAATCCAAAATCAGTTTTCGCTTTGTGACGCACACCGCGGGCCATGTCGCGCGCGACTTGTTGGCTGACGGCGCCGAACTCCTTGATTACTTTTTTATCGACGCCGAGCAGACGCGTCTTTGATTCATTCGAATACGTGACGACGCCCTCAAGGAAATATTTTGATGAGCCGGGGATGCTGGTCAGTCTCTGTGCGATCAAGCCGCCGGTGCAACTCTCCGCAACCGCCAAAGTGAAGTCCGTCATTGATAAACGACGTCCGATGACTTCTTCCATCGTCTCGCCGCCAAAAGAAAAGACGGAGTTACCCAACGTCTTTTCAATCTTCAGCGACAGATCGTCCAGCAACGCGTCGGCGTCCGCTTCGGTGCGGCCGTGCGCACGCAGATGAATTTCGATTTCGGTGCTATTGAAAAGAATCGTTGTCTGCGGATTTTCATACCGCGTGTAAATCGGTGAAATCTTTTCATCGACGGCTGATTCGCCCATGCCGGTGACGCGCAGCAGACGCGTCGCAAAGCGTGTCTCGCCCGCGAGCTTGCCGATGCGCGAAAGCACGTGATTTTCAAACATCGGTTTCATCTCACGCGGTGGGCCGGGCAACAATGCTATCGAGCATTCCTTTTCTTCCAGGTAGAGTCCGGGTGCCGTGCCATTCGGATTCGGCAAAACTTCGGCGCCGTCGATTACCATCGCCTGGCGAGAGTTTCGCTCGGGCATGTTTACACCGAAGCTTTGAAATCGCGCGCGAATTTCTGCTAGGACGTTTTCATCAAGCGACAATCTTCGCCCCAAGGCGCGCGCGACAACTTTGCGCGTAATGTCGTCTTCGGTTGGACCCAAGCCGCCCGTCGTAATAACGACACGCGAACGTTTCACAGCGTCTTTTACGACTTCCTCGAGTCGCGCATCATCATCACCGACGATCGTTTTCAGCTTCACATCTATACCGATGCGATTCAGTTGATCAGTCAGCCAGAGACTATTCGTGTCACTACGATTCGGTGATAGAAGTTCCGAACCAATGGCGATGATTTCGGCGGAGAGCATTGGCGACGATATTTACCACAGAGGACATGATGGAGTCAGTACCGGGAGCGGTAGCGACCGGGCAATCCATTGCCGATTTCCAATTGCCGCTTGCCAATTGGAACTAACGCAACAAGAAATCGGCAATCGGCAATCGACGATTGGCAACGCCGAGGCCGCTCCCGGTACTGACCTCAAACCGTGTATAGTCAATCTCTTTCACCATTCATGGCAAAAGAATCCTATTACATCGTTGCGTTGCCCGGTGACGGCATCGGACCCGAAGTTCTGAATCAAGCGCTGCGTGTGTTGCGCGCAGCCGGTGAACTTTTTCAGATCAATTTTCGCATCGAAGAAATTCCGTGCGGCGGTCATTACTACGCGGAACATGAAATCGAATGGCCCGAAGGCTCTTTCGAAAAGTGTGAGGCGGCGGACGCGATCATCCTTGGCGCCGTCGGCCACGAGGTCGATGGCAAAACGGTTTTCACCAAGCGTGGCAAGCCATATCCCGAGCCTCAACTCGCCGGATTTGCACAGGTAATCGGCAATCGTCAGAAACTGGATCTCTATGCGAATGTGCGTCCGGTCAAGCTTTATGCCGGTGTGAAACACAAGATTCACAGTGAGCTGAAGCAGGTTTGGGAACCAGGAAAAGTCGATTACGTCGTCATTCGCGAGAATACCGAAGATGCTTACACGGGCGAAACAAACGAGATCGCTGAGGGCCGCATCACGCCTATTCGCATTACGCGTAGCGCCACCGAGCGCGTCGTGCGCTACGCGTTCAACCTCGCGCGTCGACGAAACAAGCAGTTAAAAGTTACCTGCGTCGACAAATCAAACATCATCGGCGCGCATCGCTTCTTTCGTGAGGTCTTTCGTGAAATTGGTGAGAAGGAATTTCCCGATCTGAAACTCGACTACGCTTACGTCGATGCGTTTTGTCAGTGGCAGATTCGCAATCCGGAATGGTACGACGTTGTGGTCGCGCCAAATCTTCCCGGCGATATCATCAGCGACAACGGCGCTACGACTGCCGGTGGTTTAGGCTTAGCCGTCGGTGGAAACATCGGCGACAAGCACGCGATGTTTGAGCCGATTCATGGGAGCGCGCCGAAACATGCCGGCAAAGACAAGGCGAACCCGCTCGCAGCTATCTTGTCCGCGCAGATGATGCTCGACTGGCTTGGCACTCGCCATGAAGATGTGCGGTTGACTCAGGCGGCGGAAAAAGTGGAAACGGCAGTCGAGGAACTGCTTCGCGAAGGTAAGACGCTGACTTACGATTTGATTGGGGAAGAGAAAGCGTCGCGACGCAGCGAAGTGGGGGCGGCCGTGGAAGAGAACCTAAGAAAGCTCTCCACCCTTTAGAGGCGTTCTACTGCCTGCCAATCCTCGAGAAACCAAAAAGGCGGGCAGTAAACGAAACAACACGAGCCTACTTCTTACTCAGTATTCGCTCTTCAATCTTCGGCAGACTCAGAATCACGCTATCACCCACCGCCTTCAGACTCTTCGGCGCGATTTTATCCAGCGTGTCATCCTTTGTGTGCCAGTACTCGTAAGTTCCAAGCTGAATGATGTCGAGCGCGTCGATGCCGGCGCGCAAGAACGGCTTATGATCGTCGTCGTCCACGCCTTCGCGGCCGTCGGTGAATTGTTTTCCGTACCCGGCGTCGCGCGCCGTCTGCCAGACAATGTCCACCAACCAGCGACTGCTTAACTCAGGCCGGTCGAGCCGCAGATCTTTGAATCCCATCATGTCCAAAAGGATCATCGCGCGCACGCGCTTCAATTCGTTTTTCAAAATCAACTGCTCGATCATGTGGCGACTGCCGTAGGTGTTGTCGGGAAGTTCCTTTGTCTCACCTGTGCGCGTGAAATTCTTGCAATCGGTCCATTCCGCGCAGAACGCTTCTTCGCCGTCGAAGAACACAAACCAGTAAGTCAGCTTCGGTTTTGTTTTCTGCGCGGCCAACACGCGCGCCATTTCCATGAGCGTGCCGGTAGAAGACGCGCCATCGTTCGCGCCGACAAATTTGAAGTCCTTGAAATATTTCGTGTCGTAGTGGCTGGAGATGATGATCACGTCCGATGATTCGCCGGGCAGTTCAGCGATGATGTTCACCATCTTCTTTCCGCCCTGCGGCGTGATTGGATAAAACTCGTCGTTCGTAACCTTCAGGCCCGACGACTTCAATTGATCGACGATGTAGTCGCGAGTCTTTTCCAACTCGGCTGAGCCGGCCGGTCTCGGGCCGAACTCAACCTGTTTACGCACGTGTTCGAAAGCGCGATCGGCATCGAAATCGGTCGTCGTTTTCGCCGCAGACGAATTCGCGGCGGGAGTCGTCTCGGCTGGCTGATTCTTATTGCTGGGGCAACCTAAAAGCGACAGCGGTAGAATGATGGCGAAAGCTAAAGTAAACAATTTGAATGGTGGCATTGCGACATGGAAATTTTGAGATGACATACTGAAGGTTTTCAGCGCGCCCCGGCAGTTTTCTTGCGCGACGCCTTGGCTTTCCGGCAATCAGCGCAGATGCCGATCATTCGCAAGAGATGCTCAGTCAGCTCAAATCGATGCTTCGCGGCCATTGCATCTTGAATCGCTTCGAGCTCAGGGGAATAGAATTCGATGATCTTGCCGCACTCAGAACAGATCATGTGATCGTGATGTTGATGCTTATAGTTGTGTTCGTAATGCGCGCGTCCATCACCAAACCGCACCTCACGAGCCAGGCCGGCCTCTGTCAACAAGCGCAGGGTGCGATACACAGTGGTCTGCCCAACCGTCGGATCCTTTTCGCGCACCAAGCGGTAGAGATCTTCTCCGGACATATGTCCCTCAGTTTTTAGGAACACTTCTAGGATTAGATCGCGCTGCGCGGTGCGCTTGAGTCCCTTCTTTTGGATGTGCTTTAGAAAAACTTCCTGCTCTTCGGTCATGAGTTGGGTAGGAATGCCGCTCGAAGCACCTGCATTCTATCACCGACCGAGATGCGTTCGAAGCAGTGGGCAGGAGGCAGTGGGTAGTGGGTAGTGGGTAGTGGGTAGTGGGTAGTGGGTAGTGGGTAGTGGGTAGTGGG
>CBFHBA010000035.1:0-53160 GCA_965653675.1 uncultured bacterium
GGCTATGGTCGCTGGGCGAAACGCAACGGCCAGCCCTAACATAGAGCTCGTCTTGAGAAAACTACGCCGCGATTTCTCATGGATGTTTTTCACAGTGTTCTCCTTTAAATATTCATTCACGGTTCCTTCGAATGAACTGTTGTCCGTTGGGCGCGCTGTCAAGGTGTATAACGACTGAAAATGAAATCGCGATCTTTGACCGCCTGGTGACAGGGAAAGCATGACTTCATCGCCGTGTCGTCAAAAGGTTTGCTGTTTTGATCAAATGACGAGTACCCCCAGCCGCCGGTCGCCGCGTACTTCTTTGAGTCCTTGACCATGAACTGAAGATAGGCCGGCGTCGGTGATCCAGCCAGGAAGGATTGCTCACGACCAAAGATTTTGTTGTTCTCCTCTGAGGCGACGTAGCTCCAGGCTATTCGCCCAACAATTGCACCTTGCGGAAACGGCTTGCCCGCACGATACGCCTTGATCGCTATGTCATTTCCAATAACGGCGCGGATATCGTTGAGGTCCCCTGCCTCGTGCGCAACTGTGACCACTTTCCAGTCACGATATCCGGCTGGAATCGTTTTCACGAAGGTCGGCGCGGTATCTTGTGCCGTGGCGTGGCGAGATGCGATTACCGTGAAGGTGGCAACGCATGTCAGTATCGCAACTGCTATCAACAGAAATTTGATTCGATTCATAATGCTTCCTTTTCCAAGTGTGCGGTGAATTGAACTGCTTATCTTGTGCGGGCGGGAGTAGACCACGACTGAGAAAGTGAATCTATTAGACGAAGGTATCGATCGATACCTTGGTATTTGACGACGAATCCAATAACCGATACCAAGGTATGATGGACATTCAGCTCTGGGAGGCGCATTCTCCGTGACTGTCCTGACGAATCAGACCCAGCACGAGGCATTCTTAATGGTTGCGCGTCCTCTCATATCAGTGGTTGACGACGATGAGTCGGTGCGCGAGTCGTTGCCCGATCTGCTCAATGAGTTTGGATTCGATGCGCAGACGTTTTCGTCTGCCGAAGAGTTTCTGGCTTCCAGATCAATCGCTGAAACCAACTGTCTGGTACTCGACGTGGCGATGCCCGGTATGACCGGACCGGATCTGCAGCACGAGCTAAAACTTCGGGAAAAACCGATTCCGATCGTGTTTATTAC
This sequence comes from uncultured bacterium, assembly GCA_965653675.1. Lineage (GTDB taxonomy): Bacteria > Acidobacteriota > Blastocatellia > Pyrinomonadales > Pyrinomonadaceae > UBA11740. Next base: position 1,164 of record CBFHBA010000035.1, read on the forward strand.
TGCGCATCGCGACGCCGCGGAACGGCTGCGTCTGATCGCCCAGGGCGCGGTTGAGTGTTTAGTCAAGCCATTTGAACCGAACGATCTCCTGCGAGCACTTAATACGGCGCTGGAAGCAGGTTGATTTTTAATAATTGCATTCATATGACGTCGGCGACCACGGCATCGAAGTCCCAGGCTAAGCCAATTGTCTTTGTTGTTGACGACGATATATCAGTACGCGAATCGCTCGAGTCGCTTATAAGTTTTGCCGGTTGGCATCCGGAGACGTTCGCATCCGCGGCGGATTTTCTCGCCCAACCGCGCACGAAAAATCCTAGCTGTTTGGTGCTTGATGTCTCGCTGCCCGGTTTGAACGGCCTCGAACTACAGAGGCTGATCGCGTCTGAGAGGGCCGACATGCCGATCATCTTCATCACTGGTCATGGCGATATTCCGATGAGCGTCCAAGCGATGAAGGCTGGCGCCGTCGAATTCCTGACCAAGCCATTTGACGATGAAGCGCTATTGACTGCGATTCGAAACGCGATCAAACGGAGCGCGACGGTGCTTGATGATCAAGCTGAAATCGCGGGGATAGGCGCACTTTACGAGTCACTCACTACGCGCGAACAGGAAGTAATGCGACTCGTCATAGCCGGCATGCTGAATAAACAGATTGGTATGCAACTGGGGATCAGCGAAATCACCGTGAAGGCTCATCGTGGGAAGATGATGCAGAAGATGAAAGCGGATTCGGTCGCCGATCTGGTAACAATCGCAATGAGACTTGGACTAACCCCCGCGAAAAATCCCTGGCACATAACTGACCGCTAAAGGGAAGGAAAACCTCGGTGAATTGTTAACAGCTTCCCAATCAAAAATGAACGACGAGGTTCAAACTCATATTAGCCATCCGTGGGAAAAACCAGCCACCAAAAGCGCAGTCTATCGAATTCTCCATCTCTGGCTCCCCTCGCCGGTCGTGTGTTTCGCATTCTTTGGATTGCCACGATCGCTTCCAACCTCGGCACTTGGATGCAGGACGTGGGTGAGGCATGGCTGATGGTCTCCTTCACCAGGTCACCTTTCCTGGTCGCGCTTATCGAGACGGCTGGTAGTCTGCCGGTCGTACTTCTGGCGCTTCCAGCAGGAGCGCTGGCGGATATTGTTGACCGCCGTCGTCTACTTTTAGTCACGCAAATCTGGATGTTGGTCGCTGCCGCTTTGATGGGCGCGCTAACAATCGGCGGTTTGATGAGTCCGTGGTTATTACTGACGCTAACCTTTACTTTGGGACTCGGAGCAGCCTTAAACAGTCCCGCCTGGCAGGCAATCGTTCCGGAACTTGTCCCGCACAAAGATCTGGCGGCGGCAATGACTCTGTCCAGTGTGGCGTTCAACGTTTCGCGTGCAGTTGGCCCTGCGATTGGTGGCTTTCTGGTTGCAACCGCCGGGTCAGGAGCAGTGTTCCTGCTGAACGCCATCTCGTTCCTCGGCGTGATCGTGGTGATTTACAGATGGTCGCGTTCTACTGAAAAACAAACTCTGCCGCGGGAGCATGTTTGGGGCGCGATGCGTGCGGGCGTTCGCTACACACGTCACGCTCCTGAAGTTCAGGCGGTGCTGATTCGTACTGGCGTCTTCATCTTTTGTGCCAGTGCCTTGTGGGCCCTGCTCCCGTTGCAAGCCAGAATCAAACTGGGTCTGGGCGCGGTTGGTTACGGTGTGTTGCTCGGATGCTTAGGAGCGGGAGCACTGCTCGGTGCCAGTGTTCTAGCGAAGCTGCGAACGAGCCTTTCGAACAATACCCTGGTGGTGCTGGCGAGCATTTTGTTCGCCGCTGCCACCGTAGTGCTGGCAAACTCCGGGTCGGTTTGGTTGACCGGCGGCGGGATGGTGCTGGGCGGAGTCGCGTGGACGACGTGCATGTCGAGCTTTAATACAGCCGCACAAACGGTGGCTCCTGGCTGGGCGCGCGGACGTGTGCTTGCACTCTTCACCCTTGTCTTGCTCGGTGGGTTAGCGGTTGGGAGTCCGGCTTGGGGCGGTTTCGCCACTCGCCTGGGTATCGCGAGGGCTTTAGATCTCGCGGCCGCTGGTTTGATCGTAGGCCTGCTGGTCAGCTTGCGATATCGATTGATCAGGCTTGAAGATTTAATTCTGACACCATGGGTCCATTGGCCCGAACCGGTGGTTGTGGTTCGGCCAGAACCCGACGATGGACCGGTACTGGTTACTGTCGAATTTCAAATCGATCCCAATCGCTCCATGGAGTTTCGCCGTGCCATGAAGGATATGAAACGCGTTCGCAGACGTGACGGAGCTTTCCGCTGGGGCCTGTTTGGCGATACATCTGATCCTGGCCGTTTCGTCGAGACCTATTTGGTTGAATCATGGGCCGAGCATTTGCGACAGCATGAGCGCATCACCGAAGCTGACCGAAAAATCGAAGAGCGGGCGTACTCGTTTCATTTGGGAGACAGCCTGCCTGAGGCTAACCATCTCATTGCAGAACGCGTGTGAGAGTTGGGCGACGTCGCAATGGCGATCCCGTTTGTGTGAGGAGACTGTAGATGCTGAGCAAATGACTGGCTGCGCTTGAGTGGGGAGCGGAATATGCTCCTGGATGTTCTCATGCCAGAATTCGATGTTCGAACGCACCACGCCATCCGCATCAAGGCGTCAAGTCAGCGTGTATTCGATTGCCTGCTAACTGTTGATTTCGATGTGTGGGGCTTATCGCGGCTGCTCTATGCCCTGCGAAAATTACCGACACTTGTGACGACTCCACAGGATAGCTGGCGCCGCCTTAGCGATTTCCGACGTTCACACTTCACGCTCGATGACCTGGTGGCCACTGGTTTCACAATACTCGGCAAAAATGTTGGCGATGAACTTGTGCTGGGCACCATCGGACGTTTTTGGCTTAGTCGTGGAGAGTTACACGCTGTCAGCCCCGAGGAATTCGGGAAACCGGCGCCGGCTGGTACCGCCAAAGCAGGATGGAACTTTACCGTCAGTCCGCTTTCAAACGGTGTCGTCGAGCTGCTGACGGAGACTCGGGTCCTGTGTGCCGACCTCGCGACGCGCCGGCGTTTTCTTGCTTACTGGACTTTGATCAAGCCGTTCAGCGGCCTCATTAGACGCGAAATGTTGGCCGCTGTGCGGCGTGCGTCAGAGACCCCCGACGAGCCGTGAGGAAGCTTGAACTGTAAATTCTGCACAATATTTAAAGGACGGCAAAATGTCCTGACGGGCTGAAGTGCTTATAAGTAGAAGTAGATCGAGTGCGAATATGCGTTATTCGATCCTTAGAAGCTCAGAAAGCGAGAGTGAATGATGGATGAGCAAAAACTGGAATATTTTCGTAGCCTCCTGCTCGAACAGCGGCGGCAAGTAACCGAAGATCTTAACGCCGCAAGGGCCACCGCACTGGAAGGTGACGATGGAGTGGAAGATTCCGCCGACATGTCGGAGTTAGACCTCAATCGATCGACCGCTCTTGATCTTGCTAGCCGCGAATCGCAGCTTATTGAGGAGATCGATGAGGCATTGCAGCGCATCGACAACGGCACTTATGGCCAATGCGTGCGTTGTGGGAAGCCAATTAACGAAGAGCGCCTTAAGGCAATGCCAACTGCGAAATACGATGCTGAATGCCAGGCAGCTATCGAAGCGGCTCAAGACACGGAAACGCCGTCGCTCTAAGTAAGTTAAAGAAGTTTGCCCGACACTAGTAATCACTATTAAAGCGGTCCACCACGTTCGGTGGATGTCATTATGAAAGCAGAACAACGGAAAGAACCTTTAGACAAACAGCAGGTCGCGAAGCTGCGCGATCTTCGCAACCGTCTGTTGCATCTGCACAAAGTACTGTTGGAGATGGAGCGGCAGAACTTCGAGAAGAGGTCCGGCCGCGTGACTGCGGGCGAGTTATTACAACTGGTTCTCAACAACTCTCAATTCGCATGGCTGCGGATCATCTCAGCATTAGTGGTTGAAATCGATGAAGTGTTGAACGGGGAAGAACCAGCCACCACGAAAGACTCTGAAGATCTGTTAAGCCAAGCGCGCCTCTTATTCACTTCACCAGGTAACGAGGAGTTCAAAACCAAATATGAAGCTGCGTTGCAGCAAGAGCCTTCAGTAGTGATGGCTCATTCCGCAGTTATGCAGTTGCTACGTCAGGATCATTGATGGAAACAATCCCGCAAACAGCTCTGCCCGGCTCGTTACCTGACGAAATGTTCCCGGTGCTCAACGCGGCGCAACAAGCGCGCGTGTTGGCGCACGGCGTGACCCGGCAAGTCGATGCACAGGAGACCCTGATTGAATTCAATCAGCAGCCGACCAAGTTTTTTGTCGTGGTCAAGGGGAAGCTAGAAATCTTTGGGGTAACGGATCGCTCGCAGGAAGTCGCTGCCGTCGTTGGGCCAGGAATGTTCACCGGCGAATTAACCGTGCTCACCGGCCGGCGAGGCCTGGTGCGGATCCGCGCCGCCGAAAAGAGCGAGCTGATTGAAATTGAAAGGGAGATGCTGCTCACGCTGGTGCAGACGGACAGCGAACTGAGCGACATCTTTCTCCGGTCTTTCATTCTCCGCCGTCTGAATCTGATTGCTCGGCGCATTGGAGACATCGTTCTGATCGGATCGAGTCACTCGCTCGATACCTTTCGTATCAAAGAGTTCCTCACGCGAAATTATCAACCATACTCATACCTCGATCTCGATTCTGACCGGGATGTGCAGACTCTGCTGGATCACTTCAGCGTAGAGATTGCCGACTTGCCAGTATTGATTTGTCGCGGCACTGCGGTGTTGCGCAACCCGACTAACCAGGAAATAGTCAACTGCCTGGGCTTCAACGAGAGCATCGATCGCGTGCATGTGCGTGACATGATTGTGGTGGGCGCCGGACCGGCCGGATTGGCGGCCGCGGTCTATGGTGCTTCCGAAGGACTCGACGTGCTGGTGGTGGAATCAAATGCTCCCGGTGGACAAGCCGGAGCAAGCTCCAAGATCGAAAATTATCTTGGTTTTCCCACAGGAATTTCCGGACAGGATCTCGCCGGCAATGCTTATACGCAGGCACAAAAATTCGGGGCGCAAATGCTAATTGCCAGGGATGCCAAAGGTCTCGGCTGCGATCGCAGACCTTATGCGCTCAAGCTCGATGGAGAAGAGAAGATACCGGCACACACGGTCGTGATTGCGACTGGCGCTCAATATCGCAAGCTTCCATTAGATAATCTATCGAAGTTCGAAGGTGCGGGTGTCTACTACAGCGCTACGCACCTCGAATCGCAGATGTGCGGCGGTGAGGATGTGGTAGTTGTCGGAGGAGGTAATTCAGCCGGCCAGGCGGCAGTCTTTATGTCGCAGACGGCGCGGCGTGTGTATATGGTAGTACGCTCAGACAGTCTTGCAGGGACCATGTCGCGTTATCTAATCCGTCGCATTGAAGAGAGTCCGAATATCAAACTGCTCACAAACTCCGAAATTATCTCGCTGTTCGGAAACGATCAATTGGAAGCAGTCGCGTGGCGTAATCACCAGACCAAAGAGGTTGAGCAGCACTCAGTGACGGCATTGTTCTCAATGATTGGCGCCGTGCCGAACTCCTCTTGGCTCGAGGGCTGCGTCGTGTGTGATGAGTTAGGGTTCATCAAGACAGGCTCGGATATTTCTTCGGAAGATCTCGGCCGCGCGAAGTGGCCGCTTAATCGCACTCCGTACCTATTAGAAACGAGCTTGCCTGGAGTCTTTGCCGTCGGCGATGTGCGCGCCGGAAATGTTAAGCGAGTCGCCTCGGCGGTCGGTGAAGGATCAATCGCCGTCTCGTTTGTACATCAGGTGCTCGCGGAGTAGCTTAATCACTTGCCCTAGAACCGCACTTCCTCTCCGGCTTGACACATCTCATTTCCTTCGGCTGGCAACCCCCATTCTTGACTAATCGTTCCAGAACAGGTAGGCCAGGTCACGCAAAGTTTTCGGTCCTCTTGAATTTGCCACGAAGACTTTGTGGCCGAGTTCGCAGAAGCGACAGGTCAATGTCCCGCCAATGTGGCCGGCGCCAATTATCCCTATGTTCATTTTGTTGGCCGTTTCTTGCCGAAACTGGAGTCACAATGTATCTCAATTTCAGATCATAGGCACATGCAATCATTGCTTAGCTGAAGCTGCCACGCTCGTTTGGCTCACTGCGGGCGTAGAACCTTCCTCGACCGATGGAATGACGTTACGTTTTTCTTCGTCTCCCTCAATAATAATGCGAGCGGCGCGATCGTGAGTGAGCGCGGACCATCCCCAGTTCCATAGCGTCTCGATCCGATTTCGCATTCCGCTGAGCAAAGCGAGGTGGACTCCCAACCACGCGAAATAAGCGAGCGGACCCTGAAGGGTTCGCTGGTTGGGAAGCTCGACTACGGCTGAGCCGCGTCCGATGGTTGCCATGAACCCCTTGTCCCAATATTGGAAGGGCTGCGTTTCTTCGCCGAGTATGCGCCGAGAAATCTGTCGTCCGACATGCTCCCCCGATTGCATCGCCACCGAACCCAGTTGCGGAAGAACTTTGCCTTCCGATGCCACCTCACCCATATCACCAATCACAAAGATTTCCGGATGGTCCGGCACGCTGAGATCAGGATTAAGTTTTACTCGCCCACCGCGGCCTTGCGGCATCCCCAGCAAGCTCGCGAGTGGGTTGGCCTGTACGCCGGCGGCCCAGACGAGTGTGTGCGCCTTGATCTCTTGACCCGACTTGAGTTTCACAGAAGTTGGCCCAACCTCAGCCACAGCCTCGCCCAGACGCAGTTCAACCCCTCGCTCTTCAAGTTCCTTTTTCGCATATGCCCGCAAATTCTCTTTAAATGTCGGCAACACTTCCCGACCCATCTCAACGAGGATTATGCGAGCCGTGTTGGTTGCCAGTCGGTGATAGTCATCCGGTAGCAGGTTGTAAAACAAATCTGAGAGTGCGCCTGCGGTTTCGACTCCAGTTGGCCCTGCGCCCACCACCACAAAGTTCAGCCCACCATCGTCAACGATCGTGGGATCTCGATCGGCGGCTTCGAATTGCTTCATCACCTGGTTACGGAGCTTCACCGCATTCATAACGGTGTAAAGCGGAAATGCATGTTCGGCGGCTCCAGGAGTGCCGAAATAGTTAACCGTCGCTCCGCCGGCAAGCACGAGGTAGTCGTAACTTATTTCCGAACCATCATCCAGCTGGATCTTTCGCTCCGGCACATTGATGCCTGTAACTGTGCCCAGACGAAAATCGACATTCTCCTGATCTCGGAAGATGCTTCGCACGGGAGCCCCCACGTCCTCGGCATTCAACAATGAAGTGGCCACCTGATAAAGGAGCGGCTGGAACGTGTGGTAGTTGTGTCGATCGATCAGCGTAACGAGCACCGGAACGTGAGCTAATTGCTCGGCGACTCCGAGACCACCAAATCCTGCGCCCACGATCACGACGTTTGGATATTTGTTCATTCTTTGTACCTCGATCCCTGAGACTAACGGCCACTAAGACCGAAGTCTGACTAGGCCCAAATTCGATTCGATTTCATCCCTCATTCCGACCCCAACCTATAATCACCGAGCACTTACCAGGTTGCTCCGTCACTTTCTTTGGCGATGCGTGCCATGAGTTCCCTATTAGCGAACATGGTGTCGAGGCCAAGCCTATGCAGTCGCAGCTTGTTTGCCTCTGAAGAAAGCGAGTAGCTCTGCGTTGATTAGGTCTTTGTGAGTAGTGCACATGCCGTGCGGCGCGCCCGGAATCACTTTCAGTGTCGCGTTCTTGACAATCTTCGCTGACAGCCGCGCTGAATCATCAATCGGCACGATCTGATCGTCGTCTCCATGAAGGATCAGCGTAGGCACATCGATTTTCTTCAAGTCTTCCGTGAGATCAGTTTCCGAGAAAGCCTTGATGCAGAAGTAAGCACCAGGAAATCCACACATCATGCCCTGCAGCCAGAACGACTCGCGCACGCCGTCTGAAACTTTGGCGCCTGGCCGGTTGTAGCCGTAGAACGGCATCGTCAGGTCTTTAAAGAATCGCGACCGATCTGTGACCACGGCCTCGCGCATCTGATCGAACGCCTCTACAGGCAAGCCGCCGGGATTTGTTTCCGACTTCACCATGACCGGAGGTATCGCTCCGATCAAAACCGCCTTCGCCACCCTCTTCGAACCGTGACGGCCAATGTAACGTGCGACTTCTCCGCCACCGGTTGAATGGCCGACGTGAATTGCGTCCTTCAGATCGAGAGTTTGTGTAAGCGCTGCCAGATCATCGGCATAGGTATCGAGATCATTGCCATTCCAGGGCTGACTCGATCTACCATGGCCGCGCCGGTCGTGGGCAATGCAGCGGTAGCCATGCTGGGCCAGAAAGAACATCTGGTCTTCGAATGCAGCGGCGCTCAAAGGCCAACCGTGGCTGAAGACAACTGGCTGTCCTTCGCCCCAGTCGTTGAAATAGATCTGTGTTCCGTCTTTTGTAGTGATAGTGCTCATTTCCTTCCTCCTGAACTTAAGATCTTTGCCCCGCTACGTCGATGCTGGTGACTGTTCCCAGACGGAAGTTTACATTTTCGTGCCTGCGGAAAATGCTCCGCACGCCCTTACCAAGTTGCTCCGCCCCTTTTAATTGGTCCTAACAAGATTTCAACACTACCCGCTGAAAGGTTTGGCAAGGTATGTACCAGACGAAGAGAGTCTCGCAGATTGAAATTGAACCGATTTCTTGAGTGGCCTGCGCGAAGCTGCCGGAATTGGCGGAGACTGAAATGTTGGGGCACAGGAGAATTCCGTCAATTATAAGAACATGAAAACTCAGCAATCTTGGAGTGCGCCGGCAGAGCGAAGCGTCGACGGCGCTTTGGATCGTTTCATTCTGCAGACGCTTGAAATCAAAGCGCCATCGCCATCCCGCAAAGCCGGGACTCTGCCGGCACACTCCAAATCATTATTCCAGTGTGGTGATGACTGGCAGACCCTGTTTGAGTGTCAGCGTCACGGGTGTGCGCTCAGCGATATCGGCCAGACGGGCTCGCTGTTGAGCATCCAGCTCGCCATCGAGTTTCAGGACGCGTTCGATTGTTCTCTGATCACCCTCGACATTGAAATGAACACTGACATTGACGGCACGCAAAGCCCATTGCTTGCGCTCTGCATACATTCGCAAAGTGATCGCCGTGCAGGCGCACAACGCAGAACACAGCAACTCATAAGGCCCGGGTCCGACGTCCTTTCCGCCCAACGCGATGCTTTCATCGGAATTGAGCTGATGATGACCGGCTGTGATCGCAACGAGGTAATTGGTTGTGCCAATGCTCGCTTCCGCGCGGGCCATAATCCCGTCTCAACTTTCAGCTTACGATTCCTGAAGCCGCGCGACTAGTTCAAGAAGCGCCAGTCAGAGGTTGCAAGACCAGCGTCGTGACTCGTAACCAACGCTCCGGCGATGATCAAGAAGAATGTCGCGCCAGCGACGAGAATGGCGTATCGATTAAGATCCTTGTTCATCTCTAGTTGCGATCGCGCTCCGGCTCGCGGCGCTTTGTTGATCAATGTGATTACTGGTTCATCCCAGAGGCAAGCGTTAATCCTGGACCTCGTCCGTTGCCGGCTGCCTGCGCGGTTCGTGCTGTTATCCTCTTATCCCCGGATACGGCCTCATGGTAACTTTCGCTTTCGGAAGGAAAAGTCCCGAACTTGACGTCGCGGTCGTAAGAGTCGAGCGCAGTTCGGATGACGTCGAAAATGTTTGCGTACACTCTCAGAAACTTCGGTTTGAAGCCGGGATTAAGACCAACCAAATCCTGGTAGACGAGAACCTGTCCGCTGACATAAGAACCCGCGCCAATACCGATAGTTGGAATCTTCAGCACGTCTGTCACGCTTCGCGCGACCTGAGCGGGTACACACTCAAGCACAATCGCGAAGCATCCGGCGTCTTCCAGTTCGCGCGCCTCAGCGAGCAGGATTTTCAGCGCGGCGCTGCTGCGAGCCTGTACTTTCATGCCGCCGAGTGTATGAAGCGACTGCGGTGTGAGGCCAAGATGGCCCATCACTGGCACGCCAGAATCGACAATGTGCCGGACAATCTCGGCATGCCCACGGACACCTTCAAGCTTCACGGCGTGAGCGCCGGCGGTCATCAACTCATGAACCGCATCCATAGCGGTCTTCAGCCCCTTGCGATATGAAAGAAACGGCAAGTCGCCGATGATAAATTTCTTCGGTGCACCCCTGGCCACGGCTGCGGTGTGTAAAGCCATCATCGCAGTCGTGGCCGAAAGGGTGGTCGGGTAACCGTGCATAGTCATGGCCAAGCTATCGCCCACCAGGATGCAGTCGATGTTGGATTCCGCGACGGCTCGGGCACTCGAATAATCGTAGCAAGTGATCATTGAGATCTTCCGCCCGCCGTCTTTCATCTGCTGAAAATCCTGCACGTTCATAGCCAGACCTCAATGTCTCAATAATGATGCTCAATAGCTCAATCGGTGCGTATGGTCTCGGCGAGGAACCATGCCCGACGTTCTGCTTCATCGATCCAGACTTCGATTAAGCTCGTTGTCGCAAAGTCGTTGTGTCGCGCACAAACTTCATGCGCAGATCTCAAGAATCTGATCAGTTGTTGATTGTCCCGCCATAGCTCCTCAAGCATGGCTGAGGGACTCACGTTCTCGGCGTCGTTGTCGACTAGTCTTTGATGTTTTGAAACGTCGCCGATCGAGTGCAGCGTCGTGCCGCCGATCTTGCGCGCACGTTCAGCGATTGCGTCGGTGACGGCAAAGACTTGATCAGCCTGCTCGTCGAGCAGCAGGTGATAGTCACGGAAGTGACTCCCACTCATGTGCCAATGAAAATTCTTGGTCTTCAAATACAGAGCAAAGAAGTCCGCCAGCAAGGTACGGAGTTCGGTGGTGATCTCTTCGACCGCTTTCGACGCCAAGTCCGGCAGTGGCGCGATTTTTTGTTTGGTAGATGATGCATTAGTCATTGTTTCTCTTGATCCTTCACCTGTTTCGGCATCGTCGATCTCTCTATTCCAATGAACCTTGATTGTCTCAACAACTGCGGAACACCATTAGCAAACGCTCTGCCGATGTAATTCGAATCTGTTGCCAGGGATCGTCGTGGAAATCGACGGGTTGAACACAGGTGGTCGCGAATTTTGCCGGAAGTGTCGGCGATATCCCACCCGCTGATGAAGATTGTTCCGACACTACCGGGACTAATGCGCCGAAACTTGTGGTCGCCGATCGAACCAAGCTTGGCAGGTTGGTTGCTATGTGTAGTGCAAAAGGAGATGTCTCTAAACCGCCTGATGGAAGACTCTATTGATCTCCAGTTTCTCGACCTGACGCTGTCACTCGCAGCCAAAGGTGAAGGTCAGGTGAGGCCGAACCCGCTGGTTGGGGCTGTTGTAGTGAAAGACGGTCTCGTTGTTGGCCAGGGCTTTCACCGCTACGACGGCGTCAAGCACGCCGAGGTCTTGGCACTCGAAGAAGCCGGCCCTCGCGCAGAAGGCGCAACTGTCTACATTAATCTGGAACCGTGCTGTCACCGGGGCGAAGGCAAACGCACGCCACCCTGTTGCGATGCGCTGATTTCTGCTCAAGTCAAAAGGGTTGTTTACTGCATAGCAGATCCAAATCCTCGCGTTAACGGCAGAGGTCTGGTTGCGCTGCGTAAGGCCGGCATCGCGGTAACGGTTGGCCCCCGGACTTCAGCGGCGCGAATTCTGAATGCTCAATACTTAAACTCAATCATCACCTCGAGCTCTTCACCAGCGGCATCTTTGATGCAGCTTCTTTTTTGATTCTGACCCTTCACCCGATCGCGGAATGTCGGAGGCACTTTTGACATCAATCGTCATCTCCCGGCAATTCCGGCAATAGCTCCTTATCGACATGCAAATAGCTCGTTTATTCAGCCAAACCACGGTAATTCTCATTGGTACATCCATTGCCCCGCGATAGTCCGACCGAGAGTTGAGGATAGCGCATGAGTACACCAGCACTGGATCTAAAACCCGCCGCAACCCTGACTGAAAGACTCCAATTTAATTTGGCCCATCGCGAGAGTGCCTCGGATTTCGATCTATATGGAAGCGTAAATGAGGTTCTAAGCGATGTCGGACTATCAGCCGCGGACAGCGGAGGCAAAATTTCTTTCTACGGTCAGGATCCGATCATCCCCAGTCCACATCGGTTCGGCGCTATGGCCGCTGTCGGTTTGGCTGCCAGAAGCGTCGCGTTGGCCGCGCTGTGGAAATCGCAAACTGGCGAAGGGCAGGACATCCATGTCGACGTCCGGAAAGCTCTCCGGCGTTTCTGTGGTTTCTTCGAGGGGAAATGGGAAACGATCAACGGACGTGGTCCGTCCACGTATGCGGATCGAGATAACCCATTCTGGGAGATTCCGCTCTTCCGGAAAACACGCGATGGACGTCACGTGGTGGCTCTCAATATTTATCCGAGGCTGCACACGCGTGCTCTCAATTTCCTGCGGAGCAATGACAACCCCGAATCCGTTAACAATGCGATTCTGCAGTGGCGCGCGGACGAGCTGGAGTCGGCCGGGCAAGAGGCCGGGCTTGTCTTCGCCAAGGTGCGTACCACTGAGGAGTTTCTTAAAGAGTCCCAGTACACCGAAGTGCTTTCCAGACTGCCGCTGATCACTTTGGAAAAGATCGGTGAGAGTGCGCCAGTACCGTTCAAGGGCGGTGCAAAGACCCCCTTGGAAGGCATTCGCGCCTTAGGAATGGGTCACGTGATTGCCGGCGGTGGCATCGGCAGAGATCTCGCCTATTACGGCGCCGACGTTCTCAATATCTGGAGGCCTAATGATACGGAGGTGGAGGCCTTTTTCTGGGACGTGCAGGTCGGGATGCGTTCCACGATATTGGATGGCTCCAAGGAGGATCGTGGCAAGTTCGATCGCCTCCTGAAAGATGCCGATGTGTTCTTCTCGAATCGGCGTCCAGGTTACCTGGAGAAATATGGCCTCACCGCGGAGGAACTCAGCGACAAGAGGCCGGGATTGATTCACGCCAAAGTGGTCCTCCACGGCGAGCAGGGTCCCTGGTCAAATTGGGTTGGCTTCGATGAGATCGGCGCAGCCGTGGCCGGCGTGTTTGCCATCGAGGGGACACCGACTCAGCCCAGTTCGCCGCCAATTATTCCAGTTTGCGACAACGTGGTGGGCTGGCTCAACACGGTCGGTATTCTTGCTGCGCTGCGCCGCCGTGCGACGGAGGGTGGCAGCTATAGGGTCACGGTTTCCCTCGCCAGAACCGTACTCTGGCTGCTCTCGATGGGCATATTCGACAAGGCGTACGCGCAGCAAACCGCTGGCTCTTCAGACGAGCACACCCTCGTTGCTCCTGATCTGTTCACGGCCGAAACTCCGTTGGGCACGTATCAAGGCATGACCGACCAGGTGGTTTTGTCTCGAACTCCGGGTTCCTTCCGGACCGTCTTGGTGCCGCGGGGCTCGTCAAAACCAGAGTGGTTAGAAACGCGATGAGTGGAAATCTAAACCGGAATTACATACGCAGAAATGCTTTCAAAGGAGAACTGATAATGTCATACGAAAAACCGATTCGGCGGATCGCTATTGTGGGCACCGGAGTCATTGGCGCGAGCTGGGCCGCGCAATATCTCGCGCGCGGTTTCGAGGTGATTGCCACAGACCCCGCGCCAAACGCGGAAGCTAACTTGCGCAAGTACGTTGACGAAGCGTGGCCGGCGCTCACCAATATTGGGCTCTCGCCGGGTGCGTCACGCGACCGTCTCAGTTTCACGACCGACATGAAAGAGGCCTTAGCTCAGGCCGACTTTGTTCAGGAAAACGGACCAGAGCGAGTCGACTTCAAGATCAAGTTGTTCGCGGATATGGATGACGCCACCCCGGTGGATTCGATCATCGCATCGAGCTCCTCGGGCATCACGCCGAGCGTGATGCAGACGAACGCCAAGCACCCGGAGCGAATCCTGATTGGTCACCCTTTCAATCCGCCGCACATCATCCCTTTGGTCGAAGTCGTGGGTGGAACGAAGACGTCACCGGAAGCAATTCAACGCGCAATTGCGTTTTACGCTTCGATCGGAAAGAAGCCAATTAAGCTCAACAAGGAACTTCCAGGTCACGTCGGCAATCGTCTCCAAGCGGCCCTCTATAAAGAGGTCTTGTATCTGATTCAGGATGGCGTGCTGAGTGTTAGCGACGCGGACGACGCGGTGAGTTATGGGCCAGGGCTCCGTTGGGGCGTGATGGGTCCCAGCTTGCAATGGCACCTTGGTGGCGGTCCCGGTGGAATCAAACATTTTATGGAGCACTTGATGGACCCGCTGGCTGGGATGATCAAGACACTTAAGACTCCTGAAATTAATGATCAGCTGAAGCAAACGATCGTCGATGGCGTCCTACAGATTGCCGGCGATCGTTCGGTTGACCAACTCGCGCAAACGGAGAACGAGGAACTCCTCGCGCTGCTTAAGGCGAGGGGAACAAATACCTCACCAGCGACGAAGAGTACGATCCAGGATGGTGCAAATGGCAATTCATCTGAACGGGTTTTCTTTCTTGATGCGAGCGGCGGCCGTATTGAGTCTCTCAATCCGGACGGCTCAGATCGTCGTGTGATTCTCGATGGAGCGAGAATTCCGGACGGCATAGCGGTTGACGAGGAAGCCGGCCACATTTACTGGACGAACATGGGCAATCCTTCAAAGAACGATGGTTCGATTGAACGCGTGGACTTCGATGGCCGAAATCGCAAAACCATCGTGCCGCCGGGCGCAACCTTCACTCCGAAGCAAATGCAGCTCGATAAGAAGGGTCGAAAGATCTACTGGTCAGATCGAGAAGGCATGCGCGTGATGCGCTCGGACCTGGATGGATTGGAAATCGAAACACTCCTGGATACCAGTGAAGGTGCCGCGCGACCAGGCCGAGACCAAACTAAATGGTGCGTCGGCATCGCCGTCGATCACGATGGAGGCAAATTCTACTGGACGCAAAAAGGCGCAGACAACGCAAACCAAGGGCGCATCTTTCGCGCCAATCTTGACATTCCGAAAGGCGAGAGTCCCACCAACCGCACAGATATCGAAGTGCTGTTCGACCATCTGCCTGAGCCAATCGATCTCGATCTCGATCTCTCTCAGCGGATGATTTATTGGACCGACCGGGGCAACCCGCCACGTGGTAACAGCGTGAGTCGCGCACCACTCGATGGCAAAGGAAAAGACGGTAACGGTCAGGAAATCGTAGTTAGCGACTTAATGGAAGGAATCGGACTGTCTCTCGACCTGAAACAAGGGCGGATGTTCTTTGCCGACCTGGCAGGTTCTGTTTACTCAGCCAAGCTCGACGGCTCGGAAAAGAAAGCATTAGTCATGGCTCAGGGAAATTTGACGGGCGTTGCCTACGCGGATCTCGCGCAAGCCAAAGCGGTTGCCCCTTGACAATCCGCCTTTCCGCAGCCGAGTCGTGCGACCGAGTTTATCTGGACCGCTCAAGGAGAAGTAGGTACTGCATAGCACAGGAGAATCGAATGGCGTCAGCAATCAAAGACAACAAGAAACCCAAGGCACTGCCGGCGCCGAACAGCGACTTCTATGAATTCGCAGCGGACCTGTCCGCCGAGGAACAGGCGATCGTGAAGAAGGTGCGCGCCTACGCAGAGACGAAGGTCCAGCCGATTATCAATAAGTACTGGGTCGAGGACTCGTTTCCGTTCGAACTGCTGCCCTCGTTCAAGGAGTTGAACATCGCTGGTCTCGGCATGAACGGCTACGGCTGCCCGGGCGGCAGTCCGCTGCTCGGCGGACTAGTGGCCATGGAACTGGCGCGAACCGATGCCTCGATCGCTACTTTCTTTGGTGTCCACAGCGGACTGGCCATGAATTCCATTTACCTTAACGGCACCGAGGAGCAGAAGCAGAAGTGGTTGCCGCCCATGGCCCGCATGGAAAAAATCGGCTGCTTCGGATTGACCGAGCCACTGGTGGGCTCGGGCACGGCCGGCGGTATGACGATGACGTCGAAGCGCGAAGGAGACACCTGGGTTCTCAACGGCCAGAAGCGCTGGATTGGCAACGCGCCGTGGTGTGACATCTCGATCATCTGGGCGCGCGACGTCGTTGACAACCAGGTCAAAGGTTTCATCGTCGAGAACAAGACCACGCCTGGGTTCAGCGTGGAGAAGATGCAGAACAAAATCGCGCTGAAGGTGGTCCAGAACGGCGAGATCACGATGAAGGACTCCCGCGTGCCGGACGCGAATCGTCTTCAGGGAGGCCAGGGGACGTTTCGTGATACGGCAAACGTGCTGCGCGGCACCCGCCATTATGCTTCGTGGGAGATCACAGGCACGCAAATGGGCGCTTACGAGAACGCCCTTAAGTATGCCCAGCAGCGCCTACAGTTCGGAAAGCCGATTGGGTCGTTCCAGCTCATTCAGGAACTTCTCGCGAAGATGCTGGGCAACATCGTGGCCTGTCAATGCATGGTGGCTCGCACGGTCGAACTGGAAGCCAAAGGTAAGTTGACTGACGCGCAGGCGGCAATTGCCAAGGCGTTCACCACGTCAAAAGCGCGCGAAACCGTCTCGTGGGCTCGCGAGGCACTTGGGGGCAACGGAATTCTGGTTGACTACAACGTGGCACGGTTCTTTGCGGATGCCGAGGCGATCTATTCCTACGAAGGCACGTATCAGATGCAGACCTGGATCGTGGGCAAAGCTGTCACCGGTTTCAGCGCATTTGTATAGAAGCGCTGTTGAAACTCAATTGATAAGGAGAATCTAATGTCATCACCAGCGAAGGACATCAAACAACACAAACCACTGCCGGCGCCCAACAGCGACTTCTATGATTTCCATTCGGATCTGCCAGCCGAGGAACTGGTGATCGTGAAGAAAGTGCGTGAGTTCATGGAGTCAAAGGTCCAGCCCATCATCAACAAGTACTGGGTCGAGGACTCTTTTCCGTTCGAGCTGCTCCAGCCCTACAAGGAATTGGGCATCGCCGGAGTCGGCATTAAGGGCTACGGCTGTCCCGGCGGAAGCCCACTGCTAAGCGGCCTGCTCGCCATGGAGATCGCGCGCACCGATGTTTCCTTCTGTACCTTCCATGGTGTCCACACCGGCCTGGCGATGTATTCCATTTACCTCAATGGCACGGAAGAGCAAAAGCAGAAGTGGCTGCCGCCGATGGCGCGGATGGAAAAGATTGGCTGCTTCGGATTGACCGAGCCACTCGTGGGCTCGGGCACGGCCGGCGGGATGACGACGACAGCGAAACGCGAAGGCGACACTTGGATCCTCAACGGCCAGAAGCGCTGGATCGGCAACGCGCCGTGGTGCGACATCTCGATCATCTGGGCGCGCGATGTTGCCGACAATCAAGTAAAAGGTTTCATCGTTGAAAACAAGACCACGCCCGGGTTCAGCGTCGAAAAGATTCAGAACAAGATTGCGCTGAAGGTGGTTCAGAACGGCGAGATCACGATGAAGGATTGCCGTATACCCGACGAGAATCGTCTTCAGGGAGGCACGGGAACGTTTCGCGACGCCGCGCTCGTCTTGCGTGGGACACGGCACGGCTCAGCGTGGGAAATCACTGGCTGTCAAATGGGCGCCTATGAGAATGCGCTCAAGTACGCACAGACACGCCTGCAGTTCGGAAAGCCAATCGGGTCGTTCCAGCTTGTTCAGGAACTGCTCGCGAAAATGCTGGGCAACATCGTGGCGTGTCAATGCATGGTCGCGCGCGCAGTGCAACTGGAAGCAGAAGGAAAGTTGAATGACGCACAGGCGGCGATCGCGAAGGCGTTCTGCACCTCCAAGGCACGCGAAACGGTCTCTATGGCCCGCGAGGCGCTGGGTGGCAACGGCATCCTGGTCGATTACAACGTGGCTCGGTTCTTTGCGGATGCTGAAGCGATCTATTCATACGAAGGCACATACCAGATGCAGACCCTCATCATCGGCAAGGCGGTCACGGGACTCAGCGCGTTTGTGTAAAGAGTTGGCTCAAACCGCTCCTGCCGAAGCGGCTATGCCGTCTGATGTGAGGAAGGCCTGTGGCCTTCCGAGAGTGGTTTAAGAATTGATTTAGGGCTATGCCCAGATGCTGGGGCGCAGCCCTCATATTCAGGAAGGCTGACCGGAAGCGCGGAGCGCTTCCGCACATCAGACGGCAAAGCCGAATCGCAGAGCCCGGCTACGAGGTTACGAGGAAGAGATGATTCACGCCCTGGCAAAATTGTTCGTAGGAATTCATTGGGCGGTTGGCATGACGACATTGCCAGCGGACGCCTCGCCTAAACAAGAACGATCATTCGTTCTCATGTGGTTGGGAATAGTGGCGTTTATCGGAGTTTGGTTGGCGGTGCTCCTGTATCTGTTGCGCTAACCGCCAGTACCAACTCGCGGTAGTTGCGAGGAAGAACTAGCGAAGTTTCAAGATAGGAGAGGATAAAATGAGTACAGCGGCAGCAGCACTAACGCTTGAAAATGTCCTTTACGACAAGAAAGACGGCATCGCATACGTCACACTCAATCGGCCAAAAGTTCTTAATGCTTTGAATGGAAAAACCTGGGAGGACCTGCGCGCGGCGTTTACCGATGCGCAAAAGGATCCCTCGATCCACGGCATCATTCTTACCGGTGGCGGCAAGGCCTTCATCGCCGGTGCTGACATCACCGAACTAGCCGCTGTCAGTGCGGTGCAAGCAGAAGAATCCAGCACGATCGGGCAAGGGGTTCTCAATTTGATTGAGAATCTTGGTAAGCCCGTGATTGCAGCAATCAACGGTTTCGCGCTGGGCGGTGGATGCGAAACCGCCATGGCTTGCACCATCAGACTAGCGACAGACAGCGCCAAGTTTGGTCAGCCTGAAGTCAAATTGGGATTGCTTCCGGGCGGGGGCGGGACGCAACGCCTTCCGCGTTTGATCGGGAAGGGCCGCGCGCTGCAACTCATTCTCACGGGCGACATGATATCGGCGCAGGAAGCGTATCGTATCGGGCTCGTCAACGAAGTGGTTTCTGCCACCGATCTCATTCCTCGAGCTGAAGCAATCCTGAAACAGATTTTTGCGAACGCGCCGATCGCCATTCGCTATTCGCTGGAAGCGGTGAACAAAGGTTTGGAGACCACCCAAACAGAAGGTCAAGCGCTGGAGGCATCATTCTTCGGACTGTGCGCGGCCACGCAGGATAAACAGGAAGGGACACAGGCGTTCCTGCAAAAACGCGCACCCCAATTCCAGGGTCGCTGACCGATCGAGCAAGGCTTAGGAGACCAATGGCTGCTGATATCACTCAATCCGCAAACACTCCCTCTGCCGAATTCGGCTTTACGAGTTCGGATGGCTTGCGCATCGCCTGCGCGCGCTGGGACAGTCGGGGCCCGGTTCGTGGAGTGGTCCAGATCGCTCATGGGATGGGTGAGCACATAGGCCGTTACGCCGAAACGATTGCGGTTCTTGTTTCAGAAGGCATGACGGTCTACGGAAACGACCATCGCGGTCATGGGCGCACGGCGCCCGACAAGGCACATCTCGGAGACTTTGGCGACGGCGGCTTCAATCTTCTGGTCGAAGACATGGCCCGGTTGAGTCGCATTGCCAAAGCAGAGAATCCCGGCCAGCCATTCATTCTACTGGGTCACAGCATGGGTTCATTCGCGGCACAACAATATGTTCTCGATCGCAGTAGGGAAATAGATGCGTTGGTCCTGTCTGGATCAGGCACGCTCGACGGACTGGCGAAAGTAGGAATCTCGGCATTTGCGGGCGGCAATGTTCTCAATCAGAAGTTCGAGCCCGCGCGTACTCCATTTGATTATCTGAGCCGGGATCCGTTAGTCGCCGATGCATTCATGAACGACCCGCTTTGTTTTGCGACACTGCAGCCCACGTCGTTCGCGTCCTTTCTCGGAGCCGCTCCGCGATTGTCTGATTTGACCAACATTCGTCAGGTACGAGAAGACCTGCCGGTCTACTTCTTTTCCGGAAGCGACGATCCCGTAGGTCAAGAACTCGACGGCGTCGAACTCCAGATTTGGCGTTATCAGGAAGCCGGACTCTACGACGTCTCGCACGATTTTTATCAGGGCGGCCGGCACGAAATGCTTAACGAGACCAACCGTGACGAAGTGAGAGGCCGTTTACTCACTTGGATCGAATCGATTTTGGAAAGACGGGCGTATGCCGCGCCGGCTTGAAAGTTCCAGGGTATTTAATGAGTTGAAGGAGACATCATGACGACAGACAATATTTTTTCTGGACTAAAAGTAGTTGATTTCTCGAGCTTCGTAGCGGCGCCTGGCGCGGCGGTAATCCTGGGCGATTTCGGGGCGGACGTAATTAAGGTGGAACCACCCTCGGGCGACCTGTGGCGACATGGACACCAGCTTCCGCCATATCCGGTCGCTAAGGATCCCTATCAGTTTCACCTGGCCAACCGTAACAAGCGCGGGTTGACGCTCGATCTTAAATCGCCGGAGGCGCAACCGATTCTGGAGAAGCTCGTTAAATGGGCCGACGTGTTCATCGTCAATACGCCACATCCGGCGCGCAAGAAACTGAAGCTCGAATACGATGACGTCGTCCAGTGGAACCCGCGTCTGATCTATGCGGATCTTACCGGCTTTGGTGACAAGGGACCTGATAGTGACTTACCGGGCTTTGATATCACTGCATATTGGGCCCGCAGCGGCTTGCTGTCGATGACGCGCGATGCGGGCAACCCGCCGACATGGCCGGTAGGCGGCAGCGGCGATAATGCCACCGCAGTTGGTCTCTATTCTGCAATCGTCACCGCGCTTTATCGTCGCGAGCGCACCGGAAAAGGATCACACGTTACCACGTCTTTACTTGCCGAAGGCGTCTGGTCGTCAAGCGTTTATGTCCAAGCGGCACTGGGAGGAGCAAAGTTTTCGCCGCTCCACGATCGCAAGCATCCGGACAACGCAGCGTTGAATATTTACCGTACTTCTGACGATACCTGGTTCATGCTCGTCGTTTACCCTGAAAAGGTTAAGGCCGTCGCGGAAGCGATCGGTCGCCCGGACCTTTTGACAGATTCACGGTTCACAGATCCCAAGAAGTTGATAGCCAACATGCCGGCGTTGACGGCGATTCTCGACGAAGTATTTGCAACCAAACCGATGGCCCATTGGTACGAGGTATTCAATGGTGTGCATGTCATTTTCGGAGCTGTGCGCAGTCCGCAGGAAGTGATTCAGGATCCTCAGCTCAAAGCGAACGACATTATGGTTCCGTTGGAAGGCGCCGGACCGAACCTGCAATTCACCATCAGCAGCCCGTTTCAAATTAAAGGTCTCGAGAAGGCACCGGCCAAACGTGCCCCGAACATTGGCGAACACAACCAGCAGATTCTCCAGGAACTGGGCTTTGATCCCAAACAGATCGAAAACTTTGCGGCGGCTGGCGTTCTGACAGGAAAAAAGGCGGCCGCTGAAGCAGGGGGTGTGCGATGAACGATATTTTGACCGAACGTAACGGCAGCATTCTGCGGATTACGTTGAATCGACCGGCAAAGAAGAACGCAATGACTGCCGCCATGTACGACGCAATGGCGGAGGCATTGAATCAAGCTAGCCAGGACGAAGAAATCCGCGTCGTGATCTGGGATAGCGCGGGGGACTCCTTTACCGCGGGCAATGATCTTCAAGATTTTCTAAAGAA
This sequence comes from uncultured bacterium, assembly GCA_965653675.1. GTDB lineage: Bacteria > Acidobacteriota > Blastocatellia > Pyrinomonadales > Pyrinomonadaceae > UBA11740. The sequence continues at coordinate 22,898 of CBFHBA010000035.1, forward strand.
CCCACCGAAGGAAGACGACAGTGCACAATCCCGTTTGGGGATCGCGCTGCTCAATCTTGATAAGCCTTTAATTGCTGTGGTGAAGGGCGTCGCCGTTGGAGGTGGCACGACCTTACTGACGCACTGTGACTTTGTGTATGCAGGTGAGAGCTCGAAGTTCAAATTGCCGTTTGTGGATCTGGGCCTGGTTCCGGAATTTGGATCGAGTTGGGGTTTGCCGGCGCGCACCGGATATACGCGCGCGGCCGAATTGTTTTTGTTGGGCGAGCCCTTCAATGCTCAGGTCGCTCTCGAGATTGGCCTGGTAACTCGGGTGGTGCCGGACGCTGAGCTGCAGGCGACGGCCACCGAGACTGCAAACAAACTCGCCGCGAAACCAATCGGGTCGCTGCGAGCAACCAAAAAGCTTTTGCGAGGCGCTTCGCGCGGTCAGATCGACCAGGCGATAAAAGCAGAAACTGTGGAGTTCTCCGCGCGCGTACAGTCGGCTGAAGTAAAAGAAGTGTTCACCGCGTTCCTCGAGAAGCGTCCACCTGACTTTACGAAGTTAAAGGCGACCGCGGCGGTCAAGTAATTCGGAGTCAAGCGAACGGAATCCGGGTCAGTCCGCTTAGTTGGGTGAAACACCATGACTCAAGTTGCCGCAGACAACTCAATTCGACAGGTCGTTTCCACCCAACTGCCGACCAAATGGGGTGAGTTTCGCGTCCTTGGTTTTGAGCGCGAGATTACCGATCACGTCCGGCCTTACGCTCGCCGACTCGAAACGGCGCTCGCGATCGTGATGGGGGATCTGAACGATGGCATGCGCTCGCCCCGGGTGCGCTTTCACTCACACTGTTTCACAGCCGAATGACTTGGCTCGCTGCGTTGTGATTGCAAGGATCAGTTGGAGATGGCTCTGCAAACCATCGCCGAGGAAGGCCGTGGCGTCGTGATCTATGAATATCAAGAAGGCCGTGGCATTGGACTAGTAGCGAAGTTGAGAGCGTACGCGCTTCAGGATCAAGGCTTCGACACAATTGAAGCAAATCACGCGCTCGGATTTCACAGCGACTATCGTGACTACACCCTGGCGACGGCGATCCTTCACGATCTCGGAATCAATCAGGTGCGGCTGCTTTCAAATAATCCAAACAAAGGACGCGCTTTGCGTGATGCCCGTATTGAGGTGATTGCGCAAGTTCCCTGTGAAACTGCGCCGAATCCACACTCCTTGAATTATCTGCGGACCAAAAAAGAAAAAATGGGTCACGCGTTAACGCTGGAAACCTTATCTCAGGCAGGTTCCCTCTCTTCGACAAGTCCTATCAGTGAGGCTGACCAGAATTTCTCCTTCGCCACCATCGAGGAGGCAATTCGGGAATTCCGCGACGGCCGAATGATCGTCGTCGTCGATGACGAGGATCGCGAGAACGAAGGCGACCTGACCATGGCCGCGGAAATGATCACGCCTCAGGCGATCAATTTCATGGCCACTCATGGAAGAGGTTTGATCTGTTTGGCGATGACTGATGAAAGACTTCAGGAGTTGGAACTTGATCCCATGGCTCCGGCGAATAGTGCCTTGGGCGGTACCGCTTTCACCGTTTCAATCGACGTAAAAGGAACCGATATATCCACGGGAATCTCAGCTTACGATCGAGCGCAAACGATCAAGGCTGCTGTCGATCCACACAGTCAGCCGGAAGACTTTGCCCGGCCGGGACATGTGTTTCCTCTGCGCGCACGCGCGGGTGGTGTAATCGAGCGTCGCGGCCAGACCGAAGCTGCGGTCGATCTGGCGAGTCTCGCCGGCCTCCGACCCGCGGGAGTCATCTGCGAAATCGTGAACGACGATGGCACCATGGCTCGCGTCCCTGATCTCATTCCGTACTGCAGGAAGCACGGTTTATTGATGATCACCGTTGCCGAGCTGGCGAGATACCGATTCGACCTGGACTACGAAGGAGCGCTAGGCGGGTTCGATGGGATGGTTCCTGTGTGCCCGAGAATCTCCGCAGGAGTCGCGAACGGGTTACCGTGGGCCACCGTGCCGATGGAGTGCGCGGCATGATTCACACGCACTCTCTCGGCCGAGCCAATCGCTATTACCCCGAACATATGGCGGTAGCTTCAGTTGAGAGGCGTTCAACCTTTCGCGAGTTCCATGATCGAGTCGGACGCATTGCCGCTGCTATGAGGAAGCTCGGGTTTGAGGCGGGCGACAGGTTGGCCATTCTTCTTCCCAATAAATCCGAGTACCTGGAATTGGTCCATGCGTGTGCCTGGTTGGGGGTGGTGGTGGTGCCATTGAACATCCGGCTGTCCGCAACCGAAATCGATCACATACTCAGCGACGCGACACCGCGAGGTCTGGTTCGCCATTCTTCATTGCCGACACCGACAGTACAGGTCCATCTCCAAGTAGTTCTCGATCAGGATCCACTGGACGTGCCCGCTGATTCTTATCCCGAGCCTCTTTATGATCCGAAAGCGATACTTGTCTTCATCTACACGAGCGGCACGACCGGTCGTCCAAAGGGTGTAATTCTCTCGCACGAGAATATTCTGGCTACGGTGAACAACACTAACTATTGGCTGCCCTATAAAGAAGGAGGCGTATACCTCCACGCGGCGCCCATGTTTCACATCGCGGATTTTCCGCTGATCTTTGCCGCTCCGGCGTTCGGCGCCTGTCAGGTCACGCTTCCGAAATTCAGCGCTCAGGCCTTCTGCGAAACAGTGCAGCGCGCGCGCGTCACTCGCACCGTCCTGGTCCCTACGATGATCAATCTGATCACTCAATTCGCGGACATCGGGAAGTATGACTTAACCAGTCTCGAGGAACTGGGGTACGGCGGATCTCCAATGGCTCCTGAACTGATCCGCCGGACGAGGGAACTACTGCCTCGAACCAAGCTTATTCAAGTTTATGGGTTGAGCGAGACCGGCTTTCTCACCGGTCTAAGAGATGCCGAGCACACCGAGGACAAGTTGATGTCATGCGGGCGCCCGTGTCCCGGTATCGATGTTCGGGTTGTCGACGAGTCCGGAAAAGAGGTTGCAACTGGCCAACAGGGCGAACTGGTGGCTCGCGGGGCGAATATCATGCGCGGCTATTGGAACAATCCGGAAGAGACGGCACGGTCGTTCCTTGACGGAGTGTTTCGGACCGGCGACATCGGTTATCAGGATGCGGATGGTTACTTCTTCATCCTGGATCGCTTGAAAGACATGATCGTCACGGGCGGTGAAAATGTTTACTCCGGTGAGGTTGAAGCAGTCATTTACCAACATCCGGCAGTTCTTGAAGCAGCAGTCTTCGGCATTCCTGATCAAAAGTGGGGTGAGCTCGTCACGGCTAGCGTTGTGCTGAAGCGGGGAATGGTCCTCAGTGCGGATGATCTGATCGACTATTGCCGCCGATCTTTGGCCAGCTACAAAGTCCCCCGTCGCATTGAGTTTTCAACGACCGAGCTGCCCAAGAGTGGTTCAGGGAAGATACTCAAGAAAGTTCTCCGCGAGCGTTTCTGGGGAGAACAGAAACGCGCCGTGAGTTGAATAACATTGGAAGGGAGAAAATCATGGCTGGAAAAAAAGAGTCAGTCTACAAAGTTGTTGAGGTAGTGGGCACGAGTACGAAGTCCTGGGACGATGCCGCCAGAAATGCCGTGGAGACGGCCGGAGGTAAGTTGCGTGATCTCCGCATCGCCGAAATTGTGAAGCTGGACGTGACCATCAAGAAAGGCAAGGTCGACGCATATCGCGCACGCGTGCAACTGTCGTTCAAGTACGACAGCTGAAACTTTTTCGTAAGCTGACTATTTTCAGTTTGTATGCTTTCTTCCGAACCCGGGCGGCTTCACGTATAGACGTGTAAAAGGAGACGAGGCCAGCTCCGGCCAAAATCCTAAAGCGTGTTCTGCGTGAGAAGTTTTGGAGTCAGCTGAAGCGCAGTGTGGCGTGACTGGTTGGCCTTCTTCTACACCTGAGGAATTCCGCGCGCTGAATGCCATACCCGTGCAATCTCACAGACTTTGCGGTCGTGATTAATTCGATACACGATTCGATAAGGCCGAAAAACAATTTCGCGGAGATTTTGATTTCGGTATTCAGGGACGACGCGTCCGAACTAAGGAAATGTTTGAAGTCGATCTGTCTGGGAGATTAGCTCAAATCCGAAGGACATGGCCCGCTCCGGATTGTCGCGAGCGATGAAGACAACGATGTCGTGAAGGTCGTCGCGGGCGGCGGGAGACCAAATCAGTTTGTAAGCCATGAGGCTAACTGTTTCTTGACTTCCTCGTGAGGAATGCCTTCGCCGGCATCTAGCTGGTCGAGACCCTTCTGAACCGCCGCCATAAACTCAATCCGCTCGGCAATCTCATCCAACGAGCAATCATCCGGCAGGGCGCGAATGGTTTCCAATACGATTTCCTTCTCGGTCATGAGGCGATTATGAGATTGATTTTGAGCTTGTGCAAGATGAATTGTGAAGAAAACAATCAAAATTCACTTAGCCGCCGAACCGGCATCGAAAATAATCTTCATCGGTTTCATGCAGGCGATCAGAATGATGGCCAGCGTAGCGACGAAGGCGACTGCCAGGAAGCCGTCGCTGTAAGCCAACGTATACGCTTGCACCTTGACTTGGCCGCCCAGCACCAATGCGGCTCTAGCCTGCGCTTCTTGCGCGCCGGCGGAATTCGGAAATAGGCCGCTCGCAATCCCTCCCAACCTTTCTGATGTGAGCCAGCTTCCGCCATCAATGTGCAGGCCTATCATATTTGAATGAAATTGTTCACGCACTGACACCAGCCGCTGCATGATTGCCGTGCCGGCCTCGCCGCCGAATAAACGAACGCAGTGGATGAATGACGAGTACGTGAGAATGTTTACGGGACTGGCCAGGGCGTTTGTATCGAACGAGTTTTGTACGATCGAGCCAACCAGGGCAGTGAAGGCGATTGAAAGTCCCGACCCGATCACAATCTGACTGAAAAAGAAATTGTCGCCTGCCCAGAGGCTGGTCAACTGCGAATTAAATAAGCAGGCAACAGCAACTATCCCGAAGCCAGCGGCGAAAACCAGACGGTTATCGAACCGCCGCATCAACCGCGCGGCGACCCAACCACTAACGATGAGCGGCGGTATTATCCAGAGCAACACTGGGCCTGTTTGAAGTGGCCGATAACCTTGCGTAACTCCTAGTACGGCCGGTACCAGTAAGGCGATAGCCAGAATCGTAAAGCGAAAACAGAAGAGTGCGGTGGCCAGGATCGCGGTGTTGCGATTGACCAGGAAGATCGGATTCACCATAGGATTGGGTGAGAGCCAGCGGCGAATGATTGTTACCGCGATCAGAAAGGCTCCAGTCACGAGCAGTCCTACAATCACCCCCGAATTCAGCCAGTCCAGCCGTTCACCCTGGTCGAGCGCGCCGTATATCAAACTCAGTGCGAGGCTGCCATAAAGAAACCCGCGCCAACTCACAACCGGTTTTGGGCCCGGACGTTTCGGCGGATTCGGCACCGCAAAATAGATACAAAACATCATTAGCGGTGTTACTACTGCGCTTTGCCAGAAGATCCAATGCCACGAAAGGTGTTCCGTGTACCAGCCCACCAGCGACGTCCCGATGCCAGTGGCGCCGAGAATATCTATGGCATAAGCACCGATCGCATAGATCACGTAGCGCACCGGCAGCGCATTCAGCGCATACGCGAGCGTGAGGGGATAAAAGGTCCCCGACGACAGGCCACTGATTACTTGCAGGCAGAGCATCACGCGGAGGCTGGGCGAGAAAGGTAAAAGGATCGAACAGACAACGAAAATGCTGCCTGAGGCGAGCAGCACACGACGCGCGCCCAGGAACGCTCCGAGAAAAACCGAGAACGGCCCAATGAACATCAGCGCCATGTTGTACGCAGTGGGAATCCAGCTCGCTTCATCGAAGCCGAAGCCCATCGCGCCGCGGAGGTCGGGAAGCCCGACGCTAATCACACGACCGTTCAGGGTGGCGATGCCCGCTCCAAGAAAGACACCAAACGTGCCGACGTATGCGTTCTTATCGAGGAGCGCGGCAATCCGGCTGAGGCTGAATCGCGACAGATCAAGCGTCGCCAGCAGATTCAATCTTTGGCGGATGACGGCGCTCATAATTGTATCCTCGCCTCAGGCTTTGTTCTTGGATCTCGTCCTGATTTCGGCGACAACCGACATACCCGGACGAAGTTTTTCGGCTAGCCACGGATTCGGATCGAGTACGATCTTTACCGGAATGCGTTGAACGATCTTGGTGTAATTACCAGTCGCGTTGTCGGGTGGCAGCAATGCGAACTGCGAACCGCTTGCCGGAGCGATCTCCTCTACGTGTCCTTTCAAGACGACTCCAGGAAAAGTATCAACCGTAATCTCGGCCGCATCGCCCTTCGCAACGTTGGTCAGTTGCGTCTCTTTGTAATTCGCCTGAACCCAGATGGTGTTCTCTACGAGCGAGATAACTTGAGTGCCTGGCGAGACCAGCTGTCCAGTTCTCACCTTCCGCTCACCGACAATCCCGTCGGTTGGGGCTAGAATTCTGGTGTAATCGAGATTGGTTTGCGCGACTTTGAGCGATTCCTGTTTGGCATGGAGATCTGCTTCAAGTTGCAACTGTTGAGCATCAAGCACAGCGCGTTGCTTGATCTGTGCATCAACCTCAGCTGATTTGCCCGACAGTTGCGCGCGCGCCCGTTGTTGTTCCGATCGCCGCAGCGCTATTTGAGCCCGAGCCTTGGCGAGTTCAGCATGGCGGCTGTCGACCAGCGCGTGGGTCTGCGTTAGTTCTGCCTGACGACTGTCGAGCACTGCCGCGTATCGTTGCTGATCGGCGACCACCTGCTCAACTTTTTGTTTCGTCGTCGAACCCAATTCGAGCAGCGCCTCCTGCCGTTTTCTTTCGAGTGATGTTCGTTCCGCATCGGCTTGAGCGGCCGCGACGGCTGCTTGCGAGTCAGGAATTTTCGCCTGAGCTCCATCGACGGCAGCTCGCGCGTTCACCTCGTCAGCCTGGGCTGCCTGGATCGCCGCACTGCTCTGCGCGATGTCCGCTGTGGCCGCCTGAATTCCCGCCTGCGCCTGAACGATGCGCGAGCTTTGCAGATCCTTCTGCTTAGCGTTGTTCTCCAAAGCGGCTTGCGCCGCAGCGACTCCCGCTTCTGCTTGCGCGACCTGGGCCTTGAAGTCGTCATCCTTCAATTGCACCAGCAGGTCTCCCGCTTTCACTCGTTGATAATCGGAGACCGCGACTTGCGCGACTGTGCCTGACACGCGAGTGCTCAAAGGCGTGATGTCGGCCCTGAGAATCGCATCATCTGTTTTCTCGACCGAGCCGCCTCCGATCCAGGCATTCCAACCGCCGATGATCGCAACAAGGATCAGGGCTGCCAGCGCGAGTACCGCGAAGGGCACCATCTTTTTCAAGGTTGTTCGCCCTTTCGTGGGGTTTTGATCAGGAGCCTTTGTCGTCGTCGAGGAGGGCGAAGCTTCTGCGGTGGTGTTGCCTTTCGCGCCGGCTGCATCATCGACTCTTGCTGGAGCTGAGGTGACGGCAGCAGATTTCGGCACCTCATCGGCAACTCGGTTGCTACCGCTGCCAGTACTGACTGTGGTGTGCTTTTCAGGCATGGCTATTTGTTCTCCCCGAGTGCTTTCTCAAACTCAGCCTTGGCGGTCCAGAAAGTTAATAAAGCCTTTTGATAGTCATTCGTGGCTTCGGCCAAAGACGCCTGCGACTTCAGCACGTCGGAAAGCATGACCGCCTGAAATTTGTATTGACCGGTGCTGACACGAAGATTTTCCTTCGCCGAATCCTCGGCGAGTTTCGCCACGCGCAAGGCCTGCGCAGTGAGCTGCAGCTTTCGCAACTTGTCGCCGACATCCACCAAGACCTGATCTTCAGCTTCTTTGAGGCTGTTCTTTGATTGCTCGATGGTGTTATCAAGTGACGCGAGCTCGTGTTTCTTCCGGCCCCAGTCAAAGAACTCCCAACTGACAATCACGCCGACATTCGCGAATTCTCTCGGTATCACCGAAGGGAAGTTGCGGGGTGTGAGATAGGCGAAGGCCGCACTTACGTCTGGGATGTATTCTGATTTCTTGATGCGTCGCGCTAGATTGGCCTGCTCAACGTTCAATCTGGCTTGTTGCAGCTCAGGCCGATGTTCAAGCGCTATCTTTCGGGCCTCGATGAGATTCGATTCGACGGGAATGAAAGCCGACGCATCGATGACTTCAAATTCATAACTAACTTCACGCCCCAGCAAAACGTTCAGTTGTTCTTTCTGTGTCGCCAACTTACTGTTCAATTCAAGTTCATCGTATTGGGCCTTTGCCAAGCGCGTTTGCACGACCAGATGATCTGCCTTGAGGGCGATCTGCTGCACGACGTAATCGCCGGTGACCTTGTCCAGCTCCTGATAGGACTTGACCGCTTCATCCAGGCTTGTGACGGCGCTCTTCGTCTGCAGGATCGCATAGTAGGTCTTCTTTACCTGATCGATTGTTTCGTTCTGCTGCTGACGCAACTTCGCCTGTGCCAGCTCACGCGAGACACGCTCCAGTCTTATGTGCAGGCCGATTCGGTATTGCTGCGTCAGCGGTTCGACGACGCTGGTGGCAAAGACGAGCGAGGGCTTGCGCTCATCGGTTAACAGGAAGAAAGGGCCGAGACCAGGGAACTGATTGGCGGCAGGATTCGGAATCTTAATGTCGTTCTTAGCCAGATTACCCGACAAGAGCGTGTACATGTGGAGCGACGGAAGCCGGGAGGTTTTTGCGATCGAGATCTCTTCGTCAGTTTTCGCTACTTCGAAGCGGGCGATCTTGATCGCATGGTTGTTAGCCAGGGCGAGCTCAATTGCCTGATCGAGAGTGAGGGAATCGGCCGAAGTAGATGCAGGAGACTGAGCCCGCGCCGCTCCATACATCAATAAAATCAGCGCGGTAATGGTTAGTAGATGGAACTGCGGCGGCCTCATCAGCTCTCCTCGTAACTCTCAAACTAGCTACACAGTCTTGTCGGGCGAACCTGCCGCACCAGATTGAGCAAATCGTTTGCCGGACTGAGAGCTGAAAGCGCAGAAGAGCTTTATCGAGGAATTTAAAGTTGTTTCATGCTGGTAGCTGTCCGATATGTCGGCGGGACTGCCGAGATTCATCTCCCGGCGTCCGGCACTTCCGGCAGATTAAGGTTGCTTTGAACTTACGTAATCTTGCTGTGATTTAAGAATCTGAATTCACTCAAGCGATGGGCATCATGTTGGGCAAAAATTCAAGACTGCGGGTCCTCGATTTCGCCATGCTCCCAGCCTTTTCCGGGTGTAGAATGCCCCGCCTAAGGGGACCTCGATTCATGGCGGATTCTGCTGCTTCCGAGACGGCTTTTGACGTTGAATCGTTTATCTACGAGTACTACGACGCGTGGTCCGGAACGGACTTGGATCGCATCATGTCTTACTACACGGACGACGTGGTGCTGCAGATTCCCGGCTCGCTCATGGAGGGGAAAGAAGCTGTCCGCAATCAGTTTGCTGGCCCATTTACCACTGCCTTTCCGGGCAACCGCCATTTAGTGAAGAAGATGATTTTTGGACCAGGTGTGGTCACGGTTGAATTCAGTTTCGAAGCCGAACACACGGGTCCTTTCGCCGGTTATGCCGCAACCGGCGCTCGCATCAGTCTGCCTGGTTGTGGGGTTTATGAATACGATCCAGCGAGGCGGCAGATCACGGCGGGGCGCATTTACTTCGATGTTGGAACTTTACTACAAACCATTACAGATGAACTGGTTGATGATCGCCAAAAGTCTGAAGTGTCTCTGCGAACCAACGAACGGTACGCCGCGTCCGACATCGAGGATCGAAAGCGCGCAGAGGACACGCTCTTACGTCAAGCGGGTGTTAGGGCTGACGTCAGCGCGGCTTTCTCCAAACCGATCGAATTGGGTGAAATTCTGCGCGGATGCGCAGAGGCCATCGTTCGTCACCTCGACGCGGCCTTCGCTCGAATCTGGACCCTGAGCAAGGATGAAACCACGCTTGAGCTCCAGGCGAGTGCCGGCATGTATACACGTTTGGATGGGTCATACAGCCGGGTTCCGGTGGGAGATCTGAAGGTCGGCTTGATCGCTCAGAAGAAGCAGGCGCATTTCACCAATGACGTTCTGAACGATCCACGCGTGCATGATAAGGATTGGGCAAAAGATAACGGAATGGTGGCCTTCGCCGGGTACCCGTTGGTTGTCGAGGATCGGCTAATTGGAGTGTTGGCGCTGTTCGCGCGTAGTCCACTTCCGGAATCCATTCTCGACACGCTCGCATCGGTTGCCGACACCATCGCGCAAGGAATTGAGCGCAAGCGAGCAGAGGAAGCTCTGCGGACCAGCGAGCGCAATTTGAGTCTCACAATCGAGACCATCCCTACTCTCATACAAGTGTCGCGACCCGACGGCACCGTGCTTTCAGTGAATCAAGCCGTGCTGGATTACTACGGCGTGACCCTGCAGGAGATGCAGAGGGACGACTTTCGCGCGCGGGTTTATCATCCGGATGACGTGAAGAGGCTACGCGAGGAACGCGAGGAGGCGCTGAAATGTCCCCGACAGTTCGAATATGAGCAACGCGCCCTGGGAAAAGACGGGAAATATCGCTGGTTCCTGGTCCGCTACAATCCGCTGCTCGATGAGCAGGGAAGGATTGATCGGTGGTATGCGATCGCGTTCGATATCGAGGACCGAAAACGAGCAGAGGACGAACGCGCGCGTGCGCAGGAAGCCCTCAGAAATGCACTTGATGAAATCCAAAAGTCAGAGTCCAGGCTACAGCAGGTGGTTGACGCAATCCCGACACTTGCTTGGTGCGCTTTGCCGGACGGTCAGATCGAGTTCGTTAACAAAGCGTGGCATGAATACACAGGTCTCTCCGCAGAAGAGTCTCGTGGTTGGACTTGGCAACACGCGTTTCATCCGGACGATCTGCCGTTATTAATGGACAAATGGACGCAGATGTTGGCGTCAGGAGAAGCGGATGAAATCGAGGCGCGTCTTGGCCGTCATGATGGTGTGTACAGGTGGTTCCTTATTCGCGCCCAGCCGTTCCGCGACGAGTCCGGCACGATCGCGAGGTGGTACGGCACCAGCACCGATATCCATGATCGCAAGAAGGCTGAAGAGGCGCTGCGCACGAGCGAGCGCAATCTTGCCGCTATCGTAAATACGATCCCTACGGCGGCGTGGACTGCTCGTCCCGATGGGTACTGTGACTTCCTCAATCAGGTGTGGCTCGATTATGCAGGGATGATTGCCGAAAAAGCGGAGGGCTGGGGATGGGCAGAAGCGATTCATCCTGACGACCGCGAGACACTGTTCGAAAAGTGGCGATCGGGTCTGGCTTCGGGCACTCGGGTCGACACGGAAGCTCGCATTCGTCGTTACGACAGCGCCTATCGTTGGTTCCTGATTCGCGGCAATCCGCTGCGGGACGAACGGGGCGACATCCTCAAATGGTACGGAACCTGTGTAGATATCGAGGATCGCAAGCGCGGAGAGGAAGCGCTGCTTGCGCGTGAACTCTCGTGGCGCCAGATCGTCGACAGCATTCCGGGGTTCGTGGCTACAACCACCGCCCTGGGTGAAGTGGAGTTTCTTAACCACCAGACGCTGGAATATTTCGGCAGAACCCAGGAGGAGTTGAAGAGTTGGGCACTCATCGACGCCGTTCACCCTGATGACTTGCCTCGGGTGATCGAGGAGCGACAGAAGTCCATACTAACGGGACAAATCTATGAAGTTGAGCACCGTTGCCGACGAGCTGATGGCGTTTACCGCTGGTTCCAAGTTCGTGGTCTCCCAGTTCGAGATGCGGAAAACAAAGTAACCGCTTGGTATCTGCTCCTCACTGACATTGATGATCGCAAGCGAGCAGAAGAGGCGCTGCAATCGAGAGAACTCGATGCACGTTCGCTCTTGGACAACATGCCGGGCTTTCTTGGTCGCCATTCGCCGGATGGTACGCCCGAGATCGTTAATCGACCATTTTTGGAGTATTACGACAAAACGCTGGAGGAGGTACAGAAATGGGAGACCAGCGAGCTTGTTCACCCTGACGATCTTGCCTACGTCATCGGAGCTTTTGGCAAAGGGATCTCAAGCGGCCAGCCATGGAGTTTAGAGCTTCGTCTCCGCCGGTTCGATGGCATATACCGCTGGTTTCAGGCCCGGTGGGTCCCCGTGCGCGACGTCGAGGGGCGAATTCTCCACTGGAATGCACTTACCACGGACATAGATGATCGCAAACAGGCCGAAGAGGCGCTGCGGACGAGCGAGCGCAATTTGAGCCTAACGATTAATACCATCCCCGCGTTGATTCACACCGCGCGGCCCGATGGCTACCTCGATTACTTCAATCGGCCTTGGCTGGACTATCTGGGTTGTAACCTGACTGATGTCGAGGGCTGGAACTGGACAAGCTGGATTCACCCGGACGATGTCACCGGTATTGTCGATAAATGGCGAACGTGCCTCGCGAGTGGAGATATCTTTGAATACGAAGCTCGCGTGCACCATCGCGATGGGCAATATCGTTGGATGTTTCATCGTAAAGTGCCCCTGCGAGGCGAGCAGGGAAATATCGTTCGATGGTATGGAACCAGTATCGACATCGAAGACCGAAAGCAAGCCGAGGAAGCGTTGCGCCAGAGTGAGGAGAGGGCTCGCTTGATGGTCGACAGCATCGACGGCCAGATCATGACGGCTACGCCCAAAGGCGAAGTTGAATTCGTCAACCAACAAGTTCTCGATTACTTCGGCAAAAGCCTCGAAGAATTGAAGGATTGGCGTACCAACGACGCCATTCATCCGGAGGACTTCCCTCGCGCCGCGACCTTGTGGGTACACTCCGTGGAAAGCGGAGATCCATACGCGGTTGACGAGCGCCTCCGACGCGCCGACGGCGCATACCGGTGGTTTCGTGTACGTGGACGATGTGTGCGTGACCCCGAGGGCCAGGTTGTGCGCTGGTACGTCCTCCTTACGGACATTGACGAGGGCAAACGGGCGGAGGCCCAAGTCGAGGAAGCGTATTTGCGTCTTGCCGAAGCTCAGCGGATCAGCAAGACTGGCAGCTTTATTACGGATCTGTTGGCGAACGAACACAGCTGGTCCGAGGAGCTCTACCGGATCTTCGAGTTCGATCCGGCTACCAAAATCACGCATGAAATGATTCGGGCGGCCTTCCACCCTGATGATTTGCCAATCTACGAGGCCGCATTCAAGCGCGCCGTCGACGGACTGGAGCAGGATCTGGAAATCACCTACCGCATCATCACACCCAAGGGAACAGTGAAGCATGTGCACGCGGTCACCCGCGCCATGGAGACGGCAGCAGGTCGCTCAGTTTTCATCGGCGCCATTCAGGATGTGACGGCCAGTAAAATCTCCGAGGAAGCATTGAACAGGGCCCGTGCCGAACTGGCCCATATGGCGCGGGTCACGACATTGAGCGCGCTGACTGCTTCGATTGCCCACGATGTCAATCAGCCGATCGCTGCCATGACCACCAGCGCCGGCGCTTGCCTGCGCTGGCTGAACCGGGATGAGCCTGAGTTGCAGAGGGCGCGAGAGGCAGCTATGCGGATCGAGGAAGATGGGAAGCGGGCCGCCGACATCATCGCCCACTTGAGGTCCTTCTACCGGAAAGACGTCTCCCCACAGCGTCAGCTGATTTGGATCAACGATCTCATCGGCGAGATGGTGGTGTTGCTGCGGAGTGAAGCTGTGCGCAACTCGGCTGTAATGAGTACTGAACTGGCACCTGATCTTCCAGCAGTGAGCGGTGACCGGGTGCAGTTGCAGCAGGTGTTGATGAACCTAATGCTTAACGGGATTGAGGCGATGCGCGAGCAGGGTGGGGAACTCAGGATAAGTACGCGTCGCCAGGGCGAAGACGTGATGGCGTCCGTTAGCGATACCGGTCACGGGCTCCTCACTGATAACCCGGAAGAAATCTTCAACGCTTTCTTCACGACCAAAGCCGACGGCACAGGTATGGGCCTGGCGATCAGCCGCACAATTATCGAATCGCACGGCGGCCGGCTCTGGGCGGATCAAAACGCGAGACGAGGTGCAGCTTTCCACTTTACTTTGCCAAGTCATTTGAAAGGTCTGAATGTTCACTGAAGAGGAACCTGTTGTTTTTATCGTCGACGACGACGCGAGCGTGCGCCGGTCGATTCAGGATCTCTTGTCCTCAGTGGCGCTGCCCTCCGAAGTATTCGCCTCACCGCAGGAGTTTCTGGCGAAACGGCGAGCTGACCGTCCGGGCTGTCTCGTGCTCGACATTAGACTTCCAGGTATGAGCGGTTTAGATTTTCAGCGCGAGCTCGCGCAAGCGGGGGTACGTCTTCCGATCATCTTCATCACCGGCCACGGCGATGTGCCGATGTCAGTTCAAGCCATGAAATCGGGGGCAGTCGAGTTCCTGATGAAGCCCTTTAGAACTCAAGAGCTGCTGGATGCAATTCAACAAGCACTCGGCCGTGACCGAACACTGCGCGAAGAGTCGCGGACGGTCGCGGAGTTGCGCCACCGCTATGAAACTCTCACTCAACGCGAATGTGAAGTGATGGAGTTGGTCGTGTCCGGCCTGCTCAATAAACAGATCGCGGCGCGCCTCGGTACCGGCGAGCACACAGTCAAGATTCATCGCGGCCATGTCATGCAAAAAATGCAGGCGGAGTCTCTGGCTGCTCTAGTCAGGATGGCCGACATGTTGAAGACGAACCAGCCTGGACACGATCTTCAAAAACTGCATTAACAAATCCACCTTTTTCTCACCCGAGAACCGGCCAACATTAGTACCTACCTCGAAAGGGGTATCAAGTAATCACCCGCCCGTGGTAGTCCATGTAACTAAAGTCTAATCCGGAAGAACCAACGTGTAATTGTTTTCGATCGCCGCGCCAGTCAAACTGTCACCGTGAAAAACAGTAAATCCCGATTAGTTGCGATCATCGATGATGATCAATCAATACAGATTGCGCTTAACGATCTTATCGAATCCGCCGGGCTCTCAGCCAAGTGCTTCGGATCTGCGGAAGGGTTCCTTCAATGGGACCAGCGCACCCATGTCGCCTGCTTACTCCTGGACATTGGGATGCCAGGGATGTCAGGTCTGGAATTGCAAGCGAAATTAAATGCCGAAGGGTCTCGCATCCCAATCATCTTCATCACGGCTCGCGCCGATAGCAAGATGAAGAGGCAAGCGATGAAAGCAGGAGCGGTAGAACTCCTGTCCAAGCCCTTCGATGGTGAAGTTCTACTTGAGAAGATTCGACGGACAGTTAACCCCTGAAGAACAGTTTACGGATTTTGTGGAAGGAGTATGGGAATGAATTCGAACCTCTTGGCTTTCGTGGAATCGAGTGAAGCATTACAGGGCGCTGCAAACCTGAGGGCATGCGACGAAGTGAGTACCGATCGCAATGCGTCAACCCCTGCCGGCATCGTGGGTCAGAGTTTGGCTTTACGAAACGTGCTACGGCTCATTGATATGGTGGCCGCTGCGAGTGCTACCGTATTGCTGCTGGGTGAAACTGGGACTGGCAAGGAGCTGATCGCCCGCGCCATCCACGAACTTAGCTGGCGCCGTAAAGAATCATTTGTCACCTTGAACTGCGCTGCGATTCCTGCTTCGTTATTTGAGAGCGAGTTATTTGGTCATGAGCGCGGCGCTTTCACAGGTGCGAACCTGCAGCGCGCGGGGCGTCTTGAGTTGGCGGATCGCGGCACTCTGTTCCTCGACGAAGTCGGCGATCTGCCGCTCGAACTGCAACCAAAACTCTTGCGAACGCTGCAGGAACGTACCTACGAGCGGCTCGGCAGTGCCCGGACCAGGAGTATCGATGTGCGCCTGGTGGCGGCGACCAATTGCGATCTTGAGCAGATGGTGGATGAGAAGCAGTTTCGCAGTGACCTCTATTATCGTTTGAATGTCTTTCCGATCCGCATCCCACCCTTGCGTGAACGTCGCGAGGATATCCCGCTGCTGGTTGAGCACTTCACGCAGAAGTACGCGTGCCGAATGAATAAGCAGATAGACACAATCCCAGAAGCGACTATGCAGAAGCTGCAACGCTGGGATTGGCCTGGCAACGTGCGGGAGTTGGAGAATTTGATCGAGCGATCAGTGATTCTCAGTTGGAACAATGTGCTATCGGTATCAATGCCAGAGAAGATGGAATCAGCAATTGACGCTACCGGAGTTGTCGGTAACTTCGAGGAGCAGATGCGGATCGTCGAAACGCTGCGCGAGACGAACGGGCGCATCGCTGGTCCTAAGGGCGCCGCGTTACGATTGGGAGTCAAGCGCAGCACGCTCTTGGACCGAATGAAGAAACTCGGCATCGATGCGCGTGAAATCCGCACTAGTCGGTCGTACGACGGTGAAGTGGCTCATTTTACGATGAGCGCTAGTCGATGAAGTGAGAGTAGCTTCAACTGTTGCCCAATGTCCGCGAAAGCAGCTATCTGATGTATCGATCTATGACTCTCGAAACTCCGGCCCCCGGATGAACTGAAGCGCCAGCTCCGCTTCCGCCTGCCGTCGTTCGCGAGATTCGACGATCCAGGTCTTTACCGTTCGGACGATTTCAGACTTACTGCTTTGCGTTACAGACATTTCGTCCGAAGTGCCCGACGAATGAACCATCCCTCGGTCCTTCCGCTTCACTATTTTAATCGCCGAACTCATCACTTTTTTCTCATCACCTTCCAGAACCAGGCAATAGTGTCAGGGAGGGCAACTAAGCAATCCGGTGGTCCTTTCGATGTTGCGTGGTTGCCTTGCCCTCCCTGACGGTCGGGCTTCTGACAGCAAATGGTTTGCCATGGAAGAGCGGCGAGCGCGCGGCACTTTTGTCGCGAGAATTACAGTTGCTCCGAAGATGGGTCAGTTAGAAATGGCGGAAGTGATTGCCGAAATGCGACCGCGTGTGCCCGACACTTCCGGCACGTTGAGCCTTAACACAATTGATTAGCGAACTAATTTGGCCACTTCCCGATCTATTTTCGCTTGGTACATCCATTGCGAACGCTAGTACCCGGAAGAAAAATTTTTAGGACACGAGATCGAGGCCCGAAGGAGCATCAGGGTTTGCGACGATTCATCACTACAGCAGGCTGTCTATTCGTCTTAACGGCGGTAGGCATGACCCAACATACGCAAGCTCAGGACGCACCGACGACTGCTTCAAGCAATCAGGACGGCGCGACCACCAACTTGCAGCGCAATGTACCTGCTAACGAACGAGCCTCGGACACTCAATCAGCCGGTGTACCTTTCAAACAGAGCCGTTGGTTTACGAGAGTCGGTTTCCTGGTTGCGCCTTATCACTCGAGCGCGGTGATCGCGACTAACGGACAGACACTTTCAGGCGGCACTGCCGAAGCAAGCAACAACATGAGTGTGACGTTCGATCTCGGTTATGAGGTCACAAGAAACTTTTCTGTATCAGTGACGTCGGGGATTCCAGTGAAGCCGCACGTCACCGGCGAAGGTACGGCGGCATCGTTAGGGATACTTGGGAAAGTTCGTTACGGGCCAATGATCCTGGCCGGCCAATACCGTTTCCCAAAAATCGGTCGCATTCGACCTTACCTAGGCGGGGGAGCGGCATACGCCATCATCTTCAAGAACTTCGACGGCAGCGTCAAAAACCTTCAGGTTCATAACAACTGGGGATCGGTTGTCCAGGGCGGTGCTGAGTATGAAGTGAATTCAAAGTACACGCTCTTCTTTGATTTCAAGGAGGTCTGGCTCGCAGTCAATGCGGATGGTGTGCTCAGTGACGGTACGGCAGTGAAGGCGCGCGTGAAATTGAATCCCTCGCTGGTCACGGTTGGGATCAAGTTTCATCTTCCGTTTGGTCGCGGCGGTCACTAATTTATGTGAAGTCGCTTTTAGCGACAAAGTGACTGAGCCCGAAATTCACATTCAAGAGTATCGAGGACTTTAGGAGGAAAAATGGCAACGTTCTCGGGATGGTGTCTAACACGGACGATAACGTACGGAGCTTTCTGCATGGCCTTGTTGGTTCTTGGCTCGGACGAACTTTGCGCGCAGAAACAACAGCATCGCGTGCGCAACGTTGTCTTAGTTCACGGCGCCTGGGCCGATGGCTCGGGTTGGAGGGGTGTCTACGACATTCTGAAAAAGGATGGGTACAACGTCAGCATCGTGCAAGAGCCCGAAACCTCTTTCAAGGACGATGTCGAGGCGACCAAGCGCGTTATCGCTCAGCAGGACGGCCCGATAATTCTTGTCGCTCACAGCTATGGGGGTGCGGTCGCAACCGAAGCCGGAAATGATCCCTCCGTTGTGGGCCTCGTCTATGTCGCCGCTCATATGCCCGACGCCGGCGAAAGTGAAGCGGAAGCCGGCAAGCGGTTCCCGAGCGACCTCAGTAAATCCACGGGCATAAAGAAGACGCCAGACGGCTTTACTTTCCTTGATCCATCCCAATTCCACGAATACTTCGCCGCCGATGTACCCATAAATCAGGCGGCATTCATGGCCCAAGCGCAAGTGCCGAATTTCGCCGACAACTTTAAGGCGGTGATAACCGTAGCGGCGTGGAGGTCGAAGCCAACTTGGATGTTGGTGGCAGGGGCGGACCGAATCATCAATCCCGACCTGGAGCGCTGGTATGCCAAGCGGGCAAGCAGTCACACGATTGAGGTGCCCGGAGCGAGCCATGCGATCTATGTCTCTCATCCGAAAGAGGTGGCCGAGGTTATCGAGGACGCGGCAACATTCATCGCCGCGGGAAAGAGGCGCAGTGACTGATTCAATAGGGAGCGTAAGACAGTGAGACAAACCATCGGAGAATTCTTACTTCGGCGTCTGGAAGAAGCGGGCATCAAGCACATCTTTGGTGTTCCCGGCGATTACAATCTGGGATTCATGCAACAGCTCGAAGACCGAGGGGAACCGGCCTGGGTTGGGAATTGCAACGAGCTCAATGCGTCTTACGCGACGGATGCGTATGCCCGAATCACTGGGCTAGGCGCGATGATTGTGACCCACGGAGTCGGAACTCTGAGCGCGGTCAACGGCATCGCCGGCGCCTACAGCGAACATGTTCCTGTGATCCTGATTTCCGGCTCTCTCCCACTACGAGCCATTGGACGTGGAGATCTAATGCACCACACTCTCATCGATCGAGAGAAAGGAAATCTTTGTCGCATCTTCGCCGAGATTACCGAAGCCCAGACGCGAATCACTCCAGAGAATGCTGTTACCGAGATCGATCGGATCATTCTGACGGCGTGGCGTCGAAAACGCCCCGTTTGTCTTGAATTGCCTTCCGACATTCCTTATCTGGAGATCGAGGTGCCCGACAGTCCCCTCAAACTCGAAATGGCCCCGAGCGAGTCGGAAAGCCTGAGGGCCTGCACCGAGATGATTCTGGAGAGACTGCAGTCGGCCAAATCGCCCGCTTTTCTATTGGATATTGACGCGATGCGCTTCGGCGTTGCTAAGCAGATCATGACGCTCGCCGAACGATTTCAGATGCGGGTTGCGACACTGAATTGTGCCAAAGGAGTTGTCCCTGAGAGTTCCCATCAGCTAATCGGAACGTATGTAGGTGTTGCAAGCTCCCCGGCGACGCGCGAGGCGATTGAAGGAAGCGATTGTCTCCTGACGGTTGGCTACCGGCGCGTCGAAACGACGACTGGTTTTTTCAGTGACAAACTGCCCGCTTCCGCTATTCATTTGAATTCCGACAGCGTTGATACGGCAACTAAGAATTATCAAGGGGTCTATCTTGCGGAGGTTTTGCAATCCATAGTTGATTCGTCCTCAGGCATCGTCACGAAGAAACAGCCGGCTCGCTCGCGAGAGCAGTTGTCCTTCGGTCCCTCAGACGAAGCTCTTACCCAAGACGCATATTGGAAGGCGATACAGAATTTTCTGCGCCCCGGAGATGTGATCGTTGTCGAAGACGGAGCATCAAGCGCAGGTATGGGTCGACTCATGTTGCCCGAGGCTTGCACCTATATCACTGGTGCTTTTGTCTGGTGTTCGATCGGTTATGCGACACCTGCAGTGCTCGGAGCCATTCTCGCTACCCCCGGTCGGCGTCACATCTTGCTAACTGGAGAAGGATCACTGCAGATGACCGTGCAAGAGCTCTCGACCGTTTTGCGGCATGACCTTAAGCCTTTCATCTTCGTAATCAACAACTCGGGATACACAGTCGAGAGAGCGGTTCTGGGTAAGGACGCCAAATACAACGACGTCGCGAATTGGCGGTATTCGGAATTGCCGAATGTCTTCAGTCGAGACAAGAAGGCGGAGACCTACGTCGTTGCTACCAGCAACGAGCTGCAGAAGGTGCTGGATAGTCCGCACTCGGGCATGGTCTTCGTGGAGTCCGTCATGGACAAGTACGATGCGCCACTCGATTTGATAGTCGGCGGGCACGCGCTCGCCGACTCGGATTACGGAGTGCCGGGGCCACAATCAGCAGCGAATGCGCAAATCCCCGTTCCTGCACGGCAGAGTGAGCAGGCGGCCTAAGGAGGCTTCATATGCCGACGCTTACTTGTCAGATATCACAATCGCTTGAAGCTTTTTGAACATGTTGACGAGACAACCGTGCATTGAACAAGCACTCACGCACAATATGGCGACAAGCAAAGTATTCGCAGTGGAAAGCAATGCCACTGGATCGACTGGGTGGCCGGTGGCGGTTCATTCTGTGCGAACGGCTGTTGCCGCGACGGCATCCTTGGCGGTGGCTCGGATATTCCACTTGCCAGAGGCTTATTGGGCGCCAATTACAACTTTGGTGATCACACAATCCTCGCTCGGCACCGCGCTGTCAGTTTCTGGAGAGCGTTTTATGGGAACAGTGATTGGGGCAGCTGTCGGAGCGGTTGTCGGTAGCTTCTTCGGTCCTGATGTGATTGTATTCGGCGCCACCGTTCTCGTTCTCGGATTCCTCAGTGCCGCAGCCCGCTCCGATCGGAATGCCTATCGATTCGCGGGCGTTACGGCCGCGATCATCCTGCTTGTACCACGAGCAGGAGGATCGCCGTGGCGAATTGCATTTGATCGATTTGCCGCTGTCTGCATCGGGCTTGGCGTGGCTCTGATATTGACATCCTTTTGGCGAGAGACTGGGGAAGTCAAAACTTGAAGAGGCATCGAGCTTCTCATAACTCGCGCGCGGCACTAAAAGCTCGACTCAAGCTCGTTGCGACAGGCTTTGCTGAAAGCGTTCAACAAGTCTATGCCGCCGCTCTGTATCATTGCCTCGATCTCCGGGGTTGTTTTTTTGGGCTGGGTGTAGGTCTGGGTGATGACCAGCAAGACCTTCACTGCAGTTTCAATAACCGCGGGAGATTAATTCACCCGCATGAGACTAACGTGAGTGTGCAGATCAATGAGTCCCGACAATTCCGGTTTGTCATGAATCAGCGCGTCACCGTAGACCTCAGACGCCCTCTCAATGAATGATTTGTAGAGCTTTCGACGCCGAGACTTGCTCCTGGCGTTTCCGTCTGCCTTCATTTGTGACCGCTGAATGATCCAGGAAGTCGCGAAAGAGTTGAAGCCTCCGAGAGCGGCCCCTCCCAATGCGGCAAAAATAGTGAGATACCCTGCGTCCATTGCGTTCAGCGAGTGAGCTTCCGGCTAACCAGCGACCAACGCCGCCCGTTAAGCCCTAAGGACTTCAAACGAGCTGGCAACTCATTCGCCAAAACCCTCAACGGGTGGACGCGAACATTCTAAAAAGAAATTACGTTGCTCGCCTCCGAACTGTCGGGTCATTTGTGGGAGGCATTCACATTAGCCCGGCATTTCCGGCAAAGAAATTCGTCAACAGACTAATTCAGTAGATTCCTACGTCATTCCATCTGGTACATCCGTTGCCCACTGGCGCTTGGAAGACTTGTACGTCTGAAGAGGGAAGTCGGAAGGAGCAAACGGTTGAGACCATGCAGCCGGTATCAGAGAACGGTGCGAGGATTCTTCCTCCTCGCCTCGGCGCTCATTTGTATTATAAGCGCTGGTCACTCCGAACCTGTCTGCGCACTCGGTGGCGTCACTAGCATATTTCGACCTCTGGCTCAGCCCGCCCAGGAGATCAAAGAAACTTCGCAACTAGTGCTCGTCGTCTGTGCGGCGATCTTCGTGATCGTTGCCGGGCTGCTGGTTTATGCGCTGGTCCGCTTTCGGCACCGCCCCGGCGATGAGGCAACCGAGCCGCCTCAAGTTTACGGAAGCAACCAAATAGAACTTGCCTGGACCGTGTTGCCAATATTGATCGTGTTCGTGTTGATTCTCGTGACGTCGCGCACGATCGCCGACATCCAGAATCGAAAGGCGCCGGCAGGCACAGTTAGGGCGACGATCATTGGACATCAGTGGTGGTGGGAGATTCGCTATCCGGACCTGGGTATCGTGACGGCCAACGAACTACATGTTCCGGCAAGCGACGCGAGTGGGCCACGGCCAACATTTCTTAAGCTGCAATCGGCTGACGTCGCGCACAGTTTTTGGGTGCCACAACTTGCCGGCAAAACTGATCTGATTCCGAATCGCGAAAACTTGATGTGGATCGAGCCCACTAAGCCCGACACGTATCTTGGCAATTGCGCTGAATACTGCGGCACACAGCACGCACGAATGTTGATTCGCGTCGTGGTGCATTCACCAGATGATTTTGAGCAATGGGTCAGAGAGCAACAGCAGTCCGCTTTGACAGCCACAAATGCCGTCGAAGGTCGTAAGGCCTTCTTTGCTAATTCCTGCGTCAACTGCCACACCATTCGTGGCACATCTGCGCAAGGAAAGTTCGGTCCCGATCTCACTCACTTGATGAGTCGCCAAACCCTGGCGGCCGGTGCGGCGCCGAATACGCCGGATAAGTTGCGTCTTTGGATACGCGATCCCCAAAAGATCAAGGTGGGGTGTCTTATGCCCAATATGCAATTGACTGATAACGAGGTGGACCAGATCGTTGCTTACTTACAAACGCTTAAGTAGGGAAGGAAGCGTAAATGGCCAGTCCTGAAATAACGATAACAGCTGATCGAGTATTTGGCAGTTCATTAATCGATCGACTGCATAGTCTCGTCGTTACCGTTGACCACAAGAAGCTGGGTCTGATGTACGTGGCAACAGCTCTTGGTTTCTTCGTCGTCGCCGGGCTGATGGCGGTTGCGATTCGACTCCAGCTGATTATCCCTCTTAACACGTTCCTCGAGCCCGATGTATTCAACCGCTTCTTCACCATGCACGGCACGTCGATGGTTTTTCTGGTGGGCATGCCAATCATCGCCGGAGTCGGCAACTACCTCGTGCCACTGATGATCGGAACGCGCGACATGGCTTTTCCGCGCCTGAACGCTTTCGGTTACTGGATGTTTCTGTTTGGCGGCTTGCTCCTCTATTTCAGTTATCTCGGCGCACCTGGGCTGGCGGGTCACGGTTCGGCGCCGGATGTGGGATGGTTCGCTTACGCACCGCTCACAGCGCGCGCCTTCTCGCGCGGCACCAGCACTGACTATTGGATTTTGAGCCTGTTACTCACGAGCGTCGGCAGCACAGTCTCGGCCATCAACGTAATCGCCACCACTATTGGGCTGCGCTGTCCGGGTATGACACTGATGCGCATGCCGCTGATGGCGTGGCTGATGCTCGTAACCAACTTCATGATCCTGCTGGCACTGCCCGGGCTATCTGGTGCGCAAATCATGCTGCTGATTGATCGTTATCTGGGCGGGCATTTCTTCGACACGCAAGCCGGCGGCTCTGCGGTGATCTGGCAACACTTCTTTTGGATCTTCGGCCATCCTGAGGTCTACATCCTGATGATTCCCGCGTTCGCCTGCCTGTCGGAAGTCATTCCGGTTTTCTCGCGGAAGCCGATCTTTGGATACCCCATCATGGTGGGGGCGACCGCGATGATTGGCCTTATTAGCGTGAGCGTCTGGGCACACCACATGTTCTCAGTCGGGATGACTTCAGTCGGTAACACTTTCTTCGCCATTTCGACCTTCATGGTGGCCGTGCCGACCGGGATAAAGATTTTCAATTGGCTCGGCACAATGTATGGCGGCAAAATTCGCTTCGAATTACCGATGCTGTTCTGCATCGCTTTTCTCTTTCAGTTTTTGATCGCAGGTTTGACGGGAGTGATGCTGGCAGTCGCTCCCCTTAACTGGCAGCTGACGGATTCCTACTTCGTTGTCGCGCACTTTCACTACACGCTTGTCGGTGCCTTCCTGTTTGGAATTTTCGCTGGCTTTTACTACTGGTATCCGAAAGCCGTCGGCCGTCTGCTCGATCCTCGTCTCGGACTCTGGCACTTCTGGCTATTCGTCATCGGTTTCCATTTGACGTTCGATACATTGCACTTCGCTGGGTTCCTCGGCATGCCGCGACGCATTTTCACGTATGACCCGGGACGCGGCTGGGACACGCTTAATTTCGTCGCTACAGTGGGAGCACTCTGTCAAGCGACCGCCATTCTTTTGCTCGCCATCAACATTGTGCGCTCGGCCAGGAAGGGTGAACTGGCCGGCAATGATCCGTGGGACGCATGGACGCTCGAATGGTCCACAACTTCGCCCCCACCTGACTACAACTTCGCGACGACGCCGGTGGTTCGCAGTCGTCGTCCGCTTTGGGATCTAAAACATCCGGAAGACCCGGATTGGAAGTACGAATGACGCAGGAGCGAAGGAAAATAATTCAATGATCAATGATGCATCGATACCTTTGGATTTGGCGCCGGCCGACTGGAACCTGCCGTCGAGTCGTAAGGTAGCGATCGCCTGCCTGATCCTGACTGAGGCCACCCTCTTCTCAATTTTCGTCGCCGCCTACATGTTTTACATCGGCAAGAGTTTGACTGGTCCAACGCCGCGCGAAGTTTTAGAGACGCCGATCATTCCGACCATCTGTCTGCTCGGAAGCAGCGTCACGATCATGCTGGCGGAGCGCGCCATGCGTAAAGAGAGACGAGGGCGCTTTCAGCTTTGGTGGTCGATCACGATTTTGCTTGCGGCCTTGTTTCTGGGCGCCACGGCGATCGAGTGGCACAGCCTTATCACGGTTCATCACCTGACCATCAGCACGAACCTATTCGGGACCACGTTCTATTCACTGGTAGGACTACATGCAAGCCACGTAATCGTCGGGCTATGCCTGCTAACGCTGGTCTTGGTTTTTAGTCTTCGTGGCCTGGTTACGCCCAGGCAACACGAAAGGATCGAAATGGTCTCCTGGTACTGGCACTTCGTCGACGCGGTCTGGGTGGTCGTCTTTACGGTTGTTTACGTCATCGGACGTTGATCGGGCTGAAGGAGTTTGGGAGCCATGCTTTCTGGAAACGGAACAAACAAATCAGGCGACATGATCGAGGTGCCGGCACCCACACCGTGGCCGTTTGTCACTGCTTTCGGACTCGCTTTGCTCTTTGCTGGCCTGGTCACCAGCTTAGCCGTTAGCTTCGTGGGACTGATCGTTTTGTTGCGGGGCGCCGTTGGTTGGTTTCGGAATGTATTTCCAGAACCGCAGGAAGAAATGGTTCAGGTGCGCCTTACGCTGGTCCCAATCACGCCTTCGCCACGCAGAGTAGATCATTTACTGCCCGGCGTTGAGAGCCATCGCGTTTATAGACCCGTCAAAGTTCATCCTTATTCCGCCGGATTGATCGCGGGCATTTTTGGTGGCATTGGAATGGCAATCATCGCCTGCCTTAACGGAGTGATCGCATATCGGAGCATCTGGTATCCGATCAATCTGTTGGCGGCCGTAGCGCTACCGTCTCTAGCAGAAGCCGGACCATCGGCGTTGAAAGCTTTTAGCTCGACAGGCTTGATCGTGGCGCTCATTGTTCACGGCGTCATCTCATCGCTCGTGGGTCTACTGTACGCGGCGATCTTGCCAATGATGCCATCGCGCTTCACCGCCTTTTGGGGCAGCTTTCTGGCGCCGGTTTTGTGGACGGCTTTAATTGCGTCCACCCTCGATCTAATTAATCCGACCCTCAACTCGAGGATCGACTGGTTCTGGTTTATCGCCTCGCAGATCGCGTTCGGCCTGATCACAGGCTATATCGTCGCTCATTCAAAGAAGGTTGAGACTGCGCAACCTGAGCCATTCGTCGTGCGCGCTGGCATAGAGGCGCCCGGTGTGATGCCCACGGAGGATGAGCGATGAGATTGCCAATTGTCGATTGCCGATTGCCGATTCGCGTTGAGCTTCTCTGCGTTGTCGCTCTCTGTTTATTCACGGGTTGCAATTTGCGCTTACCGGGTAAGCCAGTTGAAGCCGAAAAGTGGCGCGCCCAGGAAGACGTAACGGATTTCAATGAACTCTACGCGACAAACTGTGCAGGCTGTCACGGGGTCGGCGGCAAAAGCGGCGCCGCGCGTCCCCTTAATGATCCTCTTTATCTTTCATTCGTTCCGGATGACGCACTGAGTCAAACGATTTCACGTGGGCGACTGGGCACGAACATGCCTGCCTTTTCTCAGCAGGCTGGCGGCATGCTCACCGATCATCAGATTGAGCTCTTGGTTTCAGGAATGCGAGCGGCCTGGGCGAAGCCGGAAGCTTCCAAAGGATTGGAGATTCCGAGTTATAGCGCGAGTACGAAGTCAGGAAATTCCGCAGCCGGAGCAGCTACTTACCAAACCTTCTGCGCGAGTTGTCATGGTGCGAATGGTGCTGGTGGATCTGCAGGCTCGATTGTCGATCCCAACTTCCTGAATTTAGTGAGCGATCAAGGATTGCGTACGACTGTCGTAGTCGGCCGTTCGGATTTAGGAAAACCTGATTGGCGTTCGAATCTGCCTGGCCACCCAATGTCGGCTCAAGAGATCGACGCGGTCGTGTCCTGGCTCGCCGCGCAGCGACAACGCCCGACTGAAGCGGTTGCCAGAATCAAGTGAGCACTGACAAAACGCTTGAGAACAACTGATGGAGGCAGATAGACAATGGCAGTAAGAGAGCTTGATGCAATTCCCGCGGCCAGTCCGGCGGCAGCAGACAAGGAGCCCAGACGCGCCTTTCTCCTTAAGCTTGGTTTCCTGCTGAACGGTCTTGCTGCCGTGCTCGTCGGAACGCCGGTGATCGGATACCTGTTCTCGAGCTTTCGCACAACTGGTCCATTCAAATCATGGATTTCGCTCGGCTCAATTAACAGTTTTCCAGAGAACCAAACCCGTTTGGCGAAGTACCACAATCCCTACTCGACACCCTGGGACGGACAGACAACCGATATCCCATGTTGGGTAAGACGGATGGAGGGTGAGAAGTTTCAAATCTTCGCGATCAATTGCACGCATCTCGGCTGCCCGGTGCGCTGGTTTCAGGAATCACATCTTTTTATGTGTCCGTGTCACGGGGGAGCGTTTTACCAGGACGGGTCACACGCCTCCGGGCCTCCGCCGCGAGGACTCTACGAATACAAATACAAAATCGAGAAGGGTGAACTTTGGGTGGAAGGAGGTCAGCTCCCGACACTGCTGCAACCAACTTGATCTGGAACCAAGTTGTGAGCGATTCGCTCGGAGGAGATCAATCATGATTGAGAGACTAAGAAAGGTGGCGCTTTGGATCGATGAGCGCATTTACATCAGCAAGATCTACACCGCCACCGCGGGTCACACCGTTCCGCGCAGTTCCTCCAGCTGGTTCTATGTGTTTGGCAGCGGAACGCTGCTTTGTTTCATGGTGCAGATTGTGACCGGCATCTGCCTCGCATTGGTCTATCAGCCAACGGCCGGCCAGGCTTACACCAGCCTTGAATACTTGAATTACCAACAGACGCTGGGTTGGTTTTTGCGTGGGATGCATAACTGGGGATCGAATTTTATGGTTGCCATCATGCTCCTGCACCTCGCCCAGGTCTTTCTTTTCGGCGCCTTCAAATACCCGCGCGAATTAACGTGGATATCAGGAGTGGTGCTCTTGCTCTGCACGCTCGGGATGGCTTTCACCGGACAAGTTCTTCGTTTCGATCAAGACGCGTATTGGGGCCTTGGTATCGGAGCGGCAATGGCCGGACGCGTGCCGTTGCTGGGACCAGCCATTGTTCACATGATGCTCGGTGGCCCGATCATTGCCGGCGCCACCTTGTCGCGCTTTTTTGCACTGCACGTCTTCGTCATCCCCGGCACTATTCTCGCCATCGTCAGCATGCACCTCAGATTGGTGCTCACGAAAGGCATCAATGAGTATCCGGTCCCCGGCAAACCCGTCGTGAAAGAGACATATATAGAGGACTATGAAGCGGGATTAAAAAAAGAGGGCGTTCCTTTCTTTCCCAAAGCGATCAGTAAGGATCTGGTGTTCAGTGGGCTTCTCCTGATGGCCATCGTCTTCTGTGCGGCCTATTTCGGTCCGGCAGGTCCACACGGCGTGCCCGATCCAGGCCAAATAAATACCGCACCCAAACCTGACTTCTTCTTCCTGTGGTTGTACGCAGTACTTTCGCTGATGCCGGATTACCTGGAGACGGTACTCATCCTAACGGTGCCGATTATCGCGGTCATCATTCTCTTTGCCGTGCCTTTTATTTCCAACACTGGCGAGAAAAGTCCGCGCCGGCGACCGGTGGCGGTCTTGAGTGTGCTTGCAATGTTCGCGGTGTTGGGAGCATTCAACTACCTCGGCACGTTCGCGCCCTGGTCGCCCAAGATGGACGCCTGGACTGGCACGTCTCTTCCGTCTAACTACATCGACGGGCGCACCCCCCTGGAAAGAGAAGGGGCAGTCGTCTTTCATGCAAAGCAATGCATCAACTGCCACAGCGTTGGCGGCGCGGGCGGTCTGCGTGGACCAGCGCTCGACACGGTCGCGTCCCGGCTTACTTCAGATCAACTAGTGCGGCAGGTGATTCAGGGTAGCGGCAACATGCCGGCGTACGGCAAGAATCTGACGCCCGCTGAAGTCGCCGCCCTGGTTTCTTTCATGCAGACGCTACACAAACCGTGGCAAGTGCCTGCGCGCGACGCCACCCAATCTGCACCGAGAGCAGAGCAGAACCAAAACGTCGCGCCGTCGAAGAGTTCTTTGGCCCAGCGGTGATTCTCAATGAGTGCGAGCAACCAAAGCCTAACCATAAGAGCTGTCAGCATTGGCGAGCCAAATATTGGTCTAACGCAGGTTCGGCTTAGAACGGCGGATCGATCACAGAAGCTAACTGCAACCATTAGAGCTTTCCTCACGTTGGCCAAGCCAGAGATCACTCTAATGGTAATGATCTCGGCCGCCGTCGGCTCGCTGATAGCCTCGGGTTCATTACGGATTGCGATAGTCCACAGCGTTTTGGGAATTGGACTGCTCGCGGCAGGCGTCTCCGCACTCAATCAGTATGTTGAGCGCGACCTTGATGGCAGAATGCGCCGAACCGCGCGGCGTCCTTTGCCCGCAGGGCAGCTAACAACGCGTCAGGCACTCGTCTTCGGCGTCGCGGTTTCGCTCGCCGGAATGCTCTACATAATTCTATTGCTTAACGCGTTAACAGCTCTCCTCGGTGTCTTGACGTTAATTACGTATCTCTTTCTTTACACGCCATTAAAGGCAAAGACACAACTCTGCACCTTCTTTGGCGCGTTCCCAGGCGCCGCACCCGTGCTGATGGGCTGGTCCGCGGTCACCAACAATCTGACTCTTGAAGCATGGACGCTCTACGCGATTCTTTTCCTGTGGCAGTTCCCACACTTCTATGCGATCGGCTGGTTATATCGCGAAGATTACGCGCGCGTTGGGATGCTCATGCTGCCTTCGCTGAATGGGGATGATGCTAGGCCCACGTTTCGTCTCACATTGATCTCTACGCAACTGCTGATTCTCGCCACTCTATTTTTCACTTTCGTCGCGCACACCGGATGGCTCTATTTCGTGTCGTCATTAATTCTCGGTATTGGCTTTTACCATTTCGCTTATCGGGCGTCCCGGTCTCGGTCTAAGCACGCGGCTAAGCAGCTCCTGCACGCATCGGTGATCTATTTGCCGCTGCTCTACCTGCTGATGATTATCGATCGGCTCAATCAATGACGCTTCGTGAGGACTAGGAACGAAGCGATGGAGACAATCTCAAACGCCGTTTTTTCTTCCTGGGACCTTAATCTCTGGGTCCTCGCGCCCATCGCAGTTGTTGGCGCTCTCTACGCACGCGGGTGGTGGCAGCTACATCGACGGGCGCCCGATCGCTTT
>CBFHBA010000036.1:0-50700 GCA_965653675.1 uncultured bacterium
ATGAATTCCGAAACGGAATTCATTTCTCGCACTTTCTCCAGGAACAATTATTCACCGCCAGACCCTCACCCAACCCTCTCCCAGAGGGAGAGGGCTCAAGTATTGATTCATCAAGCATGTTATTGCCCTCCTAAAGGCAGAGGGCAAACAAACTCCCAAGATGAAGAAGACGCGACACTACCGCGGTGGGTACCAATCAGCGGGACTTACAGACTTCGCGCGAGATCTGAGAAAGTCAGCCACGCCTGCGGAAGAGACACTGTGGCGGCTTCTCCGAAAACGGCAGCTTCGCGGATTCAAATTTCGACGCCAACATCAAATTGGCAATTACATCGCTGACTTCTATTGTGATGAAGCAAAACTTGTCATCGAATGCGACGGCATGATTCACGACGCGAATGCGCAGTGGCAACACGATCAGTCCCGTGACGCGTATATGATCTCACAAGCGATTCGCGTTGTGCGATTCACCAACGAAGAGATATTAACGGACAGTGAGAGAGTATGTGATGAGATCCTGCGGTATCTTCAGCCAGTGCAAAAATAAAGATTAGGATTCGTGTCACCCAATCTCCCTTCTCCCCTTGGGAGAAGGGTCGGGGATGAGGGTCTAGGTGTATCCACCCAATTGAAAGCAACTGCGAGAGATAAATTCGCCGAGCGAATTTATCTCTCGCATTCAGAAGGAAATTATGAGCCGTTATCGCGCTAGGCCCTCACCCCAACCCTCTCCCAAAGGGAGAGGGCGAAACAGATTTTGGCGCCAGATATACCGGCTAGGCCCTCATCGCCGCCCCTTCTCCCAACGGGAGAAAGGAGAACAGACGGGGACGACTCTAACCTTACGACGCCCCTCGCTCCGTCACGTTCTCAGTGAAGATGATTACGCCATCGGGCTGGCCGTCGGAAGATTTTGTCGGCGCAATGATGTGAACGAACTCTGAGCCGATGGCGTCGTCGTTGGGCACATGCGCTTGCATGGGTTCAGTGATCGTCGTCTCGCCGGTTTTCATTGTTCGCTGGGCGCCTTCAATTACTTTATCGATCCCATCGCCGGCAAAAATCTCATCGAGTTGCATGCCCTTCGGATCGTTTTCGCCAAACAACAGCGCGTAGCGCGCATTGTACCCGGCCACTTGAAGCTTCGCGCCTTTCACGATCAACACGTAATAGGGAAATTGTTGGACATTGGCGCTCAACTTCTCGCGCGCGTCGGTAAGTTCGCGCGTCGTCTCTTGCAGTTCGGCTGAACGCGCGCCCAACTCATCATTGGTCGTCTGCAACTCTTCATTAGTGGCTTGCAATTCCTCGTTGTTGGTTTCCAGTTCTTCGTTCGTGGCCTGAAGTTCTTCGTTGGTCGCCTCGAACTCTTCGTTAGTTGCCTGTAGCTCTTCCTGCGTCAGCATCAACTCTTCGTTGGCCGACTGAAGCTCTTCGTTGGCTTCCTGAAGTTCAGTATTCATCGCCGAAAGCCGCTTATTGGTACCGCCCAGCTCTTCGAGAATTTTTGTTTGTTCGCTTTGGATATCTTCAAGACGCTGTTTCGTCGTGATGGATTCAGTGACGTCGGTAACCGTGACCACAGCTAATTGTATTCCACCGTCGTCGATGTGCGCCGGCATGATCGTTAGACTGAGGAAACGACCGGACCCGTTTTCGGTTTCAATATCCGGCAGCGTGGCCGTCGAATGCTCGGTAAAGGCGGCGTCGATTGCCTGGCGCACCTCGGTGTAAGGCAGTCCCCGTGCCGTGTGCAGAAAGTCTTGTTCCGCGGCGATATCGCGAATACCCAACAGGCGACGAGCGGCGGCATTAACAGTGACGATACGATACGACCGATCGATGACGGCGATTCCGATTGGCAGATAACGAAACATCACTTCGTTAATGCGCCGCAGCGGAGTCATCTCATCGATGCCGTCGGTCATTTTCTCGACCGCATCGACCCGGCGGGCAACGGCCTGCCACTCAGCCTGTCGAATGCTCATCGCCTTACCGGGCCCGGGTAAGGCCATCGGCCCATTAACGCATCGGTAAACTTTCCATTTCTTGTTAATCATGTCGAACGTCGCTTTGCTTGGGCGGGCGGTTTCTGCTTTGCCGAGAAAAAGAAAGCCGTTCGTCTGATGCAGAGAGTACGCGAACAGGTCGAGAATGTCCTGCTGCAATTCCGGCTTAAGGTAAATCAGCAGGTTGCGACAAACTACCAGGTCCATCCGTGGAAATGGAATTCCCCGCGTTAGGTCCTGCGTACCGAAGATGACCATTTGCCGCACGCTCTTCGTGACGCGGTAACCGTGATCGATGCGCTCGAAATACCGATCGATGAAGGCGGGTGGCAAGTCGCTTAAAAGTTTCTCCGGATACAATCCGCGGCGCGCGAAGGTGACTGCTTCATCGTCGAGATCGGTGGCGAAGATTTTAATATTCCATTCGGGAAGTTCAGAACCGAGCAACTCGGCCAGCAGGATGGCGACCGAATAAGCTTCTTCGCCCGTCGAACAGCCGGCCGACCACGCGCGAAACATACGGCCATCCTGGCGGCCGCGCTCGATCACTTCCGGCATCGCGAAGTCCTTCAGAAACTCGAACGCGTCGCGATCGCGGAAGAAACCGGTGACATTGATCAGAAAGGACTTGACTAATTCGGCGACTTCTTCCGGGTGCGTGCGCAGATAGTCAGTGTAATCGCGCAAGTTCTGTGCATGAGCAATCACCATCCGACGCGAGATACGGCGCAGGATTGTGCTCGGCTTATAGCTGCGAAAATCCATGTTCGCGTGCTGGCTTACGTAGGTGAGCAGATCGCGTAGCGGGTCTTCGACTTTTTCGGGTAACAGCGCAATGCCACTCAGCAAATCCGAAAGCAGCGGCCCAATTTGTTCGATCTCGACCACGTGATCGACCACGGTCGGCGGCAGGCTCTGCGGCATCGACGGATAAGGCGCGGTGCGCGGATTTTGAATAATCACCACGCCACCTGCTTCTTTCACATCGACAGCGCCAGCGGCGCCATCAGAACCCGAGCCGGTAAGAATCACTGCAATCAAATGTTCGCCGTAAGCTTTCGCCGCGGAAGAGAGCAAGCGATCAACTGACGGAATCGGCCGCCCATCACTGTCGCCTTCCAAACGGACCGACGAATCCTGAATCGTCACGTGACGGTTGGCCGGCACAACATAAATCGTGCCGGACTGTAACTGCATCGGCGCGGTATCAGTGACTGTGACAATCGGTAGCTTGCTTTGCCGTCCGAGGATCGATGCGAGATGACTGGCGCGCTGCGGATCGAGATGTTGCGCCAGAACAATCGGGGCCGGGAAATCGGTGCTAAGCGTATTCACCAAAACCGAAAGGGCGGTAACGCCGCCGGCGGATGAGCCGACGACAACCAGATCGGCTCCCTGTTCAGTTTTCAGTCGATTTTTGTTATTCGACTTCTTCTCGGGCTTCGGTTTTGAATTTTTGCTGTCAGGCAAGCGACTAGACCTCCGTCGGATTTTGCCTTATGGGCAGATGGCAAGACGCTAACTGTCAATGACGCGGTCATTATGAACCCGCGCGTGTTGGGAAACAACTTAAAACCTTAAGTGTGCTCTTCGCGGGCAGGGGATTCCGCTTTATCGTTAAGCGGAATCAGCACCTTATCAGGATCGGCAATCAACATTCGGCGAATGTTCTCTGCATGTTCGTCCGCTTCCGCGGCGCGTGCTTCAAATTGTTTGGCTACGGCTTCACGACGGCGGTCACGCGACTGCGATGCCAGTCGCCGCGCCAGCGCGCCGCGCTCTTCTAACGCTCGCAGTGCCGACCAAAGTGCGCTTTCAAGTTTCTCGCCATGCTCAACATCCAAACTCTCAATTGAGAACGCATGTCCCACATGACAGCGGTAGCGCAGCAGCTCGCCATCCTTTAATTCCCACAACGTACCCTGACACTCGGGACAGGTAAACATCGAGATGCTGCCGATGTCATTAACTGCCTGAATCATCTGATCCGGTTCATATGCCTGCTTAACCATCGCCACCTCCTTTTGCAGCGCGCGTGTGTCATGTTCCGAACTCGTTTGCTCGGTTGCGCGCTCGGCGACCAACGCACGTAGTCGCGCTGCGATTTCCTCGGGCGTGCCAATGTAGTCAACTTCGGTGTTATCGATAGCGCTTTGGGGCATCGCCGGGTAATTCGCGCTCATGGGATCCTGCACGAGCGCAAGGCCGCCCATTTTCTTGATGGCACGCAAACCCGCTGTCCCGTCGTCGAGCGAGCCGCTCAGTACTACACCGATTACGCGCGATCCGTAATTGAGCGCGGCTGACCGAAATAGTGGATCCAGTGCCGGCCGCGCGCGATTTTCTTTCGGGCCGTGCACGACATTGACGTGGCGGTTTTCAATTATTAAATGCCGGTCGGGTGGCGCGATGTAAATCTGACCATTCTCGATTGGTTCGTGATCGGATGGGTGCATCGCCGGTAGTCGTCCGGCGCGGGTCAGGATGTTCGGCAGAAGACTTTCGCGCGTCGCCGAAACGTGAATCACCACGAAGATGGCCGCGGCGATATCGTGTGGTAACTTCGAAACGATTGTTTGCAATGCATTGAGTGCCCCAGCTGATCCTCCGATGACAATGATGTCATGATTCGGCAAGAGACCTTCTTTCCCGTGAGCGCAGGAGGTGACAGGGAACACTGCCGCGCATTCGAACTGTTAAGCGGAAGGGACAGCCCATCATAACACTGATCGCCGTTGACGGGCATTGTCGAGGGCATTGAATCTGCTTGAGGTAGCGACCGGGTAATCCATTGCCGATTTCCAATTGCCGATTGCCAATAGGAACTAACGCAATAAGAAATCGGCAATCGGCAATCGACGATTGGCAATGCCGAGACCCGGTCGCTACCGTTCTCGGGACTGACAAACTGCAACAAATTCGTAAAGCTTTTATGTGCGCGGACGTACAGACGCTATCTACTGAGGGCAGGATAATCCGCGCAATCGATCCCGACAGCAAGGGGAGAAATGGGGCGAGTCCCGGGTAGTCAGGGGACTTGGGACTTGCTTCATTTCGAAATTTGGAGGCCCGCACCTCTTTTGTCCCTCGAATTTTCTTCCCCCCGTGAGTGTGAATGGGGCCCAATGTTTCAGATCGAACTTAATCGCCTCTCTTCAAGAAGCGGCAGAGTCGCTGCGATCCAACCAAAGCGAATCACGCCGACGATCCTGATTGCGGAAGATAGCCGCGACGGACGCGAAATGCTGCAAGTGCTGTTGGGGCTGAAAGGGTACTCCGTAGTGACGGCTGCCGATGGCCGCCGAGCTCTCGAAGTGGCGCTGGAAAGTCTTCCGGATTTGATTCTGTTGGATTTGGAATTGCCCGGACTCGATGGTTTGTCAGTCGCCCGCGACTTACGTCGTCACTCTAACTTTAGAAGTGTCCCCATCATCGTATTGTCAGGTCACGATCCGATGGAGCAT
The DNA here is from genome assembly GCA_965653675.1 of uncultured bacterium. Lineage (GTDB taxonomy): Bacteria > Acidobacteriota > Blastocatellia > Pyrinomonadales > Pyrinomonadaceae > UBA11740. The sequence goes on from CBFHBA010000036.1 coordinate 5,474, forward strand.
AAGCAGTCAGCGATCGATGCAGGATGTACCGATTACCTGCTGAAGCCGCTTGACTTTGAGAAGCTCGACGCGATTCTGCAGAACCAAGTTCCGCTTTAGGTTGCCATGCTCGATCCGATTTTGCACTCCCTAGCTTCGGACCGGATTTATTCTGCTTTTATTCAGCCGCTCAATCGACGTTGGCGCCACTTCCTGCGGCGCACAGTGTGTAATCGCCGCGGCCACCGGTGGCAGACATGCCTTCTCGTCAGCCATTGTGTGCGATGTCATGCTGCCGCCGGCCGCGCGAATCAGTAACCAGTGTCGCTAAGTTTGTTGTGCACCAAGCGGCTGTGGCTCGCCTTGCAATGACGGCTCGCTGCCACCGTCTGTGTAAACTGCTAGTTGATTGTCTACTCTCTTGACGCCGCGAACGAACCGCGCGGCGCGCAGCACCGTCGGTAATTCATCCGCTAAAATCGGTCCCGTCAATGTAACCACGCCGTCGTGAGCACGGACTTCGATGGCGCCAGTGTGGACGGGGTACCGGCCGAGCTTCGCGCGCACGCGATCTGAGAGCACATCATCCGTCACCTCTTCGTGGCGGAATAGAGCTTTAGTTTCTGCAACCATCCCGTAAGTGCGATTACGAATGTCGCGACCCATCTTCTCCGCATAATCTGACGCCTTGTTACCAGCGGCTTCGACTTTATCGCGCACCAGGGCGCGACGACGTTTGCCTCTGTCGGGATCGAAAAAATACATCAGTGCAGCGCCGACGCCGACGCCTACAAGTGCAGCTTTCTTACTCATTCGTACTCCTCTCTGTCTGACTGGAGCGCAAGCGTCTCGCTTGCTACTCTCTGTGGCACGCGTCGTCGGGACATCAGCAAGCGAGGACGCTTGCGCTCCAGTCATTAATGATTCAACTACGAGCGCCGCTTTTGATCACCGCGATCGCCCTGACCTGGTTCGACAACGGTTTTCGCGTGCTTCTTTCTGTCCTGTGTCAGTGAACGTCCCACGTCCGCTTCTTCATCAAATCGACCCCGATCGTCGCGCCTCACGAAGCGTTTGTCGCGACCGGTATCAATTAATTCTCGTTTGCTTGTTTTTCGTTCCGCCATAATTCACTCCTCCTGATTTTTGGAAGATTCGCGGTTGCCTGTAAATAAGGCAGACACCTGTTCAGCAAGTGTCCGCGAATGATCCAGAAAACGCCTAAAATTCTTATCCGAGGATTGAAGGGGCAATCACGATGCCGATGCTGGTGGATGGCCCTGCAAGTCGAAGCTCGAATCGCAATCCAATCACTGAATTGCCCTCTCCCTCTGGGAGAGGGTTGGGTGAGGGTCTGCCAGCTACAACGAAGTACGTTTCAAGAGACTTATGTAACTGGATACACCCTAAGCCCTCATCCCCGACCCTTCTCCCAAAAGGAGAAGGGAGAAAATCGCTTCCCTTTAGTGGGTCAATCGCGAGATTGTAGTTGGCGAAGTTGTCGATCCCGATTGATTCAAATATGCGCGAACTTTGGGTGGGATCCGGCGACGAAGCAGAGCATTGCGCGCCTGCCACTGTTCCGCCGCATCCATTTCGACCAGGTAGCGAATCTCTTTGGCCTCAAGGACGGCGATGGGCACGCCGTCGCGATAGAGCAACCGATTCGATACAGCAGGTGAAAGTCGCGGTCCCGGCACGAGAATACCAAGCATGTTCAGAGGATCGGCGGCGCTCACAGACAACATTGTTCCGTCGGGCGGCGTGCGCCGCATCGAACGCAGCAAGTGGACCGCGTCGGCAGTGGCAAACTGTTCACCGGAAAACCCGCCAATGAAGCGCCCGCCGCGAATCTCGCCGCGTGCTTCGAGTCGGCGCAGAACTCGCAGGAGGTCACGCCACGGAATATTGATCGATTCGCGATCGAGCAACTTGCGGAAGACGACGCCGTAGCGTTGCAGAAGTTTCTGAGCGACAGCTTGGATCGAATCCCGATCGAGTTCGTGCGTTTCCGTTGCTTGCCTGGCTGTTTTCACCATCACCCAGCGGCCGGCCTGATCCATGCTGTAAACCGGTTTTCGGCGGCGGCGCCGGTTCTCGATCGCGCGACTGGTTGTCTTGCTCAACGGCGTCAGTAACGCCCGCAGGCCGGTGAAACTGTCGGCTGTGATCAATCCACGAAACACTAATTCACCCAGAGCCTCTTCAACCATGCCGGCCAGCAGGTTCGTACCTGAAACAATGTCGACGAAAAACGAAGCGCCGTGTTCCTGCAAATACTCGTAGACAATTTCGGTATTCGTGCTGAGGGGCGCGCCGTTTTCACGCGCGGGAAACGCGAGGCTCCACGCCGCGACGTTCTTGCGATTCAGCAAAACAACTGGGGTGCTACGCACGGGTGAAGAGCTGCTCGACTTATCAGGCGAGATCTTTGGTGGCGACAGACGCAACCACGTCAGACGTCCCGATAGACATAGCGCATCAAGCCACGCCGGATCATAGTCCGCGATCCTTGCGGGAAGAATTTCTGATTCCCATGAGCCAGCCGGCGCTTCGAACCCTTCAAGTTGATCAAGGATGGCGGCGACGCTGGCTGCCCCTTCGGTTTTGTGATCGATTGCGACCTTTTGCCAGACAGAAAGGAAGCGCATGAAGTCGGCCGCTGAGACAGGCTCGATCTCTTTGCGCAAACGGTTGAGGGTGTAACTGTGAATCCGAGCGAGTAAACGCCGCGAACACCACTCGATGGGTACGCGCGCGTCCCCGCGCGCTTCAGTGTCAGGAGCAGCCGCGGATGGCTGCGTACCCAGAGGCGTGAATTGTCCCTGCATCGCAAAGCCTTCGCCTTCCAGCTTTGCCAGACCGATTTCGATTTGGTTTGTCGGAAGTGACAAGGAATTCGCGAGCTGCGTGACTGTCACCGGACCGAGCGCGTCCAGGCGGCCACGCAAGATCTCAACGAGTGCGTTATCGGCAGACCACTCTTCACGGGCATAGCTCGCGGGTGGTTCGATCTGCGGATTAAGTTGAGCATTCGGACATACCGCGCGCAGTTGGTTCAAACGTTCGGCGGCAACCCACTTGAGGTCAGTACCGTGAGCGGTAGCGACCGGGTGTATTAGTTCGTCCTCATGTTGAGCAGACCCGGTCGCTACCGCTCCCGGTACTGACCTCATCTGATCGCTACTCGATATAGACCCGGTCGCTTCCGAACGCGGTTCTGACACGAGCACAGTCGCCCGTCGATCTCTCACAAGCTCTTCAAGCAATCCCTGCCAATTATTCTTCGCCCCCTCTTCCGTCGTAATGAACCCAAGCTGCATCAGCGCGTCGTGCAACTCATCAGCGTTCTGGGCGGAGGGCCAGGCCTCTTCACGAACGCGATCAATTGCCGCTTGATCCAATCGGCCGAGATCGGCTGCAGTGTCAGCATCAAGAAAACGCCGATTCATCACCGCCAGCGTGCGGCGCTCTTCCGCTGGTGCGTCATCGAGAAATGCGTATGGCTTCGCGGTGAGAATCTCCTGCGCCAGCGGCGAAGGCTCGTTCATCTCGCGCGCGATCAAGGTGCGCTCGCCCCGCTCAATCGACTCGAGCAGACGCTCGAGCCCGTGAATATCCATCGCCTCTTCCAGACAATCCCGCACTGTCTGCTCGACGAGCGGATGAGCGGGAACTTCGATAGGACCACTGAGATTTTCCGCGCAGGCCAGCTGATCGGGAAACACAAGTGCGAGCAAATCTTCCGCGGCCATCCGCTGCAGTTGGGGAGCGACTTTTCCGCCACTGCGCCAACGCGGAATTGCCAGCGCGCGCGTCGCGTTCCAACGCCAACGAATATTGAACATCGGCGCGTTCAGTAACGCCTGGACCAGGACGTCGCACACGCCTTTTGAATTTAAATAGTTGAAGATTGTTTCGAGCGGAAAGCTGTGTGTCGGACCGAGCGACAGGACGATCGAATCTTCCGTCGCTGCCGCTTGCAGTTCAAAGTTGAAAGCGCGACAGAATCGCTTGCGCAAGGCGAGTCCCCAGGCCCGATTCAAACGGCTACCGAATGGTGCATGAATTACTACGTGCGTGCTGCCGTTCTCGTCGAAGAAACGTTCGACGACAATCTGCTCCTGCGTGGGCATCGCGCCCAGCGCAATCTTTGTCATCGCCAGATATTCGATAATCTGTTCGGCCGCGGCTTGAACGATCCCCACCTCGTTCTCGAGCCATGCGAGCGCAGGCCCTCGTGGGCTGGGATCTTGCGTGTCCTGGTTCGCCGAGCCCCAAGTGTCAGTACCGGGAGCGGTCGCGACCGGATCAATTGGTGCCTTCAAGGACGACCCTGATCCCGTCGCTACCGCTCCGGGTACTGACACCATCTCATCATCCAGCCGCTTCGCAATCTCGCTACGAAGGCGCGACACGGACTCTGACAACTCTTCCGATCTACCTGGTGCCTCACCTAACCAGAACGGGATAGAAGGCGGCTGGCCGTGGGCATCGAGCACGCGCACTTCGCCTGCGCCAACGCGCTTAATTTCGTACGAACTGTTGCCGAGTTGAAAAATATCGCCGGCGAGACTCTCAATCGCGAAGTCTTCATTAAGGGTGCCGACGAATGTCTCGGACGGCTCGAGGATGACTCGGTAGTCAGAAGTATCCGGGATCGCGCCGCCATTGGTGATCGACATCAGTCGCGCGCCGCGGCGGCCGCGTATTCGACCGTTGACTGCATCATGGTGCAGATAGGTTCCGCGCCGGCCGCGACGCGTCGTGAAGCCTTCGGAAAGCATGCGAATGACTTCATCAAACTTCTCGCGCTTCAGATTTCGATATGGGTAGGCGCGGCGGACCATCGCAAACAGCTCATCTTCCCTCCATTCTTCCGGCGCTGATGCCGCGACGATTTGCTGCGCCAGAATATCGAGAGGTTGTTCGGGAATTTCGAGATGATCCAATTCGCCACGCCTGACGGAATCAATGAGTGCGGCGCACTCGACCAGTTCATCGCGCGAGAGCGGAAAGATGCGGCCTTTGGGAAAGCCGCTGACGGTGTGATTCGAGCGGCCGATGCGCTGCAATAACGTCGAAATCGCTCGCGTCGATCCAATTTGAACGACCAGATCCACGGCGCCGATGTCGATGCCGAGTTCAAGCGATGCCGTTGCGACAAGCGCGCTCAATTCGCCCGATTTCAAACGCTGTTCGGCAGCCAAACGAATCTCACGGGCCAAACTGCCGTGATGCGACGTAACGTTTTCATCGCCAAGCCGTTCACCCAAATGCCGTGCGACGCGTTCAGCCATGCGTCGCGTGTTCACAAAGACCAGAGTGGTCTTGTGCTGGCGAATCATCTGCGCGAGGCGATCGTAAATCTCTTCCCAAACTTCGTTCGACATCAAGGATTCGAGCGGCGAGCTGGGAACTTCAATTGCCAGGTCGAGTCGACGCGCGTGGCCGGTATCGATAATCGTGCACCGTGGCGAGCCGTCCGGTTGAATGTTGTGTGTGCCGACAAGAAAGCGCGCCACTTCTTCAATCGGCTTTTGCGTGGCGGACAGACCGATGCGCACGAGTGTGTTTTCAAACTCAGGCGTTAGAGTGCCGACTTTAGTCGGGTCGTTCTTGCTTCCAGTTAAATGCCCGACTGAAGTCGGTACTCTAGCGCCGGACGCGGCGGTGAGAGCTTCTAATCTCTCAATCGACAACGACAGGTGCGATCCGCGCTTATCATCGACCATCGCGTGAATCTCATCGACAATCAGAGTGCGGACGGTACTCAACATCCTCCGCCCGCCGTCGCTGGTCAGCAGAATGTAAAGTGATTCAGGAGTGGTGACGACGATATGCGGCGGCTTCTTGGTCATCGCCGCACGATCTTTCGCGGGTGTATCGCCGGTGCGGACGAGCGTTCGAATCTCAACATTCGAGATGCCGGCGGCTTCGAGATTCGCCTGAATGCCTTTGAGCGGCTCTTCCAGATTGATCTTGATGTCATTGCTCAGCGCTTTTAGCGGCGAAACATAGACGACGTGAGTTTCATCCGTGAGGTTTCCGCTGACGGCTTTCCAAACCAAGTCGTCAATCGCGGACAAGAATGCGGCGAGCGTCTTACCCGATCCGGTCGGCGCGGCGATGAGCGTATGTTTGCCGGCTTTGATGGCCGGCCAGGCTTCTGCCTGGGGACCGGTCGGAGCAGTGAACTGCCTCAGAAACCAGTCGCGGACCGCCGGATGAAACTGCTCAAGCGCTTTCATAAAGGCCCCCAGTGTACCATGAATGAAACAATGTGTTAAGAGAGAACTCCGTTTAAAATGACGTCAGAGTACCGACTTTAGTCGGGCTTTGTACGTCTCGCAAAAACCCAACTAAAGTTGGTACTCTAACGCCCGGAGCTTAATGCCGCCTAAAACCAAAGCTCATCGCGACTATCACCCGGCGAAACACACGGCTGTGCCTCGGGGTTCGAGCGTCCGTCGCCGCATTGAAATTCCCAAGAACGCTGAGCAAATCGAACTCAAGATTGGCGGGCGCGAAGTGAAGCTCACTAATCTCAAAAAACTCTTTTGGCCCGAACTGAAAATAACCAAGCGCGACTTGATCCAATACTACGCTGACGTCGCGCATGTGCTGCTGCCACACCTGAAGGATCGAGCGATGGTGATGAAGCGTTATCCGAATGGCGCAGCCGGCGACTTCTTCTTCATGAAACGCGCGCCGTCGCCTCGGCCGTCGTGGATCGAGCTGTGTTCGATCTGGCACGGATCTGGAAACGTAATCGACTTTCCCATCATTCAGGACTTGCCGGCCTTGCTCTGGGTGATCAATCTCGGCTGCATCGATCTCAATCAATGGTACGCGCGCTGTGACGACGTCGATCGACCTGACTACCTTCACTTTGATCTCGATCCTGTTCCCGGCGCGACGTGGGAAACTGTTTTGCAGACGGCGCTCGTCGTCCGCGATGCGCTCGCGGCTTTGAAGATGCCGTCTTATCCGAAAACTACCGGGTCAAAGGGCATTCACATCTATGTGCCAATTGTGCGCGGCCCGACGCAGAAGCAGGTTTGGACGATTGCGAAGGAGATTGCGCACGTGCTCGCGTCAGCAAATCCGGAATTGATCACGGCGATTTACAAAGTTGCAAAGCGGCCGAAAGGACGCGTGCTGGTTGATTACAATCAGAACGCCTGGGGCCGCACGCTGGCTTCGATCTATTCGGTCCGGCCGACAGCCAAAGCTTGTGTTTCTACGCCGGTGACGTGGAAAGAGATCGAGAAGGGAGTGCGCATTGAAGACTTCCACCTGCGCAACGTCCGGAAGCGAATTGGGAGGGTCGGCGATCTATGGCAGCCTCTGCTCGATAAGAAGCGATTTGATTTGAAACCGTATTTGAAGTGAATCTTCACTCTCCCGGAGGGAGAGGGTTGGTCAGGCATGAGGCGGTGAGGTCAGTACCGGGAGCGGTAGCGACCGGGTTCCAACTAGCCTGACCACTCATCCTGCCCAGTGCGAAAACACCCGGTCGCTAACGCTCCCGGTACTGACTCCGTATCCTGGAGCGACGAGGATCATGACTCTACCACTCAAACAACCTTATCTGCCGATGGAGGCGAAGTCTGTCGAAAAGCTTCCCGCGGATGATAACTGGCAATACGAGCCGAAGTGGGATGGCTTTCGCTGTGTTGCGTTTCGTGATGGCGCCAAAGTCGATCTGCAATCAAAAAGCGGTCAGCCGCTGGCACGTTACTTTCCGGAGGTGGTCGAGGCTTTGCTGAGCCTCAAGGCGAAGCAATTCGTGATCGACGGCGAGATCGTCGTGCCCGTAAAAGGTAAGTTTTCTTTCGATGATTTGTTAATGCGCATCCATCCCGCGGCGAGCCGGATCAAGAAGCTCTCGCAGGAAACGCCCGCCAAACTTATCGTCTTCGACTTCCTCGTTGATGACCGCGGCAAGGCGCTCGTGGATCTGGCGCTGATAGACAGAAGAAAGAAACTCGACGCATTCGCAAAGAAATACGTGGCAAAGAACAAATCAATTGAGCTGTCGCCGTGCACAGATGATCTGAAAATCGCGAAACACTGGCTGGCGGGCGCTGGTGTCGATCTCGATGGCGTCATCGCCAAACGGATCGACATGTCATATCAAAGCGGCAATCGTCACGGCATGGTGAAGGTCAAGCGTCTGCGCACCGCCGATTGCGTCGTTGGTGGATTTCGGTACGCCTCGGAAGGGAAGGTCGTTGGCTCTCTGTTGCTCGGTTTGTATGACGAGAACGGATTGCTGCATCACGTCGGCTTCTCGTCGAGTTTCAAAGCGAGCGAGAAACCCGCGCTCACAAAGAAACTCGAGAAGTTAATCAAACCGCCTGGCTTCAGCGGCAATGCACCCGGTGGTCCAAGCCGCTGGGCAACCGAGCGATCGGCTGAATGGCAACCGCTCGCGCCAAAACTCGTGTGCGAAGTGCAATACGATCACTTCACCGGCGGACGTTTTCGCCACGGGACAAAGTTCCTGCGCTGGCGACCGGACAAGAAGCCTGAGCTATGCAATTTCGAGCAAGTGAAGCGCTAGTCAGAGCGCAACCCGCAACTGACCTCACTGCAACAGAAAGTTGTAGATAATCACTCCCTGCACTTTGACTGGCTGTCCATTCAGGGTTGTTGGTGTGAAGCGCGCCCGACGTGCGGCGTCTTCCGCAGCGCCAAGCAAACTGGCATTGCCTTTGACCGCGTGCGCGGAAATTACCTTTCCGTCTTCGTCAATTAAGATCTGCACATTAACAGGACCCTGCGCCCGGATCTGTTTCGCGATTGTTGGATAGATTGGCTTTGGCAGGTTGACCGCCTTCGAAGCAAGCACACTCGAAGTGACGAATTGCGGTCCAACCGGTTTGACGGGTGTTGGTTCGGGCGTCGGTTGCGGCTTTTCTACAACTGGAGTTGCGTGATTGTCACTTCCGGTGCAGGTGTCACATTTTGACGTGGATGAACTGGTCGTCGGCGGATCTGAAACATAAGGTGCCACTACCGCATTCGCCGGTGCGGGCGGAATCGGGTTAGGCGCAGCACTTACGGTTTCGGGCGGTTTGGTCGGATTGCTCGCGCTCTCGTACAACTTGGGCCGCGTGGGTCGCTCCGAGACTCTGGTTGAAGGCGTACGGCGTGCGGGCCGTGGTCCTTCGGGCTCATGAGCTGGCTTCACCGGCGGAATCCAACTCTCAAGCATCAAATCCATGTTCTGGGCATCGACGCGCGCGTCATAGGTGAGAATCCCGACGATCCCCGCAGCAGTCAGAACCAACGCGTAGGCGGCAACTGTGGCGACGAAAAACGAACTGCGCCGCTTGAACTCTCGCTTGTGAGAATTCGATTCGATTAGGTTGGTAAACATCTTAGCTCCTCCTGTCAGCCGGTGCCTTCGGGTCGAGAAGCTACGAACTTAGAAACCACGACGCTGAGATTGTTCCTGCAACTTTTACTTTGTGCTTGGTACTTTGTACTTTGTTCGCAACACTGTCTTGAGCTTTCAAGTCGAGGGGCTTGTACCCACTGGGGACCAAACACGAAGTACCAAGCACCAAGTACAAAGTAAGGTTTTCCTTTGGACAGTTTTTCTGCTTTCCATTAGGATAGCGCCGCCTTATCACCCCGTTATGTACAAGGAGGGAGTTTTCATGTCAGCCCCCCAGCCCGCTCCGGAGCAACTCAATCCATTTGAAATCGCGAAACAACAATTTGATCGCGCCGCCGACTATCTGGAATTGGAAGAGTCGATGCGCCACGTCTTGCGCAACGCAAAGCGCCAACTCATCGTTTCGATCCCGGTCAAGATGGATGGCGGTGAAACGAAAGTGTTCGAGGGCTATCGTGTGCAGCACAACATCGCGCGCGGTCCCGCGAAGGGCGGAATTCGTTATCACCCGAACGTGACGCTCGACGAAGTAAAAGCGCTGGCCTCATGGATGACCTGGAAGTGCGCGACCGTCGGCATTCCCTATGGCGGCGGCAAAGGCGGCGTCGTGTGCGATCCGAAGAGCCTTTCCAACAGTGAATTGGAAAGGCTGACGCGTCGCTATGCATTCGAGATTGCGCCCATCATCGGACCGGACCGAGATATTCCCGCCCCCGATGTTTACACCGATTCGCAAACGATGGCATGGATCATGGACACGATCTCAATGGTGCGTGGTCATACCGAACTCGGCGTCGTGACCGGCAAGCCGTTGTCGCTCGGTGGATCACAAGGACGTCACGAAGCGACGGCGCGCGGCGCTTTGTACGCGCTGCGGGAAGCTTGCAAAGTGAAAGGCATCAGTCTTCGCAATGCAACAGTTGCGGTTCAAGGCTTCGGCAATGCCGGTTCGATTATTGCCCGTCTGGTTGCGGAAGACGGCGCGAAAGTTGTGGCGGCGTGCGATTCAAAGAGCGGCGTGTACTCGGCTAGTGGTTTGGATATGGCGGCAGCGCTCAAACACAAAGAAGAAACCGGGGCGCTGCGCGGACTTGCCGGCGCAAAAGAGATTTCGCCGAATGACGTTCTGGAAGTCGAATGCGACATCCTCTGTCCTTCGGCGCTGGAGAACAGCATTACTTTGACAAACGTCGGTCGCGTGAAAACGAAAATCATTGCTGAGTTGGCGAATGGGCCGACTACGCCGGGCGCCGATCGTGTACTCGAAGACAATGATGTGATGTTGATTCCCGACATCCTCGCGAATGCGGGCGGCGTAACCGTCAGTTACTACGAATGGGTGCAGGATCAGTATTCGTTCTTCTGGAGCGAGGACCGCATCAATCGGACACTCGAAGAAACGATTGGCAATGCGTTCCACAAGGTGCATGAAAAGGCGCGTTACTACGGCGCCGACATGCGCACTGGCGCGTACATTCTGGCCATCGATCGCGTGGCCGAAGCGACACGGGTGAGGGGAATATTCCCGTAGAGGAAAAGGGGGGTCTTTGTGCTTTGTACTTAGTGCTTCGACGCTTTGCTTGGAAGCCTATCTCATTTTCTAGGTCAGGATCGAAAAGGAAACAAAGATCAAAGATCTAAGTACGAAGGACATGTTTTATGATCACAGTTTATGAAAAGCCGACTTGAACGAAGTGTCGCGAATTGGACAAGCTGCTCCGTGAGAGTGGCGTCGATTTCGAAAAGGTCAATTACTACATCGAGCCGCTCACCGAGAAGAAGCTGCGCGATCTGATCAAGAAGATAGGCATCAAGCCGCGCGAGCTTCTGCGCACCAGCGAGTCGATCTATCGCGAACTTGAGGTGGGAAAGAAAGACTTTAGCGATGATGAAATCATTTCGCTGATGATTGAACATCCGGATTTAATTCAGCGACCGATTGTCGAACGGGGCCATCGTGCGGTGCTGGGGCGACCGGTGGAAAATGTGAAAGCACTGTTGAGCTGAAAGCGCAAGATAACTTAGCCCAGGGCAACGCCCTGGGATGATGTAGATGATTAGATTTTCGAACCCTGAAAGGGTTCAATACGATCCTTACTGAACCCCTTCAGGGTTCGTTTCGATCTCGCGTCATGATCCCAGGCTTTCACCCTGGGCTAAGTTATCGAACGCCTTCGGCGTTCACGCAAAAACTTTGCCGAAACAATCCAACACCATCTTTATCTGCCAGAACTGCGCCTTTGAGTCGCGCAAGTGGCTGGGCAAGTGTCCTGAGTGCGGTGAGTGGAATTCGCTCGTCGAAGAGCGTTTGGTCACGACGAAGAAGGGCCGCAGCGGCAATGGATTTCGTCTGCGCGAGGCGAAAGCGGTGGCGTATTCCGAAATCGAATCTCAGGACGACACCCGAATTTCGTCCGGCGTGACTGAATTCGATCGCGTACTCGGAGGCGGCATCGTACCGGGAACGCTGGTGCTCCTTGGCGGTGATCCCGGAATCGGCAAGAGTACTTTGCTGTTGCAGGTCGCCGACAAGCTGAGCGCCACCGGCAAGACGGTTCTTTACGTCTCTGGCGAAGAATCGGAGCGGCAGATCAAGTTGCGCGGCGAACGCTTGCGCATCGCCGCCCCGAATCTTTTGCTGTTGCCTGAGACAAATCTCGAAAACATCATTCGCGAAGTTGACCGGGTTCAACCGGCTGCGATCGTTGTCGATTCAATTCAAACAACCTTCTCGACCGAGATCGAATCAGCGCCGGGTTCAGTCTCCCAAATTCGCGAAGTCGCGGCGCAGTTTCTCTTGCTCGCGAAGCATCGCGGCGTTCCGGTGTTTCTCATCGGGCACGTGACAAAAGAAGGTTCGATCGCCGGGCCGCGTGCCCTCGAACACATTGTCGACACCGTGCTGTACTTTGAAGGTGAGCGTCATCACAATCACCGCATTGTGCGCGCGACGAAGAATCGCTTCGGCGCAGCAAACGAAGTCGGAGTTTTCGAGATGACGAACACCGGACTTGCGCCTGTCGCGAATCCTTCACAGATGTTTCTGGCAGAACGGCCGGCCGACGCCGCAGGATCAGTCGTCACTGCGTGCATGGAAGGCACGCGGCCCGTGCTCGTTGAAATTCAGGCGCTGGTTTCAACCTCGAAATACGGCACCGGCCGGCGCATGACGCAGGGTGTCGATCAGAATCGGGTAGCGCTTATGATTGCGATGCTTGAGAAGCGCGCTGGCATGCAGCTTCTCGGCGACGATGTGTTCGTGAATATTGCCGGCGGCTTGGAAGTTGACGAGCCGGCAGTCGATCTCGGTTTGGTCACGGCCATTGCTTCCAGTTTTCGCAATCAACCAATAGACGCGCACACTGCCGTCTTCGGCGAAGTCGGATTGACGGGTGAGATTCGCGGCTCGTCCCAGGCTTCGGTCCGCGCGCGCGAAGCACAGGCGCTCGGTTTCAAACGAATTGTCATCCCGTTATCGAACACGACCGGTTTGGAGAAGTTGCTTGGGCTCCGTGTCGTCGGCGTGCGATCGGTTGATGAAGCACTGGCGGAGTTGTTTTAATGAAGCAGCCGCGTAGCGGCGAAATATTTATAGTTTTGTGTGTCCAGAGAATCTTGCGGCTGAGAAGAAACGTTCACACGTTTCTTCTCGCCCGTACCCAATCAAAAAAATGCCTGCGCCATCTACAAATATCTCGTGCCTACGGCACTCTTTCCGTAAGCGTTGCTGTTTGATTTTTCTGTTAGTCGTAATCTCCTTCCTGTTGTCTGCTGCGTCACTCGCCCAACGTCGCGTTGACGATCCCGACGACCAGGACGATCTCAATCGCGAACTTTGGGAGTTCGCGCGCAAGACCCCCTACGATTCGATCCTGCCTTACATTGCGGCCGCCCAAAAGCAATCGAAAGCCCGTGAGCTTGCCGAAGTTGAATTGCCGAATGGTTGGCGTATTGCACCGGCCGGAACGCAAGTCGAAGTCGGACGGCTGCCGTACACCTTCACCATGTTCGCCGGAAAACTCGTCGTGTTGGACACTGGCTACTATTACTTTCCTGACACGAAGGAATCGCAGGAAGTTTCAATCGTCGACGTCGATACGGCGCGGGTCATCAAATCGCTGCGCATCAATTCGTTATTTCCGAGCGCCGTTGTCGCCGGGCAGTATCTTTACATCAGCGGCGGTTACGATCAGAAAGTCTATCGCGTCAATCAACAGTTCGAAATTGATAAAGAATATCCGCTTGCCGGGTTTGGTGGCGGCCTGGCAACGGTAGACGCAGAGCATATTGCCGTGGCGACGATGGCGTTGAAGAACACCAAGGGCGAATACGTCAATGGCCGCCTCAGTCTGGTTAACACCTCGTCCGGAAAAATCGAAAAGGAAGTCGACCTTGGTTACTTTCCGTACGCGGTGAAATTCATCGCGGGCAAGTTGTTCGTCACTCTTCTCGGTGAGAACAAGCTTCTCGTTTTCGACGGCCGGCTGAAGCTCGTCAAGACGATCGCAGTCGGCCGTACCCCACAGGAGATGTGCTCGGATGGCCGCGAGCTTTTCGTGGTGAATACCGGATCGGATGACCTTACGAGAATTGACGCGCAAGCGATGCGGATTAACGGCACAATTTCCGTGGCGACGAAGGGAAGCGTTTTTGGCACAACTCCCTCGGCTTGTGCGGTGGATGCGAATCGGCTGTTCGTGACGCTTGCCGGAAATAATTCGCTGGCGGTGATCGATCGGCGGACTCGAAAACAATCCGCGTTAATTCCAACAGGTTGGTATCCGACGAATGTCTTGCTTCAAAACGGCCAGCTGCTCATCGCAAACGCGAAAGGTATTCGCGCGCGCCGGCCGAATCTGAATGGCCCGCAATCAAATCAACAAACTAGTCGTCCACCGGGCTACGTCCTTAATCTACTCAAGGGCTCAATTTCGATTCTGCCTGTCAACCATCTCAAACCCAACGCCGCGAAATGGACGGCGCAAGTCAATAGTGCGTCTCCACTCTTCGATAACAAACGTGGATTGAAGCTCCCTATCAAGCACATTTTCTACATCATCAAAGAGAATCGGACTTACGATCAGGTGCTTGGCGATCTGGGCCGCGGTAACGGTGATCCAAAGCTCACTCTGTTTGGCGAAGACATTTCGCCAGTGCAACATCAGCTCGCGCGCGATTTCGTGACACTGGATAATTTCTTTGTCAACGGCGAGATCAGCGTGCTCGGTCACGCCTTTACGACCAGCGGTTATGCCAGTCCATTCACCGAATGGTTAGGCAACGTTAGTTATTCATATCGCTGGAAAGGCTATCCGTTCGGCACAGTACCGGCGACGATGTCGCCGATTTATCTCTGGGACCTGCTTGATGACGCCGGCGTCGATTACCGGATTTACGGTGAGAATTATTTTCTGTTCACGCGCGCTTATCGGATCTTCAGCGAACTGTACGGCTCCGAAAGCGAGATTGCGCGCCGTTTTTACGACAAAACAATCGCCGCCGCCGCCGGTGAAGATCGCGGCCAGGAATTCAATAACTTGATGCGACCGTATTACGGTCGCGTCAATTCAGCCGAAGACGGTTACAAAATTCTCGGCGAGCACGACTTCACGATGGCGCTTTCAAAGTTTCTGACCGGTGATGACACATTTGCGCGAATCATTGGTCGCGACGACAAACTGCGTCGCAGGTTTGGAGCTTACCTTTCCAGGTATCCGTTTAGTTTTCGCTCATGGGACTTGAACGTTTCGGATCTCGATCGCGTGCACGAATGGCAGAAGGATTTCGATGCGCAGTTAAAGTCCGGCCACGTTGCGCAGCTTCATTACATTTGGCTGCCGAATGATCACACTGACGGTAACCTCAATAAGATTCTTGATCCATTTCAGTTTGTGGCGCAGAACGATGCGGCGCTCGGTTGCGTGTTGGAAATCATTTCGCATAGTCCGATCTGGAAAGATTCTTTGGTGCTGGTAGTTGAAGACGATGCGCAAAACGGACCCGATCACGTGGATGCTACGCGCACGGTCGCTTTCGCTGCCGGTCCTCACGTGAAGCGCGGCGCGGTGGTAAGCGATCGCTACGATCAACTCAGCCTGCTGCGCACGATCGAGCTGGTGCTCGGCCTGAAGTCTCTGAACGCAGCCGAGCAGTTAGCCGTGCCGATGTTCGGAGTGTTCACGGATAAGCCGGACTTTACGCCATTCGTCACTAACAAAGTCTCAGGCCGTCTGGCCGAAGCCGATCGGGAGCGTTATCGTAAGCTAAAAGAGAACAAGTGACTGGCAACCTGAATTGAAATAGGTTATCTTCCGCGCCGTCCGCTGCTCGATGTCAGCACCGCCTGTGGGAGCGGGCGGTTGATCTGGAAATCCAAGACAAACGAAATACGTGAAACTTCTGAAGGAGCCCCCTGCCATGTTTCGAAAGTCGCTAGTGACTGTGTGTGGCGTTGCTCTGCTTGCTGCCGCTGCGTGGTTCGCCATCAACGTCGATGCCCAACGCCGCCAACCGGGTACTGGTCCAACAGACTCGCTGAAGGTTCTGCAGTGGCGATCGATCGGACCGTTTCGCGGTGGACGATCAACGGCCGTAGCCGGCGTCGCTTCGCAGCCGATGGTTTTTTATTTCGGCGGGACCGGTGGCGGCGTGTGGAAGACAAACGATGGTGGCATCAATTGGGAGCCTGTCAGCGACGGATCAGTTTTCGGCACCGGTTCAGTCGGCGCGATTGGTCTGTCGGATTCCGATCCGAACGTCGTGTACGTCGGCATGGGCGAATCGCCGATTCGCGGCAACGTCTCGCACGGTGATGGCGTTTACAAATCCACCGATGCCGGCAAGACCTGGAAGCACATCGGCCTCGAAGACACGCGCCAGATTTCGCGCATCCGTGTCCATCCGAAAAATCCGGACATCGTTTACGTCGCCGCACAGGGTCACGTGTGGGGACCGAACTCCGATCGCGGCATCTTCAGATCGAAAGACGGGGGCAAGACGTGGCAGAAAGTTCTGTTTCGCAGCGACAAAGCCGGCGCATGCGATCTGGTCATCGACTCAACGAATCCGAATGTTTTGTACGCGGGGTTTTGGGAAGTTTATCGCAAACCCTGGACGCTCGAGAGTGGCGGTCCCGGCAGCGGCATCTTCAAATCGACAGACGGCGGCGATAATTGGACGGAAATTACGCGCAATCCCGGGCTGCCGCGCGGCACGATTGGGATCGTCGGCATCACCGTGTCACCGGCAAATCCCGATCGCGTCTGGGCAATTGTCGAAGCAGAAGATGGCGGCGTTTTTCGTTCAGATAATGGCGGGCGCACCTGGACGAAGACTAATGAGCAGAGAAATCTGCGGCAGCGTGCGTGGTACTACTCACGCATCTACGCCGATCCGAAAAACGCTGACACGGTCTATGTCTTGAATACTGGCTTCTATAGATCGAACGACGGCGGTCGCACCTTCACCGGCATTGGCGTTCCGCACGGTGACAATCACGATTTGTGGATTGCGCCCGACGATCCGAACCGCATGATAAATAGCAATGACGGCGGCGCGAACGTTTCTTTCAACGGCGGCAAGAGTTGGAGTGAGCAGGATCAAGCGACCGCACAGTTTTACCGCGTCGCGCTGGACAATGACTTTCCTTACAACATCTATGGCGCACAGCAAGACAATTCCACCGTGCGCATCGCCAGTCGCAACACTGAAGGCGGCATCGATGTGCGCGATTGGTTCGACGTCGGCGGCGGCGAATCAGGCTGGATTGCGCCCTCGCCGAAAGATTCCAACATTGTGTTTGCGGGTTCGTACGACGGGCTAATCACTCGTTATGATCACCACACTGGGCAACTGCGCGACGTAAATCCTTATCCAGACAATCCGATGGGTTGGGGCGCGGCCGACATCAAGTATAGGTTCCAATGGAACTTCCCGTTAGTTTTTTCGCCGAATGATCCCAACATGCTTTACTCAGCGGCGAACGTGCTTTTCAAGACGGCAAACGAAGGGCAGACATGGGAAGTCATCAGTCCCGACCTAACTCGTAATGACAAGTCGAAGCAAGCGGCATCCGGCGGGCCAATCACGAAAGATAACACCAGCATTGAGTATTACGACACGATCTTCACCGTGATGGAATCGCCGGTGCAGGCCGGAACGATCTGGGTCGGCACCGACGACGGCTTGGTGCAGGTGACGCGTGATGGGGGTAAGAACTGGTCGAATGTGACGCCGTCGAAAGACATGATGCCTGAATGGATTCAGATCAATTCGCTCGAGGCTTCGCCGTTCGATGCAGGGACCGCTTATGTCGCCGCGACGATGTACAAGACGAGCGACTATGGTAAGACGTGGAAGAAGATCACGAACGGCATTCCGGATGGCGCCTTTACGCGCGTCATTCGCGAAGATCCGAATAAGCGCGGGCTGCTCTATGCGGGCACGGAAACTGGCATCTACCTTTCGTTCGACGACGGTGCGAACTGGCAATCGATGCAGTTTAATCTGCCTGTGGTTCCCATCACTGACCTCGCGATCCACAAACGCGAAAAGGAACTGGTGGCGGCGACTCAGGGCCGCGCTTTCTGGATTTTTGATGACCTACCGCTCTTGCATCAGATAATGGATGCGGGCGGATTCGGCGCTGCGTCAGGGATAAAACTCTTCAAACCGAAAGATGCGTACCGGATGCCCGGTGGTGGCGGATTCAATCTGCCGGCGACCGCGACGATTGGAAAGAATCCCCCGACCGGCGTCGTTGTTTACTATTCACTGAAAGCGAAACCGACCAGCGACGTCGTGCTGGAGTTTCTCGATTCGAGCGGCAAATCGATTCGCAAGTTCACCGCGCGCGCGCCGCGCCCGCAGCCGAGTCCGCAACCCGGTGCGGCGCAATTGACTGCGCCGCCGGAACAGCAACCGCCAGCGACTGAGGAGGAAGGATTCTTCGGTGCGGCGCCCGCGCGCGTCACGACCGACGTTGGACTGAACAGATTTGTCTGGGACATGCGCTACGCCGACGCAACGCGCTTTCCCGGAATGATTCTCTGGGCCGGACAGACGCAGGGGCCAAAGATCGTTCCTGGCAGTTATCAAGTAAAGTTGACGGTCGATGGCCAGACCATGACCGAAACTTTCGAAGTCAAACCTGATCCGCGTTTGTCTACGACGCCAGCCGATTATGCTAAGCAGCTCGATCTGTCTTTGAAAATTCGCGACAAGCTGACTGAGACGCACAACGCCATCATTCAGATTCGCGACGTGAAGAAGCAGATCGACGATCTGGTGAAACGCGTTGGTGCGCAATCGAAACCGATCGCTGACAGCGGCAGTGCTTTGATCAAGAAACTAACTGAAGTCGAAGAGGCGCTCTATCAGACGAAGAACCAGAGCAGCCAGGATCCTTTGAACTTTCCGATTCGTCTCAACAACAAACTGGCGGCATTGCTTGGCGTCGTCGCGCGATCAGACACGCCGCCAAACGATCAGTCGTTCGCGGTCTACGACGATCTGGCTCGGCAAATCGACGCACAGCTCGCGAAGCTTTCAACGATCATCAAAACCGACGTGCCGGCATTTAATCAGCTAGTGAAGGACCAAAACATTCCGGCGGTGGTGGTGAAGCCGCCGAGCGGAACGCCTTAAGATGTTGCTAACGAGGTTCCCTCTCCCTCTGGGAGAGGGTTAGGGTGAGGGCTTACCGCAACCTCTGTTATTAAGTTTTCAACGCGACTCTCCAAACATTTGGAGAGTCGCGCTGAGCGTGAGAAGAGAAGTTGCTCGAGCTAAACCGTCATCGCCGACCCTTCCCAGCGGAGAAGGGAAAAAGAAGTCGCTCCAGTCACTTCTTAAACAGATTCGCGAACGCCTGGCGCGCATCGGTCGGCGTTCCTGAAGAAGTTTCGCGTTCAATAACGGTGCGCGCGGCAAAGAGCTCGCAAGTATTGCGGCCGCCCTTGTTCACGATTCGCGCCGTGATCGGTTTGCGGCATTCAAAGCGTGCGCCCGGATCGAAGTGGATGCAGGCGCGACACGTGTGAAGGTCAGCGTTGCATTTCGGACAGGTGCTGTCGTGGCGAACGTTGGCTGGAACGACAGCGCCGCAAGCAGCGCACTTGACCTTCTCGCCAAATGCCATCATGCGCGGCGAGCGCGGCCCCTCGCGATCGCGCTTCGGCGGCGCCTGCTGTTTAGGTCGCTGCCCGCGTTCCCGATCTTCTTCCTGATAGCCACGTTGCCGATATTTGCGATCGCTCATTTGTGAGAACTCCCAGCTAATTTGCGTTGAATCATACGGGAAATCCCCGAATCCGCGAAGCGAAAATCGGTGACGGCGACCGGCGGCCATGTTAAAATGCGCCGCATTATGCGCTTTGATATCGTCCTTATAAGGGTCATCTTTACAGGGATTTTGCTGGCGGCGGGGTACGTGCTACACCCGGTTCCGGGCCATCGTCTGATCTCGATGGGAGCAGCCGGAATTGTCGCACTAGCGATCATCTTTTTTGAGGTGCGCATCCGCCGGTCATCTCTCAAGACATTAATTGGCGCGGCGGTCGGTTCGATCCTTGGCATCGTCGGCGCCTTTCTAATTGGCTCGCTTATTATCAACCAGGAAGCGACCGCAGTCTCGGCAGAAACCAAAACGTTTCTCACGCTCGCGCTTACCTTTTTCATGGCGTACGTCGGACTAATGGTCGGCGGGGCGAAGGGTGATTACATTGAATTGTCCGCGCTCGGGGGAATCTTCAGTGATAAAACTGCACGTCGCGATGTCAAGATTCTCGACACCTCTGTCATCATCGATGGACGCATCGCTGATGTGGCTGAAACGGGGTTTCTAACGGGCACCCTGATCGTGCCGCAGTTCATTCTTCGTGAATTACAACAGGTCGCCGACTCGCCTGATTCGTCCAAGCGGCAACGCGGCCGGCGCGGTCTGGACATGTTGAATCGTTTGCAGAATAACAACTCGCTGGATATTCAAATCGTCGAGACTGATTTTCCTTCGGTGCGCGAAGTCGATCTTAAGTTGATCGAATTAGGGAAGCAGCTTGACGCGGTCATCGTCACAAATGATTTCAATCTGAACAAAGTGGCACAACTACGCGGCGTAACGGTGCTGAACATCAACGAGTTGGCAAACGCTCTAAAGCCCGTCGTGTTGCCGGGCGAATCGATGCGCGTCTTCATCCTAAAAGAGGGCAAGGAGTACAACCAGGGCGTTGCGTATCTTGACGATGGCACGATGGTCGTGGTCGACAACGCGCGGCGACTGATCGGAAAGAATGCTGACATCTCGGTGACGAGCGTGTTGCAAACAACTGCGGGTAAGATGATTTTCGGGCGCTTGTCCGAAGAAGCCGAGAGCACGGGAAACGGCGAGCGAGCCCGCCGCCCGTTGCGGGAAGTGAAAACCGCGCCCGCGTTGACGCGCATCAGCGACACCGAAGGCTAAGCGATGAATGTCGCCATAGTCGTGGCTGCCGGCAAGGGAACGCGGCTGGGCGGCGATCGCCCGAAACAGTTTCTCGAGCTGGCCGGTGTTCCAGTAATCATTCACACGCTCAGACAATTCGAGCACAGTAAACAAATCAACGAAGTAATCACGGTGTTGCCCGCCGAAGACACGGCGGGTTTTGAGTCTCTTGCGCAGAAATTCGAGTTAAGCAAAGTGCGCCGTATCATTGCGGGAGGCGGCACGCGCGCACAATCGGTGCGGAACGGATTGGCAACAATAGCGGACGCAGAGATCGTTGCCGTGCATGATGGTGTGCGACCGTTCGTAACATCCGAAGAAATCGATGAAGTTGTTCAGGCGGCGCAGAAAGCTGGCGCAGCGATACTGACTGCGCCGGTGGCAGACACGATCAAGCGCGTAGATACGGAACGGATCATCGAAACCATTTCACGCACGGAACTGCGACGAGCGCTAACGCCCCAGTGCTTTCGATTCGACGTCCTAAAGAGCGTGTACGAACAGCTCGATGAATTGGAATTATCGGGCATCGAAATCACGGACGAGAGCATGTTGGCTGAGCGTTTGGGAATCGAAGTGGTCGCAGTCGAAGGCAGTGGCCGGAACATCAAGATCACGAGCGTAGATGATTTGAAGCAGGCGGAAGCGCTTCTGCGATAAGACTGAGCGCGTATCCTGCCTGCGGTTCTGGCCGGCGCCTTTAAAAAGAATCGCAGCGGGCAGGATGCCCGCGACCCGCCGACAAGATGTCGGTGCTCCTTCTCATGTTTCGTATTGGCATCGGCAACGATACGCATCGACTGGTCGCGGGGCGGCCGCTCATTATCGGTGGTGTTAATGTTCCTTACGAATTCGGCGCTGAAGGACACTCTGATGCTGATGTCTTGACGCATGCAGTCATCGATGCGGTGCTCGGTGCATTGGCCGAGGGTGACATCGGGGTCCATTTCCCCGATAGCGATGAGCGATGGAAAGGTGCGAACAGCTTCAAGATGCTCGCCGACGTCGTCCGCATCGCAAAGAAACGCGGGTTTCATGCCGTCAATGCGGATGCCACGGTAATGCTTGAGCGGCCCAAGCTGCGCGAACAGATCGATCAAATGCGTGAGAATCTTGCTGAAGCTTTGCGGCTGAACATCACGTCCGTGAGCGTTAAGGCAAAGACGGGCGAGGGGCTCGACGCCGTTGGTCGCGGCGAAGCTGTCAGTGCGCAGGCTGTCGTGTTGCTGTCCGACTAAACGAATTTTGAGACCACAGAACATCATTCGAAAGAAGCGTGACGGCGGCGAATTGTCGTGCGACGAAATTGCGTTTTTCGTCACAGGTGTGACGAGCGGCGAAGTCGCCGACTATCAAATCTCTGCCTGGCTAATGGCGGTTTTTCTGAACGGGATGACTGACGCCGAGCAATCCTCACTTACCGCGGCGATGCTTCACTCAGGTGAGATCCTCGACTTCTCTGACATTTCAAAACCAAAGGCGGACAAGCATTCAACTGGCGGCGTGGGCGACAAAACTTCGCTGCTAATCGCACCGATGGCCGCGGCAGCAGGCGTATGCGTCCCGATGATTTCCGGCCGCGGCTTGGGCCACACCGGCGGCACACTCGACAAGTTGGAAGCAATCCCCGGCTATCGCGTGAATTTGTCTCTCAAAGAATTTCGTGCGGTACTGGAACAAGTTGGCTTTGCGATGAACGGACAGACAGCAGAGATCGCGCCGGCTGACAAGAAGCTTTACGCGCTGAGGGATGCGACCGCGACGATTGAAGCGATTCCGTTGATCGTTGCGTCGATCATTTCGAAAAAAGGCGCCGCTGGTTTGGGATCGATGGTAATTGATGTGAAGACGGGTTCGGGCGCGTTCATGCGCGAGCCGGCAAAGGCGAAACAGTTGGCGCACGCGTTGGTGAAGACCGGCAACGACCTCGGCATTCGTTCGCAGGCGCTGATTACCGACATGAATCAGCCGCTCGGCCGCGCGGTTGGCCACTCACTTGAAGTGCTTGAGTGCGTCAAGCTGCTGCGCGGAGAAATTGAGGAAGGCGCGCGGCCGGTTCTCGATCTCTCGATCGAACTCGCGGCGCGGATGGTGCTGCTGGCAAATCTTGATAACACCATCGAAGCGGCGCGTGCGCGTGTCAGGAGCGCTCACGAATCCGGCGCAGCCTTGGAAACCTTTCGCCGCAATGTAGAAGCACAGGCCGGCAATCCCAGGGTCTGCGATGAACCGCAAAGCATTCTGCCGTTGACAGATAAAGCGTTTCCGGTAGAATCGCCGCGCTCCGGATTTGTAACTCAAGTCGATACGGCTGAGGTCGGCTATGCAATCGCGGAAGCCGGCGGAGGCCGTGTCCGAATCGAAGATCAGATTGATCCACGAGTTGGTTTCATCAGTGACGTGAAGATTGGCGAGGAGGTACGCGGGGGCGATGCTATCGGCGTAGTCTTTTGCGATGACGCCACCCGTGGACAAGCAGCCGCAACGCGGATTCAGGCTTCCTATAAGATCGGCGACGAGCCACCAGGGTCTGAATTGATCAAGGAAGTGATTGACAAATGATTGGAGCGCAAGCGTCTCGCTTGCGCTTGTTTCTAACGCGGTGGCAAGCGGGACGCTTGCGCTCCAGTCAAAAGCCGAAACGAATTATGAACCCCAAGCTGTTTCTGACTGTAATTCTTATCTCGCTACTGGTTCTCAGCGGTGTTGCCTGCCATCGCGTCAGTTACAGCGCCGACGATCCGCACAAAATTCGCGTCGGCATCGTTTTTGATATCGGCGGCAAAGACGATCGGTCGTTCAATGCCGCCGCGTGGGTTGGTGTGAAGTGCGCCGAAACCGGTCATCGGCCCGACGGACAACCGTGTTTGGATGAGCAGGGAAATCAAAAGCCGGCATTCGACATCATCGTGCGTGACGTCGAGCCGGGCAATCCTACTTCGATTGAACCCGCGATGCGCGCATTCGCGGAACGAAGTTACGATCTGATTATCGGCGTCGGCTTTGCGCAGGCCCCCATCATGGAAAAGGTGGCGAAGGACTATCCAAACCTTCATTTCGCCATCATCGACGGCGTAAGCGAGCTGCCCAACGTTGCGTCGTTGGTGTTCAAAGAACACGAAGGTTCATATCTGGTTGGGATACTGGCCGCGAAAGCAAGCAAGACGAACACTATCGGCTTCATCGGCGGCATGGACATCGGCTTGATTCATCGGTTCGAAGGTGGCTACGAACAGGGCGCGAAGTCAGTCAATCCTAATATCCAGGTCATTCAAAACTACGTAGGTGTAACGGATGCCGCATGGAACAATCCCGGAAAAGGAAAAGAGATTGCGCTCGCGCAAATTGGCAAAGGCGCTGATGTAATTTTCACCGCCGCTGGTAACTCAGGGCTCGGTGCTTTCGATGCGGTCGAGCAATCCGGTCGCGATGCCAGCGGGCGCGCAACGCATTATGTGATCGGCGTAGATTCAAACCAGAACATGGTGAAACCGGGATTTGTCCTCACGAGCATGGTCAAGCGCGTCGACAACGCCGTCTATGACATCGTGCAAGATGTCGTGAATCATAAGTTCCAAGGCGGCTTTCACGTCTTTGGTCTGGACAGCGCCGGCGTCGGGTACGTGGTCGACAAATACAACAAAGAATTCGTTTCGGCCGATGCAATTAAGGCAGCCGAAGACGCGAAGCAAAAGATTATTAGCAAGCAGATTACGGTGATAGATCGGATGACTCAATAGTCTGTCACTTGCCTGTGGTCAGTTTGGCCGAGGCTTTGCCAACAAAATGAAAGTGGCACGTCGTCCGCGTCGCCGACGCTGTGAAAGTAGCCCAGCGCTTCAGCGCTGGGATCAGAAGGTGAAAAGAATCGGGAGTTCGTGAAACGGACGACAGAGTTTTGCAATCGACCATATCCCGACGGAAATTCTGCCGCCCGCTTCGCGGGCTCTGATAATTTCATTGACACCTGACCCAGCGCTGAAGCGCTGGGCTAATATCATTTCCTCCGCTTCGCGGACGTACGCCGCAAACTTGTTTGGCAAAGACGCAAACAACTGACAACTGACAACTGACAACTGACAACTGACCACTGACCACTGACCACTGACCACTGGCGGATGATTGAATTAAGAAACATCACGAAACGCTTCGGCGCCGTCCTCGCAAACGATCAGGTGAGTTTCGCGGTCGCGCCGGGAACGATTCACGCCATCGTCGGTGAAAACGGCGCCGGCAAATCCACCGCGATGCGCATCGCCTACGGCTTCTACACCGCCGATGGCGGTGAGATCCTAATCAAGGGACAACCGCACCAGATTCGCACGCCGCACGATGCGATCGCCCTCGGCATCGGGATGGTGCATCAGCATTTCATGCTGGTTGAGCCGATGACGGTGGCTGAGAACATTGTGCTCGGCGCTGAGCCTGGCAGCGCGGCTTCGCTTGATCTCAAGAAAGCCGCGGCGGAGATCCGCAAAGTTTCAGACGAGTTCAAACTCTCGGTCGATCCAAACGCGACGATCGAAAGCCTCTCGGTCGGACAACAGCAACGCGTGGAGCTGTTGAAGGCGCTTTATCGGCACGCGCAGTTGCTGATTCTTGACGAGCCAACGGCGGTACTGACTCCGCAGGAAGTTGAAGAGTTCTTCGCCATTCTCCGGCGCATGCGCGAGCAAGGCAAAACGATCATCATCATCACGCACAAACTCTCTGAAGTGCTCGCGATTTCCGACAACGTGACGGTCATGCGCGACGGCAGAGTTGTCGGCGATCTAAAAACCAAAGACACGAATGCCGCAGAGCTGGCCCGTCTCATGGTTGGCCGCGAAGTCCTGCTGCGCGTCGAAAAACCCGACGCGAAACCGGGCGCGGCGGTTGTTAAAGTCGATGGACTCTCGATTATCGGTCGCGACGGCACGAAGCGGCTGAATAACGTTTCTTTCGAAGTGCGCGCCGGCGAGATTGTGGGCATCGCCGGCGTCGAAGGCAATGGACAGACTGAACTAATCGAAGCCCTCGCGGGTTTAATTCCCGGCTCATACGTCACGGGCAAAATCAGTTTCGAGGGTAAAGACGTCACGAATGCTGACGCGCGCCGGCGAAAGGAACTCGGCATCGCCCATGTTCCTGAAGATCGTCATCGTCGCGGACTGCTGCTTGATTCGAGTCTCGCTGAGAACACGATTCTCGGCATTCACTATCGCAGGCCTGCCGTCACCGGCCCAGGCGAAGTTATGCTCGACGAGAACGGAATCCGTCGGCGAACTGAACAAGTGATTCGCGATTTCGACGTGCGCCCTCCGGATCCCGCGTTGACAGCGCGGTCGCTGTCCGGCGGAAATCAGCAAAAACTGATCATTGGCCGCGAGTTTGAATTGCCGCCGAAGCTGCTGCTCGTCTCGCAGCCAACCCGGGGCGTCGACATCGGCGCGATCGAATTCATTCACCGCAAGATCGTGGCCTTGCGCGATGCAGGGTGTGGTGTGTTGCTGGTCTCAGCGGAATTGGAAGAAGTCACGGCGCTTTCCGATCGGCTGCTCGTGATCCATAACGGCGAAATCGTTGGCGAAGTGAATCCCAAAGTCGTCACGAACGAGGAGATTGGTTTGATGATGACGGGTGGTCATAAATGACATTTCGGATTTTTGATTTTTGATTTTCAATTGTCCGATGCTATCAAAAATCAGAAATCGCAATTCAAAAATCGAATGAAGCTGCTGAAGGAAATCCTGTTTCCCTTAATCGCTGTAGTCGCCGCCTTCATTGTCGGCGGCATTGTGGTGCTCATTATCGGCGACAGTCCCATCCAAACGTACAAGCTTCTGCTCGGCAGCGCCTTTTCGTGGCCAGACGGAATTGGCTATACGTTGTTTTTGGCGACGCCTTTGATCTTCACCGGGCTTGCCGTGGCGGTCGCCTTCCGTTGTGGATTGCTGAACATCGGCGCTGAAGGCCAGCTTTATATCGCGGCGTTTGCTTCCGCCTGGGTCGGCATTAAGTTCGGCGGCGTCTCGATTATTAATCCCGGAACCGGGGCCGTCGTGAATTCACCATATGCGAATCTGCCAATGTTGATCCTCGTGCCGTTGTGCTGCATCGCCGCCGTCGGCGCGGGCGCGATTTGGGGAGGTATTCCCGGATTACTGAAGGCCAAGTTTGGGTCACATGAAGTCATCAACACGATCATGTTGAACTTCATTGCAGTCGCTCTGGTCAGCTATTTCACTCAGTATCACTACAAAATTCCCGGTGATGCGATCATGCAAAGCGCCGAGATCAGCTCAAAGGCCCACATCGCAAGGCTCGGGAAGTTTATCCCCGGATTACCTGAAAGAATTCCGCTGAACCTCGCTTTCATTCTCGCGATTCTTGCCTGTGGCTTTGTGTACGTCCTGTTGTGGAAGACAAAGTGGGGTTACGAGATTCGCGCGACGGGCCAAAATCCTTCGGCCGCAGAATACGGCGGCATTTCAATTCGCAAACAAATAATTCTCGCGATGGCCATTTCCGGCGGCCTGGCGGGAATGGTCGGCATCAATGAAGTGCTTGGGTATCGTTATCGTTACTACGATGGTTTTTCTGCCGACTACGGTTTTGTGGGAATCGCAGTCGCCCTGTTGGGGCGGAATCATCCGGTCGGAGTATTTCTCGCGGCAATTCTGTTTGCGATCTTGCTGCGTGGCGGAATCTTCGTCGACGCTTTTACGATGAAAGTTTCAAAGGACATTGTCCAGGTTTTGCTCGGTATCCTAATCGTTCTGGTTGCGTCTGAAGCAATGTTCCGCGGGCCACTCAAGAGATTCGGACTGATGAAGAAGGCAAAAGTTTAATCGGTGCTTTGTACTCTGGTCTTTGTGCTTTGATCTGTGTTCGTATTTCAACTTTGAATTTTGGAGACTCCCATGGAAAGAACGAATTTCGAGAAATTGCAGGTGTATCAACTGTCGGAGAAGATTGCTGACAGCGTTTGGAACATCGTAACTACTTGGAACTATTTTGCACGGGATACTGTGGGTAAAACAGCTTGTGCGAGCGGCAGATAGTATTGGAGCAAATATCGCGGAAGGGGGACGCGGGAGTCTTGTCGACAACCGACGATTCATCCGAGTCGCACGCGGGTCATTGTACGAAACGCTTCATTGGCTTCGTCGATGTTACATGAGGAAACTTCTTTCGCAGTCTGAAGTGCAGAAACTTTGAGGCCTGGTGCAGGAATTGTCACCGAAACTCAATGCATTTCTACGCTCTGTGGATGCGCGCGCCAAGTCTAGTTAGCGAACAAAGTACAAACCACAAAGCACACTCTTTTATGAGGCAACTCTTTACCGTTTCGCTTCTGTTTTCAACTCTTCGACTCGCGACTCCTTTGGTGCTTGCGGCGATCGGCGGCTTGTACTCAGAGCGTTCGGGTGTCATCAACATCGCCCTCGAAGGCTTGATGTTAGCTGGTGCATTTACGGCAGCGTCCGTGACGTTTTATGCCAGCAGTTCTTTCATCGGACTCAGCGCTGCGATGGTCGCCGGGATCGCCGTCGCGGTGATCATCGCGCTCGCCTGCATTCGCTTCAAAGCCGATCAGGTTGTGACCGGCACCGGCATCAACATCATGTTTCTCGGGCTGCCTGCGGTGTTGAGTGGCGCGCTATTTCTTTCGTCCGGATCCACGCCGCAGGTTCCGAGGGAGTATCTGCTGCCCTCCATCTACCTATTCCTGCAGAGAATTAGGCCAGCGGCGTTCCCTGATTGGATCCCGAGATGGCGAATTCTCACGGATGTTTCTGTGGTCACCCTCATCGCTCTCATCGTTGTGATTGTCACCGCTTACGTTTTATATAGAACGCCATTCGGGTTGCGTCTGCGCGCCGTTGGCGAGAATCCGGAAGCTGCTGATGCCGCCGGAGTGAGTGTCAACAGGATTCGCTACATCGGCGTGATCTTATCCGGCGCGCTCGCGGGAATGGGGGGCGCGTATCTATCGATCGGTCAGTCTTCCCTTTTCACGCGCAACATGACTGCCGGTCGTGGCTTCATCGCGTTAGCTGCTCTAATCTTCGGCAAGTGGCGTCCTGTTCAGACCATGCTCGCATGTTTGCTTTTTGGATTTGCTGACGCGCTAACAATTCAGATGCAGGGCGTGGCGAAGCTTCCTTCCGGCGAAGACATTCCCGTGCAGTTCATTCAGATGATTCCGTATGTAGTAACGATCATTGTGCTGGCCGGTTTCATCGGCCAGTCTCGCGCCCCCAAAGCGATCGGAATTCCCTACGAGAAGGAAAGGTAAACACCAACCCAGCTCGGGATAGCGCCTGTCGAGCTAAATGTTGTAATGTTTTTATTCGAATAAAATGTCATCCAAACCAGTCTCAACTACATCTCTTTACGATCGCGCAGAAAAAGCTGCGCGCCTGATTCGCTCGCGCACTCAGACTGAAACTTCTGTGGCGGTCGTACTTGGCAGTGGACTGGGCGGGTTCGCGGACGAATTAACGAATGCGACGCCAATCCGTTACGACGAAATTCCCGGGTTTGCGCACGCCACTGTCGAAGGCCACGCCGGAAAATTGGTCATCGGCGAAATTGACGAATCAGCGGTGGCCGCGATGCAAGGGCGGTTTCATTTTTACGAAGGTTATTCACTCGAAGAAGTCACGTTCCCGATTCGCGTGCTCAAGCTCCTGGGCGTGCAGACTTTGATTTTGACCAACGCTTCGGGCGCGCTGAATGTTGAGTTCACGCCGGGTTCGTTGATGGTGATTACAGATCACATCAACTTGATGGGTGTGAATCCGCTGACTGGTGCGAACGACGAACGTTTTGGGCCCCGCTTTCCGGATTTGACTAACAGCTACGCGCCTGAGTTACAGGATGTTGTGTTGGCGGAAGCGCGGTCGATGGGTATGCAGATGTTCCGCGGCGTTTACGCTTCGTTGACTGGGCCAAGTTACGAAACTCCGGCCGAGATTCACATGGTGCGTTCACTAGGCGCGGACGCGGTCGGCATGAGCACCGTGCCGGAAGCAATTGTCGCGCGGCACATGGACATGAAGGTGGTCGGTATTTCCTGCATCACGAATCTGGCGGCGGGCGTTTCTGATCGTCCGGTCGATCACAGTCAGGTGATGGCCACCGGCGAACGGGTTCGTGAGCAATTCACCGAATTGCTGAGACGAGTAATTCCGAGACTCTAAAAAACTGTACTTTGTACTTTGATCTTCGTGCTTTGGTGATTTGCTCTGGGGTGCGCAATTTTCAGCGCGGACTCTCTTGCAATACGCGAAGTTCAAAAAGCAAAGCACAAAGTACGCCTTTTCGATCATGATCATCGGCATTTGTGGCGGCACGGGTTCTGGCAAAACGACGGTAGCAAACCGGATCCTCGAATCCGTGAGTGCGGATGAAGTGGTCTTCATTCAGCAGGACCTTTACTACCGTGACCTGAAAGACATGCCGCTCGATTATCGGAACGCGGCGAACTTTGATCATCCGGACGCCGTAGACAACGATTTGCTCGTCAACCACTTGAAGAAACTAAACGCCGGAGAACGGGTCGAGCTTCCGATTTACGATTTCAAAGCGCATGCGCGGTTGCCGGCCACGACACGCGTCGAGCCGAAACCAATCGTAATCGTCGAAGGCATTCTGATTTTTGCCGAGCCGCGTTTGCTCGAACAGATGGACATCAAGATCTTTGTCGACACGCCTGATGATCTGCGTTTCATTCGCCGCCTGCGACGTGATATCGCCGAACGCGGGCGCACGCTTGATTCAGTCATCGATCAATACATCGCAACGGTGCGGCCGATGCATATTCAATTTGTCGAACCGTCGAAGCGTTTTGCTGACGTAATTATTCCTGAGGGTGGTCATAATCTTGTGAGCATTGATTTGATTAGCGGAAAGATTCGCGAGAAGCTGGCCCGAGATATCGAGGTTGGAGGCCGGATTTGAGCGACACTGATAATTTAATTGAGATTGCCACAAGAGCGCGCACATGTTCACTGGCGCCATTTTCGAATTTTTTGGTGGGCGCGGCGCTGCGCACTGGAGCCGGAAAGATCTACACCGGCTGCAATATCGAGAGCGCAAGCTATGGCCTCACCGTTTGCGCTGAACGCGTAGCGATTTGGAAGGCGCTGTCTGAGTGTGAGCGCGACTTTACCGACCTCGTGATCGTCGTCGACACTGAGCAACTGACACCACCATGTGGCACTTGCCGGCAAATCATTTGGGAGTATTGCAAGCCCGCGAAGATCACGCTGGCGAATCTTCGTGGCCAGCGTCAGGAAGTGGATATCGGTGACCTTTTGCCGCGCGCCTTTGACGCAAGATTTCTAAAAGACAGCTCGGCCGGACAGAAGTAGATTGACGAGACTCAGAAGAAAGCAGCGGAGCGGCAAAATGTTTATAGTACGAGCGCCATTGAAATTATCTTATTCCGACCTGGGCGAATTCCGACATGTCGGGATTCGCCCAAGTAAACCAATATTGTTTCGCGCTGGTGGCTATAAGTATTGGGCGTCTACGGCGCTCTCGTTTCTGCTTCTTTTGGCGATTTCACTTAATTCGATGGCGCAGCGCAGGAAGACTAACGTGGATTTGATTATCAGAGGTGGCACCATAGTCACGATGGACGGCTCGCGTCGCGTCATCGAAAACGGTGGTGTGGCGATCAAGGCGGGCCGCATCGTCGCGGTGGACGACACCGCCGAGATCGACCGCCAATACACAGCGAGCGACGTTATCAACGCCGCGGGCAAAGTCGTCATTCCTGGTCTCATTAACGGCCACACGCACGTGCCGATGACGCTGTTCCGCGGTATCGCTGACGATCTCGATCTGCAGGAATGGCTGACCAAGTACATTTTTCCGGCCGAGGCCAAGAACGTCACGGAAGATTTCGTGCGCGTGGGCGCGCGACTTGGATTGGCGGAGATGATTCGCAGTGGCACCACGACCTACTGCGACATGTACTACTTCGAAGACGCGATCGCCGACGAAACTTTCAAAGCCGGCATGCGCGGTGTGCTCGGCGAGACCGTCATCGACTTTCCCGTTGCCGACAACAAGACCTACGAAGCTGGCCTCGCTTACTCCGAGAAATTCATTCAGAAGTGGAAAGGCAACGTCTTGATCGTTCCGGCGATCGCGCCACATGCGCCGTACACAGTCTCGGAAGAGCATTTGAAGGCAGCACGCGCCCTTTCTGATCGGCTGGGCGCGCCGATCGTTACTCATATCTCGGAAACAAAGCGTGAAGTGGACGAGAGCATTAAGGCGAAGGGCGCTTCGCCGGTTGACTATCTCAATCGGATTGGTTTTTTGAACGACCGCGTGATCGCCGCGCACATTGTTTGGCCGAGGGCGGATGAACTAGGACTACTGAAGAAACTTGGCGTCGGCATCGTGCACAACCCGCAATCGAATATGAAGCTCGCGTCGGGAACTGCGCCGGTGCCGGAAATGTTGCGAGAGAATCTCCCAGTTGGACTGGGCACAGATGGCGCCGCGTCAAATAACGACCTGAACCTGTGGGAAGAGATGGACACAGCTGCCAAGCTGCACAAACTCATCAGTAACGATCCGAAAGTTGTGTCGGCCGCAGAGGCTTTCGAGATGGCCACAATTCGCGGCGCGCGCGCGCTGCATCTGGAAAAAGAGATTGGTTCGATCGAAAAAGGGAAGCGTGCGGATGTTGTGATTGTCGATCTGGATGCTCTGAACCAGACGCCTTTCTACAACATCTATTCTGATCTTGTTTATGCCACGAAGGCCGGCGATGTCCGCACTGTCGTCATCGAAGGCCGGGTCGTGATGCGCGATCGGAGGCTGCTCACTCTCAACGAAGAAACCATCAAAGCGGATGCGCGACGCTATCGCGAAAAGATTGTGCAGAGCGTTGGGGTGAAGACGCTGCCTGAGGAATAGCCGAAGGTTCTGCGCGGCCACGATCGCGAATATTGTCGAGCACCGCTTCGCTCAAAAGAAAAATCAGCAAGGGTCTCTTTGCCAACACGCGCAGTCCAGCGAGGGCAGTACCGAAACAGAGCGTCATGAAATTCAAAGCAGTCAGATCAAAGTTAAGCAAGCCCGATCGGTCGTCTTCACCAATATCGATCATGCTGTCAACCAGACAACCCACCGCCCCGATCTGCTCCATCAATCGGCAGAGCTTCTGATTCGGCTCACGCAAGGCTGAGCGAATCAGCAGGTAAGATTGTCTCGCCGTCGCGCGGCCGAGTGCCATACGATGTTTGATGTACGCTCCGACGGAAGTTGCCGCGCGCTCGCGGATCACTTCGCGATGTGCGCGTTGCAACGAGCGTAGTATCGGCAATCGCTTATCGTCTTCCACATGTGACTTCAGAATCTCGGTTACTATGGCGACGTCTGATCGACATGAGATTTTGTTCGGACCGCGAGCAACGCCGTTGAAGCCGTCGAAAACATTCTGTGCCACGTCCACCTCACCTGAATCAATTGCGTCATCAACCACCGCAATGAACAGATAGTGCGACAGCAATCGCTCATGAACTGCTTCTCGATCGAATTCGACGTGAAAGCTATTGAGGAAGCGGACAATGCGCTCAGGAATTCTCGTGAAGTGACTATAGCGAGAATCGTTGACTATCGCTTGATAGCGCCGCCAGAGCTCAGGATGCACGGCTGCGGAAGATGTCTCGGACGGGGCTATGGAACCGCGCGGCAAAGGGTGAAGTGCAAGCGCCATTAGGTAGCCGATCTCAGAAACAGTGATTCTAAGTCAGTTCTTCAAGGGACGGCACAAGAAATTGACGGCTTGCGAAGCAGCCCCCCGAAACTTGACGAAAAAGTCAGGAATGCTAGAATGGCCTTGGTTTTCGCAGAAATCGGGCAAAATGAAGATTTCAGCTCACGAAGAATATGGCCTGCGGTGCCTCGTCCAACTCGCCCGGGCCGAGACAGCTGGCGAATCTCTGACACTCAATCAGATTGCGGATCGCGAAGGGCTTTCGGTCGCGAACGCCGGCAAGCTGATGTGGATTTTGGTGAAGGCCGGCCTGGTGCAATCCCAGCGCGGAGCGAACGGAGGCTACACGCTGGCACGACCGGCTTCGGACATTCATTTGAATGAAGTGATACGAATTCTCGACGAAGACACCGTTGATCACTTTTGCAAGACGCATACGGGAGTGCTTGAGACATGCGTGCACACGAGCGACTGCGGGATAAGGCCGGTGATCGTCGGCCTTCATGAGATTGTTCAGACTGCGCTGTCCGAGATCACTCTGGCTGAATTAATCGGATCAGAAGAGAAAGTCGACGCGCGTTTGCATCAGATTCAGAGAATGCAGATTCCATTGCGATCGGTACGGAATAATTGAGGGACGGAAAATGAGTACTGCGGACATACTCGCCAACAGAGAATACAAGTACGGCTGGGTCACCGACATCGAATCTGAGACGATTCCGCGCGGACTGCACGAAGACACTGTGCGCATGATCTCGGCAAAGAAGAACGAGCCGGAATGGATGCTCGAGTTCCGTCTGAAGGCGTATCGCAACTGGCTGAAGATGGAAGAGCCGCGCCGTTGGCCAAACATCACATTTCCTGAAGTCGATTACCAGGACATCATTTATTACAGCGCGCCCAAGCAGAAAGCGGAGAAGGCGAGTCTGGATGAAGTCGATCCCGAGCTGCTGCGCACGTTCGAGAAACTTGGTATTCCTCTTTCTGAACAGAAGCAACTTGCGGGTGTGGCCGTTGACGCGGTCTTCGATTCCGTTTCGGTGGCGACGACTTACAAAGAGAAGCTGAAGAAAGTCGGGGTAATCTTCTGCTCGTTCAGTGAAGCCGTGCAGGAACATCCCGAATTGGTTCGAAAATATCTCGGTTCGGTTGTCCCGACGAACGACAACTTCTATGCGGCGCTGAACAGCGCGGTCTTTTCGGATGGAAGTTTCTGTTTTATTCCGAAGGGCGTGCGCTGTCCGATGGAACTTTCAACTTATTTCCGGATCAACAATGCAGAGTCCGGACAGTTCGAGCGCACTTTGATCGTGGCGGAAGAGGGCGCGTACGTTTCGTATCTGGAAGGTTGTACCGCGCCGCAGTTCGACAAGAACCAATTGCATGCGGCGGTAGTTGAATTAGTCGCGCTCGACAATGCCGAGATCAAGTATTCGACGGTGCAGAATTGGTACGCCGGCGATGAAACAGGCAAAGGTGGCATTTACAACTTTGTGACGAAGCGCGGTGCCTGTCGCGGACATAACTCAAAGATCTCGTGGACACAGGTTGAAACTGGCTCGGCGATCACCTGGAAGTATCCTTCATGCATCTTGCAGGGCGACAACTCGATCGGTGAATTCTATTCCGTCGCACTGACGAATCACGCACAACAGGCCGACACCGGCACGAAGATGATTCACCTCGGAAAGAACACGCGTTCGACGATTGTGTCGAAAGGCATTTCGGCAGGTCACGCGAACAACAGTTATCGTGGCCTGGTAAAGGTCATGCCAAAGGCTGAAAATGCGCGGAACTACACGCAGTGCGATTCGATGCTGATTGGATCGAACGCAGGCGCGAATACTTTCCCATACATTGAAGTGATGAATAACTCGTCGCAGGTTGAGCACGAAGCTTCGACTTCGCGCATCAGCGAAGAGCAATTGTTCTACTTGATGCAGCGCGGCATCTCGCAGGAAGACGCCGTCAGTTTAATCATCAACGGTTTCTGTAAAGACGTGTTCCTGCAACTTCCGATGGAGTTTGCGGTTGAAGCGACCCGATTGCTGGGATTGAAGCTTGAGGGCGCGGTTGGATAAAGGAGGTCTTTGATCTTGGGCCTTAGGTCTTTATTGCGTTTCCAAAGATCAAAGACCTAAGACCAAAGATCTTTTGTCGGAGAGTGTGAATGTTAGAGATTCATAATTTGCACGCATCGGTTGATGGCAATGAGATTCTCAAAGGCATCAACCTGAAAGTGAACAAAGGCGAGGTGCACGCCATCATGGGCCCGAACGGTTCGGGCAAATCAACGCTTGCCAAAGTGCTTGCTGGCCATCCGCAGTACGAAGTGACTGCCGGCGAAGTGATTTACGACGGAAAGAACTTGCTGGAGATGTCACCGGATGAACGCGCGCGCGCGGGCGTTTTCATGGCGTTTCAGTATCCAATCGAGGTGCCCGGCGTCTCGAACGCGCAGTTCCTGCGACTGGCCTACAACGAAAGGCAGAAACATCACGGCGAAGAAGAACTCGACCCGTTGGAGTTCAAGGACCTTTTGAAGGAAAAAGCGAAAATCGTCGAAATGGATGCGAGCTTCATGTCGCGTTCTGTCAATGAAGGTTTCTCTGGCGGCGAGAAGAAACGTAATGAGATTCTGCAGATGGCGGTGCTCGATCCGAATCTCGCCGTGCTTGATGAAACGGATTCCGGCCTCGATATCGATGCGTTGCGCATCGTTGCTGAAGGCGTCAACAAGCTTCACTCGCCCGAAAAGGCAGTCATTCTCGTGACTCACTATCAGCGGCTGCTGAATTACATCATTCCGGATTTCGTGCACGTGCTTTCCGCTGGTCGGATCGTGAAAGAGGGTGGCAAGGAATTGGCGCTGGAGTTGGAAGAGAAGGGCTACGACTGGTTGAAGAGCGCGAACGGTAAACCGTTGGCAGTAAGCAGTAAGCAGTAAGCAGTAAGCAGTAAGCAGTGAGCAGTTCCGTCCGCGTAGCGGACGCTTGATAGTAGCCCAGCGCTTCAGCGCTGGGTAAGTGAAAAAACCTAGCTTTAGCGGGCGAAAGATAGATGGCAGTAGTCGAAGTCAAAACAGAAAATACCTACGGGTCAGCTTTTCGCGATCTATTGGCGAAATGGAAAGAGCCTTCCTGGCTTACAAAACAACGCGAAGCAGCGTTCGAACACTTCGCGGGGGTTGGATTTCCCACCGTCCGCGACGAAGACTGGAAGTACACAAACGTCGCGCCGATCGCGCGCGGGAATTTCTCGCCGGTGATGCTAAATCGCGCTATGTGCTCATGGGAAAGCGGCGTCGCCAAGTCGTTATATCCTGAAACTGAGAACAGCCGGCTCGTATTCGTTAACGGCATACTTCAGCGCAACCTTTCTTCTGTGCAGTTGCCTGATGGCGTCGTTGTTAGAGAGTTGTCAGAGGCGTTGTTGCAGCCGGAATACGAACCGCGTATTCGCGAACAACTCAGTGTTAGTTCGGAAGCAAATGGATTTACGGCGCTGAATACCGCCCTGTTTTCGAGTGGCGCGTTCGTTTTGATTCGACGGGGCGTCGAAGTGACCGCTCCGATCCATCTCTTGTTCAGTTCTGTGATTGAAAACGGCGGCGCGCCGGCCGTTTTTCCGCGTGTGATTGTCATCGCAGAAGAGAACAGTTCGGCGACGCTGGTAGAGAGCTACAGCGGGAGACGCAACGCTTATCTAACCGACACAGTAGTCAGCATCGTAGTGGGGAATGGCGCTCGCGTCGAGCATTACAAAGTGCAGAGCGAAGGCACTGCAGCGTTCCATGTGGCGAACACGTTTGTAACAAGTGGGCGCGACGCAATTTACGAATCGACGAACATCAACCTCGGCGCGCTCCTGTCACGGCACGACATCGCCGTCACGTTTCAGCACGAAGGCGGATCGTGCGCGGTTGACGGCCTTTACTTGCTGGGTGGCGACCAGCACAGCGACACGCATTCCGTTATTGATCACCGCGAAGCGCATTGCACCAGCCGGCAATTATATAAAGGGGTGCTGGATGGAAAGTCTCATGCGGTTTTCAACGGTAAAGTCTTTGTGCGACACGGCGCGCAACAAACCGACGCGCAGCAAACAAATAAGAACCTGCTGCTGTCAGAAGAGGCGCGCATTAACACAAAGCCGCAGCTCGAAATTTTTGCGGACGATGTGAAATGCACGCACGGCGCGGCCGTCGGTCAGCTTAACGAAGACGAATTGTTCTATCTGGAGAGTCGCGGCATCAATCCGGGACTCGCGCGCAACATGCTGACCTACGGGTTTGCCGAAGAAGTGATCGAGAAGATCAAGATTGCGTCGATTAAGAGAGAACTTGATCAGGCAGTGATGAGCAGCCTCAGTTTCGGAATTGAATAGGCAATGGCGGCCCTCGAACAATTAATTCCCATTAAACCGAAACCCCGGGACGAATGGAACGTCGAGCGCATTCGCAAGGACTTTCCCGTTTTGGAAACGCGCGTGAACGGGAAGGCGCTGGTTTATCTCGACAATGCGGCGTCATCGCAAGTGCCGCAGATGGTGATTGAGCGGGGCAGCCAATACCTAAAATACGAACACTCGAACATTCATCGCGGCGTGCACTATCTCAGCATGAAAGCAACGACCGCATACGAAGGCGCGCGCGAAAAGGTGAAGCGGTTTATCAACGCGCGCGATGTAAGAGAGTGCATCTTCGTGCGTGGCGCGACCGAAGGCATCAACCTCGTAATGCACGGTTATGGCCGCAAGTTCATCGGCGCCGGCGATGAGATCGTCATCTCGGCCATGGAACATCACGCCAACATCGTTCCCTGGCAGATGCTTTGTGAAGAGAAAGGCGCAAAGCTGCGCGTCATTCCAATGAATGATGCCGGCGAGCTGCTGCTCGACGACTACGAAGCGCTGCTGAAAGAAAAGACGAAACTGGTGGCGTTAGCGCACGTTTCAAATGCCCTCGGCACAATCAATCCGATCAAACAAATGATCGACACGGCGCACAAATACGGTGTACCGGTACTCATAGATGGCGCGCAGTGGGTGCCGCATCACGCACTCGACGTTCAGGATCTCGATTGTGATTTTTACACGTTCTCAGGTCACAAAATGTTTGCGCCGACCGGCAGCGGCGTTGTCTATGGCAAGCAACATCTGCTCGATAAGATGAACCCGTTTCAGGGCGGCGGCGACATGATTAAGAGCGTCACGTTTGAAAAGACGACTTACGCTGATTTGCCGAATAAGTTTGAGGCGGGAACGCCGGCGATTGCATCGCAGATTGGTCTGGGCGCGGCCATCGATTATCTGAATATCATCGACCATGAGAAGGCTGCGGCTTACGAAAAGGACCTGCTCGATTACGCTACTAAGCGTCTTTCGGCAATCGAAGGCGTGCGCATCATCGGCACAGCGCGCGAAAAGTTGAGCGTGCTTTCTTTCACGATCGAAGGCGTGCATCCGCACGATATCGGGACGATTCTCGACCAGCAGGGAATCGCCGTGCGCGCCGGCCATCATTGCGCCCAGCCGGTGATGAAGCGTTTCAATGTACCGGCCACCGCACGTGCATCGTTTGCTTTTTACAACACCAAGGCTGAAGCTGATGCACTGGCCGACGCAGTTGAAAAGGTTATTGAGGTCTTTTCGTGAATAGTAAATCGTAAATCGTGAATAGACGCGTGCAGTTTCTATTTGCGATTTACCATTTACGATTTCCTTCTTCTTATGTCTGAGTTATCTGAGCTCTATCAACAAGTCATCCTCGATCACAATAAGAAGCCTCGCAATTTTCGCAAGCTCGAAAACGCGAACCGACGAGCGGAAGGGTTCAATCCACTCTGTGGGGATCAACTGAACGTTTATCTCCACGTGGAAGATGATCAGGTGAAAGACGTAAGCTTTGAAGGGTCAGGCTGCGCGATTTCGAAAGCTTCGGCGAGCATGATGACGCAGGCGGTGAAAGGAAAGACAAAGGACGAAGCCGAAACTCTTTTCACCGAATTTCATCGGATGGCGATGGGTGAACTGGACGAAGAGACCGAGCCGAATCATCTCGGCAAGTTGACCATTTTTGCGGGCGTCCGCGACTATCCGGCACGCGTCAAATGCGCGACGCTTTCCTGGCATACGATGCGCGCCGCGCTCGAAGGTCAGGACACCGCGACCACCGAATAGAGGCGACGGCTTTGCCGTTTGATGTGCGGAAGGCCTGCGGCCTTCCGGCATTCTGCTTTTGAAGCCGGGCTTCGCCCGATCAGGGCGGAGCCCAAAGAAATTCCAAAAACCGGGCGGAAGCGCAGAGCGCTTCCGCACATCAGACGGCGAAGCCGATCGTTCCCGCTGAGACTCTTGGATTTAGTCAGCACAGTCTTACTTCGTTGGAATCACCGACAGTCCATACAGTGTTTCGGCCGCCTGGAAAGTCCATTCAGATTTGAATTTCTGAATTGCTTCATCGCCGTGGTCCACAACCAGATGGCCCAGCGCGCGGCGCACGTTAACCTGTTCCTCCCTGGGCTCGCCGGCACGTTGTGCGTGCAATAACCAAAGCTGCGCCGCATTAATTGCCCACGGGTACCACATGAATCCCAGGGCTTCGCGCGCCATGTAGTGTTGGCCGCGATGATCGGTGAAGAGCGCGGAGAATTCGCCGCTGTCGTTGGGGAAGGTGAGATTTCGCTCGCCGCACTTGCCTAAGTAATCGGGCATTTGCTCGAGAATCTTCGGCGGAATTACAAAACCAGCTTCTGCTTCGGCACGGAGCAACTCGCCGTAAATTTGCAGCGTTAGTCCATCCACCGTGTTTTCACTCGTCTCGCTCGCGGCGTGCCGCCAGCCCGGCTCTGGCGATTCTGCATCGTACCGGTTAGCGATCCATCGCGCTGCATTCAGCAATAACTGATCGCGAGTTTCAAAGCTGCCGTCCCATGTTAGGTTGGCTTTGCGCGCCTCAAGTAACGCCAGTAGTGCGAGCGCAGTCGTGTAGACGTTATGAAGTTGTGGGTCTTCCTGATTCGGGAACATATTCCAGCCATCCTCATTGTCGGGCCGATAAGTTTTCAGGATTTCCTGCGTGTATGCCAGGTTCTTCAAAGCACGTTGGCGTTCTTCGCCGGTCAAAAATCCCGGGCGTCCGAGCGCGTTTGCGAGCGCTACGGCCGTCCAGAGCGCCGGTTCAGCCTGCGTGCGCATGTCTTTTGGATGCGCGATCCAACCGTACTTCCGACCGTCAGCACCTTCCACAGTTGCATTGGGTTCGAACGCTACGTCTAGCCCGGCGAGCAGTTGGCGCGCTTCAGCATCGGTCAATTCCGCCGCCGTAAATAAAGCGCTGAGGGCCTGAGCATTCGACCAGTATTCGACGTTTGGATTGGCCGCGCCGGGCTTCAGCGTCGCCGCAATCCAACCCTGAGAAGTTTGTCCGTGTTCCAGCGCTGTTGTCAGTTCGCGGCGATGTGATGCGGCGGCCGCGCGGATCTCGGTATTGCTGTGCGCATGGCGCATCAAAGACGTATCGTGCCGATCGAGAAAGATACGAATGCTTTTGCCCGCCGGCACATTCAAACCAGCATCGGCTACTGCCACATACGTCGTCGAGGCGAGTAACAGAACCGCCACGATCAAGGCCGAAAAACGCAGTCGCCGTTGGCGTTGTCTCTGTCTTTCACGTTGCCGTAATTCGTCATAACCGACGCCCATCATGCCCGACAACAACTTGAACAGCGCGTTTGTTTTTCCATCTTTGCCGGGACGCGCATCTGCGGCGATTGGTTCGGCAGGCTCCTCGACGATCTCGCCGTCAGCGCCCACTTGAAAACGAACCGCGCGCGGAAAACATTCGAGCAATCCGCTGTCCGGCGCCGCGTTTGGCTCGCCGTCAATCATCAAACACAAAACATGGTCCGCCCGGCCGAGAGACTTGTAAGTCTTAACTTCTTCGTTTACCCACTTCGATACCGCCGATTTCGGCGAGCAGATGACGATAAGCGAGCGCGACGTCTTGAGTGCCTCTTGAATTTTGCCGCCGAGGTCCGATGCGCCCGGCAACTCGTCTCGATCCCGAAAAACGGGGAACAGTCGTTTCGGCAGTGACCCGTTCGCGGTGTCGCGACCGACAAGTTTGCGCGGCACGTGATACGTTTCAATTGATTTGTGCAACCACTTCGCCCACTCTTCGTCGGCATGGCTATAGCTAATAAATGCCCAGTATTTGAAGTTGTGGTCAGACATGAATCTTTAGTGCTTGGGAGTCTTTGCGCTGCGGACATGATACGTCGCGAAGGTTCCGTAGCCTTTCGCGAGCGGCGTCTGGCCGACATAGTCGCAGGTGAATTCCTTAACGCCTTGTGCGGCGGCGAGCGCAGCGAAGGCCTGGCTGGCATACACTTGTCCCGGCGGCGTAATCGGTTCAATGCGGGCGGCGCGGCTTACATGGGTGCCGGTGTAACTTCGCTGTTCGGTTACTGGATCCACGCACGCGTATACCGGACCGGCGTGTAATGCGATGCGAAGGTTAATCGCTTTCGGCAGGCCCGTCTTGCCCCAATTTGTTTCGACCATGAGTTCGCATAGCTCGAGTGCGAAGAGACCCGCGTGTTTCACGTCATCAAATACGAAATAGAGACCATCGCCCCAGGTGTTCTTGATTAAAGGTGCGTGCGGTGACGTTGAGATTAATTTTCCGATCGCACCGAGAAAATAGGTGAGAAACAGTGGAATCTGTTGCTCCGTGAGTTTGCTGAAGTTGACCGCGTCGGCGAAGAGCATCGCCATGATGCGCGTGGGAAGAGTGTCGCGGGCGGTCGAACGTTTCGCTTTTCTTGAAACAACTACGCCCTCCTTTGCGGTCGCGCTACTGCCCCGTGTGCTGGAGCCAGTGCCGATCTCACGTTTCAGAATTTTCGCGAGATCGATCAACTGAACAGCTAAGCCAAGATTCTTCCAATGTTCGACGGCGCTCGCGGTTCCGCCGGGGCCATCACCGGGTTTTTGATCCCAAACGGCCAGCGGTACGAGATCAGTTTCCAATTGACGCGCGCGTATATCGGCAAGCCCAAACAGCAGCAGGTTCGCGTACTCGAATGACATGCTGCCTTCCTCGATGCGCTCGCTCGATGCAGTTGTCACTGTTGTTGCGAGTTCCAGAACGCGTTCAAATCGGGTCACCCACTCAGAGCCGGCGAATGCTACGCTATCTTTGATGAACTGTTGCTTCTCGTAGGGCAGTACGACGTGTGCCTCTGCGCCACGTTCCAACAGACCCTCAAAAAACAAAATATCCGAACCGCAACCCGCCGAGGCGTAACCAAATCCCGGTGCAATTTTTTTAAGCCTCGATTTAATCGCATCGCGAACTGACAATTCGAGTTCAGCAGGAAACCGCGGTGTTGGACGGCCTGGCTGATCAACCAAATGTCCGGCAAAGACGACGATACCAGGAATCTTCAGCGCGCGTTCGATCGCCGTTGAATCGCGGCGAAAATGATTTAACAACATCCGCGCGTTGCGGCGGGTGGAACTCAGATCCGCAAATTGGCCTTTCGCAATAGCGGCCGCTTCTGTATACCAGTCCTCGGCTTCATTCCATCGGCGCATGATCAGTGACGCTTCACCGAGGGTCGCAATCGGCCAATAGCGACTGGTGGAATTCTTTGGCAGAGCCTTCAGCTCCGCGAGACAGGCGTCGCGAACCTTTTTAGCAAGGGTCTTCGCTTCATCTTCGTTTCCGATTAGCAACGCCAGCGTCGCCGCATTGATTCCCGAGTAGTAGCCGCGATTCAATTTATAAGCTTCGTGATAGAACTTATGCGCCAGCTTCAGTTGGCAGTTTGCTTCGGTTTTTGTCGTTGCGTGCATCCACAGATCTTTGTGCGTGCGCGCCAGGATGCCGAGCGTCTCTTCGTCGCGATGACCTTCTTCGCGAAGTTGCGTGAGAATCGAATTCGCCCGCTGCGTGGCGCCACTGCGCGCAAGCGATAGAGCCAGCATCTGTCGCACCTCGACGTTCGCTGGTTTGTTTTTTAAGGCTTCGGTCAAAACGTCGTAGGCGAGCAAAGGTTCGCCCAGCTTCAAAACTCTTCGCGCGACAGCCCGATGGATACCGGGCGTGGCGACCCAGTCCTCCGGCACACGCGCTTGCCAGAACGCGATCATTGAAGACAGATTTAATGAGCTGACTTGTTCGAGATTAAGCTGCTGTTGGGTCCGCAGCGTTGTCTGCGTAGTTTGATTGCCGGCCATCGGATCCAAGCGATAGCCTGAGTCAACGATTGCTCGCAGCGCTTCGGTAGCCGCATTGCGATAATCCTGTTTCTCGGCGTCCGGCAATTCCTCATAAGGAGGATACGCGGCCGTGATTAATTCGCCGTTGTTGTCGGCGTGGTGCAAACGCTGGTGCGCGCGGATAGCATAAACTTTGGACGCCAGAGTCTCTGCAAGCTCTTGAAGATGTGCGGGAAGTTCGGCGACGCGACTCATATTTAAACAGGCATTTCGTTTTGGCAGTATAACTTATGTGGTGACCGCAAAAAATGAAGGCTCCGCGATTAACATGCTCGGCGTCATTCAGGTTGCTGAGCGCCGATTTCTCCATTCGCTGGCCTTTTCGTATTCGGTTCCAGGTACGCTCGAAGCAGACACCTTGAGCCGACCTGTGATATAAAATCGCAAAACCGCAACGCCCTTCGCGTCTGCCGTTTTCGGAGGCTGGCTGTGGGTTATCTCCCGGATTACGAAGACGACATCTTCATTAGCTACGCGCACAACGACAACCAGGCGTTGATCGAAGGTCAGCGTGGTTGGATAGACATTTTCCATCAGGCGCTTGAGCGAAAGCTGCAAATGCACCTCGGAGCGAAGCCTTCGATCTGGCGCGACCCGCGGCTTCAGGGGAATGAATACTTCGCCGACACGCTGGTCGAGCAGATTCCCAAAGTCGCGATTCTGATCTCGGTCCTTTCGCCCAGTTACATCAACTCGGAATGGTGCCGGCGGGAAATGCAGATGTTTTCGCGCATCGCGACAGACACCGGTGGGATGCGGCTTGGAAATAAGGCACGCATCTTCAAAGTTGAAAAGATCAATGTGCCGCTCGATAAACATCCCGCCGAATTACAGGGGATGACCGGGTACCAGTTTTATTACATGGACGATCATCGCCTCCGCGAACTGTCGGCAGACAGTGG
Organism: uncultured bacterium; assembly: GCA_965653675.1. GTDB lineage: Bacteria > Acidobacteriota > Blastocatellia > Pyrinomonadales > Pyrinomonadaceae > UBA11740. The sequence continues at coordinate 50,257 of CBFHBA010000036.1, forward strand.
CTCGCATGCGATCGAGTACTGGCAACGCATCGATGATGTGGCGCAAGACGTCGCCGCGCTGATGCAGGAGATGAAGACGCGCGGTTCGAGCACCGCGGACGTGCAGGTCTTCCAAACCCCGGCGCCGGGCGAGACCATCTATCTGGCAGAGACCTCGTTCGATCTTTCACCGCAGCGCGACAACATCAAGCGCGAGTTGCAGGAGCGAGGTCACGTGGTGATCCCGGATCGGCCGCTGCCTTTGAACGGCCCTGCACTGGAAGACGCGGTGCGACATTATCTCGACACTTCGAAACTCTCCATTCACTTGATCGGCGCGAACTATGGCGTGATTCCTGAAGCGGCTGATCGCTCCGTCGTCTGCATGCAAAACGATCTCGCTGCCGAACGGAGCAAGGGTATAGGCTTCGCGCGTGTGATGTGGTAGCCGGAGGGTATGGAAAC
>CBFHBA010000037.1:0-49693 GCA_965653675.1 uncultured bacterium
TCCAAATTTCTGTCCTGGCTTTTGCAACTGCGTTCCTTGTCTCATGCTCGCGGACACAACCCAACTCCCAGACCACGACGGCGACCCACGAAGTCACCGACGAAGCCGGCCGTCGCGTTACGCTCCCCGTCAAAATCTAACGAATCGTTTCACTCGCGCCGAATCTAACGGAAATCGTCTATGCAGTGGGTGCAGGTGATCGTCTCGTGGGACGCACGAGCTACTGTGATTATCCGCCGCAGGCAAAGACTGTCCCGGAAGTCGGGGATACACTGCATCCCAGTGTCGAACGAATCATCACGCTGAAACCACAAGTTGTTCTGGTCTCGACGGCTTCACAACTCGAAAACTTCACCCGCCAGCTGGACGAGCAGAAGATCGCCGTTTACGTGACGAATCCGCAGAGTCTTGATCAAGTCTTTGGTTCAATCGAAAGGCTGGGACAATTGCTTGGCACGGGTGACGTCGCGGCAAAGTTGGTGAGCGACTTGCGCCGGCGCGCGTCAACTGTTGAATTGGCGACCGCGCCGCTGAAACCTGTTCGAGTTTTTTACCAGGTCTCAGACGAACCACTGTATACGATCGGTCGCGACGCGTACTTGACTGACTTGATCAAACGTGCCGGCGGAATCTCAGTCACCGCCGATGTGCCTACTGCATTTCCCCGATTCAGCGATGAAGCCGCGCTGGCGTCGAAACCCGATGCGATCATTCTGCCCACAGGCGGCTCGATGGGAAACGCGAACTCGAAGGTTACGGCAGCGCTGAAGAACTCACCGGCGGTTCGCGATAACCGAGTTTACAAAATCAATGACGATCTGCTTTCGCGACCCGGGCCAAGGCTTATCGATGGGCTCGAGCAGTTAGCGAAAGCCTTGCATCCTGAAGCGTTCAAATAAAAAATGCCCGAAACGAGTCAACGCAGAACGAATGCAGGCAAAACGCTCTTAGTCTGTGCTGCATTGTTTCTATTGCTCGCGATTGTATTCCTCATCTCGTCGATTTTGGGCGCGCAGCGCCTATCATTCAGCGGCGCACTGTGCGCGCTTACCGGAAAAGCGAATTGCAGTCTTTCATCGGAAGAACGCGCGATCCTTCTCGATATTCGCGTGCCGCGCATTTTGCTCGCGGGCGCGGTGGGCACATGTCTCGCAGCTGCAGGCGCGGCCTATCAGGCTTTGCTGCGAAACCCTCTCGCCGAGCCTTATTTGCTGGGCGTTTCCAACGGCGCGGCAGTCGGCACGATGGCCGCGCTCGTTTTCTTTGGCGGTTACGAATGGAGCCGGCCGGTGCTGGCGTTTGGCGGCGCGATCACGGCAACGCTTTTGGTTTACCGGCTGGCCCGCGGACGCGCCGGAGCAACGCCTGAGCGTCTGATTCTGGCTGGCGTGATCGTCACGACATTTCTTTCTTCGGCGATCGTTTTCATCACGACAGTGATGGATGCGACGCGCATTCGTTCGTTTACGTTCTGGCTGCTGGGGGATCTCTCCGGCACCACATCGAGTCTGTTAACGGTCGCGTTTGTAGCGGCAGCGGTCGGGGTCATCGCGCTCATCATGAATGCGCGGGCCCTGAATTTAATGATGCTCGGCGAACGAGATGCTTTCGATCTTGGGGTGGAAGTCGGACGCGTGCGTCTCATCGTTTTTGCTGCCGCCAGTTTGCTGGTGGGAGCATCAGTCGCATCCAGCGGTTCGGTCGGCTATGTCGGATTGGTCGTGCCGCATCTCGTGCGTCTGTCGTTTGGCAGCGACAACCGTCTGGTCATTCCCGCGGCGGCGATTGCGGGAGCCACATTCGTGATTGTCGCAGATACGCTGGCACGCACCGTGATTGGGCCGCGCGAACTTCCGGTGGGCGCGATCACCGCGTTGATCGGCGCGCCGCTGTTTGTTTATTTGTTGAGAAGAGGAACTACGTCCGTTTAGAAGCCGGAATGGTCCGGTGGATCACGATGGCGGCCAAGTCCGCCGTCTAAACGAAGGTTTTCATAAATGCTCGAAGCGAAGAACATCACCGTCAAATACGACTCGCGCGTCGCCGTCAGAGACGTTTCACTGCGCGTTGAGCCTGCGAAAGTGATTTCGATCATCGGGCCGAACGGCGCCGGCAAATCGACGCTTCTGCGCGTGCTAAACGGCAATGTCAAACAGACTTCGGGCGAAGTGATTCTCGACGGCAGGCCGTTGCACAGCTATGCGCGTCGTGTCGTTGCGCAACGCATTGCCGTCGTGGCCCAGGAAGCCGATGTGCGATTTCCGGTTACGGTGTTCGAGTTCGTGCTCGGCGGACGTTATGCCTGGGCGAATCTGACGGCGTGGGGCTGGGAAAGCGACCTGGACATCGAGCTTGCGCAGAATGCGATTCACGCAACAGAGCTGGACGGCTTTGAATCGCGCTTGATGAACGAACTATCCGGCGGCGAGCGTCAACGCGCGGTTCTCGCGCGCGCACTCGCGACTGAGGCGAAGACTTTTCTGCTGGATGAGCCCACGGCGAATCTCGATCTAGCACACCAGGCGACGATGCTGCGCCTGATCCACTCGCGTTGTAACACGAGTGACAGCGCCGCGGTCGTCGTGACGCATGACGTGAATTTGGCGGCTGAGTTCTCGAATGAAGTGATGCTGCTGAGAGATGGGCAAAGCGTGGCGTTTGGATCGCCGCACGAAATGCTTACGGAAGAGTTGCTGAAAGAAGTTTTTGATTTGCGGGTACTGGTGGATGCGCATCCGGTTTCCGGCGCTCCGCGCGTTACGCCGGTGCACAAGCAAGGATAAAGGATGAGGATGAAGGATGAAAAAATATCTGCTTGTCTTGTCACTATTACTGAATGTCACAACAGCCATCGCCCAAACCGGTACCGAGATTCGTGGTCACGTAACTGACGAACACAACGCGACCATCGCCGGCGCTGAGGTTCGTTTGATACCGCGGACAGGCGCGACGATAGTGGCGGCGGCGAATGCGACCGGCGACTTCACATTCGCCAACCTACTGCCGGGCGAATACGTGCTCGAAATAAAAGCTTCCGGATTTGCGTCAGTCGCGTTGCCTATCACTCTGGCGCGCGGCCAATCGCTGAATAAAGATGTGACATTGTCAGTTGAAGCGGTGAATGAAACCGTTACCGTCACGCCAAGCGGCACCACGCAGAGAGTCGATGAGACATCAAAGGCGATCACGGTTCTCGAAAGTCAGACAATCGAGATAAAGCGGGAGATCGGTGTGAGCGAGAGTCTGCGCGGAGTTCCCGGCGTACGCGTCCAGCAGCAAGGTTCGCCCGGCGCGTTGACCAGCGTGCGACTGCGCGGCCAGCGGGCGTTCGATACCGCAGTGTTGTTCGATGGTCTGCGGGTCCGCGATGCTTCGGACATCAACGGCTCAATGGTACCTTTTTGGCCCGACCTGACTCCAAACGATCTTGACCGCGTGGAAGTGCTCCGCGGCTCCGGCTCATCGATTTACGGCACGAACGCTATTGGCGGCGTCATCAATCTGGTGCCCGGCACCACCGGCGGCAATCGACATTTTGAATTTGGATTTGACGGCGGCAGCCTTGCCATGTTTCGCGAACGGCTGAGGGGCTCAGGCGGCATTGGCAGTCGCGCGGGTTTTAGCTTCGGGTTGTCGCGCGTTGATGTGCGGCATGGCGTCGACGGCGAAGACCAGTACGGAAATACCGCCGGTTCGGGCCGTTTGCAGATTAGTCCGACGCGTTCGTCGACATTGAGCGCAAACTTCTACGGCACAACTTCGAACGCGCGCACTAACGACAGCCCGTTTGCGCTGCTGGCCGCCTTCACGCGAGGCCTCTATCCCGAAGCAATTGAAGGCCAAACCTTTCATGCTGACTTAAATAATCCTGATGAAGGCCGCCGCAATCGCCTGTTGATTGGAGCAGTTCATTTCAATCAGCAGGTAACTGACGGCATTTCATTTTCCATTGCTTATCAGCACGTTGGTGCGCGGCGGCGGAATTACAACGGTCCACAGATCGATCCGCAATTTGCCCAGTTCTATCCGTTTGGTGACTTCGCATTTGTTGCGGTGAACAACGGCGCGACCGACACGCTCGATGCCCGCGGAAATTTTCAATTAGGCCGTCACCATCTGGCAACTGTCGGGTTTGAATACGAGCGCGAAACGATCTTTCAATCGAACACGCCATCCTTCAGCGCTTTCAATAACACGACAGATCGACAGCGCACAGTCGCGCTGTTCGGACAAGATCAGATTTTTGCGCTTGAGAATCGTTTGCAGATCTCACTCGGAGTTCGCGGCCAGTGGTTCAGCGTCCGTGCCGCCGATCGACCCGGTTTTCTCAATTCGATCAATCCGCAGAATTCGGTGACGGGTGATGGCTCGATTGCTTACTTCATTCGTTCCTCGGGGACGAAGGTGCGCGCGCATGTGGGCAACGGCTTTCGCGCGCCCGCATTGTTCGAGCGTTTCGGCGCCGGCACATTCGCACATGTCGGATTCGTGCGTTTTGGCGATCCGACTCTGCGCGCCGAGGAATCGATTAGCGTTGATGGCGGATTCGATCAGCGCATTGCACACGATCGCGCGCGCTTTGGCGCGACATACTTTTATACCCATCTGCAACGCGTGATCGCGTTCAATTCATTTTTCGTCGTCGACCCCTTGGGCGTGGGACGATTCAGCGGATACGAGAATCGCCCTGGCGGCTTTTCGCGCGGCCTCGAGACTTATCTTGAAGCCGCCCCTTTCCGCGGTGCTGATTGGCGCGCGTCATACACCTTCACCAACAGCGATCGATTCGTCGCAGGCCGGGGTCTGCAAACAGAGTACGTGATACCAAAGCACCTGCTTGGCTTGACGATCAATCAGCGTTATCGCTCAGTCATTTTCAGTTTCGACTTGAATCACACCGGCAGTTACATCGCGCCGGTTTTCGAAAATGACTTTCCCTTCAGGACGGCCGAGCTGACATTCCCCGGCTACACGAAAGCCGATCTCTTTGTCAGCTACAAACGCCAAACATCAGAACGCGTGACACTCACGTTCTTTGGCGGCGCGGACAATCTCTTCGATGTGAAATATTTCGAGAACGGTTTTCGCGCGCCGGGAATCATGGCGCGGGGTGGAGTGACCGTGGAAATAAAGTAGAACGGGCTGCCAGCCCCTCCGGCCATATTGGCGAACAGGCTGACAGCTCTCTTGGTTCTGTGCTTGAGGACAAAGAACAGGCAGGCAGCCTGTTCTATAACTGACTACGCTTCTTTTCCGCCCAGCAGTCCACCGATCAGGAAGACAACGCCGAGGGCGATGTGGATGATGTGATCCATCTTCCCAAGCATCAACAGAGTTCCGATATTGAACATGTGCATCTCGCCGGTTCCCAAGAACCAGCCGGCCACGCCGAGCAACAGGTAGACAATACCGAAGATGAGACAGAAGCCTTTTGCCGCGCCCGCAGATCCGGCGAAGCCAAAGTACAGAGCAATCGCGCCGGAAACAATGTGCACAAGGTTGTGAACCGGCGTGAGGTGCGCACCCAGCAGCGTGGGGGCGACAAAACCAACAATGCCGACCAGAACGAATACGACACCGAGGATCTTGCAAACAGTCTTTGCCATGATCTTTGTGATTCCTCCTGTGAATCGATGCGAATTCGCGGCGATCGTGAGATTGCGCCGATCACCGTGCTGTCAGAATGACTAAACGTCCCTGGATCGCGGCGGATTGTACACCCAAAGCTGTCGCGAGAACGACACATTTTTGTCTCTGCGCGCATCATTAAGCGTTTCACTTGATCTTAGCATCTAATCGCAGAGTATAATGCGCGGCCAAGTCTGAAAATACGGTCAAGGGGGGAAAGCGACATGAAGCCCTTCGTCGCTGGTTTTCTCGTCCTCGCAACGTTCACATCCGGGTCTTTTGCCCAGTATCGGACGCAGAATAATACGTCAACGCAAAGAGTGCATTCGGACACGATCCGAATTTGCCAGGGTGTGCCGATACCTGACGGCTACGTCATCATCGGCTACAGCACCTCGTCTGCGTGTCCGCACGGCGCGTACCTGCTCCGGAAGCAGGCGTCATACGACAGCTCGCCGGCAACGGACCCCAAGAATCAATCGTCGACTGGTCCATCGACGTCAAACGTTAGCGGCAATTCATTAAAAGGCCGGCGCACGCGATCTCCTCAATCTGCGCAAAATTCTGATCAGCAGCCGGCGGCATCCGCTTCAGCACCCGTTCGATCGCAAACGTCATCGCGGCAAGCGGGCGGCAACGGCAACCCGAGTGTGACGGCTTCGGCGACACGGCCACGAAGGGTGACGCCGGAGGAAGAAGAAACACCCACGGGTCCACCCCGGCTACAGGGATCAGAAGTCGCTTCGGCGTCTGGACCTCCACGACTCATCAATCCGAGATCGCAGAGTGACGCCGCGACCGGAAACGACGATTCAAAACCCGCCGCACAGCCCACGCCGGAAGAAGTTGACGAGAACGACATCGTTCGGGTCGACACCACGCTGGTGACGGTGCCGGTTAGCGTTCTCGACCATGACGGGCGATTTGTGCCGGGACTGAAACGCGAGGACTTCACGCTGTTCGAAAACAATCAGGAGCAGGCAATCGCTTACTTCGAACCCGCGGAGAAGCCTTTTACCGTGGCGTTGCTGCTCGACACGTCCGCATCAACACACTTTCACCTCGAAGAAATCAAAGAAGCGGCGATCGCTTTCGCGAAGCAGCTTCGTCCGCAAGATCGCGTCTTGATTGTCAGCTTCAACAGCGAGGTCCTTTTACTGACGGAGCCGACGAACAATCTTGGCTTGATTCAGGATGTGATCGAGGTAAATGCCTTGACCGGCACTTCGACGCGTTTGTACGACGCCGTAGATCTAACGATCAAAGAGCGGCTGAATCAAATCAAAGGGCGCAAAGCGATCGTGCTGTTCACGGATGGGGTGGACACGGCGAGTGAGCAAGCGACTTACGATAGCACTTTGAGCGAAGTTGACGAGCTTGACGCGCTCATCTATCCGATTCAATACGACACGACCGACTATATGCGCGCGATGCAGAACGCCGGCACGATCACTGTCACGACAACCCAGCGCGGAATTTTCGGCACGCACACGTCACAACAGACCTACAATGTGCCGACGAACACCGGCCAGCCTCTGCCGGGGGCGACGAAGGCCGATTACGATCGCGCGGACCGATACCTGCACCAACTGGCAGAGAAAACGGGTGGCCGGTTGTACGAGGCGAATGATACGAATCAACTCGCCGCGGCTTTCACTCGCATCGCGGAAGAATTGCGACGGCAATACACGATTGGCTATTACCCCAAGACGGCGTCGGTCGCGGATGGCGAACGTCGTCAGATTCGCGTGCGCGTCCGTCAGCCAAACCTGGCCGTCAAGGCGCGCAACAGTTATGTGAAGTCAAACTCGGGAAGTCAGAACCAGTAAGCACGTTCGCCACTTTCTGCCACTAGTGCGGCAGTCGCGGAAAGATGGGCAAGGAGGTAGTTCGATGTTGAAGAAATTTTCCACTGAAGATCACTCGTATCTTCGCCGCATATTGATGCAAGCAGTCGCGTGCGGAGTGTTGCTTATCATATTTGCGATGACGGCTGCCGCTTACACGATCGTATTCCGCAGCGGCGAGCGTCTGGATATTCCGGACGACTTCAGTCTGACGCGCGCGACTCTGACCTACGAACTGGCGCCCGGTTTCAACAAGACCGTGTTGGTGACTCTGATCGACGTCGCGGCGACTGAACGCGCGAATCGCGAAGCGCCCGGCAGTTTCTTCAAACACATCGGCCAAACACAAAGCGCCAATACGACCGACAATAGCGCTCAGCCGGATCCCATGACGCCACAACCGCGCGCCGTGCGCACGCTGACCAATAGCGATCTCGCAGGCTTTCGCGCGCGCCGGGTTGAAGCCGAACAGGCTTACGAAAAGCGGCGTCAGGAATTGGGATTGCCGACGGTTGCCGAATCGCGTCGACGACAAGCAGAGGAGTCCGATGCTTTCCTGAATGAAGTACGGGCGAAGTCGGCTGCAAATGCGGAGGATGAAAGATACTGGCGCGGTCGCGCGCGCGAATTGCGCACCGAGATTGCCGCTGTTGACAATCAAATCAATTACGTTCAGGCGCGTCTGACCGAATTGAACAACTCATCAACGCAGAACGGGCCGGTCATTACTGAGGTTTATCCGATTTGGCCCAACAACCAGCCTTGGGGACTCGGCCGCAGAGGACGCTCGGGAAATAATCCAAACGGGGTGTATGGACCTTCGCTACCGTTGCCCGGGTGGGGCCAAACACGACCGAATGGATTTCCGGATCGGACGTACGGTTATCCCGGTCCGTACGGTTACCCCGGCACTTACGGATATCCAGGCACTTATGGCTACCCTGGTACTTACGGATATCCCGGAACCTATGGTTATCCCGGAACTTATGGTTATCCGGGAACCTATGGCTACCCCGGCACATATGGTTACCCCGGCACCTATGGATATCCGGGCACATACGGCTATCCGCCCTTCGGATCAAACAACGACGCGAATTCGCAGGATGCAGCCGCGCTGCGCGGTCGGCTCGACGACTTGCTCATGAAGCGGGCAGGTTTGATCGCAGAATGGCAAGCGTTCGAAGACGAAGCGCGCGACGCTCGCGTTCCGCAGATTTGGCTGGAACCGTAAGAATAAGTTTCAAGTTTCGAGTTTCAAGTTTCGAGTTGGTTTTGTTCGCATGCGCTGCAACGCTGGACTTGCATCCTGATGCGCTTACGAACAAACTTGGAACTTGAAACATGAAACTTGAAACTAACTCTTGGGAAACCATCATTGGGCTTGAAGTCCACGCCCAACTCAGCACCCAATCAAAAATCTTTTGCGGATGTTCGACGCGGTTCGGTGACGAGCCGAATGCGAACACATGTCCGGTGTGTCTCGGGCTGCCCGGCGCGTTGCCGGTTTTGAATCGCCGCGCAGTTGAACTCGGCGCGCGCGCGGCGTTGGCGCTGGGACTTCACATCAACGAGCGCTCGATCTTTGCGCGCAAAAATTATTTCTATCCCGACCTTCCCAAAGGTTATCAAATCTCGCAATACGACCAACCGTTTTCTGCGAATGGCATTTTGGAAATCATGACGGCGGAGCGCGACGAAGCCGGCCACGCGCGCGACTGGAAACCGATGACGGTGCGGATTACGCGTCTGCATTTGGAAGAAGATGCCGGTAAAAACGTGCATGAAGGTCTGCCGGACGTCGATCGGTATTCCTACATCGATCTGAATCGCGCGGGCACGCCGCTCGCCGAAATCGTCACTGAGCCGGATTTTCGTTCGTCGTGGCAGGCGTACGACTACGTCAACCATGTGCGGCGCGCATTACAGTGGGTCGGCGCGTCGGAAGCGGACATGGAGAAGGGAAATCTTCGCTGCGAAGCAAATGTGTCGGTTCGCCGCAAAGGCGATGACAAATTCGGCACGAAAGTCGAGCTGAAGAACCTCAACTCTGTTCGTTTCATGCAAAAGGCGATCGAGTTCGAAGTCGAACGGCACATTAAGACGCTCGAAGAAGGCGGACGACTCGTCCAGGAGACGCGTCTGTGGGACGAGCGTTTGAGCGAAACACGTCCGATGCGTTCGAAGGAAGAGGCGCACGACTATCGTTACTTTCCTGAACCCGACCTGCCGCCGCTCGTTGTCACGAAAGAGTTGATCGAAGAGGTCAAAGCGTCGTTGCCGGAACTGCCGGGTCCACGCGCCAAGCGATTTACCGAAGCTTATGGATTGTCGTACGCCGATGCGTCGCAAATGACCGGCGACCGCTCGCTCGCGGATTACTACGACCCTGCCGTGGCAGCCAGTGGCAGGAACGCTCGCGCAACGATGAACTGGATTCGATCTGAGTTGTTGCGCGAACTGGAAACAGCTGGATTGACCGCCGCCAATTCACCGGTTCCGGCGGCAGAACTCGGCGCGCTCGTCAAACTGATCGACGATGGAACCATCAGCGGCAAACAAGGCAAGGACGTTCTGGTCGAAATGTTCGCGACGGGTAAAGGGGCCGGCACCGTCATTGAAGAGCAAGGTCTGGTCCAGGTCAGCGACACTGGCGAAATCGACCGCGTGATCGACGAGGTTATTGAGGCTAGCCCCAAGCAACTCGAGCAATATCGCGGCGGCAAAGAAACGCTGTTCGGGTTCTTCGTCGGCCAGGTTATGAAAGCTTCAAAAGGCAAAGCAAACCCCAAGGTTGTGAATGAGCGATTGCGCGAGAAGCTGAAGGGTTGAAACTGGGATCGCGGACGCCCTCGTCCGCATTGAGCTACAGCGTGAACAGATGACGTGGTTTGCGGGCGAGGGCGCCCGCGATCCCAGCAATATGAACCTCGCAAACAAAGTTGCAATCGTCACTGGCGGAACGAAGGGCATCGGAAGAGCTATCGCAGACGCCCTGTTGGCGGAAGGTGTCTCCGTCTGCGTGTCCGCGCGCCATGTTGACGTGATCGGGCGCAGCTCAGGGCCGGCAGGTCACTCGAGTAGCGGTCGCGAAATTATGTTTCCGTGCGACGTTCGCAATTACGATCATGTCACCGGCTTGATTGATTACACTGTCCAGGAGTTCGGCGGGCTCGACATTCTCGTCAACAATGCGGGCATCGGCATGTCCGAAACGGTGGAAGACACTTCGCCCGAAGATTTTCGTGCCGTGCTCGAAACGAATCTCTTTGGCGTCTTTTACTGCTGTCACGAAGCGATTCCACAGATGAAGAAGCGCGGTGGCGGCTATATCATCAACATCTCTTCGCTCGCGGGAGCAAATCCGCATCCGCGCATGGCGGTTTACAATGCTTCGAAATTTGGCTTGAACGGTTTCAGCGAAGCGTTGATGCAGGAAGTGCGTCACGACAACATCAAAGTCAGCTACATCATGCCCGGCTCAGTGAACACGGAATTCGGCGGTGACTCGCCGAGTGACGAGAAAAGTTGGCAATTGACGCCGGCTGACATTGCGCGTGTGGTAATCGATCTGCTTCATCACGACGATCGCGCGCTGCCGAGCCGGGTTGAAATTCGTCCCAGTAAACCGCCGAAGAAATAATGCGAGCCGTCGTCCAGCGCGTCACGCGCGCTTCAGTTACAGTTGAGACAAAAGTGATCGGCGAGATCGGAAACGGTCTCGTCGTGCTTGTGGGCATTGCGCGTGATGATACGAAAGTCGAAGCAGCTTACTTGGTCGACAAGATTTCGAACCTGCGTATCTTTGACGATGACCAAGGCAAAATGAATCTGTCCGTTAAGGACGTTCATGGCGGGTTGCTCATCATTTCGCAGTTCACTTTGTACGGCGACGTCAGACGCGGCTTGCGGCCCTCCTGGATCGATGCGGCGCCGCCGGAAGTCGCTGAACCCTTGTACGACTTCTTTGTGCGACAAGCCCGATCCGCCGTCGATGAAGTGGCGAGCGGAAAGTTTCAGGCTATGATGCAGGTCGATTTGGTGAACGACGGGCCGGTAACGATTTTATTGGATAGTGGAAAACTGTTTTAGCCGTGTCAGAAGCCCGACCGTGAGGGAGGGCAACATGACAGACAGGCGCGCTCGGATGTTAGACACTTCGCTGCCTCGTTGCCCTCCCTTACGGTCGGGCTTCTGACACGGTCACGCAACTGAGCGATCATCCGGGAGGAATCATTGAGAAAACTACAAATTGTAATCGTGACGGCAAGCTGCCTCTTGCTTGTTTCTTTTTCCGCGTGTAATCAAACCAAACAAAACAACACCCCAACTCCCGCAGCGTCAGTCAAGACAGGCGTCAAACCGGTCGCTGATTCACAGGTGGCCGTAATCGATACGGCTGACTATGGCCGTATCGTGCTCGAACTTTACCCAAACATCGCACCGCAACACGTCGAACGATTCAAGAAGCTAATCAACGAACATTTCTTCGATGGCACGGCGATCCATCGCATCGATCCGAATCTTGGCATCATTCAGGGTGGTGATCCTTTGACAAAAGGGGCTAATCAGTCGGTGTGGGGCAGCGGCAATTCGCCTTATCCGAATGTGCCCGCGGAATTCAGCGATATTCAGTATGAACGCGGAACGTTGGGCGCAGCGCGCACGCAGGACGTTAATGGCGCAAACTGTCAGTGGTTCATCACACTGAAGCGTCAGCCAGCATTCGACAAGCAGTACACCGTCTTCGGCAAAGTGATCGAGGGCATCAAGAACGCCGAGATCATCATGACGGCTCCCACACAGACAGGGAGCGAGCGCCCTGCGGACAAAGTTGTGATTAAGAGTGTGACGCTTCAGCCACGATCGAATTTTTCAGGACAATAATTGAGCGCTCCCAGCTTTGCGTGCGGGCCGCGCGCATCTTGGGCGCAATTATTTTATGTCTAACTCCCACGACGTAACTACTCAAATTTAGGTTGGCATAGTCGGGGTTATCTTCCGCATTTTGATGGCGTCGAATTAGCTCGATTTATTACTTTCAGAACTGAAGATTCACTGCCACGCAACGGTTGTCATTCGTTGGAAGCAAGAGTTAGATCTCGAACAAAGCGCGCAAGCTAGAACAATTATGGTTCTGACTAGTTTGCGGATTAGTCTTCTTCTTCTCCGCGAATCCGTCCCTCGTCCTTAGCCTGCTGAATGATTTTCTGCGCCAGCTGACCGGGAACCGGATCGTAATGCGAGAACTGCATGTGGAATGAACCACGCGCCGCTGTAATCGAGTTCAGCGTTGACTGATAGTTCAGCATCTCCGACATTGGCACCTGAGCTTTGACCACCTGGTTCTTGCCGCGCGAATCCATTCCTTGCACGCGTCCGCGGCGCGAGTTGAGGTCGCCCATGATGTCGCCGCTGCATTCCTGCGGTGCATCGATCTCGACATCCATGATCGGTTCGAGGAGCGTCGGCTTCACCTTTTCCATCGCGTTGCGAAAGGCCTTGCGGCCCGCGGCGCGGAAACTGTGCTCGTCGGAATCTACCGTGTGATACGAGCCGTCGACCAATTGGACCTTAAAGTCCACGAGCGGGTAGCCGGCGATGGCTCCATGCGAAGCGGCTTCGATAATTCCTTTTTCAATCGCCGGGCGAAATTGTTGCGGCACCGCGCCGCCGAAAATCTTGTCTTCGAAAATAAACCCGTCGCCGCGTGGCAGCGGTTCGAAGATGACCTTGCAATCCCCAAACTGACCGCGTCCGCCAGTTTGCTTTTTGTGGCGGCCCTGCACCTCTGCGCGCTGAGTAATCGTCTCTTTGTATGGAACTTTAGGCGGGTGCAGCATTACTTCCACGCTATAACGCTTCTTCAGTTTATCGACGACGGTTTCCACGTGCACCTGCCCGGAACCAGCGAGCAGGAATTCCTTGGTCTGGGCGTCGCGCGTGAATGATAGGGCGGGATCCTCTTCCAGAATCTTGTGAATCGCGACGCTAATTTTCTCTTCGTCCTGCCGCGACTTCGGCTCGATCGCGAAGGCGATGGCGGCTTCGGGATATTGAATTGGGTCGTAAATGATTGCGTGGGCTTTATCGGACAGCGTGTCGCCGGTTTGCGTTTCCTTCAACTTAACGCAAGCAATGATATCGCCGGCATTGGCTTCAGGAACTTTGTCGAGTTGCTTGCCCTGCATCGTATGCAGTGCCCCCAAGCGCTCGGAAACTCCGCGCGTTGAATTGTAAACGGTCGCGTCTGTGCCGACTTTGCCGCTGACGATTTTGAATACGTTTATGCGGCCCGCAAACGGATCCGCGATTGTGCGGAAGCAATAAGCCGAGAAAAATTCGCCAGTTGAGTATTTGCGAGATTCCTCGTCACCCTTTTCATTCTTGCCGTGTTCAGCTTCGTGATGGGCCGGATCCGGAGCGAATTCAACGATGTGATCCAACAACGTCGAAAGTCCGACCAGCGTCATCGTGGAAACGGCAAACACGGGACAGAGTTTGCTTTGCGCGATCGCGTTCGTGATGTTGGGTAAAACGTCGGAATCATCCAGCGTCCCCTGTTCGAAATATTTCTCCATCAAAGCGTCGTCGGACTCGGCCACCAGCTCCACCAAACGTTCCCGAGTCTTATCAACTACGTCGCGGCCCTCTGCGGGAATATCGATCTCTTTTGCCTTCCCGTGTTCGTCGAATTCATATGCCTTCATGTGAACGACGTCGACCACCCCCTTGAAGTTGTGTTCTTTGCCAATCGGCAACGTGAAAGGAACGATCGCTCGCTTGAAAACATTGTGCGCGCTGTCGAGCGCGATACCCATGTCTGAATGCTCTTTGTCTAATTTCGTCACCACCATCATGCGCGGCAGCATGAACTCGTTCGCGTAGTTCCAAACTTTTTCTGTCTGCACTTCGACGCCCTTGACACCATCAACCACGACGACTCCGCAATCGGCGACGCGCACAGCCGGTCGCGCGTGCGACACAAACGCGGCGTACCCCGGCGTGTCGATCAAATTGATTTTCGTTTCTTTGTATTCGAGATTGGCGAGTGCGGTGTTGAGTGTGATCTTGCGGGCGATTGAATCTTCATCGTAATCGGTAACGGTCGTGCCTTCATCGACCTTCCCCCAACGATGTGTTGTGCCGGCGACGTGGAGAAGCGAACTAATTAGTTGCGTCTTCCCCGCGTCGCCGTGTCCAATGACCGCAAGGTTGCGAATGTGTTCAGTGTCGTAGACTTTCATCGGAGCGTACAGGTCCTTTCAGAGAGTTCCCGCGTATACATCCTCGGTTTCACTGCGAATGAAAAGGCAGGATTGATCGGCGGATTGACGGCTAATTTATCCGACGGGCAAGCGGATTACAAGTTGGATATGAGTCGGATAATTTAACGTTAATTGCGGGCTGCGAGCATTGCCTGGCGCAGTAAGTTGTCCAGATCTGCGCGCCGTAAGAGCTTTCCATTGAGCACGACCGCGTATATTTTTTGTGTGTTGCGAATATCGTTCAAAGGATTTTCATTGAGCAAGACCAGATTCGCCACTTTTCCTTTCTCAATCGTTCCCAACGAATCTGATTGCCCAAGGAAAATTGCCGGATTTCGGGTCGCTGCCTGCAACGCCTCCATGGGCGTGAACCCGGCTTGCACAAATAACTCAAGTTCGTGATGCAGACTGAAACCGGGAAACGTGTAAGCGCCGGACAAATCAGTTCCGGTCATGAATGGCACACCGGCGCGGTGCATATCTCTCACGAGATCGAGTTCCTTCTGCCAAAGCCGGTATCTATATGAGACGTACTCCGGCGTCCGGTAACGCGCGAAGAAGTTTTTGGTCGGGCTCCACCACTGCTGATCGGTTGCGGGAATATATTTCAGGCGATCGTCAGCTTTAGAGGATAGGCTATCAATGAAGGTCAGGGCGTACTTGGTTTCCAGTGTTGGCACTTGCCACGTTTGATTTCTTACGAAGTGAGCGAAAATGTCCGCCGCGCGTTTCGGATCATAAGTGTCCAGCATGCGCATCCCGCGCGCCGCCAGACGCCGAGGAAATTCAGATGGGTCTTTTACCGGCGGTAGCGACTTCTCAGGATCGAACAACGCGGCCCCGAGAGAAGAGCTGCCTTCGAGAATGCTTCCGAGATGCTCAATGCTCTTTTGTCCTGCATCGGACGCTTCCAATGTCGTGATTGAGACGGGCGCGTGACCCACAACGGGCAGCGATTGCTTCCGTGCTTCGTCTATGATTGCGAAGTACGCGTCACGCGGCAGCTTGTCATAAACCTTCACACAATCCGCGCCGCGCTGCTTTAGAGAATCGACAGCAGCGCGCGCTTCGGCTTCATCCTTAACTACGATTGTGGGGCCGTGCGCAGCCGGCTCGGGCCCATCAACTATTGGGCCGCAGGTGACAATCTGTGGACCCACGAGTTTTTCTGCTCGCACGTCGGCACGCCAGCGCAGCAATTCGTCCAGGTCGCCGCCCATGTTGCGCACGCCGGTAACGCCATTAGCGATAAACAAAGGAAAGGTTGTATCCACCCGCGTGAAATGGACATGCATGTCCCATAGGCCGGGTATCAAGAACTTGCCGGTCGCATTCACAACCATGACTTGCGCTCCGCGTGGAACTCTCGTGCGCCTGCTCGGCCCAACATCGACGATGCGACTACCGTTAATAATTACCGTCACGTTGCGTTTCGGTGGAGCGCCGGTCATATCGATGACGGTGACGTGCGTCAACGCCAACGTTTTGGGTTGAGCCGGAACGCCGGTTGCCAGTGAGATTGAAAGGACAACCAGCATCAACGCGGTCTTGCCCGCGCCGTTCGGACCCAGCAGCCCAAACATCCCCGCAGGAATATCGAGCGAGATTCCCTTCAAAGCGTGAACGCCACTCGCGTACGTCTTGTCGAGATTTGTAATGTTCAGCATTTGTCTAGGTAGATAATTAGCTTAGACAAAAGCAGGCGCTGAATGTTCCTGTTTGATTCTTTGCCTGCGTTGGCGCGTTATTGTATCGTCCTGGCCGCGTAAGACAATTCCCGATGAATTCGACCGACAAGATCAAAGTCTACACCGATGGTCAGTGCAACCTTTGCCGCTGGATGCGCGAACATGTTGAGCCGCTTGATCGCGATCGCCGAATCGAGTGGCTTGACTACAACGATCCGAAAATCCTCGAGCGCGCGGCGCCGCATTCGCGCGAAGAGATGGACGAAGAAATGCACGTTCGCCTCAACGACGGTCGTTGGCACAAAGGCTACTTCGGCTGGATTGAAGTGATTCGCGTCCTACCGCGTTGGAAGTGGCTGGCGCTAATTATGTCTGTGTGGCCATTCACAAAACTGGGACCAATTTTCTATCGCTGGCTCGCTTCGCGTCGCTACACGTTGTTCGGTGTGCCACCCCCATGTGACGCGAGCGGCGTGTGCAAACTACATCAGTAACTAACGCGTTTTGGGCAACTTAGTTCGCTCTCAGAGCATCTCAAAATCAACCCGGACAGAGAGAAAAATGAATAGGATCAGGCAGAAGATCGCCGATCCAGAGGTAAGATTATGTTTCGAAGAATTTCCTCCATTATTTCTGCGTTGCTTTTGCTGGCAGCTTTCAATGTGACGCAGGTGTCGGCAAAGGAAGCTGATGCGGCGCGCGTACGCGTACCGGTGAACATTGCGATTCTGATCCAGGATGATTTGACCTCACAGGTCGCCAACGAAATCGGTGTGACGAAAGATTTCATTCGTTCGTTGCCGCAAGGCTCGCGTGTCATGGTTGCGTACATCACCAGTGGCAGCCTGCAAGTACGGCAATCGTTCACCACAGATTTGAATAAAGCGGCGAACTCGCTGCGCATTCCGCTAGCGAGCACGTCGGCTTCATCATTCAGTCCGTACATTGAAGTCATTGAAGCGCTAAAGAAATTCGATTCCACAAATGAACATAATGCCGTGTTGTTGATTTCCGACGGGCTCGATACTTCACGAGGTTTCGATTCGACCGCGGCCGGGCACACGCTGGATATCGATCGCACGATCAAAGAAGCGAATCGTCGCAATGTTTCGATCTATTCGTTCTATGCTCCGTCAGTTGGACTGACAAGTCGCAGCCGCCTCGCCGCGAGCTACGGGCAAAGTTCCTTGAATCGCGTTTCGGACGAGACTGCGGGCCGGGCTTTCTTTCAAGGTATCAGCGGGTTTGTGACATTCGATTCGTACTTCAAACGTTTGCGTGACGAACTGAATCGACATTACGCATCATAAATTACCCGTCCAGAGCAGGAGATCGCTGCGGAATTCAACTTCCGCGGCGATTTTCTTTTGCGCAAAACTCTAGCGCTTCCGCGTGGAGCAGTGGTAAATTAGTTGCTACATTTCTGGCCACTTGAATATCAACGGAAGTGGCCTAACCCATGACGCTCCGGGAAAGTTGCACGCTTTCTTTCTTCGTCAGGCGGCGGACGACGCCTCGCCTGCATTACATCTCGCCGCAAACACAATGACTGAGAACAAAGGCCGCGAATACTGCTTGATCGTGGAAGGCGCTTATCTGACCGAATCAGAGGCCGAACACGCGCTGCGCGATCCATTTATCGAGGACTGGGTCGAGCAGACCGGGCACTTCAAAGTCCACAACATGGACGACATTCAAGTGACGCCGGGAGTGACGCTTGGATCATTGGCCGTCGTGATGCTCGATGAACGCGTCTTCGAAATTGCGAGCGTCGATGGCGACCATCCTTTGACGGAACACAAAGCCAAGAGCGTGGCGGAAGCTTTGCGGCGACAGGACATGTTCGACGAGATTAATGTTGAGCCGCGCCAGAGCGAAGGTTAAAGTTGCGGGTTCACGTTAATGGACGCCGATCTCAAACGACAATTTCTAAACAATCGCGTGATCGTCCTCGTTGGCGATATTACGAAACAGGACACTGATGCGATCGTCAACGCGGCGAATGCCTCGCTGATGGGTGGTGGCGGAGTCGATGGTGCGATTCATCGTGCTGGCGGCGATGAGATTCTCGCAGAGTGCAAAGAGATTCGCCGCACGCGCTTCCCGAATGGACTGCCCACCGGCGAAGCCGTGATCACGACGGGCGGAAAGCTGACGGCGCTCTACGTTATTCACACGGTTGGCCCAATTTATGGTGAACATCGTGGAAAGGAAGCTGAGCTCCTCGCGAACTGTTATCACAATTCGCTGACGCTGGCGGTTGAGAAGAATTTATCGTCTATCGCATTTCCCGCGATTTCGACTGGGGTGTTCGGCTATCCGCAGGAAGAAGCCGCAAACGTCGCTTCAAAGACGATCGAAAATTTTCTACAGACAGATCATCAATTGAATGAAGTGCGGTTGGTGTTTTTTCGGGAACGTGACGCGGAAGTGTTTTTGCAGAATCAAATGTTCAGTGAGTGAATTGAAGTTCGCGCCGTTAGGCGCGAAATGTTTATAGTACCGGCTGGCCACCCAAGTCTGTTAACGCTCCAGGAGGAGCAACCTGTGGTTGCTCCTCCTGGAGCGTTAAGTCTTCTGGATGATGCTGTGCTATAAACATGCGGCTCCTAACGGAGCGTTAACTCAGGCGGCATTGGCCGCCTTACTTTTGCTCTTATTTCTGAGTTCATGACCCCTGACACCGAAAACGAAATCAAGAGCGAGATCGCTGTGCGCGCTCGCGAATTGCCAACCACCCTGAAACCGCTCGAGAAACTTGCCTGGAATTATTGGTGGAGTTGGGCGCCCGACGGTCCTGAAATTTTTCGCGACCTCGATCCGGGCCTCTGGCAACAGGTCGAACAAAATCCGAAAGCGCTGCTGGCACAAATTTCTGACCTGCAGCTAACCCGAATGGCGGCCGACCCGGCATTCGCGAGTCGCGCTGAGCAACTGTCGCATCGCTTCGCCGCATACATCAACGAGACGCGATCCTGGCCCGGCCTGAAGCTGTCGGCACGCGTGACGCCACAAACGCCGGTTGCGTACTTCTGCGCAGAGTATGGTGTGCATAGCTCATTGCCGCTTTATTCTGGTGGCCTGGGAATCCTCGCCGGCGATCATTTGAAGTCCGCGAGTGACCTGAACCTTCCACTCGTCGCCATCGGTTTGTTCTATCGGTTTGGGTATTTTCGCCAGGGCGTAACGGCCGATGATTGGCAGGCCGAGACGTACAAAGAAACATACGCCGATGAACTTCCCCTTGAGTTAGTCGCCGATGAAACCGGCGCGCCCATCAGGATCGAAGTCTTAATGCGTGGACGCGTGGTGAGCGCGGGCGCCTGGCGTGCAAACGTCGGCCGCGTGAAACTCTATCTGCTCGACACGAACGTTCCGGAGAATAATGAAGTCGATCGACTGATCACGGGCCATCTTTACGGCGGCGATCGCGAAACTCGTCTCGTGCAGGAAATGATGCTGGGACTCGGCGGCGTGCGATTGCTGCGTAAGCTCGGCGTGCAACCGGGCGTCTTTCATCTCAATGAAGGACACTCTGCGTTTCTGACACTGGAGTTAGCGCGCGAAGTGATCGAAAGCGATCGCTTCAGCTTTGGAGAAGTTGCGGCGCAAGTACGCCAACGCTGCGTCTTCACAACGCATACGCCCGTGGCCGCCGGTCACGACGAATTCAGCGCTGAACTGATCAAACTTGGATTCGGCGATTGGTATAAGACCCTCGGTTTGTCTCTCGAAGAATTTCTTGCGCTCGGCCGCATCAAAGGCGATGCTGTCGAAGCCTTCGGTCTGACGCCGCTGGCGCTGCGCATGGTGCGCTCAACGAACGGCGTGAGTCGCAAACACGGCGACGTGTCGCGGCAACTTTGGCAAAAGCTGTGGCCGGAACGGACGACTGACGAAGTTCCCATCACGTCAGTGACAAACGGTGTGCATGCGGCGACGTGGGTTGGTCCGGCGATTCGCTCGGTTTACCAGGAAGTCACGGGTGAGGATTGGCTGGAAATGGCGCGTCACGCGAGCGCCTGGTCCGTCGCGATGAACAAGATTTCCGACGCACAGCTTTGGCAGACGCACAATTTGCTGAAGCAGCGGCTGGTGGCGTTCATTCGCGATCGATGTTTTGATGCGCGGCTCGCGCGTGGTGAAAGCGACGAATATATCGAAGCGGCACGAACGATGTTCGATCCATCAGTGTTGACGATTGGATTCGCCCGCCGCATCGCCGGCTACAAACGGTGGGATTTGCTCCTGAGCGATGAAAAACGTCTGACGAAACTCCTGAACGATGCCGAACGACCGATTCAATTTGTTTTTGCGGGCAAAGCGCATCCGCACGATCAAGGCGCGAAACTTGTGCTGCAAAAGCTTTTGAAGTGGCAGCGTGATCCGTCGGTGCGCGAGCGCGTAGCGTTCATTGAAGACTACGATCAGGAAGTGGCGCGCCAGCTGGTGCAGGGCGTTGATGTGTGGATGAATGTGCCGCGTCGGCCCTACGAAGCGTCCGGAACGAGCGGACAGAAAGCAGCGATGAACGGGGCGCTCAATTTTTCCGTTCTCGACGGCTGGTGGCTTGAGGGCTACAACGGTCAGAACGGGTTCGCGATTAGCGATGTAAACGAAATGACTGATGAAGAGGCCGATCGCCAGGATGCGGCATCGATGTTTAAGGTGCTCGAGCGTGAAGTCATTCCCCGATTCTACGAACGCGATGCGGCAGGGATTCCCAGGGCCTGGATCGCGATGATGAAGCATGCAGTGCAGACACTCGTGCCGGCATTCAACAGTGATCGCATGGTCGCGGAATACGCGGAAAAGATTTACTGACGCGCTAGTAGTCAGTACCATCCGCGTCAGCGGATGGATCAAATACTGATCTTTTTATGACCCATCTGCTGACGCAGATGGTACTGACCTTATCGCCGTTGTAAACTAATCCCACATGAAGTTTTGTCCTGCCTGCAGTAGCAAGTTCGACGACAACGTAAGTTTCTGTCCCACAGACGGCGAGGTGCTGGAGGAAGATCCGCATTCTCTCGTCGGCACCGTTCTTGACGGACAATATCAAATTGAAGCGTTATTAGGGCGCGGCGGTATGGGTGCGGTCTATCGAGCGCGGCACATCCTGCTCGGCGATCGGGTTGCGATCAAGATGCTGCCGCCGGAGATGCGCAGCAACACCGAATGGCTGCGTCGCTTTCAACGCGAGGGCCAGGCCGCCCGCCGCTTTCGGCATCCAAATGCAGTCACTGTTTACGATCTGCGCACCTCGAGTGACGGTACGATCTATCTCGTCATGGAATATGTCGAGGGAACGACCCTTGATGCTGAATTGAAAAAGCGCGGGCGGTTCTCTCCCGTTGACGCACTCGCGACGTTGAAACCGGTGATCAGCGTGCTCGACGCGGCACATGCGATGGGCGTCGTGCATCGCGACCTTAAACCGGAAAACATCATGATCGGCAAGGCCACTACCGGCGGTGGGCCGACTGTCAAATTACTTGACCTGGGGATCGCAAAACTACGCGAGGTGGCCGGTGCAGACAAGACTGGCAATACCAATTTAACTGTTGCGGGCCAGATGCTCGGCACGCCCTATTACATGTCGCCCGAGCAGTGGGGCGAATTGTCACACGATGGCAGTTCGGAGATCGACGGACGCGCAGACATCTACAGCCTCGGTATTCTGCTGTACGAAATTATCGCGGGACGACGGCCGTTTATGGGTGTGACGATGCTCGAGCTGCGCAAGCAACACGTCAAGGATCAGCCCAAACCGCTGCACGACGTCGCACCGGATGTTCCGATCGATTTTAGCAACGCGATCGCGCGTGCGTTGGCGAAGGATCGCAGCGAGCGCCAAACGACCGCGGGCGAATTGGAAAAGGAGTTGGAAACTGCGTTGGCACGTGCCGGCGCTGAAAGTCGGAGTGCTGCAACGGTGGTTGAGCCTGCGCCACCCGAGAGTCGATTCGTGACGGAGGCTAATCGGCGGACGCCGACGATGGACGACTCAACCGCGCTGACTACTCTTGATGGCCGCGCAGAACCAGCTGCTTCCAGCCACGCAGCTACGATGCCGACCGTGGTGGTGAGCGCGGAAGAGCTGGCCGTCCGCGAAGCCTCTAAGGCTCGCGAAGTTCCGCAAGCACTCGCGCAACCACAGGTTGCAGCAGCGCTTTCAAAGAAGCGTTCTCCATTGCTTCTGATCGCGGCAATTGTTGTTGTGCTCTTTGTTGTGATCGGCGTCAGCGGATTAGGACTGTGGCGTTACTTGAATTCGCGAACAAGCAAGCCGGCCACGACGACAACCGACGCGAACACCACGACAACTGACGCCGCGGCGCCGCTGCACGAAGTCGCACGTTACTGGATTGAAGTGAATACGGAGAATTCCGGGGATGCAAATCGCGCGGGCGAAGTGATTTCGATGCGCTCGGGACAGGAATTAAAGTTTCATTTCTCGCCTAGTGAAAATGGTTACCTTTACATAATTGGGCCCGGGCAGAAAAACGCCCCGACGATTTTCTTATCCGGCCAACCGGGTCCAATGTCAGGACTCGAGACGAATGAAGTGAAGAGCGGAATGAACGTCAGTTTCCCCGAAGACACGGTCCTTAAAGCCAATTTCATCCGGCTGGATGAAACACCGGGCACCGATGAGTTCGTGTTTGTCTTTTCGCCATCTGCTATTACGACGCCGGCATTTTTCGCCGGCCCTTCGCAACACCAATTGACGGCGGACGAACTCAAGCAGTGGAACGACTTTCAGGGGCACGCAAAGGCAAACGCCCCCACAATCGAAGTCATCAAAACGGGTCCTTCGCCGCAAACGGCCGTCAAAGTGCCGCAAAATGAGCCTGAGAACGCGTCCGTCCTGTTTAGAGTCCGTATCGAACATAAGTGAAAGCGGAGTTTCAGGTTTCGAGTTTCAGGTTTAAAGTTGAACCGCGTTTTCTGTGGAGTTGATATGAAATTGAAATTAATCATTGCCGTTTCTGTTCTATCGATCTTGTTTGGCGTCTTCATCGTCAGTGCGCAGCAGGATGAAGAGGTGCGCGGCGCGTTCCTCGACAGTCGTCCGAAGAAAACGAATTCCAATGCACCGCCGCGCAGTAATCGACGGAGGCCGAGTAACGCAAATGTAAATTCCTCGGCAGGCGTCAAGGTTAAGACGAACTCGAACACACCCACCAAAACGCCTGGGGTTAAGAAAGTCAATGCCGCAATCGGTCTCGGCTACACCATGTTTATGCGCGAAGCTGGCGGGCGTAGCATTCGCGTAGATCCATCTCGCGAATTTCATACCGGCGATCGGATCCGTCTTGCTCTCGAGCCGAGCGTCGATGGTTATCTCTACATCTTCGATAGTGAAAATGACGGCGCGCCGAAAATGATTTATCCGGATGCGCGCTTGAACGGCGGCGACAACTGGATCGAAGCGCACGTGCCAGTTGAGATCCCGTCGGGCGAAGAGGCCGACGAGCGTTTGCGATGGTTTGAGTTCTACGGACAACCCGGTAGTGATCGCATTTATATTGTCCTGACGCGCGAACCGTTGCCGCTGGTGCCGACCGGCGACGCACTGGCAGCATTCTGCAGCGCGAAGGAAAACACATGCCCGTGGCAGCCGCCCGCACAGGCGTGGGCGCAAATTGATACAGCACGTAGTGCACAGGTAAGGGTCGCAACGACCGACAACTTCGGGCAAGCCCAAACTGAACGTGAGCAGATCGCGACGACGCGGGGCCTTGGTTTGGACCAATCCGTTCCTCCGCCGTCAGTGATTCGCATGAATGCGTCAACCAGCGCTCCCATTTTGGTGACTGTGTTGGATCTAATCCACAAATAACTTTGTCGTACAAACGGCACAAACAGGAACAAGGATGATGTAAATGAAGATAACTTCCTACAAAATCATTGCACTGATTATTCCAGTTCTAGTCCTTACGATCGCGTGGTATCCAAAATGTCCAACCGCTGCGCGCACAAATGAAGCTCTAGTTACCCCACACCAGGGTGATGCGTCATCAGAGTTATCTCGTGGTAGAACGCTGCTTAAACAAGGCCACGCCGATCAAGCGCTCGCTTATCTGCAAAACGCGCTTGACCTTTACACACAGGCAAAGAACGAGCGGGGCATTGCTGCCGCGCGCGATGCGCTAGGCGATCTTTACCTCGTGCAGGGTCAATACAAAGTTGCCCTCGATCATTACGAAAAGGCTTACACGGCGTTTTCGGCCGCCGCCGTCAGCGATCAGAAAACAGAAGCGGCCTCAACATCGGTTGCGAGCAAGGCCGGAGCGACAGCTGGCGCTGCAGCTGAGACCGCCGCGAGCACGGCTGACAATGGCTTTAACGCGAATCTAATGCTGGCGAAGATCGGCGATACGAACTATCGGCTGGGCCAATTGTCCGACGCAGGCGCGGCGTACGCGCGCATGACGGTGAAGAAACCAGAGAGCGCCGCAGCAAAAGCCGGCCGCCGGTTTGGAGGTCTGGGCGGAATCGTTAGCAGCATCTCAACGGGTCGTCCCTCCGTAGCCACTCCCACAACTAGTGCGGTAAGTTTGCTGGAAGTTAAGAAAGAGATGGACGAGTATCGCATCGCCATCGTCTACATGACGTTCGAACTCGGAATGGGTCGCATTGCCTTCGGGCAGAACGATCTTGCCGGGGCGAAAACGCATTTCGAAAACGCAATGAATGCCGGTAGCGGATCACTATCGGTGATTGCAAGCCTCGGCCAGACCAGACGGTTTCGCGCGGCGGCCCGCACGAGTCTCGCCGACGTGGCGTTAAAGGAGGGCCGGTACAAAGACGCTACTAAGTTGTACGAGGCTGCACAGAAGGGCGCTCAAGACGACAAGCGTCTGGATCTAATCTGGCCGGCGCAACGCGGCCGCGGTCGCAGTCTCTGGTTACAGGCCGCGCAAGAAAAAGACAGCAACGCGACAAAATTGCGCGAACAAGCCGTTGCCGCGTATCGCGATTCACTGAACACAATCGAGCAAATTCGCGCCGGCAGTTTGCGCGCTGACGAGTCGCGTACAACCTTCCTCGCCACCACGAAAGATGTTTACGACGAAGCGGTCAGCGCATTCGCGGAAATGGCGCTGCTAACCGCAGCCCCCGGCGGCGCATTGTCGGGAAAAGCTTTGGACTACGCGGCCGAAGCGCTGCGCATTTCTGAAGAGGGCCGCGCGCGTTCACTGCTGGATATGCTTGCCGAAGTAAACGCGCAAATCACCGAAGGTGTACCGGCCGATTTGCTGGAACGCAAGCAAAAGAATTTGAACCGGCAGCAAGAGATCGCGGCTCAACTTACCGGCGTCAGTTTGGCGGCCGACCAGCAAACGAAGCCGTCGGATCTTGAAAAAGAGCTGGAGAGCCTGCAGACCGAGTTTGATCAGATCGAGAACCAGATGCGCACTTCTAGTCCACGTTATGCATCGCTCACCGCCACCGAACCAATTTCGTTGTCGGACGTTCAACAGAAAATCCTGGACGACAATACGGTTTTGTTAGAGTACGCTCTCGGCGACGATGCGTCGTACCTGTTTGCCGCGACCCGCAGCGGCATTTCTGTTTTCAAGTTGCCCGCAAAATCTGAAGTCAGTGCGCTGGCCACAGCCTTTCGGGAGCAGATGATTCCGGCCAGCTTAGTGCGTTCGATCGTTAGCACTAATACTCCTGAGCAGCAGCGCGGTCTCGGGCTGTCACAGGCTGCGCCCGAAGAAGTTGCACAATTCGCAGGTGCTTCGAACGCGCTTTACAAACTTGCCATTGAGCCCGCGGCCGGCCTGATTGGCGACAAACGTCTGCTGATTGTCGCCGACGGTGCGCTTAACTATGTTCCATTTGAAGCTTTCGTGAAGACGAAGGCTGGCGCTGACTACGCTTCGCTTGATTACCTGATCAAGTCGAACGAGATCGCCTACGCGCCTTCGGCATCCGTGATCGCGGCAATTCGGAGTAGCTCGAGTGCCAGGGAAGGCGCAAACACGATCCTTATAGTTGCGGATCCAGTTTTTAATTCAGATGATCCGCGCCTTAAAGGCGGGCGCCCCGCTGCAGGTCCGACTGAAGAACGGGGAGTCGGCCTGGCGCTCAACAGCGCGGTCAGTGATTTGTTAGGAACCGATTCCACTGCGGGTGGTTTTCGGCTCGCACGTTTGCCGGGTACTCGCGCCGAAGCAGAAGCGATCGGCGCCATCGCGCGGGCGGGCGGAGCAAAGTCGGAATCGTGGATCGACTTGGCGGCGAACGAGGACAAGATCGACAGTGCGGACGTTGCGAACTATCGCATTGTCCATATCGCCACGCACGGTTTACTTGACGTCGAGCGGCCGCAATTTACCGGCGTCGTGCTCTCCCTGGTCGGCAACACGAAGGCTGATGGGTTCCTGCGCACTGACGAGATCTTCAATCTAAAGATGCGGCCGTCTCTGGTCATGTTGTCGGCCTGCGAAACGGGACTTGGAAAAGAGAAGCGAGGCGAAGGGGTGATCGGTCTGACGCGCGCTTTCATGTACGCGGGTGCGCCGACGGTCGGCGTCAGCCTCTGGTCGGTCGCCGACAAATCGACCGCCGATCTAATGACCGATTTTTACAAGCGTCTGCTTTCGTCAGGCTCGCATTCCTCGGTTGCCGCAATGCGCGAAGCACAATTGGCGATGATCAGTGGAAAGAAATACAGCGCACCATTCTATTGGGCGCCATTCGTGCTGGTGGGCGAGTGGAAATAAGTGACGCTTTCCGGGTCGTGTTGTCCATGTGGTGCGGAAAAATCCCTGTTGTAAACGCGTCGTGTTCTGAATAGAATTCGCGCTGACAACCAAGAGCCATGTCCAACACCCCGGAACAGCGAGCTGTTCAGAAGACACATCTGGAACGGCTGGCCGCGCACCAATCGAATTATTGGATTGGATTCGTAAGCGATCCTGCTACTGCGATTTTCTTTGTCGGTTGGGACGTCTGGCGATTGCATGCCGCACCGGCGTGGCTAATCCTTTCCTACTTCGCGGGTATTTTCAATTGGACTCTTTTCGAATACGTCTTTCACCGCTGGATTTATCACCGCGGTGACACGCTCGCCCACGCTGGACATCGAATGCATCATGAGCATCCGAAAATGCTCATAGGCATGCCGTGGTTCATGACCACTGGTTTTCTGTGGCTGGTCTGGTACCTGTTCGCTTACAAGCTGGAGGCTCGCTGTTTCATGACTTTCTGGGCGGGCATGGTGACCGGTTATCTCGCCTACAGCGCACTTCACCACATCCATCATCATTTTAGTTTTCGTGGGCCGTGGTTTCGCAAACTCTACGTCCACCATCAAATCCATCACAAATTCGAGAATGTCAATTTCGGTGTGACCAATCGTTTTTGGGACCACGTTTTTCGGACCGCCTTTCGCAAGCAATCGTCGATCGATGCAGAAAACGTCGAGTCAGCGCAGCATTATCTTGGGTTCATTTGGCGGTTAGCGAGCGCCGCCCAAGACCGGTGGCGTTGATCCGCGCTCGTCTCAATCCCCGCTTTCGCCGCAGCTCTAAAGATTCCAGGCGTGCTGACACGGCGGCGAAATCCGTCTAAGATAAACACACAAATGTCGAGCCATAGTTTTGTGGAAATCGAAGACATCGAATCGCTTGACCGATTCATTTCTGGAGCGCACGGGAGTGTGGCAATCGTATTCAAGCATAGCAACACGTGCGGGATCAGCGCGCGGGTTTATCGCGAGATGGAGCAAGTCGCGCAACCGGTCGGCGTCGTCGTAGTCCAGCAGGCGCGCGACGTCTCTAATGAGATCGAGCGCCGATTCGGAATTCAACACGAGACGCCGCAAGCCTTGATTGTTCGAGGCGACACAGTTCTATGGAGTGCTTCGCATTACGGGGTGAAGGCGCAGGCGATTGAAGAAGCACTGAGCGCTGCAAATGGAAACGCGTAATCTATGAGCGCAGCACAGCGACGGCAGGCAATCGAGCCGACTGAGATTTCGCAGGAAAGCAATAGCCAACTGCGAATTACGTGGGCCGACGGTCGAGTCTGCAATTACCGGGCGGCCGCCCTGCGACGTGCTTGCCCATGTGCGCAGTGCGTCGACGAATGGACGGGCGAACGGACACTAAGACCACAAACCATTTCGGAAGAGATTGAGATCGGCGACCTGAACATCGTGGGACGTTATGCTCTGAATTTTCGTTGGAGCGATGGTCACGAGACAGGCATTTACAGCTTTCAATATCTTCGCGACCTCTGTGAACGAATGCCTCAAGAATATGCAACGTAACGTGACGCAGCGGATTCTATTCATAAGCAGCGTGCGAATGCAGACCTCGCTGCGCGGTTTGATGAATGCGCGCGGGTTCGCGCTTACCTTCGAACCGAACAGTCGCGAGGCGTTCGATCGGTTGACGCTTTCGTCGTTCGATCTCGTGGTAATAGATTTGATTTCGACTGCGGATGCCAGAGAACTTATCGAACGAATTCGGAAGGTGGCAACGCTGAGGAAGATCCCGATAGTCGTCGTTGGTGAGTGGGGTACGGGCCTGCCTTCTTTGGCGTTGACCGTTGGTGCTGACGTATTTCAACCTGCGCCGATCAACGCAGCAAGACTATTGGAAGCGATCGTGCGATTGCCGAAAACGCATGCAGCGACGGCGGGCAAAGGTCATTAATGCGAGAGAGCGATTTCTTCAACGAAAAACAGGAAGTGAAACGCGCCACGTTTGTGTGTCCCTTTTGCCGCGAGCGCGGCGAGTATGACGTGCGTTGGCTGACGCGTCGGAAGAAATCCGCGCCGCCGCGGGGCATGAACGAACAGCAACGCGCTCAGTTCGCGAAATCCCGCGACTACATGGTGCGGGTGGACGACATGCTTGCCTGCCGCAATCCGCGCTGCCGGAAGCGATTTGAGATTCCCACGTCGCAATCCGTGGTCTTTATTTAGCTCAATTGAGACGTCACCAGATCAACAAATCCAGACAACTGTCAGAGTAATAATACTGCCGAGTTTTTTAAGGCTTAACTCGCACTCAACCGGAAGACTTCAAAGTGACAACGGAGGCGTGTGGCGCACTGATTGCTCTGAAACAGCGGCACGAGACGAGTCCCGAGGTGAATCAAATGCAGGAAGCAGCAAGAGTGCTTGAGGAAGTCCAGGTGAAGGACTGGTCGACGCGAGTTTACGGCCCGCAGAAATTTGCGGGGGCAGGGAAGTCCAATTCAGGTTTGCTAGTGCCGCTCGAGCGGCGTTTTGCGTCTTTCGTGTTGCCCCGCATCCCTGGGTGGATCGAGACATATCATCTCACCCTCCTAACTCCGATTTGGTCGCTCGGTATCGTCGGGTTTTGTTATTTGGCGAAATCGAATCTGCGTTGGCTGTGGTTGGTGAACGTGATGATCGCGCTGCATTACTTCACCGATCATTTTGATGGCAAGCTGGGGAAGTATCGTGACACCGGTTTGTGCAAATGGGGTTTCTACATGGACCACTTATTCGACTACGGATTTCTCTGTTCGATTCTGCTCGGCTACACGCTGCTGATTCCGGAGCGTGCGTTCTTCAATATGCTGCTGGTGCTGTGCGTGTTCAGCGCGCTGATGTTCCACACCTATTTGCTGCTCGCAACGACCGACCAGTTCAAGGTGAGCTTTGGTTGGTTCGGGCCTACCGAAATGCGGCTTGCCCTGATTGTCATAAATGCCCTCGTCGTGAAATTCGGAACCCGACCCCTCAAAGGCGTGCTGCCTTACCTGGCCCTCGGCGGGCTCGTCGTGCTGGGGATTTTGGCGTTTCGGGCGCAGCGAAGACTTTGGGGGCTGGACATGCAGGTAAAGCGCGAGCAGGTCGAATTGCAATAGTCATTGGCATTTTTAGGCTATCGCGTGTTATCCTCCGTTTCGAGAGACAATTAACGTTCAGCAACCAACTGCCTCCGCTGGACGTCTAAGTAGTGCTTTCCCGGAAAAGACGGCAAATTCCAATCGGAACTTTCGTCAATAGATTTCGTTAATTCTAATCACAGAAAGCGACGTTCTGCCCCAGGGCAGCGACGTTTAAACTTGAGAAATGTCAGAAAAGAAAGTTGTAAGAGTCATCAAGCGTGAAGAGCGGGTGCAGAAGAAAGCTAGCACACGTGCAGCGCGAAACAATAAGCGCAAACGGCCGACCGACATGGTCACGACGGTCACCAGCTGGGTGAATGATTTCCAGCAGAGACAGCGCGCGGAAACGTCAAAAGCAATTGAAAACCTCATTCGTGCTCGCCAGCCGAACGAAGCGTAACCCCGCGCTTTTTCAACCATCGTCCACGGCAAAAAACTGATTGACACTTCCGATGCTGCGGCTTAGCATCGCTGATGGATTCTCCACCAGCGATGAGATCTTCACGGTCGAAGCGGCGGCGACGGAAGAGGTCTATCATTGATTCCATCCGCCGGCCACTTGCACCCCCAGGACATCCGCTCGAGCATGCGAAGCCCGACGAAAGGGCGAGGCCTGCCGGACGGAAGGCGAAACATAAGCGTCCTCCGGAAACGGAAGAATGAAGCGTGCGAGCAGGCAAATGAGTACGACTGGTAGGGCCTTCCTGGAAGAATCTCGTTCGCTGCTCGTCGGAGACTACCTTCCGAAAATCGAACGCTGCGTGACCTTACTCACGGACGAACAGCTTTGGTGGCGCGCAAATCCAGCCTCGAACAGCATTGGAAACCTGCTCTTGCATCTCAGCGGAAATGTACGGCAATGGATTGTTGTCGGACTTGGCGGTGCGGTTGACACCCGCGATCGCGATAGTGAGTTTGCCCAACATGAGGTGATTCCGCGGGACGAGTTGCTGATTCGCCTGCGCGACACGCTTTGTGAAGCCGATCACACACTAGATAGCTTCGATCATGCACGATTGTTGGATCGCTTCATGATTCAAGGGCTTGAAGTGTCTGCGCTCGGCGCGATCATGCATGTCGTCGAACACTTCTCGATGCACACGGGTCAAATTATTCTGCTGGCGAAAATGTTCACGGAAGTCGATCTCGGGTTCTACGATTTCAAAAGCGGCGCCCCAGTACTCACGTGGCGGAAGCGGGCTGAGATCACAAAATAGAATTGCGCGACGATCTATGCTCTGCTAGGATGACCGCGCTCTAATTCTGTCGAGCGCAGTAACTGAATCACAGCTGGAGGATGATTCGTTTATGACCTATGTGGTCGCTGAGCCCTGCGTAAATTGTCGTTATACGGATTGTGCGGTGGTTTGTCCGGTTGATGCATTTCATGTCGATGACGACATGCTCGTGATCAACCCTGAGACATGCATTGATTGCGATGCGTGTGTGCCGGAATGCCCGGTGGAAGCAATTTTTCCAGAAGACAAAGTTCCTTCCGAATGGTCGCAGTTTACGGCGATGAACGCCGAACGCGCGGGGAGCGGTCTGCCCGTGTATCCAAGCAGCGCGGGAAAACTTGATCCATTGTGTCATTAGAAAGCAATCGAGAGGACCAGAAGCGCGGTGACCGACTTGGGACGCCGCGCTTTTTTATCGGGAACACCAGTTGCTGGCCAACGCGGTTGATTGATCCGGGTTGCCGCGACAATCGCTGCCGACGATTAGTATGAAGAAAGCGACCAAGCGCGTTTTAGGAGGAATCGCTTTGGCAGCCGGCGCCGTCGGCGCGATTGGAGCTTTGATGGTTCGAAATGATGGCACGCGCCGGAGGCGCCGGGATAAACGACAGACCGACATCTGGGCGCGTCCCGGAATGGAAGTGGTTTTTCGCGCGGAATTGATGCCCGGACGCGATGCGTCGGAGCGGACGTTTCGTGTGCAAGAGTTACTACCTAGTGGCCGTGTTGTTCTGGAGAATTTTATCGGCGAACATGCCGAAAAGGAATTCGAACCCGTGAGGTAAGGGCAAAGGGCAAGGAGCAAGGAGCAAGGAGCAAAGAGCAAAGAGCAAAGAGCAAAGAGCAAAGAGCTTAGCCCTTAGCCCTTTGCCGCATCACCATTCATAGACTCGCCCTGCTTCCATCACATTCAATCCTTTAATTCCCAACGCTTGGATCTCTTTCAGGAGCGTCGCTCGGTAGGCAGGTTTCAAATGCACGGCAAGAATGTCGATGCCGTTGTGACTGAGTTTCGTTAGTTCCTCAGCCATCGTTTGTGGCGTCAGGTGCTTAGATGCTTTGGCTAACTCGTGCATTGAATTAGGAAATGAAGCTTCAATGAAAAGCGCATTGAGCCTTGGAGTCTGATTGATTAATGACCAGAGTTCGTCGGTCGCGGCTGTGTCGGAGCTAAACGCGACGGTCGATTTGCCATCCGTGACAACCAGCCCGACAGTCGGCACGATGTGATTGACTTCAACGGCGGTCGCGCGCAAATGCGCGACCGCAAATTCTTCGCCGACTTTGAATGGTACGTATTGCATCACGGGGCCATGCTCGTTTCGTAATTCGGCGAATCGCGGATACACGTTGTCATTAAAAACGTCACGCTCCAGCAGGCCCACCACTTCTTCAGTTGCGTGAATTCGAATTGGTTCTGTTAGCTCGCCAAACAGATCATCAACAAAGATTGGCAGGCTCGCGATGTGATCCATGTGGGGATGCGTAACGATTATGTTCCGCACTGAACGGCGTTGAGCGTCGGACAGTGCGAGACCGATGCTGCCCGCATCGACGGTCACCAGGTCATCAATTAGAAAGCAAGTGAGGCGCTGAGCCAGTGTGGCCCGGCCCGTATCATCAAACGAACTCGGTAGCAATTGGATCTTCAAAGGGTAGTTTAGCGGGTCAGACTAAACATAATTCGCGGCAAGTATAAGACAAGAATCGCGCCCGCGCGAACGTTTTCGCACGGATGATCTTAACGAACGCCTTGACGGCGTTGTGCAATTTGTTGCCGAAGTTGCTCTAAAGTCGAGCGATAACTCGCTTCGCGCGCCTGCGCTGCTTGTGGATCGTTGCCAATGCCGCGAGCGACCCGGTTGCGATGAAAGGCCAGTTCACTCGCCATTTGATTGCAGCGCATCCGAAGACGCCAGCCGGAAAAGCCCAATGACCAAAAGGCGTCCCATGACATCCCCATGCGGCCGCGGATCGTGCAGAGCTTTTCGTATTCGCGCTGATCGAAGAAGCCGGTTGCGTAATCCGGATAAAGAAACTCCTGTACGATCCGACCTTCACGACGGAGCGAAAAGTGAATCACCATCAGAATCACCACGAACGCAGGTCCCATTACCATGAAATAAATAACGAAGAATCCTACGCCGTCGCCGAACCCTGCGGAACCATTCCACGTCGCATGCATCAGAATCGCCACCACGAAACCAACGATCGGCATCACGAACTTTACAAAGCCATTGCGTGACTGCCTTGACCACCCCAGGCCAATGCCGGTCATGCTCGTGAATAGCGGGTGCGAGAATGGCGCCGCCATGCCGCGCAGGATGAAAACGCCAGTCAGCATTTCGGGACCTTTCGCAATGGCGCGACCGTAGTAAAGAATGTTCTCGCTCATCGCAAAGCCAAGCCCGGCCATGCCCGCGTACACAATCCCATCGACAATTCCGTCGAACTCGTCTTTCTTCCAGAAAAAGAAGATGACGAGGATCAAAGCCTTTGCCGATTCTTCCACGATCGGAGCGGAAATTACCGCGCCGACATGTGAAGCTACTTCCTCGCTATGCGTCGCGATCATCGCAATTATCTCGACGCTTGTGTTGAAAACGAGGGCGATTAAGATCGCCACCAATGCGCCCCAAAAGAAAGCTGTGGCCAACATCCACAGCGGCTCAGATTCATAGCGGTCAATCCACAACAACAACATTACATAGACAGGGACTGGAATGATCGCGCAAACCATCCCGATCATTAGTTCGACCAGGCCGGTTTCTGCTCCAATCACAAGCAGGACGAGTAATCCCAATAAAACGGCGATTAATGCAGCGACTATGGCGGCAGTGATTTTTACCGCGCTGACTCGCGTGGGTCGTGGCGGCATTGGCGTTGGCGTATAATTCTTCAAGTCAATTGGAATGCGTCCGTGTCGCGCAATTCAACGCGAGTAATCGCCGCGCAGTATAACCAGAATGAGCGAAGCCAGCTACCGTCACGTCAAGGGCAAATCCAACTCTCAGCGTAAGAACTTGTTGACCCGGTCGAGAATGTGCGGTGGTTTGGCATAGCGTCGTTTGTGACGAACATGGCGATAGTTGGTAAGCAGCGCGATGTCAGGAACTTAGAGAGCCGATGCAATTATGGTTGCAAAGCGCGCGTGCGCAGTCTATGCTACGCGACTCTACGGCACACTCCGAGCCACGGCCCGGGTTGCAACCTTTCGGCGACTTGCAGGGCTCCAAGCACTGGAGACACACGCGTCGCTTGCCCGCCGTGAGGCCAACTTTCGCGACGTCAGTTCTTTGATTTTCTCTAGGTTGCTGCGATTAGGGCAGCAACAAGTCGAGCGCTAGCTCGGTAAGCGTAACGATGTCTGTGCCTTCTGTTGTTTGAGTTTCTCCGTT
Source organism: uncultured bacterium (assembly GCA_965653675.1). Classification (GTDB taxonomy): domain Bacteria; phylum Acidobacteriota; class Blastocatellia; order Pyrinomonadales; family Pyrinomonadaceae; genus UBA11740. The sequence goes on from CBFHBA010000037.1 coordinate 34,958, forward strand.
GATCGTTGTATCAGTTGAAACTGGAGCCGACGTACACGGTGGAGTTTGGGTTTCGCCAGGAGCGCACGGTGGCGTTTGAGTTTCACCCGCGAGGGCCGAGCCAGTAAGTACTAGCGCCAACATGAGAGTCGCGAAAAGGGTTCTGATTTTTGTCATGTTTTCTCCTTAAAATTTTCAAGCTTTTCAGTTTTCAAGAACGAGGGCGCCAATTCTATTCCGAATTGGCCGTTATGGGGCAGACCTATTATCAAAACGACAGAAAGGCAAGCCTCACATGAAGTTACAGGCTCAAACTAAAACTGCAGTCCGTACTGGCAGCAACGCCCCCGTTTTAGAAAGGGCTCAATCCGCCTGCGAAATCGCCAGAGAGTTAGAAAAAGGCGGTGAATATCAAACTGCCATCGAAGCGCTTTCAGAGTTCTGGGATGGGTTCAGCGATACCGTCAACGCCCGAGGACTCGATGAACGCACCGAAGCGCATTTGTTGGTGCGCGTAGGGTCCCTGGCGGGATGGCAGGGTAGTGCTGACTCAAGCATCGGCAGTCAAGAGAAAGCGAAGAATCTGATCACCCGAGGTATCGCGATTTACGAGAGACTGGGCGATCTTACACATTTGGCCGAAGCGCGCGCCGATCTGGCAATTTGTTATTGGCGCGAAGGCGCGTATGACGAGGCGAGAGTGACGCTTTCTGAGGCGCTGAGTTCAGTTAGCGACGAAGATATTGATCTGCGAGCCTCAATCCTGGTACGAGCGGGGATTGTGGAAGTCGATTCGCGTCGGTTGAGCGAAGCAATACGCATCTACAATGAAGCGGCCGCGCTAATTGAGAAAAGCAAGGATCACAATCTGCACGGCACATTTCACAACAGCTTTGGACTTGCGCTACGTCGCATGGCTGATGTGGACAATCTCGAAGCCTATGTCGATCGCGCGCTGGTCGAATACACGGCCGCAAGTTTTCACTTCGAACAGGCCGGCAACACGCGTTATTTGGCGCGCGTGGAGAACAATCTCGGCTTTCTGTTTCACACCATCGGCCGTTACGACGAAGCGCATACGCACTTGGATCGCGCTCGGTCGCTCTTCGCCGAGCTCCGCGACACGGGAACCGTAGCTCAGGTAGATGAAACGCGCGCCCGGACGTTTCTCGCGCAGGGAAGGTTTACTGACGCCGAGCGCTTGATTCGTTCTGCCGTGCGAGTGCTGGAACGCGGCGACGAACAGGCCGTGCTTGCCGAAGCCTTGACAACGTTCGGCATTGTGAAAGCAAGGCTCGGCAAGTTTGTTCGCGCGCGACAGCTTTTGGATCGAGCAATTGAAATTGCCGAGACCTGTGGCGACGTCGAAGGTTCCGGCCGGGCAAAGCTGAGCATCATCGAGGAGCTGACGGCACAAACGTCCCCGCAAGAACTGGTTGAGACGTATCACGCGGCCACCGATCTATTGAAACGGTCCCAGGATCCAGCTACGACCACGCGTCTAATCAAATGTGCGTTGATTGTTATTGACGCGCTGCAAACAGCCGAAGCTGAAACCCAACCCACCCTGACGGAGAGTTGGGAAAACTTCTCTTTGAAGAAACAGGTTCGGGCTTTCGAAAAAGCGCTCATCGAACACGCGTTGCGCGATTCCGGCGGTGCGGTAACCAAGGCCGCACACATGTTGGGCTTCAAGCACCACCAAAGTCTTATTTCATTAATCAATAGTCGGCATCGGGATCTGCTTAGTCAGCGATCCGCGGTGCGCCCTCGGCGCAGCCACCTGTTTTCGAAATCACGAAAGACCAAACGAAAGACAACCCCGACGAACCGATTGCCGAGTTCGCAGATTAGCATCCTTTATGTTGAGGATGAGAAGGCGGTAGCTGATCACGTCGGCGAGTTACTAAGGGCGGAAAACTGGAACGTTGAACGGTGCACAGACGCGGATACGGCGCTCAGGACGCTGACCGGCGATGAGCATTACGATGTGGTGCTGATTGGAGATGCCGTACACGGATTGAGTGGGTTTGAATTGGCCGAGCGCGTGCGAAAGATCACGCATCGGCGTCGAACGCCAATCATCATGATGTCGGCGAATGACTTCGAAAAATACGCCTGGCGCGCAGGAATGGATGCGTTTCTGAAACAGCCGCAGCAGTTGAGCGAGTTAACGAATACCGTTAATCGTCTGTTGCGCGAAGGCTCAAAGAACCGTTGATTTAGCGGGCACAGGTAAGCGCGCGCCCGCCGTCAATCGAATACGTGGCTCCGGTTATCCATGCCGCCTTTTCACACGCCAGGAACAAAACCAGATCCGCAATTTCCGATGGATTGCCAACCCGCCCGAGGGGATGCGTCGTGCGAGAGTGTTCCAGAAAGCTTGCGTAGGCTTCCTCGTCCATGCCGCCGCGCTTGTGAATCTCAGTCACCACGACACCGGGATTGACCGCGTTAACTCTGACTCCTTTCCCGGCCAACTCCAGAGCGGCGCAGCGAGTTAGTTGATCGAGCCCCGCTTTCGAAACACAGTACGCGAGGACGCCCGGGAACGAGCGCAGTCCGGTGACACTGGAAATGTTAACGATATTCCCTTTGGTCTCAATCAAGTGCGGCGTACAGAGCTGCATTAATCGGAACGGTGCGCGAAGATTGACGTTCATCAGCGCATCCCAGGCCGCCAGGTCGGTGTTCTCAATTGTGCCGCTGGAAATGTGACCCGCTGCGTTCACTAATACATCGATGCGTCCGAACCTCGTGCGCACGTGTTCAACGACGCGCCGCATCGCATCGCTGTCAGTCACGTCCGCAGGAATTCTCAAAACTTCGCTTCCCTCGGTACCGTAAAGTTCCTCCAGGGCGACTTGATTACGGCCGATTGCCGCTACGCGCGCTTTGTTCCTACGAAACGCGTGTGCGACGGCGTGGCCAATTCCGGAACTGGCCCCGGTAACCATTACAGATTTGCCCGCAAAGCTATTTTCCATCAAGAATGTCTCCGGTCTGTTGATCGTAACGAGGTGCAGCCCCCTTATCCTCGGGCGTGTATTGCGCCGAGTATGTTTACTACATCGCCGGCGTGATTGCTACGACCCGTATGGCTTGTGTGGTTGCCCAAAGGCCATCACTGTAGACTAGTTAGCCGTCTTTTCTCTTGTTATTATCTGCCACGGTGCAAAGCCCGCAGCACAAAGGCAATTCAACTGTCGGCAATCGCATCGCTCGACCGCGAGTGAAGCGTCGCCGATTGCCGTCTACATCGGCATATATGGTGGCAGCCGCCGCTGCGTCGGCAGCTCTGTTCTTCGTCCTGTGGTGGATGTTACAGGGCGAAGAGAATCCGTGGGTGCCGGCGGGCCTGGCCGCCAGTGTCGTAATACTGGTCGCCGCGTCCGCGCGCGAAGTTATCATGCGTCGTGCATTTACGCGCTATTTGCTCGAAGAGCAACCGCGCTCGGCGAGGCATGACGGCATGCGTTCCGGAGAATACCCAGGGCGGCCACCAGACCCCTCACAAGGCGAGATATTGCGCGCTCTTGAAAAACAATCTGCAGATGCCGACGCTAACAACACACGTCCGGAACTGCACTTAAGAGTATTTCAGATGTGCGGTGATTTTCTTCAGATCACGGAAAAATCTTTGACGTCGGCGAGTATCTCTGCTGAACGACGGCTGACAATCCGCGCGCGGCAGGATCGTGTGCGCGCTTTGCAGAGGCATCACATGCTGGCGTGGGCGAGGAATTCCGCGCAATCATTAACCCAGGAAGCTCAACAACGCGCTCGGCTCCACGAAAAGATTGAAGCTGCGAACCGTGCGCTGGAGTGTATCGATACCGCGCTGGCAAACTATCCGGAGGAAGAAGATTTGCAAAGATCAGCGGCCGCAGTGCGCGAGTTTGTGACTACCAGCCGCGTCGCTCACTGGGTTGAACTAGCACAACGCGCAAGCTTCAAGGGTCGTTATAGTCGCGCGATCGACTGTTATCGTGACGCGCTTTTCTATCTGACGCGGGCGGAGGGTGATCATCAGTTGGCCGCTGAACAGATAACGAGGGAAATTGAGTTGTTGCGTGCGCGCAAAGCAACGCATAGCGTCGTCGAAACCGACGCGAGGAAGACGCGACGCGCCAGGGAAAACTAGTTTTGCGAAGTATCACCAGCAAGTGTCCGAAGTGTGGTAGCAACAGAATTCGTCGTGGTTACAAACCGACGCCGTGGTTCCTGCGATTGTTTGGCATACGTCGTCTTTTATGCGACCATTGCAACTGGTTATTCACGGGATTCGGTATCCTGTTGTCTCACGGCAAGACCAAGCGGCGTGCATAATGCCCAGCTTCGTTTGTGTCGAGTCAGTTCTTTTGTAAGAAGCAGAGGTAGTTATGACCAAAACGCTCCTATTGATTTTGACCACGATCTTCGCCGCGTGCGGACTGTTTGTAGCCTCGGCACAAGATCGGCCCCAGACTCCCGCACCGGAAGGTGGAGGTTCCTCCACAGCTTCAGACGTTGACAATCAGGGAGGTCGTCGATATCGCGTTGGTCCGGGTGATTTGCTCGACGTGCGTGTTTTTGGTCAGCCTGACTTGAATTCAACAGTAGAAGTAGACGAGGACGGCAACCTCTCTTCGCTGCCATTCATCGAGGAGCCAATCCCGGCGAAGTGCCACAATGAAAAGGAAATCCAAAAGGCCATTACCGATGCGTACGCGAAGTACATCGTAAAGCCACGCGTCAGTGTCCGCGTTCTTGAGCGCCGCAGCCGTCAGCCGGCTTCGATCTTCGGCGCAGTGCGCACTCCAAGGAGCATGGCGCTCACGCGTCGCGTTAGGTTGCACGAGTTGTTGGCGTCTGCCGGCGGTATTACGGCCGGCGCAAGTGGCACGATTCAAATAATGCACACTGAGCCGGAACTCTGTCCTGAACCGGAAGATATTGCAGAGAATTTAGTCGCAAAAAATTCAACCGCACCATCAAATACTACGACGGACCCGGACGCCAAGGCGGCGGCTAAAGAGCCAGGGATTGGCGAGTTGCGAACGATTTCAATCAATACGATTAAGATGGGGTTTGGCTCTGAGGACCCTTACATCCGTCCAGGTGATATCGTGATTGTTACAGAAGGTCTGCCGGTTTATGTTACTGGATTGGTAGTTCAACCAGGCCCAATTGTTCTCAAGGATCGCATGACGCTGCGACAAGCCATTGCGATGTCGGGCGGGCCACAACGACTCGCGAAGTCTGAGGTCTACATCTACCGCCAGCGGGAGGGGCAGAACGGAGTCGAACCACTGAAGTTTGATTACGATGAAATTAAGAAAGGCAAAACGCCGGATCCGTTGCTTCAGGCATACGACATCATCGATGTCGGCCGCAGTTCAACGTTCTCAGCGAAGGGTTTAGCCTCTCTGTTCCAGGGCATGGCGACCAATGCAGTCGGCGTCGTTCCGGGACGGATACCGTTTTAGATTGTCGATTAAAACATGAGTCAAAGAATTACTACGAAAACGAAGAAGCGCCGCAGTCTAACCTACGTTTGGATTTTTGGACTGGCCCTGCTGGTGTTTGTGCTTATTTACTTTGAGAAGACCGAACTCCTTTATGTTCTCGCCACGCTCGGCGTTACCGCGCTGCTCATAATTGTCGCGACGGCAGATCTTGGAGCCCACGACCGATCGGACAACCCACTGCCATCCAATGCGCAAGCCGCCGGCAGCGGCATTAGCTCAAGTCCGCCAAAGATTTCTAACAAATAAGCTGCTAATAAACTTGTCTTCTACGTTCTGGGCGCGACGTAGCTTCGTCGCGCTTTGACTACTAGTTTGCCTCTCTTCTGCGCCGATTGTCCCATCTCGATCTTCAATTTACGTGTGGTCCCGTCGCGTTTCTTGTTGGTTGAAACGAACGCCAGGTTGTAGCGCGTGCGCAGGTGACCGATCAGTGTCGCGAAGGTGGTATCGAGGTTCTCAGGTTTGTCCTGCAAAATCTCTCCGCCGGTTTCATTTGCCAGGGTCTGCACGTCCAGATAAGGCGCGCCGCCCAATCGTCCTACCCGGGTGGCCCACTTCATGATGCCATTTTCCATTTGTTGGTCACCGGTGCGCGGCAGAATCGCGGAGACAACCGCAGCCGATTCGTAAACAGCCTGCGAAGCAGTCCTGTTCGATGGTCCACCCATGCAATCAAAATCGCGCGTGACGCCGGTGATTGCGATGATAACTCTGCGGCCAATCGGATTCCCCGCGCGTTCAATGTAATTTGCTGCGTCGAAGAACGCTTTGTTTAGGCAATGATTCGCCTCTTCGTCGTGCGGCGGGACACGTTCGAGTGTCTCCGAAATCAGGGCGCGATCGCGTGTGAACGCCTGCAGCAGCTCGACGTTGTTGTGATAGCTCATTACTGCAACTTCGTCGGTTGGCTTTAGCCGGGCGATCGCGTCATGCGCGGCGTGACGAACTTCGGCGCCAAAAGGATCCAGACAACCTCCACGATCGATGAGCAACAATACTGAAAGCGGCAAACTGTCCTGACTAAAGTGCGTAATCGTCTGCTTCACGCCGTCCTCAGACAACACAAAATCGTCTTTCGCCAGATCGCCGACAACCCGGGCGGTCTTTTTGTCGAGCACTAGTGCATCAATCGTCACCAGATCGACATCGACCTTCACCACTTCATCGGGCCGCGCCGAAATGTTTGAGTTCGCGGATGTCGTCGTCCGCGGCCGCGTTTGGGAACGCGCGGAAAACACAAAGGGAAGAGAGACCAATACGGCAAAGATCGCGAACGTTACAGTCAATCGCGTTCTTAAGCTTGATTTTCTTAGTAAATCGAAGATTGTCGGGCACTTCATGAGCTTCTCCTCCGTTTTAACGTGTGGCTGGCAATAACCGAGGAGAGCGTTTGGTTGTTTTACGTGACTCTTGCGAAAAGGGTTTCGCCGAGGAGAGATCGAGGTTCCAGATGATATCTGAATCGGCTTGTGAAACAAAGCGGTTTTTTGCTTCAGCGGCTGATCTCTGCGGTCCCTCGGATCCTCCTCTGCGGTTAATCATCGCTACCACCGTAGACGGGCAGAGGCTTTCGCGGAGAGCTCAGAGAAAATCCAAATTTCACTCAATTCGGCGGCGATTAACCATACCGCGCCGTGTTGGCTTTTTGCGTTTGTGTCGATTAAAGTATCGGCGACCCGACGAATACACCACCAGTTTTCCGGAGGCTCTCATGAAAAGATTTAAGTTCGCGTTCGTAGTGCTGGCAGCTGTTGCCATGCTGTCGATGTCGCTGAACGCACCGCGCTGGACGGTGCGTGCGCAAAGAAATGGCGACGGCGCCGGTGGCTCGCCAATCGTTTACCCAACCACCAAGAAAGTTGACGTGGTTGACGATTACTTCGGCACGAAAGTGCCGGATCCTTATCGCTGGCTGGAAGACGATCGATCTCCGGAAGTCGCTGCGTGGGTCGAAGCGCAAAACAAAGTTACTTACGCATATCTCGACCAGATTCCTTATCGCACGGCGCTCAAGGATCGCCTGATGAAGCTCTATAACTATCCGAAGTATGGAGCACCGACGCGCCGTGGCGAGTGGTTTTTCTCGACGAAGAATGACGGCTTACAAAATCAAAGCGTCTGGTACATCCAAAAGGGACTTGATGGCACGCCCGAGGTGGTTCTCGATCCGAACAAGTTTTCGGCCGACGGCACATCGCGACTGGGCTCACTCACGATTTCGAAAGGCGGAAAATACATCGGTTACGGAATCTCGGAAGGTGGTTCAGACTGGAATGAGCTTCATGTGCTTGATGTCGCAACGCGAAAACCCCTGAGTGACAAAATTGAATGGGTGAAGTTTTCAGGCGCTTCGTGGAAAGGCGATCAAGGGTTTTATTACAGCCGTTATCCGACGCCGCCCGAAGGCAAGAAGATGGCGCAGAAGAACGAGTATCAAAAGACCTACTATCACAAGATTGGCACTCCGCAGTCGGAAGATGTGCTGGTCTTTGAAGACAACAATCATCCCGGCCAATTCAACGGGGTTAACCTGACCGACGATGAGCGCTTCGAGATCATGACGCACTCAGATTCGACGACGGGGAAGAAAGGTAACTCGGTTTATTTTCGCGACGCTGCAAAAGCCCAGAGTGAGTGGACGCCGATCGTGGCAGATATTGGTGATGATGATTACAACGTCATCGACAACATCGGCGACAATTTTCTGATCGAGACGAATCACGGCGCGCCGAATGGCAAAGTCGTGCTCTACGATCCGAAAGCGAAGACCTGGAAAGACGTCATTCCCGAAAAGCCCGAGCCTCTGGAAATTAGCAACACGGTCGGCGGTAAGTTGTTCGTGACTTATCTGAAGGACGTCACCACGCGCGCGTATGTCTATAGCCTCGACGGCAAGCTGGAGAATGAAATTATGATGCCCGGGCCGGGCGCGGCCGGCGGTTTTGGCGGCCGCAATGACGACAAATTTACGTTCTACACATTCACGTCATTCAATTATCCGCCGACGATTTTCAAGTACGACATCGCGACAAAGAAATCGACTGTCTTTCGCAGCGTCGAAATTCCCGGTTTCAATCCCGCGAATTACGAAACGAAAGAAGTCTTCTACAACAGCAAAGACGGCACACGCGTCCCGATGTTCATCACTTACAAGAAGGGCATCAAGCTCGACGGAAATAATCCGACGCTGTTGTACGGATATGGCGGCTTCAACATTACGACTTCACCGGGATTCAGCGCGCTGCGCGTAGCGTTGCTTGAACAGGGAATGGTTTACGCATCGGCGAATATGCGTGGCGGCGGCGAGTACGGCGAGAAGTGGCACGAAGCCGGCACGAAACTGCAAAAGCAGAACGTGTTCGACGATTTCATTGCGGCGGCTGAGTACCTGATTAAGAACAAGTACACATCGGCAAGCAAACTTGGAATCGATGGAGCGTCGAATGGCGGATTGCTGGTAGGCGCAGTGACCAATCAGCGGCCGGAACTCTTCCGCGTCGTTCACCAACACGCCGGCGTGATGGACATGCTGCGTTTCCACAAGTTTACGATTGGCGCAGCTTGGATCTCCGACTACGGTTCGAGCGAGCAGAGCGAAGCACAGTTCAAAGCGCTGCTCGCATACTCGCCGGTGCACAACGTGAAGCCGGGCACAAAGTATCCGGCGATCCTTGTGACCACTGCCGATCACGACGATCGCGTGGTGCCGGCGCACTCGTTTAAGTACGCTGCCGCTCTGCAGGCTGCACAGGCGGGCGACAACCCGGTGATCATTCGCATCGACACGAAGTCCGGACACGGCGCAAGCAGCACGACCAAACAGATCGAGCAAACGGCGGACATCTACTCGTTCATCTTCTACAACCTCGGCGTCACCCCGAAGTGGTAGACAAAACTCGCCCGCGCAGCGAGCGTTAATAAGAACGCCGAAGGCGTTCAATAAAAATAGCCACGGTAAGCGCGAAGCGCGCCACCCTGGGTTATTTGTTTTAAAGAGATTTCGTCGCCCTGAAGGGGCGAAATGAATTGTTTTCATTTACGCTTGATTGTTCGGTGCGTGTTGAGGACTAGAATCTCAGCGACAAACAACTTAAGCCGCCGTCCATTTTCTGAAACTCTGACATTTCAAGGGCGATCGTTTGATAGCCTGACCTCTGTAGACGTTCACCAAGGTTCACGCATACGTTGGGGATTAAGACGTAGTCATTAATCCTCACGCAGTTCGCTCCATATTCTTCGTCCGCACTCACGTGAATATGTTCGTAACCCGCGAACTCTGCGCGATGCTTGAGCGCGTCGGTTAGCACCAAACGATTGTCACCCAGATATGCGACCCCGCTCTTCAAGTGCAGCAACGGCTTTTCCTGCCGTATGTCCACAAAGCTCGACGTAAAACCGCTTGATGCGAGCCACACGGCCAATTGTTCGCCGCCTGTTTGATTAGTGCGCTCGGAAATGCCAATGAAGAAGTGATTTCCCGCCTCGCAGACGTCGCCGCCGTCGCTGACTCCCGGCGAACGAATCGTTTGAATGCTTGAAGCAGGCAGAAGATTTCTGAGCACTTGGCTGATCGTTTCGACTTCACCTTGACGGCTCGGCGCACCGGGCCGCGTTAGCATTGCGCCGCTCGCTGTCAGGACGGCGGTGTCCTCAACAAACGTGGAATCAGGATAGGCGGGATTCTGTTCGAGACGCGTGAGCGTCAATCCGCACTCCTCGAGTGCTGCGCAATAAGCTGCGTGTTGTTTGAGGGCGACTTCATAGACGGGAGTGCCGAGGTCGGCCGTGGTTAATCCCTCGGAAAAATTAGGTGAAGGAGGGCGGACGATGGCGCGAGTGAGGATTCGTGTTGGGTAATTCGCGCTCGCCGTGCGTTCGCCGATCTTATCATCACCGAGCATTGAGCTTGGATCCAATATCTTTCACTGAACTCTTTCTCGACGGAGAGAGGCGATTTAAGCTGGTCAGTATATTGGTGGAAACCTTACGTGTACAGCTAGAGAATTGTGCCTCGGTTTTGAAAGAGGTGGACGGGTGTCTCGCCCGTGAACACACGCGCAGGATGCGCGTGCCACAGAGTATCGCTTCGATGCGATAAGCGTCGCGTATTGGTACTTTTCTCAGCTTCGCGTCGGGATAACTTACTCTTAAAAAAGATGTTGAGCCGATGGCGTACTCATTGCTTTGCAAACCAGCGTAAAAGGGAGGCGAAAATGAATCCATTAACGATAGCCATCATCGCGTTCTTTGCAATCGCGGTCGTCGTCGCCATTGCGTTGAGCGCTTGGCTGTACACATCGAACAAACGTAGTAAACGATTGCGTGCTGAGTTCGGACCGGAATACCGGCGAGTGGCGCGCGCCGAAGGTGACGCAGCGGCTGCCGAGAAGGTGCTGCAAGAACGTCAGGCGCGCGTGAAGAAACTTGAAATCAAGCCGCTAACCGAAGAACAACGGAATGAATTTGCGGATGCGTGGGAGACTGCACAGGCGGAGTTCGTCGACGATCCGACGGCCGCTGTGGCTCACGCCGATGCGCTCGTGCAGAAAGTCATGAACGTTCGTGGTTATCCAGTCGCAGATTTCGAGCAGCGTGTGGCCGACGTGTCAGTCGATCATCCGGCTGTGGTCCAGAACTATCGATTAGCGCACGACATCGCTGTCAAACACGATCATCAGGATGTGGGGATGGAGAAATTACGCGAAGCAATGCTGCACTATCGCGCGTTGTTCGCGGACCTTCTTCATGACGGCGGACTGCAACCCGTTCGTGATGTTCGCGGCGAACGAGTGGCGGATGCGCGGCGGGCAGCTTAGTGCTCAGGCGGCAGACGGCAGGCAGCAGACAGCAGGAACAAAACTCGTCACAAATAGTTTTCCTGCAGTCTGCGGTCTGCTTCCTGCCTCCTATCGGTTACTGTGCCAGACTTTCTTCTTCGCCTGCTTCTTCCGGCGCTTGGTCCCGGTGCGGCGTGGAAGTTTTTTCGGGTCGCCCGTGGCGGCTTTCTCGACTACGCCACCTTCGTCAGCGGCAATTTCCGCCAGCGTGCGCTTAGTGAAGACTGAGTAGGGCTCAGTCTCCGCGATCTCCTCACCCTCTTCGGCGTACTCATCCTTATGCTTAATCAGCAGCCACTGACGATTACCCGTGCGCACTAGAACAAACGAACCTTTCAATTTTTTCCCGAGCAAAACGAATTTGAGGTCACCCTTTTTCAAACCATCCGAAACCTTCTTTACGTTCTCGGGAGCGTAGACACCATAGTCCCAAACCATCACCGTGCCACCGCCGTACTCACCTTCGGGAATGACGCCTTCGAAATCTGCGTAATCCACCGGATGATCTTCGACCTGCATCGCGAGCCGCTTCACGGTCGGATCCATCGAAGGGCCTTTCGGCACGGCCCACGATTTCAGGACACCCTCAGCTTCCAAGCGAAAGTCGTAGTGAAGCTGAGTCGCACGGTGTTTCTGGACGACAAAAATATTTCCGAGTTCCGAAGTTTTTTCTTTCGGACCCGGCTCAGGTGTGACATTAAATCGGCGCTTCTTTTTGTATTCAGCGAGACCCATGGGAGATAGTTTCAAGTTTCAGGTTCCAAGTTTCAAGTCAACAGGAGTCGGTACCGGGAGCGGTAGCGACCGCGTGAGGTTACCGTTTGTACAGCCGTATACCGGTTGACCAACCCGGTCGCTATCGCTCCCGGTACTGACCTCATCAGGTCCCTGACGCGATCGGCAAGGTTATCTCAACGATTAACCCGCCGTCGGATGCGTTGTATGCGCAGATGGTGCCATCATGTCGTCGCACCACGCGTTCGGCGATAGCCAGGCCAAGACCGGCGCCCTGGCCATTTGCGTCGCCATCGGTGAGAGCACGATGAAAAGGCTTGAAGATTTCACTGAGAAATCGCGGCGATATACCCGGACCGTTGTCTCTAATTTTCAGAACAGCGTTCTCGCGGCTGTCTGCATTGACTCGATGAAGTGAAATCTCAACCACGGTTTCGATTGGCGCGAAGCGAATCGCATTGCGCACGACATTCTCGATCGCGCTGCGCAGCATTTCGGGGAAGCCGCTCATCGTGCACGAGTCCGCCTGGGCCACCTTGACTTCCCGCTGACGCGCGCGCGCTTCAAAGTCACCATCGGCGGCCACTTCCTGAACGAGATTGGTAAGGTCAAAAGTTTCGCGCCGCGTAAATTCCGTGCCGCTGTCGATGCGTGTGAGCGTCAGCAGTTGTCCGATCATCTTGTCCAGCCGCTCAGCTTCTATCCCGATGCGGCTCGCATATTCGGACTGCTCTTCAGCCGACGCGTGCTGCAGTAAGCCGAGTGCAACCGTCAGCCGTGCCAGTGGCGAACGTAGCTCGTGCGAAACGTCGCCGAGTAAATCTCTTTGTGCGTTGACCAGCGCCTCGATCTGCTCGGCCATTTGATCAAAGCTACGGCCGAGCGCGCCAATCTCGTCATAGCGGTGCCGCACGCGGCGATCGACTCTCGTCTCGAGCCGGCCAGACGCCAAAGAATTCGCAGCCTCACTCAATCGCGAAATCGGTTTCGTGATATGTCGCGTCAATAGGAAGCAGAGGACCACGCCGAACAATCCAATCGCGAGCAAACGCAGATACGGGTGCGTTCCGACGGCCTCTGAAACTGGCATGATGACCGTCGGCGATTGTTGAAATGCCAGGATGTATTTGCGGCCGCTGGGTCCCGGCACAAGTCGCATCGCGATACCCTGGCGCGGATTGACCAGCGAGAGATTCTCGCGCGCCGATCGTTCAAGTCCTTCCTTGTTTTTCGCGAGTTTTAAAACCAGTTCAGGCGCGCCGCGCTCGAGCAGCGGATTGCCGTCTTCATCAAAGAAATAAAACCTCACAGCTTTTTGCGCTTGCAGTTGATCCAGATAGTCTTGCACTGCCTGCTTGCCGGACTGCTCGTAAATGCGCGCGCACTTCTCGGCTTCCATCGGCATGATGGTGTGCAGCACGGCCTGCCAACGCGTCTCGAAATAGTTTGCCAAAATGGCTGAGGTCTCCAGCGACATGCCGACGATCACGACAATGACGCAGAAGCCGGCGAAGATTTTGAAGAACAGAGTATGCAAAAGTTTTTAGGCAGTTATTTCGGCCGGCAGCGCGTAGACATAGCCGATGCCACGCACACCCTTGATGCGTTCGGTTCCTTGCGGCAGCTGTCCAATCTTCTTTCTCAGATTGCAGACGTGCGTATCGATGCTGCGATCGAAAGGCGAGAACTCGCGGCCGAGCACATCGCGCGTGAGTGTCTCACGACTGATGACTTGTCCCGGGGATTGCAACAGAACTTCCAGCAGATCAAACTCGACTGAAGTCAGATTCACCGTCTCGCCATGCCGTCGCACCACACGCGCTCCGCGATCCATCTCGACATCGCCAACGACAAGTGGCGTGCGCCCGCTCTTAGCGTCGTCCGTTTGCGGCTTAATTCTACGCAGGATGGCGCGAATGCGTGCGACCAGTTCCTGCGGGTTGAAAGGCTTCGCCAGATAATCGTCGGCGCCCATCTCCAATCCGAGCACGCGATCCAGCGCGTCACCTTTTGCGGTCAACATCAGCACCGGAATGGGCGACTGCGCCCGAATGCGGCGCAGCACATCGAATCCGTTGACTTCCGGCATCATCACATCCAGTACGACCAACTCATAGGTCTTTGACAGCGCTCGTTCAACGCCGGCCGGCCCGCTGTTTACTGATTCGATTTCGAAACCTTCCTGCGCCAGATAGCGTGTAACAAGTTGGCATAGTTCGACGTCATCATCGATGACGAGTATTCGTTTCGCGCCTGTTTCGTGCGTGGTTTCCATTAACAGTCCAGTGAGAAGCATTCTATACGTTGAGACATTTTTCGCCGTCAAGAACTGTTAAGAGGTAGGCCTTGCGTCAAGAGTCTAAAAAGTCACCGGCGCGGAGCGCCATTTGAGTTTAGCCCGGCCTTTCAAGGCTGGGACGATCACACGGTCGAATCGGCGTCGCGTAGCGACGTCTGAAATATTCGGCGAAAAATGAAAATGGCTCTAATTCTCACCTTCGCTAACGCGACGCAATAATCTGTAACGTTGACACTCCCGGCCTTGAAAGGGCAATAACATACTTGATGAATCAATACTTAAGCCCTCTCCTTCTGGGAGAGGGTTGGGTGAGGGTCTAGCGTGAATAATTGTTCCTGGAGAAAGTGCGAGAAATGAATTCCGTTTCGGAATTCAT
>CBFHBA010000038.1:0-49500 GCA_965653675.1 uncultured bacterium
GTTTGTCAGGGCGATACGGCCACTTTCTCGACTACTGCGGGTGGGCCTGGGCCGTTCCACTACGCGTGGACGCTGGATGGCTCGCCATTCGACGGCGACAACCCAAGCATCAATGTGAACACGACTGGCATGAGTTTTGGCGCTCACACTGTTTCAGTAACCACGACGGGCGCATGCGGCAGTGCATCGCAGAGCGCCACGCTCACGGTGAACTCGCCAACAACGACGACTGATCCAGCGGATCAGACGGTGTGTGCGGGCAACACTGCAAACTTCTCAACGACCGCGGGCGGCACCGGCCCGTTCCATTACGCGTGGACGGTTGATGGCTCTCCGTCAGGCAGCGACAGCCCGACGCTAGCCGTCAACACGACGGGCTTCAGTGCTAGTAATCACACTGTGTCGGTGACGACGACGGGTGCGTGCGGCAGTGCTTCACAAAGTGCGACGCTGACCGTGCAGGCGACCACCACCACAAGCAAACCTGCGGATCAGACGGTTTGCGCGGGCGCATCGGCAAGCTTCTCAACTACTGCCGGCGGCACTGGGCCATTCAGTTACGCCTGGACCGTTGACGGTTCGCCGTTTGGTGGCAATACGTCAAGCATCAATGTCAATACGACGGGCTTCAGCGCCGGCAATCACACTGTGTCGGTAACGACGACCGGGACTTGTGGCAGCGCTTCACAAAGTGCGACGCTGACTGTGCAGGCGATCACCACCACAACCAAACCTGCTGATCAGACAGTTTGCCAGGGTGCAACGGCGAGCTTCTCGACTACGGCTGGCGGGACCGGACCTTTCCACTACGCGTGGACAGTAGACGGTTCGCCGTCAGGCGGCGACAGCGCTAGCCTTAACGTCAACACGACTGGACTGAGTGTTGGCAACCACACCGTTTCAGTTACCACGACTGGAACGTGTGGATCTGCCTCGCAAAGTGCGACGTTGACCGTGCAAGCAACCACCACAACAACTCGTCCGGCCGATCAGACCGTGTGCGAAGGTGCAACTGCGAACTTCTCAACGACCGCAGGCGGGACGGGACCGTTCCACTACGCATGGACAGTGGATGGTTCTCCAGCCGGCAGTGACAGTCCAAATCTCAGTGTGAACACGACTGGTTTCAGCCAGGGTACACACACGGTTACGATCACCACGACTGGATCGTGCGGAAGTGCCTCGCAGAGCGCGAACCTAAACGTTAATAATGGTGCGCCCACGATTACTGTGGCCAACAGTACGATTTCCGTGTGGCCGCCGAACCACCAGTATCAAAACTTCACGCTGGCTGATTTTGGCGTCACGGCTAACTCAAGCTGCGACGGTAACCTGACGAGCCACGTGATTATCGTGAGTGTCAGCAGCGACGAACTGGATAACAATCCAGCCGGCGCGGATGGCAATACCGTCAACGACATCGTGATCGCCGGCGATTGCAAGTCCGTTCAACTGCGTCGAGAGCGAGATGGTGACCTCGATGGCCGCGTTTACACCATCACGTTCGCGGTGACTGATTCGGTTGGGCACACGACCACGGCGACAGCTCACGTCCTCGTGCCGCTTGATCAAAGTGGCGGAGGCGCGGTTGACAGTGGACCGCACAACACGGTGAACGGCAATTGTCCGTAGCGAAATTTGAGTTACTAACGGAAATGTTAGACGGCTAAAGGAGAAGCCGAAATGAAAGTATCTCACACAAGAAACAAGCGACTTTTCATCGTCATCCTGGCCGGCGCGATCTGCTTCGTTGGCGTAGCTCTTGCGGTTGCCGCGAGATCGTCGAACACGATTAGTGTAACGATCGCAAACCACTCAAGCCGAGAAATTCGCCACGTGTACGTTGCTGCGGGCGATCCCAATAATTGGGGACCGGACCAGTTGCATGGTTCGATCCCTGCGGGCGGCTCGGCGACCCTAAGCGATGTTGGATGCGACGGGTCGAGTGTTCGTGTAATTGCTGAAGACAACAACGGCTGTTTCGTTTACTACACGGCCGCTTGTAATGCGAACCAGACGTGGGAGATTACCGACGCGACGGCGCCGGACTGCGGTGGTTGATTGGCACGTGCCCCCCACGATTAACAAGAAGTGATTCCGTGACCGTTTCATTCTCCCCGAAGCTTTGCTCCGGCGCGCCGATCGCCCTCGCGAAGTTTTAGCGATGCGGCCTGCTTATCTCGTCCGCCCCAAACGGATATCGTTTGCCAGTCACGGACCTAATCCGCGATCCACAATTAATGAAGTGCTCGGAAAGAGCTACTTTCGGAACGAAGTTCTGTAATGAATTTGTGGCCATGGGCGCCATCATTCGTCAGAATCTAATTGACGCATAATCATCCTTATAATAATCTGAGCGCGCCCTACATCATGGTGCATTTTCGGCTTGAGCCATCTGTCTTCCGCAACCAGAGCGTCCCCCGCACGCCACAAAAAACATCGGTCATTTCAGAATTAAATCATCAAACGAGGAGTCCCAGATGCAAAACGTTATTTCACGAACCGAAAACGTTTTATCTCACATTGTTTCAGCACTGAGTCGACCCGCATTTCGCCGCGTTACTTGCGTGGTCGTCACACTGGTGAGCGGTTTCGTATTTCTCTCTGGGAATTTCGCCACTCGCAGAGCCGAGTCGCGCAACGTAGTCACCGTGCGGGCGGCGGGTCGAGGCAAACCTTTCTTTAATTTTGAGGATGGCCGGCAAATGCCGGTTACGTTCCGCGGCGAAAGCAATACCGCGAGAGCGTTGCAATCCGGTAAGGGCACGCCCCGATCGCTGGCATCGGCGGACCTCGATGGAAATGGGACACCAGATTTGATCGTCGGATACGCGAATGGAGGCACCGGCACCATCACGATTCAGCACGGCAATCCGGACGCATTCGCTCCGACTGATGAGTCTGTGTTTGCACGGATCCAACAAGGGTATGACCCGCAGTCGTTGCTGCCGGACGCCGAGGTTTATCCCGTTCCGGGGCCCGCTGACTTTGTCGTCGTCGGAAATTTTAGTCACAGCTCGATCAAGGACATTTTATTCGCGACAAAGGGAGGCGGGCTTTACCTGATGGCCGGGGATGGGAAAGGCGGATTCGGCCCACCGGAGCAGATAAGTTTGCCGGGATCGGTGACCGCGTTGGCTGCCGGAGAGTTTCGCGCTGCTGATGGTTTTGCTGATGTTGCAGTCGGGGTGAGCGAGCCAGGTGGAGATGCCGTGCTGGTGTTCGACGGCGCTCAGGGGCTTTCGAATCCATTAGTGGAGTACCCGCTGGCGGGTCCTGCTACTGGAATTGAGTTTGGCGGTTTGGACGACGATCCATTTCAGGATATTGCCGTCGCTGCCGGCAACGAGATCGATATTGTGCACGGGTGGGGACGAAAAGAATCGGTGGCGACCAACGGGCGCGTGGAGCGAATCAACCTGCAGTCAAATGTGCGCGGCTTGGCGCTCGGGGAATTCACTTGGGATCGCGACGGCCGCAGCGAAGTGGCTGCGCTGACAGCCGATGGCGCGGTGCAGATTATTCAGCAGAAGAAGCTTGATACGCGGCCGTTTACTGAACAGGAAAAGGCAACGCGAACCAGAGGCAATATGAAGTTAGGGGCGACAAAGCGAGACCTAGACATTGAGTCAGTCCCAAGCTGGCGGCCGGGCAAATCCGCCGATTGGACGCCATCCAGCCGCTTTGCGGTCAGTGTTAACTCTGCGGCCGCGAAACCAATCCTCAAGACGAACCTCTCTTATCGTGAGATGGATGATGTGATGGTGATGGGAGGAACCAGCTCCACAGTTGAACTTCTTCGGCCAATTGGTCCGAACGATCCAGTGCCTGACAAAGCATCAGTGATCGCTGGGGCGCCGAATGCGGATGACGTGACCGCGGTATCTCTCGATGTGACTAGTGAACCGATCGCAGCCATCACGCTGCCCAAGAAAATCAATGGCGTCCAGGATGTGGTGATGCTTGGCACCGGCGAAGTAAGTGAGACAATCGTTCCTAACGCTCCAAATACCACGATTACGGTTGATCGCACCGATGATCCTTCCGGCGCCGGATTGACCGCGGCCTCCGCTTGTACCGCGGCCGCTAATGACTGTAGTCTCCGTGGCGCCCTCCAGTTTGCCAATAACCCTGCGAATAACAACACCACCATCAGTCTGCCGGCAGGTACTTACATCTTGTCTATCAATGGCACCAGCGCCGGCGGTTGTGACGGTAATACTGTAGGCGACCTTGGCGCGAACCAGACAATGACGATCACGGGTGCGGGAGCCGCAACCACAATAATTGAGCAGACCGGAACGGGGCCGGCGAACGACGGTGACCGCGTGATGTGCATGAATGAACCGTTCACGCTGAACCTGGTCTACAACTTCTCAGGCTTTACGATGGTGGGCGGTCGCGATGGTACGGCAGCTGGGACAGGCGCGGCTTTGGGTGGCGGCGGCATCATCGGCGGCGAGAAAGGCAATGCGCTGACGATGACTGATGTAACACTGGCTAACAATCAGGTGACGGTGTTGGGATCGAGCAATATCGGCGGCGGCGGCATCCAGATCACCGGTGGCAACCTCACAATCACAAATTGCACCATTGGCGGTACCAACGCGCCGGGCGCTTACACGGATCGGACCAGCACCAACACTGGAAATCTTCAGGCCGACAGCGGCGGCGGGGTAACGTTTACTCCATCAGCGCCGGAACACACTGGCTCGACCGGCATTCTCACGGTTAGCGGATCTACTTTTAGCCGCAATGTATCCAGTAACGCTGGTGCTGGAGGAGGTGGCGCCGACCTACTGATCTTTGCTTTCGCGTCTCCCGGTGGCATCGGTACCGGATCGGCGACCATTGGCACTTCAACCTTCTCGAATAACCAGGCAAATGGCACTGGCAGTGGCGGCGGAATCATCGTCGAGTCTCTAGCGACCAAGGTGGCCACCACCAGTTTCACAAACACTTCGACGGGCAACCGCGGTGGTGGAATCAGAGTAGGCGGCGGCAGTTTGCTCATTAACGGCACCTCTCCAAGTATCACGTTCACAGGAAATACGGCGACCAACGGTGGCAGCAGTGTGTCTACCGCAGCGCCGGTTAACGTTGACGGCACCAACACCACGATCGGTGGCGATGTCGAAATTACCACCGGGGGTGTGTGGACCAACAACGCGGGTAGCACTTTAGCGCCCACTAACGTGCTAATCACCGGCGGTACGCTGACGATGAACAACAGCACGATGAACGTCAGTGGCAACTTGACGATTGGCCCCGACGCGGTGGTGGGCGGCACCTTCAACGGCAATACCGGCACCGTCAATATCCAGGGAAACTTCAGTTTCAACAACGCCGGAACACCCGCCAGCGTGTTCAACGCAGGCACCGGTACATTTAATTTCAACGGTACCAGCGCGCAGAGTATTAGTAATACGGCCAGCATCACTTTCAACAATCTTACCGATTCGAACACCACTAACCCGCTGACGCTGAACAACAGTCTCGCGGTTAACGGCAGTCTAAATGTTAACGGCGCAAACGCAATTCTTTCTCCGGTCGCTGCGACAGTTATCAGCGGCTCGGGCATGCTCACTGGCACGGGGACCGCGCGCGCTTCGCGCATTGCGGCGACGGCTGATTTCTTGAATCAATACACCCTTACCAACAAGACCCTGACGAATTTGACGATTGATTACAACGGCGCGGGCACTCAAACGGTTAATAACACACCGGCGTACAGTAATCTGACAATCTCCGGCAGCGGCACCAAGACTTTGCAGGGCAATACTGTCATTACCGGAAATCTCAACATCGCCGCGGCGACCTTTGCGAGCGGGAACTTTAACTTTGCCCTCGGCGGGAATTGGACCAACAGCAGTACCTTCACGCCTGGCACCGGCACAGTCACCTTCCAGGGTAGCAGCGGCCCGCAAACGATCACCGGCAACACGACCTTCTTCAATCTCACACACAACAACTCGGGAGGCTTTTCGCTTGCGCTCGGGAGTACGACGACCACTATTGCTAATAATTTGACTATGACCTTCGGAACGCTGGATGGCGGCACAGGGACAGTCATCTTCACGGGCGGAGCGGGCGTAATCGGCGGCGCCAGCGCGAAGAGCTTCAACAATCTTCAAATCAATAACGGCGCCAGCATCTCGAATACGTCGGGCGGCAATATCACGATAATGAAGGACTACACCAATAACGGTACGTTCACTCAAGGCGCCGGCCTGACCACGAGTTTTAACGCGACCAACGCGACTCATAACTTCTTCGGAAGTGGCACGACGACTTTCGGCAACTTCACAATCAACGGTGCAACAACAGTCGACGCCACGGCGCACAGTTTCAACATCGTAGGCGCCAGCTTCACTGCCACTGGCAACTTCACCGGCAACACGAGCACCGTGACCTTCAACGGAGGTATCGCGCAGGCCATCACCGGAGACGGCGCCAAGAACTTCAGCGGGCTGACCATTAATAATGCCAACGGCGTCACGGTAGTTAACGGTGCCGGCGCAGTCGACGCATCAGTCGGTGGGTTGTTGACGCTGACTACCGATCTGACAGTCGCGGCAGGAGCGATTCTCCAACAGAGCGGCACCTCAACCGGCGTCGCCGATGTACTTGGCACAGTCAGACGCACTGACTTGGGTGTAACGGAAAGATCGTTCGGCAACGTCAACAACAGCATCACTATCAACTCGGGCACGCCGCCCACGCAGATGGACTTCAATCTGGTTAAAGCGGCTCCGGGCACATTCCCCGCAAGCGTCAAAGTCGTTCCGCGCGACATCACGCTAACGCCGACAGGTGGCAGCGGAATCTCAGCCACCGTCAAGATGCGCTATATCGATCCCGGCGAATTGAGTGGACCAGGTATTACTGAATCGCGATTGATTCTGTGGAAGAACATCAGCACCGTTTGGACGCCGCAGGGCGGCACGCCTGATACCACAAACAATTTCGTCAGCCTGACCGGCGTGTCTTCCTTCTCTGAATGGGCCATCGCAGAAGGGTCTGATCTGACGCTGGCCAAAGCCAATAACGTCAGCAATGCGGCCGTGACCGGCCAGGCATGGAATTGGACGCTTACCGCGGCCAACACCGGCGCGCCAGCCACGTTTACCGCCGGTCAGACAATCATTACCGACAACTTGCCAAACAGTAATATCAACTACGGCACCGTGACGCCGCAGAACTTTTCGAACATTACGGGCAGTGCCAACATCAGCTGTTCAATAGTGAGCAGTGACTTAACCTGTACGGCGAATGGCGGAAGTGTAACTTTCGCGTCGAATCTGGGTGCGAGTAGCTTTGACGTCGTGTTTAGTGCGGCGCCGCAAGCGGTCGCTTCCTTTGTAAATCCGCGTAGTGGTGGGATCGCGCAAATTGATCCGAATAGCGTGATTCCGGAAAGCAATGAAAGCAACAACACTGCGACGAACACGGTCAACGTTACCAAAGCGAACACGACGACCACGATTGCAAATGCCGCGACCTTGTCCAGCACTCCTTCGGTGACGGGGCAGGCCGTTACTGTTCAGTGGAGCGTGACCGTTAATTCACCGGGCGCGCTCGGTAATCCCTTGACCGGCAACGTCACCGTTTCGGCGGGGGCAGATAGCTGCGTGGCAGCGGTTAGCGCTGGTCAGTGCAACATCACCTTCACCAGTTCGGGAGCAAAGAGCGTCACCGCAACCTATGCCGGCGATACGAACTACAACGGCAGCACTTCTTCACCGGCAACGGCGCACACAGTGAACAACGCGGACACAACCACAACGATTACCTCCGACAATCCAGATCCGTCCTCTTCCGGTCAGTCGGTCACCGTGAATTTCACGGTTGTGCCGAACGCTCCGGGCAGCGGCATTCCGACCGGTAACGTGAACGTTACCGTTAGTGGTGGCGCAGAAACGTGTACCGGAACTGTCGCCAGCGGCACTTGTAATTTGGTGTTGAATGCGACAGGGACTCGGACGATTACCGCGACTTACGTGGGTGATACGAACTTCAACGGCAGTAGCGGCACTCAATCCCATGATGTGACCAGCGGCAATATCATTGTGGGCGATGCCAAAGCACCTGAGCCGGCAACCGGCACTACGCCGATGCTCTTCGCCGTGACTTTGTCGGTGCCTTCACCGGGCGGTATCAGCGTGGACTATGCGACCGCGGATCAAGCGCCGGGTGCGGGTCACGCCGTGGGTGGTGCTACCTGTGATGGCACAGTGGATTATCAAACCGCTTCGGGAACTGTAACCTTTGCCGCCGGACAGCAGGTGAAGATCGTTTCGGTTAACGTCTGCGCAGACAATACGGCTGGCGAACCGGATGAAACATTCCTGCTCAATCTGAGCAATCCAGTAGGCGGAACGATTGTGGACAATCAGGCGATCGGCACCATCACTGCGGCGAACACCGCGGGCCCGTTCCTGATTTCGGAACTGAGAACCTCAGGACCGGCAGGAGCAGGCGATGACTTCGTGGAGCTTTACAACAACACGAACTCACCACTGACGGTGAGCGCGAGTGATGCCTCGGCCGGTTATGGCGTCTACAAGATGGGCGCTGACTGCGCTGCGACGCCTGTTTTGATCGGCACGATTCCGAACGGCACAGTGATTCCGGCGCGTGGTCATTATCTGATGGTTGGCTCAGCGTACTCGCTGGCAAATTATGGGGGAACAGGCGCGGCCGCAGGGGATCTGACGATGACCGTGGACATCGAGTCAGATCGCAACGTGGCGGTGTTTTCGACAGCGAACATCCTGAACATCTCGTCCGCGAACCGGCTCGATGCAGTGGGATATGGCGCGAACACAGGAAACGTCTGTGACCTGCTGCGCGAAGGCAGCACGCTCCCGCCAGTCTTGGGCACGACGACCGAGCATTCGTTCTTCCGGCTGATGACCTCGGCGTCTTCAGGTAATCCGCAAGACACAAACAATAATCTGGCAGACTTCAAGTTTGCGGACACGCAAGGGACATTCATCTCGGGCGTGCCTCAGGCTTTGGGAGCGCCAGGACCGGAGAACCTTGCTTCGCCCCTCAGGCGAGACACGGGTGGCATTCTCTTGCCGCTGCTGGATGGCACGCTGAGTTCGTCAAGCGCGCCGAATCGGTTCCGCGATTTCGCGCCACTCCTACCGAATTATCCTCTCGGGACGTTGAACATTCGACGGCGCGTGCAGAACACGACGGGCGCCACGGTGACCCGACTGCGGTTCCGGATCGTGGACATCACCACCTTCCCGTCGCCTGGGGTGGGGACGGCAGATCTCCGCGTAATCACTTCAAGTGCAGCGGTCATTTCGGGCATCAATGATCCGGCTACGTGCGCTTCGACAGGCGCGCCAGCGACGCCGCCGTGTACAGTAACGGCGCAAGTGACGGCGCTCGAGACACCGCCGGCGCAAGCGAATGGCGGAGGCTACAACTCGACCGTAACAGTGTCGATACCGGGCGGGTTGGCAAACAACGCGAGCGTCGATGTCAACTTTACGCTGGGAGTGGTGCAAACCGGCACGTTCCGCTTCAAGCTCATCATCGAAGCACTGCCGTAGAGTAACAGTAGGCAGTAAGCACTAGGCAGAAAGAAGTGAAAAACAAAAGCCCGTGGTGACCGACGCGTAAACCGTGGCGGTCACGCCGGCTCTTTTTCCGGCCGGTTGGTGGCATAACTTCGATTTCCTCTGCGGTGCTCTGCGAAGTCCTCAGCGGTCTCTGCGGTTGTCCCGAACTTTAGGCAATGAAACCGCAGAGGACAAAATCGAGGGCCTCGCAGAGGAACGCAGAGAGCAACTAAAATTAAGCCACCACCCTCCGTCAAGAGGCTTGCCTTAATTGTGTGCTGGCGTTAACATTCCGCACCGTCAAAACGGCATAATTCGAGCGTTACTTGAAAGACTATCCGCCCGACGAGCCCGGCACGGTCAGCGCGCCGGAAAACTCGAGCAGGCGATTCCGACAGCGGCTTTTTCTGATTCTTTTATCTGAAAGACCTTAGACGCGGAGGTTTTGTTATGGTTGACTTTCTCCTGTCAATTGTAGGTCTGGCTTCGCTGGGTGGCGCGATTTTTGAGTTTTACAAGTTCGTCACCGATCCGAACCCCGGCGGTGGCCATACGAATGGATGGATTGCGCTCGGGCTCGCTATCATCTTCTGCGCCTGTGCGCTCTTACTTTTCCTGCGCCACGTTAATAAGGAAGAGGAAATTCACATCACCCAGTAGAGCGGTGACGCAATTGGTTTCCCGAAGGGCGCCACTGCTCGTGAAGACGATTTGCACGAGTGTTTGGTGAATTCTTGGTAACCAATTGCTTCCGCGGTAGATACCAGTTAATCCTGAAGACCGTTTGCGGATCGAGCCCACGGTCGCGCAAACGGTCGTTTTGTGAATAGACTTAAAGGATTACCCAGCCGTTAGTTAGGAGCCGAAAATGATTCCTTTATTGTTAATGCTTCAGGCCGATCAAACAACATTTGATCAGCCGGCCTATTTTGCACCAGTGATAATTGCGCTGTTTGTCCTCGGAACCGTGTTGTCACTAGTAGCCGCAGTGCTCGGCTTTGCGCGCGCACGCGCATTTGGGGCGGCGACACGTTGGTTTGCCTTCGCGGCGGCGTGTCTGCTGATGTTTCACGTTCACATTCTCCTGTTCGGGTTCGGGATAGTTTTGCAGAACCGATCAATAGTTTTTCCCGTGTTGACATTCTTCAACTTGTTCGTCGTCCTGGCGGCGGTCTGCGCCATCATGGGATTCGTGCGACTGACCAATCCACGCTAAACCGATGAATCAAGTCAACTCGAAAACGAGTAATGCCCCGATTTCGCTTGGCGATACTTTGCGGCTTTGCGCCTTCGCGTGAACCGCCTGTTTTCTGAGGCGTTCTAATCTCACACCAAGACGCAAAGTCGCAAAGAACCGCAAAGTGGGTCAAACTTGAAACTTGAAACTTGAAACCTGAAACCCGAAACTTACTTTCATGCCAGGACAATTCGAAGTTATGATTGAACGCAACTTTTCCAGCGCGCATCAACTGCGTGGCTACCGGGGAAAGTGCGAAAACCTACACGGGCATAACTATAAAATTGAAATCTATGCGCGCGGCAGGGAATTAAACCACATCGGATTGTTGGTTGATTTCGTTGAATTGAAACATGCCGCCGACGAACTCATCAGTTACCTTGACCACAAGAATCTTAACGAGTTAGAGCCGTTCATCATTGAACAGAACCCCTCGGCAGAGAATGTCGCTAGATATTGTTTGGAGAAACTTGCCGCAAAACTCAACGATGATCGAGTCGAGATTTACAAAGTTCGGTGTTTTGAAACGCCCACCAGTGTAGCCACCTACTCTGTAGATTAATCCGCATCATCCCGACGCCCGGAAGATGGTTTACCGGCTACTTTCCCAGCTCGCTTAAGTACTCATCGAACAATTCCCGATCACGCTCGCTCATGTCGCTAATCTGTGCACCGATAAGATAACCGTCGTCGCGCTTCTCATGACGGACGGGCGTCGCCTGAATTTCCACAGACCCGCCGTTTGGGAGATCGAGTTCGATTGACATCGAACCTTCTCCACCGTTTAGATATTGCGCGTCGATATTTTGTGCATACAGCATCACTGCCAGACCGCCGGCGCTGATGTTCACTGTGTGACCGGCGACGGCGCGCATGTGTTGCACGCCACTGCGCGCATCCGCCTCGCGCAAAAGAACACTGAATTCCAGTCGCGCTTGCAGGTTCGCCTCAAGACGCGGAGATTGCCGGCGCTCTTCGGGGTTAGGTGCCAATGTGGGATCTCCTCTTGTCTGTCAGATTCAGTTGGCGCTCACAGGCTCGAGACCAATCTTGTACTTCTTGATCTTACTGTAAAGGCGCGGACGATAAATGCCAAGCATATTCGCTGCCTTCTGCTTATTGCCGCCTGTTCGTTGTAAGGTGCGCTCGATGACAAACTTCTCAATGTCTTCGAGCGTCATGTTGGGTGGGACGTCCCATGCCATGGCCGGCGAGACCGCTGATGGCGCGCTGCCATTGTCGAATGGCAGATCCGGAGGTTCAATGAGTTCGCCCTTGGCCAGCAGCACCGCGCGCTCGATGACGTTCTGGAGCTCCCGTACATTGCCGGGCCATGAGTGTGCAAATAATCGCTGATAAGCTGATTGCGAAAGCCCGCCAACCGGCCGGTCGTACTTCTCGGCGTAAAGTTTGAAGAAATGATCGGTCAGCAGTTGAATGTCTTCCATGCGTTCCCGCAAGGGCGGCACATGGATCGTGATCGTGGAAATTCGATAGAAGAGATCATCGCGCAGCAAGCCGTCGCGAATCGCGTCGGCCGGCATGCGGTTGGTCGAACAAATCAAACGAAAATCGACCGGATAACTCTTTTCCGAACCGATCTTGCGGCAAGTACGCTCTTGCAGCACACGCAGGAGTTTCGGTTGAAGTTCCACGGGCATTTCCGCGATCTCGTCGAGCATGAGCGAGCCGCCGGCGGCGTGTTGTACCAGCCCTTCCTTGTCCGCGTGAGCGCCAGTGAAGGCGCCCTTAGCGTGACCGAACAATTCCGACTCGATTAATTCTTTGGGAAGGGCGGCGCAGTTTACTTTGATGAACGGTTTCTTTGCGCGCAGAGAATTATAATGGACGGCGTTCGCAATCAATTCCTTACCCGTGCCTGATTCGCCTACGATTAGCACGTTCGCATCGGACTTCGCGACCGACTCAATCGTTTCATAGATCGTTTGCATCTGTTTCGACGATCCAATGATGTTGAAGTATTCGGCACGCGTCGAAAGTTGCCGCCGCATGTTCGCGGTCTCTGCCATTAGTTCGCGCCGCTCGAGAGCCTTTTCAACGAGTGGAGACAGTTCTTCAAAGTCGAACGGCTTTTCGACAAAGTAGAATGCTCCCGATTTGATTGCTTCGACTGCTGCCTGCACGGAACCATAACCTGTCACCACGATCACTTCCGTTGCCGGTCGCGCGTCTTTCATATGACGCAACAATTCCAGGCCGTCCATGTCCGGCAATTGCAGATCGCAAATCACCAGATGGAACGCGCCCCCGTCGAATAGATCGATTGCCTCAGTTCCACTCGAACTGACATCGACGGTGTAGCCCTCCTCGCTGAGATGTTGTCGGAGAGAATCGCTCATCATGGGTTCGTCATCAACAACCAGAATCCGAATATCTTTGTTCTTTGCTTTTGTCATTGCTCTTTAGTGCTCCCTGTTTATTCGGAGAGAGGTAACTTCACCTTGATTGATTCGTCGTCAAAATCGACAACGCCGCCGTGCGCTTCAACGATCCGTTTTGCAAACGCTGCATGTATTCCCGGTGGTGGCGCACTTGTTTGTCGTGCGAGTCCCGTCCACTCGACCAGCGCGAGGGGCAGTCGCTGATTGGGAACGCGCTCGAGCTTGAGTGTGACGATGGCGTCACCCGCACGCCGCGCTAACGCTTCGCGGGTCAATGCGCTGAATGCTTCCGCCAAAGCGTGCGGATCAAATGCACCGGTAAACTTGTCGTGATTTTCCGGATCGGCCGGGCCAATAAGCGGGCCGCTCACTCGATAAGCCGGATCATTAACCGCTAAATAAGTTATGGAGCGCAGATCCGACTTCGGTTGCCGGCGCAAATCCAGTGGTTGTGCATAACGAACCAGCGCGGCCATTTCTTTGGCCGCATGGTCGAGACCTGCTATCAGTTTTTCGACGGTTTCACGCTCAGCCGTTGCCTTTTCGTCACGATCCAAACGCTTGCGCAGATATGTGGCGTACAATTTGAGTCCATTGAGTTGGTTTTTGAGATCGTGCACGATTCTGAGCGTAGCTCGACCCAGATCTTCGAGAGCTTTTGTGTCCAGTTCCTTGGCGGGTGCAAATTCCATCGGGAAGCAGGGATCGTAGCGGCAAAGCTGTACGAAATAAACCCGATTGAGTTGTGAAATTGTGTCGTGTTTTCGTCCGATGTCACAACAATAGAAAATAATCGTATCGTAGTCGTGCAATAATACTGGGTGGTACCCTTGCTAATCATGCGCCGTAAAGCAACATTCCTGGTCGTAGAGGATTTCGAGGACAGTCGATTCATGATGCGACAACTACTCGAGATGGCCGGTCACACGGTTGTTGAGGCCACTGACGGCGAACAAGCCGTGAGAGTCGCAGTCGAAGAGAAGCCCGCGATTATCTTGATGGACTTGAGCCTGCCGAAGCTCGATGGACTGGCAGCAACGCGCGAAATCCGCAGGCATAAAGGGCTTCGCCATGTTCCTATCCTGGCAATCTCTGCGCATGATGGTGACGAATCGCGCGCAGCGGCTTTGGAGGCCGGATGCGACGAGTACATGACGAAGCCGATTGACTTTGATCGGCTCAGCAAACTGGTTCATCGTTATCTTAGGAAGTCCCACTGATTTATCTGCGATTCTTTGTACCGTAATCGCTCGCGAACTGCTCGATTACATGGCAATTTGCCGACGATGGCAGGCGCGCGGGACGCTGCTTTAACGGCGTTCCAGCTGGCACAACCCTTGATGCGGTATTAAGTGTGAGTTCCTGCGGATCGAACCCTTGCTTTGCGGGTTAGGCTGAACCACTGAGCGAAGTAACCTTCCGGGCCTCACGCGAAGTTTAGATAAAGGAGTGAACTATGTCTGACCGAGCGCCCCTCGGCGGCATGGACGAGTCGATTATGAACGGCGAATTGGACATCCCACACAATCGCGTGCGCCTCGATCAAGGCGTCATCAGGAAAGATCGCGTCAGACCCGACTTTGTCAGGCAAACAGCCCATGAGCTGCGGACCCCCCTGAACGTAATCATTGGCCTCTGCCAGTACCTCGAACGCGATCAGCAAACACCTCTGAGCGAACGGCAGCGCGATACAGTTTCGCGCATGGAACGAAACGCGAACGCGCTTCTAACGACAGTCAATCGACTGCTCGAGAGTCTGCGTACCGGGAAGTACGATTAGGTCAACATGTGGCACGCGCATCTTGGGCGTGGCGTCACGGGCGAGAAGCCCGTGCTACTTCGCAAACATAAACGAGACGAGTCTGGGCGGCTGTCCATTATCGTCTTCGTGCCACCATTCGTTGAGCTTCACTAACTTCAATCGGTTTGCTTCGGCGGCATCGAGGAAATCTGTGATGTGATGTAAAAAGGCGGTGATACGTGTTGTCTGTTCCGCTTGCTGAAACCGCGCCTGAGTTCCCTGGTACTGTCGAAACGGATGCAGTTCGCAGACAAAAAAATTGCCGTCGACAATTAGGACGCGAGCTGCTTCTCGGAAAATGAACGGCAATTCCTCGATGTGTTCCAACACAAGATTACAAACGACCAGATCAAAAAGCTGATCGTCCGCCGGCCAGCGGTTCCTAATATCAGCGATTTCAAAAGTGACGTTCGCAGAGGGAACGCGTTGTTTTGCCTTCTCGATCATTCCAGCCGAGAAATCGAACGAGCGCACTCGCTCACTGATGTCCGCCAACAACTGTGTATTCTTTCCCGTACCACATCCAAGTTCGAGGACCGCTCTAAAGCGCAAATTCTGTAGCTCATGTCGGGCAACCTGTTCGTCCAGGTCGCGGGTGCGATTCTGATCAGCATCGTACGTTGCTGACCACGCGTTGTAAGCGTCTTCGACTTTCACGCCTAAGAGATCCCTAAAGCGAGCGTCACTAGAAAGAACGCGGGAGCAAAGTATCCTTGCCAGTTGACAAGCAGTCGCGTTCGAGGTTTGGGAAAAGGCTTACCCAAGTTCATGGTCTTCGGCTTACGCAACCCCAGAGCGAGTAGGGAAGAAATGAAACCACCGTTCGCGCTGACGCGCAAGTTCGCACGGTTATTGTGGGCGCGAAAGGCTCGAGACTGATGGTTTGCCCAAAGCATGGAAATGGCACGTCGTCCGCTTCGCGGACGATAAAGTGCGCGAGCTAGAGTTCTTAGGTAAAACCGGGACACATTGCCAAACAAAAAAGGCGAGAGATTCGCATCTCTCGCCTCACATAATTCAGCAGAGAACGTGACTGCTCACTGCCTACTGCGTACTGGTTCTCAGTAGTCCATGTCACCGCCCGGCATGGGAGGCGACGCTTTCTTCTTGTCTTCCGGGGCCTCAGCAATCACAGCCTCAGTCGTCAACAGCAAGCTCGCAATCGACGCCGCATTTTGCAGAGCGGTCCGTGTGACCTTAGCCGGATCGATGACGCCGCTTTTCACGAGGTCACCGTACTCGTCACTCGCGGCGTTGAAGCCGTAGTTCGCGTTCTTTTCGGCGCGAACTTTCTCGATCACGATGGAACCTTCATGGCCGGCGTTATTAACGATCTGACGCAGCGGCTCTTCGAGCGCGCGGCGAACGATCTGCACACCGATCTGCTCGTCGTCATCTTCGAGTTTAAAGTTGTCCAGCGCTTTTTGGCCCCGGAGCAGAGCGACGCCGCCGCCGGGAACGATGCCCTCTTCGACCGCTGCTCGCGTTGCGTGCATTGCGTCTTCAACGCGAGCCTTCTTTTCTTTCAGCTCGGTTTCCGTAGCTGCGCCAACCTTGATAACCGCGACGCCACCGACTAATTTCGCCAGACGCTCTTGCAGCTTCTCGCGGTCGTAGTCTGAAGTCGTCTCTTCGATTTGGGCGCGAATCTGCTTCACGCGGCCTTCGATGTCTGAAGCCTTGCCGGCGCCTTCGATGATCGTCGTGTTGTCTTTGTCGACGACGATACGCTTGGCGCGGCCGAGATCTTCGACCTTAATGTTCTCGAGCTTAATACCGAGATCTTCGCTGATTGCTTTGCCGTTCGTCAGGATGGAAATGTCCTGAAGCATGGCCTTCCGTCGATCGCCGAAGCCGGGGGCCTTCACTGCACAGACGTTGAGGGTGCCGCGGAGCTTGTTGACGACGAGTGTCGCGAGCGCTTCGCCTTCGACATCCTCAGCGATAATCAGAAGTGGCTTGCCTTCGCGCGCCACCGTTTCGAGCAACGGCAGCAGATCGCGGAGCGCCGAGATCTTCTTCTCGTGAATCAAAACCAATGCGTCCTCGAGCGCCGCTTCCATGCGATCCGGGTTTGTTACGAAATACGGTGACAGATAGCCACGATCGAACTGCATGCCTTCGACAACTTCGAGCTCAGTCTGCATTGTCTTGGCTTCTTCGACGGTGATGACACCGTCCTTGCCCACTTTGCTCATTGCTTCCGCGATCAATTCGCCGATCGTGCCGTCGCCGTTTGCGGAAACGGTGCCGACCTGAGCGATCGCGTCACCTTTCACCGGCTTTGACATGGCTTTGATTTCGTCAACGACTTTCGCAGTCGCTTTTTGAATTCCGCGCTGCAGTGCCATCGGGTTTGCGCCGGCGGCGACGGTCTTCAGGCCTTCGCGGAAGATCGATTGGGCCAGAACGGTTGCGGTCGTGGTACCGTCGCCGGCCACGTCGGACGTCTTGGAAGCGACTTCGCGCACCATCTGTGCGCCGATGTTTTCCAACTTATCTTCGAGTTCAATTTCTTTCGCGACGGTCACGCCATCTTTGGTGATCGTCGGCGAACCAAATTTCTTGTCGAGTACAACGTTGCGGCCCTTTGGACCCAACGTAACTTTCACTGCTTCAGCCAGCGTGTTCACGCCCGCGAGAATCGAGCGGCGCGCTTGCTCGCTGTGCACAACCATCTTTGCTGCCATTTCTTTGTCTGCCTCCTGAAAATCTTGTTTTGTTTGCACCCTCCCTCACGGTCGGGTTTCCGATCAGCCCTCCCCTGACGGTCGGGCGAATGCCCCGCGTTCAACGCCGGTTGCCGACTACTTGCCGGCGGACTTGGCTTTCGCGGTCGTTGTGAAAACGCCGAGGATTTCGTCCTCACGCATGATGAGGTATTCCTCGTCATCGATCTTCACTTCCGAGCCACTGTACTTTCCAAACAGCACGCGATCGCCGGCCTTTACATCCAGCGCTTGGCGGGTCCCATCGTCACGGAACTTGCCTTCGCCCACGGCGATTACTTCGCCTTGCTGTGGCTTTTCCTTCGCGGTATCGGGAATGATGATGCCACCGCGCATTTGCTCTTGTTCGTCCAATCTCTTGACGATAATGCGGTCGTGTAACGGACGAATCGTTGTCGCCATACTTACTATTTCCTCCTAATTGATTAAATTCCCGAGGTTCGGGTGGTTTATTTAAGGACGGATTTTAGCAAAAACTTTTTGAGAGTGCCAAGACGGGGGGGGGCAGTATCGTCAGAACATGAGGTCAGTACCGGGACCGTCAGCGACCGGGTGCAGTTATACGATGTGTACGACCCGGTCGCTACCGCTCCCGGTACTGACCTCAATACTATTTAGTAGCTGCTTCTGCCGCCGCCTGGTTTTTCTGTGCGATGGCGTAGAGAATTGTCTTGATCTGAAAGGGCGTAAGGTCAGGCCGCTCCTCCAAAAGAAGCGCGATGATGCCCGTGATATAAGGTGCTGCGAAGCTGTTGCCCGTCATTTGGCGCCGGCCCCCGCCGGGCCAGGTGGTCTCTACCTGAACGCCCGGAGCCACGAGTTCGATCACTTCGCCGTATTGAAAACCGAAGTTGAATGGATCTCCGCCGGCCCGTTTGACGACCGAGATCAGCGACGAAGAATGGATTGAAGGCGAGCTAAGCTGCGGCAAGTTGTTCGCCGCCGCCACCAGCATAACGCGTTCGCGGTACGCGCGATCGAGCAGTTCACGCATGGGCATCCAGAAATCGCGCTTGGTTGTTCCCAGTGACAAATTGACGACCTGCAGTTGCTGCTTGATGGCGAAATCAACACCCATCAAAAACATCTCGCCTGTGCCTGAGCCGGTCGGTCCGAGAACTTTGATGCTCGTGATTTCAACGTCGGGAGCGACGCTGCTGATGATGCCGGCGCAGGCAGTGCCGTGTCCGGCCTGGTCGCCCGAGGTCGATTCCTTGAAGATGATCTGACCGCCATCGTTGACGGCTTGATATGAAGCTTTGATCTTTCCGGCGAGCTCCGGATGCGCCGTATCGACGCCACTGTCGACAATCCCAACCCGCACGCCGCGTCCCGTGCGACCTTTCCAAAGTGCGTCCGCTTGAATGTTCGACCAAAGGTCGATCAGCGTTTTGTCAGAACCGAGAGCAGTTTCCAACTGCGCCATGCTTAACTCTCCCGTTAGGATAATTAGAAATTAAAATAATTAGAGCTCGCCGAACGCTTTTCAGTAAACCGTGCCAGCGCGTCAAACAAGTCGCGCAACATTTCGCGTTCGGCGTCACCTTGCGAAACGATCTCGCGGAGACGTATCCACAGCGTTACCAGGTCGAGATGTTCGGGAGCGGCGTCGAAACTGTCCACCCATTTGGCCCTGTCATCGCTGCTTTCCTCGTCACGTGCTTTGATTGTGCGCGTGAACAGTGACTCAACTACCACTGCAAGCTCGTAGGAATCAACCAGTCGTGCGATTGCGTCGGCGAATCGCGCCGCCTCGTCCATCTCTTCGGGAGTGAATGGCGGATACGGCGGGTCGCCCGGACGATTGACGAACTCAAGTACTCCGATGGTTTCGTGTGCTGTTCGCAAAGGTGTCGCGAGCAACGTCACCGTTTTGAAACCCACTGCTTCGTCAGAGCCTGACCAGAATGAACCTTCAGCACTGACGTCGTTAACGGCCATCGGCTGGCCGCTCGAGAAAACCAGACCAGCGATGCCTTTTCCCGGCGGAATCCTCACTTTCAACAGCGCTTCTTCCAACTCACTAACAGCGACCAGGAACTTTAGACCGCCCTCCCGTCCATCCCGGACGAGCACAGACGCGTCGGCAGAGCCCACGGCGTTCTGTGCAACCTCCAGCAAATTGTCGATCGCTTCACGGATTGGTGCTGACAGGGAATTCGATAAGTCGACTCCCCCGAGTGATTCGCGAATCTTCGTCGCGATTGCGTCTTCTGAAGCCGAGTCACTTGAATTTACGATTGAATCGTCTGGCATTTTGAGTTGGTCCTATCCGCGTAAATGCAGATTGTCGGTCGCGCTCCCTCGATGCGAACCGGCATTATACAGACCGCAACAGTTTCTGCAATCGCGGTCATGAATAGCTTTGTCTTAAGAGTACTTTTGGCTAACAGATCAATGAGCATTATGGAGTCAGTACCGGGAGCGATCGCGGGCTGGTCGTTTCAAACAAACTGAGAATAGTGAATAGAATCAACTGCTAAGTCAGGTCAACCCGGTCGCTATCGCTCCCGGTACTGACTCCATTCCGCCTCAATCGCCCGATTTTGACTCAGCGTGTTCACATCAGTACGATGTCTGCTTTCCTAATTTCAATTTCGCAGTTATCTAACTATGAAATCAGTTTCATCACCCACTCCTGATCCATCAATGCCTGCGCACCTGCGGCCCGAAGTCGTACAGGCCATCGAAGAAGCGCACGAACTGGCCCGCGCTGGCAACAATGGCGCTGGAATAACGCGGCTGGAGCAGGCACTCGCCAACATTTCAAAAACGTCAGATCTGGATGAGTTCAAAGAGCGCGTCAGTCTCGCGATGGCTTTGGCGGAGTTTTCCGTCAACGCGGGCAGTCCCCAGGAGGCAATTCAGCGACTCGCGATGGAGTTCGGTATTGCGAAAGAAACTTTTCAGCGAATCAAAGCGAGTGGCACGGATGACGAGAAGCGCACGGCATTTCGCGGGCTCGTCCAACTGAAAGACTTGCATACACGTTTGAAGTTAATCGGAGAGCCTGCGCCGGAATTGCAGATTCACAAATGGCTCAACACTGAATCGTTAACGCTCGCTGACTTGAAGGATCAGGTTGTCTTACTCGAATTCTGGGCGACCTGGTGCAAGCCGTGCGAACAACTGTTTCCGAAGATCAAGGAATTGCACGCTCGTCATGCGCCACAGAATTTGAACGTGCTTGCGCTCACGAGATACTTCATGGCTTACGGCGGCCCGGCTGAAGCGCAGGAGCAGGAAATGACTCTCATCCGCGAGTTCACGAACAAGCACGAAATTCAATTTCCCGTCGGCGTCGCCGAGGATGAAAGTGTCCAATCGGCGTACGGTGCGACCGCTCTGCCCATGCTCGCGTTGATTGATCGTGCCGGAATCGTACGGTCGTTTGCATTCTCGCCGGACGACGACAACTTTCAAGGGGCGCTTGCTGATTGCCTGTCCTAGGTTGTCGAATTTCAACTACGCAGCCGTAGAAAAATCGTTTGAAAATTCGCTGACTTGCTGATAGGATGCCCGCGCTCAAACCGCAGTCTTCTGTAATTTATGCGTCATACGTCGCTTTCAGGAGGCGGTATTTTGTGCGATTTGGGCCGGAAGACTAACCGGGTAAACGGCCGACCAGCGGCCTTGCGGAAATAGCATTTCCACTTTCGCAAAACTCAACCGGCACTCCGTCTTAGGCGATCGAGAACCGAAAGCGCATCTGCTAACAAGTCAGCGTTTGGGATTCTCTCGCTGCCAGGCAAACGTGACTTGGCATTGAAAAGCGACACTGAATGACAACAAGGGGTTTTGCCCCGCATCTTGAAAGGAGAACAGAACACTTTATGGCTCTCGTAAGCACAATGCCCGAAAAGGGAGGACAAGCGAAGGTCTATGACATTCCCGACGCCGATCTGGCGAAATATGAAACCGTAGAAGCCACCAAGGCTTCCTACGACGAAGCGAAAGACAAGATCGCCGGTGGTAAGGAACTGGGCACGGGCGTGGACCTCGACAAAGCAGATGTGCAGGCCTACAGCGACATCTGTATTTGCTACTTCTGGTGGCGCGGGGTTTTGTATTACCGCTATCAGTACTGCTGGCAGGATTGTCCGTAACCGTAAGGTTGCGATTCACCGCATTGGAAGTTCGCGCTCGATTGGCTGGCCCTGTCGGGTCGCGAACTTCTGATTGCTCGTTTCTCGAAACTCAAAACCTCGCTCTCTAATTTGTTCGAACCTATCGCGGTGAGGATTCGCCGCAAACTTTACCAAGGAGAAAAGTGCTATGCCGTTAGTAACTACTGTGCCGAAGAAAGGGGAGTCCGCGAAAGCGTACGACATTCCCGAAGCAGATCTTGCTAAGTATCAAGCCGTCGAGGCGAAGCAGACCTCGTATGAAGAAGGTAAAGGCCGCGTTGGAGAGGGCGAGGAAATCGCCGGCGGCATCGACATCGATAAGGCTGATGTGCAAGCCTACAGCAACATCTGCATCTGCTGGATTCACTGGGGCCATCGCTGGTACTACCGCTACCAGTACTGCTGGCAGAGCTGCCCGTAAGATCAACTCTTCCTGCTTTGCGGTTCTTTGCGGCTTGGCGGCTTTGCGTGAACCGGTTGTCTTGGGAAAGGCGTCTCACGCAAAGACGCAAAAGTCGCAAAGGATCGCAAAGACAAAACAGCCCAAGGTGGAATGGCTTCTCAGTCATTCCACCGATCTGTATAATCTCGCCGTTTTCGCAATCCCCGATCGTACTTCTCAGTATTGCGAAACGCTTTTCTCAATTCATTCAGTCTTAGTGCCATAGAAAAATGTCAGATAAATCAGATTCCCAACTGCCTCCCGGCATGATGCCGGCAGCGGGTGGCGCCGCGCCCGCCCAAGCTTCACCAGGAGGAGCGATCGCTCCAGGAATGAAACCGGTTGATGGTCCAATCCCACCGGGCGCGATGCCTTCGGGCGCGCCCATACCTCCCGGAGGCGTGATGCCCCCGCCAGGAGCGATGCCAAAAGGCGGACCAATGCCGCCCCCCGGCGAAGTGCCCGAAGGTGGCGGAATGATGAAAGCCGCACCTGGTTCAGTGATGCCTCCGGGTGGCGCGATGCCGCAAGGCGGTGCTGTTCCTGAAGAAATGATGAAACCAAAGAAAAAGAGCGCGCGACCTTACATCGGACGTTCGCTCAAGCTCTTGGGTGAACATAAGGGCGCAGTAATCTTCACTACCGTGCTGACGCTCGTCGGGGCGTTAACGCCATTTTTGGTGAGCGCGTCGTTTGGACCTCTGGTTGAAATCCTTGGAAATGCCGCCCGTGGTACCGGCATGAACAACGTCTGGACTGCTACGGGATCTCTCTACAAAGCAGCGCCGGGATCGTCGGGTTTGCAGGCGTGGATGGCTACGCCCTTGAGCTTCGTCACCATCTTTGTGATCTGGGCCGCGGCCACCGTCGGTTCGGCAGTTTTACGCTTCATTCAGATGTGGAAGACGTCGAATCTGGAGCAAAAGATTGTCGCAGAGTTGCAAGCGAAAGTTTACGACCACGTGCAGACGCTGTCGCTGGACTTCTTCACCGGCGGCAAGACCGGGGCCTTGATGCAGCGAGTGCTTAACGAATCGCCGAATGTACAGAAGCTGATCACTCAGGTGATGTTGACACCGATCCTCGACGTGATCGTTTTAATTACGGCACTCTTTTATCTGTTTGGCATGAGCTGGCAGATGACCCTGGTCGCCTTCGCTCTGGGACCGGTGGCCTTCGTGCTGTTTCGTTTCACGATGGCGAAGCTCAACAAGTCATCCGAATCGATGATGAAGACTTCGCGTGAACTTAACAGCGAGCTCAACGAGTCGCTCACCGGCATGGCTGACATCCAGATTTTCAATGCGCAGGAAAAACGCAGCGGCCGCTTTGCATCTTTAGCCAATGCCACGGCAAATGACACCGCGCGATTGTTCATGTGGATGCACTTGACCAACAGCAACTCGCTAATTTACGTCGCGCTGAGCACAGCGCTCGTTTTGCTGGTGGGAATTCAATACGGCCCGCGTTTCGGACTGGGTCTGGGTGAACTGATCGTATTCACCGGATTTATTCCGGCGATGTTCGCGCCGGTCCAGCGAATCATCACGTCTTACAGCACATACAAAACGCTCGAACCGGGTATCGTTGCCACCTACGAGTTGCTGGACACGAAACCCACCGTCATCGAAAAGCCGAACGCCCGCAAGCTCGGCGACATTCACGGTGATATCAAGTTCGAAAACGTGGTGTTTGGGTATACGCCGTTCAAGCGAATTCTTGACGGCATCAGTTTCGAGATCAAAGAAGGCGAAATCGTCGCTTTTGTCGGCGCGATTGGCTGCGGCAAGTCGACCATCATGAATCTCCTGCTTCGTTTCCTCGAGCAGGACGGCGGCACGATCACAATCGGCGGCGAGGATGTGACCGAAGTAACGCTCGCCTCTCTGCGCGATCAGGTCTCAAAGCTTTCGCAATTCCCGTTCTTCCTCAAAGACAGCATTCGCGAGAACGTGCGCCTCGGCCGCGCAAACGCAACTGACAAAGAAGTCGAAGACGCATGTCGCCGTGCGAACATTCACGACACGATCGTCAGAGAGATTCCGGGCGGCTACGACTGCATTGTCGGCGACCAGGTGCCTTCAGGTGGACAAAAACGCTTGATTGCTTTTGCGCGTTGCTTGATCCGTCAACCGGAAGTTCTGCTGCTCGACGAGCCTACCGAAAACCTCAACGATACCAACCGAGTCGAGATGGCGCAGTTCATTCGTGACTACGCGAACGAAAGCGGCAATCCCCGCACGGCGATCATCATCAGCCACGACATGAACTTCGTGCACCTCGTTGCCGATCGGATCATCGTGATCGACAAAGGCAAGGCCGTGCAGACGGGCACGCACGAACAACTGCTCGCGCAGGAAGGTATCTACAAGACACTCTACGAGCTGAAGAACATCAATCCCGATCTGCTGCGCACGCGCGAAGGCGGCGGTGGTGCGGGCGCCGCGGATGGTGAACCCGACGAACTGCCACCGGGCTTCGTGCCGGCTTAGAGTTTTTTGTGGTCAGCTTGCCAGACTCAACTTTGCCAGGGCTTGCCCTACGCTTTCACTCATTGCCCACGAGGTGCCGGCGGATTTCCTTGACGACTTGCAAGGCGACATTGACGCGCTTGAGGCCGCCATCAGCAATCAATCGTTAGGCGTCGTTGATTCTGTAGCTGTCGGCGCCGCGATCGACGTAATGGTCGATGAAGGCATCGAGACCCGGTAAACGGCCAATTCCTCGTCATCGCGAAATTAAGAAACATCTTGCCGGCAGGATTTGCGACGATCTTGGAATGGCGCGGCCATATCCGACTCACCACTCGGTTCAACAATCGTCGCTAGCAACAGAGCTACTATGAAGACGATACAAGTATCAGTGTTCGTGGTCGCGGTTCTGATTTCAAGTTGCGTGAAAACTCAGAACCAGACGTCAGACATCAGAGATCAGAAATCAGTCGTCGGAATTCAGCAGTCAGAAGCCCCTCAAAAGCAGATCAATGAAATCGCTGCGGAAGCGAAAGGGCGCGTCGGAGTGTCAGCAATATTGCTGGAAACGGGCGAGACGGTTGCGTCACTGAACCCGCACGATCACTTTCCGATGCAGAGTGTGTATAAGCTGCCGATTAGCATGGCGGTGATGCAGGCGGTGGATGCGGGCAAAATAAAGCTGGGAGACAAAATCTCGATCAGCAGGAGCGAGTTCATCGGGCGCGCAGCGCACTCGCCGATACGCGACAAGTTTCCGAAGGGAACGTCGTTGACCGTCGAAGAACTCTTGCGATACGCGCTGGTCGAAAGTGATGGCACGGCGTCGGATGTGCTCATGAGACTCGCGGGCGGGCCGGCGGCAGTGCAGGCTTACCTGACATCCTTCGGAATCAAAGAGATGATCGTGCTGGACACTGAGCAGGCGTTTACCCAGGACCATTCGCTGCAATTTCGTAACTATGCGACGCCGGAAGCGGCGGTCGCGCTTCTGCGCGCGCTGTATGAGCGACACGGGATGTCGGAATCGAGTCGGGCATTGCTCTTGAAATTAATGACGGAATCGACGACGGGCCCGAAGCGCTTAAAGGGATTGTTGCCGCTGGGCACTGCCGTGGCACACAAGACGGGAACTTCCGGCACGGAGAAGGGAATCACGGCGGCGACAAATGATATCGGCATCATCACTTTGCCGAATGGAAGACATCTGGCGATTGCGGTCTTTGTGGCGGACTCGCCGGCGGATGAAGCTACCCGGGAAGGGGTGATTGCGAGAATCGCTGAAGCGATAGTGAGCAGTGTGCAGTGAGCAGTGGGCAGAAAGCAGAAGGCAGACGGCAGGAGACTAGGAGGCAAAAGGCAGAAGGCAGAAGGCAGGAGGCAAAAGGCAAAAAGCCTATTACTTATTTATCGCCAGTCTCCCAACACCACAAACGGAGCCCAAAAGTAGGGATGAGCGAAACGTGGATCGTGCATCACGGCTAGTTGGGCACGGCGTAGACTTTCAGCCTTTGTCTGTCCGGCCGCGAGTTCTTTATAGAACTCTTCCATTGTCCGTTTCGTCGAAACGTCGTTAACACTCCAAAGAGAAGCAATCACTGTCGGCGCGCCGGCTTTCGCGAATGCGCGCGAGAGGCTGCTGTAAACCGCGCTGGGATCGAATCCTCCGAGATTTGTCTCGCACGCCGACAACGTCACCAGCCGCGTCCCATCAAAAGAAAGTTTGTAATTGTCTTCGACGAGGTCTTTGACGGACAAACGGCTGGGATCGCCCGCGAGCAACAAATAACTTTCTTTCGGATCCATACTGTTGATGAAGCCGTGCGTTGCAAAGTGAATATAAGAAGTGCCCGCCGTCGATTTCGCGACGAATGCGACGGTTGCGTCCTTCCCCGTGACGACGCTCGCGTGCTGAAACATCTTGCCGAGAGTCGCGACCTCTTCCGTTGCTGCCGGCAAACTGCCGTCCGGATTTCCCAGCGCGACCAATGGCCGAGTCGGTTTAACGCCGCTGGCTTTGTTCGCAGATGCAACCGCGTTCAGCAGATCGGCAGACGCGAGATAAGCAAATCGCTTTTGCTCGATTAAGAAATTGATCGAGCCGTCTGGTGTGGTGCGCCCGAGCGCATGGATCGGCAGGTAGTAAAGCTCCGCGGCGGGAACAATGATGAGCGTGTCGGCTCGATCAACTTCAGCCTGTGCCGGCCCGATTAGCGCATCGTACAGACGCAAGGTCGCTTCCTTGATGGGTGCGATGTTCGCTCTGAAATCAGGCTTGCCGTCATCTTTCCACAAGTCGCCGCGCGCCGAACGCTCCAAAACGGCAGGTTCGCTCGCACCGTCCAGAGCCTCACGATACTTAATGATGAGCTGTGCGAGATCTTCGCGCTTAATGGGGACGGTCCGAATCGCCGGCTCGGCGTCGCGCGTGACAACGAAGATGTACAGCTCGTCGTCAGTCGGAAAATATTCGAGCAGCACGGCTTTGTCCGGCAGGCCCTTGCGGATTTTAACCAGATCGGTTGGATTAACCGCGACAAGGCTCGCATACGACGGGTTCGCGCGCTTGATATTTTCGACCGCGCTGAGATAGTTCGCCTGCGCTTGCTCCAGCTTTGCGCGCGCCGCGGCAATCTTCGCCTGATCGCGACTGGCTTCCGGTTTTGCTAATTCCACTTCGAGTTCGCGTTCGGCAACCCGCAGCGCATCGCCTTGCTGCCTTACTTGTTCGATCAGCGCCGCGACCGCTTGGTCTTTCGCTTTAACGTTTGCGCCCGCCAGCGCATCAACCAGCGACTTGGATTTTGCGCGCTCGAGATAGGCGAGCGCTTCCGCCGCTCGACCTTTCTTGATCAGGAGTCTGATCAGATGATCGTAGAGATCGCGATTGCCGCGACTGGCATTAAAAGTTTCTGAACTGACGTTAGCCGATAACGATCCAATCAGGGTCTCGATGATGCCAACTCCTTCGATGTAGGCGGCCAGGGCTTCATCGTCGCGACCTTGCCGCTCCAGCGACAGTCCAAGACTGTCCAACGTGTAAGCAACATGGCCGCGCAGACCGAGTTCGCGCCAGATCGCCAACGCTTCGCGCAAGTGCTGCTCGGACGGCTTCAGCGCCGGGCCTCCAATATCACT
This sequence comes from uncultured bacterium, assembly GCA_965653675.1. Lineage (GTDB taxonomy): Bacteria > Acidobacteriota > Blastocatellia > Pyrinomonadales > Pyrinomonadaceae > UBA11740. The sequence continues at coordinate 27,926 of CBFHBA010000038.1, forward strand.
CTCCGTTCGCCCCAGAGTGCGCAGAATCGCCGCCGTCTGCGACCGTTGACCGAGTGGCCGTGCGATCTTCAGAGCGTCTTCAGCAAACTGTTTCGATTCCGCAAGCTTGCCTTCGTCGCGCCATAGCGCGCTCTTGAACGCCAGGATGTTGGCGATCCCCCATGCTTCATTCTTTCTGACAAACTCAGCGAGTGCCGCTTCAATCGCAGGTTCTGCCGCGGTGTAGTTTCCGCGCTCGCGTTCGATGCGCGCGAGCGCCACGTACGTCCCTGAGAGCGAGAACGCTCCGCCCACCAAATTACTGCTCAATGCATTCGCTTCCTCGTATGCCTTGGCAGCACCTTCGAGATCGTTTTCGTTTTCCAACATCGTGGCGCGAAAGCTGAGCGCCAGCGATCGCGCGGCATTGACACTCAGTACGGCGAGATCGAATCGTTGCTGTTCATCTTTATCGACAGCGAACCCGGTCTGACGGCGGTGCGCCACAACGTCGATGGGCTTGATTTCAGTGTTGCCGCGGGAATTGATCCAGCTGAGAAGTTCCGCTTCATCGGGCGCACCGGCCGCATAAAGTCGGGGCACTTCGCCGAGGATCGCCTGATATTCCTGATCCGCTTCGCGATAGTTCCCACGATGCGCGACGATCTTCGCAATCATCGTCCGCGCATCGAATGCCTTGCTCGCGCGATTGAACAGATCGATGTAGTTCATGTGCTGCATCAGTGGCCGTAAATCTTCGCGTGCCGAAGCCAGATCGTAAATCGGAGGCAGGACACCGGGCTTTGTCTGCTCGATTACATTTCGGTATTGCGTTATGGCTTCATTCCAGTCGTCCGCATCGTCTGCAATCTTTGCGAGTAATAAATAAGTTTCATAAATCCAACGATGGGATGGGTCCTTCAGCCGCAGCGCCAGCGACTGCCCGGCAATTGTGCGCGCTTTTGCATAATCACCGGCGTTGCGATAGGCATTCGCGACCTGTTCCAGACCGTGGGCGATCTTGTTTTCGTCGCCGCCGCGTCGTGCCATCTCCAGACGCTGTTCGGCAATGCGCGCAATTTCCGGCAGATCGTCGCGGGCCGTAGCCAGACCGTCGAGATACGTCAACATGCCATCGATGTAACTTTCCAAAGCGCCGGCCGCGCTCCGTTTGTATTCTTCGTCGTTGCTCGCGTTGATGCGCGCCTGCATCGACGCCGTCGTATCGGCGATGTTCTTTTCAATCTGCGCTTTTTCGACTTTGTAATTTTCTTCCTGAAGGTGTTCAGCGCGGACGTACCACTCGCCCGCCTCAACGTGGCGGCCGAGCGCGGCCAAGGCGCCGCCAAGTTGCGTCTGCAAGCTCGCGAGCTGTTTTGATTCTCTGAGACGTCCTTCTTCGCCCGTCGTTTCTTTCAGAACTTGCGGTTGTTCTTCGACGGCCGCCGCGAGCGCCGTGTGCACGGTTGCTTTGTCGCCCGTATTGCGCGCGACCGTTGCCAGCATTGAGAGCGCATTAACTCGCCCGCGACGCAACCCGGGCAATGCTTTTCCCAGCTCAGCCGCGCGCGCAAATTCTGTGGCCGCATCTTTCCAGTTTTCGGCGGTGTAGGCTGCATACGCGCGAATGAACGGAATTTGAAACAGCGCGACGGCATGCTCCCACTTCGCAGCGATTGGTTCGGCGTGCTCGAGCGGCGCCGCGATTTCGTCCAGGCGCCTTTCGCGCAACGCGTAAACAGCCAGTGAAAGTGAAAAGCTGGCCGAAGCCAGCTCCATTCCATTCGCGTTCGCCAGTTGCAGCGCGCGCTCAGCAAGTTCACGCGGCGCGCCGGGTGGCGCGTCCTTCACCGGGTCTTTTTCGGCGCTCCGCAGTTGGCCCACCTGTGCCAGGTAAAGCATCTGCTCGACTGGTTCGCCTGTCGCCGTAAAGCCGGCGCCCAACTTTTTCTCTGGCGACCATTGGTCGAAATGATTTTCGAGCGCGCGAGTTTTGTCGTCGACATCGGCGAGCAGCTTGCGGGCAGCTTCAGAGAAGGGAAGCGTCGGATTTTCGTAAAGCTTAGCCGTGGCGTCTTCAAACAGTAGCTCGCGATAAAGCGCCCGCGCCGCCTCCGGGTTCTCTTTAATTAAAGAGCGCGTGCCCGCTTCATCACCTTTCGTCAAAAGTGGCTTGATGTTCTGCCACAGAGACCAGGGCGATGAGTTTTGAGAGGTCTCCTTCTGCGTCTCGTCTTGCAGTTTCTTAATCAGCGAACTGAAGTAGGCTCTTGCGTCGGCATCGTTCGGATTCGCTAAGACAAGTTCCGTGGCGATGCGCAGCGCGTCATACCACACGCCGTAATCTTCAAAGATGTGCGCTTGCGCCAGACGATCTGCGGCCGTCCTGGGCGCGGTCAGATTAGCTTTCGCCAGCGCGGCTCTTACTTGCGCGGCGTCTTCGCCGGCCAGCACAAAGAACGTCGCAATTGGTCCCTGCCTTCGTTCCAGGACCCCGGCGGTCGAAACCCGCCACGAATAAAGTTGACCCGGCACAAGAGCGGGCGCATCAGCGGGATAGGAAAGTTGCGCAGCACTCCTGACGTCTGTTTCGTAAACGATTGGGGCCGCCGAGTCTGGCCCACCACGCAAGGTGAAATGGTAAAAGTATGCGCCGGGTGATGGCGCCCACACGAAGTACGGCCGCGCATCGTATGCCAGCCCTTCCGCGGGCGCGATCGGTTTCAGTGGTCCACGCGTTGCGCCTGCCGCGATCAAGCGCGACGACGAATCGCGATTGCCTTGCTCGAATCCGCGCGAGCCGCTCGGTGGCTTGGGCAGCGGTCTCCGCGGCTTATTGTCCTGCGGCGCCGGGAGCGCGGCCATCTTGCCCGCAAGCGCAAACAACACCGCGAGGAAGACAAATGACAACATGGGGCGACTGATGAGGGAAATGTTTTTCACGGCAAGCTTCCTTGTTCTGACTGAGCTGGTCGGGAAGCCCTATTATTGTCGCGCGCGCGCGAAAGCACAACTGAATAGATGCTGTCGTTGCCTAAGAAGCTTGGGCTACTTTCAAGCCGTCCGCTGGCGCGGACGCTTGGCAACTCTCGGTTTGTCTCTGTGTAATCTCCGTGTCTCTTTGGTGAACCGGCCGCATGCAAAGCTCACCGTAGACTCACTCAGACACCGCAGTCGCCACCACGCTCTTTCGTGACACGGTGAACACGGTCGTATTTTGCGTCTTGCCCTTGACCTTCACTTCGCCCATTGGTCGCACGTCGTAAAACTCTTCGACCAGCTTCGCGGTTGGCTCACTGAGCAAAATGGTAACGCCTAACTCTTTCGTCGTTGATTCCAGGCGCGCGGACAGATTCACCGTGTCACCGATTACTGTGTATTCCAAGCGCCGTTCCGCGCCGACGACGCCGCAGGTCGCCATGCCCGTGTGAATCCCGCAGCCGATCTTTACGACGGGGCGGCCCGTCCCTTTCCAGTCGGCATTCATCCGTTCGACTTCGTCGAGCATACGCAGTCCGCACTCGACCGCCGCGCGCGCTTCGGCCGCTTCGCCGCGATTGACCGGAGCGCCGAAGACAATCATCAACCCATCGCCGATGTACTTGTTGATGTGACCACCGTGACCCTCAACGATTTCATTCATGCGCGCAAAATAATCGTTCAGCCATTCAACGACTTTGTCGGAAGCTTCGGCCTCCGAGAGCGTCGTGAAATTTCGAATGTCAGTGAAGACGATCGTCACCCTGTGGTTCTCGCCCACCAGTGAAGATTGGCCGCGGCGGTCCCACATTTCCTTCGCCACGTCGGCTGAGACGAATCGCGAGAAGATATCCATCACCTGCGCGCGTTCGGCTTCCGTTTCGCTGCGTAAGAGGCGCTCGCGCGCGTAGCGCACGCCCAGTCCGAGCGGCGTAATCAGGGCCATTCCCAACCACGTCGTGGCCAGCGGCAAAATCACGCCATGACTATTGAAGCTCCACGAAGAAATAGCCAACGCCAGCGCCGCAATCACGACCACCGAGAGAAAAGCGAGCAGCGGTCGCAGACGGAACACGGCAAACGCGGAAACCACGAGCATGAGCAAGACCGCGAGAATCTGTCGCGCGTAACTGAGATGGCGCAGCATCTTGCCGAACAGCAACGTGGACGCTACGTTGGCGTGAATCTCAACTCCCGGCATTCGTTCTGGCGCCGCCGGCACGCTTCGATCTAACAGTCGCGGCAGCGCGGAATACTCGTAGAAGGGCGTGGCGAACAGATCCGGCGCATCGATATTTGAAGCGCCAATCAAGACGATCCGATCGCGAAACAGATCGGGCGGAAGTGCGTTCTGTTTGAACAGAATATCTGCGGCTGAGACGCGTCGAAATGCCGGCGAGTGTCCGCGAAAATCTATCTGGAGATTGTCGTCTTTGCGTGTAAGAATCTCGCGTTGGCCGAGACGAAAATTGCCCCGCGCGACCTGCACCAGATACTGCGGCGGCGTGCCCTCAGGAGCGGTTGCCGTCAGATAACCTTCAACTAGTTTCGTCGCAAAGCTGAACTTCGTGTCCTCATTCGGTCGCGCGAGGTACAATTGTGAGTTGCGCACAAAGCCGTCGCTCTCGAGTGGCAGATCAACAAAACCAACCGCGTAGGCTTGATCGGCAAACATCGGCAGCGGCTTTAACTCTTCAAAGCCGCCCGCGGATGTTTTCATCGCGAGCACGACGTTCCCGGCATCGGCGATCGATTTTGCCAGCTTCTGGTCGGCAGCTTTGTCGTCCGCTGAGGCGCCACCCGCTTCACTCAGAAAAATATCGAGCCCAATCACCGCGGCGCTACCCTGGGTCGCGTTGTCGATCAAGCGCGCATACAAATCACGCGGCCATTTCTGAATGCGCACGCCCGAGGCTTTGATCGTCGCGTCGTCGATTTCGATGATCGTGATCGGCTCGCGTTCACCGCGTGTGCGCAATTCCGGCCGCCGCGCATCGCGCATCTGAAAGAGAAGATCAAGCGCCTGGTTGTCCAACCCTGTCGTCAGTCCATAGGGATACGTCGCGTACGAGCCATCGGCATCTTTGACCGGCCGCATCAAGAGCGATACAAGTGCCGCCACGATCAAAGTGATCAGCGCGGCGGCCAGCCAGTACCGCCGGCGCAACAACGTGTAGATGAAGGAATGTTTCGCTTCGCGCGCTACTTCTGTTTCGGTTTGGGGCGATTTATTGTCAGACACGAGGGATGTTGTTGGTTTGGTCTCTACTACTTACTGCTCACTGCTCACTGCTCACTGCTTACTGCTCACTGCTCACTGTCGCGAGCGCGCCCACTTTATCACGAAAATCCGTTTGCAAGTCGGCTTGAATTGCGGCGGTGAGTTCCGAATTGCTCCGTAGGAGCGAGTGAGTGTAGCCCAGCGCTTTAGCGCTGGGATCAGATATCAACCTCTGACCTCTCAGTCCTCAGTCCTTGGTTCTATTCACCATTGACCACTTACCATTTACCTTTCACCTGACTTAAAGTATCTCCCTCATGCACGAAGTCTTTGGGCCGGAAGGCCTGATTGCCACAACTCATCCTGAATACGAACATCGGCCGGGCCAGATCAAGATGGCAGAAGCGGTGCTGCGCGCGTTCGAGCAACGGCGCCACTTGATTGTCGAAGCAGGCACCGGGACGGGAAAGACGCTTGCGTATCTCGTTCCCGCGATTGCCGCCGCGTGCGGCAGCGGCGCGCGCGTGGTCATCTCGACGGGCACAAAGAATCTGCAAGAACAGTTGATGGACAAAGACATTCCGTTTCTGCAGCAGACGCTGCCCGCGAAGTTTCGCGCAGCGGTGATGAAAGGGCGGAACAATTACGCGTGCCTGCATCGCATCAAACGCGCCGAAAGCATGCCGACGCTCGAAGGCCTCGATCAGATCGATCAGTTCGACGAAGTATTTCGCTGGTCGACCAAGACCGGCACGGGCGATCGCGCCGAGCTTTCGAACTTGCCGGAGAACCTGCCGTTCTGGCGCCATATCGACGCGCGCTCAGACACTTGTCTGGGCCAAAAGTGCCCCGACTTTGAGGCTTGTTTCGTGACGAAGATGCGGCAACGCGCAATCGACGCAGACGTCGTTGTCGTGAATCATCATCTGTTCTTTGCCGACCTCGCGCTGCGCAATGGCGCTTACGGTGCGGTGCTGCCGGACTACGCGGCGGTGATTCTGGATGAAGCGCATCAGATCGAAGACGTCGCATCGGAATATTTCGGCGTCGGTGTTTCGAATTATCAGATCGATGATCTGCTGTACGACGTTGGCCGATTGCGGCTCGAGAATAATGAAGTTGAGCGTGAGCTGGCGCGCACCAGCGCGCGCGTACAGCGATTCGCGGACACGTTTTGGGTTTCGTTCAAAGAAGGAAGAGGACTGGAAGGACGGTTTTCGCTAGTGCCGGACAAGGTGGCGCAAGTTGGTAACTTGCGTGCGGTTGAGACGGATGATGATGAAGCAGTCACTGAGCATTCTCGCGAAGATGCGCAAATTGGCAATTTGCGCCACGACGCACTCGATAATGCGCTTTATCGTCTGGAGACGACGCTTGCGATTTTGAAAGACCTGCCGCCGGACGCCGAGAACATTTTGCGGCGCGTGCGCGAACTGCGCTTCGCGCTGAACTTTCTCATCAAAGCGGATGACAAGCAGTTCGTTTATTGGATTGAGCGGCGCGGGCGTGGAGTGTTTCTGCGCGCGTCGCCGATTGATGTCTCGGGACTGCTGCAAGAGCGTCTGTTCGCGAAAGTGCCGACGGTGATTCTGACTTCGGCGACGCTTTCGAGCGCCGGCAACTTTAATTTTATTCGCGAGCGTCTGGGCCTGGATGAAGCGGAAGAGATGATTGCCGAATCGATCTTCGATTTCGAAGACCAGGCGTTGCTTTACTTGCCGCCGTCGATGCCTGACCCACGGTCGCCGCAGTGGGGACGTGCCGCGGCTGACGAAGTGATCAAGATTGTCAATGCGACCGAAGGTCGCGCGTTTGTGCTGTCGACGAGCAACGCCGGCATGAACGAACTTTACGAACGCGTGGCGCCGCAGATCGATTATCCCTGCTTCGTGCAGGGTAGCGGATCGAAAGGCGCGCTGCTGCGCAAGTTTCGCGAAACGCCGAATGCGGTGCTGTTCGCAACGGCTAGTTTCTGGCAAGGGGTCGACGTGCGCGGAGAACAACTTTCATGCGTGATCATTGACAAACTGCCGTTCGCGGTACCGACCGATCCGGTCGTCGCCGCGCGTCAGCGACACATTGAAGAGATGGGCGGCTCGAGCTTTTACGAGTACAGCGTGCCGCAGGCGGTGATCAATTTGAAGCAGGGACTCGGGCGTTTGATACGCAGCACATCGGATCGAGGTGTGCTCGCGGTACTCGATCCGCGTCTGCGCACAAAAGTGTACGGCCAACAGTTTCTGAAGAGCCTGCCGCCGTGCCGAATCACTTCGAAGATTGATGAGTTGTACAGCGTGTTTGAGACGGAAGTTTCAAGTTTCAAGTTTCAGGTTTCGAGTTGAGCAATGAAGTCAGTACCATCCGCATCAGCGGATGGGTTGAGGCTTCGATCTGGCTGAATCAGTGACCCACCTGCTGACGCAGGTGGTACTGACCTTTGTTTGCAGTTGAACTAAACTTGAAACCTGAAACTGGTATCCCGACCCATGAATAGGAAGCAACTTCTACTGGCCGCGTCTGTGTTGATTGCAGTCGCGGCGGTTTTGTTTGCGCTGACGAAGCGGCGTGATTCCGGCGGTCGCGTTCCGGCTGGAATTGTGAGCGCACAAGGCCTGAGATTCATTTTGGACGGCCGTCCATTTCGCTTCGTCGGCGCTAACGTATCCGTGATGTATCGCGACGAAGATCGCGCGCGTATGCCTGAGACCCTGCGGCAGGCCGCGCAGATGGGCATCAAGGTTGTGCGCGTGTGGGCGTCGGGTGAAGGGGGCCCCAACGACGTCAAGCCGATTGCCGATTTCAATGACTGGCCCCGCACGCACGCGTTCCGAAACAAACCGAACGAATGGAACGAAGCTGAATTCGTATTTCTCGACCAGGTGATTGCCGAAGCCGCGCGCAACGATCTGCGCGTGCAATTGTGTCTCGTGAACTGGTGGCGCGATACCGGCGGTGTCACACAGTATTTGCGTTGGGCCGGCGTCGAAGGTGCGGATGACGACAAGCAGCCTTTCGGCATTAACGATGAGAAGGCAATCCAGTTCTACACGAACCAAACTGCGCGTGCGCTGTATCGCCAGCATGTGGAGAAAATTGCGACGCGCCGCAATACGGTCACCGGAATTCTTTATCGCGACGATCCGACAATTCTCGGATATGAGCTGATAAACGAAGGGAAGTGTCTCACTGGTCGTTGGGAAGAGCGGCGTGCGTGGATTGCGGAAATGAGCGCTTATCTCAAGTCGCTCGATCCGAATCACATGATCGCACCGGGTGTCTGGGGCTATCGCACCGCGGCGGAGCGTCGCGAGTGGCTAAAGGATCATGCGTTGCCGAGCATAGATTACTGCGATGTGCATAAATATCCGCGCAACGATCACGACAGCTTTGTCGATTCACCACAGGCGCTCGGCGAGTTCATCGCGAATCGCGTAGCCGCTGCCGCGGCCGTTAATAAGCCACTGGTGTTTGGCGAGTTTGGTATGTCGCTGGATGGCTTCAACGGTGCGTCGCAACTCGATTGGTATCGCGCCTATTTCGAGCATACCGCGCGTGATGGCGCAGGCGGTGTGATGTTTTGGATTCTCACACCTGATCCGAACCGTGGTTTCAGCGTGACCTATGCGACACCGCGCGACGTCGGCTTAATTGCCGAAGTGCGCGGCGCGTCACACGTGTTTAGTTCGCTGGTAAATGCAACGCCGGCGCCGACGCTGCTAGATCCTGACAAGCATCTGGTGCCAAGGCAGTTTACGTTCGCGCGCAACGAGACTGAAGAAGGAATTCTTCCAAAGATGATCTACGAACCCGACGGCGGCATTCTTTATCGCTTCGCGCCGGGCACAGTTCTGCGCGGCCAATTTGAAAAAGTTGGTGGCGGATCAGGTTACATCTGGGGGGGCGGCGTCGGTTTCTTTGAATTTGTCGAGCCCGGCCGTGAAACGAGGCGTCGCGTCAGCGAGATAGTCGTACGCGCACACATTCAACCGGTGTTGCCGACAGACGCGAAGGCTGATTGGGTGCGCACGCGCGTCACGGTGTTTGTGAATGGAACTGACTGCGGTTCGCGCCTGATTCCCTGGGAAGATCCGAAGGCGCCGCTGATTCAGGAATGGAAAATTGATTCGTGGTGGCCGCGTCTGCGCGCCGCGCGCGGTTTGCCGTTCACAATTCGTTTCGAAGTGACGCCTGAATCAGATTGGCTTTATGGCGTGAACATCTCGACCTGGCCTGAAGGATATGACGCGAAAGCCGCTGCGCCTGTAGAGGTGGAGCTTAAGTAGTCAGATTAATTAGCCAGGACTCCTAGACAGGACCAACGGCTATGCCGCCTGATGTGCGGAAGCGCTCTGCGCTTCCGATTAGCAGTCCCTGAGCAGTGGGCTTTGCCCCCCCTGGGCGTAGCCCAGAACCAAATTTGAACTTGCCGGAAAGCCGAAGGCCTTCCGCACATCAGAAGGCATAGCCGAAAAATCTCAAGTCACTGTGCCTCTGTGAGTGCACTAGTGCCTCTGTGGTGGGAATTATCGCGCGAGAACATTCACCGCAGAGGCACCGAGAATTCACTGAGACACAGAGAGAGAGAGAGAGACTCCAAAATCAGATCTACACGCGTGCTCTCTCACTTCAACCCATACAATTTCGCCGCATTGTCGTGCAGGACCATCCGCGCAAGTTCCATTGCGCGCGCGCGATCGATTTCACCATCGCTCTTCATTCCCGTTAACGCGAGGGCCAACGCTTGTCGAGCCGTCGTATTCGAAAGCCACGCGACTTCGCCCCAATCTACTGCCGGGCCAAATGAAAATGCATCCGTGCCGAACAAGATTTTGTCGGGATAGAACTCCATCCAATTGCGCAATGTCTCGCTCAGCTCGCGTGGGTAGGTAAAGAATGTTTGCGCCGAAAAGTCGGCGTAGACATTTGGCTTGCTCATGAGCGAGCCCATCTCTTTGGTGAATGGATAACCACCATGGATAACGACGAAATTGGTCTTGCGCAGAGATTCATCGTTGAAAGCCGCTTCCAGCAGCAGGGGATTGCTGCCGGTTTGCCGATAAAAGCCGCCCGCGCCTTCGATGCAATGGATATGGACCGCAAGACCGAGCCGGCCCGCCTCGCGCGCTACATAGAAAAAAAGAAAGTCCTGGAGTGCCTTGTAATCACCGGCCGGCGGTTGGCCGCCTCGAACGAAACGGCCATAAGTGAAACGCGCCTTGGCTTCGTCGGGATTGTCAAAATCGAGTTTCCGCAGGTACGCGGCCTCAAATTTAATCGCGATGACGCCGCTTCGTTTCTGTCGCTCGAGCGTTGGCGTGACGATCGTCTTCAAATAATCGTCGAGCGTGGGCGGCAACTGCTTAATATTCAAGTCCGACATGTAGCGCTTCAGCAGTTTTTCTTCTGCCGGATAGAATCCTTTGTAATCCGGATTCGCGCTTTTGGCAGCATCATTGTTCAGCGGAAAGATGAGCGCGTCGACAAACGAGACCCAGCGAAATCGCGGTACGCTCAGGCCGCGTCCCATCGCCACGCGATTGGCGAACATGGTTTCGATATTCAACTGATCGAGAATCCAGGCCGGGGTCGCTTCCCCTTTTTGTTTCGCGAGATTCTGTTTCGCCGTCATCAACTCGGCGACGTGCGCGTCCGACATGTCGTGATGTGAGTAACCGTAGAGATCGTGCCAAGCGCGAATGAATTCCGCATTCGTCGGATTCAGACGCACCGGCAAGGGGAATGGCGGGATTGCTTCCAGCGGCAACGCATCGTATTCGTCGTCGGGCTTGTCGCCTGCCCCGACGTATTTCAGCGGATGAGCATGATTGTCAATTGCTTTGATCTTGTTAATCTCGTTCAGCAAGTCTTTGTCGACATCGGCTTGGCCCGAGATCTGGCTTGGCGCAAGGCCTACGATCGCAACGATTGAAAGAATCAGGAGGCTGGCAGCTTTTCTCATTTGTTCTCGACCTTTGTGGCAATGCGGGCAGACGTAGGAAAAACCGTTGGATTATACTGACCATCTGGCAATTAAAGAATTGTGATGACGATGGGCGACACAATTTTCGGGACCGGATTCCCGGGACTTATCGCAGGTCGATTAGTGAAAAGGATGGCCCGCGAAGGCAAACGGTTCATCCTGCTCGTTCAGTCCGCGCTGAGTAGTCGCGCGTCTGCAGAAATTGCCGAGATCGCGCGCGAGACCGGCGTCGCGGCCGATCGGTTTTCGATCATCGAAGGCGATATCACGCAGCCGGACCTCGGCATGTCATATACAGCTGCGGCACGCGTTCGTTCGGAAACACACACGCTGTTTCATCTCGCGGCGATTTACGATCTCGCCGTGGAGCGCGAGCTGGCGCAACGCGTGAACGTGCAGGGCACTGAGCGGGTGAACCACTTCGCTAATTCAATTAGGAGTCTGAAACGTTATCACTACGTCTCGACCTGTTATGTGGCCGGCAGACGTCGTGGTGTGATTAGTGAAGAAGAACTTCGGCACGACGCAGGCTTCCGCAATCATTATGAAGAGTCGAAATACATGGCCGAGTTGTCAGTTGATGAACTGAAGTCAAAACTGCCGGTGACGATTCATCGACCTGCGGTTGTCGTCGGTGATTCAAATACAGGCGAGACCGCAAAGTATGACGGGATCTATTACTTGATTCACTACCTGCGGAAATGGCCCGGTGGTCTGTCGCTCCTGAACATCGGCAACAGCGAAGTTCGCCTGAATCTGGTGCCGATCGATTTCGTGATCGAAGCGATGGTAGCACTCGCAAAAGATGAACGGGCTGTGGGGGCCACCGTGCAGATTGCCGATCCGGCGCCACTCACAACCGAACAACTTTTCGACGAGATCGCTGAGACGATTGCCGGACGCAAATCAGCAATCACGCTTCCGCGCAACCTCGTCTATCCGGTGTTAATGGCGCCAGGCGCACCGAAAATTACTGGGCTGCCGCATTCCGCGGTGCCTTATTTTTTTCTTGAACAGACGTACGACACGACGCAGTTACAGCAACTGCTCGCGCCGCATGGGATTCGATGTCCGGCGTTTCCCGAGTATGTCGAATCATTGGTGGGATTTGTTAGTGAACATCCGACGCTCTAGCGCGACTTGGCGCGGTTGAGGTGTTGGCGATGAAAACGCTTTGCGCCAGCGCTGGTTTTGGGTCATGAATAAGGCTGCCGTGGCTGGCAGCCTTTGAAGATCTGGCTCCCCAGTGTGGACAATCTTCGCAACCTTTTGTTCATGACGACGGGTGAGAATGCTTCGCGCATTCTAGATGGATTCTAACAATTGAATGGATTTTAAGAACGTTTCTTCGAATCCTGTTGATCATCTCAAGTTATCCACGAAAAGCGGTTGGGCATTTAGATGAGCCCAATCTCTTTCGCCTTGAGCGCGGCCTGGGTCCGATCTCGCACGTCCAACTTTCCGAGAATATTCGAAACGTGATTCTTTACTGTGCCCTCGGCGAGGAAGAGCTCGTCGGCGATCTCTCGATTGCTGCGGCCTTTCGCAATCAGCCGAAGTATCTCTAGTTCGCGTTCGGAAAGCGGTTCCATAATTGAGTCGCCTGTGCGGGCAGTCTTCCGGCTCATGCGTGAGAATTCGGCCACGACCTTCGCGGCGACAGAAGGTTGAAGAAATGTTTCTCCGCGCGCGGCAACCCGAACAGCTTCCGCCAGCTTGTCTGATGGAGCGTCCTTCAGCAGGTAGCCTACGGCGCCGGCGCGCAAACCATCGAAGACCAATTCGTCATCGTCGAACGTGGTCAGAACAATCACGCGACTATTGGGTTGTTCTTCGTGTAGGCGGCGCGTGGCAGCGACGCCGTCAAGGATGGGCATCTGCAAATCCATCAACACTACTGACGGTGCAAGCGAATGCGCGAGCTTGATCGCTTCTTCTCCATTCTCGGCTTCGCCAACCACTTCAAAATCGGGCTGCACTGAAAGAAGCGTGTGCAAACCTTCGCGGAAAAGCGGCTGGTCATCAACCAAAAGAATTGTGATTGGCTTCATGTGGGCTTTGCCTAAAAACTCTGATTGATGTTCTTTATCGTCCGCGTAGCGGACGAATGATAATAGCCCAGCGCTTTAGCGCTGGGTAACGGGTAACCAACTAAACAAGAGCCCGCGAAGCGGGGACAGAATTTGTTACAGAACGGCGAACGGTATTGAGCGGATCAAAGAGAAGTCGCGTCAGGTCAATTGATTCCGTCGCTACCGCTCCGGGTTCTGACACTCTGTCCTCCGTTTCACGGACTTGCGACTCTTTGCACATCCTGGTCCCAGCGCTGAAGCGCTGCGCTATTTTTCACACGTCCGCTATCGCGGACGACAGCCTCTTCGACTTTATGGTTAAAGCTCCTCATGTGGGCAACTCCACTTCCAGCGAAAACCCCTTGGCGGCCTCTGTGTTTACTCGCACCATGCCATTCAAAAGCTGGGCCCGTTCGCGTACTCCGAGCAAGCCGAAGCCGCCTTCCGAGTCGGTGCTGCCGACGCCATTATCCTTGACGGTCAACCGGACAAACCCCTCGTCGTGATAATCCAGTTGTAAATCTACACGCGTCGCGTGCGCGTGCTTGCTGACGTTCGTCAAGGCCTCTTGCGCCGAGCGATAGAGCGTAAGACTAATTTGGGGACTCAGCGCGCGAGGCGTGCCTGCGATCACCAAGTCTACGTGCAGTCCCGCGGCGTTCCATTGTTCGGCCAGTTTCGCCAGAGCCTCAGGTAGCGGACGGCTGTCAATTGGAGAGGAGCGCAACGCAGCAACTGAGTGACGCACCTCCGCCAGTCCTTCCTGTGTCAATGCTTGCGCTTTCGACAGATGGTCCACCGCTCTCTGACGATCTTGCCCAAGCACCGCCTGGGCTGCGCCGATCTGCACGTTAACTGCGGTGAGGTAATGCCCGAGACTGTCGTGTATCTCGCGCGCGAGCCTATTACGTTCCCTCGTCGTGGCTAATTCTTCGACTTGCGATGCGTGCTCTCGCAATTGTTGGTTGGCATCCGCGAGTTCCGTACGAGCGTCGCGCTCGCTCGCCGCGACTCGCATGAAGACTACGACAAAAACAATGCCCGTGCCATAGACGAGCGCATGCGCAATGGCCTCGACCCAGCTGCGCCGCAAGATCATCGGCATCACCAGCGTCACATAAATCAAGATGCAGACCGGGACCATTCGCGCCGGGGGCAACAGAAACGCGCTCTGCCCGGCAAGGGGCAGAAGGATCAGCGAAAGCTCTCCGATAGTGCCGCGCAACACCAGCAGAGTGGATGCGAGCAATAGCTGGATCACGAAGTACGCCGCCACTGCGAGCTGTGATCCTGAGCGGCGGCACAATGCGAAACCATAGGTGCCTACGATCAGGTACGCACCACCGACGGCGACAAACACTACGATTTGCCAAGCCGGTATGGAACGTCGGGAGTAGATCAGGGAAGCAGCGACGGATGCATACGAAGCGCAGACAACAATCACAAAAGCAACGTTAGCGCTGTTGAAGAATTTGCCGTTTTTACGAGCCTCAGAAATCACGGTTGTCGCTTCGAGAGACTGCTGGGTTAGCCAAATCGTCTGCCTAATCTAATACAGGTACATCGGCCGCCGATAGTGACTGTAGTCATGTTTGTCTGCGGCCCAAGTCACATAAAAACGTGACCTCAGAAAGTGACTAACGGCACAAGAACGAATCTTTGAGAAGGTGTAGTTATGTCTTGCGAACAGCTTGGGAGGTAAATCAAGTGTTAGATCCTACGGCCGATACATTTCAACTTAGCGCGGCGGATGTCGCGGACTTCCTGCCAAAAACGCATGGCCGCGCAGCATCGCAAAGTCGGCACTCGTTGCAAGATTTTGCGGGCGCCTCGTTAAAGATGGCCGCCGGGCTCTGGTTCATCGTGGCAGTTGTCGGCCAACTGATCTTCGCGACGTATATAGCGGTTTTCTATAGCCGCGTAGCGGCGCGCGGAGGTTTACATTCGTGGAACAAGAGCATTCATCTACTCCTGGCTGTCGTCATCATCGTTAGTGGCGCCCTTCAGCTCACGCCGCAAGTCCGCAATCGTGCGCCGGCCTTTCATCGTTGGAATGGGCGCCTTTACCTGCTGGCCGCTTTCATCCTGCCGCCTGGCGGTATCTATATGGTTTGGGCCGGTGGATTGCCTGGCAACTTTAGCCTTCCTCAACACCTAGCTACCAGCATCAATGGAATTCTGATCATGGTCTGCGCGGCTCTGGCCTTGCGCTATGCGCTAGCCCGCAAATTTGCCGTTCATCGCCGCTGGGCGCTGCGCTTGTTCATGATGTCAGGTGGCGTTTGGTTCATCCGGGTGTGGTGGGATCTCGTGCTTTTCCTAGTCTCGGCTGCTGGTCTCGGTCTGAAGCTGAAGTATGAAAGCCTTTTCTTCACGATCAGTAATTTCGGCCAATTCCTGGTGCCGCTCGGCGTGCTTGAACTGTACCTGCGTGCGCGCGACAGAGGCCGCGCCCCAGGCCGCATCGCTATGGCGGCCGTTCTTTTTGTGCTGACCGTAGCGATGGGCGTTGGAATCTTTGCGGTCACCACGCGCCGGTGGTTGCCCAAAATTCATTAAGACTCGTGTTTGGCAAATAGAGACCGAATGAGAGGGAGGCAAAGATGAATGCAGTGATGCCGAGAAATGATGACTCAGCGCAGCTTCGCGCCAAAAGTCAGCTGGGCCGAAGGAAGCAACATTTCTTTCCGCCGCGGCGCGGCGGAATGTTGATAGAAAGACCGAGTCTCCCTGTTATCTCTTTTCGAGTTGAGCAAAATGCTCTGCATTTTGCTCAACCCGAGGAAATCGAAATCGCACCACGAACTATAAATATCCGGCGCCTACGGCGCGCGCGTCAGTCGGCAGACGAGGTAAACACTAATCGATCTCTTTTGAGGCAAAGCCACGCAGCGCAGCGCTACAAAATTTCCGTCGCTGGTCGCAAAACAAAAACTTTGCTCGTGCTTTTGCTTCCGTTAACTCTGGTTCTGTTTGCGAGTGCGGCGGTGGCACAACCTCAGCCCGCTACCAGCTTTCCGTCCAGTCTGCCAAAAGCGAATTCGACCGGTGGCGGCAAACCTGCGATCATCCTGCCGCCCGGAAAAGCGCAGCCAATCAAAATGCCAAAGTTCGAGAAGCCGCCCGTGCTTGACGGCAAGCTCGCCGATGAAGTTTGGAAACAAGCAGCGGTGCTGAAGGATTTTTATCAGATTCAGCCGGGCGACAACATCGCGCCTTCAAATCCGACTGAAGTGATGCTCGGATACGATTCGAAATTTCTGTACATAGCCTTCCACTGTTTTGATGAGCCCGATAAAGTGCGCGCGACAATTCCCAAACGCGACAACATCTTCAACGATGATTATGTGGGCATACTTTTCGACACCTTCAATGACAGGCGCAAGGCTTATGAATTCGATTTCAATCCTTTAGGCGTGCAGGCCGACGGAATTTGGGTGGACGGAAAGAAGGATTTCAATCCCGACTTTGTCTTTCAATCAAAAGGAATGTTGACCAGCGATGGATGGACTGTCGAGATTGCCATTCCTTTCAAGTCACTGCGGTACGTTGCCGGGAAAGGCAGACTGTGGGGCGCGCATTTCTGGAGATGTGAAAAGCGATTCAACAATGAACTCGACATGTGGATGCCGATCAACCGCGACGTTTCTAGTTGGTTGGCGCAGGAAGGACATCTCTCCGGATTGGAAGGGATATCGGCTGAGCGAACGCTGGAATTGATTCCAAGTTTGACCTTGTCGGAAACGGGCAAACGCAAAGCCACGTTGAGTTCAGCGGCGGTCAGAGCCGGCCAGCTCGATCCCGGCAAATTCGTAAACGCGCCGGTAAAATTTGATCCTGGATTGACTGGTAAATACACAATCACTCCAAACATCACCCTCACCTTCGCGGTGAATCCTGATTTTGCCCAGGTCGAATCCGATCAGCTTGTGGTGACCGCAAACAAACGCTTTCCCATTTTCTTTCCTGAGAAGCGGCCTTTCTTTCTGGAAGGCAGCGAGATCTTCGAGACCCAGACTCCAGCAGTGTCAACGCGTTCGATCATCGATCCGGACTTCGCCGTAAAGCTGACCGGCAAGGTCGATAGAAACAGCTTTGGCGTTTTGCTGGCGTCGGACAATGGGCCGGGAGATTTTTCGCCTGAAGAACGACTGACGGCGAACCCGCGTCTCGTTGGCAAGAACGCAAGTTTCGCCATCATTCGTTTGAAACGTGACATTGGCAAGAAAGATTCGTTTATCGGCTTTCTCGGCACCTATCGCCGGTTTGTCGATCAATATAACGAGCTTGGCGGATTCGACATGCGGCTTCGCATCAACAGCGTCACGACTTTCAGCGCGCAGGTTTTAGCTTCACATTCGCGAAATGTCTTCTTTTATCCGGACGAAGGCCGATCTTTCGATCGCAAAGAAAATGGATTCATGTACGCCACCGATTACAACATGGCCGGCCGTCATCTCGGTTATCAGTACTCAACGGTTGGCCGCACGCTTTACTACCGCTCGGACGCGGGATTCAACAGCCGCACGAACACAAACTTTCACTCTTTCGTGGTTCGTTACAATTCCGAGCCTCATCCAAAAGCGAAGCTGGTTTCGTGGCAAGTTCTCGACGGGTTCGGAACCAATTTTGATTGGCAGGGACGAGAGCAGAGATTCAATAATCAAGCCCGGTTTAGAGCAAACTTCCAGCGACAGACTTACGTGGCGCTAGGTCTCGACAAAGGTTACGAACGAGTTTTCGAATCTGAGTTTGGTCCGACGCGACAGCCCGGCTCGAACTGCGTAGACCTAAATAAATGCACGTTTGCCGGAAGCGACAACGAACGATCTGCCTACAATTGGGGTCTCTTCGCGTACGGTGGCTCGATCATTAACAAACAGTTCAATTTCAATTTCTATATTGATCGAGCGCACGGCGTTTTGGATTACGATTCTGGCGCCGGACCGCGTTATCCGCGCGTTAGCATTCCCGCAATCAACGCACGTAATGCGCAAGCAGCCGGACTGTGCGGCGGCGCCACGCGTCCCCCAGTTTGTTCGGCTCCGCGCGATCCAGGTCCGGGCGCGTTCTTCAATGCGAACGCCGGCATTACATATCAACCGACGAACCCACTTAACTTTACTTTGAGTTTTACGAAGCAGAGCTTACGTCGCAACGACACGCACCGGGTCGCGTTTGACGACAACATAATTTCGCTGAAGACGACTTATCAATTTACGCGATTCATTTTTGCGCGCGGCCGCATCGACTTTGATTCGCTGGCGGCAAACGTGAAGGGTCAGTTTCTTTTTGGTTGGACGCCGAATCCGGGAACCGCGCTCTACATCGGATACAACGACGATCTGAATCGCGACGGATATAATCCGTTCAGCGGTCAGCTGGAACCCGGATTTCGTCGCAACGGCCGCACGTTCTTCATCAAAATGTCTTACCTCTTCCGCAAGAGTTTTGGCTGAGGCCGAACGAACTAAATCACTTTCATCGGGTAGCCTGGACGAATCCAGATCGACAGAGCGATTCCAACTGATGATGCCAGCCCCTTGACCTGAGATTGACAATTGGCCCACAGGTCGCGTATACAAGTCGTCGACTTGAATCGATCATGAGTTTCTCTCGACGCCACCACCACGGACACCACCACCATCATGCCGGCCATCATCGGCATTGTGGCAGTGTGTTCCGGTTTGTGGTGCCAGAGCTGAAAAAGCTCATCGAGTAACAGAAACACAAGTCGGAAATTTCCGAAACCCGCTGCCAGCACCTGATCCGGCAGCGGGTTTTTAGTTTTTCGCGAAAGCTATGACAGAACCACTTTCCAAGATCCCAGACGGCATGCGCTATTACTTCGGGCGTGAGGCACGTGTTCGGCGCGCGATCGAAGAGACTGCGCTGACTGTGTTCGAAGGCTGGTCCTACGAAGAAATCACGGTGCCCACGGTTGATTATTACTCACTATTTGAACAAGGAATGGGCGCCGAAGCTCGGCGTGCTTTTCGCTTCATGGATTTCGACGGCGCGCTCCTGGCTCTCAGGCCGGACGTCACATCGGCCGTTGCCCGCGCGGCAGTGACACTGCTTGCCAAACGCGAACGGCCGCTGCGTTTCTGGTATGTCGCTCCGGTTTTTGGACAGCAACCGAGATCTCGGGCCCAGTTCAGACGTGAATCAACCCAAGTTGGCTGTGAGTTATTCGGATCAAACAGCATCATTGCAGACCTGGAAGTTCTGATGATTGCTCGTGAGGTGCTTAGCCGCCTCGACCTTGATCGTCAGTGTGTCATCACGTTGAATGACGTCGAAGTCTTCAATGGCGTTGTTGAAAATCTGGCACTCGATCCGTCTTTGCGAGACGGGATGCGGCAACTGGTGGATTTGCGAAACGTCGCCGACCTCGAACGATTTCTCGCCACCTTCGCTCAACCTGAAGAGAGCCGGCGCTTTGCGGAATTAATCCAGTTGGCTGGTAAGCGCGATGTGCTTGACCGAGCGCAGGGAGTAATGACGAATGAGCGATCGCGGGCGGCCTTGAATCGCTTGGAGACCCTATGGAACATCATTGAATCGCTCGGCCTGGCCAGCCAATTCGAGATCGATCTGGGAGATGTGTCGGAAATGGAATACTACACCGGCCTGAATTTCAAGATTTACGCTCAGGGAGCCGGAGCGCGGGTGGGCAGCGGCGGCCGCTACGACAATCTGGCGGCGAAACTTGGTCACGTCGAACCAGCAATTGGGTTTGTGCTCGATCTTGACGCGCTGACGAACGTATTGTTGACGCGTCCGGATGAATCCGCAGTTAACGGCCAGGCACGGCCTGCTGCAGTTCAGATCAAAGATGCCGATGCAGTGTCGGTTTTTCAGCAAGCGTTTGCCATGCGAGCGCAGAACCAAGGCATCATCGTGCTTCGGGAGGAGAAATCATGAGTCGATTGACCATGGCGATTGCGAAAGGACGATTGCAGTTGGAGGCTGTCGAGCTGTTATCGCGAGCGGGGGTCTGTGTTCCTGACGATGTTTCATCGCGGCGCCTGTCGATAGAAGATCAGGCCGGCGATTATCGCTTCCTGCTGGTGAAGCCGAGTGACGTTCCGGTTTATGTGGAGCACGGAACCGCGGACTGTGGATTAGTCGGACGCGATGTTCTGCTGGAATCAGAGCCGAATCTTTTGCAACCACTCGACCTGCCGATTGGACGTTGTCGCATGGTTATGGCTGCCGTGAAGTATGCTGCGTGGAACAGTCAAGGACTGTTGAGAGTGGCGACGAAATATCCGCAGATTGCGATCAGGCATTTTGGCGCCCGCGGGCAACCAGTAGAAATCATTGAACTGTCCGGGTCAGTCGAACTTGCTCCAGTGTTGGGCCTCGCGGATTGCATTGTTGATTTGGTGGAAACTGGCCGCACGCTGCGCGAAAACGGACTCGAAGTAGTGGAAGAAATCTTCTCATCGGCAGCCCGTCTGATCGTTAACCGCGCCAGCTATCAACTGAAAGCGAAAGCAATCATGAAACTCATCATCGCGCTGAAACTGGCGGGCGAAGGAGTTGACTCCGATGATTGAAGTCATTACTTGGCAGGATTGCGAACGGCGGGCGGCAAAGCTGCGCGCAGTCCGTCAACGGAGCGTGGCCCTTGATGCGAATTTGTTGAATCAAGTGGCGATGATTATCGGCGACGTGCGTGCTCGGGGCGACGCCGCGCTGATCGATTATGCTGAACGTTTTGATGGTATGACCCTCGCGCCATGTGACTTGCGAGTGAGCGAAAACGCGCTTCACGAAAAAGCCGCGAATGCTGACCCCGAGTTGTTGACAACTTTGCGAGAAGCAATCGCCAATGTGCGAAGTTTTCACGAGCGCCAACGCGAAGAATCGTGGCAGCTTGATCTGGCAGAGGGCGTGCGTGTGGGCCAAAGCATCAGGCCAATTGAAAAGGCTGGCCTGTATGTGCCGGGCGGCGCCGCGAGTTACCCAGCCTCGGTGATTATGAATGTCGTACCCGCACAGGTCGCGGGCGTCGAGCGTATCGTGGTGGTTACGCCCCCGAATGCGCGACTGAATTCGGTCGTCGCTGCGGCATTGCTCGAACTAAGTGTGACTGAAGTCTATGCGGCTGGCGGAGCCCAGGCGGTTGCGGCGCTGGCTTACGGAACTGAAACAATACCGGCGGTCGACAAGATTACCGGTCCGGGAAATCGTTTTGTTGCCGCCGCCAAGAAACTCGTGTTCGGCATCGTCGGAATCGATTCCATTGCCGGCCCGAGCGAGGTCGTAATTCTTGCCGACGACACTGCGCGCGCGGACTTCGTAGCTGCCGACCTGATGGCTCAGGCGGAGCACG
>CBFHBA010000039.1:0-43723 GCA_965653675.1 uncultured bacterium
ATTTCTTCCGGCGCAAGAAATCAATCAAAACAAACTGCGAAAGGTTGGACGGATTCGCAAAGTAGGCTTTGCCATTGGTCATTGCCGTCATCTCTTTCACGAATTCGACCAGGTAATAGTCGTTCGCCAGCATGAACGTATTGATCATGATGCCGGCTTTACGGCAGGCTTGCACCTCGCGAAATGTCGCTTCCATGACCCACGGATCGCCGCCCATTGAGTTCTTGTAAAGCCGACGTTGGCGCGCCGGCGCGCCGCCCCCCGATCTTTCTCGTTTAGAGGCGGCACTTGTGCCGCCCGCGCGAACAAGTCCGCGCTCTAAACGAGATAAAGAAGGCTCTCCTTCAAGAAAGCATGCCGTCGGCTTTCCATCAGTCACCATCACGATCTGCTTCATGTCTTTGCGCTGCGCTTGCAGAAGGCGGCGCGCCAAGCGCAAACCCTCTGCAGTGTTTGTGTGGTACGGACCAACTTGGGTAGTGGCGAGCCTGGCGAGAGGCAGCTCCTCCGCGGTGTCATGGAACAGAACGATCTTCAGCGAATCGCCGGCATACTGCGTCCGAATCAGATGCGCCAGCGCGAGTGCGACTTTTTTCGCCGGCGTGAATCGATCTTCGCCGTACAAAATCATCGAATGCGAACAATCGAGCATTACCACCGTCGCACACGACGATTGATAATCGCATTGGTGCACGTGGAGATCTTTGTATTCGAGATTTAGCGGGACGTTTAGACCCTCACGTTGAATCGCGGAAAGCAATGTCGTGTTCACATCAAGGTTGATCGTGTCGCCAAATTCGTAAAGCTTGCTGGCGGCTTCGGCTTCGACCCCAGTCGCGAGATGAAGCGTGTCGTGACGTCCCATCGAACTCTTGCCTAAACTGCCGAGCAGATTGCGGAGCGTCTTATACCCAAGAAAGTCCAGACCTTTCTCAGTAACTTCAAACTTCACGTTGCGCGGCAAAGGATCTTCGATACGGCCTTGACCATTACCTGCCATTACTTCGCGTTGCTGTTGTGTCGGTGGCTCTTCGTTAAGTTTCAGATAGCCTTCCTCAACAAGCCGCTCTATCAGTTGATTGAGTAACTCCTGTAGTTGTGACCCTTGGTACTTCCCCTCGTTCTCGTCGAGCATCTGCTGAATCTGATGCTGCGACAGCAGCCCTTGATCCATCAGCGCCTGTAACAACGCGCGGCGCAGGGCATCCAGCGACGTGTCCTGCGGCATGCGCTGGCGCGTCCAGTAGTAATCCTCGTCATAGCCCGAATACAACAACGAATCCGACAGACCCTCCATCAGGTCGCCGAGATTAATCCCGTAGACATCGAGGCCGTTGAATTTTGAGTAGCGAGTAAATCTCATTTCCGATTTTCAATTGCCGATTGCTGCGTTTGCGATTTAATAATCGGCAATCGGAAATCGGCAATTTAACTATATCGACTCGATTCACTTAAATCGTCATAGATCATCCCTTTGCGATCCTTCTTTGCTTTGGTGATCGCGGTGTAGCCGCTTTCTTCGTTGCGACTGATTTTGTTTTCCGCATACAGACCTTCCAGCGCGAATTCGCATGCGGCCACAGTTTGATCTACGTCGCTGCGATTGACATCAAAAGGAATTAAAGCCGTGTCGATCAATTCAGGAACTGATTCAAGCAGCAGTATGCACTCCTCCGCCGAAGCGGTGTCGGCCAGGCGCACATTGTTGCCTTGGTCGAACCAGGCGACCGCGTGCGCGAAATCGATACCGACAAAATAGCCTTCGAAGATTTCACCGGCCGCGCGTTTGATCAAATCCTTCGCGATCCGCGTAGCGCCGATCTGCTCGCCTTCGTATTCCAGTTCCATCTTGCCCGTCATCGACGGAATCGCGGCGTAAATGTCTGCGATCCGCGGCACTACCAGTTGTTCATCGGTCATGAGAGAGCGACGCTCAGCGTTGGACACGACCGACTCCATTACTGTAATCGGCAAACGTTGCGACACGCCGGAATGTTTGTCGATCCGGCTGTCGTCGCGCGCTTCGAAGGCAATCTGCTCGATCGTTTCCCGAATGAACTCCGGAATCACGAGTCTTTCTTTCAGTCCATCGCGGGTAGTCCATGCTTCTTGCGTGGTAATCTCAACACCCAACGAAATCTCTTTCGGATAGTGCGTCGAGATTTCCGTACCAATGCGATCCTTCAACGGCGAGATTATTTTCCCACGCGCCGTGTAGTCTTCCGGATTCGCCGAAAACACGAGCATGACGTCCAGCGGCAGACGCACGGGATAACCCTTAATCTGCACATCGCCTTCCTGCATGATGTTGAAGAGACCAACCTGAATCTTTCCCGCGAGGTCGGGCAGTTCGTTGATCGCGAAGATGCCTCGGTTGGCACGCGGCAAGAGGCCGTAGTGAATCGTGAGCTCGTCGCTGAGCAGATGGCCGCCTTTCGCCGCTTTGATTGGATCGACGTCGCCGATGATGTCGGCGATGGTCACGTCAGGAGTCGCCAGCTTTTCGACGAAACGCGCACCGCGTTCGACCCAGGCGATCGGCGTTGAGTCCTGATGCAGATCGATTGTTTGCCGGCCGTAAGCGCTAATCGGATTGAAAGGGTCGTCGTTTATTTCCGAGCCGGCAATGATTGGCATCTGCGCGTCCAGCAGATTTGTTAGCTGACGAATAATCCGACTCTTTGCTTGTCCCCGCAGTCCCAGCAGAATCAGATTATGCCGCGCGAGAATCGCATTCACGAGTTGCGGCACGACCGTTTCGTCGTAGCCGACGATTCCCGGAAAAAGTTTTTCGCGCCGTTTAAGTTTGCAGATCAGGTTCGCGCGCATCTCGTCTTTGACAGAGACTGGTGCGTAGCCGCTTGCCTTGAGTTCGCCTAGAGTCCTTGCCCGTTCCATGTTGGTTTAATTGAGTTGTTCTGAGCCGGGGATGAGAAGATTGTAACCGATCTGGAGTGCGGCGGCGCGTCTCATTCACACCTCGCTTCAGCGAGGTGACCAAAAAGGCCTGAACTAGATAGCCGTTTCAACGGCTTTCCTCGATAAACCGCTGAAGCGGTTCGAATCACTATGCTGCTGGCTGTCACCTCGCTGAAGCGAGGTGAGAATGAGATAGTATCCGCTAGATCGAAAGCCTCGCGTAAAACCCCTCACTGTCCTGATTCACTAGTCCTTCCTCAACCAGCTTTTCCAAATGCGCCAGCACCGCCCGCTCGGCCATCGCCAGCGCTTTCGGCTTTACGTCGGTGTAGACGCGTCTGACGATTTCTGCCGGCGTAGATGCGCCTTCGCGAACAGCCATCAGAATATTTGCTTCGCGCTCGAGTCGATGTTCAATGTATTGATCGATCTTGTCGTAGGGATTGGCGACGGCTGGTCCATGGCCGGGAAGTAACACCGTGACATTTGATAGTGAGCGCATCCGGCGCAACGAATCTAAATACTCAGTCATGTTTCCGTCTGCCGGATCGATCAAGACTGATCCAAATCCCACAACATTATCGCCGCTAATCAAAACTCCACGGGCTTCATCGTAAAAACAAAGATGCCCGCGCGCGTGGCCGGGCGTGAACAATGCTTGCAGGCGAAGCAACGGTTCGCCCGTCAGCGAGATACACTCGTTATCCTCGATATGTCGATCGACAGCGAACTGTCGCTTCAGTGATTCGGCCGTGAGTCGATGTGCTGAGACGGGAGCCCGCAAGCCATGCTTCGATTGCAAGTGATCATTGAGTGCCTTCACACCAGCGACGTGATCGGGATGAACGTGGGTCAGCGCAATCTCGCGAACGGTGCGACCTTCTCCGATCAAGTCATCGACACACTCGGCGAGCGCCTGTTGGTCGTCTTCGTAGGGTGAACCGGGATCGATGATCATGATTTCATGCGACGTGTAAATAAAATATGCGTTTGTGTGCGTCGCTGGAGGCTTCGTCGGTGTGCGCACTGGGAAACAGATATAGTTGCGACGGAACTCCATCCGCTGCGTGACCTGTTGATGCGCCTCAGGAACAGAGAGAAATCGCGTGACCAAATCGTCCGTTACTCCACCCGCTAAAGTCTTCAGCGAATGCAGCACTGGCGGTGCGGCGAGGATCTCGTTCCATTCCCACTTTCCAAAAGCGCGGCGCGCTGCGATCCATTCGCCACTTGCTAATTCTGCGTCACCTGACACATGCGGTTCCTGTTTCGCCGGACAATTCACGAGGAAGAACCACGTATCGAAGCGGCGCGGCGCAAACGGCGGTGTGACCCAACGCCCAACAAAGGTGAAGTCGTCCGCATTGAGATGGAGCCCGTAATGCTTCAGCAATTCCGGCCACGACATTCTTCCTGATTCAAGATCATCAAGCACTGACGAACGCTGGCCGATGGTCAACGTCTCGGCGCCACGCGCGAGCAACACGCCGGTCTCTTCGAATATCTCGCGCGCGGCGCAACTGATCATCGCGGCGCGTTCGAGTTCGTTCCTGCAGTTTTCAATCGGCGCTTCGCCATCGGCCGGTTCTGCCTGACCACCGGGAAACGCGTAGAAGCCGCCGAGAAAGACGAGCTTCGGACTTCGTTTGACCCAGAACACTTCAGGATTGTCTGGATCGGTGTTGTGGCGCAGGAGAATTACGGCGGCGGCGTCTTTGGGCTGATCAGAAGACATCTCCACAGATTACGCAGATTTAGCGAGATGAGTCAGTACCACGTCAGCGCGTGGGTTAAGGCGAACCTTTGACCAATCCGCTGACGCGGATGGTCCTGACCTCGTTAGCTGCGGATTCCTTCACGACCAGCGAAACCTTTCGCCATCGCCTCCCACCCATGGATTGCCGCGCATGTGATAACCGCCTTCTTCCCAGAAGCCGGCTTCATCTTCGGCGAGGAAGCGCACGCCTTTGACCCATTTGGCGGACTTCCAGGCGTACAGTTGCGGAATGATCAGACGCACCGGGCCGCCGTGTTCGGGCGGAATCGGTTGGCCGTCGTGTAGAAAAGCAAAGAGTGAATCTTCTTTCAGGAAGTATTCAATGGGAACATTCGTGGTCCACCCGTAGTCATATGCGAGCGCCAGCACGAATTTTGCTTCCGGCTTCACCCCGGCGCGCTCGGCAATTTCGCGCGTCGACACTCCGGTCCAAACGTTGTCGAGTCGCGACCAGCGCGTGACGCAATGAAAGTCAGCGTAAACCTTGACTGCGGGCAGTTGTAAAAACTCATCGAGCGAAAACTTCAGCGAGTTCTCAACTAAGCCGGCGACTTCAAATGTCCAGCTCGCGAGATCAACCGGCGGCGCACCGTGCGCGTCCAGCACCGGCCATTTTTTGGTGCGCGATTGTCCTGGCGGAATTCGATTGTCGCGGCGAGTGTCGGGACTGATGATCACGCCAGGCTCAGAAACTTCTTCCGGTTTGCGCGGCGCTTCTGTTTGGTATTTAGGATCTTTGATTAAGCTATCGAGAAAACTCATAAGTGCCGAAGGTCAGCGGTTAGAGATCAGAGGTCAGAAAACTTTTGTCCTGGATGGTCATGACTGACAGCGGTTCACTTCGCGAAAGTGCCCACACGTTGTGCCGTGATTAGCGAATCGATCAGCGCGCGTTCCTTGTCGACGAGCGTGCGCAGAATCTGACTGAAGATGCGCTGCGACAAATGGGGGTCGCGCAACAGCAGAGTGCGGAATGCCTCGTCGTCCCACTTCAGAATTGCTGAAGGTTCTTTTGCTTTGACTGATGCTGATCGCGGGATGCCGCACAACACCGCCAGTTCGCCAGTGATTGTACCCGGTTTGGTCTCAGTCAGAATAACATCTTGGCCGCCGCGGTTGACGAAGACCTCGAGACCGCCCGACAACAACAGCAATACAAAATCTGCCACGTCGCCTTCCTTCAGCAAAATTTCGTCGGCAGCGCATTCCTTAACCTCGCCGGAACTTAGTAAACGCTTGGCACCATCGGTCGTGAAACCATGAAACAACGGAAAGCTGGTAATCAATTTGGCGTAATTTTCACTCATCGGGTCAGTCCTTCACGAAGTATTTGAGTGTCACCGGTCGCGAAACTTTCTTGCCATCTTTCTCTGCGGGCGTGAACTCGATCAAGTGTGCTGCATCGATAGCGGCCGCGTCCATGTCGCGCGTTATTCCCTGCGTCACGACCACATCGGTTACCTTGCCAGTGCCGCACAGAATTGCGCGCAGCGTCATGACATAACCATGGTACCGATCGCGATCAGTTCTGCTGAATTTCGGTTCAGGCTTGGCAAGCACCCGGGCGTTCACATCGACCGGGTTCGCCGACGGAATGGTGCACTCTTTCTGAGCGGAGCTCGGGCTTGGCGTCGGCGTTTGCGCGTTGGCGGCGGCGACAAACAAGACGCAGGCCGCGCATACGCCAATGTGTTTCGCGTTCATTGCTTGTTAGGACTGCTGCGCTCAGCCAGCTTCATCAAGTCTTCCGGCATCCAGCGGCTGACGCCTTTCTCGGTCGCGCCTTTAATTCCATGCGAGCGATCGTGCCAATCGTCGCGCGCGCCTTCCGGGCCACGGGTACGCTCGTAGTTTTCGGTCTGCTCGAGTGATAGTACGATCCCTTGCGCGATGTCGTTCCAATCCTTCTGTTGGATGCCCCGCATGACGAGCGGCAAGCCCGCCGACCAATCTTCTTCGGGCGCGCGCGCGTCCTGCTCCGGAATCGTCAGGTTGTACGTCGGTGGAAAGGTCGACCCAGAGAATTCACGCACGAGCTGATTCGCGATGTCGCGGTAATTGGCCTGTTGATTCTCGGCGCGAATCGCCTGCGCGCGCCGAAAGAGATCGGCGACAGTTGGACCATTTTTGGTTTCAGAATCGGCCAAAGCGCTCTCCGGTTGGTTGTGATGGAGATACGTTACAACCGCGGCGGGCAAAAGCCAAACTTAGATGTTTTCCAGGTATTTCCGGGTAAACGCGTCCTCGACGTTCCCAGTGTTGAGAGTCGATGCCGGTTCAAACAGCAGCACTTCGCATTCCTGTTCCGCGAACGGCCGGTGTTCGATGCCGCGAGGAACTATGATGAATTCTCCCGGCTCGAGCCATTCCGCGCGCTCAGCGCCGTTCTCGCGATAGTCCATGCGAAATCGACCCTTTACCACCAGGAACATCTCGTCTTCGGCTTCGTGATGATGCCAGGTAAACGGTCCTTGAAATTTGACGAGCTTAATCAGTTGCCCATTGAGCTCGCCCGCGATGCGCGGATTCCAATGATCGAGGATCCGCGATAATTTTTCGGAGAGATTAATCTTCTTCATAACGCTCTAGTCACTCAGGTAAGTTCTAATGGTTTCGATTACCAAATAGCCGACAAAGGCGGCCAGCAAAGCAATCGCCGCGTTAATCATCGTAAACACATCGTGCAACGCAGAGAGAAATGGCTCCGGGTGCTGGGCGGCGTGCGCACGCGTGTACTCGCCCATCAAGAGATTCGTGTAGAAGAGAAACACGATAAAGCCAATCTCAGCCGCTGCTCGCAGGATTCTTCTCCACGTTCGTGACATGATGCTTTACGCAAAAGCAAAGAGGCGGGCGCAGGCCCGCCTCTAAATGTCAACTTCATGTTGACTAATTATTAATTCCCATCTGCCAGAGCATGAACGCGTAATCGAAGGCCGTCTCATGGTAAGCGTCGTAACGTCCTGACGCGCCGCCGTGACCGGCGCCCATGTTCACTTTCAAGAGCAGCGGGTTATGATCTGTTTTAAAGTCGCGCAGCTTGGCCACGAACTTCGAACCTTCCCAGTACGGTACCTGGCTGTCGTTCAATGAAACCTTCACCAGCATCGCCGGATAATCCGCCTTGTGAATGTTGTCGTACGGCGAGTACTTCTTCATGTAATCGTACGCAGACTTTTCGTTCGGGTTCCCCCATTCGATGTATTCGCTGGTCGTCAAAGGCAGCGACGCATCGAGCATCGTATTCAGCACATCGACGAAAGGAACCTGCGCGATGACGGCTTTGAAGAGATCTGGACGCATGTTGGTGACGGCGCCCATCAACATCCCTCCGGCGCTGCCACCTTGAATCACGATGCGATCCTTCGAAGTGTATTTGTTGTTGATGAGATGTTCGGCGCAGGCGATGAAATCCGTGAAGGTATTCATCTTGTTCATCATGCGACCGGCATCACGCCACGGTTCTCCCAGCTCGCCCCCGCCGCGAATGTGCCCAATCACGTAAATGACCCCGCGATCGAGCAACGTCAGACGGCTCGCAGAAAACGTCGGCGAGATCGAAATGCCATACGAGCCGTAGCCGTAAAGTAATAAAGGCGCAGAGCCGTCCAGTTTCACATCTTTTCGAAAGACCACCGACATTCGAATATTCGTGCCGTCCGCCGCGGTTGCGAACACTCGTTCAGCCTTGTATTTGGCCTTGTCAAAACCACCCGGCACTTCCGTCTGTTTCATCAACGTTGCCTGCCGCGTGTTCATGTCGTAATCAAAAACCGAGCTTGGCGTTGTCAATGATTGATAGTTGTAGCGGAGAACGGTGGTATTGAACTCGTGATTATTCGACAGACCAGCTGCGTAAACCGGCTCGGGAAACGCGATGCTATGACGCTTGTTCGTTTTGAAATCGATGACTTCAATTTGCTGCAAACCGTTTTCCCATTCTGAGAGGACCGCATGATTCGCAAACAGATCGATGCTGTCGATCTTGACCGCGGGCCGGTGCGCGACAAACTCTTTCCAGTTCTTCTCGGAAGGGTCGCTAACAGGCGCCGTCACCACGCGGAAGTTGGTCGCGCCTTTGTTCGTGCGAATATAGAAAAGACCGCCGCGATGATCGACGTCGTATTCGTGATCAGCCTGGCGCGGCAGGATCATTTTCCACGTAGCATTAGGATCAGCCGCCGGGATAAAACGAAATTCATTCGAAGTCTTGCTGTACGCGCCCATCATGATCACAGCTTTGTCCAGAGACTTCCCGACGCCGATGTCGAACAGTTCGTCCTTCTCTTCATAGAGCAACTCGTATTTATCAGTGCCGAGCACATGCCGGAAAAGCTTGTCACTGCGTTTCGTCACCGCATCTTCGGTCACATAGAACAGCGTCTTGTTGTCGTTGGCCCACGCCACGCTCGTCACGCGCTCCATCTTGTCCGGCAGCAATTGTCCCGTGCGCAGGTCTTTAAACTGCAAGAGGTACTGGCGATAACCCGTGTTGTCGATCGAATACGCCAGTAGATTGCCGTCGTCGCTTGGCAGGAACTCGCCGACGGAAAGGAACTTTTGTCCCTTCGCCAGCTCGTTCTGATCGAGAATCATTTCTTCCGGCGCAGTCAGGCTGCCTTTCTGCCGAAAATAAATCGGATATTGCAAACCCTCCTTTGTCTTCGAAAAGTAGTAGTAGCCGCCTCTCTTATAGGGAACATTCACGTCCGTCTGTTTAATGTGGCTGAGAATCTCTTTATAGAGCTTTTCCTGCAAGGCTTCAGTCGGTTTCATCACCGCGGCGGTGTACGCGTTCTCGGCTTCGAGATGCGCGATCACCGCGGGATTTGTTTTCTCGCGCAGCCAGAAATAGTTATCGACCATGCGGTCGCCGTTGATCTCGGTCACTTTGGGTTTCTTTTCGGTGTCGGGTGGTTGCAGCATGCTGGCTGAATTTCCGTCTTGGGCTGAAGCTGAAATGAAATTAAACAGAGAGATTGATAGAAGCAAGAACAAAACCAATATGCGAGATTTCATCGGTGTCTCCAGTTCAAAACCGCGCGGTACCTGGCGGTGAGTTAATCATTGAGTGTGTTTGCGACGGGATCGGACGCCGGTTTCTACCGAGCGGCCTGATTTGTCTATGACGAGCGACCGCTCGTCAATCGTGAACCGTTCAACCGCGCAGCGGATCGCCCCACCCCGATTGAACGTATTTACCGTCTTTTACGATGCACGGGACCGTAGGGTCGCCGCCTGAGTATTTGAACATCTCGGCGCGAAGCTCTTTGTTGGTTTGCGCGTCACGATCGATGAACGTAATGCCTTTTGAGCTGTAGTAGTCGCGGGCTTGCTGACAATAGGGACAGCCGGGTTTTGTGTAGATCACCAACGCCACTGCTTCATCACCTCCGTCGGAAGAAGTGATTTTAGCAGGTTGCTTTGGCGTGGGCTACCGAAGCATCCGCGCCTTTGCGCCTTTGCGACTTGGCATGGAAGAAAATCATGCAAAGACGCTAAGTTGCAATAAATCCAAAGTGCTGTCCCCGCTTCGCTCTGCCCGGCGCACTCCAAATAAAAAAGGGACGAGCGTGCCTCATCGCTCGTCCCTCAACAGCGTGACCAGTAGGTCAATCCGGATTAGCCCCTCCAGGATAAACTTTTAGTCACGCTGAATTTGTAGCGCAAGCTGTTAGCTTGCGCTGGTTGAGAACCGCAAGTTAACAACTTGCGCTACTCAATCTCTCCGCGCATCGCGCCGATCATGTCGATAATCCCGAACGTCTCCACGCCGATCACGAATATCGCTGCGAAGCTCTCCACGGTCATCACGAATTTCGCGCGTATCACCACGGATTTCGCGGGCGTCGGCACGCAGTTCCTCCTGTGATGCGCCTTCGTGCCGATCCTGGCGATAGTCGCGCACGTCGGCTCGCCGGTCACGCGTATCGCTGATGATGTCGCGACGGTCACTGCGAATCTCGCGCGTGTCGGCGCGAATGTCGCGGGCGTCGGCGCGTAATTCGCGCCGATCACGTCTATCGATGCGTTTCTGCGCAGCCGCCGTGCCAGCTAGCGCAATAATCGAAATGCCGAGAAATAAAACCTGAAAAAGCTTTCTGTTCATCTTCCTTCCTCCTGTTATTCGGATTTCCGTTGACTCGCGACTGCGAGTGTTCAGGGTCCGCTCCCGAAGAGGCAGGAGGAGAGAAATGCCGATCGGAGTCGGCATAACTTTCGCGGCGAACCACTTGCCGCAATATTAGACGCAGCGGAGTTAGCAGTGGCCGAAAATCCTTGACAAGAAGCTTAAGCAGTGCACAATTGCGGCAAGTCTCATAACTCGCCGTTGCGCGAAACCTAAGGTAGGTAGTCCTTGGCACGAATTGGTTGGTTTCTGTTATTCCTGATCACGAGCGTGGTCTATTTCGTGGTGACCGCTTACGTCCAGGATAAGCAGAAGAAAGTTCTTAGTTCACGAAAAGGAACTCTATTCTTCTGGAACCAAATCAATATCCTGATAGGTCTTATTCCGATCATAGTCGTGCCCTGGATTTTGGCCGGTTTTTTTAGTCGCAGGTTCCTACTGTTAACGTTAGCTGCTTTTGAGATTACGGCCTTTCTTACGTTTCTCGCATATTACTTTTCACGTCTCACTTCCAGGACAGTCTCTCAGAGATTTGCTCTCTGGGGTGGCGAGATGGGATTGACGCATCCGTTTGTGATGATCATTCCGACGCTACTTCTTCTGCTTCTGCTGGTTGGATATTTCATTGCTGCGACATATGTGTACTTCGCAAATCCGGTGCATTCGGACAACGCTATCAGACGAATGCTAATGCTTAACTTCGCACTATTCATCATGGGCGCGCTTTTGAATATGCTCATGAATGTTTCCCAACTCTCTTCGGCGCAAATAAACGACCGAACGCGAAGGGCATTTTTCCTGGCGCAGATACCAGCCGCCCTGCAAAGCGGGCTGTTTCTTACGGTGTACTTGGGTCTAACCGGCGTTCGAAGCGAACGGTTTTTATCGCTTCCCGTGCCAGTCCCGGCGAATTTTGTTCAGTATGTTCCGTTTGCGGCCTTAACATTATTCTACGTAGTAATACTAATAATTCCGTATTTCGCTGGTTTGGAAAACCGCCGGCGCGCCGAAACTCAGTTCTTCAGCGCTTGTGTCGATCAGATAAACAGCATTATCGGCGCGATCGGAATTCCGGATGAACACGATGTAGAGCAGTTGGTAACTTTGCGAACTCAACTTGAACAGGACTCTCACGACTGGATCCAAAGTGAACCAATTGTCAGGGAAGTCGCGGCTAAAGTAGAGGAAGGATCTGTATTAGCGGATCCTTTTACTGAATTGGCTGAGCCTTACCGCACTTTCAGGGATCAGGATCTCCGGTTTGTGCGATATAGATGGAATCAAACCTTGAAAACCAAGCTGGATGAAATTATCGCGCAATACCAACAGTACGCGACCCGAGCGGATAAGGTTGAGATGTTTATCCTACTGAACCGCCCATTGTTTGAGTATTTTCGAGACCAACGGCAGGGATTTGAATCGAAGCTGCGAAACTCAGAAGAAAGAAAAATACTGGCCCCGGTGCTGGCTCGCCTGGTGGCGGTCATTGGAGTTGTTCCGGCCGTGGTGCAGTACGGGCAAAAACTGATCGGCATCCTCCCAATCAGACATTAAGACCTCGCAATCTCGTCTTATCCCACTCTTGAATTGACTCGTTGCCGGTCCAGATGCTGCGACCGACAGCCGGGACGGATTTCCCCAAACAAATCATCGGATCATTCGAAATCAAACGAAGGCCGCGTCGTCAAACCGAAGCAACCTTCTTCAGAGAGAAGACAACGGCTGCGTTTGCAGTCCAAACGCCTGCGGATTCTCGCCGATGATCGCAGCGGCGAAAAAGCGCGGCACGTAATAGACGTTTTCCTTTTGAAAGGTGGGATCGAGTTTGTAGCTCTGTTCCGTCAACGCGCAAATGCTGCACTGCCGCGTTCGCGCCGTGACAAAAGTGGCCACATCACGCTCGACATTATTCACTCCCCGATTGTAAGAGAGAATGGCGAGCGCTTCTTTCATCGGATCGCCCTCAAACTCCTTCGTGGCATCGGCGATGTAACGCGCGGCGGCATCCGCAGATTTCTGCACATCCAGTAGATCGCTTTCAGTCAGTCCATATTTTTCGCCCGTCTTCGGTAAGAACTGGAACATGCCGAGGGAACCCGCGGAATTCGGCTTTTCCAAATTCACATATTCCGACTCGACGGCCGGAATGTAGAGCCCAATTAACTGCGACACGTTGCGAGCTTTAAATGCGCTGCTCAAAATGGGCGCTTGAGTTTGTCCGCGTTCGAAGATCAGCCGCGCGTCACTCTTGCCAGGCTGATGGTTGTCACTGCCGATTCGCTTCACGTAAAACTCAACGCTGTTCTGAATAGCCGCCTCAAATGCCGGCGTGAATTGGTAGTCCCGGCCGGCTATTTCTCTGGCGATTCGCCGCGCTTGCGCCGATACAAATGCGGCGCGCTCGACCGAATTCATCTGATGATAAATGCTCGCGTTTTGATGCGTCGCATGGCTCAACGGAGTGACGGCTGCGCCGCAGAGTAAGACGGCGATGCCAAAACAAAAGGTCCTTTTCAAAGTCATAGCTGTTCTCCCAATGTGTTGTTGTGCGCGGTTGGCGCGCCTACTTTGTTATGCGAGAGCATACGCGAAAAGTGTTCATGGTTTTCACGGGCAAGCGAAATTTTAGGGCCAAACTGTTCATCGAGTCACAAAATTTCTCTTATCGAAATAACTCATCAATACCGGCGATTCGCCCAACCGCATAAGGTGCTAAGATTCAACGCTAATAGTTTTTTCGCCGCACCGGGGATGGCAATCGCGACCCAGTCTGAACTAACAAATCTGCTCGACGAGTGGAAGCACGGCGATCCGTCGGCGCTCGAGAAACTGACGCCGCTGATTTATGACGAACTGCGCCGCATCGCGCACCGTTACGCGCGCCGCGAGCGTAACGGCCACACACTGCAAACCACCGCGCTGATAAACGAAGCCTACGTGCGATTGGCGGGCCATGATTCGCCCGACTGGCAGAATCGCCAGCACTTCTTTGCGGTGACGGCGCAAGTAATGCGGCACATCTTGATCGATCACGCGCGTCGTCGTCGCGCACTGAAGCATGGCGCGGACGCGCAACAGGTTTCGCTGAGCGAAGCCGAAGCGATGACGCACGAACGCGCCGCCGAATTGATTGCGCTGGACGACGCGTTGGAAGAGTTGGCGGTGTTTGATTTGCGCAAGAGCGAGGTTGTGCAGCTTCGCTATTTTGGTGGCCTGAGTTTGGCAGAGACGGCCGAGGCGCTGGGTGTTTCTTTGATGACCGTGCGCCGCGACTGGCGCACCGCGAAAGCCTGGCTCTATAAAGCGGTAAATCGTGAATGGTAAATCGTAAATAGATCCAGCGCAGATCCATTTATTAGGCAAGCAAGTATTAGGCAGACAATCTTTCAAGTTCTATTCACGATTTACGATTCACTATTCACCAGTCTTATGACTCCGGAACGCTGGCACAGAGTTGAAGAAGTTTTGCAGGCGGCACTCGACAGCCCGTCGCCACAACGCGCCGAGTTGCTTGCGCAAATTTGCGCCGGCGACACAGAGCTGCACCGCGAAACGACTTTGTTGCTGGAAGCGCATGACGCGGCCGGTCAATTCCTGGAACAGTCGGCGCTGGAACTCGATGCTGATGTTTTGATTCGCGATGCGAACGATCGGCTGGCCGGCACTCGAATTGGGCATTACGAAATCCTCGAGCGCCTGGGCAGCGGCGGCATGGGTGAAGTTTATCTCGCGCGTGACGAGCGGCTGGCGCGACGCGTCGGTTTAAAAATACTTCCGACGTACTTTGTTTCCGATGCGGAGCGTCTCCGTCGCTTTCAGACTGAGGCTCGCGCTGCGTCAGCGCTCAATCATGCAAACATCCTCACGGTGTATGAAGTGGGTGAAAGCGACGGCACTCATTTCATCGCCACCGAGTACATCGACGGGAAAACGATTCGCGAGCTGATCACGAGCGACACTCTGACCCTTGGACAGACGCTCGATATCGCCACTCAGCTCTTGAATGGGTTGTCAGCCGCGCATGCGGCCGGAATTGTTCATCGCGACATCAAGCCGGATAACGTCATGCGCCGCGAAGATGGCACCGTGAAGATTCTCGACTTTGGCATTGCCAAACTTATCGAAGAATCCGCGAGCGAGCTTTCCACGCTGGCATCGCACGTCACGAGCCGCACGGAAGTCGGCGCCGTAATCGGAACAATTGCGTACATCTCTCCCGAACAAGCACGTGGGCTGGCAGTCGATGAACGATCAGATGTTTGGAGCGCCGGTGTCGTACTTTACGAAATGCTCGCCGGTTGTCGGCCGTTTGCGGGCGCCACAAACGCCGACACCATCGTGTCGATTCTGGAACGCACTCCGACGCCCTTGTTTACTGGTGAGCGGAACGTTCCAGCGCTCGCGCGGCTCCAACACATCGTCAGGAAGGCGCTCGCGAAGGATGTCGACGATAGATATCAGACGACGGCGGAAATGCTCGAAGATTTGACCTCGGTTAAGCGTGAAGTTGCGAAGCCAATGCGGAGAGGTTCCGCAATCACCGCCGAAACGATGGTCGCCGACGCGCGCGAATTTACTCGCGGCGTTTGGTTCCGGCGTAATGTCTTTGGAGTAATGACGCTCGCAGCGCTGGGGATGCTCATTACTGTAGGCATCATCCTCTACCGGCGTAGTTCGCGCGCCGCCGAAGCGCCGATGCCCAGCACGTATGGGCAGATGATTGAAGCGCAGCGCCTTCGTTTCATCAGCGAACAGGAGCAGCGCGTCGCGTCAATGATGGGCGAACGTCCGGTGAAACTAAACGATGAAGCGCTGCGCGCAATCAAAGCCGGCGTCGACAGATACGTCGCGCCGCCGAAACCAAATGAGCCGACGCTCAGTGAGATTTATGCGCGCGCGCCTGCGTACATCCCGGTAATCGCCAAAGAGTTCAACGCGCGGCGAATTCCGATGGTCGTGGGCATTTACTTGCCGATGATCGAGTCCGCGTATCGTCCGTGTTATGAAAACGAGGCGGGCGCCAAAGGTCTCTTTCAATTTCTGCCGGGGACCGCTGAGCATTACGGAGTCGCGCGCAAAGACATGTGCGATGTGAATAAGATGGCGCCCGCCGCTGCGCATTACATCGCTGATCGCATGGCCGAATTGGGAGACGATTCACAGAGCATGACTCTCGTGCTCCTCAGCTACAACCGCGGCGCGAATTCCGTTTTAGACAATTTGCGCTTGTTGCGAGAGACGGACGTGAACTACGAAAGGAACTTCTGGACGTTGTTTGCGAATCGAGACAAATTGGATGCGGGATTTCGCAGGGAAAGCGCCTACTATGTGCCCGCCTTTTTCGCCGCCGCGATCATCGGCGAGAACCCGCAGGCGTTTGGCTTGAGCACGCCACCGCTCTCAAGTCTGGCGAGGTGAACGAATTGGAGTGCGGTGGCAAGCGCAGCGCGACACCGCTTTGGATTCGGCGAATCTCTCCCGATCAAGATTCAGATCAAAAGCGCCGCCGCCGCTTCGCTTTGCCGGCGCACCCCAGACTTTACTTCCGGTCCTTAAACTCATCATTCAGCATTGTATGCCGGCTGACCAGCGGCAATTGACGGCCGCCGATGAAGAGATAACGCACGTTGGTGCGCGCTTCGAGGATATCGCCGTCGGTAATCACGAGGTTCGCAAGCTTGCCCGGCTCGATGGAACCCAGTCGGTCGGCGACGCCGAGAATCTGCGCCGGATAGAGCGTCACAGACTTCAGCGCTTCCGCTTTTGGCAATCCGAACGCCGCAGCCATGCCGGCGTTGAATGGCAAGTCGCGCACGTGCGCGCCTGAGTCGCCGGTCGAAATGCAGAAGCGGACGCCCGCCGCCTGCAACTTCGACGCGTTTTCGTAAAGCGAATCGTAAGCGTCGTCTTCGTGCAGCGGCAAATTCAGAGTCCCGTCGAGAATTACGGGAACGTTTCTCTCTTTCAAAAACGAAGCGACCTTCGCTCCTTCACTGGCGCCGATAACGATCGGTTTCAGTTTCAGTTCTTCGGCAAAACGAATAGCCGCACGAATTTCGCGTTCACGTTCAGCGCGAAAGATCACCGGCCGTTCGCCACGCGCATACGGCACCAGCGCCGCGAGTTTTGGATCTGTCACGGGACGCTGCACATTTTTTGGATCGTTGCGGTAGGCATCTTGCGCGCGGCCGTAAGCTTCGGCATCGCGGAAGATCTTTCGCAGCTCTTCAATCCTGCGATCGCGTTGTGTCGTCGCTTCGGGCGTGATGTTCGGGGGGCCGAACCCGAAACCGCCGCCGCCAATGCGCGGAAACTCGATCATCAGGGCCGCTTCGGGAACCAAAGCCATTTCGCGCGCGCTGCTACCGAACAGATTCAGAAATGCTCCCTGGCCCGAGATGACTCCGCCCGCTGGCAGCGACAACGCGTTCGTCACACCGGCTACGCGAGTAACCGCGATGTGCGCACTGTGCGCATTCACCGACCAAATCGCGGCGATATTCGGATTCATGTCGCCGAGTTCCTGAGCATCGACGGTGCCGGGCGCGCCTGTCGGCACTTCAACCAATCCCATGTTTGTGCCGAGATCGATCATTCCCGGATAAACAGTCAGTCCCTTTCCATCAATCTCCTTCGCGCCGGCAGGCTCAGAAACGTTTGCGCCAACGGCAGCAATCTTTCCGTCGCTGATGACAACACTGCCGTTTTCGATTTCAGCGCCACTGACGGTCACGATGCGTGCGTTACGAATCACGTAAGTCGGTAGGGGCGTGTTGGTGAGTTGCGGATCAATACGATCGGTGTCCTGTGCAATCGCGGTTCCGGTAAACACTGCTGAAATGAGAACAAAAAGCACAGAACTGCGAACCATCGTGAGCGGGTTAAGAGCGCCTCTTTGTCGGCCAATCGCGGTTGAGTTTTGCTCCCGCTCGCTACTGCTCGCGGTTCTGTATTGAGCATCCTTTTTCATCGCGGTTGGTCCTCCCGATCCTGAATATCATCGGCGTGAACATAAGCGCGACGTATCTCGGCGGGCGTACGCGGGGGTCCGCCGCCTTGCGCTGGAGGCTTGTTCGGCTCAGCAGCTTCGAGTGCTTTCCGTTCAGCGTCGAGTTGGGTGCGTCGCGCGATATCGGCCTGGCGATCGAATAGTAATTCACCGTCGACAAACGTTTGCTCGACGTGCGCATAGACGCTCAGTGGATGCGCGCTCCAAATGACCACATCAGCGTCTTTGCCGACGTCGATGGTGCCAACGCGATTCTCAATGCCAAGCTGCATTGCCGGATTCAGCGTCACGAGTTTCAACGCTTCTTCTTCAGTCAAGCCGCCGTAACGAATCATCTTCGCCGCTTCGATATTCAAACGGCGCGCGCGTTCATCGGAATCCGAATTTACCGACGAAACGACACCGTGCCGCGTCAGGATTGCCACGTCATACGGAATCGCGTCGTAGGCTTCCATCTTGTATCCCCAGAAATCGGCGAACGCAGAGGCCATCGCGCCGTGCCGCGCGATTTCACTGGCGACTTTGTAACCTTCGAGCACGTGCTGAAACGTGCGCACCTTGAATCCGAACTCGTCTGCGATACCGATCAGCATCAAAATTTCGTCGGCGCGATAGCAGTGCGAGTGTACGAAGCGTTTGCCTTCGAGAATTTCGACGAGCGGCTCCAGTTCCAAATCGCGACGCGGAGGCATGACGTTCTTGTCGCCGCGTGAGACGGCCGCGCGGTAGTCATCCCAGTCGCGCTTGTAATCGCGTGCGCGTGTGAGCGCATCGCGAATCGTTTCCTCGACACCCATGCGGGTCGCCGGATAACGCGGCGTCAAACCGGGAATGTTGAAGTTCGTTCGTTTCGGATTCTCGCCGAGCGCGAACTTAATTCCCGGCGTCGCGCCGGGAACCGGAAAGTCAGCCGCCGGATGTCCCCACTTCAATTTCACGGTCGTGCTCAAGCCGCCAATCGCGTTGCATGAACCGTGCAGCAACAGAGCCGCCGTGGTGCCGCCCGCCAGCTCGCGATAGATGCCAATCGCCGTTGGATTGAGAATGTCCTGCGTGCGCGCCATCGATGTGACTGACTTAGTGCACTCGTTCACCGAACCATCCATCATCGTGTGTGAGTGCGCATCGATGATTCCGGGCAGGACGAACTTGCCGGTGCCGTCGATCACACGCGCGCCGGCCGGCACATTTAGATTTGGTCCAACGGCGGCGATCTTCCCATTGCGCAACAACACATCAGTGTTCGTCAGCGTGCCGTGCGAAACAGTGAGCACCGTGGCGTTCTTGATCAAGGTCGCCTGGGCCGCGTCGCGCGTTTGCGCGGCGGCCGTCACGCACAGCAAACCAAAGAGGGCTGCAATTGCGAACAGTCTTTTCATCTCAATAACTCCCGCAGAGTGGAATTGCGAGCACGAGCTGCATTTTGGATTGGCAGATTCTGCCAGAGAATGTCGCACCTAACAATGTTTTTTGGCGATACTAGCGGAGAATGCAGTCAGTACCGGGAACGGTAGCGACTGGGTTTGAAAGTAATGTAATAGTGGAGAACTCCTTGGTTGATCTCAAAAAAGACGCGGTCGCTATCGTTCCCGGTACTGACTGCCTCTCGCTGAAGAATGATATTCTCGCCATCGAATCTGATTTGCTTCTTCCAACGAAAATGTCGAAATCAAAAGTCCTAAGCAAACGGGCGGGGCTGCTTTCGCTACTCCTCTTGACGCTCACGGCACTTGCTCGCGCACAGGATCAGCCACTCAAGTTGAATTACAGACTCGCGATGTCACAGCCGAGTTCGCATCTCTTCGAAGTAAGGATTGAAGTCGAAGTCTCACCATCATGGACGCCGGAGTCGCTCGATTTCCAGATGCCGAAATGGTCGCCAGGCCGTTACGCAGTGTTCGATTTCGCGAAGAATGTTCAGGAATTTCATGCGCTTGGCGGAATTTGTCCGCCTGCGAACATACACTGCACGTTGCCGGTTTCCCCGGTGACGCGCATTGACGAACAAACCTGGCGCGTGTCAATGATGAGCACGCACAGCGTGACGATTACGTATAAAGTTTATGGAAACGATCTCTCAGGCACGTTTTCCCAGCTCGACTCGCGTCACGCGAATTTTAACGGCGGCAATCTATTCATGTACGTGGTCAATCACAAGCCTGATCCGGTGACATTGACGATCGATCCGCCAAAGGATTGGCGTATCGTCAACGGCCGCATGGAAAGTCGCGAGCAGCGCGAATGGCACTTTGCAAATTGGGACATCATGATCGACACGCCGACCGAAGTAGCGCCGGATTGGACCGACGATACGTTCACGGTCGACGGCAAGCAGTATCACGTCGTAGTGCATTCGTTGGGCAAAGAAGGCGGCAAGCGGCCCGCACTGGTGAGTGGAATAGAAAAGATCGTGCGCGCGGAAACCGCGATGTGGGGACCGCCGGAATTCGACTCGTACACATTCCTGATCCACTTTGCCAACGATGGTCGCTCGAGTGATGGGATGGAGCACCTGACTTCCACGCAAATCATTTTGTCGGGCGCGCTTGCCGATCCGGGACAGTTGGAAGAGGCGCTCGAGACTGCCTCACATGAGTTCTTTCACGTGTGGAACGTGAAGCGTCTGCGGCCGATCGAGCTTGGACCTTGGGATTTCACACGGCCGGCCCACACGCGCGGACTTTGGATCGCCGAAGGCATCACAAACTATTACGGCCACTTGATGCAACGACGCGCGGGTCTTTGGGATGACACAAAGTTTTACAAGGAGCTGACCGAACAAATCAGTGAAGTCGATAACGCGCCGGGCAGCAAATTGATGAGCGCCGAGGATTCTTCTCTTTCCGCGCCGTTTATCGACGATGCCCCAAACGCACAAGAGACAAACCTGTCGAACACTTCGGTCAGTTACTACGCGAAAGGTGAAATCATCGGCGTCGTTTTGGATTTATTGATTCGCGGAAAGACAAAAGGCAAAGCTTCCCTCGACGACGTGATGCGTCGCATGTATCGAGAGTTGTATCTCGATAGTCCGAACGCGACTTACTATCTGCGTGGTCGCGGCTATCGCGATGAAGACTTCTTCCGCGTCGCTTCTGAGGTTGCCGGTGAAGACTTGAGCGACTTCTTCAAGCGTTATGTGAGTAACGTGGAAACGCCGCCTTACGAAAACGCATTCGCGCAAGTCGGTTTGAAATTCATTCGCGAGCCGCGTGGTCCGGTCACGGTCGGCATCACTGCTGATGAGGAAGAGAAGACGACTTTCAAAGTCGCCGAGGTGCGGCCGAATTCTCCTGCTGCATCTGCCGGTTTGGAAGACGGTGATGTGATCACGCTTTTCGGTGGAACCAGATTGACACCGTCGAACTTATTGAAAACCGTTAGTCGCTACAAACCAGGTGATCAGGTTCCCTTAGTTGTGCAACGGAACGGCAAAACCACACATGTGATGGTGACAATGGGCCCGCCGCAGCTGTTTAATTTTCGCCTTGAAGTCGACCCCGGAGCGTCAGCGGAAGCGAAGGCGCTGCGGGCGGCGTGGCTGAATGGGAAGTAAGTTTCAAATTCAAAGTTTCAAGTTTCAAGTTCGGATTCCGAAACTTGTGACTTGGAACTTGAAACTTGAAACTTTGCGTTTAGTCTTGCTGCGATCACTTTCGCCGCCGTTGCTCCGGAGCCTACCGCACCGGCAATCGTCGGCGCCAACGGATTCGCGAGATCGCCAATCGCGAAGACATTGGCTACGCTCGTTTCATGCTGTGAACCGGCGATGACGTAACCGTTCTCGTCCAATGCCAATTGTCCACGGACGAAATCAGTGTTCGGCTCCCAACCGATTCTAATCAGCACGCCTTGCACGGCCATCTGAAAAGGTTTGATCGCGCCGCCACGTTCGATCTCAACGGCTTCCACACGATCGCTGCCAAGAATGCGCCGTACATTCGATTCGGGAAACGCGGTGATGCAGTGATGTGTATGCAGTTGCTCCGTGAATTCGCGCCGCGCACGCATCTTGCGGCCGCGATGTACCAGTGTAACGGTTGGACAAACTTCCGCGAGCAGCAGTGCGTTCTCCGCGGCGGCGTCACCACCGCCAATCACGCAAACATCTTTACCGGCAAGCTGCTCGCGGTCACGCGCAGCCGATTCAATGATCCCGCGGCCAATGAATTCAGTCTCGCCGGGAATCCCCAGCCGGCGGCGACGCAGACCACTCGCGATGATGATGGCGATGGATTGCAGTTCTTCGCCGCTGCGCAGCGTGATGCGTTTCGCTTTCAAATCAACGCTGTCGATCTCGACATTTGTCCACAGATCGAAATCGCAATCGCGTGTTTGTTCGACGAACAGGTTGCGCAACGCCTGGCCGTTTGCAGCGCGCACTCCCGGATAATTTTCGATTGGGTTATGCACCGACAGAAGCTGGCCGCCAACTTCCTCCGCCTGCTCCAGCACCAGTGTGTCGAGCCCCAGCTCATCACACCAACGCGCCGCAGACAAACCCGCAGGACCGGCGCCAATGATCAGGGCATCATGCATCAAAGTAAGCGTTAGAGTACCGACTTCAGTCGGGCTTTTCCAACGGCAGGACCTGACTAAAGTTGATACTCTGACGCCGGTGGCAAGCGTTTAGTTCGGACGCGGTGGCTGATAGAGATTGGGAATCGCGTCGATAACTTTCTGTGGCACCGGTCTCAGTTTCAGTTCATTCACCAGAAACTGGATGCGATGGCGGCGCGCCTCGGCATTGAGGTTGTGTTCAGCATCGTACATCTTGAACTGCTTCGGCTCGCTCACGACGGCCGCATACTCTTGCGCCTGTTCCGGCGTAATGTCACTGTCACGCGAGCCATACTGCAAGAAAACAATTGCGGGCGCGGCATGAGTTACGAACAATCCCTGATCGAGATACTTGTACTTGGCGATGAAGGCGTCCAGCTTTTGCGCCCCAACCTGCTGACGGAAATCCTGAAAGGCTTTGCTCTGTCGACCCACCTCGTCAGAAGTCGAACCGGCCATCAACACAAATGCTTTGAATCGGCGGTCGAGTCCGCTCAAGAGCGCGCCCACACCAGCATTGTAGCTGTGTCCCACAAACGCGATACGTTTCGGGTCGACGTCCCGACGCTCTAGTAAAACGTCAATGCCTCGCCGCATGTCGATGACTTGCTGGAGAAACTCGAGCGCGATGCTCTCGTCCAGCGGATCTTTGCTTTCGACGTGAGCCGGTCGATTAATGGGACCATCCGTCAGCAGCGAGACCACCCCGGACGGCGCAACCGCGATGGC
This sequence comes from uncultured bacterium, assembly GCA_965653675.1. GTDB lineage: Bacteria > Acidobacteriota > Blastocatellia > Pyrinomonadales > Pyrinomonadaceae > UBA11740. The sequence goes on from CBFHBA010000039.1 coordinate 23,125, forward strand.
CTCGTCAAGAAACTCTTTGCGATTGCGCATCGAAGAATTCTGCCAGTACCAATGTCCCCAGATGACCGCCGCAAATGGACGGCGGCCTTTCGGCACTACCAGGTACGCGGGCACGACGCCGCCTTTCGGACTGTCATAGGTGATGTCATAAATCGTGACGTCGCCACGTCGCTCGCTGCCGATTTGTTTGATATTGAGCGGCGCTTTTTGATCGTAGTCGAAGTGGCGGGTGAGATCGGCGTCCTGCGCTTGCGAAACACCCATTCCGATACAGATCGCGCCGACAGTCAGCGTTAATCGGAGCAGCTGCCTAAAAGTCATCGCGTCGAACCTCTTCTTGAATTGGCGTTGACAATATCATATCGCGATGCGACGCTGAATCGCTTCGGACAACAGTTTAAGAAAGGAGAACACGATGCGTCTGACTGAAATGGTTTCGTGCTCTGGTTGAGCGGCGAAACTCGCGCCGAGCGTACTCGCTCAGGTGTTGAGCGGGCTTGAGAAACAACCTCATGATCCTAATCTGCTGGTGAGTTTCGATAAGGCGGATGACGCCGGAGTGTATCGTCTGCGCGACGACCTCGCGATGGTGCAGACGCTCGATTTCTTCACGCCGATTGTCGATGACCCTTTTGACTACGGCCGCATCGCCGCACTCAATTCGATCAATGACGTATGGGCGATGGGCGGCACGCCAGTGACCGCGATGGCCATCACGTGCTTTCCGAAGAAGGGCGTTGACTTTTCGATCCTACAGGAAATCATGCGCGGCGGCTTGTCAGTACTGACCGAAAACAAAGTCGCGCTCGTCGGCGGCCACAGTGTCGACAACGAACAGATCATGTTCGGCTATTCAGTCACCGGGGTGATCGATCCCAATCATATCGCGACAAATGCGGGCGCACGACCGGGTGATGTGATCATCCTGACCAAGCCAATCGGCACGGGCGTGATATCGACTGGCATAAAGCGCGCGAAAGCTTCACCGGAAGTGATCGCGGAATCGGTAGCGACAATGATGACTCCCGGCAAGTACGCGGCAGAAGCCATCGCCAAATTCGACGTCAAGGCAGCAACCGACATCACCGGATTCGCTTTGCTTGGTCACGCATGGGAGATGGCCTGCGCTAGCAACGTGACAATCGAGATCGATTCCGCGCGTGTGCCGTTAATCATGGGTGCCCTGGAATTGGCGGCGGCGGGGATGCTTACGGGCGCGGACAAAACGAATCGCGAATACGTTGGGCAGGATGTTTCGCCGGCTGAGGATATTGATCCGAATCTAGTCAAATTGTTTTATGATCCGCAGACAGCAGGTGGGTTGTTATTAGCGATCAAGGAAGATCAGGCTCCCGAATTATTGAGAACCTTACGAGAGTCTTATCCGCGCGCGGCCATCATTGGACGCGTGATCGAACGCGGTGCCGTTGCGATCGTAGTCAATTGATGTATGGATGATCGAGCAACCAGCCAGCGAAGCTGGCGGTAGATGTAGCCCTGGGCGTAAGCCCGGGGATCGGCAGTCTGAAAGATTTTGAGCCCGCTTTAGCGGGCGACAGAACGTCTTTTCATCGCGATCTGAGCCACCCGAAATTCTTTTCTGTCGCCCGCTTCGCGGGCTTTGATACTTTTAGGGACACTTGACCCCGGGCTTACGCCCGGGGCTACACTCTGACGGCTGCTTTGTGGCTCATTGAGCTATGGTTTCAGCGTTCCAAACACCCAAGCGAACTCAAACGGAGTCGATTGCCGACCTCTATCAATCTATTCGCGCGCGGACGATGGAGATTGTGGCGCCGCTCGAGATTGAAGACTACGTAATCCAAACGGCGGAATTCATGTCGCCGCCGCGCTGGCACATCGGACATACATCCTGGTTTTTCGAAACGGTGCTCCAGAAATATCAGGCAGGTTACCAGACGTACTCGCAGGATTTCCTGTTCTTCTTTAACTCATACTACGAAGGCTTTGGACCAAGGATTGAACGGCCGAAGCGCGGCACGCGTTCGCGACCGACCGTCGCTGAAACCAGAAAGTATCGCGCGCACATCGATGACCAGATGGCGCGATTTATCGAACAGCTTTCCAATCGCGCAGACGCCGAAGAGCTTCTTCGGATCATTCGGCTCGGTCTTGAGCACGAGATGCAGCATCAGGAGTTGCTCGTCTATGACATCAAGCATCTGCTGTGCGATCAATTTGACGCGCCGATCAGACCTGCGCCGCGATCGGTTGAAAGCGTTAGCGGAATGGTTGAGATTGAGGGCGGTCTGTTTGACCTGGGATACGATGGAGGTGGGATGAGCGTCCCGCCCATGGTTCACCCGCAAGATGTGCGTGCCACCTTCGCCTGGGACAATGAAAAGCCCGCTCACAAAGTCTGGCTCGAAGACTTCTCGATCGATCGCGCGCCGGTGAGCGTTGGCAATTATCTAGAGTTCATGAATGCCGGCGGCTACAAGGACTTTCGCTGGTGGCATTCTGCCGGTTGGGAAAAGGTGAACACGGAACATTGGCAAGCGCCGCTTTACTGGGAACAGCATGATGGTGAATGGATGATTCGGGACTTCGCCGGGCTGCATCATGCGAACGACAAAACCAACGAGCCGGTTTCACATGTCAGCTTTCTCGAAGCGTCGGCGTACGCGAAATGGGCGGGCAAGCGCCTGCCCACGGAAGCGGACTGGGAAAAAGCTGCGACCGTGTCAGTACCGGGAACGGTAGCGACCGGATCATCAGCGGAATCTAAGCTTAAATTCCCGTGGGGCGATTCGCCGGCGGATGAATCAAAAGCAAATCTCTTTGAGAATGGACTATGGGCCGTGGCCCCCATCGGCGCATTTTCCGAAGGCCAATCAGCAAACGGTTGTCACCAGATGATCGGTGATGTTTGGGAATGGACGACTTCCGATTACGTCCCGTATCCCGGTTTCAAAACGGACTTCGATGAATACAACGACAAATGGTTCGTCGGTCAGAAGGTTCTCCGTGGCGGGTCGTTCGCGACGCCGCAAATTCACATCAGATCAACCTACCGAAACTTTTTCTACCCGCACGAACGCTGGATGATTGCCGGCTTCCGTTGCGCGAAGGACAAGTAATCGGATGGTTTTATGTTTGACCCATCCGCTGACGCGGATGGTACTGACCTCGCTCCGACATCTCTCGCGCTTTCGCTAGCTGATCGCATACAATCGCGGCGCATGCCTACCGAGCTGCTCGTCAACTTCAATGAATTCTGGACGCGACTGCGTGCAGATATCTGTAGCGCCAACGAATCCGTTTTCATTCAGACGTTCGCGCTCGAAGGCGACTCGATCGGAAAGCAACTTACCGAAGTCCTGCTCGCGTCGCCGGCAAAAGACAAGAGAATTCTCGCGGATTCCTTCACACGGATCGTCCTCAGCGACCGTTTGCGGTACGCGCCGGCAAATCTCTTCGATCCGAGACTTAAACAGGAAGCGCGCGAGACTGATTTGATGCGCGCGGAATTGGAAGCTGCGGGCCTCCAAATCAGATTTACGAATCCGTACGGCGCGTCGCTGCGGAAACTTCTCAGTCGCAATCACAAGAAATTGATCGTCATTGACGCACACACCGCCTACATCGGCGGCATCAACTTCAGCGAGCACAACGCCGCGTGGCATGACATGATGTTTCGACTCGATGACATCGAGGCAGTCACGTTTTTGCGCGAAGACTTTTTCTCCACCTGGAACGGAAGCGAACGCCCTGCGCATCGCTCGTGGGAAGATGTCGAACTGTTGACACTGGACGGTCGCGACAACCGAACCGGCTTTCAGCGCGTGCTTGAATTGATCGATTGCGCGCGGCGAAAAATCTTTGTCGAGAGTCCTTACATCACCTTTCCGTTTTACGAACGCTTGCGTGCAGCGGCAGTGCGCGGCGTCGATGTAAAAATTGTCACGCCCGAACAGAACAATTGGCGTCTGTTCCGAAATTATGCGCGTTTGGAAGCGGCGCGTTCAGGGATCGATCTGCGTCTATATCGCGGGGGGATGAGTCACTTGAAAGCGATGTTGATTGATGACGAACACCTCATCGCCGGTTCGTCGAATTTCGATTATCTGAGTTATCGCCTGTACCCGGAGATCATTGGAATCTTCACAAATCACCAACTGCTCGACGATTTTCGCGAGCGCGTGATGCTGCCGGACCTCGCATATGCCACGGCCGTTGAGTGTCACGCCAGCGAAATCCGCAAGCGGTGGCTCAATTGGCAGACGAAACTGATCGACGTTGCGGTGAGCACCCTCACTTAGCTTCCTGAACAGCTCTCACTGACTAATCCGATCAATAACCGTCGCGACATCCGCCGGCGTCCAAGAATGATCATTAAAAATATAGACGCGACGTTCGGGTTTGAATTTGATCTCGAGCGGTTCGTCAACCGCGATGCCATAACTTCTTTGGCAGAGCGGTTCGCGAAAGTCTTCGCCCGTGGTGAGAAGGTTTTTGATCGTTCGCTCATCCGCGCCCATGCGAAAGATCATCGGCACGGCCTCATCAACGGGCAGATCGTCGAGCCATCGACCGCCGACACAAAACGAAGCGAGCGCAGTCATCGACAGGGGCACGTTATCGGGAAGTTTCGCGCGGAGGTCGCGCAAGAGCGCGCGGTAGAATTCTCGCTCGGATGAGGCCGCATCGAAATCGATCTGAATCGCTGAGACGTTGCGTAGCTCGCGCGTGCGCAAAATCAAAGCGGTCGCTTTCTGTTTCTGCGCCTCGTTCAACGCCGCAGCCTGGCCGGTCTGCTTCTGCGATTCAATCCGCGTCACGGCCAACAGCTTAGTCTGGGGCGAAACGTCCAGCGGCTGGTGGCGCGGGTTGAAGATCACGTCCTCACCTTTCAAGACGAGCGTCTGCGCCAGAAATGCCACGGCGAAACCATTCGCATCAATACTCTTCAAATCTTCCGGTCGTTCCCACGCCCACAAGACAATCCGGGGAAAACGATTTTCGTCGAGACGATTGCGCTTTTGAAAATTGGACTTGCAGGCGCTAATAAAGATTACCAACACGACCAACGCGAGCGCGTGCTCTATTCGGATGCGATTCATCGCGATCCATCATAACGATGATGCCTTTCATACAGAACCGCGAACTGTAGTAAGCGGGCTAACGAGTTTGAGTCGTTAATTGCGTCTCTAACCCGCTCGCTACCGCGCGCGGTTGCGGTATCGGAGTTATTCAGCTTGTTCGCGCGCGTGATAGGACGAGCGTGTCAGCGGGCTGGATTGCACGTGCTTGAATCCCAGCGACAGCCCCGTGTCGCGCCAGCGATCGAACTCCTCCGGAGTGACGTAGCGTTCGACAGGCAGTCGCCGCGCGTGCGGCTGAAGATATTGGCCAATCGTCATAATGTCGCAGGAGACCGAGCGCAGATCTTTCATCAATTCGACGACTTCGTCGAACTCTTCGCCGAGACCAACCATGATGCCGCTCTTCGTTAGCATGTTCGGCTGTTCGCGATCACGACGTTCGGCCGCGCGTTTCAGCAGCGTCAGTGATTGCTGGTAATCAGCGTCGGGCCGCACGCGCCGATAAAGGCGCGCAATCGTTTCTGTATTGTGATTCAGCACGTCGGGCTCAGCGTCGAGGACCGTGTTGAGCGCAGATTCGTCACCGTTGAAATCCGGAATCAGGACTTCGATTTTGCACTGAGGATTCAGCGCGCGTACTTCTCGGATCGTCGCGGCCCAATGCGCCGCGCCACCGTCGGGCAAGTCGTCGCGATTCACCGAAGTAATGACCGTGTGCGCGAGGTTCAAATGTTGCACAGCTTCGGCAACATGCCGTGGTTCGTCACTGTCTAACGCTTCGGGTGCGCCTTTACCCACCGCGCAAAACCCGCAATGACGGGTGCAAATATCGCCGCCGAGCATGAACGTCGCCGTGCGATCTGACCAGCACTCAAAGATGTTCGGGCCCTTCGCTTCCTGACAGACCGTGTGCAGGTTCAGTCCCTGAATCAGCTTCAGCAAATGGTTCTGATTCGTCGGATCGCCGAGGCGAATGCGCAACCAATCGGGCTTTGGCTGACGCGGTTTGGTATTCAGGACTCGAAGTTCGCGGGACAAGTTTTGGGTGCCTCTGAGTTGCGCAAAAACATTCTATCATTCGCGTCTCGAATTCAGCATCTAACGTGGCTATAGTGAGCTATACTGCGCCGCAATCTCTGAAGCATGGCAAAGAAACATCTGGAGGTCTCAAAATACAACTCGTAGCAGGCCATGACAGCGAGATGGATTCCCCTAAATAGCGTCGCGGGCGAGCACAAGAGCCGTAAATCTTTGGAGGAGATCATGAAACAAATTCGGATTGCAACTGGTGTAATTCTGGCCTTGGCAGGAATGGCCGTTTTTGCTTTCGGTGACATCGCCCGCCCAAAACCTTCGGCCACGCCGGAAGCCAAGAGCGTCCTGTATAGCGGCCTGACCATCGTCACCGATAGCAAAGCGTATGAGGCGAAGTTGCAAATTTCCCAAGAGACGCTCAAGCGAATTAGCGAAGGCGCTGCGCGAGAGGGCGGCAGCGCATCGTTGATTCAGAACATCACGCACAGCTCAGGCCGCACAATGATGGCGGGGCTATTCATGTTTCTCGCCGTCTCGTTCGCAGGAGTTTGGTTCGCACGCTCAAATCAACGACGCAATGCCAAAGCGATCGCGGCGGTGTTAATCGTAGCTTTCATCTTCGGCATCGGCACGATGCTGGTGCGCGCGAATGCGGGCCCGCCGGGATACATTCGCTGGCAGAATCTGCCGCAGTCTTTGAAGGACGGCAAGCCAACGTCCGGAGGCGTTGACGTCGAGATCGTTCCCGGCGACGACAATATGAAGCTGATCATTCCGCTGAGGAAGACCGGAAACAGCGAGTGAGTTCGATCCCCTCTCCCTCTGGGAGAGGGTTAGGGTGAGGGATCAACATTGCCGATTGCCAATTTCCGATTTTTGATTGAACTCCGAAGTTAAGGCTGATTTCCATTTAGCTAGATTTCAATCGGCAATCAAAAATCGGCAATAACAGGTCCCTCTCCCCGGCCCTCTCCCAGAGGGAGAGGGAGTTGAGACTTCAGGATGGAACGAGCTGAGAACATTTCACGTGTTGCATGGCCACGAGTAGTCTCGCGCCCGACAAAACACGTGTCCGCGCGAACATTCGCCGCGATTGTGCTGGCGAGTGCGCTGCTGTCTGCGGCATTCGCGAGTTGGATTCCGCTGCAGGCATCGATCCTCACCGTCTTTCTGTTTGCCGGGCCACACAATTGGTTCGAGCTCCGTTACTTCATGATGCGACTGCCGGTGCGTTTCGGCCGCTCGCGCAATTTTTTCATCGTCGCGTTCAGTGGAATATTCGCGTTGACGCTGACATACATTTCGCTGCCAGCCCTGTACTACGCGAATCTGTGGTCAGGTGAAAACTGGACGACCGCGATCGCGTGGTGGAACACGGCCCTGCTGCTTTGGGTCGGCACTTTAATTTTGATGCGTGGCTGGCAGACGTCGCGACGAGACTGGTCGTGGGCGCTGCCTGCCGCGTTCAGTCTGTGCGCACTCAATTGGTTAAGGCCCGATCTGTTCAGCCTCGCGATTGTTTACGTTCATCCGCTCGTGGCGTTCTGGTTTCTTGACCGGCATTTGCGACGAACAAAACCTGAGTGGCTGACAACATATCGACGCTGCCTGATGTTTCTGCCGGTGCTTTTGGCAGGAATGCTTTGGCAACTCTCGCGCACGCCGTCGCTCGCAGATGACAACGGTTTGTTTTGGCGCATCACACAGCACGCCGGCGCAGCACTCTTACCAAACGTGTCGAGTCATCTGCTCGTCTCGACGCACGTGTTTCTCGAGATGCTGCACTATGGCGTTTGGATTGTGGCGCTTCCTTTGATTGGGGCGACCGGCGCGATTTGGAAAGTGAATTCGATTCCAGTCGCGAATCACACGCGCGGTTTTCCGAAGCTAATCGGCGGAATCCTGGTCTTCAGTCTGTTCGTAGTCGCATTGCTGTGGCTTGGTTTTTCGATGAACTACACGGCGACCCGCGACATCTATTTCACCGTCGCGATGGCGCACGTGCTGGCCGAAGCACCGTTTCTGTTGAGAATGCTTTGAACCGCAGAAGGCAGAAGGCAGAAAGCCGCAGACTCCTAATAATCTGTGTCGCTCCTGCCAACTGCCTTCTGCCAACTGCCTTCTGTTTCCATGTCCCCTTCCGACCTCTGGCGCTTTCTCGTCCCCGGTTATCTGCTAAGCATTCTGATCGAGACGCCGGTTCTTCTGGTTGGTCTTTCAAAGCGGCATTCAATCAAGCGACGATTGTTTGCCGGGGTCTGGCTGACCGCGTGCACTTATCCAATCGTCGTACTCGTCTTGCCGCCGCTATTCGTCAACACTTCTCGTGCGATTTATTTGATCGTCGCAGAGACGTTCGCGCCAGTTGGAGAATGCATTCTGTTTTGGCTGGCCTACGGTGATCCAAAAGAAGTTGGAAGACCGTCGATGTGGCGAGACTTCGCTACGATCATAGTGGCAAACCTTGCTTCGTTCGGCGTCGGCGAGATACTGAATGCCTACGGTTGGTTTGGACTGTTCGGCTGAAATTCAGCAGCGGTTGTTTGTGCGCCTTGGATCGCAGGATTAGCGATCATCATCTTCCTTCAACATCTCACAAAGGACACCGCTATCAACGTTCCCGCCTGAAAGAACCACGCCTACTCGACGACAGTCCGATGGAATTTTGCGCGTGAAGACTGCGGCTGCGGCGGCCGCGCCCGAAGGCTCGACCAACAGCTTCATACGAAAGAGGAAAAACTTCATCGTCGCGATGATCTCCTCATCGGTGACCGTCAAAACTGCCTCGGCGTTTTGCCGCGTGATGGGAAAAGTCAGTTCGCCAGGCCGCTGCACGCGCAGGCCGTCCGCGATAGTCGGCGGTGGCGCAATCTTGATGCGCTCGCCTTTCTCAATGGACTGCTGCGTATCGTTGGCGGTGTCAGGTTCAACCGCGAAACATCGGATCGATGGTTTCGAGAACTTCGCCGCGCTACTGACACCGGCAAACAAGCCGCCTCCGCTGCACGGCGTGAGCAGTGAATCGAGATCGGGAACTTCTGCGACGAATTCCAAACCCGCAGTGCCCTGGCCCGCCATAATGAAATAATCGTCGTACGCCGGCACCGGTACGAGCCCTTCACGTTCGGCAATCTCGCGGCCGAACGCATCGCGATCGTCTTTGTGCCGATCGAAGACGCGAATGTCCGCGCCGTAACTCCGCATGCCCGCGACTTTCATTTTCGGAGCATCGTCGGGAATGCATACGACTGCTTTCACGCCGGCTTCGCGCGCCGCCAACGCCACTGCCTGTGCATGATTGCCGGAAGAGACCGCGATGACGCCGCGCTTCTTTTCATCCTCAGAGAGTGAGAGGATCTTGTTAGTTGCGCCGCGGGCTTTGAACGCACCGGCGCGTTGCAGGTTTTCGCATTTGAAAAAGACTTCGCAGCCCGCAACTTCGTTGAAGGTATGCGATGTCATCACGGGTGTGCGATGCACGCGGCCGGCGATTCGTTCAGCAGCTTGTTTGATTAGATCGAGTGTGAGCATTGTCCCGTCGTGTGGTCAGTACCGGGAGCGGTAGCGACCGGGTTGCATATCGATTCATATAGAGAACGTTAAGACCCGGTCGCTACCGCTCCCGGTACTGACATCTTCCATATCAAAGACTTCCGCGAACCGTTCGATGATTCGCTCTTCGACTTCGCGCAGCTCCAGTTCGCGTCCGAGCAGCTGGTTCATCGACGTCACCGGTTCACCTTCACAGGCGATGATCAGATCGAAGTAACTCAGATCAGTATTCACATTCAGCGCAAAGCCATGTGTTGTCACCCAACGGGCAATGTGCACGCCGATGGCGGCGACTTTGCCACTGACGGTGTGCACACCGGTCAAACCAGGAATGCGAAACCCTTCGATTCCAAAATCCGACACCGCGCGAATGAGCACTTCTTCCAGGTCGCGCACGTAACGATGCACGTCCTCGCGGTCAGGACTCAAGTTAATAATCGGATAGCCGACAACCTGTCCCAGGCCGTGATAGGTTGCTTTACCGCCGCGATTCGTTTCGAATACGCTGACTCCGCGCGCATGCAACACTTCGTCGGCCGCAATGATGGCGCCGGGGGCTGAACGCCGGCCCATCGTCAGCACGTGCGGATGTTCGAGGAGTAGTAAAGTGTCTGGCTGCTCTCCGGCCAACACGCGGCGCTCGCAAGCTTTCTGAATATCCAGCGCCGTGCCGTAGTCGACGCGGCCGAGTTGTTCCACTTTCAGAGTTCGCCGTTGGCTCATTCGCGGAGTAGAATCGCGATTGTATCAGCAGTGCAGTTAACGTGACGACCGGAGGAACCATGAAGAGATTCACCATCATCACCATTGCTCTCCTATTTCTGCTCCCGGCGAGCGCTTTGGGCCAGACACGCTCGCGCACAACAAAGCACCGCCCACCTGCCAAGACTACCGCCCCCGCCGTAGACACAGCGGCAAGCGCCGCGCGCACTGAAGCGGCGACCAAAGTCGCGAACCAAATCAAAAACCTGAGCGCGTTTCTCTTTCTGCTCGGGGGCGTCGCGAAAGGCATTGAACAGATCGATATCACATCGAAGAACGACACATCATCGCCGGTGGTGAAACAGAATGAGCAGAACAAGATAAAGCTGCGTTCAACCTTCACCGATTTTCGCGTGGGACTCGACGCCCTCGAAGTCTATTTTCGCAGTACGCCGGGCCTGGAAGGCTATTATGTGAAGCTGGCGGGTTCGGCATCGGGCGCTGCTGACGCTGAAGCCCTGGCAAACCAAGGCCAATTCGATCGCGCGGGACGAACGCTGCTTGGCGTCGTGAATCGCCTGACCGATGTGCTCGTGATCATGCCTTGATCCAACCATTTGCTTGCCGACCATGACTAGTACCCTTCGAAGTCTCATCTCAGTAGTCGCACTGTGCCTGCTCCTAGCGGCGCCTACATTTTCTCAACCAAGTGCGAATGAACTCTCGCTCACGCAGAGTCAGGCGTCACACTTTGCACAACTAGCTTTAAAGTGCGTCCGCAAGGAATATCCGAACAAGCTCGACCACACGATGAACGATGGCGATGAAGTGCGCAGTCCGAAAGCACTGCACCCGGCGTTCTATGGTTGTTTCGATTGGCATTCGACTGTGCATGGTCACTGGATGCTAGTGCATCTGCTGAAGACATTCCCGAACATGCCTGAGGCGCGCGCGATTCGTGACGCGCTGGATGCGAATCTCACTGAAAAGAACATCGCCGGCGAAGTTGGTTATCTGAAACAGGCAAATCGTGCGTCGTTCGAGCGGACATATGGTTGGGCGTGGTTGTTGAAGTTGGCGGAGGAGCTGCGCGATTGGAACGATGAAGACGGCAAACGCTGGTCAGCGAATCTTCAGCCGCTGGCGGACGGTTTTGTCGGGACCTACCTCGCATTCCTGCCAAAGCAGAATTATCCGATTCGCACCGGCGTGCATCCGAATACCGCGTTCGGATTGGCGTTCGCGCTGGATTACGCGCGCAGTGTCGGCGACAAGAAACTGGAAGCGCTGATCGTTGAACGCAGTCGCACGTATTTCGGCGCGGACGTAAACTATCCGGCGGCCTGGGAACCGGGCGGCGAAGATTTTTTCTCGCCGGCGTTGATCGAAGCGGATCTCATGCGGCGCGTGTTGCCGCAACGCGAATTCGCTAAGTGGTTTCACCGTTTCCTTCCTGGCACGGCGCGCAACCAACCGAAGCAGATCTTGCAACCGGCCATAGTCACCGACCGGACCGATCCGAAACTCGTGCATCTCGACGGCTTGAATCTCAGCCGGGCGTGGTGCATGCGCAGCGTCGCTGCCGCTTTGCCGGCGAATGATCCCACGAGGAAGATTCTCGCGCGCTCAGCGACCGCGCACGCCCAGGCTGCCCTTCCATACATCGCCAGTGGTAACTATGAAGGCGAGCACTGGTTGGCATCGTTCGCGGTTTACATGCTGACGACACCGCAGCCTTAATTTCGGATTTAAGCGAAACGGCGATCGTATTCGCGAGATACTCTTGTTAGAAGCGCGCCATACTCCATTTGAGTCTTCTGTAGATTCAGCCATTCGAAAGGATAAGGTTTAGCGTTTGTAGCTTTGAATGGAAGCAAGAGGAACTCGTCGAAGGCAGGCGCGGCTCTTTGGGTTAGCAATTCTTCGGCTTTTTGAGATTCCTGCGAGGGATGTTTGTATTTTTTGCCGTCAGTCTTGAATTTCCGACGCCCTTCGTAAGACGTATATTCCTCCGAATGGTTTACTCCAACGAACGCAATGCAGATTGGATTACCGCCGCTTTTTTTGAATTGCTCAACTTGACGGATTAAGTCTCCGATTACACGGTCTATCTGTTTGATCATCGCTTTGGCGAGAATCTTTGTTTCTGCTCCAATTTCAATTGTAGCGACGGGACCTCGCGCGACGAGGATTCCTTTCTCTGTTACCGCAAGAGCTGTTGGCACAATTTCGCCGAAAGTACCATCTCCTCTACGAGCTGGCTTGCCTATAGTTATGTTTCGCAGATTCACAACCCGCTCGTGCGCTCGAACTCTTTGCACAAGATTGGACGACTTATTCAAGATGACAAGGTCTTCGTAGAGTTGGGAGGCTACAAAATCTCCGAGGTTAGATTTGCGGTGTTGGTAGCGAGTACCTTCAAAAAGTGATCGGAAGGCCTTGAGCAATGAATACTCAGATTCCGCCATCATTTTACGCAGACCGCCGACTGGGTTGGACCGATCATTCTGTGTTGAGCGGATACGAGCCGGAGTCGTCTATCAGCCATCTTCAAGTATTTTTTCTCTATTTCCACGCCGATGCTATTACGGCCTGATCGCAACGATGCGACGGAAGTGGTTCCGGTTCCGACAAACGGATCTAAAACAGTATCCCCGGCAAATGAAAAGAGCCTGATCAACCGATCCGCGAGCGCCTCGGGGTAAGGGGCTGGGTGCCCTCGTTTTGTGGATTCCCCACGAATATCAGTCCAAGCCGTCACCAGCCAACTTTGCATCTCCTGTTTAGTTAGCATCGATAGTGCTTTCTGAATCGGCTCCGGAGAGCGATAACTTCCACTCTTTCGGAAGAACAGAACATGTTCCACGTCATTTTTTACGACAGCCCCGGGCTGATATGGTTTCCCATAGAAACCAGCACCGTTTCCCTTCACTTCCGTCGCGCCATTCGCAATTTTGAACCACAGAATTGGGGTCAAACAATCGAGCCCGACGTTCCTGGCGCGAACCTGCAAATCCGCATGAAGCGGAAGTATGTAATGCCTTCCAGCGGCGCGACGTGAGACGCATACGTCACCTACAACGCAGCAGATACGACCGCCCGGAACGAGAACTCTCTTGCACTCACGCCATACTTTGTCAAGTTCATGCAAGAATTTTTCGTAGTCTTCGACCTCTGCAAGCTGCGCTTCGTTGGCTTCGTATTTCTTAAGGGTAAAGTATGGAGGTGACGTCACCACTAAATGAACGCTCTCATTCGCTAGCCAATTGAGGTTCCTTGCATCACCAAGCTTTAGGGTATGTGTAGTTGTATTGTAAGGAGCTGGCCACGGACTATTCCTAAACTGCGTGTTTAGCGCCAAGAGTTCTTTGATCGCGCCTGGTTTGTTATCTGCGAGAGGAACGTCCGGCTTTGGCGATGTCTTAGCAGCAGTACGCATGGGGGTGTGAGCCAACTTATCGGAGCTTCAGTGAAATACTAACCTCAATTGGCAAACTTGTGAATGCGTCGGAGCGCTCCGACAATTCCACTTTAGCGGTTTATAATTCTCTTTCAATGAGCGATCGATAGACTGTTGAGACACTTATGTCAGCTAAAAGTGAAAAGCAGCCCCGTAGCATTCGATTTGATGGCCGCATTCTGTTTCTCACTGAAGACACCTCTCTCATCCGACAACAGCTTGAAGCCACGGGCAATGAAGCGCGCGTGCTGGAAGATGAGTTAGCCGCGCGGCTCGCTAACGACGACCTGCCGTTGATGAACAACATCTCGACTGACGAGATCACGCCCGGTTGGGTCTGTTTTTATTACGACGAGACGCTGGGCCAATACGTCTATGTCGGGATGCGTGATGCGGCAGTTAAAAAAGATGAAGTGAGGAACGGCGGATTCGCGGTCGTCGTGTCCGGATTGTCGAAGGGCTGCGGCTCGTCACGCGAGACGGCGCCGTACGCTGAAAAAGCCGCCGGAATACAGCTCGTAATCGCAAAGAGCATCGAAAAGATTTACGGGCAGAATTCGCAGAACATCTGGCTGCTGACTTCCACCGACTTCGGATTAATTGATCGAATCCGGCGCGGCGAAGCGATCGCGCTGGATGAATTCACGAAAGGTCTCGATCCGATTTCGAGGGACATCGTCGAGTACGGTGGCCTGTTCAATTACAATAAGGCGCGATTGGCGGGAGAGGTGTCACCGCCCGCATTGGAGTCAGAACCACCTGAGTCAGCGGGTGGGTCCAATGAAATGAAGTCGGTACCATCCGCGTCAGCGGATGGGTCAAACAGGCGACGCCGCCCGATGAATATCGTTGAAAAAATCATCGCGCGCCATGCTTTCGTCAAAGCGGGCACGATCGGAGTCGAATCGGTCAAGCCCGGCGATGCTCTTTTCGCAGTTGCCGACGTGCGGTTCTCGCACGAGTATGTCACGCCGATGGCCGCTTCGCTGTTCATGCAAGCGCTTGGTAACGACGCGAAGATCACTGAGCCGCAATCGGTCTTTGCCTTTCGCGATCATCTGACGTTCCTCAGCAAAGTCATGTCGCCGAAGCACCGCGAGATGGGTCTGTTGGAAAAAGCGGAAGGCCTCGCGACAACGCAGGAAAGCTTTACCGACCGGCAGGGAATTAAACTCTATGGTGAGAATCCAGACGGCGGCTCGGAAGCGATCTGTCACAACGCAGTCGTCGAAGATCTCGCACTGCCGGGCCAGGTCGTGATCGGCACTGACTCACACACGTGCATGGCCGGCGTGCTCGGCTGTTTCGCGTTCGGCGTTGGCTCAACCGACATGGCGAATGCCTGGTACACAAAAGACATTCGCATTCGCGTGCCCGAAACTGTGAAGTACATTCTCAAGGGCAAGAAGCGCCCGGATGTCGCCGCCAAAGACGTCATGCTTTACATCCTCGCGACCGATTACATGAAATCGAGTGCGGGTATCGGCAAAGTCCTGGAGTTCGCGGGCGAAGACTTGGCCAACTGGCCGATGGATGAGCGCGCGACCTTAACGAACATGGCCGTCGAAGCGGGTGGCTTCACCGGGATCATCGAACCGGACGAAGCGACACTGGCTTACATTGTGACAACGCGTGGACTCAATGCAGATGAAGTGCGAGAGGGTTTCGTCTACAGCGACCCTGACGCTGAATACGCGGCCGTGTTTGAAATCGACCTCGATGAGATTCGCCCGATGGTTGCTCTGCCGGGAGATCCGCGCAACGGCATTCCGATCGACACTCTCGAAAGCGAAGTGCGCATCGATGCGGCGTACGGCGGATCATGCACCGGCGGCAAGATGGCGGACATGGACATGTACGCGACTGTCCTGCAGCACGCGCTCGATCAAGGCAAGCACGTCGCACCGGGAGTTCATCTCTACCTGCAGTTTGGTTCGCAGAAGATCAAGCAGTATGCGAAACAACGTGGGTACCTGGAGATCTTCAAAAAGGCGGGTGCGGAATTGATCGACCCATCGTGCGGCGCCTGCATCAACGCCGGCCCCGGCGCTTCCAAAACTGCCGAGACCGTCACCATTAGCGCGCAAAATCGCAACTTCCCCGGTCGCAGTGGTCCCGGAAAACTCTATTTAGCCTCACCTTACGTCGTGGCTGCTTCGGCGATTGCCGGAAAGATTGTTGAGCCGGATGAGTTCCTGGAATGACCGTTACAGAACCGGGAACGATAGTGAGCGGGATAAAGACTCAATGAATGTTGTTTCCTTATCCCACTCGCTACTGCTCGCGGTTCTGTACCCTACATCGCCAATCCGCCATCAACTTGGATTACTTGTCCCGTGATGTACCGCGCGTCGTCTGACAAGAGGAAGCACGCGATGCGGGCGACTTCGTCAGCTTCAGCGAAGCGGCCGAGAGGAATCTGCTCGATGAGTTTTGTTTGATAGCTTTCGTCGAGGGCTGATGCCATGTCGGTGGCGACCATGCCGAGCGCGAGTGCGTTGACGGTTACTTTGCGGCTGGCGACTTCGCGGGCGAGCGCTTTAGTCAGTCCAATCATTCCGGCTTTTGACGCTGAATAATTCGATTGTCCGGCCATACCGACGACACCGCTGATCGAAGTGATGTTGAGGATCGAGCCGCCTCCTTCCTGGCGCAGCATCACGCGTAACGCCGCTTTGGAAAAATTCCAGGCGCCTTTCAAATTTGTGTCGATCACGGCATCCCAATCGTCTTCCTTCATCCGCAAGATCAAAGTGTCGCGGACGATGCCGGCGTTGTTGACGAGATAATCGATCCGGCCGAACGCATCTTTCGTCTGCTTCACCATTTCGGCAGCGGCGTCCGTGTTCGCTACGTCGCCTTGCGTCGCGAGCGCGCGCACGCCAAGTGCTTCGATTTCACGCTTCAGACTATCCGCTGCTTCCGCGCTCTTCGCGTAATTGAATGCGATGTCGGCGCCGCGCCGCGCCAACTCAAGCGCGATCGCGCGGCCAATTCCGCGTGTGGCGCCGGTCACGATCGCAGCACGGCCAGAGAATTGTTTTTGATCTGACAAGAATTCTATCTCCCGTCAATGCATGATTAAGTGAAGCGGAATATAGCAGAGGCCCGACAGCCACGAAAGCTCGTCAAGTCCTAACGTCACGGATATGGAGTCAGTACCGGGAGCGATAGCGACCGGGTCACTATCGGAACTCGCAGTATGAACGCCGGGTCAACCCGGTCGCTACCGCTCCCGGTACTGACTTCACTTCCGACCCGCGTTTGCCCGCTGCGATCTTTTTTGCCAAGATGCCGTTTTATCCCTTGAAAGGAATTGAAGTGACAGAGCGCTGAAGAGCGCCGCGCACGAAAGAATTGTGAAGTTAATTGTTTTGGCCGCGGGTTACGCGACGCGGCTTTATCCATTGACGTTGAACCAGCCGAAGCCTCTGCTGCCCGTGGCCGGCAAGCCGATGATGGAGCATGTGCTGGACAACTTAATACCCATCGAAGCGATCAATGAAATCTTTATCGTCACTAACGCAAAGTTTGCCGAACACTTCACGCGTTGGGCTGAAGATTACAAAACCGGCAACAGAATTCGACCGATAATAGTCATCAACGATCACTCAACAGATGATGCAAACAAGCTTGGCGCGATCGGCGACATGAATCTGGTGCTGAACGAAGGACAGATTGATGATGACATCGTCGTCGTTGGCGGCGACAACCTTTTTAGCCAAAGTTTGGAACGATTTGGAAAATTCTGCCGGGAGTCCAATGCGCCAGTGACAGGCGTCTACGATGTTGGAACTCTGGAAGAGAGCCGCAAGTACGGCGTCATCGCAGTCAACGGTAACGGGCAAATTGATTTCTTTGAAGAAAAGCCTGCTGATCCAAAGTCGACGTTGATTGCGATTGCTTTGTATTACTATCCTCGCGCGACGCTTCGGTTGATTCGGCAATACCTGGCGGAAGGAAACAATCCGGATCAGCCGGGACGGCTTGTGCAATGGATGTATCAACGCACGCCGTTTTATGCTTGGCAGGTGCCGGGAATTTGGTTCGATGTCGGATCGAAAGAGACTTTGGAAGAAGCGAATAGAATCTTTTCGAATCTTAACTGAACCGCTGCTCGTACAGAACCGCTCGCGGTAACGAGCGGGTTAATCAACGTTGTACCCGCTTGCTACCGCAAGTGGTTCCGTATCAGATTGTGAATCGATGCTTGATCTGAATTATGTCAGAGAGAACCTCGACGCCGTGCGCACCGCGCTGGAAAAACGCGGGATGCTGACTACTGCGCTTGACGACTTTGCCGCCGCGGATGCCGAGCGCCGTCGCGTCATCGCCGAATCGGATCAGTTAAATGCAGAGCGCAACGCGGCCAGCCGTGAAATCGGCGCGCTGATGAAAGACGGCAAACGTGAAGAAGCCTATGCGCGCCGTAAGCAGGTCAATGAACTGAAAGAGCGAATGGCGCAGCTTGACGCATCGCGCGATGAAGCTGAGAAGCGCATCCGCGAATTGCTATCCACCCTCCCCAATATTCCACACGAATCAGTTCCGGTGGGAAAAGACGAATCAGCCAACGCCGAGATTCGCCGCTGGGGCACAAAGCCAGAATTCGATTTCGATCCGAAGGATCATGTCGATCTCGGCGCCGCGCTGGGCATTCTCGATCTGGAACGGGCGACGAAAATTGCCGGCGCGCGCTTTGCAATTCTGAATGGCGCGGGCGCGCGGCTTGAGCGGGCACTGATCGATTTCATGCTCGACACGCATACGCGGGAACACGGCTATATCGAAACGCTGCCGCCATTCATTGTGAACGCGTCGGCGCTGTTCGGAACGGGACAGCTTCCAAAGTTCGAGCAGGATCTCTTCAAGCTCGAAGACGAGCGGGGCTTTTATCTGGTGCCCACCGCCGAAGTACCGGTGACGAACTACCATCGCGAAGAAATTCTCCAAGCGTCGCACCTGCCGATGAAGTGGGCGGCCTACACACCATGCTTTCGTTCAGAAGCCGGCAGCTACGGCAAGGACACTCGCGGCGTCATTCGCCAACACCAGTTTGAAAAAGTTGAGTTGGTGAAATATTCGTTGCCGGAAAACTCCTATGAAGAACTGGAAGCGTTAACGCATGACGCGGAAACGATCTTGCAGAAACTGGGAATTCATTATCGCGTCGTGGCGCTTTCGACCGGCGACCTCGGTTTCAGTAATGCTAAGACTTATGACATCGAGGTGTGGCTGCCATCGCAGAACGCATTCCGCGAAATCTCTTCCTGCTCAAATTACGAAGCGTTTCAGGCACGCCGTGCAAATATTCGTTTTCGTCGCGCGGGTGGATCGAAGCCTGAGTTTGTGCACACGCTGAATGGTTCAGGGCTGGCAATCGGCCGCACCTGGATCGCCGTGCTCGAAAATTATCAGCGAGCCGACGGCTCAGTGGTTGTTCCAGAAGCATTGCGTCCGTACATGCGCGGGCTGGAGGTAATCAAACCCAATGGCTAACAAGAGTGATCTGCGGCCGGTGTTCGAGCGGCTGAAAGAGATCTTCGCGCCTTACGAGCCGAAGATGGATGTCGCTATGGACACTGACAACATGTATGTCCTGAACACGCGATACCTTCTGAAGAAAAATTATCCGTTGATGTTTGGCGGCGTGCGGCTGGGAAAGAATTACGTGAGCTATCACCTAATGTCTATCTATGCCACGCTGGGCGAATCAATCACCATGTCGCCTGAGTTGAAGAAGCGCATGCAAGGAAAGGCATGCTTTAACTTCACCAGCATTGATGAGCCGCTGTTCAAAGAATTGTCGAAGTTAACGAAAGACGGCGCGAAGCGTTTCAGCGACGAGAAATATGTGGAGCACTTGCGGCAAGTGCAATCCTCGCGCGCCAGGAAACGAAGGTAGAAAAACGCCGCCTTAATTCGCTGCCATTACCGCCGCCGCCACTCGATCAATTTGCTCATCCGAAAGCTCGGGAAACATCGGTAGCGAGAGAACTCGCTCCGCCAAACTCTCAGTCACCGGCAAATCCCCAGGTTTGTAGCTCAGCGACGCATAAGCCGGCTGAAGGTGAATCGGAATTGGATAATGAACGCCAGTTTGCACTCCCGCCGCGGTCAGACGCTTCTGCAATTCGTCGCGATTGTCGGACTGAACTGCATAGACGTGATAGACATGGCGCGCGTAATCCATCTCGCGCGGTAATACCAGTTTTGAATTGCCTAATGCTGCGTGGTACCTCGCGGCGCGCGCACGCCGTGCCTCGTTCCAATTGTTCAGATGCGGCAACTTTACGTTCAGCACTGCCGCTTGAATTTCTTCCATGCGAAAGTTGTAGCCAACGATTGCATGCGCGTATTTGCTTGTCGACCCGTGATCGCGCAGCAAGCGCAAACGCGTCGCTAACTGTTCATCGTTAGTCACGATCGCGCCCGCCTCGCCGTAGGCGCCAAGATTTTTGCTTGGATAAAAACTGAAGCAACCCACACCACCGAGCGCGCCCAGACGCTTGTCTTTGTACTCGGCGCCGTGCGCCTGCGCGGCATCTTCAATGACATGCAGATTGTGCTTTGTTGCGAGTGCGAGAATAGGATCGAGATCGGCTGCCTGACCATACAGATGCACCGGAATAACAGCCCGCGTGCGCGGCGTGATGGCGCGTTCGATTGCCGCGGCTGTTACCGTGTACGAAACCGGATCGACATCCACAAAGACAGGCGTGGCGCCGAGCACCGAGACTGCTTCGGCGGTCGCAAAAAAAGTAAACGAAGGAACCATGACTTC
>CBFHBA010000040.1:0-40455 GCA_965653675.1 uncultured bacterium
CGCTTCAGCGCTGGTTTGGAGTGCGCCGGCAGAGCGAAGCGTCGACGGCGCTTTGGATTTTGTATTGGTAAGACATCCAAAGCGGTGTCGCGCTTCGCTTGCCACCGCACTCCAAATTTCTGTCGCTCGACCTGCGCGCCAATTCCGATTGCCGCAGCACATCACTCATTTGCTGAAACACCCTTCTATTTTTGCGCAAGCACTAACTCACAAATCCGATCGAGGGTGCTGCGTCGTAGTTTACTGCGTAAGGAAAAATCAGTGACCCCGCCCGAGGGCCTGGACAAATTTAGAGGAGTGAAACGACATGCACATCATTTACCAGAAACTAAAACAAGCAATGACGATGTTGCTGCTGGCATTCTTGTCAGTCAGTCTATGTCCAACGTCGGGGTTAGCGTCGAGTCACATGGACGCGCCGCTAATCGTTCTTGATCCGGCGGCCAATACCACGGACGTTTATGCCTTTGTCGATGAGGACAACGGTCAGAAGTCTTTGGTCGTTGCGTTGGGCGTCTATCCTCACGAAGAGCCGGGCATCGGACCCAACAAATACAATTTTGACGATACTGTGCTTTACGAGATTCACGTTGCGATCGGCCCAGACGTCGGCATCGGACGAGCCACGATCAGCTATCAATTCCGGTTCAACACGACTTTTAAGAATCGAAACACGATCCTTCAGTCGTATACGGGCGTCGTACAACACGTGGATGACGCGAACCAGAACCTGACGCAAACCTACTCAGTCACGAAGTTTGATCGACGTACCAACCGCTCAACTGTGCTTGGTAATGGAGTCGTTCCGCCAAATAATCAGGGCAATGCCACGCCGTTTTACAACGAGGGCGATAATGGCGAGAACCCGGCGCGTCAGGGCGTGTCGACGGAAGCCCAGCTGGACCGCTACACCAGCGAGGCGATTGCCCATCTCTCGAACGGCTACGTTTCGTTTGCGGGCCAGCGAGACGACGGATTTTACGCTGACATTCAATCGGTTTTTGATCTGCTGAAGTTGCGCAGTCCGGGCAAGGATTCGCAGGCTGGCTTCAACATTCACTTTATGGCTCTCGAAGTGCCGATGGTTGAACTGGGCGGCGATCGGCAAATCGTCGGTGTTTATGCGACCACCAGCCGCCGTTCGGTTAAGGTGCTCGACGACAAGCAAGCGCCAAAGAACAATGGACCATTCGTCCAGATTGCGCGCCAGGGAAATCCGCTTTTCAACGAAGGCCTGGTGGCGATTGAGGACAAGGACCTTTACAGCCGTACGAGTCCGAGCAGTGACCGCGAGCTTTTTCGGAAATATGCGGAAACTCCCGAGTTAGCTCATCTGATCAATCTCCTCGTCTTCCACGCGCCGGTTGCGCCCGAAACAAATCGCACCGACATTGCAGGTATCTTCATTCCTGACATGATTCGGGTCGATCTCTCCACTAGTAAAGTCCGGTTCGCGGGCAACGGGGCTTCCGACTTAACCAATCCCGATGACGCAGGCTTTTCGCGGTTGAGCATTTTTGGCGGCGATGTCTTGAAGAGTCAGATTCAGGATCCATTCAACAATGGTGGGTTCATTCCCGGGGGCTGGCCCAACGGCCGCCGTTTCGGTGACGACGTCGTGGACATCGCGGTTACGGCACTAATCAGCGATCTGCGGGACCCGAATAACCTAATCATTCGCGGACCGGCAGGTGATGGCGTCGACAAGAACGACATGGGCTTCAACAAGGTCTTTCCGTACGAGTCAACGCCACAAAACGGACGCAATCATTCCCACCCATAAACGGAGCGCGTCGAGGGGCAGCGGCTGGAAACCTAACAATCACAGCCGCTGCCTGACCGTTTTCATCTTCCGGCAATCCCGCCAAGGCAATCGCCACTCGCGCGCGAAACCACTAACAAGTCTGACGGAGCGGACGACAACATAAAGTCTGGGGTGGAGCGCCAGCGGAACCCCAGGTTATTAAAACCCAAAAGTTGAAGTTAGCCCGCGAAGCTGGCGGCAGTCGTGCAAGTACGGGAACTCAGGTAATCAGCTTTTAACGCTGAGACGATTAGATATGATTCGCTATCGCCCGCTTCGCGGGCTCATTCATTTTCATCGTCGATCCTGGGCCTTACGCCCCAGGCTTATGCTGTGGTCCGCTCCGCGGACGGTTCCTGAGCTTGACCGCGATGAATCTTGTTCAATTTATGATGTGCCTTTAAGTAGGATCGGTCCGGTGGGGGCTGAGGCGCCTGATTCGCTCTCTTCCGTTACGGCAAAGACCGGAGAAGGAAGCACTCGAGGCGGGATTTGATCCGAAGAAGTGCCCTCGCCAGTAGCCGCGACCTTGAAAACGCGACCCGGCACCGGTGAAGCACCCGCGATAAACCACAGTTGATAGGCCCTTCCGGGAGCCGTCTGCGGCAGGCCGTGCGTCCGGAGAATGGCGCGACCGGACTTCGCGTCATAAACCAGATAGGCACTCGCCGGAGAGCCCTGTACGGTGCCCGTCAATTGCACAACGTGGCCGCTCGGTGAACTCAACAGTTCAAGAAGCTTCTGATTCTGTTCGCGCTCCTTCCGCGCTTGTTCGGCCTCAGCCGTCAGCCGTGCCAACTCGGTCTTAGCGGTACGATTCTGTTGCCACATAATTAAAACCAAAGCCAGCAAGCCAACCAAAATCAATGATGCCGCGATGGCTGCGAACCTCGGAAGCCACGATACGGTAAGTCGAAAAGGTGGCTTCAGCTCAAACACATTTTGCGCGGTCGTCGTGGATCTTTCGGCGCGCACGTTCTCGAGAATGCGCTCACGCACTTGCGGTGAGGGCTCCAGGGTGCCGGCAACAGAGGCCAAAGCCCCCGCAGTCCCAAGCCAGTCATCAAACTCCGAACGGCACTCCGCACAGCCGGACAGATGCTCTTCGATCACCTCACGATCAGTCTGATCGAGAGCGCTGAGCGCGTGCGCTGTTAGCATCTGTTGGTAATCTTCGTGCTTCATCGACATCAGAGTGTTTGACTCGCCGTTCTGCGGCTCAGCAGGTCGCGCAGCTTAATCATTCCCGAACGCATGCGGGTCTTCACCGTTCCCAAAGGCGAACTAAGACGTGCCGCAATCTCTGACTGCGTCAATCCTTCAAAATAAGCCAGGGTCAACGCGTGTCGTTGCTCTTCGGAGAGTTCAGCCAACGCGGCGGCAACAATATCTCGCTGTTCTGATCTAAATGCATCCTGGGCTGGATCTAAAACACTGAACGCCAAAACTTCCGTCTCGGATGACACTAATCGTTCGCGTGAATTAAGTTGCCGTAAACGATCAATTGCGCGACTGCGCGTCAGCGTCACCAGCCAGGTGAATGGCCGGCCGCGCTGCTCGTCGAAATCCGCGGCGCGCCGCCACACTTGTAGAAACACCTCTTGTAAAACATCCTCGGCCTCTTCGCGGTTGTTCAAAATACGCATCAGCAGGCCGAACAAGGTCAGCCGGTAACGATCATAGAGCGCGGCCAATGCCGGCTCGTCCTTTCGGGCGATCGCCTGCAACAAGGTTATATCCGCAACTTGGTTTGATTCGGGCAGCAAGTCAGGTTAACGCTCAAATAGCCTTAATATACGAAGTCGCCTTTCCTGTTGGATTTACTCAACAGAAAGAGTAGGCCGAGATTTGAGTGCGCGGTAAGAATACGGGATTTTCTTGGGTGGGCAAACGTGGGGTTGTGAGATTGGACAGAGTGCAACCCCAACTCCTGAAAGGCGTCATTACGGGACAGCCCTCTTTTAATGCCCGGCTATCACCTTGTGCGTGGCAAGAATACGGGATTTCTGAGGCGGGGCACGCGCGGGGTGTGAGACAGTGCAGAATGCAAAGCCAAATTTTGAAGATCGTCAGTACGGGACAGGACTTTCAAAACTCAGAGTCCCGAAGCCGAATCTCTCTCGCAAGATCGCATTGTACTGCTTCCGATCATTTAAAGACTCGTTTGTCGCTGACCTCCTCTGTTTCGTGCTTTGCTGGCCGCCACACCCAACTGCGTGCGCGTTCTTAATCTGACCTCACCCCCGAGCCTATTGCTGCCAGCGCCAATTGACGTTGTAGTACTTAGCAAGTCGATCCAGGTCGTTGCGTACGAGTTCCCACTGTGTCTGGATCTCAGGCGTGATTACATCTTTGTGCTTGTGCATGAAGCCATCGATCTTGTTAGCTCGGGTAAGGACTTCTTTAGCGTCATCCTTCGCGCGGGCTTCCTCGTTGTAATGATCCTGGAGATCGTTGGTCGCGTTACGAAAGTCTCTGACGTACCCGTTAATTTCGTCCTCAGTGCTGGTATTGTTCAGCTTCGACTTGTCGAGCGCGTCGTCGAGAGCCTCTCTAAAATGGTCAGCCACATCCTCTATGTGCATGCATAGATTCTTGACGTCAACTGCGGCTACAGGAGTGCCCGTGGCATACCCTTCACCTTCTTTCCAGGTGACACCGAAACCACTCGCGAGTTCGCCGAGCTCGGACCGCAAGGTGGTCCAATCATCTTGCACACCGTCCAGTGGATATTTCTTCAACCATTGCTCGATAGAGACTCCGAAGTGCAGCACGTTCCCGAGGTTCTTTTTGCCGCTTTCGCCCGCATGGTCTGTCTTCACCCGTTCGGTGGCGCCTTTGAAGTCCTTGAGGATTTTATTGAGCTCGTCTTCTCTGGCTGAGCCATCGTAACCTGACTTGTCTAATGCCGTATCCGCATTCTTGACCGAAACTTTCAGTCGTAGTATCAATGCGGGTCAGAAGGTCTTTCAGCTGCTCGTCTGAAATCTTCTGCTGCACCTGAGCGTTCGAGACCCCCACAGTGGTTGCGATCACCGCCACCACCAACATGATGTATCTGTGTAATTTCATCTTGCTCCTCCCTTTAAGGTCTCCATCAGTTCCTGGCACTCGGGCGCTTTGTTTTAAAAGGCCCTGGGTGCGTCGTTGAAATTGCTCGCCGCCAGTCGGTGGTTTAGAGGCTGCACCCGCCACGCGTACTCTACGCGGCCCATCTTGTTGTCGCTTTGAGCTTTAAGATCCGGCTGGGGCCCGGCAAGAATTGTGCGTTCCGGATCAGTCTGGGTCGAACTAGTTGCAGTTCTCGCCTAATCAATCGCTTCATGACCACGTTGCGAGCATAGGCTGTACGGGTAAACTACGATGGCAACATAAAGTGACGGGGAGTGATTTTAGGAGAACAGGTAAGTCTGTCACACTGTCAATTTTGACAGGGTCAATGGCAGCTTTCTTCATTGCCTAGCGCATCACGATCCCGAAACGCTCTCGCAGCATTGCGTTGTATTCCTTTTGATCGTCTAGCATTCGGTCCTCGCGCTGATCGCCGGTAGTTTCGATCAAACGGATGTCACTAAGCGTGATTCGCCCGGTTTCAGTCGCGCGCGAGCAAATGCGTTTCTGCGTGAAGTGTGATTCCGGCGATGTTTGATGATACCGGCACATCTCGGCGAAATCCGCATACTCGTACGACTCCAGAGTGAAGCGATAGTTCGACTTCCATTCGTTCGCTTCCCGCCGCATCACGATACGGTAAGCGCCTGCCCGGTCGATTCGGAACGCGTCCGGTGATTGTAGTTGCTCGCCTTGCTCATCAAGCAACAGCGGTTCCAGAAATGAATCTCCAAAACCGACATCCGCCAACCAACGTTGTTTTAGAGTGACCATCAGCGCCATATGATCGAAAGACGGACTATATGAGCCGTCCGCCCGCGCAACTTCCGCGGAAAGCATAGACACGTTAAAGCCGAGCGCGCGGAGCAGCGCCGCAAACAATCCGTTCGCCTCATAACAAAAGCCGCCGCGGCGGCGCTCAACAATTTTCGCGAACAGAGCCTTGTCTTCGAGCACAATCGGCTCGCCGGCGTGGATACTGAGATTTTCGAAAGGGACCGTTTGTAAGTGTGCGATATGAAGGGCGCGCAGGGTCTCAGCCGACGGACTCGTTGGACCGTGGTAGTTAATGCGTTTGAGGTAGGCCTGAATGTCCAAATGATATCCTGCCAGGGTGACGATGATAGGAAACACCCAAAGCGCTGTCGATCCCGAACGGTTGTGGCTTGTTTTGCCTTCGTGCCTTCCGGCACTTCTCCGCGCCTTTGCGAGAAATTTATTATGCGCGTCAGATTTCACGCAAAGGCGCAGAGTAAAGAGTAAGGCGCAAAGAAAGTAGATCCAAGTTCCGAACTTGCCTCTTTACCGCTTGCGATTTACTTTGCGTGCATGCCGGTTCGTGAATGGAAACTTGCGCGACGTTCATTGGGTTATGGCGGGCGCACGCTCGTCATGGGTGTGCTGAACGTTACTCCCGACAGCTTCAGCGATGGCGGCAAGTTCTTCTCGCTCGATCGCGCGGTTGATCACGCGGAACAGATGATTTCCGAAGGTGCAGACATTATCGATGTCGGCGGTGAATCGACCCGGCCTGGTTCTGAATTTGTCTCGGAAGATGAAGAGTTGCGTCGTGTCATTCCTGTCATTGAAAAGCTTGCGCCAGGTTCATCTGTTCCAATCTCGATCGACACGACAAAACCCACCGTCGCGCGCGCTGCGTGCGAGGCCGGTGCGGAGATCATCAACGATATTTCAGGATTACGCTTCGATCCTGCGCTAGCGGCCGTCGCGAAAAGCACCCAGGCCGGGCTGGTGCTAATGCATTCGCGCGGCACACCAAAAGACATGCAGCAACGTCCCTTTCCTGAAGACGTCTTCGCCGATGTTGTCGAAGGTTTGCATCGAAGCGTATCGATCGCTGAACAATTCGGCGTACCGCGCGAGAGCATCGCCGTCGATCCGGGAATTGGATTTGGAAAGTCGGTGGAGCAGAACCTCGAGATAATTCGAAGGCTGCGAAACCTCTCCGATCAATTCCCGGGCTTGCCGATCGTGATCGGAACGTCACGCAAATCCTTTCTGGGAAAGTTGCTGAACGGCGCGCCGTCGGATGAACGGTTGTACGGCACGATCGCGACAGTGGTCGGGTCAGTACTGAATGGCGCTCACATAGTGCGAGTGCATGATGTGAAAGCTGCTGTCGAAGCAGTGAAGATCGCCGATGCAATAGTGAGCGGTTGAAAAGTAAGGAAGCCTGTTCTACTCAGAACCCACCTTCATCCGCGGACGGTCCATAGATCGACGGCACCGGCACGTCGAGCAGGCGCAGATACACGCCGAGTTGGGCGCGGTGATGAATCGAGTGGCTCATGATGAAACCGCGCATTACTCCAGTCCGAGGCAGAGTGAAGATCGTCTTGCCACCCGCCAGTAACGACCATTTGCCCAGCCACTGCTCGTCGGTTGCGGATTCGAGACTTGCCCGCGCGTCTTTAACGTTCTGATCGAAAGCGTCGAGTACCTCCGCGCGCGACTTCTTTTCTTCCATGCGTAGCGGCGGCTCTCCTGGCGGGGCAACGTCAAGTTCAGTCCGCGCGAACGTCTCTTTGGTCCAACTTGGAATATGCGAAAGATGCGTCGCGAGTCCGCCGAGTGTCATCGACTTCTCGTGTGGCTTCCAACTGAACTTGTCGTCGGGAATTCGCTCCAATACTTTTCTGGTCGTCGACATTTCATGATCGAATTCAGGCAGAATCGTTTTACTGATCGACATGACGTAACCTCCACTTCAGTCAATAGTCGCAATTGTAAGGGGGCGCGATTATAAGTATCCTACGCCGTCTTCAGCAAGGAGATTGTCCGTACCATCTAGTTTGCAAATGGAATAAAGGGTCATGACCAGACTTGACCTTGATCCCATCGCTGACGCGGACGGTACTGACTCATTGGCTTGCGTTAGGTATGACCAAATACGACGTTATCGTCATCGGCGGAGGCCACAATGGTCTCGTAAACGCAGCATATCTCGCGCGCGCTGGTAAACGCGTGCTGGTACTTGAGCGGCGGCATGTGCTCGGCGGCGCCGCCGTGACTGAAGAAGTCTTTCCCGGCTTCAAATTCTCCGTCTGTTCCTACGTCGTTTCGCTCCTGCGTCCCGAGATTATTCGCGAACTCGATTTGCCGCGTCATGGACTCGAAATTCTGCCGCTTGACGGCACCTTTACGCCAATGCCGAACGGCGATTACCTCTGGCGCGTCAACGATCATGCGAAAACTCGACGTGAGATTGCGCGGCATTCGCGGCTGGACGCTGAAGCCTACGATGAGTACGGCAAGGCGATGGTCGAGATGGCCCACTTCGTCAAGCCGATCATGAACATGACGCCACCTGATCCGGCTTCGCTCAATCCCAAAGGATTGATGGAACTGCTGACGATGGGTCGTCGTTTTCAAAAGCTCTCGGCGGAAGACAAATACAACCAGGTGCAGTTGATGACGATGAGCGCCGTCGATTTTCTCGATCAGTGGTTCGAGACGGACGTGCTCAAAGCGACGATGTCTGCTTCCGGGATCATCGGCACGTTTCTGGGCGTGCGCTCTCCGGGTACCGCGTATGTGCTGCTGCATCATTACATGGGTGAGATCGATGGAGCGTTTCGCTCCTGGGGTTTGTCGCGCGGCGGCACCGGGGCGATTTCCAATTCGATTGCCGGCGCGGCGCGCGAAGCCGGAGCAGACATTCGTACTGAAGCGCCGATCGCCAAGATCATTTTGAAAAATGGCGAAGCGAAAGGCGTGGTGCTGGAAAACGGCGATGAGATCAATGCCGACATTGTTTCATCCAGCGTCGATCCGCGGCTGACTTTCATGAAAATGATCGGCGAGTCACACTTGCCAGAAGACTTTGTTGAAGACATCAAGCGTTACAAATTCCGCGGTTCGTCAGGAAAGGTGAATCTCGCGCTCGATGCGCTGCCGAACTTTAAGGCTCTGCCGGGAAGTGGCCCGCATCTGCGTGGTGCAGTTTCAATTTCACCAAGCGTCGATTACATGGAACGCGCGTACGACGATGCGAAGTATGGTCGTTACTCGCGCCGGCCATACATCGACATGGTGATTCCGACGCTGACTGATCCTTCCGTCGCCCCGCCGGGAAAGCACGTGATGTCTTGCTTCGTGCAGTACGCACCTTACAACTTGAAGGGGAATTGGGATGATGAACGCGAAGCATTTGGCGATACTGTGATCGACACGATCGCTGAGCACGCTCCGAACATCAAAGACATCATTCTGCATCGCCAGGTACTGACGCCACTCGATCTGGAACGTGAGTTTGGCTTGTCGGAAGGAAATATCTTTCAGGGCGAATTAACGCTCGAACAGCTTTTCTTTCTGCGTCCAGCGCCGGGTTGGGCGCAGTATCGTTCGCCGATCAAAAACCTTTACATGTGCGGATCAGCGACGCATCCCGGCGGCGGCATCATGGGCGCGAGCGGGCGGAACGCGGCGCTCGCCATTTTGAAAGACAAATGAGTCGAGCCATGAAGTCAGTACCATCCGCGTAAGCGGATGGGTCAAAGTTGGATCAATGCCCCATCTGCTCACGCAGATGGTACTGAGCTCACTACGAAACTCGAAACTCGAAACATGAAACCGGTAATCATCATCGGCGCCGGCCACAACGGTCTGGTTGCTGCTTATTATCTTGCGAAAGCAGGTCTGAAACCGCTCGTCCTTGAGCGTCGCGAAGTTGTCGGCGGAGCCTGCGTCACTGAAGAATTTCATCCTGGATTTCGGTGTTCTACTCTCGCAACCAGCGCGGGTCCCTTATTGCCGCAGCTTGCTGAAGATCTAAAGCTCGAGAGTCACAGCGTCGATTTCATCAAACCCGCGACGCAAGTCTGCGCGCTCAACCTCGATGCCGCACCTGTCTTTATTCACAAAGACCCAAATCAAACCACGAACGATTTGACGCAAGTGTCGTCGAAAGACGCCAAACGTTATCAAGAGTTCCTCGCGACGTTCGGACGCATTGGAAGTGCACTGCGACCACTGTTATCGATGACGCCTCCAAACGTCGATGACCCGACAAAGAGTGAACTGTGGAACCTGGGAAAGCTCGGTTGGGCGATTCGCGGTCTCGGCAAGAAAAATGAGTATCGCTTACTGCGGTATGGCCCGATGGCGGTTGCCGATCTCGCCGCCGAGTGGTTTGAGAATGAGACGATGCGCGCCATCGTCGCCGCGCGCGGAATTTTTGGCGCGTTCGCCGGGCCATGGTCGGCGGGCACCTGCGCGCCCGTCTTGCTACAAGCCGCGAACTCCGGTCAGGCGATCGCACCGACCGTTTTTGTGAAAGGAGGGATGGGCGCGCTTACGCAAGCGCTCGCGAAAGCAGCGACTGAAGCAGGCGCCGAGATCCGTACGAACGCAGAAGTCGCGAGCATAGAAATCAAAGACGACCGCGTTACTGGCCTTGTCCTCACGAACGGCGAATCTATTCCTGCGTGGACGGTTGTTTCGAATGGTGATCCGGGAGTGACGTTATTGCAACTGCTCGATTATGCGGCAGACCTGGTCACCTTCCGCGCCCGCGCTAAAAATTATCGCGCGTATGGCGTCGTCGCCATGACTCATCTCGCATTGTCGGCATTGCCGAAGTTCGCTGGAATTGATTCTGAGCAGCACCTGTCGGGCCGAATTCAAATCGGTCCGGACATTGATTATCTCGAACGTGCCTTCGACGTGGCGAAGTATGGCGACTTTTCTCGGCAGCCGTTTATGGAAGTCACGATTCCAACGCTGACGGACGCTTCACTCGCGCCGGGCGGCGCGCACGTGATGTCGATTCACGCTCAATTCGCGCCCTATGAATTGAAGCAAGGGAACTGGGATACACGACGCGAGGAGCTCGGCGATGCCATCGTGAAAGTGCTTTCCGAGTACGCGCCGAATTTGAAACAGTTGATCGTGGGTCGGACAGTGTTGACGCCGCTCGATCTCGAACGCAAATTCAAGCTAACTCGCGGTCATATCCATCACGGCGAGATGTCGCTCGATCAACTCTTCGCATTCCGTCCGTTCATCGGCGCCGCGCAATATCGTACGCCGGTTAATGGTCTGTATTTGTGCGGAGCAGGTACACACCCCGGCGGCGGCATCACCGGAGCACCAGGATTCAATGCGAGTCGTGAAGTGATTAAGGATCTGAAGAAAAGCGACGCGAGGTGATAACAGTCAGTACCATCCGCGTGAGCGGATGGGCCAAACAGAGTCGGTCCTTAACCCATCTGCTTACGCAGATGGTACTGACTTGTTCGCACTAAGATGTCGCCGCAGGTTTCCGAAGCAATCCAATCAGCGCCCCAATTGCCGCGCAGATTATTCCGGCCACAATCAGAATCGTTCCCACGAATGTCTGCTTCGCTTCGCCGAATCTGCCCCCCAGTTGACTGATCATCTCTTGCAGACCGGCGCTGTGCGGAATGGTGAGCAGACCAATCGCTAACAGGAATGATCCCAGCGCCATCAGCATTAGCCATGGCGCGGTAATCGAAGCGCGGCCTATCTTCTTTCCGATCTCACTCTTCGAGTAGCTGTAAGACAGATAGACTGAAAGACCCAGCAGCAACCATGCCACGAACCGCCACCATGAAGTGGGGGGCAGGTAGTACATCAGAAACACGCACGAGACTGCGCCGAGAATCGGCAGCGGCCACGCTCCGAACGGCACTCTAAATGGCCGGTGCCGATCGGGTTCCTTGTACCGCAAAATGATGATGCCGACACAGACCAACACAAAGGCGAAGAGCGTTCCAATGTTCGTCAGGTCGACCATTTCGTCGATGCTCATCACCGCGGCAAAGCCTCCGACGATCACGCCCGTGAGAATCGTTGTCACGTGCGGTGTCTTGAATCGCGGGTGAACTTTTGCAAACACGGGAGGGAGCAAACCATCGCGCGCCATCGAGAAGAAGATGCGTGGCTGGCCGAGTTGAAATACCAGCAGCACGGCAGTGTGTGCGACGACCGATCCGAAAGCGACAACGGCGCTGGCCCAACGCGCTTGCGGCGCCACATGATTCAAAGCCATGGTTAGCGGCTCGGCTTGTTCAGTCGCAAGACGCTTGACCAAGTCGCCGTAGGGCATCGCTCCGGTGAAGACCGCAGCCACCACGACATAGAAGATCGTGCAGATCACGAGCGAAGCGATAATGCCGATGGGCAGATCTTTAGCCGGATTCTTCGTTTCTTCGGCTACGGTCGAGACGGCATCGAAGCCAATGTAAGCGAAGAAGACGACCGCAGCTCCCGCGAGCGTTCCTCCCCAACCCGCGGGCTGAAACGGATGCCAGTTGGTGCTCATGGTTGAAGGGGAGACAAAATAAAAGAGCGCGCCAATGAAGAACAGCAGCACGACAATCTTCACCTCCACCATGATCGCGTTGAAACCGGCCGATTCTTTGATCCCCCAAACGAGCAGGATGGTGAGCGCCGCAACAATGGCAAATGCGAGGAGATTGAAAACGATTGGATAGCCAAAGATATGCGGCGCGTGATCGAGCAGTCCCGGAATTTTTCGCGCGGTGCGAAAGTCCGTCGCTAGCCAGTCCGGGATGTTGATGCCAAAAGCATCGTGCATGAATGAGCGAAAGTAGTTCGCCCAACTGATCGCCACCGCGACGTTGCCAATCGCGTACTCGAGCATCAAGTCCCAACCAATAATCCACGCGACCAACTCACCCAGCGTCGCGTAGGAGTAGGTGTATGCCGATCCCGAGATGGGAACCATCGCGGCCATCTCGGCATAACACAACGCGGTGAACGCGCACACGATTGCCGTAATCACGAACGACAGCATCAGCGATGGACCAGCGCCCGGTCGCGCCGTGTCTCCCGCAGCGGCCGTGCCGACAGTCGCGAAGATACCCGCGCCGATAATTGCGCCGATGCCTAACAGCGTTACGTTGATTGGTCCAAGCGTGCGTTTTAGCGCATGACCCTCTTCCTGCGCGGACGCCAGGATGTCGTCGAGATTTTTTGTGCGAAAGATTCCGCGTAACATGCGGCGCAGTTTAAAGTTTCAAGTTTGAGGTTTCAAGTTATTTGTCTGGGCCGACGAATTTGGGAAGAGACGAGGATTTTGGGGCGTTGACTTGAAACTTGGAACTTGAAACTGTCCGCTTTGCTCTTAGCTCTTCGCGCTTGATAGACTCACGCTGTTTCAGCATCACAAAATATGACCATGGAAACCGTCCCATCGCGCGTTCTCTATCAAGACCTCGATACAAGTTTCGTCAATCTCTGGGGGCTGCTTCGTTACTTGTCGCAGCAGTCATTTGTCGGTCGCGTGCATGTTGAGCTGACTGATTACGCCGCGGATGTGTTTGTCGACGGTAGCGAGACGCCTTTAGTGCATGAAGTTGATCGCGTAGCGGGTACCGACGTCGTCGAAGAAGCCGCGTTACATCGACTCGTGCTGCGCGTGCGCCAATCGCCCGGAAAAATTTCTGTCTACGAAGGCGCGGACGAAGCAATGGCGCCGCACTGTAGGTCTTCGCTATCGAGCGCCCAGATTTCGGATGCGGCCATGCCTGAATCGATGCGATTGTCTGAAGCAAGAGACAACGATGATTCCCCGACGGAAACAACTCTTGTGCAAGTACCGACGCCAACGGCTGATGCAGGACAAACCATCAAACTGAGCGGCGAACTTATCGCTGCGGTCGAACGTGCCGCGACGGCCCAAGCGGCAAAATTCGCAGAACTATTCCAGCAAACGCGCGTCGCGCTCGGTGATGACTACACGTTTCTTGATCCGATGAGTGGGTCGCTTGATTATAGAAATTCATCTGTAACTATTAAGGGCGAAACAATTCCGCAGGGATTTGTCGTCGGCATCGCTGAAGCGTTGCGTCACGTGGTGGATCGGCTTGCCACCGGGGACCGCGCGCGTCGCACGCGCGAACGCGTGGCGCTTGAATTGGCGCGCGTGGCGCGAAGAAATAGCGAGGCGATCGGCGCATCGGGATTCAAGGAACAGCTCGATCGGATCGCGGGCACGAAAGTGATTTGAAGACTGTACTTTGAACTTTGGTCTTTGTACTTCGTTTGCTTCATCTTCAGAGACGAAGCACAAAGTACAAAGTACAAAGTACAAAGTACGAAGATCATGTCTTTCAGAAACATTCTTTTTCCAACTGATTTCACACCGCATGCGCGGTCGGCTTTGAAGTATGCCGCGGCGTTCGCACGCGCCGGTCACGGGCGCGTCATTTTGTTCAATGTGCAGCCGGCGCATGTGCCACCGAACTTGATGACGCTGCCAGAACGCATTCTTGAAGAGACTGAGAACAGCTGGCTGCTTCAGTTGCGCAAGCAGGTGCATGCTCTGCTCAATGATCCGTTGTTTGACGGATTAGAAGTCGAACCGGTCATAGTCGAAGGTGAGCCCGCCAGTGAAATAGCGCGCGCGGTTCGCGACTACGATGTCGATCTCGTGACGGTCGTTACACGTGGCCGTCGCGTCCTGGCGCGCGCTCTGTTTGGGTCAACAGCGGAAGAGATCATCGCCGCGGCTCCTTGCCCCGTATTGACGATCCGTCCGCCACAACACGATTTTGTCGAACATCGTGACGGCAGATCCGAGATTCATTTGAACCGCATTCTGCTCGCCACGAACTTTCGTCCCACGTCATTTACTGCTATGCAGAAAGCGCGCGAACTTTCGGAAACAATCGGCGCTGAATTGCACGCAGTTTACGTTATCGGCGACTACTTCGAACAAATCTCTCTGTTGTTTCCGGACGAAGGTACCTCAGCGCTTTCACGCATGCGCAGCGAAGTGCAGGAGCGAATGGAGGCGTTCGCGCGCGAACGCGGTGCGAAGGTGAAGGCCCACGTTGCTGAAGGCCGCCCTTATGCGGAAATTGTGGGACTCGCGGCTGAGATTGATGCCGATTTGATCGTGATCGGCACCAGCGTTCATGCTTCATTGTTCGGCGGCACGCCGGCACTTGGTTCAGAGATCGAGCGGGTATTGCGCAATGCGCCGTGTCCTGTCTTGTGCGTGCCGTCTGGCCGAGTCGTGACGCCGCTACCGTCCTTTGCCCGCCCGCGGCCGGTACCACAGACATAGGTTCAAAAGGCAAAAGGCAAAAGGCAAAAGGCAGACTACTGCCTACTGCCTACTGCCTCCGGCCTCCTGCCTGCCGCCTATTGCCTTCTGCTTTCCGCTTTCCATCGCGTGTCCAAAGTTGTAGATTATTGCCGAGTTCGCCCATCTCTTTAGGAGAGCTTATTTAATGCGCAATCTTATTTGTTTGTTCGCGGGCATCGCCGTGGCCGCATTGCTGCTCGGCTGTAACTCGCACGAAGGATCGGTTACGAAGCTGATCGGCCAATCGAAGTCACCGACGCCGGTGCCACAGCAGGTGCACAATCCGGCCGATGACGCGCGTCGCATCACCGCGGAAGAGCTCTATAAAATGTACGAGGACAATAAGGTTCTGATCGTGGACACCCGCAACGACGCCGCGTACAAGCAGAGCCACATCAAAGGAGCAATTCTTATCCCGTCAAACGAAGTCGCAAGTCGCATTGGGGAGTTCCCGAAAGACAAGTTCATTGCGACCTACTGTACTTGACCGCAGGAACACACGAGCGCCGGTGCGGTGCTCACACTCAATCAAAACGGATACAAGAACGCGGCGGCTCTGCTCGGCGGATTGGATGCCTGGAAGAAGGCGGGTTATCCGGTCGAAGGAACGGGACCTTAACGCAGACGTCAGACGTCAGAAGTCAGAAGTCAGAAGTCAGAAATCAGAAATCAGAAATCAGAAATCAGAAATCAGAAATCAGACGTCTGACCTCTGATATCTGATATCCGACCTCTGGCCCTCATCACTCATCACTATTCGCTTGTCTCCTTCTCGTCTGGTTACTTTCTGTCGATCCAAATATTCGAGTAGCGGAATAGCATATTTGCGCGAAATGCCCGCTAATTCCTTAAACGCCGGCACGTCAATCACACGATCTGGTCTAGAGGCCGCGAACGCGCGTAGCCGCACGATCATGTCGTCCAGCACGGACGCGTGAAAGAGCATCTCGCCGTCGACGCGCGCGAGTTTGCCTGCGTCAATCAGCACTTGCAGAATCTTTCTGCCGCGTTTGTGTTGCGAAGCGGGGACACCAGCGCGCGACAACGCTTCGCTCATGGTCGGTGCGCCCAAATTAGCCTCGCGATAAATTTCTTCCAGCCGATCTCGCAACGCAGCGTCTTCGCCAGACACTGCGCGCGCGTGCTCGGGCGACCGCGCGATGTCCTTCTCAATCACGAGCTCGCCATCCTTCTGCAAATCAGCCAGGACTGCGCGGAAAACATCGGACGATGCGTGCGCAAAGTAATGTCCGCGCAAAATCTCCAGCCCCAATCCGCGAGATAACGACTCGCCCGCATGATGTGCGCGAACGTCGTTCACGATGTTCTGTTTCAAGTCCGCGAGCGTGGCAGTTGCGAATAACTGGCCGCCCACCTCGGTAATTAGTCGCTGTGCGCGCGCGGATTCAACAGCGGTTGCGACGATCTGATCACGCCAGCCGGTGCGCGCAACCATGTCCGCTCTGTTCAAGCCTTGCGCCGAGTTGCTGACCAACGCGCCAACCTTTTCCTCGCGTGTTCCATCAAGCAAGGTGCTCAGCCTGCCCCGCACATGCGCTCGTTCGCGCGCGCGATGTTTTGGGGCAAATGGATCGATGATGATGCCGCCGGCAATTGTGTGCTGCGGCGAATATGATCTGAGTATGAAGCGATCGCCCAGGACGCCAACCGTCGGCGCCTCAAGACGCAATTGAATGAAGCCGCTCTCGCCCGGTTTGATAGTGGCACGCGCATCCTGCGCGTGATTCGCTGCCGGGTTCACGGGCGAGACGCCCGTGCCATTTTCCAACACGCGCACGCGGGCCAGTACTTCGGCAGCACCAATGTGCATGCGAACGCGCTGCCGCGAGCGCAACGCCCGCGGTGCATCGGCCAATAGCGTCGCCCGCGCATCGATGATTTGTGTTGGCCGCAAGCGGTGCCGCGGTGCGAGCACCATCCCGCGTTCCAGCTCCGCGGTCTCAATGCCCGTGAGGTTGACCGCGGTACGCTGTCCGGCCGTTGCGCGTTTCACCTTCGCACCGTGGACTTGCAGACCCCGCACGCGCACCTGTCGGGCGACGGGGAACAACTCGAGCTCTTCGCCCTCATCGATTGCTCCCGCAATGAGCGTCCCTGTCACCACTGCACCAAAGCCGCTCATCGTGAAGGCTCGGTCGATCGGCAAGCGGGTGATGAATTCCTCCGATCGGGCCGGCACTTGCAAGGCAACTTCACGCAGGGTTGATTTCAATTGTTCGAGACCTTCGCCCGTGCGCGAGCTCACCGCGATGACCGGCGCTGCGTCGAGAAATGATCCGGCGACGAGTTCCTTTACTTCTTCACGGACGAGAGCGAGCATCTCTTCATCTACCAGATCTTTTTTCGTCAGTACCACGAGGCCGTGCTCAACGCCCAGCAATCGACAAATCTCAAAATGCTCGCGCGTTTGCGGCATCACGCTTTCGTCGGCCGCAATCACCAGCGCGACCAGATCGATTCCATGCGCGCCGGCGAGCATGTTCTTCACAAACTTCTCGTGGCCGGGAACATCAACAAACCCAACACGCACGTCACCCAAATCGAGATCGGCAAACCCAATATCGATGGTAATGCCGCGCCGCTTTTCTTCTGGCAGCCGGTCGGCGTCAATCCCCGTGAGCGCTCGCACCAGCGCTGTCTTGCCGTGATCGATATGGCCCGCTGTGCCGACAATGATCGATTTCATCTGGGAATATCTGGAAGATGGTTATAATACGCGCGGCAAGGGACTTATACCTATCATAAGCGGATCGCTCGTGTTGCTCTCGTGATCGATGGAAGATTAGGACGATGGATTCATCGGTCGCGGGGCTAACAATCATTCGACCCAAGTTGAGGAATCAGCCGGTCCGCTCGCGCCGTCCCTGCTTCAGCACGCCAATCGAAACCGTTATAATCCTCTTGTTTCGCGCTCTTTATGGTTAACTGTGGGAATCCACGTTGTC
This sequence comes from uncultured bacterium, assembly GCA_965653675.1. GTDB lineage: Bacteria > Acidobacteriota > Blastocatellia > Pyrinomonadales > Pyrinomonadaceae > UBA11740. The sequence goes on from CBFHBA010000040.1 coordinate 17,981, forward strand.
CAAAGCGCGCATCTGAAGCATTGTCCAGTAGGAATTCCGCCCGAACGCCGCGATAAGAGAGATATCCAAAATGGCTGCAAAACCACCGTTTGATCGACTGAAAGCTTATCGACCGACTGCTATCGTCAATGCGCCTCCGGGCGAGCGCAAACACATCTTGCGGCGTTTCTGGTTTCCGGCGGTGCTGCTTTTGGCGCTGGCGGCGGGCGGCTTGACGGGCATCATTGCGGCTTACCAACTGAACTATTCGCAAGCGGCAAATGAAGTCGCGGCGCTGGCAACTTACCGACCGAGCGTCGTGACGCGAATTTACGCTGATGACGGCAAGACCGTAATTGGCGAGTTCGCGCTCGAGAAACGCATTCCGCTCAAGTACGAAGAGATTCCGCCGAATGTGAAGAATGCGATTCTCGCGGTTGAGGATGCACGTTTCTACGATCATATCGGCATCGATCCGATTCGCATTCTCGGAGCGGCCTGGAAGAACCTAACGAGTGATCGGGTAGAAGGCGGATCCACGCTGACGCAGCAACTCGCTAAGAATCTTTTTCTCACCCGCGAACAGACTTACAAGCGCAAGGTGAATGAATGGCTGCTCGCCCTGCAAATCGAGCGTTACTACACCAAGAACCAGATCATGGAGTTGTACGCGAACCATATCTTCGTCGGCGCAAACGCTTACGGCGTTGAGGCGGGCGCGGAAACTTATTTTGGGAAACAAGCGAAAGACTTGACGATAGAGGAAGCCGCCTTGCTCGCAGCGATTCCGAAGGCGCCCGGTGAGTATTCGCCGACTGCAAATCCGGCGAAGGCGAAAGAGCGTCGCGACCTGGTGCTGGATCTAATGGCAAAGAATGGATTCGCATCAGAAGCCGAGGTCGCCGCCGCGAAGGCCAGACCGATTCAACTCGCGGACTCGGCGTACTATCAACCGCCGCAAGCCACTGAACCGGCATTTGACTATCCCGTCGAATATATTCGTCAGGATTTGGAAGACAAGTTCACCACGCGCGTGGCGCAGACGGGACTGGCGGTCTATTCGACCATCAACGTCGCGGCGCAGCGCAAAGCTTACGAAGTTGTGCGCGCAGGCTTGCGTCGATACGCGGCCGGTCACGGCGCCTGGCGAAATTCCTACGAAGCGATCGCGACTTCGTCAAATACCGGCACGCCGACCCAGCAGGAATTGGCATCGTACAAATATCCCGACTGGTATCGTAACGATTACGTGCCCGGCCGCTACTTAAAAGGGCTGGTGATGAAAGTCGATTCGGGCCGCGACGAAGCGACGGTCCGCTTTGGCAATTACATGGCGACCGTGAATGCGAGCGACATGGGCGGCAAGCGCTCACCGCGCGCGGAATTCAAACCGGGCTACCTGGCTGAATTCATCATTCACGAGGTAGACAAGAAGAACCATCGTCTGCGCGTCGAGATGCAGCCGATTCCCGCCGTCGAAGGCGCTTTGATGACGATCAATGCAAAGACGGGCGAGATCATGGCGATGCAGGGCGGCTATGACTTTCTCGCGAACAAATTCAATAACGCCGTGCAGGCCTATCGCCAGACTGGTTCCTCATTCAAACCTTTCATCTACACCGCGGCAATCGAGTGGGGCATGACGCCGGATTCAATCGTGAGCGGCGCCCCAATCAGCATCGGAGACTGGCAACCGCATAACTACGACGGCTCTACCAGTTGCAGTGACATGCCTTTGAAGACCGCGCTGGCGCAGTCGATGAATATTCCTGCCGTGCACTTGCTACAAACCGTCGGCATTCAAACCGGCGCGCAGATGGTCCGGCGTTTCGGAATTAAAGTTCCCATGGCGCCGTATCTGCCGTCCGCGCTGGGCGCGACGGAAGTGCCGCTCGACCAGATGGTTTCGGCGTACTCGACGTTTCCAAACAAGGGTGTGCGGGTCGATCCTCACATGGTCCGCAAAGTTCTGGATCGCGATGGCGCCGTGCTAGAAGAGTGGGAGAAGACAACCTACAAAGTCGTGAACGAATACGTCGCGCTGACGATGGTGTCGATGATGCGTGGAGTGGTCCAAGGCGGAACTGCTTCCGCGGCGCAAGTACTCGGTGTGCCGCTCGCGGGCAAGACAGGTACGGTCAACGATCACACCGACGTGTGGTTCCTCGGATACACGCCAACGTACGTAACCGGCGTGTGGATGGGATATCCGGGTCGCAAGAAAAATCTCGGCAACGAGATGACTGGCGCGCACGGCGCCTTGCCGTTTTTCATCGACTACATGAAAGATTTTCTGAAGGACAAGCCGAAGGAAGACTTTCCGAAAGCGCCGTCGATGCCCGAAGACATGCGCGAAATGTTTAAGCAGCGCCAGCGCGAACTGGCGCTTGAGCGCGCACAGATGCAGCCCGAAGCATCGCCTTCACCGGGAGAGGAGAAGCCGCCGAGCGCAATTACGACTCCGAAGCTGGAGGACACGACCTTGCCACCGGCGCCGAGAGTCGATCAACCAGCCGAACCCCGCACCGAAGGCGCACCAAAGCCGGCCGCGCCGGCCGCTACTCCTCCGCGTCAGGAGATTCGTCCACGCGAAGCTGAACCGGCAAAGAAGAAGGGGAAGAAGGGTGATGATGGCCCGCCGGGGTAAGGAGTCAGTACCCGGAGCGGTAGCGACGGGGTAATCGGATTGAATGTGAACCCGGTCGCTACCGCTTCCGGTACTGACCTCATGCCAGCATCTTTCCCAGCACGTGTGGCAGCATCTTTCGCCACCACGGCCAGTCGTGATTCACGTCGGGTCCCCACAAGTCCAGGGTGTGCGGAATCCCTTGCGACTTCAGAATGCCTGAGAGTTGTTTGCTGCGATCGGGATCTTCGTAATCACCCTGCCCGCTCATGATGTAGATCGCATCTGCACTCTGGAGAATCGGCAGGTAATGATCGTCTTTCAAATTCGAGAGGTAATCGACCGGATTGTTGAAGTAGACGTTGTCGTCGTAGTAGCCATCGAGAAAAGAGCGAATATCGTAGCTGCCGCTCATCGGAATCGTCCCGCGAAACAGATCCGGGTGCTTGAAGTACTCATTCGCCGCGAGGTACGCACCAAGACTCGCACCGGTGGTCATCGGGCGCGAAACACTCTCATCGTTCTCATTCCGAATCAGCGGCAGCACTTCTTCGGTGATGTACCGATCGTAGCGCGTTAACAACTCCGCCTTGAGCTTCGGCGGCATCTCTTTGTTGAGCAAACTCCACTTGTTCACGCTATTGATTGAATACGCGCGGATCTTACCCGCCTCGATGAACGGCTTGATTGAGTCAACCAGGTAGAACCGTTCGTACTCGAGATAATCAGCCGCCGCCGTCGGCAGCATCAAGAGCGTCTGGCCACTGTGACCATACGCTACCAGGGGCATTTCCATCTGCAGGTTGGGACTAAACCAGCTTGTTACGCGACGTTCCATGTAGTCTTGAAACCAATCGGAAGCTTGAGTTAGCGAGCGAAGCATTGTCGCACGTATCGCTCGATAAGCAAGTTTGCGATGTGCCCTAATAAGCTTTCCGCTTGTCGTATCGATCTGGCGATACCAAAGCTAGCCGGCAACGCGGACCTTTTCTCAAACGGCCATGACACATGGCTTTATGGTTACTTGCAGTCGTTTTGCTGAAATTGCTTGACGCGCAAATCAACTTGAGATACCGTGGCGGCCCTCGACGTTTACGGTTGGTCCTCTGAGCCTCGAAACGGCGCATATTTTCAGTACCAGTTGTTGAACGTCAGGCCCTTGTTCCACCAAGCGCGTGGTGGAGCCATCAGACAAACCTGCGGACTCGTTCGCAGGTTGCCAAGGCTTTCTGAAAAAGGAGAAACACTCATGCCGACGAATTCTGACCCATCGATAGACGCCACTTTTCTTTTTAAAGGAACAGTCCGCGAAGTCAAAAAAGCCACGATGGACGAGGTGCCCGTTGATAAGAACACTGTGGTCGCGATGGTCGATCAGGTGCTCGAAGCACCGGCGAACCTGGCCAAGCTGGGCGGCCGGCGCGTGACCGTAAGACTCAGCGGGCGGACTAAGGCCGTGGTCGGCGATGAATTTATCTTCCACACCCATGGATGGATCTTTGGTCCGAGCGTCGCTGTAGTGTCGGTAAAGGAAGAGCGACTAAAGGAAACGCGAGAGCACGCGGCGCTCTTAAGCCGGGGCGGCGATCCCGTTGCGCATCGTCAGAATCGTCGAATCAAACATCGCTTCTCGACTGCAGATGTAGTGCTTTCAGGAAGAGTGATGATGGTCAGAATTCCTCCCGACGCCAGTGGCGCGAGCCGTGCCGCAAGTAAGGCAAAGTCTCCCGCGAACACGCCGGAGCCGATTGGACCAGTTAGCGAACACACACCTCATTGGCGCGAAGCACATATTGAAATCGACGACGTGCATAAAGGCGTTCACACGAGCAAGACCGCTGTGCTCCGATTCCCGGCCAGTCGCGATGTGCGCTGGTATAGAGCGCCAAAGTTTGAGCCGGGGCATCAAGGCTTTTTCATGCTTCGGAAGCACAAGGGCGAGGATCAACCGGAGAAAGGACGGCGCCGGGCGGCTAAGAAAGCAGTGGCCGCGCCGAGTGTGTTTACGGCTCTTCATCCGGCTGACTTTCAACCGTACACCCAGCCGGGTGGCGTGCGACGCATCATCGAGAGCAAAGATGAAGAGTAGTTCGTGGAAGGAGGAGAATCATGCCCAAGAAAACTAAACGCGGCAGCAAAGCGAAACCGAAAAGCAAAGCAAAAAAGGCGGCGGGTCAGGTGTTGGTGGTGAACATGATCCCCAAGTCTCTGAGCGGCGAAAGTCACCAGGACAGCGAGCCCACTATCGCCGTTAATCCGAAGAACCCTCTGCAGATCGCGGCTTCAGCCTTTACGCCCGATCCATCGAACGGGCCGCGCGCGCCCATCTACATTTCAACGGATGGCGGCAACAATTGGACGCTCAACTCGATTGTGCCGAGCACCGTTGCGGATGGCTCAGCCACCGAGGACATCACCGTCGCATTCGGCAGTTCGAGCAATATCCTGTATGCGGGCATCCTTCGCTTTCCGGTGCCCCAGAATGAGACTCGGCTAAACATTTTGCGGACTACCGATTTCCAAAGTTCGACGACGATGAAGGTCTTGGTTGATCGGCGGGGTGTCGACCAGCCATATGTTCAGGCCATCACCCGCAGCGGCAAAGACGCAATTTACGTAGGCGACAACGACTTCGGGGCGCCCAGTGGCCGAACAGCAACGATCGATCAATCTTTGAACGGCGGCGCCGCTAATCCGCAGTTCAAAAAGATCAGGATCGAAACGCGCCCCGGCGCAGGCCAGGACGGTCCGCCCGTACGTCCCGCGATTCATGCGGACGGAACTGTCTATGCGATCTTCCATTCGTGGAAGTCTTTCGACAATCATACTGGCGAAGGCACCGCTGACATCGTTGTCGTTCGCGACGATCATGGCGGTGGCGGAGCGCAACCGTTCAGCGATCTGGTCGATCCGACGGATAACAAGGTCGGCATGCGCGTGGTGCGCGGCGCCAAGTTCAACTTCAACGGCGAAAAGGGTCAGCAGAGACTTGGCGGAGACGTTTCGATGGCGGTCGATCCAAGCAACAGTGACGTCATCTACATCGCCTACAATGACGACCAGCCGAACGGTATTTACTCTCTGCATGTTCTGCGCTCTACCGATCGTGGGGCGACCTGGTCACCTGAGCTAAGACAACTCGACGATGCGTTGAACCCGGCCCTGGCAATTAACAGCGCCGGCAAAGTCGGATTGCTGTATCAGCAACTCGTCGGAACAGGCGCGGCCCAACAGTGGGTGACGAAATTCGAGAGCACCACCAACGGCACCGCCTGGAGCGCGATCACGCTCTCGCAGGCGCCGGCTCGGCGTCCCGTCAAAGATTTCGATCCCTACCTCGGCGACTATGAGCATCTGCAAGCCGTGGGCAAAGATTTCTATGGTGTCTTCTCGGCTAACAACACGCCAAAGCAAGCGAACTTTCCTTCCGGCATCGTGTATCAGCGCAACGCGAACTGGGACACTAACACATTACTTGACGTGGATAACGTAACGCCGGTCGCAATTTCGATCGATCCATTTTTCTTCAAAGTCGCTGGCTAACGAATTGAGTGGAGAAGGGAGACTCTCATGCCTCGATATCACGTTAGAATCACCGGCCGTGATTATCCCGCAATGGCCGACCTCGTACTCAAATACAAGGTCCACGTCGCGCGGCACACGGTTGAAAAACTCGCCAGAGGATACCGCGTCAATGCGCAAGTTGACGGACGACAATTGCGCGCTTTGGAAGCAGCCGGTTACAAGATCAAGCGCCTCGAAGACATCGACAAAGAAGGCAAGAAGCGTCAGCGCGAGGTGCGGGCGGCCAAGCAACGAGTAAAGAAAAGTTTGCTCTCCCAAATTGGTTCGCTCGGCCCCGTCAGTACCGTTAAGCCGATTCCACCCATCTTCTTCCCCACCTATCTCACGGTGGACGAAGTTGAACAGGCCCTCACTAACCTTTCGCAATCACCGAATAACAGTTTCACTTCGCTGATCACACTGCCGAACGCAACCTGGGAGAAGCGTACTTGTCACGCTTTAAAGGTCGGCAAAGGCAAGGGCAGGAAGCGGCCGGGAATCTATTTTCTTGGCGGTGTGCACGCGCGCGAGTGGGGCAGTCCCGACATTTTAATCAATTTTCTGCGCATGCTGATCCATGCATACAACGCCAACACCGATGTCGTGATCGGCAGCAATACGTTCACCGCAGCGCAGATTAAGAAGATTGTCGAAACAAAGGATCTATACGTCTTGCCGCAATGTAATCCTGATGGTCGCTACTACAGTATGAACACTGATTCGAATTGGCGTAAGAACCGGCGGCCGGCGCCCGCCGGCCACAATCAGCCGAGTTGCGTCGGGGTAGACATCAATCGCAACTACGACTTTCTCTGGAACTATCCGATCTACTATGATGCGGCCGCACCCATAGCAAACTCGACGGACCCATGCGACTATCAAGTCTATATCGGACCCAGTGCCGTCTCGGAACCCGAAACCAAGAACGCGGTTTGGATGTTTGACCAGCACGCCAACATTCGTTACTTCATAGACGTCCACAGCTACAGTGAAGACATCCTTTACAGTTGGGGCGATGACGACGATCAGACAACGACCTCGGCGATGAATTTTCAGAACGCCGCGTACAACGGCAAGCGCGGCATTGCCGGAGACGCCAACTATAAGGAGTATATTTCTTCTGCTGATAAGACGACCGCGGTCAACCTGGCAAACAAGATGAAGACGGCAATTCAAAATAGCCGCGGACGGGTTTACAAGGTCGAGCAATCAATGGATCTTTATCCGACGGCCGGCACCTCTGACGATTACGCCTTCAGCCGTTGCTTCGTGGACACGAAGAAAGCAAAAGTCTTTTCTTACACGATAGAATGGGGGCGTCCGACCAATCCCACGCCCTTCCATCCGCCATTTCCCGAGATGGGGAAGATTATTCAGGAAGTCACCGCCGGCCTCTTCGCGTTCTGTGTGGCCGCAACGTGACGCTCGGCCGCGTCTTTCCGGATGCTGCGCACCTCGCGTCTTGGGTAAGGTTTAATCTGTGCCCACGAAGAGGCGCGATAACATCAGGAGCGCAAACTGATACTCCATCAATGCCCACCGTAGTGAAGTGGTGATAAGCTAGTCATCGCGATCGTCTTCGCCTGAGGCGCTGAATGCATTCCAAACTGAAAAAGAAAGCTGTGCCCACCGACGCGACCTTCGTCTTTATAGGCACGATCAAGAAACTCAAAGCCAGCAATATGAAACAAGCGCCCGCAACTGATCGCACATCGATTGTGACGGTAAATGAAATCATCGAAGCCCCCGCAAATCTCGCCGCCTACGTGGGTCAGGACATTACGGTTGAACTGAGCCACGGCCCTAAAGCGAACGCCAGTGACAGGATGATTTTTCACGCGATCAGTTGGCTGTTCGGCGAGAATATCGCCGTTCGTTCGCTCTATGAGGAAGTCGAACCCAAAGCATCCGACGCGTCTCCCGACAGTGCGGTCAGAGGCGGGAGTGAAAGTGCAGCACGCAAACATTTTCACGATGTCGACGTAGTAGTCTCAGGTAAGGTGGTTGAGGTTCGATTGCCAAAGTCTTCCCTGAGGAGCAAGCGAAAAACCGGTTCGTCACCCGTAACCACGCGCGTGAGCGAACATGATCCGAAGTGGCGGGAGGCGGTCATTGAAGTGGATCGAATTCACAAAGGCAAGCCGTTAACACGAAAGATCGTCGTTCGTTTCCCCTCAAGCAGGGACGTGGCTTGGCGTCGCGCGCCAAAGTTTCAAGCCGGACAAGAAGGCTACTTTATGCTTCACAAAGAGAAGCGTTCGGTGGCAAGAACTGCAACCGATAAGAGTGAGCGTTCATCGAGTTCCGCCCCGGCCTTTACTGTTCGCGATCCTAACGACTTCCAACCTTATAGCGAAGCGGGTGGCATGAAATCACTGATCGAATCGGGAGTCTTTAGAAACAAAGAGTGATTCATACGGTGCTGACGAACAAACGGCATCGGCGCTAAATCGAGGATGATAGACTAGGGTTTAGCCGCAACAGATTTCTCGACCGGAAGTTCATTTCGATTACTCCAGTCCTGAAACGATCCGTCGTACAGGTGCGCATCGTAGCCAAGATACTTCGCGACGAAATAAAGCAGACTCGCTTGCTGGCCGATGTGACAGTACGTCGCAACGATGTCGTTTGCTTTCACGCCGGCGTTCGTAAAAATTTGTCGCAGGGCATCTTCGCTCTTAAATTTGTTTGATGCTTCGACAACGCTCCCGAAAGGAATGCTCTTTGCGCTTGGAATGTGTCCGGCGCGCGGCATGTTGCCGGCGGATTCGCCGGTGTAAAACTTCGCATCGCGCGCATCGAGAATTACCACACCCGGCTTGTTAATATTTCCATTCACCCACGCGGCATCGACAACCAGATTCGTGCGCGGATGGGGAGTGAAATTGCCCGTTCTTACCCAAGTAACCTCGCTCGTCACAGAACGCTTTTCTGCAAGCCACGCAGGCATGCCGCCATCGAGAATAGAAGCGCGATCGCCGAGACCGAGATAATCGAGCGTAAAGTAAACACGCGAGGTCGGCGTCACCCAATCCTTTCCGAAATAGACAACGATGCGCGAGTTGTCGGTAACACCAAACTTCTCAAACGTCGCTTTCAACTGCTCGACCGGCGGCAACTCGAGAATCAAGCCGCTGCCCCGTGGCGTGGAAATGTCGGAATACTGGATGAACTGCGCACCCGGCAGATGCGCGGCGTCATATTCTTTTTTGTCACCCACATGCAGGAGCACGAGGGACTTGTCGTTAAGATGCTGCGCCAACCATTCAGTCGAGACGATCATCGAGCTGCGCACTTTTGCTTGACCGTCGTCAAATGAGACGAATGACACGACACTTAACACGAACAGGACCAGCAGGGAACACACAATCTTCCTATTCATAAGCTCTCCGGGAGAATTGAATTGACGTAACGATAACGCGAATCTTTGAAACTACCTACCGGCGCACCAGTGCGCGCGGTGACGCTCTAGCGCATCTTTTATCAAGCGCGACGAAACCATTGACACATAAGGCCTTTTCGGATAGGCTCCGCACCCTCGTTAGTTCATCACAGTCAATCGTCGACGGGCCAATTCAAAATTGCGACAATGCTGAATCTCCCGAGCAGACTGATCCTTCTGGTGCTGTTGCTCCTGTGTCTGAGACAGCCCCAGCTGACTAATGCGCAGACGCCGTCGCCAGGTGTTTCACCAGCACCGGGTGTCCTGGCATCACCTGTACCGTCTCCGACGCCCGCAGCTGCGCCGAAAGTGATCGCCGTTGAAGGCAACCTCGAGCTCGACGACATTATTCGTGTCGAAGTCGAGCACCTGAACGAATGGGTGCTGAATCCCAAAAATGACGCGTCGAAGCTCGTGCCTTATCTTAACGGCTTGGCGATTCGTGGTAATTATCCGGAAGAGATTCACGCGAGCAAGAATCATTTACATTTTCACCTGCAGATCACTCCCGAAAACAAAAAGGCATGGATTGATTTGCTCGGCGCGCCCGACGCAGCGCGTAAGGCGGTAGCTTTCAGCGTAGGTCTCGAGAACCAGACGCCGTTTGATTCAGTTTACGATCAGACGCGTCCGCAATGGTTGACGGTGATCTCGCCCGTTTACGGCATTGTGGCGCTGGTCGTCGTGCTAGTGACCTTTATTCTGTTGATCTGGCTGGCGCGCACGACAAACCTGATCCGCGACGGCGGCGCCTGTCCGGTCCCTGGGAAACGGCGTCCGTACAATCTTGGCCGCACGCAAATGGCGTTTTGGTTTTTTCTTATCTATGCGTCGTACGTAACGATTTGGCTGATTACGGCTGCGCTCGACACGATTACGGCGTCGCTTCTCGCTTTGATGGGTATTAGCGCTGGAACTGCTTTAAGTGAGGCGATGATCGATTCGGGCAAGATGAGCGCGAATGCGAATCAATTGCAGAGCCTCGCTGCAGAAAAACAATCACTCGAGCAGACGATTCCTGATCTACAATCGCAGGTCACGGCGATTAATTCGAAAGACACCTTGCGGCCGGAAGACACCAGTAATCGCGACAGCCTGAATAACCAATTACAAACGAGCCGTACGCGCCTGGCGCAAATCAATCAGCAGCTTCAGGCATTAACTCCGTCCGCAGATGCGGGCGTGAGCAAAGGATTTCTTCGCGACGTTCTTTCCGATGCGAGTGGCTACAGCTTTCATCGGTTTCAGATTTTCGCGTGGACTATTGTGCTGGGAATCATGTTCGTCTCGTCCGTTTACAACAATCTGACAATGCCGGAATTCAGCGCCACGTTGTTGGGTCTGATGGGTATTAGCTCCGGAACCTACATCGGATTTAAGTTTCCTGAGAAAACCTGAGATTCGTCAGTTGAAGTTGCAGCGTCAAAGATAGTGTCGAAATACATCATTATCAGGATTTTATTTGCCGTCGTATCGGTGGGAGCTTGTTTGGCTGTCTTAATCTACGTTTGGGCAATGCACATTCGAGTGCGCGAATCGATTCCAACTGTTCCAACAAGTGCGCAACGAACAGAGGCGAGCAAACTCAGGCTAGAACTCTCGAGCCGGCTTTTTGATGTCAGCCTGCTTCTGCTGGGAGTAATTTGGGGTCTGACTCTTTCAGAAAGAGTCCAATTGCGACTGTCACTTTGGAGCAACTTAATCTTATTCATTGGCGCGAATTTACTGTTGCTGTTGTCGATGTTGTTTCATCTCCTTTACAAGCGAAGAGTGTCGACGCTTATGTGGGATTTGGATACGACACTGCCAGACATCTTCGCATCAGACGTCGATTACTTGTTGAGTGCGCAATGGATGTTCTTCTTCACTAGCTTGTTTGTTGATTTACTGACGGTGCTTTCTGCAAAAATGCCGGGAGGTGTCTAATGGAAATATCTACATCTTCTTTCTTTAATGGGGTGGCTTTGGCGGCTGGACAGTCTGAGTTTGGCAGCACCGCTTCTTTCAAACGAGACGCTAAGCAACTCTGCAAGGCCTTTCCTGCCGAGCGAATAGAGATTGCCGGCAGCGATAATGCCACGCTCGCGCCAATTGTGGCTGCCAACCGCTGGTTAACTTTTCGCAGCAGAATTCCAACCGGCAAATTACAGAAGGGGATGGTCACAATCGACGCCGTAGAGCCGCAGGAAACAAACATCGTTGAGATGCAGATGGAATGTCTCAATCGGGCGGCCGATACTTTTTCAGATACAAAAATTGCCGGCGTAATCTCTGGCACGATCGTCGGCCTGCAAAAGTTGAAGTTGATTACGCCCAGGGAATTGAATCGGAATTGGCGGACGCTTGGTTCTGAATATGAACGCTATTTAACCACTTACAATGCCAACGGCGTCCCGGTTGAAGCCGCAAATGAGCTCTTTGTCCGAGAGTGGTTGGACCGGCTTGCGGAAGCCACGGGTTTTTCACTTTCCTTTGGCGAGCCGCGGTGGGGGTCGCTACATGTCTCAACCGAGCCAGATGCCGCATCAATTTTCGTCGATGAAGACTCGTGGGGCCCGAGCCCGACTGGGATGGCAGTGCGCGCCGGCGAACATGATGTCTTTGCAACTAAAGGTAAACTTCAATCGAAGGAGACAGTGAATGTGCCGGCTGCGCATCTCACTGAACTTAGTCTGAATTTGGCCTGAGTTTCTTAAAGCACCGCGGTCTCTTCCAGCAACTTTCCTTGCTTGAATCGTTCGACTCCCAGTTGTTTCGCATCAATTAGATTCGAGGAACCTTCGAGGATCAGGTCGGCACCGACTCTGCCTGATGCGGGTGAGTGCATCACGCCGTGTCCGCTGAAGCCGTTGACGAAGTAGAGTCCCTCGACGTTCGGCGCCGGGCCGATGATCGCATGATGGTCGGGCGTCATTTCGTACAAACCTGCCCAGGCGCGCCGCGGGTTGACACCCGCTTCTGCGAGCACGGGAACGCGCGCCGCCGCATGTGTGAGAATCTTTTCAACGAACGTCGTATCGAATTCTGTTTTGAACCCGGGCGTTTCGTCAGGATCATTCCACGCCAGCAGAATCCCTTTGCCTTCACGGCGGAAATGAAAGCCAGTAGACATGTCGATCACCATCGGAAACCGTAGCGGCAATTGATCGAACGGCTCAGTTGGAACGAGTTGTCGTCGCAGGGGCTCAACGGGCAACTCGGCCCCCGCCATTTCCGCAACGCGCGCGGCCCACGCACCGGCCGCGTTCACGACCACATGAGTCGCCACGGCGCCACGTGTTGTCGCGACACCCGTTATCTTCGCGCCCTCCGTTTCAATTCCGGTGACTTCCGTTTCCAACCAGAGTCGCACGCCCTTCTCGCGCGCACTCAACATGAAACCCATCATCACGCTGTGCGGATCGACAAAGCCGTCAGTCGGACAGAACGTCCCGCCCAACACATCGTCGACGCGAAGTTGCGGCACCCTGTTTACGATGTCCTCCGGCGAAACCCACTCGACGTTCGTAACCCCCAGCGAGTTTTGCCGTTCGCGATTTGCTTTCAGATAAGCGAGGTGCTTTTCGTTCGTCGCGCAGAACAGATAACCGTGCGCGCGATAGTCTGCCGGGTGTCCGACTACATCGTCGAACTTCGAAAAGAAGTCGATCGAATACTTCGACATCTGAATGTTCACGGGCGTCGCAAACTGTGCGCGCACGCCGCCCATGCTTTTGCCGGTCGAGCCTTTGCCCTGATGCGCCTCGCGCTCAATCACGAGCACGTTGGTGCAGCCCTGTTGCGCCAGGTGATAGGCCACACTCGATCCGACAATGCCGCTGCCGATGATGACGACGTCTGCGGTTTCCGTCATGCGCAGGCAAAGTAGAGAGGAAATAGCGAAAAGTAAAGGGTAAGGAGTGAGAGCGAACGGAGGCTTTGAAGCTCAGAAGGGAATTGCATTTCGATTCGCGACCTGTTGATTTCTCGGGTTTTTTGGCTTCCTGCGTTGATCGCCGATCGATTCTGTTTGCAAAAAGCGAACACGAACTTCTTTGGGCTGCCGGCCCGCCAAAAAGACATTCGCCAAATCAGTTTACGCGTTTATGGAATTGTCTCGTGGAGAGGAACACCTACCAGTTCTCTTTCGCGATATATCTGAGTACGTGCTTGATCGATGTAACGCTGTAGGTACCGTCGGTTTTCACGACGGGGATATGGCGATAGCGTCCGAGAGACATCTTGTTCAGCGCGGTCGCGACTGAATCCGTCTCGCGCAGCGTTTCGGGATTGGGACTCATTAAATCTTTGACGGCCGTCGCGCCGTCAAGCGCGCGCTTACCGGTGAGTTTGTTCAGCACATCACGTTCAGTGAAGATACCCAGCAGCTTTCCGTCGTCAATCACTAGCGCACAACCGACACGCGCGCGCTTCATTTGATCGATGACTTCAAGCGCCGGGGTGTTTGAGGTGACGCCGAGGAACTCCTGATCGAGTTCGCTCAGATCGTCTTCCATAACGGATCGCGCAAGGCCTTCGGCGGCATCTGCGCGCGGCACATCAAGGTTGTGCAGCGGCGTCAGGCATTCTTCGCAACGATCGGCGCCTTTGATGTTGTCGTAACCGCAAGAGGGACAAAGCATAAGGGGAATTTTCAATTTGCGATTGCCGATTGCCGATTGGTTCGCTGCTTTGAAAATTGGCAATTGGCAATCAAAAATCGGCAATGTTCATTCGACGGTCCACATGTCGCCGCTGTTAATCAGCTTGTCGAGACTGCCCGGACCGGATTTGGCGATCGCGTTATCGATTTGATCGAGAAGCAATTGATCGTAACTCGGTCGTTCAACCGCGCGGAATATTCCCACTGGTTGCGGGAAATCCGGTTGCTCCATGCGCGCAAGCATGAACGCCACGGATGGATCCTGTAAATGGATATCATGCACGAGAATATCTGCTTCAGTGATTCCGTTTTCTCCGATCGTAACGACTTCCGGATGCGCGCCGTTCATACGAATGCCGTAGTTTCGATCCTTCCCGAAAATCATCGGTTTGCCGTGTTCGAGATAAAGAACTTTGTCTGAGCGGACACTGCGCTCGGCAAAATAATCGAACGCACCGTCATTAAAGATGTTGCAGTTTTGATAGACCTCGAGGAACGAAACGCCTTTGTGTTTCGCCGCCGCTTCAACCATCGTGCCGAGGTGCTTCACGTCAATGTCGATCGAGCGCGCCACAAACGTCGCCTCGCTGGCGATCGCGAGCGATAGCGGATTCACCGGATAGTCAATCACCCCCATCGGCGTTGATTTAGTGCGTTGACCGAATACGGATGTTGGGCTGTATTGCCCCTTCGTCAAACCGTAAATTCGGTTATTGAAAAGGATGTAATTGATGTCCAGGTTGCGGCGCAGCACATGGACGAAATGGTTACCACCGATCGAAAGCGCGTCACCATCGCCGGTGATCACCCAGACACTCAATTCAGGATTTGCAGCCTTGATTCCGGTCGCGATTGCGGGCGCGCGGCCATGAATCCCGTGAAACCCGTACGTGTTCATGTAGTACGGAAATCGCGACGAACAGCCAATGCCGGAAACGAAGACCATCTTCTCGCGCGGAATGCCGAGATCCGGCATCACCTTCTGCACGTTGTTGAGAATGGCGTAGTCGCCGCAACCGGGACACCAACGCACTTCCTGATTCGAAACGAAGTCTTTCTTCGTCAACTCGCCGGGCGGAGGCGCGATTTGAAAAAGTGAGGCGCCGCCTTCGCTTTCTGCCGAGACCGAAGCATCGACCTGGTGCCCGTTGCCGTTACCTTGTGTAGTCATGATTGCTCCTATAAATACTCTTCGACTTTCCTGACAATCTCGCGAATTTGGAATGGCCGGCCCTTCACCTTCGAGAAGGCAACCGCATCGATCAAATACCTGGCGCGAATCATCGTGCAGAGTTGGCCGAGATTCATCTCGGGAATGATCACGGTTTCGAAACTCGAAAGCACTTCGCCGAGATTTCCCGGAAACGGATTCAAGTGGCGCAGGTGCGCGCTCGAAACTGATTTGCCTTCGTTCTGCATCTTCTCGACCGCTGAAGTAATCGAGCCGTAAGTCGAGCCCCAGCCGAGCACGAGAACCTTGCCGGATTGTTCGCCGAAAACTTCAAGTGGCGGAACGTCGGCGACCGCGCGATCAACTTTCTCCTGACGCAGCTTCACCATTAGGTGGTGATTTTCGGGATCGTAATTCACGTTGCCGGTGATGTTCTGCTTCTCGATGCCTCCGATGCGGTGCTCCAACCCCGGCGTGCCCGGCAACGCCCATGGTCGCGCCAACGTAATTTCGTCGCGCGCGTACGGCATGAAGTTCTTTGGATCGGTTGCGAACTTAACTTCGATGCGCGGCAGTTTCCCAATTGCCGGCACGGCCCAGGGCTCGGCGCCGTTGGCTAAATAGCCATCCGACAGATAGAAAACCGGCACCATATATTTGAACGCGAGTCGAACTGCTTCAATGGCCATGTTGAAGCAGTCAGCCGGCGTCGCCGGCGCGATTACGATCGCGGGGCACTCGCCGTTACGTCCCCACACCGCCTGGAACAAATCGGCTTGTTCGGTTTTTGTCGGCAAGCCAGTTGATGGTCCGCCGCGCTGCACGTTCACGATGACGAGCGGCAACTCAGTCATCACTGCCAGGCCGATTGCCTCCTGCTTCAATGCAATGCCCGGCCCTGATGTGCCAGTCAATCCAACGTGACCGGCGAAGCTCGCGCCGATCGCCGCACACACAGCGGCGATTTCATCCTCAGCCTGAAATGTCTTGACACCGAAGTTCTTGTGCCGCGCTAATTCATGGAGAATGTCCGACGCCGGCGTGATCGGATAAGAGCCATAGAACAAGGTTCGTCCGGCGAGCTCGGCGGCCGTGACAAAACCGATCGCCGTAGCTTCGTTACCGGTAATCTTTCGATAGCGTCCGGGCGCGATTACCGCCTTTTTGATCTTGTAGTGGGTCGTGAAGACTTCGGTGGTCTCTGCGAAGTTATAGCCAGTCTTCAACACGACCTCGTTAGCTTTTGCTAACTCTGGGTTCTTGCGAAACTTGGCATTGATCCAATTCAAGGTCGGCTCAAGCGGGCGGTCGTACAACCAATAGAGAACGCCGAGCGCGAAGAAGTTCTTGCAACGCGCCATCTCTTTGCGCGACAACTCGACGGCGCCCTTCAACGCGTTCATATTCAGCGTCGAGATCGGCAAAGTGTGGACGCGATAACCCGCGAGCGAACCATCTTCGAGCGGATTCGAGTGATAGGCGGCCCGTTCCAGATTTTCTTTGGTGAACTCGTCGGTGTTGATGATGATCGTGCCGCCTTCTTCCAAGTCTGGCAGATTAACTTTCAAAGCCGCCGGATTCATCGCCACCAGGACGTTCGGCTGATCACCCGGCGTCCTGATGTCATGATTCGAGAAGTTCAATTGAAACCCGCTGACCCCCGGAAGACTACCGGCAGGGGCGCGAATCTCAGCCGGAAAATCGGGGAGCGTCGAAATGTCGTTGCCCACGATCGCCGACGTGTTCGTAAATTGGGTGCCCGTCAGCTGCATGCCGTCGCCTGAGTCGCCGGCGAAACGAATCGTGACGGTGTCGAGTTCCTCGAGTTGCTTGTCGATTGCTTCGACAGGTGGTTCCAAGACTGCGCTCATTATTGCTCCATTTGCGATTTTAGATTTTAGATTTGCGATTTGAAGCAGCGGTATCAAAAATCACAAATCGAAAATCGAAAATACTTCACCCTCCATCAACGGTATCCATCACTTGCGCCGGGACAGGCGGCAGATTCATCGTCGCTTTGGGATAACACTCCGCCAGATAAGTGATGATGTCGAAAACTGAAATCGAACCGACCAGCTCTCCGTTTTTCACGAGCGGGATGTTCCGAAAGCTTCTGTCATTCATCAGCTTCACCGCGTCGCCGACCGTTGCGTGGGTCGAAAGTGTCTCGACGGCAGGCTGCATCCATTTCGAAATCGGACTGTCCATATCAATCGGCTGTCCAACTACTTTCGTGAGCAGGTCTCGCTCTGTAAAAATCCCGGCCACACGGCCGTCGTCAGAAATGATGACGCACCCGCCTTCATCGCTTTTCATTGCTTCGATAGCTTGTGCCAGCGGCGTGAATGGAGATACGGCCACGTAATCATCGGTGGGCAAAACGCGGACTCGCTGATCGCGCGCACGATGCGCGTCTTTTGACTGGGAGTCGCGCTTTCGCAGATCTAACTCTTCAGTTTTCTGTTCTTCGTCAGCCATCTGTCCGCCATTGTAACTTAAGCGGCTCTTTCACCGAAAAAGCGGGACATCTTACCACACGGAACCAGCGTTCCAATGTGATCGTGGACACAGCCTGGCGGGGTGTTTGCGTCAGTGACCAACCATCTCGATTGCCATCACGGTGAGATCGTCGGTGACCGGGCGGCCCTCGGCGAAAAGATGCGCGTCATCAAGCACTTGTTTGACGAGCAATGCCGTTGGCGAATCGTGCAGTTGGTTAAGAATCAGTTGTAGCCGGTCCTTGCCATATTCGACGTCGTGACGGTTTCGTGTCTCAGATAAACCGTCGGTGTAAAGCAGTAAACGATCGCCTTTGCGCGCCGAAATCTTCGTCGACTCATAGCGCTCGCTGCAGAACATGCCGAGTGGCAGCCCGGTGGCCGGTATCGGGGTCACATTGTCATCATGAAGATGCAACGGCGCGAGATGACCAGCATTACAGATTTCGATATCGCCGTTACGCTCAGCCTTTCCGCAAACAAGCGTCGCGTAGTATGGACGCATCGTCGTTTCGGCAAACACGCCATTCGCACGTTCAACCAGTTCACTAACCGTCAAACCCGTACCGATCAAACTGCGAAAGATCGCGTGCAGACGGCTCATCAGCAGTGACGCAGCGATACCTTTCCCCGAAACGTCGCCGATCATGAAGTACAAATCGCCCGCTTCCGTCGCGATCAGATCACAGTAGTCCCCACTCACCGGCCCCGCGGGCTGATAATGATAAGCGACTTCCCAGCCGTTGAACTTGAGGTCTTGCTTTGGCAGAGAGTCGCCCTGAATGAGCCACGCGCGATCGAGATCGCGCTCCAACTCCTCCAACTGCTGCGGTGTCAAACACCCAAGGCAGAAGCGCGCCAGCGGATCAGCATTCATCGCCGATTGTCCGATCAGGTCATGACATACCTGGCAGATGCCATACGATTCGGGTTTGCTTAGGGTCTCGATCGCGGCCTGAACTTCGCGCAGCAGCGATCCCAGTTGCGCTTGCCCGTTTGCACCGTTGACCGTCGTTTCCAGACGCTGTCGCCAGTTAATTAATTCGGTTCGGAGATCGGGAACCGGTGCTTGAATTGCGGCGCTCATTTTGTCTTCCCCTGTTGCTCGTTTTGACGAAAAAAGATGTTGATAATTATACGCTTTTTCCTTCCGCGGAGTTCGATTTCAGACAGCATTTTAGTCCTCATTTTTCGCCGATTTCTATCCGAAATTTGGAGCGAATTTTCGAGCTATTTTGCCGTTGCGGATCGAGGTTTCTGACGAAGCCGGTCAACTGTTTCAGGGAGTAGATTTAGCAGTGCTTCGATGTCAGCTTCAGTGTTATAACGACCGACTGAAAAGCGAATCGAGCCGAGCGCAAACGAGCGTGGCACCTTCATCGCGGCAAGCACCGGCGAAACGTCCGCGGAATCTGCGTGACACGCCGAGCCTGTCGAAACGCAGATTCCCGCGCCATCCAGCGCGGCCACCAAATCGGGCCCGAGAATTCCTTCAAACGAGATGTTGCTCGTGTTTGGAAGACGCTTGTCGGAGGCCGTTGGGCCATTGAGTCTTGTTCCTTCGATTGAATTCAGGACTGTGTTCTCGAGACGATTACGCAGCGCGCGGATTCGTTCGTGACCGTCAAACTCTTTGGCCAGCACGCTCGCCGCACCGAGCGCGACCACGTTTGGCACGGCTTCAGTTCCTGAACGGCGCCCTTGTTCCTGTCCACCGCCGATGATGAATGGTGGTAGTTTGATTCCGTCACGAACATATAGCGCGCCGACACCTTTCGGAGCGTGAAACTTGTGACCGGAAATCGAAAACAGGTCGACAGGCCAGTTGTGCAAATCGAGCGAAATCTTTCCGACTGCCTGCACACCATCGACATGAAACACCGCCTCGGACTGTTCGCGAATTATTTTTCCGATCTTCTCAATCGGAAACAGTACGCCCGTTTCGTTGTTCGCGAGCATGATCGAAACAAGGCCGGTGTCGCGTCGCAGTGCGCGCCGTAAGTCATCAAGATTAATCGCGCCTTGTTCATCCGTATCGAGCCAGGTCACTTCGCAGCCGATTTTGGAAAGATGCTCGCAAAGTTTGCGGACCGCTTCGTGCTCGACGCGCGTCGTAATCACGTGGCGCCGATTCGGATTCTGCTCGAGGAAACCACCGATGGCCCAGTTGTTTGATTCAGAGCCGCACGACGTAAACACGATCTCGCTGGGCAATCGAGCGCCGAGTAAATCGGCAACTTGCCGGCGTGCCGTTTCGACAGCCGTGCGTGACTCGCGGCCGAGCTCATGGCCTGACGAAGGATTTCCGTAATGCGTCGTGAGAAATGGACGCATCGCCTCGAAGGCTTCCGGGGCAACTTGCGTGGTCGCGTTATTGTCGAGATAAATCATTGATTGAACTGCGGAGTATAACCGATACTCTGCGATTGCCGAGTGCCTGCAAGAAAGGCCCTCAATCCACCTGAATGCTTGCTATTGTCTATTTGGTCGCTGCCACGTACTTCGGTGATCTGATCTGCCGTCGGGTTTTTCGCTTCATTTCAATTCAGCAACGCATCGCAACAGCTTTTCTTGTTGGGCTCTTAATCTCTACGTGGATCACTTTTCTGTCCGCGGTTCTGTTCCACGGAATGAGTCAGCCGTTGATTGGGGCGAATCTCGTCTTCGTTCTGGTCTTCGCGGCCGATGTCCTCACTTCTCGTCGTTGGCCGAGTAAGAACAGCGACAACTACTCCGCGCGACCAGCGGGACAGCCGTATTGGGATTTTGTTTGGCTCAGTGCGTGTCTCGTGTTCGCATGCTGGTTGATGTTCGCGACACTTGGTTTCAGAGACGGGCAATTTCAAATCGCGTTCAAGGCATGGACGGACTTCGGCGCGAACGTTTCACTGACGCAGAGCTTCGCGCTCGGCAAAAATTTTCCGCCCCAGCATCCTTTTTTTCCGGGCGAGTTCATCCGCTACCACTTTCTCTTTTGGTTTCAGACAGGGAACCTGGAGTTTCTCGGATTGAATCCCGTCTGGAGTATCAATTTGCTCAGCGCCTTATCGTTGCTCGCGCTGATGGTGCTGATCGCGACGTTCGGGGAAATCCTTTTCAAGTCGCGCATCGTCGGCAGAATCGGCGCCGCGCTGTTTTTCTTTTCCAGTTCGCTTTCCTACCTTCCGTTTCTGCGCTCGCAGCCGAGCATTCGCGCTGCCTTGAGTGCGATCGTGGGCGCGACAGAGTTCCTGCCTTCGGGCTATCCGTTTCGCGGCGAGACTTGGGGCGTTCTGTCGGCAAACGTCTTTGCTTATCAGCGCCACTTGATCAGCGGCATCGGATTGTTCTTCGTTGCACTGGTTTTCGCCGTTGACGAATATCAGCGGCGCGCTGCAATCAAGAAAGAGAAGCGGCCGGTAAGCATTCTGCCTGTTGATGGCGAACCGGCCAGTGAAGCAATTGCGCCAGACTCGCCAGCAGAAGTCGATCCGACTGCCGAAATGCCAACCTTCGCGGGGCTCTCATCGTGGATTTTCGCAGGCATTCTGATCGGCTTACTGCCTTACTGGAACAGTCCGGCGTTCGTCGCCGGCTTGGCGGTCTTTGGATGTTTGCTCGTGCTTGCACCGCTGCGAAGCCGGTCGGCAGTTTTGCTTGTGGCCGCAATCGTCGTTGGCTTACCACAGGTGCTGATGCTGCGTTCGGGCAACACGATGACTTACTCATTATTCAATCCGGGCTACACGCTGGAAAACGTTTCATTGTGGTTGATTGTGAAGTATCTCGGATGGACGTTTGGGGTGAAATGGATTCTGCTGGGCGTCGCTCTTGTGTTCGCCAATGGATTTCAACGAAAACTAGTCGTGGCGTTCACGAGCCTTGTCGCGATCGTGTTTCTGTTTCAGTTGAGCGTCGATGTCTTCAATAATCATAAGCTGCTGAACATCTGGGCGACTTGCGTGAACGTTTATGCCGCTTACGCGTTGTGGCAAGTCGGTAAACAAAAAATCGTTGGGCCGCTGCTCGCCGTGGTGTGGGCACTAGCCACCGCATTTGGCGGCATCGTCGATCTGTTTCCGCTTCATAACGATCCGATGCTGGCGGTGGCGTACAAGAACGATCGCCTCAGTGAGTGGCTGGTCACGCACACTCAAACATCAGACATCTTCCTCACGCACACGCTGCTGACGCATCCAATTCTGTTCACCGGGCGGAAAATCTATCTTGGTTACACGCTCTTCGCGTGGACCGCCGGGTATAACGTTCCGGATCGAGAGGCGGTCTATCGTAAGATGTTTCAGGAAACCGACGCTGAGCAACTAAAGCAACTGCTGCATGACAACCACATAGCATATGTCGCGATCGATGATGGTGTCCGTCACAACGAATCACTACCGGACTTAAACGAATACATCTTCGATCAGACTTTCCCGAAGGTGTTCGAAGATACGGCGCACCAATATGACAACATTGTGATCTACAAAGTCGTGGCAGTACGCCCCCCCGGTGGGGGGGCCCCCCCCAAATAAAATCAAACAATTGGGGATAAACACATGGCCACCGAAAAGGGA
>CBFHBA010000041.1:0-38661 GCA_965653675.1 uncultured bacterium
GAAGCCATAAAAATCGCCACCATCAACGGCGCAAAAGATCTCGGCGAAGAATCCCGCATCGGCTAAGTTGCGGTCGGCAAACAAGCCGATCTGATGATTGTGAAAGGCAACCCCGCGACGAAGATCTCCGACATCAATAACGTCGAAATCGTTTTCAAAAACGGCGTCGGATATGACGCGGAAAAATTAATTCAGAGTGTGCAGGGGTTGGTGGGGATTAGGTGATAGATTACAGATTCAAATCGATAACGCGGACGGGAAATCAATTTCTAACGAGCCTGCGGAGCAGGCGAAAGCGTAAAGCCTGGGGCGTAAGCCCCAGGATCACGTCACACCAAATTTCACCGAGCCCGCGGAGTGGGCGACAGCGATATCGCAATCGAATCAATCTGCTCAGGTTCGCGCAAAGCGTGCTGATTTGGCCGTCGCCCGCTTCGCGGGCTGCGGTCTTCCATTCCATACTTACCTGGGGCTTGCGTCCCAGGCTTTATGCTATCGCCTGCTCCGCAGGCTTTATTGTCAATCCGCACCAATCGATTCTTGCGAATTAGCGAAGTTCACCCCACTGCCCGATCCGTTATCTCCAAACCCTTATCGATTATCGCGAACGCCTCTCGCAGTTCCGCCTCAGTGATACAAAGCGGCGGATTTGTAAAGAAGGTGTTCCAGCGAACGAAGGTGTAGAGACCTTCCTGGCGAAAGTGTTTCCCCAGCGCTTGCATCTCTGGCGACGTGCTGTTGAAGGGCGCCAGGGGCTCGAGCGTCTCGCGGTTTCTTACCAGCTCGAAGATTCCAAAAAGGCCGATGCTGCGAATCGCGCCCACCGAGGGATGACGCTGCTTTAAGTCTTCCATCAAACCGCCCATGATTTCACCCATCTCGCGCGCTCGTTCGATTAGATTGTCTTCTTCATAAACAGCAATGGTGGCGAGCGCTGCGGCGCAGGCGAGCGGGTGACTGTTGTAGGTAAGCCCGCCGTAAAAAACATTCTTCGCAAAATGATCGGCGATTTGGCGGCGCATGCCGACCGCGCCGAGCTGGACATAGGCACTCGTCAAGCCCTTGGCCATCGAGATCAAATCGGGCTCAACGCCCCAATGATCGATCGAGAACCACTTGCCTGTGCGGCCAAAGCCGGCCATCACTTCATCAGCAATCAAGAGGATGCCGTACTTGTCACAGAGCTTTCTTAAACCCTGGAGATAGCCGTCGGGCGGAATCAGGATGCCGTTCGTTCCGGTGACTGGCTCGACAATAATCGCGGCGATAGTGTTTGCGCCTTCGAGCTGGATGATCTCTTCCGTGCGCGCGAGCACTTCGTCAGCGGTTTCGGTTTTCTTATCGACGCCGTGATAGAACTCGGGAATGCGAAAGACTCCCGGCATGCCTGGTTCGACGGCCCACCGGCGCGGATCGCCGGTGAGCGTCAGCGCGCCCGCAGTGCCACCGTGATAGGAACGATAGCGGGCGCCTATTTTGTGACGACCGGTAAACAGACGGGCGATGCGGATCGCATTCTCGTTGGCTTCGGCGCCGCCGTTGGTAAAGAAAAAAGCGTCGATGTCGCCGGGAGTTATCTCGGCCAGCTTCACACTGAGACGGGCGCGCACCTCGGTGGCCATAAACGGGTTGACGTAAGGCAGAACGGCGGCCTGATCCTGAATGGCGCGGACGACACGCTCGTCACCATGTCCGATGTTGACGCACATCAACTGGCTATTGAAGTCGATGAAGCGTTTGCCTTCCGGGGTCCAGAAATAAATGCCTTGCGCGCGCGCCACCGGAATCGGATCGACGGCAGCCTGCGCAGACCATTCAAAGAGCGTATGGCGGCGACAGAGATCGACAATCTCCTGGCCGGTCATGGTTTCGGTTGTAACAGTCATAGTGTCGCGATGCTATTAGAAAGCGGTAGGGTTGACAACAAAGGGGCGGATTAAACCCGTTCGTCATTCTTACGTTGACGGAATTATCAGGGCCAGGCTCGCGCCACGGAAACGGAGACGTGCGGGGCTTTAGCGTTCGACTTCACTTGGCGAATCGAAGTCCCCGGAGCGGACGATAGCATAAAGCCTGGGGCGTGAGCCCCAGGTTAGCGTCAGAGAAATCTAACGAGCCCGCGAAGCAGGCGACAGCCGTCACCGAATCCATCGCTCGTCATATTCAATTCCGTTCACCTCAAGGAATTGGATGAACTCGTCTCGAAACGAAACCCTGCGATGGTGTTCTTTCTGATGCGTGATGTAACGCCGTACTGCATCCAGGTTGGAATAACTCACTGTGAAGGCGCAGTATCCGCGTTGCCACGAGAATTGTCTCAATTCCGGAAACACGTCATGCATCCAGCCGCTAGCATTCGCTTTCAAATCGCGCAACACGTCAGAAACCGCGCGATCAGGTCGGAGCTTAGCCAGTAGATGAATATGATCTTGGGTCCCGTTGAGTTCCAGACAGATCCCCCCGAATGAGCGAATTGTTCCCCCGATGTAATCGTGCAGCCGAGCCTCGTATTCAGGAGTGATCAGAGGTCGTCGATCTTTAGTTGAGAAGACAATGTGATAGAGAAGGTTTGTGTAGGAGTCAGACATGGGAGTCTCCTCTTGAAGCTGTCGCCCGCTTTGCGGGCTGGGTGTCTATATCACACTATGACCTGGGGCTCACGCCCCAGGCTTTATGCGTTCGCCTGCTTCGCAGGCTGCTACTTACGGAAGCTTCAGCGCAAATCCCTGCCGCTTGATTGCACTAACGCACGACGTGTCTAATCCCATCGTGCTTCCCTTCTCAACAAAGCTCGTGATCAGATTGTTGATGCAATCTTGTCCGATCAGCCCGTCGAAGCCGTGGCCGCCATGTGGCACGACGACGTGCAGACTGTGGGAGAGATGCTTGGCCGCGGTGTCGCCGTAAATTGGCGGCGTCACCGGGTCCCATTGACCAGTGAAAATCAAAACAGGCACGCTCGAAACGGTAGGCTCGGCGTAATCGGCCGGAATCGTTCCGCGCGGCCAAAGCTCACACGCCGCCCGTTGTTGGCGCAGGCGATAGTCGCCGAGAAAAGTGTTGACTCCATTCCGCTCGCCCTCGCCCGGTTTGATGAAAGGCAAATCTTCGGCACAGGTCACCGAAAGGTACATGCCGATGCTGCCGCTGCTTACCAGGTTTTGACGATAGTCAATCGCCGCGTCTGCCAGCGGAACGATGTTGCCCTGCGCCGCGAGATGAATAAAGAGCGGGATGCGCGCGGCCGAATCAGGTTGATAGAGCATGTAACGGATCGCTTCGGCAACTAAATTTCTGGATAGAGCGATCCGAACAGGCTTGTTGGAAGGGCCATGTTTCACTTCCACGTCGACCGGACCGCGCAACAACCTTTCGAGAAGGCTTTCCTTTTCCGCTTCCAGATTCGGAAACGCCTCGTGACAGTCTTTTTCGCCAGCGCACTCGGCGATGACACCATTCAATGCCCGCTCAGTATCTTGCGGAAAGTCACGCGGCATGAACTGATTCGTCGGTGACACGCCCAGCAGAATGATCGCGCGCACGCTGTCGGGATGACGCTTTAGAAAAACCTGAGCCGCGCGCGTGCCATAAGAGACGCCGACGATATTGATCTGCTGGTAACCGAGCGCGCGGCGCACATCATCGAGATCATCTGCCGCAATTGGCGTTGTGTAGAGCTTGAGATCGGCCTTCGGCTCCAACTCTTGACGACATTTGCGCACGTCGGGAAGCGGAAAATAATCGCCGAGATAGCTTTGCAGGTCGCTCGCATTGAAAAGCGTGCAGTTGAGAGGGTTTGACCCGCCAGTGCCGCGTTGGTCCACAAACACTAAATCGCGGTGTTCGCGAATCTTCGCCGCCTGCTGCGCCACAAACGGTGCGTCTTCGGTGGCTGAATGTCCCGGTCCGCCGGGAATGTAGAAGAGCGGATCCGGCGCCTTGTCCGTACCGGTTGCGGGATAAACAACTATCTTAAGAGCGATCTTGCGACCGGCTTTATGTTCGCGGTCTTCAAAAACTTCAAATGCTCCACACAGCGCTTTGTCTTTGGTCGATGGATTCGCGCCAGGGAGTTCGCAAGATGTCAGTGAAATCAACGCTGCGGTTGACGGTTTACCGCTTTGTTGCGGCGCGCTCCGTTGCGCGACACAGTCAAGGCCAAGGACAATGGGCGCGAAAAAGAAAAGGGAGACCAGTCTTGCTCGGTGGGTAAACATAAGAAGTAATTAAACCGCGACAATCGCGAATACCTTGCGACCCATAGAAATCTCACACGGCTGGTGCTCCCCGAAACCGCAACGCGGTCCGCGCACGGGCTTTGGCGGCTTCGATTTCGCGGTCGCGCGGCGGCGCAGTGGTCACGAGCGAGTCGAGCATCTTACTCGCGATTCTGGTTACTTCATCAACTGCGTGGTTGAATACGGCTTCATTTGCCTTCGAAGGTTTGTTGAAGCCGCTCAGCTTGCGCACAAACTGAATTGCCGAGGCGCGAATCTCTTCTTCGGTGGCTGGTGGTTTGAAGTTGTGCAGGGTTTTGATGTTACGACACATAAGTTGTTCATCCTTGGTGAACGGCTATCTGCACCCTCCCTTACAGTCGGGTTTCTTGGAAGCGCGACGATACAATGCGGCTGGCAAATAGTGAAGGGAAAAGAAGGCCCTGCCAGAAAGCAGGGTCTTCCTCAAAGAAACGATCCGGCATTTTTGCGCGAATCAGATCAGTGTCCCTTTTCCAAAACAGAGAGGATGTTGCCCGCGGGATCTTTGAACCAGGCGATGGAAGGACCTCGATCGCGGTGGATTCCTTTTTTGTCCGTTTTGATTTCGCCTTCGTACTGCTCAAACTGAACACCGTTCCGCTTGAGTTCGTCGACGGCCTTTTCGATGTCGTCCACCATAAAATTGAGGACCGTAAAGGTCGCCGGCTTGTGATTAGGTTTGGGATAGATGAAGACATCGGTGTTGCCGGGATGTAGTTCCAAGCCTTCTTTCGACTCTGAGACTTTCAGGCCCAGAGTTCGACCATAGAACTCTTTCGCCTTTTTCAGATCGTTGACCGAAAAACTTGCAAATGCATTTTGACTTTCGAACATACGTACCTCCTGATTGCTTAGCCTACGCCCGAAGAACTCTCGGCGAGTTGTAATTACAAATCAATTTTGGATCGAATGTACGATTTGCAGCGAGACGTTATTCCGCACCTGAAGGAATAACTGATCGCCGCGGCGGGGCCAGGGTTTGATGACGAATCGTTCTCAATCCGCGTCGTTTCCAGCCAGCCAATCGTGGTGCGCGCTTTGACTTTCATCCGTTCGAGATGCCACAGGTTTGTCACCAGCTACCGAAGTAATTGGTAGCGAACCGCAGCTGAACGATCGCAGCTCAGCAGGTCAAAAGTTCCGGAACCGAGGCGCTTGCCGCGCGTGCAACAGATTGTATTTCGCAACGTCGGGGTCTATTTCCATCCAAAATTCCACAGGAGAGCGCTTATGACCAGGAAGATATCGACACTTTACGTTTTGAGTCTGGCGTTTATCGCCGCCGTGGCCTGCGCGAATGTGGCCGCGCAGAACACCATCAACGGCGAGTGGCAGGGCTCACTCACGAAGGACGGCTCGAAAATCCATTTGAATTTTGAGCGGCGGAGCGAGGACGGACGCCACAATTCCAGCAACGGTCAATCGTTTGAATTTTCCGATCTGGGTCTAACAAAAGAGCAGGTGCAAAACGGCGGGGCGGTCACGTTCAGGCTGGCGCGCGAAGCCGGGACCATCGATGCAGAAGGCACGTTTCAAAATGGGAAGGGAAGCGGGACGTTCCGCTTTACCCCGAACATGGCATTTTTGTCCGCGATGAAGAGCCGCGGCTTTGATTTTGAGAAGGGCGACTCTGAATGGAAAGACCAGCGTCCCGTTGAAGAGTGTCTGTTTACCGCGGCCGCGCTGAACGTGACGACTGCGCTGGCTGATGATTTGTTGTCGGCGAATTTTGGGAAACTTGATGTTGGCGACCTCTTCAAAGCTGCCATCTTTAAGGTCGATTCGTCTTTCATGCGCGAGATGAAAGCGACTGGCTTCCCGAACCTGACCTTCAACGACCTCGTGAAAGCGCGCATCTTCAAGATCGATGCAGAATTTGTCCGCCGTGCAAACGAAATGGGATTCAAGGATCAATCCTTCGAAGGCCTCGTGAAGATGAGCATCTTCAAAGTTACGCCGGAGTTTCTCGCCGAAGTGCGCAACGAAGGATTGACTGATCTGAGAGTCGAAGACATCGTTAAACTGCGCATCTTCAAGATCGATGGCGACTTCATTCGCAAGGCCAAGAGTGAAGGCGTGCCGTTGAATGTTGAAGCCCTCGTGCGGCACAAGCTGGGAACCGATCGCATTCGCGCGTCGCGCAGCGTGATCATTTAAGGCTGGGTACAGGGTTAATTACCAGCTCCATCAAGTCATCGCGAACGGCAAAGCCGAAACGCTCGTACAAGCTGCGACTACGCTCGGTGGGCCAAAGAATGACCGCATGCACGTCGCGGGTCTTGCACCAGTCAAGCGCGGCGTGCAGTAGTCGCGATCCGATCCCACGGCCACGCGCTTCCTGCTCGATATAAAAGTTGGTGATGTATGCATGGTGTTCAGCTTCAGCTCGTGGGTTAGGAATCTTTTCGACGAGCTGAAGCCACACCGCGCCTATCAGTTGTCCGTTTGCTTCCGCTACCCAGCAGTGCCACGCGTTACTTTTCAAATGCTCCTGCATCCAGGCAGAACAACGTTCGGTGAATTCAGTTTCGGGTTCAGTCGCGCGGCCCGTACTCGCGCGCAGAGCATAGCGCAGCTGCGCCAGCGCAGCCGCGTCGCTCGGCTTTGCAACTCGAATGGTGTGCTGTACGGAGTCAGTCACAGAAGACGACAGGTCATCGTCGTGAAGTTACTCGACGACGGCTTACTGAGGCAACGGCGTCGCGGAGTCAGTACCATTTGCATAAGCAAATGGGATAAAGAGGCCTGAGGTTGATCCCATCTGCTAACGCGGATGGTACTGACTGCTGGGCCGCGGTCGCTTTCACCACCATCTATTTACTACTTTGCGGCAGGGGGTTCGGTTCCTCGGCATCGCTCGTCATGGGTCGTACCCCATGATGACGGGCCCCAAAGAACTTACTGCGATCCAAAACCTTTTCCTGAAATTGTTCGAGGTAAAGATAAATCACGGGTGTGATGAAGAGTGTGATGAATTGCGAGACCACCAAGCCGCCGACTACGACCAAACCGAGTGGCCGGCGCGACGAACCGTCCGCGCCATAGCCGAGCGCGATTGGCATCGCGCCGAAAACGGCTGCCAGTGTCGTCATCAGGATCGGCCGAAAACGATCCATGCTCGCGTCGTGAATCGCCTTATCGGCTACCTCGCCCGCATCGACGCGGGCGCGGGCAAAGTCGACGATCATGATGCCGTTCTTTTTCACGATCCCCATCAGCATGAACATACCGACAAACGCGTAGAGCGATGCTTCCTGGCCAAAAATGAAAAGCGTAAAAAGGCCCCCAACCAAGGCCGTCGGAAGCGTCGAGAGCACCGTCAGCGGGTGCACGTAACTTTCGTAAAGGATCGCCAGAATCACGTACATTACGAACACTGCCAGGCCCATCAGGATTGTCATGTTGGTAACGGTGTTGCTGAACGTCTGTGCTTCGCCCTGCAACTCACCGCGCAGGGTTGAAGGCACAATTTCCGCCGCAGACTTTTGAATGTAATTGGTGGCATCCCCCAAGGCGACGCCCGGTTTCAAATTGAAGAAGAGCGTCATGCTGGTGAACTGATTCAGGTGATTAACGGCTTGTGGCCCCAGCGTCTGCTTCCAAGTAACCAATTCGCCAAGGGGCACGAGTTTTTGTCCGTCATCCGACCGAATATAAAGCTTGGAAAGATCTTCCGGGTTAGCGCGCGCTTCGTCTTCCATCTCGAGAATGACCTGATATTGATCCTGTGGCTTCTTCACGAGGTAAACGTAACTTTGCGAGTAAGCATTCCGCAGCATCGAGAGAATGCGCGCCTCGGAGACTCCGTAGGTCTTGGCCTGGTCGCGGCGCAGTTCCACATCGACATTGGGTGTGTGCGCAAAATAATCTGACGAGACCGAGAGAAAACCCGGATATTGCAGCATCTTCGCCAACAGCTTTTGGCCAACTTCGTAAACTTCGGGACCATTCACGCCTGAAACCGCGTATGCATACTGACCCTGCTGTTGGGCGGTGACACCGGTGCTGATTTGCAGCACGGCAAACGGCTGAAGAAAGGTGAAAACACCGGGAATCTGATTGAGCTTGCCCATCATCTGGCCGGCGACTACCTGAATCGGCGGACGTTGTTCGGGCGGACGAATGAAGGTAAAAGTGATTCCCTGGTTCGCGGCCAGAAATCCCGTAGCGCCGGTCATCGTAAAGTCGGTGATAACGTTGGGGTCCTGATGCAGAGTCTGATCGACACGATCCTGTAAGGCCTTCATCTGCGCGGGCGACGAACCTTCACGCGCAATGAAGGCGCCAAAAATTACTGAACTATCGCCGGCCGGCAGAAAAGCTTTGGGCACAATCATGAACAGTCCGATGGTTCCCAAGAGGCAAACCACCCAAATCAGTGCGGACACCCAGCGATGGCGTAGGAACCACCAGAGCGATCCGCCGTAGACACGCAGCACCCGACGTTCAATCCCGCCGATGACGCGCTCAACCCAATTCTTCTTTGCGCCTTCGCCGCGTGCCTTCAACAGGCGGGCGCACATCAAAGGGGTTAGCGTCAGCGACACTAATCCGGAAGCGAAAATCGCGATCACGATCGTGATGGCGAACTCGCGAAAGATACGGCCGACCAAACCCGTCATAAAAACCAGCGGAATGAATACTGCGGCCAGCGAGATCGTCATCGACATGATCGTAAAGCTGATTTCTTTGGCGCTGTTGATGGCCGCTTCGAAAGGTTGCTCGCCGCGTTCCATCCGCCGCACCGTGTTCTCCAGAAACACGATCGCATCGTCTACCAGGAATCCGATCGCCAGCGTCAACGCCATTAACGAGAGATTGTCGAGGCTGTATCCCAGCATCCGCATCGCGACAAACGTGATCAGGAGGGACAGAGGCAAGGCGACCGTAGGAATTAACGTGTCGGTGGCACGGCCGAGAAACGCGAAGATCACGATCACGACCAGGACAAACGCGATCGCCAGAGTTGTCTCGACATCGATGACCGAGTGCACGATGCTCAACGCACGATCATAGATTGGCGTCACGCGAATCGAGCCGGGCAGCTCCGCGCTAATCACGGGCAGGATTTCGTGAATGCTCTTCGAGACCTCAACGGCGTTCGCACCGGCACGACGATTCACGGCCACGATTACTGTGGCGGAAGGAACGTCGTAACCACGTACCCAAAAACGCATGTTGACGCGCTCGTCCTGCACGGAATCCTTCACCGTCGCCACGTCGCGCAAATAAACCGGTGCGTTGCCCGTGCCGCCCACAATCAGGTTGCTGTATTGATCTGCCGTTTCAAGCTGACCCTGTGGCCTGAGGATCGCGGTGCCTGAGCTGCTGTCCAATTGACCGGCGCCTGTGTAGCTTGTGCCGCGGCGAATAGCATTGCTGAGATCATCGACAGAAATTCCGCGCGCCCACATCGCCTCTGGATTGGCCTTGATGCGAATCGCGGACTTAGTTCCGTAAACATTTACGCGCGACACACCGGGAAGGATGCTGATGCGCTCGCCCACCTGCGTGCTGGCGTAGTCATAAAGCTGACCCGGCGTCACTGAATCGCTGGTGAGCGCAATGTACATGATCGGCTGATCGTTCGGATTGCTCTTTGAATAAGTCGGTGGCGATGGCAAGTCGGCCGGAAGGGCGCTCGAGGCTTGCGAGATCGCCGTTTGCACATCGGTCGCTGCGGCGTCGATGTTTTTATCGAGCGAGAATTGCAGGGTAAAGGTCGCCACGCCCTGAGCGCTCTTCGATGTGACCACCTCGAGGCCGTTGATCTGCATGAACTGACGCTCGAGCGGCGTAGCGATGTTATTGGCAATCGTATCGGGACTCGCGCCGGGATAACCGACCGTGACTTGAATGACCGGATAATCGACCGCCGGAAGATCGTTGACAGGAAGTTGCCAGTAAGCGAGACCGCCGAACAAGATCACCGATAAGGTGAGTACTGCAGTCATGACGGGACGGCGAATGAATGGCTCGGAGAGGTTCATTACTTCGTCCCGCTGGTTGCCTGACTGTTGGTTGGAGTTTCGATGCGGACCTTACCGCCCGGCGTGACGCCAACCTGGCCGTTGGTAACAATTTTTTCGCCGGGCTGAACGCCTTGTTCGATCACAACTTGATCGCCCTGACGTTGGCCCAGGGTTACCGCCCGTTGATCGACGGT
The DNA here is from genome assembly GCA_965653675.1 of uncultured bacterium. Lineage (GTDB taxonomy): Bacteria > Acidobacteriota > Blastocatellia > Pyrinomonadales > Pyrinomonadaceae > UBA11740. The sequence continues at coordinate 10,426 of CBFHBA010000041.1, forward strand.
CATGTCTTGTTTCACGACGTACACGTAAGATCCTTTTGCCGACATTTGCGGAGCCGTCGCCGGGACCAGCACCGCGCCACGAATCGTATTCAACACCAGACGAATATTCACGAATCGCCCCGGCCAGAATCTTCGATCGGAATTCGGAACCGTCGCGCGCAGATTCACCTGGCCGGTTTGGTTTTGCACTGAGTTGTCGAGAAACGTCAGTTGTCCGGCAACCATCTGATCGGTCTCCGGCAGTCGCACTTCCGTCTTCAGCGTACCCGCGCGCATTTGCTCCTGCACCTTGCTGAGATCATTTTGCGAAATCGTGAAGTCGGCATAAATCGGATCCAAACGCTCAATTACAAGCAGCGCATTGCTCGGCGGTCCACTCGAATTTGGATTACTGCTCGCGTTGTTTCCACCGGCGCTACCGGGGTTCACTACGTTTCCGATATCGACCAGGCGTTGTCCCGCGCGCCCATCGATTGGCGAGTGGATGTAGCAGTAGCTGAGATCAAGCTTCGCTTTTTCGACGGTGGCGTTGTCCGCTTTGATCGATTGGTCGGCGCTATGCACCGCAGCGCGATCTGCTTCGACGGTGGCATTTGATGAATCAGCCGTGGCCGCCAACTGCTCTAACTGTTCACGCGGCACCACGCCGGCAGAAACCAGCTGCTCGTAGCGCTTAACTTGTAACGCGTTCCACTTGGCGGTCGCGAGATCGCGATTCAGATTGGCTTCAGCTTGCTTCTTCAGCGCGATGTCTTTCGTCACGTTCGCCTGGGCTTCGTTCACCGCCGCTTCAAAGGGACGTGGGTCAATCGTGAATAGCATGTCGCCTTTATGCACATTGGCGCCGTCAGTGAAGTGAATCTTAACGATGCGGCCGGCCACTTGAGGTTGGATCGCGACGGTTTCTCGGGCGACGGTTTTCCCGATCGCGTCGAGGTAAACCGGAACGTCCTGCACCGACGCTTCGGCGACCGTCACCGGAGCCGGTGGACGCTCGAAACCGGCGGGTGCGGCTTTGTTGGTACAACCACTAAATGTAAGGACAGACAAGGCGGCGACTAAGACCGCCTTTGGGATAAATGCGTTCATGATCTGCTTGTAACTCTTTCGTTTGACGTCGGGAACCTGAATTATCTTACTGTGATTACGATCACGCAAACCCTGGAGTTTCGCTGACGGGCGTGTTGAAGAATCACGACTGATCTCTTTACAACTTTTTACAATTTGTCAGTACCTGGAATTTGAACGCCAGCGATCCCGTCATAATGCCATTTTCACTCCCGTACAATCCCAAATCGAAGACGGATCTCGCCGACTAAGGCCGCCGGTTTGCGTTACGGGCCGGCGCCCGCCTGGCCGATTCTTTTAGGAGCCGCCCAACCCAACGCTTCTCGCTCTCTATCTGCTCGATGACCAATTGCAGCATCCACACAGCTTCGTGATATGGGTGGCCCACTTCATCCAGCACATCTTTCAGCGTAGCCCGTTCCTCAGCCAACCGCGCTTCTAAAAGTTTTTTCCTTTCGGTTAGTTGTTTGCGAAATGTCCGCGGTCGCGCTTGCCAGGACAGAGCGAGCCAAATCAGAAATGGTTGATGAACACGATTGTCGACCCAGTGCTTGCTTTCGAGCGCATCCGCGAGGCGATCGCGACCTGCGGCCGTAGTTTCAAAGACGCGCCGCTCCGGGCCCGCGGCCGGCAATTCATCAGCCCCGACGCGAATCAGGCCCATCCTGGTTAACTTATCAAGCGAGTAATAAATCTGCGGACGCGATACCGGCGCCCAGTCACGTATCTTCCGATCTTCGAGCGTGGTATTCACTTCATAGCCATGCATCGGTCGTTCGGCGAGCAGGCTGAGGATAACGAGGTCGGGAGTCGTCAATCGTGTCTCGTTACCGCGTAACGACTCCTTCATCACTTTGTTTTTTCGCTTGACAGCGCTGGGCATCGCTCGCTATTATACTGTGGTCGTCTAAATTAGACTAGAAAGCAAGAAGTCGGTGCCATTCGCGTCAGCGAATGGGGTAGAGGCGTTCGCTTCACTTAACCCTCCATCCATCCGCTCACGCCGATGTTACTGACTTCGCCAGGAGAAAGTTGTGATAATCAATCGATCCACTCCGATTTTGCATGTGAAGAGCGTCGAACCCAGCCTGAAATTCTGGACCGAACGGTTTGGCTTCAAAGCTACGATTCAAGTGCCTGAGGGCGATCATATTGGCTTTGTGGCTTTAGAGAACGGATCCGTCGAGTTGATGCTGCAGACTTATCAGGGAATGCAGACCGATCCGAACAATCCGCTGGCGAAGACTGTCGATCAGGGGCCGAGCTTTCTGTTCATGGAAGTGCCCGACATCAACGCAGCCATCAAATCATTGGAAGGCGCCGAAGTGGTTCAGGGCCTGCACGAAACGTTTTATGGTGCGAAAGAAGTTGTCGCGAAAGAACCGGGCGGACACTTCGTAATCTTCTCGCAAATGCCCGCGCAACCACCGAAGTAGAGGGACTATGCACACTGAAACACGTCAGCTCAGAGATCTGGTGTCAATCGGTCCGGCCATGCTTGATGATTTCGAGGTGCTGGGAATTCATAGCATCGCGCAACTGAAGAGACGAAATCCACAGCGGATGTATCGGGACCTGTGCCGCATCAGAAAGCAACTAATCGATCCATGTTGCCTCGATACATTCGTCGCGGCGGTAGCGCAAGCGAAGGATCCAAACCTACCGCTTGAACAACGACAATGGTGGTATTGGAGCAGAGTGCGGAAGCGGGCGGCGGTGAATAGCAGGAATCCAGACGTCAGAATTGAAAATTAGAAATTGAAAAGTGAAAAATGAAAACTCAATAGCCGAATCCGACACCCGACACCTGACAACTGACACTTAGAGCCAAGAACTCAACTTAGGTCTTTGGTCTGGGTCTTAGGTTTTTGGGCGTCGAATTTTCATTTTTCATCTTTCAATTTCTAATTTTCAATCTCTGTCGCTGCCCACTGCTCACTACCCACTGCCAACTGCCCACGGCGATTGACAATTTTACAATTCAACGACTACCGTTCTCGCGCTTTCCAACCACTGAAGCTGGAGAATCAATCATGAAAAAGTTCGTCCTGCTCGTCGCGTGCATCGCGACCGCAATGTTTGCGGCGTGCAAACCGCAGACTCAAACCCCGTCAAAGACAAAGTCTGTCGACAAAGCTGCCGAAGAAACTGCTTTAAAGAAGGCTGATGCCGACTGGTCCAAGGCGGCCGCCACTCACGACGTTGACAAGACTGTCTCTTATTACGCAACCGATGCGTTGGTGCTTCCGCCGAACGGTACAGCGATGACTGACAGAGCCGCAATACGAAGTGCATGGAAGGACATGATCACGGCGCCGGGGTTTTCGGGCGGATGGACTGCAACGAAAGTGGAGGTCGCAAAGTCGGGCGAAATTGGTTATGTAAGCGGCACTTGGGAATTCAAATGGAACGGTCCTGACAGAAAGCCGGTGAGCGATCACGGCAAGTTCGTAGAAGTGTGGAAGAGACAGGCCGACAACTCATGGAAGTGCGCCGTAGATATTTGGAACTCCGACGTGCCGTTGCCCACGGCGGCGAAGAAATGATAGGCAGTGACTGCACACTGAACGTGATGTCGCCGGGACTCTCCGCCAGTTTCACATCGTTGCTGTCATAGGCATTGACGGTGATGCGATAGTTGCCGGATTTGAGCGGCGCCTCCAGGACGTAAGCCGTTCCATCGATCCGTTTGTTTATGTAATCGTAATTTGTCTCTGAGCCGCCGCAGTGGGGCTCGGTGTTTCCGAGCCGATCGTGAAGCGCGACATGCGAATGGCGCAGGCATGGCTGCGGCGCGAACTCGGTCGTACGGAATCCTCTGTGTCTCTGTGTGCGATCTCCGTGACTCTGTGGTGGACATTTTCGTGGGAACATTCACCATAGAGACGCTGAGATCGCACAGAGACACAGAGAACTCACAAATTTACTTTTGCTATCCACACCTCGTTGATCTTTTTTTTGGTGTCGTCTACGATGATGACCCCAATTTGCGTGAACTATTTTTTTGAGGCGTGCTGTCTTTCGGGTTCTCCCAAACAATCGCAATTCGTCCGCTTGCCACTAGTGAGTTATGACCCCCGAACGCTGGCGACAAGTTGAAAATATCTTTCAAACCGCGCTGGATCTTCCGGCTGAGAAGCGCGCGTCCTATTTGTCTGAAGTGTGCGCTCAGGACCCTACCTTGCAGGGCGAAGTTGTCAGCCTGCTCGCGCGCCACGAATCGGGCGAGTACTCACTGGAAGACCTGATTCCCGCGGACATTAAAGCCAGGCGTTTCGATCCTTTCGCTGACGATCAAGACCCATTGATTGGACGGCGGCTCGGCGCTTACGAGATCGTGCGCGAGATTGGCCGCGGCGGAATGGGCGCGGTTTACGAAGCGATGCGCGTGGACAAGGAGTTTCAGAAACGCGTTGCGATCAAACTAGTGAAGCGCGGCATGGATACCGATTTCATCCTGCGCCGCTTTCGCAAAGAACGTCAGATCCTCGCGGCGCTTGACCATCCGAATATCGCGCGGCTGCTTGATGGCGGCACGACTGACGACGGCTTGCCATACTTTGTGATGGAGTTCATCGAGGGCCAGCCACTTTACCTTTATTGTGACGAGCGTCAGCTGAACATTAGTGAGCGCCTAAAATTGTTTCGCTCGATTTGCGACGCGCTCAGTTACGCCCATCAGAAGCAGGTGGTGCATCGGGACATCAAGCCGTCCAATGTTTTGGTCACCTGTGATGGAGTTCCGAAGCTGCTTGATTTCGGTATCGCGAAGTTGCTGAATCCGGATCTCGCCGGTGACATCACGCACGATCCCACCGCGACCGCGATGCGCCTGATGACGCCTGAGTACGCCTCGCCGGAACAGGTGCAGGGCGCACCGATCACTCCCTCGACTGACGTGTATTCGCTTGGGGTGCTGCTTTACGAGCTACTGACGGGCCATCGGCCTTACCGTTTGTTCAATCGTGCGCCGCACGAAATTGCGCGTGTGATTTGTGAAGAGTCGCCCGCGCCTTTGAGCATCATCATCACGCGCCCGCATGACTTGTTGAAGCCTGGAAACGAAGAGACGACGCTCGAGCATGTCTATCTGGCGCGGGGCGCCACCGTGGAAGTGTTGCGGCGCGATCTGGCAGGTGTGCTTGAAGACATTGTTTCGCGCGCGCTGCGCAAGGAACCTGAGTGGCGCTATCCGACGGCATCGCAATTGGCCGAGGACATAACTTCGTTTCTTGAAGGCCGCCCGCTTTCAAATTTGCCCGACGCGCCGCGTCCGGGACAAATCAAGCCGAGTCCCGCTTCATCAGAAACTGCACTTGCGATCCTCCCTTTGAAATTGATCGATCTCCCGGGAAGCGAGTCAGGCAGGGACTATCTGGGGACTGGGTTGGCGGACGCGCTGATCACTCGACTTAGTTCGATCCGCAGGTTTGCAGTGCGGCCGACGAGCAGCGTGCTGCGTTACACCGCAGAGGACGATACGCTTCACGCTGGTCGCGAACTCGGCGTCGCGTTTGTGCTCGACGGTCGTATTCGTCACGCGGGCGAGCGCATTCGCGTGACGTTGCAGTTGCTCGACATAAGTGATGGCACGACCGCCTGGGCCGGACAGTTCGACGAGAACTTCACCGGCGTGCTCACGTTGGAAGACACCATCTCGGCACAGGTTGCCGAAGCGATTGTGCCGCATCTGACTAACGACGAGCGTTTGAATCTGGCGAAGCGTGGCACTGACGATCCGCAAGCGCATGAAGCTTATCTACGCGGCCGCGCGCACTGGAGCAAATTCACTGAGGACGGTTTCGCCAAAGCGATCGTCTGCTATCACCAGGCGATTGCTATCGACCCCGGTTACGCGGCGGCGCACGCCGGCATTGCTGAGTACTACAACTGGGTTGGAATTTACTCAGTGTTGCCGTTTCACGAATGCGCTGTCTCTGCGTACGAAGCAGCGGCGACTGCGGTCGAACTCGATCCGACGTCAGCGGAAGCGCATGGCGCGTTAGGCCAGGCGAAGTTGTGCCGCGATTTCGCGTGGGACAGCGCCGAGCGAACTCTATTCAAAGCCATCGAGTTGAATCCCAACTATGCGCCCGCGCGCACATGGTACGCGTTTCAACTGGCGATGGAGGGCCGCTTTACCGAAGCGCTGCGCGAAGCACAGACCGCAGTTTCTCTCGATCCGTTTTCGATCGTCTCGCGTTTCTCGGTGCTTTGGTGTCTGTATCACGCCCGCCGTTTTGACGAGGCGCTCGGGATGGCGCGCGACCGGCTGCAAACAGAACCGGGCAACATCATGCTGCTCTACGGCAGCAGCTATTTGTTAACCGAAATCGGTCAGCACGAAGAAGCAATTCACGCGGCCCAAAAATCGGTGGAGATCATGGGCAAGGCGTCACACACACTTGGGCGACTCGCGACAGCGTACGCCCGGGCCGGCGATGTCGAGCGAGCCGAAGCGCTGCTGCGTGAGATGCAGGAACTTTCATCACGGCGCTACATCTCGCCTTATCACGTCGCGTTGATCAATGCTGCGCTTGGCCGGGTCGAGCCGGCGTTAGACTCTCTTGAGCAAACAGTCGAGGCGAAAGACTCATGGGTCCTTTGGGCGGCTGTCGACCCGGAGCTGGATAACCTGCACGGCCATCCGCGTTTCGACAACTTGCTGCGCAAATTGAATCATCGTTTGGCGGCGCTGCCGACCCTGCCGATTGAATCCCATCAAGGCCAGGAATCCATTGCGGTGTTGCCCTTCAAGGTATTGACGTCGCCGATTGAGAACACAGGCGATGAGTATCTGGGAGTTGGGTTAGCCGATGCGCTTATCACGCGGCTGAGCAATGTGCGACGTTTGGTTGTGCGTCCGACGAGCAGCGTGCTTCGTTATCGAGGCGTCACAGTCGATCCGCTTATTGCCGGACGCGATCTTCACGTCGATTACGTCATCGATGGCAGCCTGCGGCGGGTTGGCGAACGATTGCGCGTCTCGGCGCAATTGATGAACGTTAGCGAAGGCGTTACGCGTTGGGCGGAGCAGTTCGACGAGCAATCGACAGACGTGCTGCAAATCGAAGACTCGATTTCCGGGCGCGTCACCGCAGCCTTATTACCGCAATTGACTGGTGATGAGAAGGTGCAACTGTCGAAGCGCGGCACGCAAAATCCGGAAGCATTCGAATCTTATCTCCGTGGTCGTTATTACTGGAGCACTTACACCGAATCAGGTTTGGCGCACGCCATCGAGTGCTACAACAATGCGATCAGACTCGATCCTGATTACGCGCTCGCTTACACGGGCATCGCCGACTACTACAACTGGCTGGGAGTATTTGGCATCAGGCCGTTCAAAGAATGCTCCGAGGCCGCGAAACGCGCCGCGCAGAGGGCTATAGATCTCGATCCGGGAGCGGCTGAAGCTTACAGCGCGCTTGGCTTCGCCACCGTCACACGCGATTTTGACTGGTCAGTTGCGGAAGCCCACCATCGTCGCTCGATCGAGATTAATCCGAATTATGCGACCGGCCACCATTGGTACAGTTTTCACCTGCAGATGACCGGCCGCTTTGATGAAGCGTTGCGCGAGATTCTACGCGCGCGTGAACTCGATCCGCTTTCGCCCAGCGTCGTCCAGGCCTTGGGTTGGTGCTATTACCAGGCCCGTAGGCTCAACGAATCCGTGGTGACGTACGAAAACTTGCTTGACGCTGCGCCGGAGTTCAGCTTGGGGTTAGGGGCATTCTCGTGGACGTTACGCGTGGCCGGCCGCTTTGACGAGGCGGTCTTGGCGGCAGAGAAGGCTCTACAGCTTTCCGGCGGCGGCCAGTTTTTTGTGTCAAGTTTGGGCGCGGCCTACGCCGCCGCGGGCCGCGTCGATAACGCTCGCGCGGCCCTCAAGGAACTCAAAGAGATGTCGGCGCGCGCTTACGTCTCGCCTTACCACACCGCCACGATTCACGTGCATCTCGGCGAACGTGATCGCGCCATCGCGTTGCTGAAAGAAGCCTACGAGATCAATGACGGCTGGCTCGTGTGGATTGGTGTCGATCCGGTTTGGGACGCGCTGCGTGACGACCCGGCGTTCGAAGACTTATTAAGCAAGACGCGCAATCCCGCACCGCAGGAGATCGTAGGAATCATGCCGGCGCGGCGCGAAAGAGCGGCGGTGGTGCAGTCGCCGGTGACGTCGGCGATTCCCACGCCCGTGCCGGACACTTCGCCCGGTGAAGATGATGAAGCGCGCCAACTGTTCACCGCGGGGCGTTATTACGCGACGCGTCGCACCGCGGAAGGCTTGCGTCAAGGCATTCAGCGGCTTGAGCGCGCCGTCGCACTGAAGCCGGATTATGCCGAAGCATATTCGGAACTTGCGGACTGTTACTCGCTGCTGAATTGGTTCGTCGAACCGCCGCCACCCGAAGCCTGGGAAAAGGCGAAGCAGGCGGCGACGAATGCGGTGAAAGCGAACGATTCACTGGCAGAGGCCCACGCGTCGCTCGGTTTTGTGCGCTTGCATTACGACCGCGATTGGGAAGGGGCCGAGCGCGAATTGCAGAAGGCGATCATCCTGAATCCCCGCAACCAGGTTTCGCATCGCTGGTACTCGTACAGTCTTTCCGCGATGGGTAGACACGAAGAAGCCGCGACCGAAATTGAACGCGCGCGCCAGATCTCGCCACAGTCACCAGTGATCGCGACCGCGCTCGCAAACGTTTTGTTTCTCGCCGGTCGGTTCGATGATGCGATTGCGCAGTGCCGCAAAGCGCTCGAGCTTGACCCTGGTGGGGTGGCCGCGCACACGATTTTGCGTTGGGCATACGAGCGAAAGGGAATGGTGGCCGAAGCACTCGCGCAGTACGAACAGGAGCGGGTGTTCGCAGGAGAGACGCCCACTACGCGTGCAAAGCGTGCGCATGTGCTGGCGGCAACCGGCCACCATCAGCAGGCACGCGAACTGTTGCAGGAAATCCTCGCGAAGCGTGATACGGAATGGGTGACCGCATACGAGATCGCCGTCATTTATTGCTTGCTGGGAGATCGGGAAGACGCCTTTCGCTGGCTGGCGCAGGCCGAACGCGAACATGCGGTCGGATTCACGTTTGTGCGCGTCGATCCGCACCTCGAGAGCCTTCGATCGGATCCTCGTTTTCAGCAGTTACTGCGGCGCACCGACAAAACTGTTCCTTAAAACTGAAAGACCTCAAATAACTACTCGACGTTCTCCATTAGCCATACGTCTCCGCCCTGAGGGCGGAAACGGTCGAATAGTACCCATTTACCGTCCGGCGACCAGACCGGATAATCGATTCGCACATCGGGATCGTCAAACTCGAAAACTTTTTCCGGCTTACCTGATTTAACCGGCGATACCCAGAGCACCTTGTGATTGATCACATCCATCACGCGGGAATGGTCTGGCGACAGCGACATGTGTGAGCCGCCGGCAACTTCGCACAGTACGCTCGGCGGGCGGCCATCGATTGGGGCTTCCATGGTTTGCGCTGATCCATGGCCGGGGCAACGAAAGATTACGCTCTCACTATTCTTGTTCCAACGCAGAAAGTGTCCCATCAGACCGACGTCGGTTAACTGGTGAGTGCCGGTTCCATCCGCATTCATTACCCAGACTTCGGGACGTCCACTTGCGTCCGAATTGAAAGCAATCAAACTACCGTCGGGCGAGTAGAACGGATTTACGTCGATCGAAGTGCTTGACGTCAAAGATTTCAACTCTCCGGTTGCGACCTCTACGGACCAGATGTCCGCGGTGCCTGAGCGCGACGAGAAAAACGCGATTCGTTTTCCATCCGGAGACCAATTCGCTTGATAGTCGCCGCCTGGGCCCTTGGTAAGTTGGCGCGAGGTCCGATCCGCAATCGAGTACAGCCAGATATTCATCTCACCTGTGCGGTCAGAATTGAAAGCAATCATGGTCCCATCGGGCGACCAGGCGCCGCGACTATCTTCGCGCGTGGTGGTGATTACTTCCTGCGGCGCGCCGGTCGGCAAGCCGCTGGTGGGATCGACCGGTAGTTTCCAAACGTCGGCATTCTGTCTCAAGATCGAAAATGCCAGCCGCTTCCCATCACGCGACACTGCGATCTCGACATCTTGACCTGCGCCGATCGTGAGCTGCTGTGGCAGACGCACAGGAGTTCCATCAGCCGCGACGCGCACGCGCCAAATGTTGATCCCGCCGCCGCGATATGACGAAAAATAAACGTAATCTCCGGACGCGGACCAGACTGGATTAAGATCTTGCACCGCGTCATTCGTGATCCAACTTGACCGCCCACTGGTCACATCAACCATGCGGACATCGAATTTTGTGCGCTCGATGTTTTGAAAGACGATCCTGGTTCCATCCGGCGACCAGCGCGGACGCACGTGTGTGACAGCCTCTGAGTTGTCGGAACTAATTTGTCGCGGGTTATGACCTTGCGCATCAACTACCCAAATGCGGCGCGGTCCAACCCATGACGCATCAAAAGCAATCCGTTTGCCGTCAGCAGAGTAATCAGGATTGAATGCATTCTCGATCAGTTTGGTCTCTTTGCCGGTTGTCAGGTCGAGCGACCAAATATCCGCCCCGATAAAGACACCGAACACATCACCCGGTTCGAGCTTGGTGCGCGGCTGGCGTGCCCGCACAAACATCACACTTTGTCCATCGGGCGAACAGACAGGCTGGATGTCGTCGTATTCGCCGTTGCTTATCTGTGACTCTTCTCCTGTGCTGAGGTTCTTGCGTAAAATTTTTCTCAGGCCCATTCTCTCGCGGCTGAAAACAATTTCGCTGTTGTTCGGCAACCACGCGGGATACTCTTCGATTGATTCGTTAAAAGTGATTTGAGAAAGCTTCGGCAAGCCCTTGTCCACTGTGAGACTGCCCGTGTCGGGCACTCTCTCGTTGAGGGAGGGCAGCTTGAATAATGTCGCCTGTGCGTCGTCAGCGACTGTTACCAGTGCGGAGCCGTCAACACGACAAAACCTAAGGGATTCCTCCGCGTAGTTCGCGAAACATTTAGGACAGCGTTTCATTCGGATTGCATGATCCGTAATTGTAGCGAGGTTTGGATTGACCCGCCAGACTCCAAGCCGCTGGCCTATGTTTGCAGCGGTCGTTGGTCGATTGTGCGAAAAGCATTGAAAACCGTTTCGGGCAATCTGTATGATTGCGGCGCTCAATCGATGCGACGCTTTTCAAACCGCAAAGGCAGGAGACTCTAAATGGTCAAGAGAGTGACGAAGATCATCCTCTGCGTTCTCGTTCTCAGTAACTTGATGACAGCCCAAACCAAACCACGCCGCATTGTGATCGCCGCCGGTACTCTGTTCGACGGCAAGGGTCACGTGTTGCACGATACGCGCATCGTTGTCGAAGGCTCGAAAATCGTCGCGGTCGATGCGAAAGCCGAACCCGTTGATTATGACTTGCGGGGCATGACGGTGATGCCGGGCTGGATCGACGCGCACGTGCACTTGACGTGGATTTTTGGGAAGGACGGCAAGAACGCGGGCCAGGGCGGGACGACCCCGGAAGCGATCTATGCCGCGGCGTCGAATGCATACGTGACCTTGATGGCCGGGTTCACGACGGTGCAGAGCGTCGGTTCCACTGCCGATATTCCTCTGCGCGATGCGATCGCAAACGGTGTGTTGCCGGGACCGCGAATTCTGACATCAGCTGAGCCGCTGTTTGGCCGCGGGCCGCAAACCGGAACACCTGAAGAAATTCGCGCTTTCGTCCGCAAACAAAAAGAAGCGGGTGCTGACCTCATTAAGATTTTTGCGGCGGCAAGTATTCGCCAGGGTGGCAACATGACGATGTCGCAGGAGCAACTCAATGCCGCTTGCGACGAAGCAAAGAAACTGGGCTTGCGTACCGTCGTGCATGCTTACAAAGATGCGGTGCGAGGTGCGACGCTCGCCGGCTGCACGCAAGTCGAACACGGCACGTTGTCCACGGATGATGACTTGAAGTTGATGGCTGAAAAGGGCACTTATCTCGACCCGCAGGCTGGTCTCGTGATCGAGAATTATCTTTTGAACAAAGACAGGTATCTCGGTACGCCTGGTTATACGGAAGAAGGATTTGCTGCGATGGAACGCGTGCTTTCGTTGAACCACGAACTCGTAAAGCACGCGTCAAAGGTTCGCGGACTGAAGATCGTTTACGGGACTGACGCAGTGGCCGGCGCCCATGGCCGGAACGCCGAGGAGTTCATCGACCGCGTGCGCGATGGAGGCGTTGACCCGATGACAGCAATGGTCTCGGCGAATTCGTTGGCGGCTGAGGCGATGCGTCTGAGCGATCAAATCGGTGCAATCGCGCCGGGCTTACAGGCGGACATCATCGCACTCGACGGCGATCCTTTGAAGGACATTACCGTAGTTCGTCGCGTGGTGTTTGTGATGAAGGGCGGCGTGGTTTATAAAAATGTCGCGCATTAGGTTTTCTTGAAAGGAGGCCACGATGGCTTTCAACCTGACTGTTAACGGCAAAGCGGTCACTGTTGACGTTCCTGCCGACATGCCTTTGCTCTGGGTGATTCGCGAAGTGCTGAATCTTCCGGGGACAAAGTTTGGATGCGGAATGTCTCTGTGCGGTGCGTGTACGGTCCACGTCAACGGCGCTGCCACGCGCTCGTGTGTTACGACGATCGCCGAAGTGAATGGCAAACAGATCACGACGATTGAAGGACTCGCAGGCACGACGCTTCATCCGCTGCAACAAGCGTGGATGGACGTGGACGTGGCGCAGTGCGGCTATTGCCAGGCGGGACAACTCATGTCGGCAGCGGCGCTGCTGAAACAGCATCCCAATCCAACGGATGCCGAGATTGACGCCGCGATGGACGGCAATATTTGCCGGTGCGGAACTTACTTGCGTATTCGCGAAGCGATCCATAAGGCCGCGGGCGGGAAGGGGAGGTCTGCATGAGAACGCAATCCATCAGTCGACGAACTTTCCTGCAAGTGACGGCCATTGGTGGCGGCGGCATGCTGCTGGGCTTGTACTTCAAGCCTTCGCCATTCGCCCAAGGACAAACGCCGGCCGTGATTCCAGTTCCGAACTCGTTCATCAGGATCGCGCCTGATGGCATCGTGACGATTATCGCTAAGAATCCGGAGATCGGTCAGGGCGTGAAAACTTCCTTGCCGATGATAATTGCCGATGAGCTCGACGTTGACTGGAAGAACGTTCGCGTAGAGCAAGCTTCATATGACGCGACGAAATATTCGAACCAGTCGGCGGGCGGTAGCACAGCGATTCCCCAGGCTTGGAATCCAATGCGCCGGGTAGGCGCGGCCGCGCGCGCGATGTTGATTACCGCCGCCGCGCAAACCTGGCACGTGCCGGAAGATGAGCTGACGACTTCCGCCGGCAAAGTTATTCATCAGAAAACAAAACGCTCCGTTGATTATGGGAAGCTCGCAAGTGTAGCAGCGACGCTCACGCCGCCCGATCTCCAAAAAGTAAAGCTCAAGGATCCGAAGGACTACAAAATCATCGGCACGCCACAGCATGGCGTAGACAATCCGTTGATCGTGACCGGCAAGCCACTCTACGGAATCGATTTCAGCGTGGCCGGCATGTTGTGGGCTACTTTCGAGAAGTGTCCGGTGTTTGGCGGCAAAGCTGCTGCGGCGAATCTCGATGCCATCAAAGCGATGCCAGGAGTGCGTCATGCGTTCATCGTCGATGGTGTTGGTACCGATCTGAGCGGGCTGCTCGGTGGCGTCGCGATCGTCGCCGATCGTTGGTGGCAGGCGAAGTCCGCGCGCGAGAAGTTGCAAGTGAAATGGGATGAAGGAGCGACAGCATCGCAGGCCAGTTTGGAATTCGCGCAGCAGGCTGAGGCTTTGGCAAAAGAAAAGCCTCAGCGTTCGCTGCGGAAGGATGGCGACCTTACTGGTGCACTCAACGGCGCGGCGAAAGTAGTCGAAGCCGCTTACTCGTATCCATTCCTACCGCACGCGCCTCTCGAGCCGCAAAACTGCACTGCGCACTTCAAAGATGGCAAACTCGAAATCTGGGCGCCCACGCAAACTCCGGGTTCGGCAATGAATCTGGTCACGCGCACGCTCGGCCTCGATCAAAAGGATGTCACGATTCATTTGCTCCGGACCGGGGGTGGGTTTGGCCGGCGTTTGAATAACGATTATGTGGTCGAAGCCGCGGCGATTGCGAAACAGATCGGCGTACCGGTGAAGTTGCTCTGGACTCGCGAAGACGACATGACGCACGACTTTTATCGTCCCGCCGGATTTCATTTCCTGAAAGCCGGCGTGGACGCAGATGGAAAACTGATCGCATGGAGAGATCACTTTATCAGCTTCGGCGTCGGTGAACGATTCAATCCGAGCGCGGGAATGAGCGCAACTGAGTTTCCTTCGCGGTTTGTGCCAAACTTTGCGATCGACGTTTCCGTGATGCCGTCGGGCGTGCCGACCGGAGCTTTGCGCGCGCCCGGCAGCAACGGCATGGCCTTCGTGATGCAATCGTTCATCGACGAGCTGGCGCATGCGGCGGGAAAAGATCCGGTTGAGTTTCGCTATTCGATTCTCGATGCAACGCCGATTCCGTTGCCTGCGCCGGCGTCGGGCCAAACTCCGCCGCCGACTGGCGGTCTCGGTGCGCCTTTCAATGCGAAGCGGATGCGCGGTGTGCTTGAACTGGTGGCCGCGAAGTCGAACTGGGGTAAGCGCAATTTGCCGAAAGGCACGGGCGAGGGCGTCGCATTTCATTTCTCACATTCGGGTTACTTCGCCGAAGTCGCCGAAGTAAGTGTTGACGATGCAAACAAACTTCGCGTTAACCAGGTTTGGATCGCCGCCGATGTGGGCAGCCAAATCATCAATCCGCTTAACGCAGTGAACCAGATGCAGGGATCGGTTATCGAGGGAATGACGCACTTGATGGGCGAAATCAACGTAAAGAATGGTCGCGCGGTGGAGCAGAACTTCGACGGCTTTACGCCGCTGCGCCATTCCGAAGCGCCCACCGCCATTGAGGTTCATTTCCTAAAAACCGATTTTTCGCCGACCGGACTAGGCGAGCCGGCGCTGCCGCCGGTGTTACCGGCCGTGGCGAATGCAATCTTCGTAGTGACCGGGAAACGAATTCGGTCGCTGCCGCTGTCGAAACACGGTTTCAGTTGGGCTTAGCCTGACCGGCTTTGCTCAAAAAAATGGACACGGCACTCCCTCGAGAAAGCGGACGGTGTGAAAATAGCCCAGCGCTTTAGCGCTGGGATCAGAATGTGAAAAGGATCGCAAGTCCGTGAAACGGACGGCAGACACAGAACCGCTTGCGGCAGCAAGCGGGTTAAGGATTTGACTACAACTGAAGGCGAGTCCCTATCCCGCTCACTATCGTTCGCGGTTCTGTAAATTCTGCCGCCCGCTCCGCGGGCTCTGATTTGGTTGTTGATACCTGACCCCAGCGCTGAAGCGCTGGGCTATTTTCATCTCGTCCGTTTCGCTGACGATAAAGCCTGACAGCCAGACGCTTGGCAAACCCCGATTGAACAGAACGCATGGGCGAAAGACCAAGACGCGAAAGCTCCGTCTCATCAACTAAACTTGCTCGTCGTGATTTCGTAAAGCTCTCCGCTGCGGCCGGTGTGGGGATCGCGGCGCCCTCAATTTTCAAAAAGCACGTTGAGGCAGTCGAAGCTGATGTTGAAGTGAAAACGACGGATGGAACCTGCGATGCTGCTTTCTTTCATCCAGCGAAGGGCAAACATCCGGGTGTTCTGATTTGGCCTGATTCGGGAAGTCTGCGTCCCGTCTTTCGAGAAATTGGCCGGCAACTTGCGGCGGAAGGCTACGCAGTGTTGATTCCGAATCATCTCTATCGCACGGCGAAGGCGCCGGTATTTCCCGCGACTTTCGATCCCGTAAAGAATCCAGATGATGCCGCTTTCTACCGACGCATTACGGTGCCTTTCTTCGCGGCCGGTGCGGTTGAGCGTGACGCTATTGCCTACGTAAACTTTTTAGACAGTCAGCCGCAGGTTAATAAGGGTAAGAGAATTGGGGTGCTTGGCTATTGTCTCGGCGGAGCTTACGTGCTAAAAACCGCGGCGCTGTTTCCGAAGCGTGTCGGCGCCGGCGGATCGTTTCACGGTGGCTTTTTGGCTACGGCTAAACCCGACAGCCCTCACTTACTGGCGCCAAAGAGAAAAGCGCGTTTGTATTTCGCGATCGCATCAGATCATGACAAACGCGAGCCGGAAGTGAAGGACAAGTTGCGCGCTGCATTTGCAGCCGCGAAGGTGCGCGCAGAGATCGAAGTATTTCCCGATGCTCGTCACGGCTTCTGCGTTTCTGACAGCAAAGCCTTTAACAAAGTCTACGCGGATCGGGCCTGGACCAAACTCGTCGCTTTGTACAGCGCGTCTTTGTGACGATTATCATTTAACGGAATTAGGAGGATAACCCCTTGGCAGTTGTGGCTGAAGCTTTAGGTACTCGCGGACAGACTAAGTTCCGCGAGCGGATTTTCTACAGCACGATGGCTTTCGCCATCCTGATCGTTATCTTCGTCGGCTTTTCGCGCACGTTCTATCTGCGGCCTTACTTTTTTCCCGAACGCCTTATCCCGTTGTTGATTCTGCACGGAACAATCTTCAGTTCATGGATTGCATTGTTCGTGACGCAGACTACGCTGGTGACGACAAAGAACACCCGCCTTCACATGAAGCTGGGAATTGCCGGTCTGGTGATTGCGCCCTTGATGATTTTGGTCGGATCTTACACTGCGCTGGTGCGCGCGAAGGGAGTCGTCTCACCGTTACCAAACGTGAATCCGCTCGCGTTTCTGACCATCCCGCTCGGCGATATGTTGATTTTCGGCATTCTGTTCGGCGCAGCTTATTACTATCGGAAGAAACTAGACACGCACAAACGATTGATGTTGCTCGCGTCGATCGCTTTATTGCCCGCCGGCGTGGCGCGCTGGCCGATAGGTTTCATCGAGAATGGCGGCCCGCTGGTGTTTTATGGTCTCGCCGACTTGTTTATCGTGCCGTGTTTGATTTTCGACATCATCACCCGCGGCAAACCTCATCGCGCGACCGTTCTCGGCGGAGCGCTGATTGTCGCTTCGCACCCACTGCGGATGATTATTGGCGGCACCCATGCGTGGATCGCATTCGCGACGTGGGCCACACACTGGTTTTAAGCCAGAGCCCTCGGCTCGCAACACAAACGCACCAATTGGCGCGGCTGGCAATTGCATGACAATCAGCCAGCCGCGCAGTTCTTCGTTTTAATTCGCGACGAAAATCTTTTCCGCTCTTTCGGCTCACGATTCTGATCGTTCACCCACACGCGCAGTATCCTCAGCGAATCCCAGTTTCTGATCTGCGAACGCAGCGAAACCAATTGAGCACGGCAGTGGCATCATGGTTGCCACTCGACGTGCGCACTACTTCACCTCCGCAACTGAATTGCAATTCTCGCCAACCGACGGGAGGAGTTGTGAATATCCGACGCAGTTGCCTTGTCGCCACAATCGCGCTGTTATGTGTCACATGCCTGAGCGCGCAGGAAAACGGATCATCAGTCAACCCCAATAATTCATCGATTGAGGCCACCTCGACGCCGCAAGGCGCCGCACTTGCTGAGTTACAAGCCGGCGCGGCCTGCTTTCGACAGAAGGACTACGAAGCTGCGCGAACTCATTACGAAAAGGCAGTTGCTTTGCAGCCGGAGTTGCCTGAAACACATTACAACTTGGGAGTCTTATTTCTCGACACGCATCAGTTTGAAAACGCAGCCAAATCTTTGGAAGAAGCCATTAGTCTAAAACCGACGCTGCCGCGGGTGCACTTCTATCTGGGGTTCGTGTATTGGCAATTGCGGAAGCCTGAGCGGGCCGCCGAACAGTATGAACTCGCAGAAACCGCTGAGGCGCCATCTGCCGATCTGCTGAACAATCTCGGATTTGCTTATATCGATTTGAAACGATTTGACGATGCCGAGAACGTTTTTCAACGAGCGTTACAGTTGAAGCCTGATTACCCTGCGTCAATGGGTGGCCTGTGCGTAGTCGAATCAACCCTTGGCCGCTTGGGCGAAGCAGTAGAATCGTGTCGCCGCGCCGCCGTGAGTAATGCGTCATCTGTGAACATCCAATTTCTATTGGGTGCCGCATATCTCGACGTCGGCGAATATCGAGAAGCGCTGGGACCGCTCGAGACGGCATTGGTGCTTCGACCGGACGAGCCGCGCATCTTCAGTGCGCTCGGCGTCGCGCAGTGGCGGTTGGGAAATTATGACGAGGCGCTGAATAGCTTTTCCGCGGCCGTTAAGATCCGGCCTGAGTTCGCACAAGCTTACGCAGGAATCGGTGTGTCCTACTACATGCTGAATAAGTTTTCAGAAGCACAGCAGGCGTTGCACAAAGCGATTGCATTGAATCCCGAATCGTCTGCGGCGCATTTTAATCTCGCCGTAACCTGCATTCGCCAGAACGTACGAGACTGCGCGTTGGAACAATACGGTGTGTTGAAATCGCTGTCGCCAGACTTGTCTGAGAAACTGTTTGGAAATTTACTTGGCGGCCGCACCGTTGATGTGCGCAAGGTATCGCGTCGATGATGAGAAAAGCCGCGGGTAACAGTACGACACGCTGCCAGCGTGTCGGGTCAACAAGGCTAACAGCCTGTTGTACTGCAGCTCATGCCGGCATGCGCACACCAGGCATCAGCCGCATGATCACTCTCTGGCGGCGCGCGACACGCTTGGGATTAACCTGAGGATTGAACACCGTGCGCGGGTTAGGAATCATCGCGGACAAGAATGCCCCTTCGCGCGCATTGAGGTTAGCCGCCGGCTTGTGAAAATAATACTGCGAAGCCGCTTCGGCGCCGTAAATTCCATCGCCCCACTCAATCACGTTTAGGTACAGCTCGAGAATCCGTTTCTTCGAAAGATTCCGTTCCATGAAGTACGTGATGATCGCTTCCTGACCCTTCCGCATGAATGAACGCTCGCTGGACAGATAGAGGTTCTTGGCCAGCTGCTGCGAAATTGTCGAAGCACCCCGTTTGAAATCCGGCAAGTTTGGCAGCCACGAATCATTCTCGCCTTCGCGCTGTGCCTCTTTCTCTGCTTCCTTCTGCGCCTGGTCCCACGCGCGCTGAATCGCCTGATAATCGAAACCGTGATGGGTCGCAAAGTTGTTGTCTTCGCCGGCGATCACTGCACGCTGAAGACTGGGCGAGATGCGGTCGAGCGGTACCCAGATTTGAAAGCGCTTTGGCTCCATGCCGCGGCTGCGAAATTCGCGATTGCGTGCCTCGATGAGCGAGGTTGAGGCCGGATTCGTATTTTGCAGTTCGCCCGTACGCGGAATCGATGCGGCTGCGAAAATCACACCGCCGAGAAAAATCCCGAGCACTGAATAAATGATGTAACGAATCACGCGCCACATGAGAAACAAAAGGGTAAAGGGAAAAAGGGGAAAGGGGCAAGGAGAAGGCAAAAGGCAAGAGGCGAGGGTGTTGTGTCAGAAGCCCGACCGTAACGGCGGGCAACCTCGTTGATGCCTGAGTTCTGACTTCCGAGTCCGTCCGTCTTATGCCTTCCTTTCTTCCAGTTATTGACTTCGCAGCTTTTCGCCTTTGACGTAGACCGAGATATGCATTGCGGCATCGTTTGTGCAATTGTGACCCTGCCAGTTGCCCCATCTCTCTGCCAACCGAAGCCCAGTTTCGCATGCCATCTCGTCTAGTACTGTCGCATTCAGATAACAGAGCTCAGATCGATAGCGCCGCGGTCCCTGACTTGTCTGAATAACTTGCTCGATAACATTAATCATATCCTGCGAGTCATTGTCTAAAATGGTCGCGCCGAGAGGCTGAAAAGCCTCTATTACGAAAAACCCGTCCTCCGATAAGAGGCGCGTCACCGTCTTGAAACATTGCTGCTGTTCGCGTCGCGAGGACAAAAGGAAGAATGTATTGACTAAGGCGAAAATCAATGAGAATGATTCGTTTGTTTCAAGAGTTGCGAAGTTTCCGTGGATCACCGGAATGTCATCGCCTCCCGGCTTTTCGCGAAGTCTGGCGATCATACCTGCTGAGGCATCGACCCCGTAAATATTTACGCCGCGCGCCGCGAGGGGTAAGGCAACTCGGCCCGTGCCGACGCCCAGTTCCAGCACAGGACCGTTCCCCGCCAATCGGCATAACGTGGAGATTAGAGTCCGATTGGCAGGACGGTAAATCTCATCGTAAAAATCGGCACAACTGTCGCCATAGCTGGTGGCACTTCGCATCAAAGTTCTCCAAAAAAGAAGACTGCCTTAGTACTGAATCAGACTCCCTTCGCGCTTCGCTCGCCGCACCGCACGGTTGAAAACCCACAATGAAAGCGGCAGGAGAACCGCGAGAAAAATCAACAAGCTAATCAAGGGCTGGCGTACTTGTGAGAATCCCTGCCCTTCGATCAGCACGCGGCGAATACCATCCAGTCCGTAAGTCGGCGGCAGCACGCGCGAGATGTTGGCGACTTTGCTGCCGGCATAATCGCGGATCAGTTGCGTCGGAAAGAACACTCCCGAGAATAGCGCCGACCCGGTGCCGAGAAAAATTCCAAACGGATCGCCGCGCTTGAAAACCAGCGAAACGCTTTCGCGCTGAATCCTCAAGCTGCAGCATTTGCAGAAGGTCAGAAATTCGTTTTGTCGCGTCGGAATTGCTCAACCCATGCAGCCGCGCAAAGAACAAGAGGTTTTGTTCGACACTTAATCTCCAGTAGAAACTTCTCTCTTCAGCGCCGGCCAGGCCGACGCTTCGGCGCACGGCAACGTCATCGCGCACGCTGTCGAAGCCTTTGACGGTCACTTGGCCTTCCGTCGGCTGAATCAAGGTGGCGATCATCTTTGCGAGAGTTGTTTTTCCGGCGCCGTTCGGACCGATGAGACCGAAAATCTCCCCTTCACGCACGGCGAAACTTACGTCACGGACTGCTTCCACTGGCGGTTTAAATTTTCGTTTGAACGCCTTCTTTAAACGCAGGAAGGAGACTGGATAGGTCTTTGAAATATGATCGACTGAGACGACCGCGGTTCCGGTTGGCTTTGTGATTGAAGGATCAACGGGCAAGAGTACAGCCGGCATTTCGAGAGAGTTTACCTGTGGCGTTGTTTCGGGTCGAGGTAGTCGCGCAATCCATCGCCGATGAAGTTGAACGCGAGCACGGTGAGAGCAATCGCCAATCCGGGAAAGATCAACGCGTGTGGCGCGGCTTGCAAAGTCGAAAGATCGCGGGCTTCTTCAATCATCACGCCCCAGGAAGGAGCCGGCGGTGGGACTCCCAGCCCAAGAAAAGACAGCGACGCTTCCGACAGCACGGCCCCAGCCATGCCTAAGCTCGCCTGAACAATAAGTGGTTGAATGGAATTCGGCAGAATATGCACCGTCAGGATTCGCAAGTCTCCTGCGCCGAGCGCGCGGGCCGCGTTGACGAAATCGTATTCACGCACTTTCAAAACCTGCGCGCGAATCAAACGCGCATAGCCGACCCAGCCGATGATGCACAGCGCGAAGATCAACTTATTCAGACCTGCCCCGAGAAACGCGACCAGCGCAATCGCGAGCAACAAACCGGGAAAAGCGAGAAAGACGTTGAAGATGTACCCTGAGAGGAACCAATCGACCCAGCCGCCGTAATATCCGGCGATGGCGCCGACGATTGTGCCGAAGAATGCCGAGACCATGACGACAACTATTCCTACTTCAAGCGAAATACGCGCGCCAAAAATGACGCGTGAAAAAATATCGCGACCGGTCGAATCGGTGCCGAACCAATGCGCAGCCGATGGCGGCGCGTAGCGCAACAGGAGATCTGTCGCGCCGACGTCGTGGGTTGCGATGAAAGGCGCAAGCAGCGCCACCAGCACGAAGACTGCGACAATGACGATGCCGATGATGCCGAGGCGATTCATATAAACTGGTAATCGTAAATGGTAAATCGTGAATAGTGATGTCCGCGTCTGCGTTGTCTATTTACGATTCACGATTCACGATTTACGAAACCCTGATTCGCGGATCGAGCCAGCGATACAACAAATCGGTCAGCGTATTCGCAATGATGTACGTTGTGCTGATTGCCAGCACGCATCCTTGTACGACGCTGTAATCGCGCTTGGCGATTCCATCTTCAACCAAAAGCAAACCCAAACCTGGCCAGCCGAAAATCTTTTCGGTAATGATCGCCCCGGCAAGCAGGACGCCTAGTTGCAAACCCAGTACAGTGACGACCGGAATCAATCCGTTTTTCAACACGTGCTTGTAAACGATAGTGCGTTCACTCAGGCCCTTGGCGCGTGCCGTGCGCACATAAGGTTCGCCGAGTTCTTCAATCACCGATGAGCGCACCATGCGCGTGAGGATCGCGGAAAGCGCAGCGCCCAGGGTGAATGCGGGCAGAATGATAAAAGTCCAGTTTTCGCTTCCGTACCCGCCTAGCCATTTCAGTTTGACGGCGAAAAGGTAGACAAGCATTGGCCCGATAACGAAACTGGGCATACTAATGCCAATTAGAGCAAGTACTGAAAGCCCATTATCGGTTGGCTTCCCGCGGTTTTTGCCGGCGATTACTCCGAGCGGGATTGCGATGCAAATTGCGATAGCCATCGACGCGAGCGCCAAGGCAATCGTGTATGGATAGCGACTCTTGATTAGGTCGAAGACCGGCTGTTCGGTGCGGAACGATGTGCCAAGATCGCCATGAAGAATCGCGCGCCAGTAGTCGGTGTAACGATTATCTAGCCCATACCAACGCAAATGGCGATGCCCGTTGTCGTCAATAGGTAGGCCGAAGAAAAATGGCGGCCGATCTAGTCCGTGACGTACGCGGAATTGCGCAAGTTGTTCTGGCGTCGCCTGGTCGCCGAGAACGGCTGTTGCCGGATCGCCCGGAACGAGTTCAATGAGAAGAGTCACCAGTGAAACGACAGTCCAGACAACGAGGACGAGAAAGCCCAGGCGACGGAGCACTCCGAAGATTTTGCGCTTCATCAGGACGGTTCCGAGTTTCCGAGCGCGGATGATAGCAGAATGTCTTTGTGCTCAGCTATTGCAGAATGGAACAGAAACCAGAAGCCAAAACGAACGTAGCCCGGAGGGAACCTGCATCATCAGCGACTCGGCCCCGACAACCTTATCGCTGACTAGCAAGCCCCACGGACTACGTTGTATTGGTTGACTGCCCTGGTGGGCCCAACCAAGTCTGTTGCGCAAAAATTATTTGCGCGTATGTAGGTGCTTCGCGCAAGACGATGGCTTGCGCTAAACGACGCGCTCGCCCAAGTGGAGGGCCGCTACGCCGCCAGTCAAATTTTCAAACTCAACGTTAACGAACCCAGCATCACGCATCATCGCCGCTAGCTCTTCCTGATTCGGAAACCTTGAGATCGAATCAGGCAAATACTCGTAGGCGCTGCGCGCTCCGCTTAACCAGCCGCCGATCCGCGGCAACAACCGCGCGTAATAAAACGCGACGAGATGACGCAAACCCGAAACCGTCGGCTGCGAGAATTCAAGGATCGCTGCCCAGCCATTGGGCTTCAAAACGCGCTGCAATTCCTGCAATCCCCGTTCCCGATTGGCAAGATTTCTCAGCCCGAATCCGATCGTAACCAGATCGAATGATCGATCAGCAAAGGGAAGGTGCAAAGCGTCGCCTTCGACAAAGGGAATCGCTTGCGTCTTTGTCTTTGCCAGCTCCAACATCGGTCGACAGAAATCAATGCCGACAACGCGCGCCTGTTTCGCTTCAAAGATCTCGATGCTCAAATCGCCGGTGCCGCATGCTACGTCAAGCACCTGAGCGTTTTGCGGCAGCAGCGGCGATAACTTCCTGACGACCTTGCGACGCCATCGCTTGTCGATATTCCCTGACAAGAGATGATTTAGGAGGTCGTACCTCGGAGAGATTCGCGCAAACATCTCGCACACTCGCCGAGCGTGATCCTCAGGTCCCTGGTTCGCAGATTCAGTTAAGCCCATGGTGTCGGGGCGATGGTTGCAAGTTACTTGCGATAGTTTTCTAAATGTCAGGGTTTCGCGGCAGGAGTCACTGGGCTCGCGTTCGTTTTGATGTTTTCGGGAAACTGCGCCTTCAGTTGTTCGGAGTTGCCCACGACGATTATGGCCACGGGGGCCTCTTTGAAGAGTCGCGTCGCAACGCGCTGAACATCCGCAGCGGTGTAGCTGCTGATAAGAGTTAAAACCGTACTCGGCCGTGGTGACTTGAACGTATCCACGTCGAGCCATGCTTCGGCGAGACCGGCAGGTTGCGAGAGTTGCTGCGACAAGCGCGCGCCGACCGTTGCGCGCGCCCGTTCGAATTCGTCAAGGGCCGGCGGCGTCTGGCTGAGCTTGCGCATGACGTCCTGTGCCGCAGTCACGGCTTTCGAGGCAGAAGCTTGCGGCGCGGTCGCACTAAAAACAAACATCCCGGGCAGCAAATGAGCTTCGTGCCGGACTGCGACATTCGACAGTTCCGGCAGGGCGGCTTGCCAACGATTGCGTGCGACGAGCGCGAGCAACTGAGCCGGAAGAGCGTCGGTATCAGCACGAGCGAGACCGCGCACCGCAAGGCGAATCTGTGCAGTCGAACTCTCCGGCGCATCAACTAACAGGACTTGTGGATTTGGGGCCGACGGTTGCCGGAAAGTAGCAGGAATCGTTTTATCAGACTTGCCCCACGGCCCGAGCAATTGCCGAAGTGTGCGCATCAGTCGCGACTTTTCCACACCTCCAACAACCGCGATCGTAGCGTTGTCGGAATTAAGAAAACGCTCGCGCGCCAACATCAGATCGCCGCGCTCGATCTTTGAAACCGACGCCGCGGTTCCTGCCGCAGGGTGTGCGTAGGGAAATG
This sequence comes from uncultured bacterium, assembly GCA_965653675.1. GTDB lineage: Bacteria > Acidobacteriota > Blastocatellia > Pyrinomonadales > Pyrinomonadaceae > UBA11740. Next base: position 35,398 of record CBFHBA010000041.1, read on the forward strand.
ATCCGAATAGTCGGGCGGTGATCGCCCGGTCCGCAACGCCACTCGCGGAGCCACTTTCTTCTGCATACGATTTAATTCGTGCGTCTTTTAATGTTGCGACGTTCTCAGCGCCGAGCTGGGTCGTTATTAGAGCGCCACGCAACAAATCGGTCATTCGCTCGAGGTTCGCAGCCTTTCCTGAAATCGTCACATCGATGGTGTCGTAGTTCGTCATAACTTCCAATCGTCCACCCAATTGTTCGGCGACATATTCGCGTGTTGATACGTCGGGAAACAGTGCATCGCCGAGCAGCGCCATCATGCCACCCTTGTCGGCCAGGTCGAACGCCGCTCCACTGTGAATCCGTAGTCTCAGAAGCACATCGGGATTTCCCGGCTGGCCCAAGTAAAGAATCCTAAGGCCGTTCAGCAGCGTCTCTCGCTCTGGCTCAGCAGTTTGCGCTTGCGACGTTACTGGCAAAAGTGCGACGAGTGACAGGCAGAGAACCGCGCCTAACAGGCGCGGCAAGTAATTCGTTATTTTGTTCGGCATTAATGAATCGTGAAAAGTGGATGTGGCGTAACCCTTGACGGCCGTAGCACCTCGAAAACAGCCAATTGGGATGCGGCGAAAAAGAGTTTAGATGTCGTCCAAAAACGCGTCAACCTGCGCCTCGAAACCCGCATCAAAGCCCTGTGCTGAAAGGCGTTGCAGTCTGCGGTTCGCGTGCTCAAACAGGGGTGATCAATAGTATAATGCCAAGCCGTCAGAGAAATTTTTTCACGGCCGCCCCAAAATAGTTCGTAACTTCCGGTCTATTAGCAGTAATAAAACAAGTAGGAACGCATCCCTACAGGATCGAGCGCTTTGATTGGCGAACCAGGTGACAGACGAAAGGCTGCTTGCGGACGCAGCAAACGGCGACACAGCAGCTTTTCAGATCCTGTATCAGCGGTATCGCGACCCGATCTTCAGGTTTGCGTATCGCATGTTGGGTTCCGTGGAAGCAGCCGAGGATGTCGCTCACGATTGCTTCCTCAGTTTGATAAAACATCCGGGCCGTTTTGATCCAGCCAAGGCTTCTTTCCGCACGTACTTATACGGGGCGGCGAGAAACCAGGCTGCTAGACAGTACAGCAGCTTTGGGCGGGAAACGGCTCTCGATGAACTGTCGGAAGAACCGGCGGCGGCGGCTCGAAACGCGCCGATGGCTCAGGTTTTGGATGACGAGCTTGCTTCCGAAGTAGCTGGTGCAATTGCGAGTCTCCCGCCACTGCAACGCGAGGCGCTGGTGCTGTTTGAGTACGAAGAGCTTTCGTTGGCGGAGATTGGCGAGATCGTCGGGGTCGATGCGAACACTGTGAAAGCACGCCTTTTCCGGGCGCGCGAGAAGCTGCGGGCGAAACTTGAGCGGTACTTTCGCACCGGACGTGAAGCTGCTACATTGAAGCGGCGTAGGCAAGTCGGCATGAGCGGCAGGAGTTACGAGCAATGAGTGATTTTGACGCTAAGTTCATGCAGGATGAGAATCTCCGGGATTTGCTGCGGCAATGGAATGTGCCGAAAACGCCGGACACGTTAGACAACCGTGTAGCGGCAGCTTATCAACAAAGTAGGAGCGGCGGTTCGGTATCCGATTTGGCGTTCAATCCCACGCGGGATAGCGAGGTAGTAAAGATGAAATTTTGCAATACGTGCCAGGAAGAATTCGCTGAAAGATTCAGCTTTTGCCCAGTAGATGGGACGCCCCTCACCGCAGCTCAAGCAGCAGCGAGTGAACCTACTCGGCAGCCGGAACCAATCATGACGGCTGAAGCCGCGAAGCCTGACAATGTCAAGCCAGAGCCTATAAAGGCCAAGTCTTCACTTCGCGTCACAGCGCCAGTCGCGGCAGCCGCAGCCACGGGAAACATCGGCGAATATCACCTCACCATTCTTGAAGATCGTGGTCTCGCGTCGCGTCTTGCCGACGAGCTCGGTAACGTTGCGCACAATTACCAACTGACATGGCCAGAGTTCAAACGCGATCCGTTTGGCTTCGTGAAGCGCTCGATCGAGGGCTATGGCCAGATGGTCGGCAAGTTTTTCGGAAAGCGCGATGCCGTACTGGCAATCCTGATCGCTGTGGGCGCGATCGCTGCGTTGGTTGGGTTGCTCGCGATTATCGACCGCACGCAATCGACATCGACATCAAGAATTGGCGTCGCCGTGGTCGGGACTGCTGCGGGACTTTCGTTGCTGGCGCTGTTTATGACGTGGCTTGGGCGTGACAGCGGCGCGGCCGTGATGGGCGCGCGGCCGGCGGATTCTTCGAATGTCTTGTCGGGTATCGTCGTAGCTCTCGTGTTGGTGTTCGGTACCATCGGCGCTTACGTCTTCTGGTCTCGCATGCACGAGCGGGCGCTGGCGCAGGCAAAGACCGAAGAAGAGATGGAACTGACGCAGATGATTACCGACATTCCGAACGAGCAGCCGACACCTGATGAAGGTACGGCCGGAATGAATAAGGGTAACGGTGGCGGCAGTAAGCCGAAGCAGGAGAAAGCCGGCGGCGGTGGCGGCGGCGGCCGCGAAGAGCAGAGTCCGGCATCGTTCGGAAAGTTGCCGCAGGCTGACCTGCGTATTCCCCAGGTGGTTGCACCCGATCCGCATCCGCCCGTGATCAAGAATCCGTCTTTGCCGATGCCGGCGACGCTGGACGCCGATCCGGTGCTGTTCCCACCCGACACGCGAAATCTCGCTTATGGCGATCCGAAATCTAAATCAACCACGCCTTCTTCTGGACCTGGAACCGGCAATGGTATCGGCAGCGGAACCGGCGGCGGCGTCGGGCCGGGCGAAGGCGGCGGTTATGGTCCTGGCCGCGGCGGTAATACCGGCGGCGGCGATCGCAACGAAGGCGGTGGTGGCCCCGGTGGTGGTGGCGGCGGCACCGATTACAACCGTGTGTTCAGTAGCAAGGACGTTACTAGTCGCGCGCGCGTTCTCGAGAAACCGGAGCCGCAATACACCGAAGCAGCACGCAAGAATCAAGTAACAGGTACGGTTGTGTTGAAGGCCGTTTTCTCATCGAGTGGTTCGGTCACCAACATTACAACCATTCGGGGCTTACCTGATGGCCTGACCGAGAGAGCAATCGCAGCGGCAAAACAAATCCGTTTCGTCCCCGCGCAGAAGGACGGCCGCAACGTCTCGATGTGGATGCAGCTGGAATACAACTTCAATTTGTACTAACGCACGCCTGTGTGCGGACCGCCGGCGTCTGGCCGGGAAATCAAAAGAGG
>CBFHBA010000042.1:0-38206 GCA_965653675.1 uncultured bacterium
GCTCGAAATTCAGAAAGCACCTTTTGGTAAATCTTCTGCAAAGTTTAGAACCCTCAGAGACTATATGCCAGGTGCCTGCTAGTCAGGTGAAGATATAGTCCGAACTGCATGGCGACATGCAGAGGCAGGCAGAAATGACCTGCCCGGTTCTGGAATGTTCAGAACTGGTAACAGATTGTCGGTCCCTATCTGGTGTGGGCGGAGCAGGTTTGAGGGAATCTGTCCTTAGTACGAGAGGACCGGGATGGATCCACCTCTAGTGTACGAGTTATGGCGCCAGCCGTAGCGCTCGGTAGCTAAGTGGAGCATGGATAAACGCTGAATGCATCTAAGCGTGAAGCCAGACCTGAGATTAGTCCTGACCGCGAGACTCCTGGTAGACCACCAGGTTAATAGGGTGGGTATGTAAGTGCAGTAATGTGCTCAGTTGACCACTACTAATCAGTCCCTTGGCTTGACCGTAAAATTTATTGACGAGCAAAGCGAACTTAGATCTTTGGCCTTTGGTCTTGGATCTTTGATTGAAATTTGCACTTGGCAATTTTCAATTTGTAATTTGCGATTTCTATTCGCCGCGCGAATTCAGACAAGCACAGTTTGTCTTGTGCCGTCGCTATTCGATTCTTTTGAATTTGATCTTTGGTCTTTGGACTTTGATCTTTGATTTCCGCTGACCCTGGTTTGAAGCTTTTCATCGGCGTCGGCCGACTCAAAGGCCAAAGTACAAAGACCGAAGATCGCGTTTTCAAATCTTCGATTTGAAAACGCTTTAAGTTCCGTAGCGCGGACTCTGAGCCGTGAGCACGCGAGCAACTTCGGTTGTTCGCCGTCGCTGACGAGAGACTCGAGCCCCCGCTACCGAAAAAGTTCTGTGAACTAGTGCTTGGTGCTTTGAACTTGGTACTTGGAAAAGGCAAATACAAAGACCAAAGTACAAAGACCAAAGTACAAAGCCCAAAGCCCAAAGCACAAAGCCCAAAGTTCGCGTTTCAAATCTTCGATTTGAAACGCTCACAAGTTTTCCGGTGGTTGTGTCGAGAGGGCCACACCCGTTCCCATCCCGAACACGGAAGTTAAGCCTCTTGGAGCCGATGGTACTGCGCGGGCAACTGCGTGGGAGAGTAGGAAGCCGCCGGGATTAAATCGAAAAGCCCGCGAGAGAAATCTCGCGGGCTTTTCACTCTTACCGGCACTCGAACACTGTTGCGTGCCTTTATCGTTATCGCCAAAATTCCGCCCTGACGCTGTCGCAACCACCACGGGTTCTGACACAACTATTCGCCCTCTGACGCGTTGTTCTGCGCCAGCATATCACCTAAGATTTGATTAACCTCCAAACAAACGAGTGACGAGAGCACTGAAAGGCAGAGGACTATCATGGTCAAGCAAATGATCGACGGGACTTTTCGCCAGACGAATCTAACGAACGAGTCGGATGAATACCTGCGCAAGCGCGAGGAGATGCGGCTGGCGGAGATTGAGTTGAGGCAAGCGCGTGAACGCGTAGCCGAACTGCGGAGGGCGATGCCGAAGGGCGCGGAGATACAGGATTATGAGTTTCTCGATTGCGGCATCGTCGGCGCCCTCCCTGACGGTCGGGCTACTGCCCCGGGCGATAAGCCGGTCGCCAAAATTCGTTTGAGCGAATTGTTTACGGCGCCGGACCGTTCGCTCGTGATCTATCACTTTATGTTTGGCAAGAAGCAGACGGAAGCTTGTCCGATGTGTACTGCTTGGATCGATGGCTACAATGGCGTGGCCCATCACATCGCACAGAATGTTGATTTCGCGATTGTCGCGGCGGCTGATCCAGCGACGCTGCGAGCGTACGCGCGCGAACGAGGTTGGCACAAGCTGCGTTTGCTTTCCGCCGGCGACAGCACGTTCAAGTACGATCTCGGCAGTGAAGACAAGCAAGGAAATCAGGATTCCACAATTTCGGTGTTCACCAAAGAGAGTGACGGCATGTTGCGCCATTTTTACAGCGGTCATCCGTGGTTGGCCGAAGGCATGTGGGAGCGTGGCATCGACGAGTTGACGCCGATTTGGAATCTCCTGGATCTGACGCCGCAGGGTAGAGGAAAGTTTTATGCCTCGCTCGACTATGGGACGAAGGTGCAGGTGGCAAGAAAAGGTTAGACGCGGATTCAGGCAGATAAACGCGGATCAGAGCGAGCATTTGGTTAATTCTTATCCGCGTAAATCTACGTTCATCTGCGGCTGAATTCTTGTCTATGATGCCCTCCCTCACGGTCGGGCTTCTGACACGTCACTGTCGCCCCGCTAAAGCGGGCTCCAGATTTCTGAGTGTGCTAACCCAGCCCTAAAGGGCTGGGCTACCGTCAAACGTCGGCTGACGCGGACGAAGCGCTTCATGTTCTGGCGCTGACTAGAAGTGCTAAGTTGCTGCACGCCATTGCAATAGCGACTCGCGACTGCGCCAAACAAAATGTGTGGCCGGGGGCGCTCCCCATTTGCTAGAATCGTTTGGCCCATCTCACCAACTGGTAAATGGTGAATCGTAAATCGTAAATGGATTCGCCAGCCAAACAGTCGTCGTAACGTCATAAGAAGTTCAGAACGCGGGATTCGAAACTCGAAACTCGGAACTCCAAACTCGAAACTCTATGTGGTGTCCCCGATGCAAGAGCACGCGCATTCAGCGCGGCTACAAGAATTCTTCTCTAGTACTTCAAATGGCCGGACTGCATGAGTTGCTTTGCAACAATTGTGGTCTTGAATTCAAGGGGTTCGATCCGCTGCGCAAGCTTGAGCGCAAGCCGGCGTCGCGACCAAAAGTCGCGGCGAACACCCGCCGCTTTCCACGCTACAAAGTACATCTGCCGGCAACGATTGCGCTCGTCGAGCGCAACGCACTTTCATGGGATGTGTCTTATTCGAAGCCGGCGCGTGGACACTGCGAGACCATCAGCCAGGGCGGTATGGCACTGTCGTTTGTCGGTAGTCGGCTATCTGAACAGCAGTTGAAGCGGGCCGGTTGTCCGTTGTACGTGACCGTGACCCTGACCAGTGGAGTGATCGCGGCGGTTTTGGCGACCGTCACTTGTGACCGGCTTGCCACGAATGGGCAGGGCAGTTGGTTTGTGGGAGCGAAAATCACGCAGATGAGCGATGCTGACGCCGCGAGACTAGCTGAATACCTCGAAAAGCGAGCGCAGGAGCAGCCGTTTCTGGCTTTGAGCTGATTCTTAACACAATCTAAAGTACTGCCCTAATTTTCGCTTAGCGATACTTCGCGGCTTTGCGCCTTCGCGTGAACAGCGTGTTTTCCAACGGTCTAGTCTCACGCCAAAACGCAAAGTCGCAGAGAACCGCAAAGTTGGCACTACACAGTCTAGCCAACGTTATCATTCGCAGCCCGCTCAGGGTACACTTGAGCGGGTTTTGTTCATCAAAGCACATCACGTCTGATGGGATTTGGCGCTTATTTTCGTTTGATGTCATACGCCACGATTGCGGCCGCTGCGCTCGCGCTGCTGGTGGCCGGCGGAGTCAACGTGTGGCTGGCCGGAGCATTTGCGATCGTGATGCTCGTCGCGTGGAGGTTGGAAAAGACGCGTTGGCAGTTAACTGAGCGCATCGCGTTGGTGGTGATTCTGCTTTCAATACCAATTTTTTATTTTGATTGGCAAATCCTGACGCCGTACTTCGATATTCATCATCTGGAAACGGGACGTCGCAGCGGTCCTGAGGTTTCAGTGCTTTCGCATCTGATCCTGTTTCTTTCGGCAGTGAAATTGCTTCAGCGGAAGCGCGATCGCGATTGGTTTTTTCTCTATCTCATTTCATTTTTCACTGTGCTGTTGGCGGCGGGCCTTACCGCAAGTCCGATTTTCCTCGGCGCACTAATAGTTTACTTGCTCTGCGCGCTCTCGACCGTTGTGGCTTTCGAAATTCGCAAAGCAAAACGAAAGATTAATCCGACGCAGACCCGGCTGCTTGTGCCTCCTGACTCATCACTGTTTCAGAAGCTTCCAATGCGCCTGTGGCGCAGGCGATATCTCGAGACGCGACGTTTGCCGTTCGTCTCAGTCGGGTTGCTCGGTTTAATTGTTGTGCTCGCATTCCCATTTTTTCTGATCGCGCCACGTACGGCGACCAGTGCTCTAAAACGCGGTGGCAACGGCGTTTCCGGATCGATCGGCTTCTCTGACACAGTGACCCTCGGACAAATTGGTGAGCTGAAACGCAACGACGAGATCTTCATGCATGTGCGGCTCGATCGTCTGAGCGCGATGCCGCGCACGGGTTTGCATTGGCGTGGAGTCGCGCTCGATCAATTTACCGGCAACGCGTGGAAGAAATCGCGCGCCGCCGAACGAGTTGAACCAAAAGACCCTGAGACGGGTCTGTTCAAACTCGGAACAACTGAAGACGTGCGTCGTCTGACCGAACAGACGTTCATCATCGAGCCGGTTGATACGCCCATCTTGTTTGGCGCGCCGCGCGTGCTGGGTGTTCAGGGTGAGCTGCCTTTGCTGCGCGTTGATTCCGAGGGCAACCTGCAAACGCGGCCGCACGATGAAGAACGTCTTGCTTACAAGGTCTATTCGGACCCGACCGAGCCGAGCGATGAAGCGCTGCGCGCGGATCGACTACAATATTCCACTGAGTCAGTGCGATATCTGGAGCTGCCGTCGAATCTCAATCCGCAAGTCGGTACGCTGGCGCGCGCCGTGATCGTCAAGAGCGGCGCCAGAAACTGGTATGACGCGTCGCGCGCGATCGAAAATTACCTGCGCGACAACTACGGCTACTCGCTTGAGATGAAAGCCCACGGAGCTGATCCGCTGTCCGACTTTCTTTTCAACGTGAAGCAAGGCCATTGCGAGTACTTTGCGACGGCGATGGCGGTTATGCTGCGCACACAGGGAGTGGCAACGCGCGTGGTGAATGGGTTTTTGTCCGGCGAATACAACGAAGCCGCGGGCGCGTTCACCGTGCGGCAGAGCGACGCCCACTCGTGGGTCGAAGTTTATTTTCCGCAGACAAATTCATGGATTACTTTTGATCCGACGCCATCGGCCGGGCGCACCTCGCGCGAACGCAAAGGTTTGGCGGGTGCATTGAGCAAATATTCGGAAGCGCTCGATTTGATGTGGTTTCAGTACGTCGTCGGTTATGACAAGCAAGAGCAGCGCTCTCTGGTTTCGTCTGTGCGCAGGCAATTAGGTGATTTCCAGCGCAGGTCGATGACTGCACTCGATCGGGCGGGCGCGGCGCTGCCGTCGCTTTTGAAGCCGGGATTGATCGTTATTGGATCGCTAACGGGATTGTTTGGCATAGCGTTGTTAAGTCGACGCGTGCACCGGTTCGGGTGGGGTCGAGGTTTGCGCGTTTGGCAATCAGGTGAAGGTGACGCGACCGTCGTCGAATTCTATGAGCGGCTGTTAAAGGCTTTGGAGAAGCAGGGCATCAAACGCGAGCTGTATCAGACGCCCCTCGAGTTTGCGTCTTCAGTTGGTGCCACTGAAGCGCAAGCGATTACAAACGCCTACAACCGTGTACGCTTCGGCGCGGGCGAGTTGTCGCTGGCGGAACAGCGGCAGATCGAAGAGTTATTGGCGCAAATTGAGAGACGCCTAGCGCATAATTAACCCAGAGAGTACACAGAGACGAAGAACAAACGCTCCGTTAGGAGCAGCATGTTTATAGCAACGGAGCTGGCCCCCGACTATCTCTGCTCGATCGTTACGGTAGAGACATGTGGCTACAAACATTCGCGGCTGACAACGCGAGGTCTGCGGTAGCGCGCCTTATAAACAACAGAATTTCTATTTACCATTTACGATTTACGATTCACTAGTCTTATGAAAGTTGGATTTATCAGTCTGGGCTGTCCCAAGAACCTCGTCGATAGCGAGGTGATGATGGGCCAGCTCAAACATAGTGGGTATCAAATTACTCCAGACGCGGAAGAAGCGGACACGGTTGTCGTGAACACCTGTGGCTTTATCGATTCAGCAAAGAAGGAATCAATCGAAGCGATTCTCGAAGCCGCGCGTCTGAAAACTGAAGGGAAGGCGAAGCGTCTGGTCGTTGCCGGATGTCTGGTCGAACGTTATCGCGACGAGTTGAAAGCTGAGATGCCGGAAGTCGATGCGTTCATCGGGACAAGTCAAATCAATGACATTCTCAGTGTCTGCGATCCCAAAACAAACACGCGTTCGCTCCCGGTGATAGCGCTCGGCAATCAAAGCGCGACTTACCTCTACGACGAGTCGACGCCAAGAGTGCTCGCGACGCCAAGCCACTATGCGTTCATCAAGATCGCCGAGGGCTGCGATCGGCCCTGTGCGTTCTGCTTCATTCCGCAGATGCGTGGTCACTTTCGCAGTCGTCGCTTTGGTTCGATTGTGGCGGAGGCGCATCAACTCGCCGAAGAAGGAGTGAAGGAATTAATTCTCGTGGCGCAGGATTCATCGCGGTACGGCGAAGACCTCGGCAAACAAGACGCGCTGGCGCATCTGTTGCGCGAGCTTTCGCACACCGAGGGCGTTGAGTGGGTGCGCGTGATGTACACCTACCCGACCCACATCAGCGATGCTTTTCTGGATGTGTTGGCGGAAGAACCAAAAGCGGTGAAGTATCTCGATATGCCTTTGCAGCACGCTTCGCAAAACGTTTTGAAGCTGATGAAGCGGGGCGGCAATCGTGGTTCGCTTGAGCGGCTTATCGAGCGCGTCCGCAGTCGCGTGCCAGACATCGCGGTGCGCACTACTTTCATCATCGGCTTTCCGGGCGAGACGGAAGAAGATTTCCACGAGCTGATGACTTTCGTGAGGAATGTTGAATTCGATCGTGTGGGCGTCTTCACCTATTCCGACGAAGAAGGAACGCCCGCATTCGATTTACCGAACAAAGTCGATCCGAAAATCGCAAAACGCCGTCGCGATCAACTGATGAAGCAGCAATCGAAGATTGCTAAACGAAAACATAAGACGATGATCGGCAAAACGGTGCGTGTGATGTTTGAAGGTGAGTCGAATGAAAGTGAGTTGCTCTGGCAGGGACGCATGGAAACACAAGCGCCGGACATCGATGGGTGTGTTTTGATTAATGATGCGCCGGAAGGGTTTTTGCCGCAGGCGGGTCAGCTTGTCGATGTCATGATTGAAGAAGCGCACGAATACGATCTGGTAGGTCGAATCGTGTCGTAGCAGCGTCAGTTACCAAAAAAGTTTGGCACGGTGAGGTCAGTACCGGGAGCGATAGCGACCGGGTAAGTATTTGATCCCGTCGCTATCGCTCGGGGTACTGACTCCATCTTCCTAATACTTCACGAACTCAAACTTCAATCTAATGCCTCGACGCGGACTGTTGTAGAAAGTTCCGAAATCAGTCGCATCGATGTTGTTCTGAAAATCGCGCGGGTTCCAGTGGTTCGTCAGGTTGAAGACTTTCACGCCGAAGCGGCCGGGAACCTTCTTGCCGCGAAACTTTTTCGGAACGAAACCCCAATTCGGAACGCGCGGCGCCAAACCTTTTGTGACCTGCAAATCGAGTGAAAAGAATGAAGGATAGCGGCCTCCGCGATTACGGGCCGCATCGCGACGCACAAAAGTATCGGCAGCATCATCAAGACGGCTGTCCGGCGTTAACATCAAACTCGGGTACCGGTGTGCTAAAGGAATCATCCAGATGTCAGAACCCACTCGACACTTGCAGAACTTGTTTGATAAAAGGAATCGGCAGTTTTCGCAGCCGCGTTGGGGATGACAGTTCCGATGTTGAAGAGACGTACCAGCATAGGCTCAAGCGACAAATGAAAGCAATTCGCGAACCGAGCTTTGTCCACGGAGAATAGTTTGCCGGTGATCAAAGAATCCAGTGACGAATTGAATCCAGCGTCTTCTGTCTCCGCGACGGAGGTTCCGCCGCCAACGCGGCGCACAGCAGGTGACTACATCGCGTTGGCGATTGCCACGTGTGGAGTGGGTTATCTGCCGATTGCACCGGGCACGATCGGATCGCTTGTGGGCGTTGGGTTGTTCCTGGCGGTGTGGGGCGCTTTAAATCAAATCCTGGAAGCAAAGGCCGCGCGCAGTGGGGTCAACCTTCTTTACGCGCCGCAGTTGGCAGCCATCCTCTTGCTTATCTTCATCGTGAGCATGGCGGGAATCTGGGCGGCGACGCGCGCCGAGAAGATAACTCAAAAGAAAGATCCATCAATTGTTGTGATCGACGAAGTCGCGGGACAAATGATTGCATTACTGTCTGGCCCTTTCTGGATCCAGACCTGGTGGAGCATCGCGTCCGCATTCATTTTGTTTCGGTTGTTTGATATTTGGAAGCCCTATCCGATTCGACGTCTCGAGGCGCTGGAGTCGGGGTTGGGCATAATGGCAGACGATCTGCTTGCGGGTGTCTACGCGCTGATCGTGAACTCGCTCTTGATCTCGGGGTATCTGTTATTGGTAACCCGCACTTAATCGAATTCGGTTTTTCTTCCCGCTCCCGATCCATCCCGCACGCCAAAATAGTCCCAGCATGACGATTACTACCGTCAGCATCACTTCCCACGATCAAGACAGAATGCTATGGCCACTGGCGGAGGGCCGAGGATTTAGAACGTTAGAAAGGTTGGAGGAAAATCGTATCGAAGGTTTCTTTGTCCTTGAAGCCCATGCGTTCGTAGAATCTGATGGCTGACGTGTTGTCTTCATTCACGAACAGGCAAACCGAAGCACTGCGCGACAAGAGCTGTTTCGAGAGCTGCAACACGCAGTTGGTTCCCTGACCCTGCGAGCGACTGTCAGGATTTACCCAGACGCCTTCGAGATAGGCGACATATGGGGTTTGCGAAACGACCTCAGCTTTGAAAACGACGGTGCCGGAATCAATCCACACCCAGCTTCGCTGCTTTTGAATTCGGCTGAGATAACGTTGACGAAATCCTTCCGGATCCTTATCGAGCGGATTTACACCACTCTCTTCGAACGCCATCTGAGCATGAATCGGCATTAACCCGTCGAGATCTTCCGGAGTGGCCAATCGCAAGCCACGCACTTCATCACTTAATTCAACGGGAAGTCGCAACTCAAGCAAGTGCTCGCGGCAGCTGTTGCGCATCGGCGCCTGTCGTCCGGCGTAAAACTCCCAAAACATCTGTACACCATCTTCCTCGCCCATCAACATGTGTGTGCCGGCGCAATTCTGGGCGCGATTGGCGAGCGAGTACAGTGCACGTTCGCTTCGCGCTTCGAACAACGTCGCATGTCCAATCAAGGCGACGCCTTCCAGCTCGCCATATTCGTTGCGACAACCGAAGAAGTCACCGCGGTTGAAATCACTGCGCAAGCCGTTGTCTCGAACAAGCCCGCTGAGCATTGCCGTTTGCGCGGGGCGCGCTTCGAGAAAATCCAGCACTTCGGATTTTGACGAATCGTTCAGGAACATAGCCGGCATCGCATTTACCGCGGCGATTCCTGACACACTGGTTGTTACGTATTGCTGTAGCACGATTGTGTCTCCCAGGAATCGGTCGGTTTATTGTGCGGGCTTCATGGCCGTGGTGTTGTCGCCCGGAATCGAGTCGGCTACGAGGACGCCGTCGGCAACCAAGACACCGTCGCTGACCAGGACGCCGTCACTCACCAGTACACCATCGCTAACCAAAACACCGTCGCCGAGTAATACGCCATCCGCGAGAAGGACGCCGTCACTCAATAGCACGCCGTTTGTGAACAGAGTTCCGTCGCTCAGCAACACGCCTGTCGTGGTAAGTGGGCCGCTGGTGTTGTTAACGTAGCTGCTCACGAGTGTTGTGCTGCGTGTGATCACACCACTGGAGACATAAGTACCGTCTGCAAGAATTCGATTCTGGGCATACATGCCTTGCCATTTCGTCATCAGGGCGCTGCCATAAAGGAAACAGTAGTTCGTGACTACGCCGCGTCCCCAGTCGACGCGCTCGCCGAGGCTCGAAATGTAATCGAGCTGGTTATTCTCGTCCCAATTCGTCAGCATGGGGGTGCCGTTCGCGTACGTCGCTGCATCCGTTTTGACCCAACCAGCGATGCGGACAGCACCTTCGACGTTCAATTTGCCGGCGCCTTGCTCGAGCGTGTTGACATTCTGCAGAGGCTGGGCGGTGTACATCAGGATGGCTTTCACCAGTCCCGGCGTCAGGGTGGGATTTGCCTCGAGCATCATCGCTGCTGCGCCCGCTACAATCGGCGCCGCCGTCGATGTGCCGCTCATATACATCATGTAATCGGTCGGGTACTTGTCGGTTCCGACTCTCAACGTCGGGTAGTTCGTTATCAGACTCGATGTTTTCCCAACGCTGCTGGGCGAGACCGCACCAATCAGTTTGTTACCTGGTGCGACGATGTCGGGCTTGATCAAGTTGTCGTAGTGATTGACTCCGCTCGCGTCCGTTGTATAGCCACGGGTCGGTCCATGTGAACTGTACGTCGCCATGGTGTCGTCCAATCGTGAGTTAGTGCCGAAGCTATTTGTCGCTCCCACCGTGATGACTGATGGCTCAATACCCGGCGAATCAATGCCGCCGTAGATCTTCTGACCGAGAGAATCTTTACCGTGATTGCCGGCGGCTGCCACGACAACGATGCCGGCGTTGTAAGCTCGGCGTGCCGCCAGGCACAGCGGATCGTTCTTGTAGCTGTCCTTCGCCGGTGTTCCGAGGCTCATGTTGATAATGCGAATGTTGTAAGTCGATTTGTTCGCCACGCACCAATCGAGTGCTGCGACAACGTTGCTCGAGGTTCCGGCGCCCGTTGCATCTAAAACTGCGAGGCTGATGATCTTCCCTTCGTATGCAATGCCACCGTAGTAATCCGATTTGTACCCCGGATTCCCCATCAGCATCGACGCGACGTGCGTTCCGTGTCCGTAGTAATCGCGGTTGCCCGCGATGCCGGTGTACGTCTTTGAGTAAACAATGGCTGGACGTCCGGACGACGCTTTGATCAAGTTGTGAGTGTCATCAATGCCGCTATCCAATACTGCGATTCCAACGCCTGTACCATTTAGAGAAGTAAACCCCGGGACTGCAGTGCGCCCATCTTCCTGCGCTGCGCCGACCGTAGTCTCGACGTGACCATAAGCGGCAACCGGCCGGTCAGGGCTGATGTAAGTGATATCGTTGTCATCTATCAACTCAGTGATGCGTGACAAGGGAATCTCGGCAGAGGCCAGACCGACCGTGTTGAAGCGGCTCTTCAGCCGGCCGTTACGGCTCGTGAACTTACCCGCCAAGTCGCCGTCGCTAATGCCGGCGTTGTCAGCCAGTTGAATGATTACTGATGCCTTCTGATTGCCGTTGCCTTTGCGGTTTGCTTCATTGACCGTTTCTTCAAGGTCCGGAGCAATCTTACGGTGGTCATTGCGCTCGTTGTTCGATGAGTTGTCTTTCGATGTGCCGCGATTGGCGTTAACCCGCAAACTCAGGGTTGGCAAGAGCGCGACGATCATAAGAATCACCGCGACGTTCGATTTCAATGTGCCAGGGGTTTTCATCTTTGATTCCGTCTCCTAAGCGGGAGTCCACAGGTCTTCCCGCGGAGACGTTTGGCAACGACCGTGCCCATTTGTCTATTTATCGACTTAGCGATTTTGCTGAGGAAAATGAGACGCTTCGAGGAATTGACGGGCTGACAAACTCGGTCAATTCAATCGAAGTGAGAGGTCACGAATCATTCTGACTGACTGAACTCGACCCTGATTTTCAGGACTGGTAGGATACGAGACTTCCAACATGGCCACGGAAAACAAAACGAGTGGGCGGATTTTCGTAGCGGATGACATCAGCGACGACGGTCTCGAACCCTTGCGCAGCGCCGGTTTCACTGTCGACAAAAAGACCGGCCTGTCAGCGGCGGAGCTGGTGACCGAATTGGCGAATCGTGACGGATTGATCGTGAGGAGTGAAACCAAAGTCACGGTTGACGTCCTGAACGCTGCGCCCACGCTCAGAGTTGTTGGCCGTGCCGGCGTAGGAGTCGACAACATCGATGTGCCAGCTGCGACCGCGCGAGGCATCATCGTGATGAACGCACCAGACGGCAACACAATCACAACGGCTGAACACACGATTGCTTTGCTCGTGGCGCTCGCCCGTAACGTGCCGCAAGCGAACTCGAGTGTCAAAGCGTTGAAGTGGGAGAGAAAGCGATTCGTAGGCGCGGAGTTACGTGGCAAGACGCTTGGCATCGTGGGCTTGGGTCGCATTGGGCGTGCCGTGGCCCAAAGAGCGGCGGCGCTGGACATGAACATTGTCGCATACGACCCGTTCATCGCGGCCGATCAGACTCATGATGTCGAAATCCAGGTTGCGACGTTCGATGAGGTGCTTGCGCGCGCTGACTTTCTTACAGTGCACACGCCGTTGACGAACGAAACTCGCGGACTCATTAACACAGATGCGTTCGCGAAAATGAAAACGGGGGCGCGTGTGATCAACTGCGCGCGTGGCGGACTGATCGATGAGCGCGCACTCTACGATGCGATCGCTTCGGAAAAGATCGCCGGCGCCGCGCTCGACGTGTTCGAACAAGAACCGCCGCCTGCTGATCATCCGTTATTGTCACTCGATCAGGTGATCGTAACACCGCATTTAGGCGCGTCAACCACTGAGGCACAGCAAGCCGTCGCGGTCACCGTCGCTGAACAGATGCGTGACTATCTTTTGACCGGAGCTTTGCGCGGTGCGGTGAACATGCCGGCGTTTGGCGCGCAGGAGCTCGCCACTCTCCAACCTTATCTTTCACTGGCCCAGAGTCTCGGCCATTTTCAAGCGCAGTTAATCGACAGTCCAGTTCGTGAGGTTCGGCTTGAGTTTGCCGGAGAGTTGGTTGAACTTGATGCAGCGCCGGTTACACGCGCCTTCCTCGCCGGATTGCTGCGCGACATCAGCGCGCGCGTCAACGTCGTGAACGCATTCATGATCGCCGACGAGCGGGGCATCGCAGTCACGACTTCGTATGTTCGCGGTGCGAGTGCCGCGTCTGCGATTCGAACGTCCGTTACGTCTGCGAACGGCGAACAGACCGCATCCGGTTCAGTCTTCACGACCGCCGAAGGTTATCGCGAGGGTCGCATCACTAGAATCGATGGCTTCCGTATTGAAGCGATTCCGCGCGGCAACATGATCGTGATGCACAACCGCGACGTGCCCGGCGTGATTGGTAAAGTCGGCGGTATTCTCGGCGATGCCGCCATCAATATCAGCGCGTTTCATCTGGGTCGTCGTGAACGGGGTGGGGAAGCAATGGCGATTATCGAGGTCGATGCGCCGCTTGATCAGAAAACGTTTGACCGGCTGTCGCAGCTTGATTCGATTCTTGCGTTGCGCCAAATCGAACTCTAACTTTTCTTTCTTGTCCTTGCCGCCTTCTTTGCTGCCTGTGAACGCGACTTCGCTGAGCGCTTGTTCGCCGCTTTCTTCGCCTGACGAGATAACGCAAGCTTCGATGCCGCGCGATGGGGCTCGCGCTTCAAAGCCGCTTTTGTTGCCCGCGCACGCTTAGCGGACTTCTTCTTCGTACGTTTCTTACCTTTGCGGAGATCGTTCTTCGCTTGCTGCTTCATCTTCTTCGATCCTTGTTTTGGCGGCTGCAGATCGACACCGGCGCGTCGCGCTTTCGACAATCCGATCGCAATTGCTTGTTTCGTCGATCGCGCGCCATGCTCTCCTTCGCGAATATGCTCGATCTCTTCACGCACAAATTCCCCCGCTTGGGTGCTGGGCGATTTCCCTTCGCGCTTGTCCTGCTCAGCGCGCTCCATTGTCTCTTTTTCGGGCATGGCCACTCCTTTCAGAAAAGCGACCGCAAGCACCGTGCCCGCTAGTGGCATAGACTTTAGTGGCAATAAGATACTTGACGAATCAATACTTAAGCCTGCTCCCTCTGGGAGAGGGTTGGGTGAGGGTCTAGCGGTGAAGAATTGCTCCTGGAAACAGTCCTCGCAAGATTCGAATTTTATACGGGCAGCCAATGTCCCCCTCCTTCTCCCAAAGTGAGAAGGGAGAAAAACCCAGAGCGAACTGACTTCGATTCCTTAAGTATGTCATCGCCACTTCAGTCTGTGATTGCTGGCAATGAACTCAGGGACTGAAGTCTGTATCACTGATGGAATTCACAAGAATTAACAAATCGCGTCTCGAAAAATCTTCGGGTCTACGATAAACTCCCGCCGCTTCTCGCGACATGTCGGATTCAAGAGAAAATTTCAACGGGGACTCCAAAGCTCCGCAGGGCGCGGGTCCGGTCGATCCTGAACCGGCAAAACTTCCGCGTAAACGGATTGATTCGGTCGATCTGCTGCGCGGGATCGTGATGGTCATTATGATGCTCGACCACACGCGCGACTTTGTGCACGTGGGCGCGTTTACTTTCGACCCAACCGATATGACGCGGACCACGGTCCCGTTGTTTTTCACGCGCTGGATTACTCACTATTGCGCGCCAGTGTTCGTCTTTCTCGCCGGCACCGGCGCGTATCTTCAGTTGGCGCGTGGCAAGAGCAAATCGGCACTCTCAAAGTTTTTGATCAGCCGAGGCCTTTGGTTAATTCTGCTTGAACTGACGGTGGTGCGACTCGGTGTGTTCTTTAACGCTGACTATCGATTCCTCGGGTTCCTACAGGTCATCTGGGTGATTGGTGTCTCGATGATCGTACTGGCAGCATTAATACATCTGCCACTTAAAGTGACTGCCACGTTCGGGGTGGCGATGATTTTTCTCCATAACTTGTTGGATCGAATTCAGGTAAGCGGTTGGCGCGGCCCCGGTACGCCGATTCCGAGTGTCTGGGGCAAGCTTTGGATTCTGCTTCATCAACCGTTTTCGCCCTTTCCGATTCTTCCGGTGCTGAGTCCGGTGGTGGTGGCGGTCTACAACATTATCCCTTGGGTGGGAGTGATGGCGGCGGGATATGCATTCGGCAAGATCTACCAATTGGATGCCGTGCGGCGAAGACGTTGGCTGGTGGCGATGGGGGGCGGCGCAAGCGTGCTTTTTATTGTGATTCGGGCCATAAATATTTATGGAGATCCGGGACGATGGGCAACTCAGAAAAATGCGGTCTTCACGGTTCTTTCTTTTCTCAATACGACGAAGTATCCGCCGTCGCTTCTGTTCTTGCTGATGACCCTCGGTCCGGCGATGATTGCGTTGGCGCTCTTTGAATCGACAGTTAATATTCTTGGTCCGCTCCGCAATCCACTCGTTACCTTTGGACGCGTGCCGTTGTTTTTCTACTTGCTCCAGTGGTACACGGCGCACTCGCTGGCAATTGTTCTTGGGTTGCTTGCCGGACAACCGGTCGCTTTTCAGTGGGCGAGTCCGATTGATAAGTTCACTCAGCCAGCACCGGCCGGAGTAGGATTTCGTCTATGGGTGGTCTATCTTTGCTGGCTTGGCGGTGTGCTGCTGCTTTATCCCCTCTGCAAATGGTTCGCGGGAGTGAAGGCGCGCCGACGTGACTGGTGGCTGTCTTACCTGTAAGTTATGAGAACAACAATGAAACTCTTACTTTTATCGATTCTTACTGTCGCCGTCTTAACACTCGCTTGTGCTGACCCGGCTGCGAATAAAACTAAAGCAACAATAGGCAATGCCGCCCCCGAAAGTGACGCGGCGAAACCTGCGAACGCGGAAACGCTTCCGATCACGCCGGACAATTCGAAGATCGATTTTGTTGCATCGAAAGTGACGCGCAGTCACAACGGATCGTTCCAGAAGTTTTCAGGATCAATCGATCTCGTGAACAACAAGCCGGAAGAAAGCCGCGTCAATATCGACATCGAGGCTAGCTCGGTACTGACGGACGAACCGGATCTGACGAAGCACTTGCAAACGCCTGACTTCTTCGATGTGGCGAAATTTCCCGAAGCGAAGTTCACTTCGACAAAGATCGAGTCGGCTGGGTCGAACTACAACATCACCGGTAATTTCGATCTTCATGGCATTAAGAAAGCGATCACATTTCCAGCGACGATTCAGGTCGCTACCGACAAGGTCACCGTTAACGCGGAATTTACTATTAACCGAAAGGATTGGAACCTCACATATCCCGGCAAGGCTGACGACTTGATTCGCGATAACGTCGTGATAAAACTGAACCTCAACGTTTCTCGCAATTAGATCCTCGACAGCTTGCTGTAGTCGAATTTAACCGCAGAGGTCGCAGAGGCCTTCGCAAAGCACGCTGAGAAAAACGTGGTTTGGTAATCTCAGCGTCCTCTGCGTTATCCTCTGTGTTCCTCGGCGGTTAGTCTTTTATTAAACGAGCTGATGCTGAACCAAGCGGTTGTCCACTATCACGAACTGCTTAACGATCAAGATCTCGCGCAAAGCTCACTTGAGTTTCTCGACAGAGGTCTGGAACGCGCGAAGTTGATCTTCGGCGGGCGTCGTCTCTCGCCTTATCTGCGCCCACATTTCGTTACGCAAGAGGATTTCACGCAGGTCGTGCGCGTGTGTGAAACGATTTGGAGTGCCATCGAAAAAGTTAAAGACGCCGCAGTCACGGATGAATCGCTGCTCGATGAGTTGGGGCTGACGCCAATCGAGCGCGAGTTAGTAAAGATCGATCCCGGATATCGAGCTGTTTCGCCGACGGCGCGTCTCGATTCATTTCTCACTGATGAAACTTACAGCTTTGTTGAACTGAATGGTGAGAGTCCCGCCGGAATTGCCTATGGCGACGCGGCCTTCGCAATCTTTGAAGCGCTGCCGGTGATGAAACGGTTTGCTGAGCGCTACAACGTGCAACGCTTTGAAGGCAGCCCTCTGATGTTGCAGGTCCTGCTCGATTGCCACCAAGAGTTTCTTGGTCGCAAGGCTGATCGTCCCCCACACATCGCGATCGTTGACTTGAAAGGAATGCCGACGCAGAAAGAGTTCGAACTCTTCCGCGAATATTTCGAGTCGCAAGGTTGTCCTTCGATTATCGCGTCTCCCGATGAATTGGAATTCGCGAACGGGCGGCTGCGCGCGCGCGATTTCGAAATCGATATCGTTTACAAACGCCTCTTGGTTAATGAATATCTCCCGATTATGAAAGAACAGCCGGCGCTGCTCGACGCATACCAAGCCGGCGCCGTGTGCATGGTCAACGGTTTTCGCTCGAAGATCATTCACAAAAAAGCACTGTTTGCCGTGCTTACCGACGCGCGGTTCAAAACACTCTTCACTTCGGAAGAGCAGCAGATGATCGCGGGGCACATTCCCTGGACCAGGAAAGTGCGCGCGGGAAAGTCAGATTACTACGGGGACCAAATCGACCTGCTGGAGTTCATCAGCGATCGCCGCGAGCGTTTGGTGCTGAAACCGAATGACGACTATGGCGGGCATGGCATTTACATTGGCTGGAACATCGACGAGATCGGCTGGGATGAAGCAATTCACAACGCGCTTGCTAACGGAGACTATCTCGTGCAAGAGCGCGTGCAAACTGCGCGTGAAACATTTCCGGCGTTAACGCCTGATGACAAGATTCAGTTCGTTGAGCAACTGGTCGATCTGGATCCATTGCTCTTCAATGGCAAGGTAGGATCAGCATTTACCAGGTTATCCTCGAATGAACTGGCTAACGTCACCGCTGGCGGGGGTATGGTTCCCACTTTCGTCATCCGTAAACGTTAGAGTCTGTCGGCGTCAGGGTCCGTTTCCTTCAATCGCTGACAATGCTTACACAAATCACGATTTTCAGGCTTCTCAGAAACCAGAGAGAGCAGCCCGCCTTTTGCTTGCGTCGCGCCATCGAGCCGAGTCACTCGTAAACCGCAAAGAGAATAAGAGCCGCGACCTTCGACAAGATGATACACACGGCTCCCGGAAGTGGTCGCATACAGGTTCATTACTTTGATGTGGGGAAAGTGGGAAATTAGGACCACGTGAGATGCTTCGAAAATGGAAAACGTTGTTTGAGAGACACGGACGCCGGACGTAAATTTTTGATCGCTACTTCCCAAACGCATTGACAGTATCTGACCACCCGCGCTACTGTGTAATCCCGTGATTCACACGGGTTCAAATTCCCAAATAAAATCGGTTGCAGTAATCCCTGCTCGCTACAGCGCGACACGTCTTCCCGGCAAGCCTTTGCTGAAAATCGCGGGAAAACCGCTGATCGTGTGGGTCGCCGAACGCGCGCGGTCGGCATCGACAATTTCGCGCACAATTGTTGCCACAGACGATCCGCGCATTGTCGACACCGCGAATGCTGCGGGCTTCGATGCCGTGATCACACGTGCGGATCATGCGACGGGAACAGATCGCATCGCCGAAGTCGCACACAACCTCCGTGCCGACATCATCGTAAACGTTCAAGGCGACGAACCTTTGATTAATCCGGAAACAATTGATCGCGCGGTGAACGCATTGATTGAGGATCCGGACACGCAGATGTCTACAACGTGGGAGGCGATCACAGACGAAACCGACACCACGAATCCGTCGGTCGTTAAGGTAACCTTTGATGAAAACGGCTATGCGACAAATTTCTCGCGCAATCCGATTTCAAACCAGGTCTTGGCGCAAGACGGCCCGAACGAAAGCAGTCCTGATTCGTCGGGGCGGAGTTTTAAGAAGCACACAGGGCTTTACGCATATCGCCGAGATTTCCTGTTGGCGTTGGCGCGTTGGCCACAGTCAGAAAACGAGCGCAAGGAATCACTCGAACAACTACGCGCTCTCGATCGCGGCGTGAAGATTAAAGTCGTCGAAGCTGCATCGCCGTCAATTGGCGTGGACACGTTGGAAGACTTGGAAAGAGTTCGCGCGCTCGTTGAACGCGAAATGAAAGTGACGGCATGAGTGCGACTGACTGGATTTGGATAGGCATAGTAGCTGTTGTGATCGTCGGCTTACTCGTTATGCTCAACCAGGTCACGAAGCCGTACGACGTGAAGACTGACGAAGAATTTGAGGCGCGCAGAAAACAAAGCGCTGGGATGATGGTTGCCGGTATGAAGGGCTTACAGGAGATACTGGATCCGTCGGCTAAGAAGGCAGTCGAGGTGCAACAAGATCTTCGTCGTGGAATTTACGACGACAAAGAAGAAGCGGATGATCCGCCGGAAGGTGGCGGGAGACAAGACACTGAAGGGCAAAAGTAAAAAGGTAAAAGGCAAAATGAAATCTGCGCATAATCTCTGTTTTGCCTTTCCCCTTTTTCCTTTTACCTTTTTCCTTCACGGGAGGTGCTGATGCCTAAATACATCTTCGTAACTGGCGGCGTGGTTTCCAGCCTTGGCAAAGGTCTGGCCGCGTCTTCGATTGGTGCGTTGCTCGAAGCGCGCGGACTGCACGTGACACTCATCAAACTTGATCCGTACCTCAACGTCGATCCGGGTACGATGTCGCCGTTCCAGCACGGCGAAGTCTTCGTCACTGACGATGGCGCGGAAACGGATCTCGACCTCGGCCACTACGAGCGCTTCACGCACGCGCATTTGTCCCAGGCGAACAACTGGACGTCCGGCCGCATCTACCGCGAAGTGATCGAGAAAGAACGTCGCGGTGATTATCTCGGCAAGACGATTCAGGTCATTCCCCACGTCACGAACGAAATAAAAGATGCAATTCGCAAAGTCACCGTGGACGGCGAAGCAGACATTGTGATTGTCGAAATCGGCGGCACGGTTGGCGACATCGAATCGCTGCCCTTTCTCGAAGCCATTCGTCAAATGGGGAATGAAGAGGGAAGAGAAAACGCACTCTTCATTCATGTAACCCTCGTCCCTTACATTGCGGCTTCCGGCGAGCTGAAGACAAAACCGACGCAGCACTCGGTGCGCGAGCTGCGCGAGATCGGCATCATGCCGGAAATTCTTTTGTGCCGATCGGATCGGCCGCTGTCGCACGATCTGCGTTCGAAGATTGCGCTGTTCTGTAACGTCAAAGAAGAAGCCGTCATCACCGCGCAGGACGTCGGCACGATTTACGAAGTGCCACTCGCGTTTCATGATCAGGGACTGGATGAGCTGATCGTTTCGGCGTTGCAAATGAACGAGACGACCGCCGGCGCCGATCTGACTGCGTGGCGCAAGCTGGTCGATACGATCAAGGAACCGTCGGCGGGTGAAACCTCAATCGCGATCGTGGGGAAATACGTCGAGCTCGAAGATTCTTATAAGTCTCTGCGCGAAGCGCTCACACATGGTGGCGTCGCGAACAACTTGCGCGTGAACATCAAGTGGATCGAGTCGGAAGAGTTGATGGACGATTCGAATTACGAAGCGCGCCTGCGTGACTTTGACGCGATCCTCGTACCCGGCGGGTTTGGCAAGCGCGGCGTCGAAGGAATGATTCGCGCGATTTCCTACGCGCGCAAAACACGCACGCCCTACTTTGGAATTTGTCTCGGCATGCAGACCGCGTGCATCGAGTTCGCGCGCAACGGCTGCGATTTGAAGGATGCCGATTCGACTGAGTTCAATGTCGAGACGCCTTATCCGATCATCTTCAAGCTGCGCGACCTGGTGAACGTAGAAGAGATGGGCGGCACGATGCGCCTGGGCGCGTGGGTTTGTCGTCTGGCCGAAGATTCACTCGCGCGCGACGTTTACGATGGTGCTGGCGAAATCAGCGAACGACATCGCCATCGTTACGAATTCAATCCTGCATTTCGCGACAGGCTCGAAAAGGGTGGCCTGATTTTCAGCGGCATCTCAACCGACGGCAAGTTCGTGGAGATCGTCGAGCTATCGCGCGATGAACACCCATGGTTCCTCGGCTGCCAATTCCATCCTGAGTTCAAATCAAAACCGCTCGCACCCCATCCGCTGTTCGCCTCATTCGTCCATGCCGCTTTCCAGAATCGTTTGCAGACAGAGACGGCGTTGGAGAAGGTGGTCGAGTCGGAGACGGCGATTGATCGCGTTGGGATCGGAAGTGAGAACTAGATGGCCTACGATCACGTTTTTCGAAACGCGTGAGTCGATGCTAACGGGCTACTCCCCCGACTAATCGCGAACTTTCAAGCCTCGTGACTCGTAACACTGAACAATGAAGGCCATCGTCTATCACCGCTATGGCTCGGCGGATGTGCTTAAGCTTGAAGAGATCGAGAAGCCGGCGCCGAAGGACGAAGAAGTTCTGATCAAAGTCCGTGCGGCGGCGCTCAATCCACTCGACTGGCGGATGATCGGCGGTGTGCCGTTCCTCATTCGCAAGCTGATGAAGATCAAGACGCCTTCCGTCGCGCAGCCGGTGGGAATTGGCCGCGATGTTGCCGGCGTGGTTGAGGAGATCGGAGAGAATGTCACTCAATTCAAGCTGGGCGATGAAGTATTCGGGAACTGCGAAGCAGGCGTCGCCGAGTACGCCTCCACCAAGGCTTTGGCGTTGGTCGCGAAACCGCAAGCGCTGACGTTCGAGCAGGCGGCGGCGGTTCCGGTTGCCGGACTGACAGCCCTGCAAGGACTGCGGAAAGGAAAGATTGACGCCGGGCAGAGAGTCTTGATCAACGGCGCGTCAGGCGGCGTCGGCACTTTTGCCGTGCAGGTCGCGAAGTCATTCGGGGCTGAAGTGACCGGTGTGTGCAGTGGCGCGAACGTCAAGATGGTTTTGTCAATCGGCGCGGACAAAGTGATTGATTACACGCAAGAGGATTTTACGAAGGGCGCAGAACGTTACGATGTAATTGTTGAATGCGCTGGCAACAAACCATTCGCAGAATGCCGTCGCGTACTAACACCTGAAGGCAGATACGTCCTCGTCGGAGGCGGACACGATATCACGATGACGGGCATGATGGTCTCTGCTCTGAAAACCCTCGCGGCTTCCTCAGTCAGCAAGCAGAAGGCAATCATGTTCATAGCTAAATCGAACCAGGAGGATCTCGCGTTTCTTGCCGAACTGATCGCGACCGGAAAGATGACGCCGGTGATTGAGCGAACTTACAGATTAGAAGAAACTCCCGAAGCAGTTGCTCATCTGGAGCGCGGTCACGCGCGCGGAAAACTGGTGATTCAGCTCGCGGGCTAATATTAGGAATGGACCGGTTTTTACTGACTAACCTCTCATAACTTTCACGTTTTGCTGTTAGCCTTTATCATCTGTTCGTTAACATTTTCCGAAGGAGATTCCAAGCGATGCAACGCTATGCTTTTTTGTTAGCCGTCCTAGGACTCTTGTTCATCCCGACAGTTTTCTCACAAAGCGGCCAGGACGAGACATCACGCCCGGTTGCCGGTGGTGGGATCACCGTTTCGGGTTGGACCGGCAAGGTCGATTCACGCGAAGCGTCGCAAGGCATGACTTTGGCCAACGCCAAGTTCGCTAAGGAAGGTGACGCGTTTCACGTCGTGACTGGTCCGGCGGTGACGTATTGGAATCCAGCGAACAAAGCTACCGGTGATTACACGGTCAGCGCGCATTTCCGCGAACCGAAATTCATGAACCTCAATACGCATCCGCATCCGTACGGCATCGTGATCGCAGGTAATGAGCTCGGCACGGACCAACAGAGTTATCTCTATTGTGCGGCTTACGGTGACGGCAAGTTCATTGTACGCGGCATGGGGCCGGCGCCTTTTCAGATGAACGGGCGCGGCACTCCCGATCCGGCGGTAAACAAAGCAGACGTGGGACAACCAGTTGAGCAAGACATCGCCATGTCAGTCAAAGGTGACAAAGTCAGTTGCTCAATCAACAACAAAGAGGTTTGGAGTGCCACAAAAGCGGATCTTGTCAGCACTGGCAAGCTCCAGAGCACTGATGGTATTTATGGCCTGCGCTCAGCACACAACACAGAAGTGTTCGTGACGGGATTGAAGGTGACTAAGAAATGACGGCCTACCGCGGGACTCGCGTCTTGGCAGTTACTTGGCAGTTATATTGGGAACTCTGCCAACGTCTACGAGACTTGCTTCTTCCCGTACCGCTTAATAATCAGCTTTACGTAATTTTGGGTTTCATTGTAGGGCGGGATGGTGTTGCCGTATTTCATCACCGCGCCTTCGCCAGCGTTATAGCCGGCGAGCGCGAGATCAATTCGGCCGTTGAACATCTTCAGAAGATCTTTCAAATAACATGTACCGCCAGAGATGCTCTGCGCAACGTCGTAAGGATTTGTCACGCCGTAACGCGCGGCGGTTCCAGGCATTAATTGCATCAAGCCCATCGCGCCTTTCGGGCTGACAGCGCCGGAAGTGAACTTCGACTCCTGTGACATGAGGCAATAGATCAGAAACGGATCGACCCCATTCTGATTGCCGTAGAAACGAATCAGCCCGTCAACCCGCGCGTTGCCGGTTGACCAATTCTGATTCGAATCCGAGTCCGTGACGATTTGAGGGAAGACGGCCGGTTTGTTAGCGTCTGCGATTTGCTTTGCCACTTCTTCAACTTTAGCTCGCGCATCGGCAAGTTCCTTGTCGCTCTTGTCCATCTCAACGCGCGCGATGATACCCTGCGTGTACAGGTCCTTCAGCTTTGCATTTTGCGTCTCGAGTCGCTGCACATCGCTCTGGTAGAGCGTTGAAAGTGTTGACAGGCTGGATTTGTAATCGTTAACCGCCCCGGTCGCGCTCGCATTCGTGGATGTGGTTGCCGACTTTGGCTGTTCCTGGGCGGCTGTGGACGCAACAAAGAGGGTCAACGCCGCCAGCAGCATCGCCAATCGCACAAAAATATTCGCAGGTTTTCGTGAGGAATTGATCATCACCTGATAGATACGAAATAAATCGGGAGAAGTTACGAGAAATTCATGCGCAGTATTTGCGGGCGAAAGTGGCGCGGGCGTCTCGCCCGTGGTCACGCGCAAGATGCGCGTGCCACCAATTACCGGACGTATTCCCAATGCCACGGCTCATAAAAATATGGGCGGAAGCCGAAGCGTTCAGCATTGTGCACGAGCCACTGATACGCAGGCGTGTTTACCTGAATCGCGCGGTTCGCGTCCTTCGTGTCAACGGGATCGCCGCCGACATACAGATCAAGTGCGCGGCCGGTAAAGTGCGGGCTGTTAGTCGCCAAGCCAGCGCTGCCTGCGTTTGGCGATTCGCGACGGAGCTTTTCCTGGTACTCGCGCGAACGGAACGCCGAAACGATCTTGAAGAACTTCTCGTTCGCCGCTAATTCACTCGGGGACGTGTGCTGAAGCTTCAAAGTCGGATCTGCAATCGCGGCGGCGAGCATCTGCTTGTAAGCCGCGTAAGTGTTCTTCTCAACCTGACGCAGCTCGTCCACTCGCGCCGGATCATAAAAATCTGTTGGCGGCGCAACAAGCAACTGATCTGGAGTCGCCGGCGTTTTGTCCTTCAAACGATTGCTCTGCCACGCAGATACAAACGTCATCCAGGAGTCTTCATCAAGAACACCAGTTGGGGTGAGACCTTTTTGCTTCTGCCATGTGGCAATCGCGCTGGCGAAATCTGATGTCGATGCTTCAGGCTTAAGGTTCAGCGTGCGACCGACCAGCAAGTCATAAAGATACCAGCCATGTTGTTGCTTGCTCCCGAATGTCCAAAGCAGATCGTTTCTGAGTAACGTGTTTTGTGCAATTGCATCCGCGAGTGGAGAAGCAGGCGCGACGTTCGCCCGCGCGTGATCGGTAGTCATCACCGTGGGCTTTACCAACGTTTCGGGCTTTTGCGGTGGCGCCTCTATCTTCTGTTGGGTTTCATTCTTCGCTGTGGGCGATTGGCTACGGCTGCCGCGGGTTGCCAAAGTAGCAACACCAGCGACGACTGCAAGGACAGCGATAAGCTGCACAATACGAAAGCTGAGGGTCTTCATAAGCACTTCTTTTCCCGCCTTTTCGTGAGGTTTCGTGTGTCGGGCAGAATACTGAGATGCGCGAAGATTCCTCATGGTTTGACGCAAAATTACCATAAGAACGGGCGGGAAAATAGAAGAAAACGGCAATGCGGCCAAGGGCTAAGAGCCAAGTGAAAAGTGAAGAACGGAAGTGTGGTGTGAAAAGGAGTTAGCGGGCTCATTTGGATTTGCCGGTCGACGGTTTTTTGACAACTGACGCGGACGTGACGGGCTGAGTCTTCCCGGCCTCCAAAGCGCGACCCGCTTTGATGTCGGCGATGCTGGCAGCGAACTCTTCGTTCATGTTTACCCGTTCGATCATCTGTTGAAGGGTCTTATCGTCCAGCTTTGCTTCATCCACGCCGGCCTCTCTTAGTTCGGCGCGCACGTTCTCAACCGTCAGCGTGTTCCTGTTGTATACGTCGGGGTACAGGTGCAGCACGCCGCCTTCGACAACTTGGGTGTCGTAGTTGATGTCGACGACCATGGGCGCATCAAGTTTGATTAGAAAACGGTCTTTGCTCTGCTTCGCGTGCTCAAGTTGTTGCTTTGAAACCTTTAGTGAGCGCGCGGCGATGATTTCGTCGATGACCTCGTAAAGCTCGGTCAGCACCAGACGCACACAGCCGTGCGAAACCAGATGACCGATGTCACTGGGCTTGAACGCCTGATGGATCAGAATCCCGCCGTTGCCGATCGGAATTTTTACTTTGCCGAGCGGGTTGCGCGGGTCGTCAGCCTCGACAACTTCACCGGGTGCCGCGTCGTGCTCATACACCCATTCGCTGTCAGGCGGAATCCAGTCTGGGTTGAAGACGATCTGTTTCGCATAGCGCAGACCGCTCGGCAATTCAAAGTCTTTGCGTCCAATGCCAATTTGGTACGTCTTGACCTCTTTGTTGCCCTGCCAGAGAGTCAGTTGAAACGCCGGGATATTGACGGTGATGTGAATGTCGCCATTTCCGGGCTGGAGCGTGGTTTGCTCGATACGACCCCCGGTGAATTTATCGGACCGCGCGGACTCGTCCGTGTGCTTGTATGATGCGCCGGCGAGTTCATCCGCTGAAATCGATTCGACTGTGAGAGAAATCGGCTTGGTCTCTCTCTTCGCGCCATTGCGGTAAGAAACTTCCGCCCAGACGTCGCCGGCGAAATCCGAAGGCACCTTGAGTTGGGATGAAAATTTTCCAGAGACCGCATCCGCCGGTGCGTTAAGCTTTTTCAACTCAACATGCCGGCCTTCGGCGAATGCGGGGCGATAGAGGATCTTGGCCGATTGCGCGCCGGGCGCTGTGACCGACAGTGTGATGTTGTCCGCGCTGATGACTTGCCACTGATCGTCAGCCTTGGAAACCGGCGAAGCTTCGATTGTCGGTTCCGCCGAAAAGTTCGATGCGTTTGAGTTCGGCGCAGCCGTATTACTGGAACGGTTCGCCGGCTCGCACGCGAAAAGCGCAGCCGCCAACAAGCAGGGCAGAAACATCCGCGCACGCCGCGCGCGTTGATTGCCGATGTTTCGTCTCGCTATTCGACTAAACACAATATGGCGCCAGTTCAGAGTCGCGCGCGGATTCTGTTCATCACCTGGCGGCGAGCCGCAAAGACGCGATCAAGAATAGCCGCACGACAGATGAGACAGAGGTCGTCGCGCCGCCGCCTGCGTGAGCGGGATAGCAGCGTGCCGCAAATTGAACAATGACCTTCTTTGTTATTAAGCGTTCGATGATTGGAAGTGGCGTAGCCCATTATTCGATCCCTTCGTCCGTTTATGAGTCAGTCGGGCTTGGCAGAAAGGGAATGGGCAAAAACGATGCCAAGAGGTAGAAGGTAGAAGGCAGAGGGCAGAAGGCAAAAGGCAAAAGGCAAAGGCAGGAGGTCTGGCGTCTGACCTCTGCCAACTGATGTCTGACACCTGATTTCTGACGTCTGACGCCTCACGTCTGTACGTTCACGGCCGTCGTTTCTTCGGGGGTGATTTCTGGTGAGTTCCTTTCTTGGTTTGCTTTGCAGATTTGCTCTTACCGTGCGGCGCTTTGGTTTTGTTCGGCTCTTTCGCTTTCGCCTTTGTCGACTTGTCGTCTGCCTCGCTGTCATCGGGAAGGGGACCACCTACTTCATCGAGTGATGCGGTAATTAGGTCGTCACTTGGACGCACGCCATCTATGAATGCGAACACGTGGAAATTTGCCGCGCGCTCGCGCAGGACCTCGATGCGGCCGTCCCGCTTCAGCTGCGCAAGTTCGTTCATGACAAAGTTCTGTTCGTCCAGCGGCATGAACCGATAATCGATGTCAAAAGCGAGCCCGGTCGAATGCGGCGGTGTGTCGATGGTGGTTGCGGCGCGATTATAGCGTCGCAGTACGTGCTGATATTCCTCCGGCCTGATGAGCGAACTCACCGGGAGCGGCCGGTCGAACTGTTTGTGATACGCGGCGGCGACCTCTTCCAGGATTTTCACCGCCGCCGGCCGCAACGAGCTGAGCATGGCGACCTTTAGCGCCTGACGATCAGGTCCGTTGCTGATGTCGTAGGAGCGACCGCGGAAATCCTGTGCGAGTGTCTGCAGAGATTTGTAGTCGCTGAACAGTTTCTGACGCTCGTCAGCCTGGCCGTATGCCTGATCGAGCGCGGCCTTCTCTTCGTCAATCGAACTCAATCGCTGCGCTTGTTCGTTCAATTGTTTCTGAAGGTCGGCACGTCTTCCGCGATCGCGACTCTTCAACGATCCGAGCTGGCTCTTCAATTGATTGACGCTGTCCTGGGTTTGTTGATGCTCGTTCGCCAGGCGCTGATAGGCTGCCCTCAATTCGTTTTCATCGTAGATGCCGACCGTGTGATCATTTTCATACACCGTGAACGCACTCTCATCCGCCTTAGCGCCGACGCCGAACAGAACATAGTCGTCGGTCACAACGGGAACCGGCATTAGCTCGTGGCGTGAGATCATGCCAGCGACATCGAGAAAGTCCTGACAGGTTTGCAGGTTCTGTTTCTTCACTTCCGCCACCTGCGTTGCCAGGAACCAATGATGGTCTTCGTAGTGACGGAGTTCGGCCGGGACATTGAGCGCGGCAGATCCCGCTCCCGGCGTTCTGTCTTCTTTGACTCTTTCAATTGCGCGCGTCCAGCGTTCAGTGTCGTCGTAATTGATTGTCGCCGTGCTTTTATTGGTTTCGTAACGACGCCAGAATTTTTGCGGCGCAGTAAGGCGAAGAGCCGCCCAAACTCCGACTCCGGCGGCGATGCAGACGGTTAGAAGTAAGGCGAAACTAAATTTCCGGTTCATGAATACAAACTGCGTGACTTTCGACAGATGATTTCGCGGTAATGCAATTTTAGGGGGCAGAACTTATTGGCTGTGGAGGAGCAATTGACAAGGTTACTACATCCGTTGGGCGAATCGGCAATCGCCATCTGTCTTGATTCGCGACGGAGCCACGCACGGAAACGTAAAGAATTTGAAATGATCTAAACCCGCCGGGATCGAGTATCTTTGGACTAACACCCCCCAACCCAGAATGTGTTTTTTAGGTAATCATCATTTCTCAATGACTCGCCATACGTGTCGTCGCGCTGTATTGATGACGGCTTTGGCGCTCGTTACTTCTACCAGCTCATTCGCCTCGACAAAGAAGACAAATAATCGAGTGACCAGCGCTGAAGCGAAACAGGCAACGGCTCGTCTCTCGGAGATGGGTTACGGCTCGGGACGCAACGCGCTGATTGCATTTCAGAAATACGAGGGTCGCAAAGCCACTGGGCAGCTGACGCGCGCTGAGTTTGAAGCGATCATGGACGCCACCGCTCCGGAAGCGCGGGATGCAGGTTATCAACATGTCGAGGTCGATCTCGACCGGCAAGTCCTGCTGATAATCGATGATGACGGCGCCGTGAAAAAAGTTCTTCCGGTTTCCACGGGTAGCAACAAGCACTATCGCGAAAAAGGCATGAGCGGCTTGGCCTACACGCCGCGCGGCCGTTTCAAAATCTACGCGAAGGTTGCCGGCTGGAGAAAATCGCCGCTTGGTATGCTCTATTATCCGAATTACTTTAGCGATGGATTAGCGATTCACGGAAACTCATCCGTGCCTGATACGCCCGCCAGTCACGGTTGCATTCGCGTTCCCAATTCTGCTGCGATTGATTTGTACAAACGCATGCCGATCGGAACGATCGTGCTGATCTATGACAAGCAGTCGTTCGTTTCGGCGAAGGATTGGACGACACAGTAAGCAAAAGGCAAAAGGCAGAAGGCAGAAGGAAAAAGGCAAAGACTACTCTTATGTCGCTTCCCCGGTTTTGTTCATTCCTCGTCTTCCCGGTCCACTAACGCTCCCGCATCACTTTGCGCGATAATGACTCCGCACTCTCTCTGCGAAATCCCTCGAATCATCGATGCTCCAGTGTCCTAGATGCGGCCGCCGGTTTTCTAACGATGTGCTCGTCTGCCCGGCTGATCAGACACCGCTTCAGGCCGACGCGACGATTGCTGATGTTCCAATCGATCCGCTCCTGTGCCGCGTTTTCGACGAGAAATACCGGCTGGATGAACGGCTCGGCGGCGGCGGGATGGGGACCGTTTATCGCGGGACGCACTTACTGATCGATCGACCTGTCGCTATCAAAGTCCTGAGTCAGAGGTTCGTCGGCGACGACACGGCGCAACAACGATTTCGTCGCGAAGGGCGCGCAGCCGGTCGCATGCAGCATCCGAACGCAGTAAGCGTCACCGATTTTGGCGCGACTTCCGACGGTTACCTCTACATCGTAATGGAACTGCTTGAGGGGCACACTCTGCGAGACGTGCTCCTGCGCGAGGGACCGCTCGATATTGCGCGTGCCGTATCAATCATGCTGCAAACGTCTGCTGCGGTTGCTGCCGCGCACGACGCGGGATTGATTCATCGCGACTTAAAACCGGCGAACATTTTCATCACCCACCGGCCTGAAACGGCCGCCGTCGTGAAGGTACTCGACTTTGGTGTCGCAAAGTTCGCGGTTGAAGAACAGGTTGACGATGATTACGAAACATTGACACAGGTTGGCGCACTCATCGGGACGCCGCGCTACATGTCACCCGAGCAGTGCTCAGGAAGCGGGCCGGTAACTCCCGCTTCGGATGTCTATAGTCTCGGCATCATTCTTTACGAGATGCTGTCGGGCGCGACACCTTTCAACGCTGAGACACCGCTCGCGATCGTCTTCCGTCAGGTATCGCACCCGCCGCCTCCTCTGCCGGAGTCAGTCCCTGAGAGATTACAGGCAATCGTCGAGCGTGCGTTGGCGAAAGATCCGGCAAAGAGATTTGCTAACGCCGAGGAGTTTCGTCAGGAATTGTTGTCGGCGTCGCGCGCGTTGGGACTGGAGCACTCAGGAAACAAAGACACGCCATTGACGCTCAAGGCGTTGCGCGACTCCGGCGCAGAAAGTCCCTCCGGTAGTTTAGTCATCGATCTAGAACGACTGCGGCATATGCAAGCGGCGTCACAGGCACGGGAAAGGAACGGCAGTCCGTCCGCTGTGGAGAGCCCAATTCGCCGGGAGATTTCGCGGCTGAACATTGGCGTCGCTGAAACGAAGAAAAGAAGACAGATTGATGTCGCAGTCGCCACGATAATTTTGGCGATTCTCATTCTTGGTTCTGGTTTCGTGGTCGCGCGCTGGTGGCGTGGTGCGGGGACGCAGCTGAACGTCGCAGCCAGCGCAAGCCCTTCACCGAGTCCGTTGCCGAGTCCGTCTGCAACTGCGACACCGACGCCAGACCCGACGCCCGCGAATCACCCGCGCAGAAACCGGGAGCAGCCCTCGACACTGAAAAAGGCCTGGCACAAGATAAAGGGAATTTTCAATTAGTCACAGTTACTCGCGAATCGCGACGGGCGGTTAGCAACCTTAATCCTTCCATATTATAGTGCTACATCTGTTTCGCCCTTGGGGATGACCAAATCATTTCAAGTTGGTAACGCGACTTTCGGCGACGGTCGATTAACGATCATTGCTGGACCGTGCGTCATCGAGTCTGAAGCGCACGCAATGATGATGGCGCGAGAATGTCGCACGCGCGCACAGGCTGTGGGTCTCGACTTCGTCTTCAAGTCTTCATTCGACAAGGCGAACCGTTCATCGATCAAGAGTTTCCGTGGGCTGGGGATGAATGCCGGCTTGGAAATTCTTGCGACGATCAAAAAAGAGTTGAACCTGCCGGTTGTTACGGACGTTCATGACGTCGCCCAAATTGACGCGACCGCTGAAGTTGCTGACATCCTGCAAATCCCGGCATTTCTTTGCCGGCAAACGGATTTGATTGTCGCTGCGGCAAAATCCGGCCGCGCCGTGAACATCAAGAAAGGTCAGTTTCTTGCGCCGGAAGATGCGCGGAATATTGTTGAAAAGGCGCGCGGTGCAGGAAACGAACGCGTCATGATCACTGAACGCGGCGTGAGCTTTGGCTACAACAATCTGGTCGTGGACATGAGATCGTTTCCGATCATGAGCACGTTCGATGTGCCCGTCGTCTTCGATGTGACGCACTCGCTGCAGTTGCCCGGCGGCAAAGGCGATGCAACGGGCGGTTTGCCGCAGTACATCGAACCGCTTGCCCGCGCGGGCGTCGCGTGCGGTGTTGACGCGGTCTTCATGGAAGTGCATGAAGCGCCAGAACACGCGCCGTCCGACGGACCGAACATGTTGCCGCTTGCGCGCATGGGGCCGCTGCTCGAAAGTTTGAGAGATATTCATTCACTAGTAAGCAAGCGCAAATTGAAAACTGCAAAATGAAAATTGCAAATCGGAAATTGTTGGGCTCCCTCGTTTGTCTCCAACTCTTGTTTGCCATCAATATTCGCGCACAGGACGAAGCGCGCGCTGCCTGGCAAGTCACCAACTTTGACATCACTGTCGCAAACCTCAACACCGAAAGAGCGCTGAATGCGCGCGCGACACTTAACGTGCGGAATGTCGGACGCGGCGCCGGAGCCACGTTAACCTTACGAATCAACACCAAGGCGGAAATCAAGAATGTCACAATCGGCAGCGCGGCAGCAGGATATCGAATGCTGCCCGAACCGCGTGGCGGTGGGCAACGAATCCTAATCACGCTCCCGAGCACAGTCGCGGCGAATGACGCAGTCTCTGTCACCGTCGAATACCGCCTGCCCGTCGAAGACAATGCCGGCACCGCGGCCATCTCTCCGGTTGGGTCGCAATTCCTTCCCTCTGCCATGTGGTATCCAGCGCCCAACACTGCCTTCGCGGTGCGCGGTCCCGACTACGCGCCGTTTCGTTTGACCATCAACAATGCGACGGCAATTTCATCAGGCGTCGAAAAAAGCGGCGGCGGCAACAGCGTCTTTGAGCAGACGCTGAACGCTCAGCCGTTCTTTGTGGTCGGTGACTGGGACCGCGTGGATGGAGGAGCGAATGCGGCAGGCATCGTCACGCTTCTTCCCAAGGGCTCGGGCGAAGAAGAGCGAAAGCAAGCGCAAAACTTGATGGCGCTTACGGCAAATGCGCGAACGTTTTATGCGAGCCAGTTCGGCGCTGCTCCTGAGTTGCCAATTCGACTCGTCGCTGTCAGGCGCGGCGCGGGTTTTGACGATGCCGGCGCGATCCTCTTGAGCGAAGGCGCGCTGCAGCGTAAGAAAGTTGACTCAATTACGGCGCTCGCGATTGCCGAGGCCGTGGCGCGAATCTGGATCGGCGCCAACAGCGCCGTTCGTGGTGAAGGGTACGGCGTTCTGCGCGAAGGCCTGGCGCGATACGCGGCAACGCTCTTCATTGAAAAAGAATTCGGCGCCGACGCTGCGAACGAAGAACGAGCGCGCCAACGACTGGCGTACGCATCGATTGCTAAGCGCGACGCTCCGTTGGCCCGGACGACTGCGTTGGATCCGACGTACTTTAACTCTGTGGGAAACAAGGGCGCGATGGTTTGGCGACTGGCGGCAAACCTGATGGGTCGCGAAGCGTTTCTGGCTGTAATTCGCGATGTCTTAGCGGCTTCGCAAAAAGAGATCGACGGTTTTACGCTTGCGCGTTTGCGAACCGCATTGAGCGAACGTGGCGGCGCTGCGATGAAAACCATTCTTGATTCGGAATTGGATCAGCCCACAGATATGGATTTGCTGATTGGCTTGCCGCAACAGCAGGGGAACCAGTGGACCGCGGCGCTCCGCAATCTCGGTTCTTTCGAGGCGAAAGTAACCGTGGCGGCCGTAACCAGTGCCGGACAGAGAGTGACCACTCAAGGCAATATCCCGGCGCACGACTTCGCGCAAGTTTCATTTTCAAGTGCGACACCGATCGCCCGCGTCGAAGTCGATCCCGAAAAACTGTATCCTCAGCTTGATTACACTAACGACGTCGCTCCGCGCCCAATCGAAGTCTCGGCGTCGTTAACCGAGGCGATGCGTCTGTTCGGCACGCAGGATTATGCCAAGGCCGAATCGTTGACGAAGCAGTTAGTGGCGTTCGCGCCGGAAATGCAGGAGGCCCGCGTGCTATTCGGGCGCTCTCTGCTCGCCCAAAACAAACTCGATGAAGCGGAACGCGAATTTAAGCAGTTGGCCGATAATCGTTTGCCCACGCCTTCGACGCTCGCATGGACGGCGATCGGACTCGGCGAGATTGCCTTGCGTCGCGGCCAGGCGAAAGAAGCCGCGCGGCTTTTCGGCGAAGCAGCCCTTGCGGATGCTGAATACGCCGCGAGCCTGAACGCGCGCGCCGCGCGCATTCGCGCGGAAACCGCGGCCGCCGCGGCGCCGCCAATCGACGAATCAGTTAAGGCATTCGTGGCGCAACTCGACACGGCGATTCGCCGCGGTCGACAGAATGACATTATGCCGATGGTGGTCCCGGGCGAACTGAAAAGATTTGTTCAGCAGGTGGTTGGCACCCAGCCTGAGTTGTGGGAGACGCGTGTACTGCGCACCGAAGCGTTGGACGCGAATGAGATGGCCGTTGATGTTTCCATGCAGACACGACAGCTCGGCGTCGACCATTCGGGCACGGCAGTCTTCATCCTTGCCAAAGTGGGCGGCGCTTGGAAATTAAATGGAATTGAGTTGTTCGAAGTGAAATAGAACGAGAGTTTCAAGTTTCAGCTTTCGAGTTTCAAGTCAGGTCGTTGCCGCGACTGCAGTACGTCAACCGAATGTGAAACTTGGGCTCACCCGAACTTGAAACCTGAAACTTGAAACTCGAAGCAGAAATCCTGGAACGGGCGCGCCGCATCAAGTTGTTACTGATGGACTGCGACGGTGTTCTTACTGACGCTCGGATGTGGTTGACGCCTGACGGCGATGAGCAGAAAGCTTTTCACGCGCGCGACGGGCAGGGAATCTCTGTCTGGCATCGCGCCGGTTACAAGAGCGGCATCATCTCGGGTCGCGCGTCGAGTTCAGTCGAACGCCGCGCGCATGAACTGAAGATGAAGTACGTGCATCAGTACGCGAAGAACAAGACTATCGCGTTCGACGAAATCATTGGTGACGCCCAGGTTAGTGCAGAGCAGTGTTGTTACATGGGAGATGATCTCGGTGACATCGCCGTGATGCGGCGGGTAGGTCTGGCCGTAGCAGTTGGTGATGCGGTGGAAGACACTAAAGCCGCGGCGCACTTTGTCACGACGCTACCAGGCGGCAAAGGCGCTGTTCGTGAAGTCATCGAATTGATTTTGAAAGCGCAGAACCGTTGGGATGAATTGGTTGCGCAGGTGACGACACATTGATAAGGATCGACTGGAGCGCAACCGTCTCGGTTGCTGTCGCGGCAAGCGAGGACGCTTGCGCTCCACTCAAACCGTCCCAGCGTCCTGTTGACAGCTTTGTATTCATCCTTCATCCTTCCGCCCTCATCCTTGCTCTTGAGCGGGCGTAACTCAATGGTAGAGTGTCAGCTTCCCAAGCTGAAAGTTGCGAGTTCGAGCCTCGTCGCCCGCTCCAAGTTTCCTCAGCAAATTCGCAAAGTCTGATCGCCTAACCAGTCAAAAACCAGACCGTCCCCCAAAACGTCCAACTCGTACTTCAAAGCGATAATTTCTGCGAAGTTTTGGCGCGCCCCTTGCCATAGTCGCAGTCATGAATTACACAACCTCCATTTTCAAAAGACGGCATCACAAAAAGCTGGAGTACTTAGCCCGGCTCAGGTACTGCGACGAGGAGAGTCGCCGTGAAGGACTCTACTAACCGAGCCAAGTGAGAGGAGACAAATTCGCGATCGTGGGAGGGGATAGCGTTCACAAGGTTCAACTGCTTCTGATATCTTTCGGTTCAGTGCCACTAACAGTCGTCGCCGAAAACCTCCAGTCTTACTCACCGACCACGGCGAAGAATACCGTCCCATCGTATTGATCATCCCAATTGCCTGACCAATCGCGCAGCCCATAGATAATCTGCACCGATACATTCGTACCCGATGGACTGCCCGAGACCTGAACCTGAACATCGAGTTGACCAAGGTGGTGATCGTTGCCCCCGCTGAACTCGACGATAAATCCCGTAAGAATCGCCGTGGCCTGCGTCACTGCCGCTGGCATCGTGACATTCTTGATCACCGAGTTAGGACCGCTGCCGGACAAGGGACCGAATGATTGGGAATCGTTCTCAATTTGAAGAGCCATCGTCTACTCCTTATAACGAGAGGGGTCTGGATGAGGGTGCTGATGCGTCGGCTTTCTCGGCGCGCGTTCGGGGTCGCTTATTACCGCGTGAACTCGAAACGTGCCAGTTGTTCGTTCGATGACCCACGATTTGGCAACAGTTCGACCGCCGTGACTCCTTACGACTGCGCGGATAGTCTGTAGCCCTTCCGGTAAGCTTCTGAGATCAACTTGCCGACCGCGACCTAGGCTGCGACCGGAACCGTCGTACCAATATATATATTCATCGCCCAATTGGGCGCCTGCAGCGTCGGTCGCCAAGACCTGAAGCACGGCGTCGAGAGCGATAGGCTCGTCGGTGATAGGACCTACGCCCGCTATTTTCAGTGACACATCATGTGTGCTGTAGTTCTTGGACTGCACCTCGATCTCGCCATAGCCCGTCGCTATTCCCGAAGATGCGAGCACACGTATGGTCATTGCGGGCTGCCGGAAGAGCCGCCACGGGATCACGAACGAATCGGCCTCCAACCTTGGCGCTGCGCCGCGCCATTCCTCTGCCTTCTGGTGGCGATAATGCACCAGAAACATAAGGGCATCTCTCGAGGCTTGCCACTTTAGCGCGAGACCCTCCTTAGTTTGGTCGTACTTTAAGATTTCCACCTGTGGCGGCTTGGGGATAGCTTCTTCGTGAATCGGGTTGTCGCCCTCGTATACCACGAAGTAAGCGGCCCCTGCAGGGTACGGGACTGCGTCCCGAATTGTCTTCGGCCAACAACCACATTCGCCATAACAGATACAATGGAGCACTCCACAGTCGAGCACTCTGCGTTTGCCATCTTGGAATTCATACGTGAACTGGGACTCGCACCGCGAAGTGCCTTGCAAAATAGCTTCGTGATGGAATGACACCCGACGCGTGACCTTGCGGTCACGCGCGATTTCCAAGCCTAAAAAGAGCATTTCCAGTCGGCCTCTCACCAGCGTCATTGCGCCGCCGGCCGCCGGCCCTCCCTGAACTGGGCCGAGGAGTCCCTGATGTGTATACGGGCTGATCCACGTGGAGCTTACAGGCTGGATAAAGGCAGTCATAAAGTCGAAAGCGCTGGCAGGATTGAAAACGGAATTAGTCGTTGGATCGAAACCGAAGAGCCCAATGCTATCGGAGTTGAAGGTGTTATACTGCGGGTAATTGCTATCAGTATCTTGCGCCGCGGGGCTGCACCCCACGCATGGATCGTGGTGCCGACCAAGCGAGTGGCCAACTTCATGCGGTACAGTCGCGATCAAATCGATAAACGATGCCGCCACACGATCACCGACAGGCGAGCAACCGATCACGACGACTGACCCGGCAGGCACGCCCGCTGTGGCGATCCCAGCCGGTAGCCCACCAAAGTAAATGTCACCGGAGCCACCTTTGAGATCTTTAAGTTGGTCCAGAAGCGTGTTCCATCCGGCACCGCAGCCACTCGACGACATGAGCCCGACAATCGGGGGAGTCAGGGTAATCGTGTTGAATCCCGTGAACTGTATCAGGCTACGTGGGTACGTCTTCTGCAGGATTGTGAAGGCGCCCGCGACCGCCGCTTGGGTCGGAGCTGGGGCAGCCGGACTTAATGTTTGTACGCCTACCAGGAAA
Organism: uncultured bacterium; assembly: GCA_965653675.1. Classification (GTDB taxonomy): domain Bacteria; phylum Acidobacteriota; class Blastocatellia; order Pyrinomonadales; family Pyrinomonadaceae; genus UBA11740. The sequence continues at coordinate 36,998 of CBFHBA010000042.1, forward strand.
ATGTTGAGGGGTTCGACTCTCGTGAACACGAGCGTGCGGGTGAACTCGCTGCTTGACTGCGAGGGATCCGCTTGGTCGAATACTCTGCAGGTCACCGTCAGCGTACCGGTTGAAAATCCTGCGGGGATCATGAAGTTAAGCGTGTCGTTCGCAAGTGCTTGATTGATATTTATATCGCGCTTGGGTGTGATGCCGGGGTTGAGCGGCGCGATCATCATACCGCCAAAACTGCCACTGATTAAGAGTTCCCCGCTCAAGGCCGCGATAGGCGGAAGTCCGGAAGAGGAATCGTAATCGACATAGACTCGAACACCAGTATTTCTTGCATCAATGAGGAATATGGAGTTATCCGGCTGTACGTTTGCTGCGTTAAGAAAACGGCTGGCTCTAAAGTACTGTGTGGCTTGATTGAACTCGATACCTGTAATGGAAAGGTCGCCTCGAGCCGGCGGCGCTGTAACCGACTCGAGCTCTGCCAGCACCACAAAGTTGATCGATCCATCGTAGTTATCATCCCAATTACCGGACCAGTCCCGGAGTCCGAACGTGCCAGTGACGGTCACAGTGTTGCCGTCGATTTCCGTCGCGAGCCGAATGTCGAGTTGACCAAGATGGTGATCGTCATTGCCACTAAATTCGGACAGATAGCCACTAAGTCCCGCTACAGCCGCGGCAACGTCGCGTGGAAAGACCACCGTCTTTTGCGTCGTCCGCGGTCCGCTCCCGCGGAGCGGCTGTGAAAAGTCCAATGAATCAGTCCTAAATTCCATAAAAGTAGAATTCCTCTAAAGCGTTGTCGGGCGATTGCGAGCTGACCGGAACGGAATTGCTCAGAAACACCGACAGCCGAGCGTATAGCGTGCACTCGCGACCTCGCGATTTGCGTGCCATGATTATTGATCATTAGGCTTGCTGAAATCTTGCCTATTTGCTCCATGAACACACGAACCAATTTCCAAGTCGAAGTTATCATCTATCCGAAGTGATAGTTTGCCTATCATTTTGGATAGGCAGTTACCATCCGATATTAGAGAAGAAGGTAACGCAGCGTGAGGATTCATCGCCTTGCAGCGTTCCCCCCGAGCTCCGGCCCGCTACCTCACTACGGTACCAGTCGCACCCCACTCCAGAAATTCTAGCGTAGCCCTTCGTTTTTGCCTCCGGGCGTTTAGATCCGACACAGCTTTGGATAACTAAGAATTATGCGGA
>CBFHBA010000043.1:0-37688 GCA_965653675.1 uncultured bacterium
CGGCTGGGGTTAACGCTGTGGTCAGCGGACTCTTCTTCCAACCGACCGCTGGTGGTCCGCCACCGACGCCAACGCCGACACCCACACCTACGCCCACACCAACACCAGGATCGACTTCCGCAACATTTGTCAGTCTTGATACGGCAACCGAAGGTACCTGGAAGGGGGTCTATGGATCGGACGGCTATGAAGTTGTTAATGACTCGGTAAATTATCCCAGCTACGCGCAGGTGTCAGTCAGTAACCAAAGTTCCTATACCTGGGTTGCGTCAACTAGTGATGTACGGGCACTCCAAAAAGCGGCCATCGCCGACCGCATTGCTGCTACCTGGTATTCGGCGTCGTCGTTTGATATCGACATCAATCTCACTGATGGGCAAGCTCATCAGGTGGAAGTGTATTGTGTAGATTGGGATTCGAATGCTCGGGCGCAGCGGATAGATGTCCTGGATGCAGCGAGCAGCGCCTTGTTGGATAGTCGTAACGTTTCAGGATTCTCAAATGGTCAATACTTGATCTGGAACGTCTCTGGTCATGTGAAACTCAGAGTAACTAAAACGGCTGGGGTTAACGCTGTGGTCAGCGGACTCTTCTTCCAACCGACCGCTGGTGGATCTAACCCGTCACAAACTAAGAGCTACGGATACGACGCGGACCCAGAAGTTCGGCGCCTTGCTCTTGCTGTATCGCTCTTGATTCCATATTTGTTAAATGCCAATAACTGAACACTGTGCCTTACGAGGAAATTGCGAGTTTCCGTGCTGCCTTTCGCCGATTGGATGGCAATCGAGTAGTCTCCGGTCGTCGCATTTACGTTTTGCTTGAACGGGTTACAGCATTAAGAGGCCTTTCCGTCTGGAACAGATTCAGTTTCGGAGTCCCACGGTAAAAGGATTCTGAAAATGGAACCTGTACATCCTCCATCCCTTCCACTCACATTAAAACCACACAATGAGTTAGAGTCCACACTATATTTCAGTTGCTAGAGAAAGCTTATGAGACTCGTGATGCGATAGTGTCTTAATTTGGAAAATTAAGACACTATCCGCGATGAAAGGGCTATGTGGCTCAAGATTGAACCAGTTTTCGGCGAGCTTAGGGCGATCCTAAGTTTTTGGATCTTCTAGTTCGTGTAGGGCGAGAACGCCACAGTTAACTCCGGCGATGAAACCTACGCAGATTTGGTTAATTTGCGTCTGGCTCGGTAACCCAGTGCCGTAAGCAATCCACTTCCCAAGAGCAGCATTGCTGATGGTTCGGGTACTGATACAGCGAACAAAGGGGTTCCTATTTTCTCAACACTCACAGCTGGCCCCATCATATTCGCGCCCATCGAAAAACTTGTTGGACTAGTCTGGGACTGTTTATTCACGCCCGATAAAGAGATTGCCCTAACGGACAACAGGGAAGCTGAAAAGTGTTGTGACGGTCCACCTGAAGTGATGGCACTATTTAGCTTTGCTGACATGGAGATCGGCTCTGCCAACGTAAACATACTGCAGATACCAATCGTAGCTGCGATCGCACATACGCGCACGATAAAAGAGGTTGCCATTGTGGGCCTCCAAATTATGGGATGGTAAAGCGAGAATTTTTCGAAACGCAGCAGCGACTGCAAATCTCGCGCCAACACGAGAGGGGCCTATTTCTATAAGTTTCGCGCGGTTAAAGGCCTGCTGACGTCCAGTTCTGAGAATATTTTCTAGATTCTGGACGGGTGTTTTGATTTGAGCGCTTTCACAACTCGCGCTGTTTTAGAACTTCAATACGCGACGCCGCGGGTGATGGCTAACCGATCAGTCTGCAAACGTTTATTGATCGCCTCTATTCCGATCGCCGCCCCAAAAACTCTCACTCCGGTTTGAGTTTCTTCTCAAAACCTTGGCAGTTGCGCCTTCTAGTGCAATCATTCCCGGAACGTAGTTAGTCTGCTCGCCGCGTGATAGCCGTGACCGACGCGAAAGCCACGCATTTTCGAAGGAGTACTGAAATGCCGGGACAATACTCACTACCAAGTCGATCCAAATTCGTTTTGAAGTGGCTGCTCCATTCACTTGCCGTAGCGACGGTTCTGTTGGGCCTTGGCTCTACTGCGTCACGGATCATCTTCGCTCAGGACACTGCAAAGAAGGAGCCACCGGTGCCGGCATCGTCTCCGCAGCCGGCTGACTTAACCCCGGAAGAAAAGATTGTTCAACTGGAAAAGAGAGTTGCGCAGTTAACCAGTGAGATCACGCGACTGCAAGCTGAGCTTGCGAAACTCGAGAAGTACAAGCAAATCGACTACGCGCGCGATTTGATGATCAAAGAGGAAGACCGGATTCGCAGTTTGCAATCTGATCTGAACGACATGACTGCTAAAGAGGCGGCGCTTAACAAACGACTTGATGAAATTGAGCGTGAACAACAGCCCGATAGAATTCAACGAAGTCTGGCGGGCGTGGGCTCGACGCGCCCCGAAGAAGAGCGTGACGCGATCGTGAAAAAGTTGAGCAGCGAGAAGCGGCAAATACAAAGTCAACTCGAAACGCTGCGCTCTACGCGCGCGCGCATCCCAGGTCTAATCGTCAATGCGGAAGCTTCAATCAGTCGGCTTAAACAACGGCTGGCGGAATTGTCTCGCTGAATGAATTTTTATCGCGTGTCAGACCGTGCGGCGGCCGGTTACTAATTGAAATACGAACACGAATAATGCAACTACCAGTAGCAGGTGAATCAGCCCACCGCCAACGTGGAGCAAAACCCCAAGGAGCCACACGAACAGAAGAATCATCAAAATAGTCCACAGCATGAATTTTTTCTCCTCCTCTTCGCTATTACGCGGCTTTTCGTTTTCCGGCGAGACTCTTTTTTAGCACTTCCATAAGATCGACAACTTTGCCTTCGGCGCGCTCAGGTTCTTCGACTTCAACGACGTCTTTGTGGTGCTTGCGTTTCTTCTCAACAAGTTTCATGAGTTGCTCAGTCTTCTCGTCTTTCAACTCTTTAAGCGAGAGGCGTTTGTCGGAGTGTTTTGAAATTAGTCTCTCGAATTTCTTCACCTCGCCGGCGGGAACCTTTTTCTTCTCGGGCAAATCAATTTGCTTTGGTGAGCGAATCTCATTCGGGAAACGCATCGTTTCCGCGCGCAGAATTTCGTTTTCCGGAAAGATTGCGACCAGGTACTCTTTGCCCCGCATCACGAAGGTCGCAACGCCCGCCAGGTCTTCCGTCTCCATCGTTCCCGCCAGGAGCTTGTAGGCTTTCTCAGACCCTTCGGACGGAGCAAGAAAATACGATCGGTCGAAATAGAGTGGCGGAATCGATTGCAGATTGACAAAACGCCGCAAATCGATGTCGCGGCTGCTTTCGGGCGCCAGCCGCTCAAGCTCTTCGTCCGTCACCGGAATGTATTTGTCCTTTTCGATCTCGTAGCCGCGAATCATCTCGTCATCTTCCAGGTCTTCATTAGTCTTCTGAGAGAAATATCGCCGTGACAGCCGCTCGCCCTTCGGCCCGAGCATGCGCAATGGCGCGCGATTCGTGCGTGTCCCCGGATAGAGATCGACGGGCACACTTACAAGTCCGAATGTCAGAGTACCGGACCAGAACGGCCGTGCCGCGCGTGCATTACCATTGTCGTCGGCGTTTCTTTTCCTGGTTGCTTTCTTCCGAGCCATGATGACCTTTGACCCATCCGCTTACGCGGACGGCACTGACCTGTTTGTCGCCGCTTCGCGGGCTAATAAAGAAAAATAAAATTGCCCCTTCCCAGGGACGACGGCTCCGCGCTTGGCCCGCTGGCTATTAACTTTCACGCCTTCAGCGTGAAGAAATTCTGCTCACTGCCCACTGCCCACTGTTCACGCGGCTTTCCTCTGTTTCTTCAGCGCCGCTATGCTCTTCGAAAGCACACTGTTGAGCGAGGTCGTCTTCCTCTTCGTCTTCACCAGATGGAGCTTGGGCTTATGGCCTTTCGCCTTCTTCTCGACAAACTCCATCACGCGCGCGCGATATTCGTCTTTGTAATCTTTCGGATCGAACTCACCTTTCAGCAATTCGATGAGCTGTTTTGCCATGCTTAGCTCCTTCTTGTCGGGAGCGCGTCCGGCCGGACGCGGCAGGTCCTGTGCCGACAAAACTTCTTCCCTGTTCCTCAGTGTGTACAAAACCAAGTAATCGTCGTCCGCGCGAATTGCGCCAACGTAAGGCTGCTTGCGCATTACCCAACGGACGACCGCTTCCTTTTCCTGATTCTTCAGCGCTTCAGCCAGCGCAAAATACCTTTGGGAATCCCCGTCCGGTCCGAGGTAGTAAGGCCGATCGTAATACTCGGGCGGAATCTCCTTCGGAGGAACGAATTGCTCGACTTTGATTTCGCGCGATGCTTCGGGTTCAAGACTCGCCAACTCTTTTTCATCAAGAATCACAAACGTTCCGGGTTCGACTTCAAAGCCCTTCTGGATTTCTTCATTGGGAACTTCTTTGCCAGATTCGGCATCAACCATGTGTTGTTTCACGCGATGTTTCGATTTCACATCGAGTATGTGAAAGCGCACCGTCTGATCCGACACGGCCGAATATAACTTAACCGGCACCTTGCTCGAATCAAGCTTCAGATTGCCTTTCCAAATTGCTCTGGCCGCCATTTATGCACCTACCGCTTCGGCTCGTTGGTCCGTTGACTCACAGCCAACGCAACAAATCTCAACTGCAAAGGTAGTCTCAACACAGATCGCGCAAATTGGCCCGTCACAAGCAATGCAGCGATACTCCGTCTGATATGCGTACGTGTGACCGCATGCCGAACAGATGCCGCCTTCATCTTCCAGCCACCAAGGCCGGTTTCGCTGGGACTTGGCCATTCGACCGTTTACTAGAGCATTTTGAGTTCCACTTTGCGCGAGTTCGGCCGCAAATCGCATGTCGCTCGTATCTCGACAAAGAAGCTAATCGGATTGAGATTTGCGGTATGAGAGAACGTGCGGCGGAATTGGCATGTCCTTTCGCAGGAGAGGATCGACAATCGGAGTCTCGGGGTACATTCGCAGCGGAAGGACTCCAGCCCAAATCGGCAGCTCATAGTCCTCGTCATCGTCGATGGGTTGGCCGGTGCGAATCTTTGCGGATGCTTCTTTCAATGGCACTGTCAACACTGTTGTCTGCTGCAATTCCCGCTCATTCGGCTCGCGGACGTAATCCCAACGGCCCGGAATCATGTGCTCAGATAGCGCGCGCAGCGCCGCAAGCTTTTCTGTGCGAGTCTCGATGGCATTAGCGAGTCCGAAAATAACGACCGACCGGTAATTCATTGAGTGATGAAACGCAGAGCGCGCCAGCACCAGACCATCCACTAGCGTCACCGTAACGCAGAGATCAATTTCCTTTCCCAGTGCGCATAACATTCGGCTGGCCCGCGAACCATGAATGATCAGGTTTTCGTCGACCCGCGCGTATCCGGTCGGAATCACGACTGGCTTATCATCGGCGATAAAACCCACGTGGCAGACAAAACCTTCATCGAGAATCGAATTGACGACTTCTCGATCGAAACTACCGCGCTTCGGCAATCGCTTTAAAGTTGTGCGTTCAGTTCGGCGTATCTCGTTCATGCCGCGCAGTGTGGCGAAAACAGTTACAGACATCAAGTCCTCCAAAGAAAAACGCCGCTGTTCGCGACAACGGCGTTTTTGATGCTGGGGTGACTGGGCGCGCCTCAAAAAATTCGTGGGTACGAGTCCGCGCCCAGGGACACGACAAATCTACTATCCAACAGAGATTTGATTATCGATCGACTTGACCCCTTTGACGCTGCGAACGGCCCTTTCGACCTGGGCCTTGAGCGCCTCGCTCTTAACCATGCCCATGAGCGTCACCTTCCCATTCATCACGGTTGCGGTGATTCCTAAACTGGAGAGTGTTGGGTCATCGCTCAGTTTCTTGTCGACTGCGGCTTGGACATTCGCATCATCGCTGCCTCCTGTCGCTGTCGAACCTCCGCTTGACGCGGGATTATTAACAATCACCGGCGCCGGCTGCGTAGTGGTTGCTGGCTGTTGCACGATCACCGGCGGTTGTTGCTGCGCCGGTTGTTGAACGATCGTGGTACTCGGTTGTTGCGCAGCAAGGTTATCGTTTGTTGCTTGCTGTTGATTCATCATGAAAAGAATCAATATCGCCGCAAGAGCAATCACGCCTACCACGATCGCTGCCAATGCTGCGCCGGAAACTCCAGAGTCTGAGTGACGCACTGCCTCAGTGTGTTCGACCTCGCGATGCGCGGTCGGCGTCTCAACTACTATTCGTCTGTGTTCTGCTTCTCGTTCAGCCATATCGTTCTCCAATCTTGCAATTCAAATCTCAGATCGCTCAGGGTGAGAACTGCGCGTTGGCTGGCTGCAATCAATATTCCAAGGTGTGAAACCTCATCAGTATTGCAATGATCAAACAAGAAACATCGCGCCATTCGCAGAGAATTGCGCGGACAGACCGCGAGCTCAAAGGATTGCTGAAATCAATGAAACGAATCACTTCGATTCTGCGCGAATCCGAATTTTGCATGAGAAGCGGACGCCGGAAAGACTGCGTCTTGACTGCTTTCCCTCGTGAGAGTAGTTTCCGTTCGCACTTATCGTCATCGAAAACGGAGGAAGAAAACGCCACATGAACCACGAAGAAAGACAACGATTAATCGCCCAATACAAGGCTGGCTTTGACGAGGTTTCGCGAACTTTGGCCGATTTTCCGCAGAATTCACTCACTGCCCGCCCGATCCCCGGGAAATGGAGCGCCGCCGAAATCGTCCATCATCTCGCCGACAGTGAAACGATTAGTGGCCATCGCCTGAGGCGTTTGCTGGTCGAAGATCATCCGCTCATTCAGGCTTACGATCAGGATCAATTTGCAACGCAGCTTCGCTATAACGAACGCGAGATAGCTCCAGCGCTGGAAGCATTTCACGCCGCGCGCGCCACCAGTGCGCAACTGATCGATATGATGACTGAAGCAGACTGGCATCGCGTAGGCACACATTCAGAGAGCGGTGCGTACAGCGCTGAAGACTGGCTAAAGATTTACGCCGCTCATGCACACAACCATGCGGCGCAGATTGGAAGATTGCGTGAGGCGCTGGCGACCAGCGCGGCGGCGAACGCCTAACATAAGCCACAGATAAACACAGATCGACACAGCCGGAATCGATCATAGTGCACATCTATTTGTTTTCTATCTGTGAAGATCCGTGTTCATCTGTGGCTGATCATTTGTCGAAATTCCGATCGATCCTGATCACATCGCGATCGATCGGTTTTATTTTGCTCACTTGCTTGACAGCGCGAACGCGAATGAGCAGAATCGCGTCGCCTCAAGTTTGAAACTAACTACAACTGAAAATGATCGCAGTGGCCCCTGTAGTTGAAACTACCTTCTCTGATCTCACATTACTGAAACGCGGTAAAGTCCGAGACGTTTATCAAGTCGCAGAAGCAAGTTTACTAATCGTTGCGACCGATAGAGTCTCGGCATTCGATTGCGTGATTCCGACGCCGATCGAGCGCAAGGGCGAAGTTCTCACCGCCCTTTCAAACTTTTGGTTTGCGAAGCTCGGACACATCGTCCCGCATCATCTGATTACGACGAACGTTGATGAAATGCCCGCTCAGGTGCAGAAGCACGCAAACGAATTGCGCGGTCGATCGATGCTCGTTCGCAAGACGGATGTGTTTCCGGTCGAATGTGTGGTACGCGGTTACATCACGGGTTCAGGCTGGAAGGATTACCAAAAGACAGGCGAAGTTTGCGGTCATAAGTTACCACCAGGTCTACGCGAGTCCGAACAGCTCGCGGAACCGATATTCACCCCAGCAACAAAGGCCGAGACCGGCCACGATGAAAACATTAGCGAAGCACGGATGGCCGAAATTGTCGGCCCCGAAGTCACAGCGCAACTGCGTGGCGCTTCGTTGAATCTGTACAAACAAGCTGCGGACTACGCGCGCGCACGCGGGATCATCATCGCCGACACTAAATTTGAATTCGGTCGAGATGACGACGGCCGAGTGCTCCTCATCGACGAGGTCTTGACACCCGATTCCTCACGTTTCTGGCCGGCCGACGCTTATGAAGTCGGCCGCGGCCAGGCGTCATTCGATAAGCAGTACGTCCGCGATTACCTGGAGACTCTCGATTGGAACAAGCAGCCGCCCGCGCCGGAGTTACCACTGGTGGTCGCTAAGGCGACGACTGCACGATATTTGGAAGCTTACCAGCTACTTACGGGTGAAAGTCTCTGAGTCTGAAGTCTGGCGTCGGCGCCACCTCCGACCTCAGACTTGAGATTCGAGAATACGACTATGCAGATCCGCCCCCGTTTAGAAGCAGTAATCGAAGACATGCTCGATGGCCACATCCTTTTGGATGAAGCGCTTGACGAGTTTGAAAAGCTCTACATTCAGAAAGCTTTCGCTCGAAACAAGAAACGCATTTCTCACACGGCCGAAGCCCTCGGTATCCACCGCAATACGATTTCCAAGCGAGTTAATTCCTATCGCGCTCAGGAACGGAAGCATCACTTGGCCTACACAAACGGCCGCAAGCGCGCCAACCGGGTGCACTAGGCGCTTAACCTCTACAATGCAGCCTCTCTGCTCCGTGCTTGGCCTCGGTTGACAACCAGTCACGCCGTTCTTATATTGCTCTTTAGCACTCATCTTTCAACTTTGCCAATAATGGGCAGGTCTAGAAATACAAAGATTGAGCACGACTGTGCCAAAAACTGAATCAGAAAAAGGAGAGTTTTGGAAAAATGGCAGTGAACATTAAGCCGCTTCATGATCGCGTGATTGTGCGTCGCATCGAAGAGGGCGAGCAGGTACGCGGCGGAATCATCATTCCGGATACCGCAAAGGAAAAACCGCAGGAAGGCGAGGTTGTCGCCGTCGGTGATGGAAAGTATCGCGACGACGGCACCCGTCAGACCTTAGACGTGCGCGCCGGCGACCGTGTGCTGTTCGGCAAATACAGCGGATCTGAAATCAAACTCGACGGCGAAGAGCTTTTGATTATGCGCGAGGACGAGATTCTTGGAATCATTCAGCGCGCCGCCGCAGGCAAGAAAGGCAAGTAAGGATATTGGAAATCGGGTGTTGGGTGTTCGGAGATTGAGTTCAAATGAGCGAACACCTTCACCGGTCTTAAGCAAAATCTAGGAGAAGAAACGAAATGGCAAAGCAAGTAGTTCATGGCGAGGATTCGCGCGCAGCGATTTTGCGCGGCATCAATCAACTCGCTGACGCAGTGAAGATCACGCTCGGCCCCAAGGGCCGCAACGTCGTGATTGAAAAGAAATTCGGTTCGCCGACAATTACCAAAGACGGCGTCACCGTAGCTAAAGAGATCGAGTTGAAAGACTCGCTCGAAAACATGGGGGCGCAGATGGTGCGCGAGGTCGCCTCGAAAACCTCTGACGTAGCCGGCGACGGTACGACCACCGCTACTGTTCTGGCACAGGCGATCTATCGCGAAGGCGTTAAGACCGTTGCCGCCGGCGCAAATCCGATGGCGTTAAAACGTGGCATTGACAAAGCTGTCGAGAAGGCAGTGACCGAGATAGAGCGGATGTCGAAGCCCGTCAAGGGTGACGCTATCGCACAGGTCGGCACAGTTTCCGCGAACGGCGATTCCACCATCGGAACCATCATCGCCGAGGCGATGGATCAGGTCGGCAAAGACGGCGTGATCACCGTCGAAGAAGCAAAGACGATGGAAACGGCGCTGGAAGTCGTCGAGGGTATGCAGTTCGACCGTGGCTACCTCAGCCCGTATTTCGTCACTGACCCTGAGCGGATGGAAGCCTCTCTCGAAAACGCGCTGATTCTGATCAACGAAAAGAAGATCAGCTCAATGAAGGACCTGCTTCCCTTACTCGAACAGGTTGCGAAGCTCGGTAAGCCGATGCTGATCATTGCCGAAGATGTTGAGGGCGAGGCACTTGCCACCTTAGTCGTGAACAAATTGCGCGGGACTTTGAACGTCGCAGCCGTGAAGGCGCCCGGCTTCGGCGATCGTCGCAAAGCGATGCTCGAAGACATCGCGATCCTCACTGGCGGCAAAGTCATCAGTGAAGATCTTGGAATTAAGCTTGAGAGCGTACAGCTCGCCGACCTCGGCCGCGCCAAGAAGATCACGATCGACAAGGACAACACGACGATCGTTGAAGGCGCCGGCAAACAGGGCGACATTGAAGGACGCGTCAAGACAATTCGCACTCAGATCGAAGACACGACCTCCGATTATGATCGTGAGAAGCTGCAGGAGCGGCTCGCGAAACTGGTCGGTGGTGTTGCCGTGATCAAAGTCGGCGCCGCCACTGAGACGGAGATGAAAGAAAAGAAGGCTCGCGTCGAAGATGCTATGCACGCAACCCGCGCGGCCGTCGAAGAAGGAATCGTCGCCGGCGGCGGCGTGACCCTGGTGCGCGCGGCCAGAGCGCTTGAGAAATTCAGCACTGACGGTGATTCTGACGAACAGATTGGCGTTGGTATCGTGAAGCGGGCGCTCGAAGAGCCTCTGCGCCAGATCGTTCAGAACGCGGGCCGCGAAGGTGCCGTCGTGGTCGAACGAATTCGCGGAGACAAGAACGACAACTTTGGGTTCAATGCGGCGACCGAGCAGTTCGAAGACCTGGTGAAAGCCGGTGTCATCGATCCAGCAAAAGTCACGCGTACCGCACTGCAAAATGCGGCATCAATCGCCGGCCTGATGCTCACTACCGAAGCAATGGTGTCCGAGATTCCTGAAGAGGAAAGCAAGACTCCAATGCCCGGAGGCATGGGCGGAATGAGCGGCATGGGAATGTAGGTAGTGCAAGTTGCTAACTTGCGCGTCGCAACTTAACAAGTTGCGGTACCAAAAACGAAAGCGGCTTCGAGACTATCGAAGCCGCTTTGTTTTGTTTCAGAAGCTTGCAGTAGCAAGCGGGTAATATCCAGTCGCGACCCGCCCGCTACCGCGAGCGGTTCCGTAAAATAACGCGTGCCAGCTCGAAGGTAGCGATCACGGGGGGCGCGATTCGGCGGCCGAGCTGGCACTGGCAGGTACTATCGATGTTCAAGCGTCGGACAGCTCTTGCAACCGGTTGGACTTTGGGGCCAACCCCATCCGACGCGAAAAATTATACTCCCAAGTCGCGATCCGTCAACGGATTTCTCTGCACATTAAATTTCCCGTGAAGTTTGACACTTCTCAGCGCGATTCCTATACTGCCGTTTCCTCAATCACGCTATGGCCAGGTAGCTCAGTTGGTAGAGCGCGGCCCTGAAAAGGCCGGCGTCGGCGGTTCGATTCCGTCCCTGGCCACCATTCTTTTCAATAACTTACAGACAGCCATAAAAACGGAAAATCAGCGTGACGTACATATAACGTACAACGGTCACCCAACATTCGCTGTTTCGCGCGTTGGTTCGAGTAACTTCCACATCTGCCGCGCGGTGCTGCTAGTCCTTGCGATATGCAGTCTTCCCAGCTTGGCATAGCGTTCTGTCATCTTGATATTTGAATGGCCAAGGATCTTTGCGAGTTCGTAAAGATCACCCCCGCTCATCATGTACCAAGACGCAAAAGTGTGACGCAGATCATGAAAGCGGAAATCTTCGATCTCAGCCCGTTCGAGCAGGTCTTCAAAGCTCGACTCCACTCGCAGTCTTTCGCCTTTGGCTTCCGCTTTCGGTGGAAAGATGAGGTCACGGTTGACGATAAATCGGACGTTGCCTTTCTTCGCAGGTTTAGGCACGTAGCGCCGCAGCTCTTCAGCCAGTTCTGGAAGCATCGGGGCATAACGCATCTTCCCGCCCTTCAACTTCGCCCTTACCGCCAACAGTCCCTCGTTGTACATCACATCCGACCATCTCAGGCCGAAGATCTCTGAAGCGCGCATTCCGGTGGTAAGCGCGATCAGCACAATCATTCTGAGACGGCAAAACGTCTTGTTGAAATCGTTCGTCCCCTTCCGATAGACCTTCTCGTCTAGTGCTTGCTTGAGCCTCTGCAGCTCCTCCTGCGACAGGTAACGGTCTCTCTGATCATTAGGACGTTTGATCTCGATCAGATCTGCGGGATTCCGATCGATACCAGTATCCTGAGACCAGATAGTTGCGGCCTTCTTCATCATGTGGTGCATGACGTTGTAATGCCGCACCGCTGTACTTGCCGAGAGCTCACGCTCTGTCATGAGGTTCTCATACCAGCGACTAAGCGCGACACCGTCTACCTCGCGAACGAACAATTTTCCCAACTCCGATCGGATGCCTTCGATCACGCTCTTTTCGCGATCCGCTGATAGCTTTTTGATACCGTAATGCTCCCAGTATCGATCGATGAGCGTTGACATCCGATAATTCACTTCACGTTTGATGTCGAGGTGGCGATTTTCATCCCGAACGGACATTCTCTTCCGTTCGACTTTGCGGGCCAGTTCATGTGCGCCGTGTACCAGCACGCACTTGTGCCTGCCTCCCTCTCGCCATCGGACTTCAAACACCTTCTCTGACTTCTTCTTAATTGACATTCATGCTGCTCCTTTCAGTCATCAATGGTTTCGATTGTGTGCTGTTCGATGAAGCGCTCTAGTGCTTTCACGTCGAACCGCAACGCTCGACCAACCTTGACGCAGGGCACCTCCCGCAACCTGGATTTCTTGTAGACGGTGTCTACTTCGAGCCCGAGGTATTGGGCAGCCTCCCTGACATTCAGGAGCCGCTTACCGTTGGGTATATCTAATACCACTTCGGAGGGTTTGGGGTGAAGGATTTTTCGCCGACGGGGTAATCGAATGATCGACCGTGTTTTTAATTCGGAGTTGTCAAGCATAGTGCGCTCGACTATCTCAATGAGCGTGCCGAAGAGCGATGAATTCGGGATGAGGGATTTATCGAAGAATTTCTCGGAAGTTAGATTACGGAATTGATTTTGCTGTCGCAAAAGGCACTCAACCTAACCTGATCGGCGACATTTCACATGTTCAGATCGAAGTGTTCTAGCTCTCTTGTTGCTTCTTCAAGTCCCGGGCAGCGCCATAGGCGAAGTCTTTAGCCTCGTCAGTTTCCTCGTCGAATCGGCTCGCGATTTGTTTGGCATTCAATCCCTGTTCCTTGAAGATTGGTGCCAATTGCTTCCATGTCAGTGTTCGACCCGCCCGCGCTTCCGCCAGGGTGTCCTGTAAAAGGGCCAAGCCGATGTCGTGCATGCGATAGATCGTATCTTCACGCTGAAGGAGCATCGTCAAGAATTGCTCGATTGCTTCGAGTCGCTGAACTACAGTTGGTTCGTCTGTCCCAGCCTGTGCCAACTCGTCGTAAGCCGCTTTTCGACGTCTCGCCAGGAGGGCTTCGTCAATGAGCTTGCGCAGCACCGTGGCTTCGTTTTGGCCTGACTCAGACACGAGTCTGCTGATGTCGTCGACTTGATCTGCGTACGGATTAAACCCGTACATTTTGGCTCTAGTGATTACGCGCTTGCTCTTTCTCATTGATTGCTAACCTTCTCCGATCCCGCCCTGTAAGTTGTGAAATTTGCGTAAGCTAATTTAGCTCTAAACTGCTGAAACTGACAGGGTTGTAGAAAAGGTTAGCATTGCTAAGCAAAAAGGTTAGCATTGTTAAATGTCTAATGTTCCTCGAATCATCAACTTACGCCAACCGGCATCTCGAAAACTGGTCCATATCCTGTCCGCTCATTAATCCTCATTGCTAATGTCAATTCCCCTCGCCTCGAAGAGGCCAAAAATCCCTTCCACAGTCTCTTGATCTTGCTCTCGGAAATTCGGTCAAGTTGGCACAGATGGTTACTAGCACTGGGCGGGATTTCAAAAGTCAAACAGTAATTGCGGGTCCGACTCAAGCTGTATCAGGCTACTTGGATTAGAGCCGGGGCGCGTTGAGACGCGCCAAGCCACGACCTCGCGTTAGAAGAGTTCTTGCCCTCATTTTCCTCAATTCATCTTCATGTGGATTCCAAGCTGATAGGAGGTGTCGAGCTACTGAGAGGGTTGCAGTGACCAATGGCGAGAGAGCGCGAGTACAATACCGGCGTCATGGACACATTTAGCTTGCCTGATGCAATAGCCATCCTGGAGCGAACTCCCGCTAGCCTTGGAGCTTTACTGAATGGCCTTCCTGATAGTTGGACAAGGGCTACAGAGGGCGAAGGCACGTGGTCGCCGTACGATGTCATAGGTCATCTAATACACGGCGAGCATACCGACTGGATTCCGCGGGCACGCCACATAATGGCTGGCGACACACGGCCGTTTGAACCGTTCGACCGAAGGGCTCAGTTTAACGAGAGTGCCGATAAGGATTTGTCCGAATTGCTGGCGACGTTTGCCGAATTGCGACGTCAGAATCTCGCGGTGCTGATGGGGATGAACCTGACGGAAGCTGATTTGCAACAAAAGGGACTTCATCCCGAGCTTGGCAAAGTCACCCTGAGACAATTACTCGCCACCTGGGTCGTACACGATTTAGACCACGTCGCCCAGATCGCCCGCACAATGTCAAAGTCGTACAGCGAGGCTGTAGGGCCATGGAGCGCATATCTAACAATCCTGAGAGACAGGGTTTAGGTAAAGAGCGATGTTGGCGTGATAGCGTCGGCGCAGACTCCGGAGTTCTAGGACAGGTTTTGGATCAAGTCTCTCCCACCGTCTGAATAGACGGCTTATCGCTCTCGGCCGTACCCGCATCAGACGACGGAAGCGGTCCTCGTTCCAATCAGCCCGGGCTTGTCGCAAATCGGCATCTACCCGCATTAGCAGTGTCATAGCCTCTGCCGCGAGTTCGCGAGTTGGGACTAGCCTCGGCCACAAAGCGGCTGCTGTCAACGGCGGATACAAGTAACAGCGGATAGTCGAAGATCCAAGCGTCGCGACCGACGCGATTTCTTCAACGCAATTGACTATGTGATCGGTCTGCATCGATAACCTCATCCGAAATCCAGCGCCAGTTGCACTTCCTCAACGTCTCGCGGAATGTCAGGCCGCCGCGCGACGCAGAAAGCCGGTAGCTGAAACGTCGCTTCCGTCTGCTCAATGTGCGCGACAATCGTGGCCGGAGAGCATTCGATTTGCGTCCGCTCAATCGTCGCGGTCGGTATGATCCAGCCGTCCAGATTTACGACTTGCGGCGGTGGTAACTCCGCTGGTTCAACCTCGATTGGCTCCTCGTCGGACAGATTGTCG
Organism: uncultured bacterium; assembly: GCA_965653675.1. Lineage (GTDB taxonomy): Bacteria > Acidobacteriota > Blastocatellia > Pyrinomonadales > Pyrinomonadaceae > UBA11740. The sequence goes on from CBFHBA010000043.1 coordinate 15,212, forward strand.
CTGATCATGACGGGATAGCGTGACAGCAAATCTGACAGCACGACGATGCCCGTTTCTTTCTCCGTCGGCACAAAGAATCTTTGTTTCCAGTCAATCTGCTCGTTGATTAGTCCCAGACTGCGAATTTCAGCGAACCGATGCGAGTCAACTCCAATTAACTCAATAGCCGGTTCTCGATGGATTACTTTGCGGCAAAGCTTCAAACCCGAAACGAGCGTGACTTCTTCGCCTTCGTCCAGGATGCCAGTAAAGATTTCCTCAGGCTCGCGTAAATCGCGCATCGCGCCAAGCGCTCTGACAATCGGTCCGACCTGCTCGGTCGGTATGCGAATGCCGACAATTTGCTGTCCGTCGTCGGTAGTAACGCGAACGACTTTCAGCCGTGCTTCTTCATGCGTCTTGAATCGCTGCCAAAGTGGAATGATGGCTCCGCCTATGATGTGCGTCTCGTGTGTTTCAATCGGCGGCACCGTCGCGTGCTTGTCGATCCACCAATCGCGAGCCTTCGCGGGTATAACCGCTCGGTACTTCTGCTTTAAATCGTTGTCGTGTATGTAAGCTGTTCGCGCGGCTTCGGGTTTCCAGACTGCAAACGTTCGATAGCTGTGTCCTGTCTCGGCGTTCGTGTGAAGTCCAGACTCGATGGCGAGAATGAAATGACCATTTTTCCGATGGCGAAAGAATGCGCCCATCTTTCGTTTCCTCACTTGCTGTGCTTCTTCAAAGCTCACGGCCTTTGAGGGCACATCTATTTCTAAGGTGTAGTGCGTGGTTTGGGCTTGGGTGATATCGTCGGTATGGACTACGCGCTGAGGCTTAGCGATCCGAATCGCCAGTGCTTTGATATCGGCTACGCCTTCGTCAAACGTGCCGTTGGCCTTTGCATACCTCACCGTCTGATCGAACAAGTCCGCGAAGTGGTCAAACATAGCGTTTTGGTGATCTACGTCGAGAGCCAAGACGCGGTTAAGGAAACGGGGAACGTTGTAGAGATCTTCTTTCCTCACTTCCTCGCAGCCGTCGCGATTTCTCACTAGCAATCCGATATCACGCAACGTCTGACGCGGATTCGCGAGTCCTAGGACATTGCCGCCTTCGACAATTCGGCGAAGCATTAAGCACAAAGCCGCGCGTCCTTCTTCCGTCTCGAAGTTGTACTTGGCGAGGTCGCTGTTATCAGCACTGCGGCGGTCGCCTTTGGTTAAGGCTCCCAGACTGCCAAGCCGTCGCGCGATCGTGGAGCTAAAGCGCTTCTCTCCGCCTAACTCAGTTGACAGTAAGACGTACTCGGGTGGCATAGCCTGATCGCTTCGGTGAGTTCTACCAAACGTCTGCATCTGCTTGTCAGCACTCCAACCAAGCTCAAGGGTGACGTGTACCCGTCGCTGCTGGTTCTCCGAGCGGTTGGACGAATGAAGCGAGATCCCCATCGCGGCAGCATCGCTGATAATCGCAACTCGCTTCTTGCCCGCTTGAAACTGTTCCATCTCGTGAACGTTGGTTCGGTGCATTGCCACACCTTCTGGATTACGTTTCTTATATTCGACATGTCCGCGTGAGTCTCGGATAAGGCGTCGTGTTCGTCCCGTGAGCTCGGCAACATTCCGCTCGCCAAAGTGGTTGACTAGCTGATCAAGTGGATTCTCCGGCAACTCCAAAGCTGACAACCCGTCGATAACCTGCTGCTTCATGCGCACGGCTTCTTTGCTTTGAACTGGATTGCCCTTGCCGTCTCTAACCGGTATTTGGATTGTTCGGCCTGTGCCTGGGTCTGTGACGTCTTGATAGAGGGTCGTCGGGAATCCGCGATCGACCATGGCGGCGACTACCTCACGCGGCGAGAAGTCCAAGTCCTCAAGCATTCCACCGTTCGCGGTAGCCTTCGCGACCTGTTCTTTCGTTCGAGCTTCACCTGTTCCGACAAGTGAGATCACAACTGACTTGCCTTCGCTCAAAGCGGCTTCGGTTTCCGCGATCACGCTCGGCACTTTGAAAGCACAGATTACTTGGCGAAAGAACCGCTGATGATCTCCCCAGCACTTATTGAGGGCGACGGCACGGGCACGGGGACCGCCGTTCGTCACTTCTAACGCAGCGTCGATATTACGTAAGACAAACTGCCAAGCTGCGGCGGCGTTGTTGTACATTTCGCGCTGCTGCGGCGTGAGGGCATGTATCCGCTCCCGATACTCAACGGCCTTTCCGCTGTTCGGGCAGACGCCGAATGAGATCGAACCTGAGAGATACATGCCAAGTGCTTTCATATCGCGGCTGACCATTTCCATGGCTCCCACTCCGCCGGATTCAATTTCTTGCATGAACTCTTGAAAGCCGCCGGGGAATGACGTTCCAATTCCCCAAAGTCCAAGCCTCGTCATATAGGCCATGTTCCGAACGTCCGTCGCTCCCGTGGCTGAGGAATAGACCACGCGATAATCGGGATTGCGTTCGGGGTCTTGTAGGTCAATCACTGCTTGTCCGGTGAGCGTCGCTTCTCCGTAGCCGCCAGCAAGCGCATTCTTTGCTTTGTGAGCTTCATCGAAGATCACAATGCCATCACTGCCAAGCCAGCGTTGGATTTGGTCAATGCGTTTCTCTCCCGTTTTGGCGGCGGCGATAAGCGATGAATAGGAACTAAAGATCACTCCGCGCGGTAAGCTGATTTCTCCGGCTGGCGGGTAGTCATTGATTCGTGCGAGAGGGATGCACGACAAGCGTAAGTCTGTGAGATCGCGTCGCGCTGATTCGAGTAAGTCATTATTGACTGACAGCCAGATCGCGCGTTGCCTGTTCTGATTCCAATTGTCGGCGATGATGCCGGCCAGTACTCGTCCCTTGCCAACTCCGGTGCCATCCCCAACGAAGAATCCGGCGCGTGATCCGTCCGGTAGTCTCTGCGCGTGTCTCTGTCCGGCATAGATAACTCGCTCAAGCTGAATGTCCGACAGCAAGCCGTCGCTAACAGTTTCCGGCGCGAAGTGTGGTCGATAAGTAATGTCAGGCGGCGTGACTGCGGCCATTGATGCCGATTCAACGATTACGGCCGGATGCGGTTTGCCGCCGCGTAGCTTCGCGGGTACATAAGGAACAAACAGATTGCCGCTTGGTTCTTCGCGGTCGTCGTCTGGTTCGTCGGTGGGCGTTGGCTCAACTAAGTGTTTGAGTGCTTCCCAGGCTTCCTCAAGCGTAGCGGCGCTGCCCCAACTAATCTGCTTTAACTGTTCCTGCCAATTCGCTCCGGGCGTTGTTCCCGCCTTGTCAATGACAACTATCTGAACATCTGGCGCCGCTCCGTACTTCGCATATTCCTTGCCGTCGAGCGTGAGGTTCGCGCGGATATTGCAGAGACAAGCGATCCGCTGCCACCATTCGCTAAAGCTCGGATGGTGAAAGCTCATCGCCTCGCTCACAATTGCGACCAGGCGTCCGCCTTCTTTTAATCTGCGCAAAGCGCTGGCTACGTGTCGCGCTCCGTGGATTGGATTTGTGCTTTTAACTCTGCCGCTTGTCGCGCTAAACGGCGGATTCATCAAGACGGCGGTAGGCTGAATCTCGGCGGGTAAGAGATCGTCGATGAATTCAGCGTCAAGCGGTAAGGGGTCGAAGTTAAGAACGCATTGCAGCAACGAGAATCGCCGCAAGCTTGTCTCATTACAGATAACCTTCGCGCCAACTGCGCGGGGCCATATCGCAAGACTGCCGGTTCCGACTGACGGCTCTAAGACAATGTCGCTCGGCTTTGGATTTAGTAATCGCGCTGCTACAAACGCGAGCGTGGGCGGAGTTGAGAATTGCTGTAGCTCGTTTTGCTCTAACGTCCGATCTGTCTGCGTGGGCAGTCGCTTTATCAATGGCCGCAAAACAGAAGCAAGCGCTTCCGTTACGTCCATCTGCATTAGTTGTTTGGCGTGCTTCTCTAATAGATAGTTATTGACGGCAATCTCTGCCGCGTCGTACGCATCGCGCGGCGTGTACTTTCCTTGTGCGCGAGACCCGCCGAATATTCGCTCCGCTGTTCGCGTAAGCTTGGGATTGTCGAATAGGTCTCCGTCCTCTATTCGTTCCTCAAGCTCTGCAATGAGTTCGTGGATGCTGCAAACGAGCGCGTTTGTTCTGGCCGCGCAAACACCTGTACTCTGATCTGGCATCTGGCTTTCTCCTTGAAGTTGGGCAAAGTCACGGTGTAAGCGGCGCGGGTGGTATCAGCACCCGCGCTGCTCCTTCTCCTTCGTTTGGCGTTCTTAGTACTCAGCCGGAAGCAAGACCGTAGTTGCGCTGCGGTCGGCTTCGGTGATGATCCAAAGCTGCTGACCTTTTCCCGTGCGGTAATTACTCAGAAGTCGGAAACCCTTCTTTAGCGAAAGCTCGTTCTCCTGAATGTCGTCATGGGAAAGCTCTCCCCAATCGCAAGACATGTGACGGCGCAAAAACTCAATCGCGGTCTGTCCGGCGATCTGGAGCGCTTCTTCGGCTCCAGGCGTGATGTAGGTTTGACCTAGCGCAAAGCGCGTGACGCTTCGCGTTTGGGTTGTGTTATGGTTTCGTCGCATCGATTCTTCTCCTTTAGCGGGTGAATGGTTGGTGCCTGGGCTAGGCGAGCGTTTCAGCGCTTGCCTAGCCTCTCTCGTTACTGCTCGCGTTCGTTCTCGGTTGGTTGAAGTCGTCCAGCTCTGAGGATTTGATCAGCCGCGCGAAAGATTTTTTGGGCGCTCTTTTCCGGTATCGCGTCGGCGTCGTAACCGATACCGCCGTAAAGCCAGCGCTGTATGTAGCCTCGGCAATACTCCGCGCCTTCGAGGTTCAAAGCTTCACAGCACAGCAAGGCGACTGCTTCCGCTTCTACTTCGCGCAAGTTCTTTGGCGTTCGTTCCGTGTCCGTGAAATCGGCCTCGCTGGTATGGCCTAGAAGGACGTGGGCGGTTTCATGGAATAGCGTCTTGTGCGGAAGCTGCGCCACGTGGTTGATCGCAATCTGGCGCTTCCGTGCATATCCCTGACAGTTGCCGTCCGTATCAGTAAATGCGATCTGCTCAATGTCTAATGCTGCAAGCGCTTGCTCGGCTTCCCACTCCGGCAAGCGCGGCGCGGTGAATTCGTCGCCGATCGTTTGCGAGATAACGAACCATCGCGCCTTATGCATAAAGCTGGTGAATGTGTGCTTGCCGCGCTCGCCGTTCTCGCCTTCGCTTTGATCTGTCTCTTGATCGTCGCGAGCCTTGCGAGTGATCGGCATGCAAAGGATCAAAGCTCGCTCGCCGCGTTTGACCATTCGTCCCAGGGCTTGCCATCCGGGAAAGGTATTGATCGGGCCGGGTTCAAGTCCGCGCAATTGGCATTGCACGAGGGCGAGAATTTGATTTCCGACGCTGTACGAGTGAAATGCTGAGTAGGCTTCCATGATCATGCCTGGCTTGTTGACTGCTTCAACTAACAGGGCTGACCACTTGGGAATATCCACGTGCTTGGTTCCGTGTCTGTCCATGACGTAACGCGCTCCTTTCGCTACCGAGGTTGTTGGTCTTTCGTGGTATTGGGGCTTGTAAAATGCGTTTTCCCCCTTCGTAGCGACGTTCGGACACGGGTGGGCGCTCAACCGACACACGGAGTGCCGGAACGCAGTGGAGGACTCGGAGGCTTTGCGGAGAGTTGGCGGTTGGGCTCCCGTGGCAGAATGAGAGCGAAGAAGGGGGAAAACTAAATCAAAGCTTCTCGGCTGGAATCGAGCGCAGCGGAATGAAGCGAAACGTCAAACGATCAAAGATACGTTCGAGGATCTTGACGCGTGGCTGATAAGCCGCGAATTAAGTATGGCTAATTTTCAGTGTGGATTGAGCGGTGTTAGATTTGTAGGTCAATGGAACCGGACACCCAGGCGATCAAACTTTCGTCATCTTTAGTTGATGAGATCCGAAAGCTTCGTAAGGAAAAGAGCCTTCACGCTCGCGTTACAACCGATTTAGTGGACGCCGTTCACAAATTGTTTCCCGATTGGGTTTGTGTTGCAGAAATTGCCCAAACTCCCGGCGGTAGAAACGACGCTGTTCTGTTTGAAAGTGGCGGAAATTCAATTTGTTTCGAGGTCTTTGCAACAAGAGCGCAAGTTGACCGTGATCTACTCTTGCTTCACAACTCTTCGGCGAAAAACAAGATTGCCATTTTGATCGACCGCGAGGTTGACGCTTCCATTGCCGAAGCATTTTATCGAAAGCAACCACACAAACCATACCCAGTCATTTGGATCTCCGACGTCATGGATACGAAGCGAAGATCTTATCTGGAGCTCAAGCTGACCCAGTTTGTGCTTGGAAGTCGGCTTTCTGAATATGTCGCCATTTCCCGGCAACTCGCACAAGCGGCTCAAGAACGAACGCTATGGGCTTGGCAAAGCGAAGGCATTGACATCTATTCATCAGATGCCAAAGACAAAGCCAGTTTTGGAGCTGTTCTTTCGCTCTTAACCGAGGACACTCTCATCATCGTTACAGCGCAAAAAATCCCTATTGATTGGGCAGACAATCGTGACATCTACAATTGGGACTGGGAGCTAATGATTGTTTTTTGGGACCGCGTTCAGAATCTACTCTTCATTCACAGTTCAACAAACAAGGGTGAGTTCAAGAAGCTGGCGCAAGCAGTCGCCGGCGATGATGCGGAATTGATCCGCGAGCAGGTAGTGTTTCGTTGCTTTGAAGGAATGAATCGACTTCGATTTCAGAATGTGGGTTTGACTAAACAATTTGGGCGTTTGATCCGTTATGAGGGACGGATGGGCTCGGATGTTGAGCTGGGCTTAAGTGAGGTTCAAAAGAAGAATACGAAGAAAACGGTCTTGTTCGGCACCGGGTACCGAGACGGACGCAAAGTAACGTTTGGCGCTTCACGTAAGGGACGCATGTGGTCCTTCGCGACGGCAAACGTCGAAGCCTTGATTAAATGGTGCCGTTTAGTTGGGACGAAGGTGCTCGACGACGCTATCGACCCAGACGAAATTCTGAAAGGCACGTTAGAAGCCGAAATTATTTCCGAGCGTCCGACAGTCATGCCAATTGGCATTGATTGGCCGGAGGATGTTTATAAAGAACTGGAAACAGCTTATACGTTCGTACTCAGCGATCGCCGAGAAGCACAATTATTCGAAACAGACATAACGCTAAAAGATCCATCCGAGCGCGGAGACTTATCGTTTCAGTTAACCGCCGAATCGCTGCATCTAGAATTCAAATTGATTCTGTTTGAAGACGACGGTTATAAGGACTACCGATTCGAGGCGCCTGCAGGCCAAATCGCTTACGTCAAACATAAGTCCTCGCTCATTCCGTTGGAGGAGTTTTTCTACAGAGACTCTCCCATAATTTGGTTTGCCAATGGCGCGAACCTCGAAGGCAATGCGTACACGCCTCTTAAGACGAAGTATCCTCCGTACGACCGCAATAAGATCATCACTTGGGACTGGACCGGCGTGAATCTAAAGGTTGAGTCGCAAGGCGTTGCGAAGCAGAAGGATTCGATTCAATACCGAATGATTCAGACACTGTTAGCGGGAAACTATGACGTTATCTTTGACGATGATGATCCGGGTGAAGCAGCGGATGTTGTGGCAATAAAAGTGTCTGAAGAGAGCGACAAGCAAAAGTGGATTGACGTTGAGTTCTATCATTGTAAGTTTTCAAAAGAGACTCCCGGTGGGCGTATCAAAGATCTTTACGAGGTTTGTGGCCAAGCTCAAAAGAGTATTCGTTGGATGGAGCGGCACGATAAGAACGTCGAGTTGTTCACTCACCTGTTGAGACGTGAGCCTAAGAAAGGTAAGCGCAGAAATGCAACCCGTTATGAAAAAGGCGATCAAGATGAACTCATCCGAATACGACAGATGAGCGAAATCTGGCCTGTTCGCCTTAAGATTTTCGTTGTTCAGCCTGGCGTCTCAAAGGAGAAGGTCAGCAAGGATCAGTTGGAGCTGTTGAGTGTGACGGAGAATCATTTACTCGAGACGTTTATTCTACCCTTCACTCTGATCGCCAGCGCGTAGCGGTGATTTCCCTAGACTATCAAAGACTAATCGCCCACCTGGCAGAGTGGTCGACCGATAGGAAGATGGCCTATCTACGAGAACAGCTTCCCGCTCTTTGGCGTCGAGCGTATCAACGCATGAGTTGTAGAGAGATGAGTCTGGTGTGCATTCGTCACAACTCGGAATTTTTCTACGATAACTACTCCTACTTGGAGATCAGCGGTGCTATTCTCTATTCTCTGATCGAAGATCGACTGGTCGCAGTTTTTGGTACTTCGCAGCCGCCCTCGATGACAAGAGACGACCACCGGCTGAAGGGCTGGGTCGGACCAACTGAGAGAACGTTCGGACAGACATGCGAAAAGGGACACTTCATTGCCATTCAGTCGGCGGCGCGGTTGACAGATTGGAAGTCAACGTCTTTATACAACGTCGCGACCTCAATCGCGGTTGGTCTGAGGAAGGCAGGCGTTATGTCGCCATGGAAAAGTATGCCGCCAGCCACCCTGGAACCTTTCTCTTTAGCCGGCCGTTGTACGAGGACCAGACATCTCGACCAACGTTCCTGGAATATGGCGTTTTAAAGGAAACCGGCGAGCTTTGGGTCGAGGTCTTCGACAACCGGGAAGCGACTCTCACACTTGAAAGGTAAGGTGCAGGAAAAATGAAACCTCAATTGGCCGAAATCCTCTTGGACCTCAAGTTCCATGGTGACGAAGATCGCTTCCGGAAGACGCACGCGTTTTCCGAGGATATCGAAGCGGCGCACGCAATCCTTTTCAACCCGCGCTACGATAAGTGGAAGAAGCTCGAAGCTTATCGAAAGTGGGTCGTTAACGGTCAGCCATGTCTTTTTGGGAAGGCAGCCGCTCGAACAAAATCCGTCTTCATCTGCATTCTTGAAGAGCATGAAATCGTCAGAATGAAGCGCGGTGATGACGATTTAAGGGATACGATTCAGGATCATCGGCAGGCTTGGAAGAGGTATGCACTGGAAGGGTCGCACTCGTCGTTCATGGTTTTACTTCTCAGTCAGAGTCTCGTTACCAAAGAACCCGGTGACAAGCTGAAGGAGATTTGTCGACGGCTCTTAGAGCTAGTATATGGAAGTGGAACGCATTGACGACGATACAATCGTCCCACAACGCGAGTATGTCTTTCTGCGAACGGGGCCAAATAAGTTCTTGAAGTTTGGAACCTTGCCAAACGTCTTTTGCGCGCAGGGTGATCGTCGGTGGTGGCACGATCACCGCACTCCAGGGGGCATCATGATTACATCTAATGCTCTGGGACATTTCGAGCTATCGCGCGCTGCCTCTTTTGAAATCACGAGCAAAGAAACAACGCACGGTCTCGATAATGCGATGCGCACCATCAAGAACGCTTACGGAAACGAGAAGAAGATCAAAGGGCTGACTCATTGTCCGGCCACACGGTTGGTTGCGCGAGAGCCGTTAGAAGACACCCCCATTCGGGAAGGGTCAGATCTGCATTATTATTCACCCAGCCATTATCACGGCTTTTTTCACACTGATCATCTCGTGCCTTCGGTTTTCTTCTCAAAGGAGCGCGACCATAAGCAGCTCATGTCATATGATGACTTGTCGTTTAGATATATCTACGATCCTGTTGGCGATCCCCAGGATCACAAAGAGTTAATGACCGGAGGGGAAGCAACTGCGTACGAAGTCAAGCGCAATATGGATCGTTTACCGGAATTCCTTAATCCCGAGATCCCGCTTAAGTTCACCAGTAAGCTGGATGGACGGGCCGGACGTTGGCTTGCAGAGAGACTTACGCAGCGACTAGAAAAATAGTGGCGTCGCCACGTTCTGTGGGGCTGTGACCCAGGGCCGCACGCATTTTCTTGCTCACAGTGCCACGGCTCGCGAGAAGGCGGATGCTTCCGTCAAAGACCGCGGAGCATCTGGCGCACTAAATGTCATTGCTGAGGGCGTCCGATCCTCGCCATTGTCTGCAAAATGTGTTGACTGCACGGGCATCGGTAGCGAGGTAGAGCACTGAGGCCGACAGAGTCAATTTCACCGAAGGGAAAACAACGGAAGCGCTGAAACGTAGGTCAATATTCAATACACCTCTCTATTTCTGGTAGTCACCTTTGGCGTGAAGGTTATCGGTTGGCTTATTGGACAACAGCTGTGCAGCGGAGAACTCTGGAGGAACTAATCAGTTAATTTAGACAATCATTTAGCGAGATTTGCCTTCCAATCATTTAGAACTTTTTCGAAGTGCTCACGTTTAAGAATCGGTGTCGCCATGCTGAAAAGTCGGGCCCACCGAATCAGCCGAATATCGGTCGAATTCGTCGTGACTTTTCGCACCTGATCGGAAAACCAGCACAAGTCGTTAGCCCGCATACAAACCAGCGCGGTTCCTGAACTCTCTTGGATCTCGATTCGACGGTTTTCCAGCTCGCTGGAAAATTCGCTTGTAATCACGATGAAAAACTTAACTTGTGCGCGTTGTCCGACGCGCAGTCGTTGAGCTTCGTCGATGTATTCCTTAAATTTCCGAAGTTCATCTCTCGTCAACGCATATCCATTCCTGCATGCTTTTGCATCGTAGAGAGCAATGTCCTCGTCGTGCGGTATGTGCAACTGGCCGTCGGGAAGTGCTTGACCGCGCTTTCGATAACCCCATTCGTCGCCATTAAACATCAGGGCATTGTTAAGCAATCGAAACACATAATATTCGAGAAGATCGTCGACCTTCCAATCGTTGAACCTACGAAGATCCGAAGGGATATCACCTGCCGCGAGTTGAGGTATCCACGTCGTATATCGATCGATATCATTCGTAGGGGCGGAGCGACCGTCTACCCTGGAAACTACCACGGCAGGTAATTTGGTCGCCGTCGAATCGGTAGGCTTCGGTATTTCTAGATTTGAGATACCCTTGGGGTAGCTACACAGCAGGCATTCCGTAATAGCCTCAATTGACCTTTCCGTAAAATACAATTCGTAAACGATGGACCCGTTTTCCCGCACGCCCCACAACCCTGTAAATGGACCGTCTTTAATTAAGCTCTGTTGGAGCTTCCTAAAGAGACGCGTGATCACGAGATCGTGACTTGAACCCAGGGCTTGATCCAATCGTTCTGTGGCGTTCCCCTTTAACTTACTCCCCATAATAATAAGCGCCCGTAAAACGCTCGGTACCAAGCTAGAGTCTTCTATGTAGTCCGTCTCCTCTCTAAGATGGTACTTGTATTGCACGTGCTCAAATTTGGCCTTGCTTGCCCATCTAAAAAGCTTCTCGGCGAGCGGCAATATATCCGATTCGCCTCGGTGCAACGCGACTGCTAACATTAACCGTGTCAGGTCCAGGGCGGTGTCAGCGTCATACGCGTGGCCCTGCTCTACTGGTTTGAGTACCAGCTTTTCCCACCTACGAGCCACACCTTTTCCGCCAGCTTCAAATTGATTCGCAAGATTGGCAGCTATGTTTTCGCATCTAGTCTTAAGGCGCTTCCGGTCCTTCGTCTTCAAACCTCGTGCGCGCAATACCTCCTCGAAAGTATCCAAGACGCTCCACGTTGGCCAAGGATGTGCGGAGGCCTTGACATCCGGAATCCACGCCCACCCGGAGTTGTTTCGTCTGCACAGTTCAAGCCACCCAAGTTGTAACTGAAGGGTGGTCCAGACGGTCTTTGCCGACGGCGTTGTGCTCTTAATACCAAACCGATTCCTGAATTCGAGAAAGTTCGTCAAAACTGACAATGTGAATGATGCACACTCTGAAGTCCAATATGTCCGTCGTTTGCTGCCAAAATACGGTTTGCCGTGTTCATCTGGAGGATTCTTGTGGCCGATGTTTGAGTTGATGATGTAATTAATGTCATCAACAATCGCGTTTTCCAGTTGTGGGAATTCTTCCTTGAGCGCGTCCCAGTAGTGTGCCTTCGGCAAATGAACAAGAGGTATTAGTAAACACTCAAGGCCTTCGAGCGTTGAAAAATAGAATCTACTTTCTTTCACCTCCGCCTCGTCTGAAAAACGACCGAGTTCGAGGCGACTTGCAATGAGGCGGCGCAATGCGTTCGTTAGTAGTTGTTGGATGTGTTCGGGAGCGTTCATCTCTTGCGACGGCGCAACAGTTGCAGACTCCTATAGCCGACTTCTGCCATACCGGGCAGGGGAACCGTTGCAAAATCTTCGATCTCTCCTTCAAGAAGTGGTAGTGCCTGTGCACCGTATCTCAGCAGCCGTGCATCATCATCTTCAGAAAGCTTGCAGTGGGGGTAGTTGTGTTGCACCCAATGGTACTCATCACCTATTTTTTTTATATCGAGCGGAAATAATCGGCAATCAACTGGTCGATATGCGTGAATCATGCAATAGCCAGAACTTCGGTCGAAGAACATGCAGCCGCCATCAGGTCGTGATCGCATAAATTGAACTTCATTCCCGGTTACAGGATTAGTTCTGGGTTCCGCAAATTCCGCAGATTCCAAACCTGTAGAAAAAGAAATCCGCTCAATATCCGATTGAAGAAGAAACGGCGGTTCTACCGCGCCGCCAACTTTTGCCTTGCCGCAGCATTTTGATCCCGAACAGGCTGAGCAGGCATCGAGAGCACCATGCTGTGTTGGTAGAGAACTACTCTTGCAGGAGCTAAGAGCAGTCTTGCTATTTCGGTTGCTAGGATGAGTAGGAAGAGCGCGCGGCATTCCTCTTCGAGGCGTAATCCACTGAAATGCTAACGACGGCGCTAAGTCTGTCACAATCCCCTCAGGTTAACAAGCAAAAATTACAATCGGTCGTGGACAACTCTGAGTCACTCATTGGACACACCGACTCTACTCAAAGCAATCCAAACAACTCCGCGAAAAAATGGCTCATAGGGTTTTTTCAGTACTTCACGTGGCGAAAACCGCTGTTTCTGTCCCGTAAATGGAACATTGTTCGATTGGCGCAAATTTCCGAAAATGCTATTCTGCGCCTCATGGCGGCCTGCACAGTGTCCTACGTCGATTTAGATGGGATTCGTCACTCGGTTGAGGTAGAGGCAGAGGGTCTGTACGAGGCTTCAGTGCTAGGTATGTGTGCGTTTCGCAAACACGATCTCTGGCCGGCGGGTCTGACCGAATTGGAGGTCGAGGTACACAGCTCAGTTAAGCACACTCTTAGTGTTCGGAAAGTTCAGGATTGGCTGCAGCGTGGGGTAAGAACTCCCAAAGAGGCCGTGTTGAAGGAAAGACTTCGGAACTTGCTCTCAACGTGACTCAAACATTTACGTAGTTGCCGCAATTCTCGCAGGTCCAATATTCTCCTGAATCTTGTACGAGGCATAGCGCGCAACAAAGATTGCCCGAGACTATCGCCGAACGGGTAACTTGAACGGCGATACAGCCGGATCAGGTTGCTCGCTAAATCTAATCCGCAGCCAATCGTCATCATGGATTTCTCCGCTGCGCTCAACGATAACTTCAGATATTAAGTGTCCCTGTTGCCGCTCGAATTCGAATGGATTTACTGAATACCGTTCGTTGAACATTTCCTGAGAAAGCCTACCGCACAGCAGATCAAGCACAACTCTTGCAGAGATTTTTATTTCGTTGCCTCCCACGGTCAAACCTCCAATGAATGAATCGCCCGCGTGACCGGCGCGGCTATTGATCAAGTGCCTCGCGTTCGTCGCATCTCGTTCGGGTTCGGGCAGAAAGCGTGCGGCTTCCCGTAACGTTGATTCAATCGCATTTATGTGTGCCTTGTGAGAATCGCCGATGTAGAGCGTCGTAGCGAAGCCGTTTTGCTTTGCATACCCGAACTCTTGCACTGCGCGAAACGTAATAACAAAGCACATCTCAGGATAACGTCTTAGAAAGTGATGAACAACATCATCAACGTGATAGCTTGAAAAGTGCCTGTGACTCCGCAGTGCTTCACAGTCACCATCGCATAACATGACGCCAAGCAGTGCCGATTCCTCAACGCCGATCAATTTCTCCGCTTTCTCTTGTAGCCGATTGTAAATGACGTTTTGATCAATGAGCGTTAGACCCGTAAATCCCAGGTGCGACATCATTGCGCTAAGTTGTCGTGGATCGTATGTGATCGTGAAGTGCAACTGCTCGGTTATTACGCTGTGTGCTCGCGTTTCTGAAGGCGAGCGCTGAACATCATCCATGAAGCGAAAGAATGAATCGTTGAACACCTCTTGATCGAAGCGAGGGCGCGACGGAATTTTAAGCTGTGGCCGCGTCTTTCCTTTCACGATCTGCGTGTGGTTTCCTTCTACGTTCAGACCGAACGAATTACCGCGCAGCCGCTTTTCAAGTGCGATGTCCATCAAGCGATCATACAAAGCCTGAACCGGATTATGTTCGTCAGCCCCTTTATCCGAAACACAGGCGACATCAGCAATGAAGTCGATTTGCGGAGACTTGAATTGAATGTCCGGCTTGCTCTTGATCCCGCGCAAATCAGGTTCGTGTGTAACAGCCCCAACCTTGCTGAAGATATTCAGCAAAACAAGTTTCCACTCGGTATCTAGTATTTGTTCGCCGCCGATCACGTTTAGCTTGTTGACGTGATCGCGCAAGTGTCGAGGCTTCAGAAACGCCGCGTTCTCATCAATTAATCGTTGCAGCGTTCGCCGTGAGAAGATAGCCATGACGACTTAGAACGGATGAAACAGCGCCACGATCAAGATCGACCAAAGAGTTTAGAAGAAAGGAAGTTTGGCTTCGCGCCCCGGCCGCCGCTTTCTCATGGGTCTAGTGTCTTCATCGTGACCTCTTCCCGGCCTTTCGCTTGATACCTTTGTATCGCACATTGCCAGGAAGTCTGTCAGGGAGGTCCAATTCGTCATCAATGATGTCTTCGACGTGTAGGCCTGCTGCTCGCGCGTATTGCAGGAGAACCGACAAATGTGGCTCCGTCGTTCCGCGCTCGAATTCCGAAATGCGACGATAATCCATCACCTCTTCCAAGCCCATCAAGCGAAGCAACTCGGACTGTGACAGACCGAGTGCCACGCGAATCTGAAGCAGCTTTTCGGCCAAACGCTCTGGCTTGATGCGCGCTCCCCTCGCCATCAGGAGTGACCTCCTGACGGAAAAGCATTATTCGCGTTGACTCTATCTGTACTTGCAGATAGACTGGCTTCACGTAACCGAGTCGCCGTGAGTTGGAACCTTCCATGCTCAACGGCGATGCTCATCAGTCGAAGCGACGAGATGGTGAGCTACGCATTGGCCGTTGTCGGGTTTTGAAAGACCAGATCGGGTCAGAGCATATCAGAACGCACCTACTTGATCATCCGTTTTTGAGAGGTCGGGATGTCCCACCAACTCCCAGATTGTGACAACATTTCAGTCGGACACACTAGGCTGCTGTATGTAGGCGAGGACTTACCGCTGATTCGGTTTCTCAGGCAGGCTTTTCACGAACCCAAGTACCACGTTGTGTCATGCCCAGACCGTGGCTCCGCGGAGATGTTCATCGAAAGCAAAATCCCATATCAGCTCTTTATTTTCGATCATGAGATGCAGCACAGAGCCGCGTTCGATCTCACGCGTCTAGTTAGGTCGCTGAATCACCGTAAGCATTTGCCGACAATCGTTGTGGGCGGTGAAGCCGAAAACAGTCTCCACGAATTCACGCGGGCAGCTGGCGGCGACGAGTACGTTCAAAAGCTCAATGGTTTTTCAAAGATTCGCAGCGCGATTGCTCTTACTGACGATCAGAACTCGTAATTGAGTCTGGCACGGCCTCTCCAGCCGGTTCGGGGAGTTAGCCAGTGACGCCAGGCCGTCGCGAAGTGGGGCGTGGCGGCCTGATGTCGACTTGCACGCGGCGGCGTTGCCGAATCTGTCTAGTCTTTGCCGCAGAATGACGAAATAGATTGGTCACGGTTGACAAATGATGTGTGGGCGCACGCCATGCTCGCGACAGGCCGAGATTAGGCTCGACAGAATCCACAGTAATTGCGAAACGTGAGGCTTTGCCGTGCCTGCCTTTAAGTCGTTAAACGCCTCACGGAGTTTTTTCAACGATAAGCTCGACAACACGAGAATAACTGAACGCTCAGTATTCGGATCGCCAAGTACGGTAGTCAATGCGGCTTTAAGGTCTGCGGCACTTGCGCCGCGCCTTATCCGGGGGATCTGATACTTAGAGTATTTCTGGCTCCATTTTCCGACGATCTTTGGAGTAAAAAAGTCGAGACCGCGAAACATTCTAGAGAGGTTCTTAACTGCCTGCCCAATAGGCTCTTGAAGACCGCTCGCGCTACTCGTAGTCTTCTTTCCATGCTTGCAATGAATGAACTGCAAACGACGAGGAGTCGAAGTAGTATCGACCGCAATATAATCTGCCCACTCATCACCTAGATCGTCGCAAACCAAGTGTGTGCCCCCGGGCGCCGTATCTTCCACGAACCGGAAGATTCCGTTTTTCTTAAATTCCGTTTTCGCCGGGGCCTTTTCAGCTGTTACCGTCGAAAGCGTCGGATGTGACTCGAAGAGTCTGAGCATGCTGTCCATACTCCCCAGCAGTTGAAGGTCACGAAACAGCTGATGTTCGCTGTATCCGTATTCGGCCTCTGAAAATGTAATTAGGAAATTGTTTTCTTGGTTAGCATATGTGCTCAGCCTAGTCTCTTCGCCACCGTAACGGATTATTATCCGTTCTAGCAGTCCGTATCTCACGCTGATGCTGTTCTTATTTATGCGGATATTTCCCAGAATATGGTCTTTGTCGCGCGGTGACGTGTAAATAATTTCTTCGCCATCGAGATTCATGACCTGCTCACTTATAGCGAGCAGCGCTGTTATTTGTGGTTGCGAAAGAACACGTCGCGCTTCCGATCGCGGTGACCGCAACAGTTGGAATTCATAGTCACCGGGAGAATCTTCCCATCTGGACCTTAGCTCGGAAAAATCAAACAAGATTGCGGTTGGCTTAGCGCTAGATGGAAGATCAGCAAGAGGAACGGCAGTGCAGAATTCGGCAAGGAATGTTTTAGGGTAATTCCTTCCACCGATCTTTATCTCTGCGCCAGTTCTTATTACCCATCGTATGAGCTCATTTAATTCTGTCCGCGGATCTCTGCGCGAGATACGTGCACTTCCCGGAGCAATTGTATGGGTGCCTTCACGGCCGCGCGCTCTAAAACTGTTTGGTATTGATCGGTGAACACCTGCCACTGCCATCGACTCGGCCAAATTGTCAGCTTCCAAGCTACGACGCCTCACGACATTTCCTGCTAATGACATAGTCCTTAATGAGATCTTTTCAAACGCCGGATTGTCGGCTGCATAGGCGCCTCCCAATTGTTCATACTTCCAATCCAAGAGATAGGGAGCTATGGCTTGCATCGCACCTTCAATGTTGCGTTTGAAAACAGCGACAGCATCAGGGGTCTCTATTATCAGCAAGTACGCATATTTCGTTTCCCGCAGTCGTGATCCCAGCAGGAAACTTGGCTCCGACTGGAGCGGAAAACAGACGTAAGTTATGTGTGCAACGACGCCATCAATAGTTAGTGATTCACGAATCTTCTTCTCTTCGATTTTCCCGCTACGGTTGGCCGACACTCTCTTGATCACGGCAGCAGCTGCGACTTTAGTGAAACGTTTATGCGGATTCGGTCGGAAGAATTGCGCGCTCTTGCTGGTGGAAAGGTGCTCTAGCGACATAGGACGGCCTCCTTAACCGCGCTGTCGCGCCGAGATTTCTTGGAAACTCCTGTTGAGGCTCCGAAACGAAGGGCAACTCAAGCCCGAAATCTATCGGTCGCGAAAGCGTCTAAGCACTCTTGCCGAAGTGTTCTCTAAGTATTATAGAAGGGCAAGAGCGAGAGAATTGCGAGGTAATATACACAGGTGTTCAATTTAGAACCAGAAGACTCAGTTTTTTGCCAGCAATATACAGTTTGACATCGCCCAAGCTTCCCAAATGTCATCCACGAGAGTTGGTCATCTTGGCTGGCGCCGGCATAAGTGTCGACGAGCCTTCCGGTATCCCCGCAGCGTGGCCTCTTTCTCGGATATTGTTAAAATGGGTAGCGCCCCACCCTCATAAACGCAAGAAGTTGCTAAAGCGAATGACACCGGGAAGTGACTTCAACCCATATCACTTCCTGAGATTCGAGGCCTTCATTCAAGCAGTCAGTGAGATTGATGCAAACTTCTTCGCTTATCTTGAATCAACGCAAGAGTTCGGCGGTCCGAATCTAAACCATCGACTACTTGCGAGGCTCTCCGGAGACGGCGCAACGATTCTGACGACGAACTTTGATACGCGCATCGAACAGGCGGCGCGAGGCGAATATTTATCCACGTTTGTGTTGTCTTCCCGAAGGCGCGCGCCAAGGTCTACAGATCGACTAATCAAGGTACACGGGAGCTTCCCCTGGAATCGTGGTCGTAATGCCACTCCCAGAGCTACCTTGAGTCAGATCGGCAAGCTGGGGCTCGGTTTTGAGCTGTTCACGGATTTCCAAGAATGGTTCCGGAGCGTAACTACGGATCGTCACTTGGTTGTGATCGGATATTCGGCTTCGGACAGCTTTGACGTCGTGCCATTGATCGAGAACTGGTCTAATGCTAAGACGGTCACGTGGTTTACATATCGACCTTCGCAACAACGCCATACCCTAAGGACCATTTGTTCTCAGCATAGTTCAGAACCGTTTCCAATCCAGCGCAATGTCGATTTCGCAGGTCATACACTTCAGCATCTCGCTAATCATTCAAGTCCGTCAACAGTGATACAAAGAGTATATGGTTCAAGCATATCATCAGTGCTTTCGCGTATCGCGGGCTTGAAAGTCAAGGACTCGTTGGCATTCGACAACAGTTCGAACGCTAAAAGAAATCTTAACCGGCTCTGCGAAACTCTTTCCGCAAACCCTTTGACGTCAGGTCAACGGCGGATAATCCTTCGCATTATTCATGAAGGACTCTTCGGCGAATCTTATGCGGAAGATGTCGAAGCGAAGGCAGTGCGACGTGGAAAGAAAATAGTCTTCGTTGAGCGCAAAGCTAGATTTGCGCGCGGGACCGCTGAGCGCCTTGCTCATTCAGCAATGCAGCGAGGGGATCTAGACGTGGCGTTTAGGATCTTGGAAGAGTCAGCAAGTAATACTGCCGACGCCGATCAGATTCTGCTTCTGGTACATCATTTTGAGTTTCGCTTTGGAGAACGAGATCGAGATGTAAAGCGACTGGACCGAGTAATCCGCAAGGTTGAACGGGTAAGCCAACGAAGCGGTCTTCTTTGGGGATTGATAATGAGCGAATGGATGAAGAGCTTTCGGTTGGACATGGAGTGGCGAACGATTCCGGCGGCGAAGCCAGTTGCAAACGAGTTGTCCGCATTGGTTCTTGAGCATACAGCCCGAGCCGTCTATTACGGAGTTAGAGCAGGGTGGCAGCAATGGTTCGCCACTAGTGCTCGCTTGGCAGCTAAGCATGCAACCGCCCTGCGCGACTATGAGCAAGCCGAAACTCTTCTCGTGAACCTGCTCAATTGGTTCGATCGAGAAACTGTTATCGGAATTGAGGAAATCGCAGGGACCGCCTGCGCGCTTAATACTCTCGGCATTCGCAGTGGACGAACCCGACTCAGCAGAAAAGGGCAACAAATTCTTTCAAGACTTGATGTCCGCATTTGTCCCGTAGTGAAACTGCTGCGTCTAGCCGCCCGAGCCGAGTTCGCACACAGTAAACATCAATGGAATAGAGTCAGCGAACTGCAACGCTCGGCCACAGAATGCATGTTGAAGGTTGATCCGGCAGATCATTGGGGAGTGAAGAAGGGATTTGATTATCTCGAACATTCGAGACCTCCCACGAGGAGGATCGTTCGTGCCTAAAACCGATGCACTAGCCGAATACACTGCCGATAGAGTAAGGACCAATGCGCGCGTCTACTAAAAAGGCGACCACACCCGATTGCGGCTGCAAATCAAATCCTCGCTAGGGAACACTTAACTAAGTACCTCGACTTGCAGCTGGAAAGATTGCACGATACGGCAGAAGGTCCTCTGGACCTGCTCGCGCTCATAACACGTAGTTTGATGGAGCTATTATTTTGGACGGAGTACGCACTTAGTGGTGATGACAATGCCGAGCGATTTCTGGAAGAACATCGAATCGATTTGGCAGAGTTAGTTAAAAAAGGGATAGCAGCAATCGAGGCTGAGGCGGACCAGGTCTTTGATGAAAGACCAAAAGGTCTCAGTGAGCTGTTGGCGATGAAAGAGAAACGCATCAATAGTTCAAAGCGCGGAGATTTGGATGCTTATACATTCAAACTCTGTTCAAAGTACATACATCCATCGTCCTGGCTGCTTGTTAATCTGGATAATCAACTGAATTCAGAGATGAACAGGAAGCTATTCTGGATGATGTCATTGCGATATGCCGCGAGTGTCTCGGCCTTACTTGTATTAGTGCCAGGCTCCGAAGAATAAATGGACCCTGACGTTTTCGGACCGCCGGTTGGTTCAATCTCACTCGCGACAATTTGTTGCGGCCCATTCCCTGCAGTATCGTGATGGCATGTGCGGCCGATTTACTTTGCATTCGAGAGACAGAATTAAATTGAAAGGTTTGAGTGCCTTCAATCTGGCGTTCGAAGCTCGCTACAACATCGCTCCCGGTCAACAGATCCTTGCGATCGCAGATTTCGGAAAGGGCATCGAGGCTCGAATGCTCACGTGGGGATTGACTCCATCGTGGAGTACCGAGGGAAAAGGATTCATCAACGCACGGGCTGAAACACTCGAAGAAAAGCCAAGCTTCAGTGAATCATTTCGCTGGCGCCGCTGCTTGATACCTGCGGATGGTTTCTACGAATGGAAAGGTACAGGCAGGGAGAAACGCCCTTATTACATTCAGTCTTTAGACGATGGTCCAATGATGTTCGCCGGAATCTGGGATACGTGGCGCCGTGACCGGGAAGTCATTACGTCGTGCGCAATCATCACGACGGCGGCAAACGAGCTAGTCAGCGAACTTCATGATCGGATGCCAGCCATATTGCCTCCCGACGTTCAAGAACTCTGGCTTGATAAAAGAACTAATCGAGGCGAGCTATTGCGAATACTGATGCCCTACCGCGCGACGAGGATGAGAACTTATCCGGTCAGCCGAAGTGTGAATTCGCCTGATTACGACAGTGCTGATTTACTGACCCGGGTAGATGTCGAAAAAGGCCGCACACTAAGCTTGTTCTAACTAACTAGCTTTGGTTGCCGTCCTCATTCGTATCGACGGATGTCTTTGCCGTAAGACTTGAACCAAATGCTCCTTAGTGATGTGCGTGTATCGCTGTGTGGTTGCAATTGATGCGTGTCCTAGGAACTCCTGAACTATTCGAATGTCTGCCCCATTGCGCAACAAGAGAGTGGCGACCGTATGCCTCAACATGTGCGGGGTGATATGTCGTTCTATCCCGGCTTCCTTTCTAAATTCTGCGATGATGTTGGCAATACCCTGGGTCGACAACCGTTGCCCGAAGGAATTCAGAAATAAGGCGTTGCTTTCAGACTCTAGTTTTAGCCTCGCATCCACATGCTCTCGCTGAATTCTCTCTGTCTGTTCGTCTACGACAAAGGCCAAGCGATCTCTGCCGCCCTTCCCTGTTACGCGAAAGAAGGACTCAGCGATGACGAAGTCTGTGCAATTGAGAGCCGAGACTTCACCGACTCTCATGCCCGTCGCGAACAGCAGGTCGACTAAAGCAAGATTTCGAATGGCGCGATATATCCTTCTCGAGTTTTGTGCCCTAGCCAGCACTGAACCCTTGCGAGGCACCTCCAACTCGAAGCGATGCTGTTTCGCCTGGGCTAACAATCCTCCAACCTCTTCCTCGCTCAGCGTGCGCGGCAACTGCGGAATGCGACCGAGGCTGAGCTCAACTCGCCAAAATGGTGATTCATTTAGCACGCCCTTCCTCACCCAGTAAGAGCAGAAGACTTTGAGGACTACCAATTTTCGCTTTAACGATGCCGGGGAATATTTCTTGATTCTCAAGTCAGCCGCCCAGCCTTCAATGAAGGCCGGAGTCAAGGAGGTGAGATCAAGATCGGTCGACGCAAACGCCGCGACTTGATCCAAGTCCGATCGATACGCAAGCCGCGTCTTTATGCTGCGCTCATGTGTTGAGAAATAGCCATGGAAGAACTCGTCAATCGCCTGTCCCAATAACATAGATATGCACCTCCGCGAAGCAGTTCGGTCGGGAACTGCGCAAGAAATTTGAAAAAGCTTGGTAAATCGTCTGGTGGGTAGGAAAACCGGCGAGAGTCTAATCAGAGAAGCTTCACGATTCAAGGGGGTTGAAAACCCTCTTCAAAGAGGCCATATCGATCTTCAACTCTAGGTTAAGGATGTTTTGCTACCGCTCAAAACATATTGCCGAGATCAGAATTTGGATAGATAATTGAACGGTTCCTAAGCTCGCTCATTTCTTGGGATAACTAACAATTATT
>CBFHBA010000044.1:0-30589 GCA_965653675.1 uncultured bacterium
GGCGGGAGAGGAGATGTCTATGCTTGACTTCGTCTTTCATACCCGATTTGTTGGGTGGCGCTCAAATCAGCTTCAGGCTTTCAGCCCCGGCGATGCGACTTCGAGCAACGCAACTCTGATCAGAGCGGGTAGAGGTAGATATCATTCAATGCGCTTAAAGGGAAGATCCCTCCCGTCGTCCAGGTGAAAGACCATTCTGAGTACCCGGCCTTGTTCGTCCAACTCGAAGGTCAACGAATCGGAAGAACTCTTCGAGAAGAACCTCGTTTCACTCTCAGCCCCGAGTTCCTGCGCCGGCTCATCGTTCTCCTGAATAGTGAGATGATCGCCTTCTCGTCGAATCTTCATGATAAGGTTCGGAGGCTCTCCGTAACGCCCTACATATTTGTCCAGCACCTTAACATCAACGGCGATTTCCTTATGCTCGATCAAAGGCTTCCGCGGAGGCAATTCCTTATACGGCGTATAACCTTCCCATTCGATCGGCGTGAAGGTGTTCCGCAATAACGTCTCCAACAGTTCCTTAAAGATGCTTTCGCCATTCGAGCTGTTGGTCATGATTACAATCCCAGTCTTCTTATCATCAAAGCAGACAGTATAGTTTCGCCACCCTTCGTCGTGACCTTCCTTGAAGAATGCTTTGCCATAAGGCGTCCAATAGAGTCCCCATCCAAGTCCATAGCTAAGACGAATGGACTTGTTCGCATCCGTGGTCCCGCTCGCGAGCGTTGGGAATTGATGCTTAGAGTTGATTGCGATCTGCGGACTTAGCATCAGCTCTTTGGTCTGCTCTGACAATCCTCGTCCTCGCATCACCGCTAACATGAACTGAGCAAAGTCGCGCAGCGTCGTTTGCATCGAACCGGCGGCGTTGGCGCTCTTGCGACGCTCAGCGCCGAGCGAGCGTCCGTATTCGTCATAGCCGTTTGCAAAGTCACTTTCGAAGCGATCTTCCCAGGTCATGCTGGTGCGTGTCATGCCCAACGGTTGAAAGACTCGTGACTGCATTAATTCTGCCAGAGGTCTTTTCGTGATTGTTTCGACCACGAGTTGGAGCAGCACCAAGCCTTCGCCGGAATATGCGTATCTCGAGCCGGGCTCGAAGTGAATTCGTAGCTTGCGATCGGGTTCGAGGAACCGCAGATTGGCAAAGCCGCTCGTGTGACTGAGCAGCATTCGGGCAGTGATTCTCTGGTAACGCAGATCGTTCGCCAACTCGGGATAGTCCGCATAATCGGGCAGCGGTTTCGGCAGATACTGATAGATCGGTTTGTCGAGATCGAGAAGTTTCTCCTGGACGAGCTGAATTACCATGTAGGCGAATGCGGCTTTCGTAAAAGAAGCGCCAGTCATGACGGAGTCTTCTGTTAACGGCAGGTTCTTTTCTTTGTCGCGAGTTCCATACGTTTTCAGAAATGTCACTTTCCCATCATAGAGGATCGCAACGCCTACACCTGTGACCTCAGCCGCCCTCATGAGTCGGGTAACTGTCGCATCAATGTCCGCGGTCGCAATCGTACTGCCGTCGAGGCGTTTGACATCTGGCTTACCGGCGTTTGCCGATATTCCTACCCAGACAGCAATCAGTGCCCAGACTAAAACCGTTGTCCTCATTCAGAAATCCTTCTAAAGTTCGGAATGATCCGCGCTCTATCCGTAGACGCGGCTCGCGTCCAACGATTTATTCACATCTGTTGGCAGAACCAAAGTCAATTTGTTTTGTCGTTCGGCGGCATCGTAAAGGTCCGGGACAGTCGTCCGGTCTTCATGTCCCAGAACTTAATTGTGGTATCGATGCTTCCCGTCAGCAGAAACTGGCTGTCTTGACTGAAGGTGAGGCCATCAACGTCAAACTTATGCCCTTCGAGGCTGAACAGTTTGTCGCCGGTGTCGGCGTTCCAAACCAGCGTCTGCACCCACAAATACGTAGTCTGCTTCTGATCCAGTCCGATGTTACTGGCCGCAACTAACTTTCCGTCATTACTGAAAGCGAGGTTGCTCGGTACGATTACGGCGTCAGAGGTGCGAACCATTGACAGCGTACGAACTTCACGCCAAGTCGCGGTGTTCCAAATTTTCACGACGGAGTCGCCTAGTGACGCAAGCAAAGAATAGTCGGGACTGAACGCCAATTTAAAGGCAGTATGATCGTGAGCTTTCCACGTTCGTGTCTCTTTTCCGCCAGCCACATCCCATTCGCTGATCGTGCCGTCGCCATTGGCCGCATAAATCTTTCTCCCGTCTCGGCCAAAGACGACAGAATAAACCGACATATCGATGTCGGCTGAGTTGATGTGCACGAGTGACTGCAATTCTTTTCCGGTTTTAACCTCATAGATCTTCACCATGCCGTCATTTCCCGCAGCAGCGACTAACTTAGCGTCAGGATTGAAAGCGACGGCCTTCACCGAGCAGCGAAAGCCATTGATTTTCAAAAGCTCGCGACCGGTGGAGACATCCCACACTCTTGCCGTCAGGTCACGGCTCGAAGAGGCGAGCAATTTTTCATCGGCACTGAAGATCGCGCGGTAAACGGTGTTTGTGTGGCCGGTCAAAGTTCGTTGCACCTGGCCCGCGGCCAGGTCAACAAATCGAATCTTAGCGTCGCCTCCGGCAACGATAAGCGTTTTGCCATCGCGACTCAGGCTTAAACCTGCTACGCCGGGCTTAACGTTTGCCGGCATCGGCGGCGCGGCGCGACAGCGGGAGAGTGTCTGCGCCTGACAGGCGTCAAGACTAACCAGCGCGAACAACGCCAGCCATTTCACACAGAGGATTGCTCGAAACATTAAGCAGCGCTTCCGTTTGACACTTCAGATGCGAGGTCGAACCGTGAGGTTGACGCCGTCGCGCTTACTCATCACTCATCACTCATCACTATGAGCGCGGCTCGAGTATCAAACGTGGAACACGCGCCTGAGTAATGGCACGTATTGCCGCCCGAATAGGATTATGATCAATACGAAATAACCAATCGCAACGAGCCCTCCGGCGAGAAATTTCAGAGCATCCCCAAGAATTCTTGGTTTAATCCGAAAATATCCGACCACGCAGCATGCGATAAGAATGAAATGCGCTGTCGCGGCAAGCACAGCGATCAACTGATCGGGATTTTGAATCTGACCGGTTCGAAGCGCGCGGGACAATTCCCTGATCCCGTTGGCAATGAATGTGGTATGAAACAGGTTAACCCAATTCCAAAATGCTGCGATTAGACTTCCAGCTCCATAACCCCATGCGCTCCGCCTGAAAATCAAGACGATGACCGCAACATAGATGAGAGCCTGGAAGAAGTGAAGCACACGGATTGAAGGCTCGTAGAAAGCGGATAAAGCCAAGACCAGAATGAATATCGCGCAGCTTATAGCGATTAGCCATTTGACCAAACTATCCAACATTGTTCTGGGCATGACCATCCGATGCTAAAAAGCGAAAGCATTTCGGCGGCTCAAAGGTGGAGTTGCGCTGCCGTGCGCTTACTCATCACCCATCACTCATGACTCATCACTATTTGAGCGGTGGAATCCTATACGGGTCCCCGTACGTCGCGAAGACCAGGGGCGGGTCCAAGTTAAGGTTGCCTTCCTTGACGAACTTCCGCTGCATTGTGTCGATGCGTGAGGTGTCCGCATGCCCCTGTTCAGCCTTCATCACGACTCTGCGAACATCGAGAAACTTGTTGAGGTACTTTACTTCATCTCCACCGTCTGCCGGCGGCATGACTGTTTTCATCGCCTTGGCCCGGATCGATGGGAAGCTGTGGCTATCGTCGTCCGCCCCGTGCATCACAATGGCGTCGTAATAAATGAATTGGCCCAGCACGCCCAGGCCATCTTCCTCGGCTTGCTTTACCGCGGGATTGAAGTAGACGCGATCGCGCTCGTGGTCCTGCGCCTTCTGGAATTCCGGATCGTTGCCTGCTAGTTTCCAGGCATCGACGAAATGCGGACCAAGGCCCTTTTTCGATGGTGTCCCGTCCACGTTTTCAAGCGCCGGCAGGAACGGACTGAGAGGATTGTAAGGCGCGATCCTTACATATAAACGAACCAGCTCAAGCATATCATGAGTGGCCGAGGTGAAGCCGATGATGCCGCCGGTGTAGCCGCGATTCTCTTCTGGATTCCCCTCAACGTTGTACTCGATGTAGCCGTATTGGGCCTTCCAATCGAGCGACGAGTTTTCCGCGCTTGAAACGAGCTCCATCGCAATCTCTTTTTTAGCAGGATCGCGAAGACTGGGACGTGAAACGGAGCGGGCCATTTTTTTCCTTCCATATCGCGCACTCTCAACCATTGAATTGACGCGGCCGCGCGATTTCTTACCCCTTTGCCCTTGTGGAGAACCCAGTCGAATGCCGCGGATTCTAGCACGGATTTTGGCTATTGCAAGAAAGTTGCGCGATTGGCGCCTGGGCTTGTTGCGAGTTGGATAAAAATGCGCGCAGGATGCGCGCCACCCGCAGGCAGGGATGCCTGGGCTGCCGGGCTATGGCGTTTGCCAAAGCGAATCTTTTGCGTAAGGTTTCAGCAAAGTCTTCCAGGCAGTTTCGATTCGCTGATAGTCCTTCGGACAAATCTCGGCGCGTTCGTCGGGCAGGCGATCGTTGTTCAGCAGCTTCCCATTCTGCTTCGGGTCGCGCCCATAAATCATGCAGAGCGTGTCGTAATACCTTTGCGCGTCCAGCGAATGCTCATCCCAATACGCCGGCGGATCGTACGACGAGTCCTGCGAAAGAACTTTGTAGATGCGCGCCACCTGCATGGCCTTACGCGCGCCATCCGGTTGGCCCAGCAGCACCAGCGTCGAGAACTGGTCCGCGGCGTCTTCTTCCCTGCCCGTCACCGGCACGTTAAGAATGTCGATCAATGCATGCGCGGACTCGTGCAGAAAGACCGCGACAACGAGACTCTCAACCGTCTCACGAAGGATGGTCCGGTCACTTGTGCGACGCGATGCGAGGTGCTGCATCTGATCAAGCCACTCGTGGCAGATCACGACGTGGTGATTCTCCTGTTCGTAATAGACCTCAGAGTCGTGGCAATCTTCAAACGAGATCGCGATCTCGACCGGAAGATTGATGGATGCATTCAGACGCGCAACCATCGCGCGGACTTTCGCTTCGCTATCGGAACGAAGGGAGACGGATTTAGGCGAGCCAACAGGGCGGTCATGTGCACTTAGCAAGGTGAAGCCGCGTTTTGCGCGCGAGTTGATGAATGTGAGTTCGGACTGTGTTTGGCTGTCGATGCGATTAACAACAGCAAGTGGCGTAGTTGAACCAGTGCTCCTTACACGCGGTCGCCAACCCACCACGCCGCTGATCCCGACTACCATTAAGAGTGACAGCGCGATGATTCGGCGTCGCACGCCAGCGAGTTCAATTGTGATCGTCCGGCGCCTCACCGGTTAATCCTCGTGATCGCGCGAGAGTCCGATCAATTTGCAGTTTTGAGTGTTAAGTCTCGAGTTGTGAATCGTATCGAGAGACTCTTCACTCATTACTCATTACTCAATTACTCATTACTCTTGAGAGTTAGCGATCGTTCTGCGAATAGAACCCGCCCTCCTCTCGCCATCGCTGAAGATCGAATCGGCGGCGCATGCCGCAACTGAGACAACTGACAAATGTCTGCCCGGCGCGCGTGAATGGCCGGCTTAGGCTGCGATGACGACAACCAAACAGCCGACGAGTGACCGATTGAATGATGTCTTCGTGATCACCCGCGCGACTGACAGGCTGAGACTGATTCCAAACTACGACGCTCGACTTTGACACGAGTCACACAACTGAAGGGCAATGGCCGAAACCGCGTCAACGACTTTTTTGCGTGATCAATAAATCTGCGCAGCCGGCTCGACAAAGGGTCTGGCTGGCGGTTGAACCGGCGCTACTGGCTGAACCGCCGGCGTCGTCAATTCCGGCTCAGCTTTCGAAAGGGTTAGTGGCCGTTGAGCGCGCAAATTATTTACGACGCTCTTCACGCCGCGCGCCCGAAGCGCCGCTCGCCTGGCCGCCGCTTTGCTCGTGCGATTGGGGACCGTGCCGTCAAGCGTCACGATCCCCTCATACGCACTCACGCATAACTCACGCGATTTAAGGTTTCCTGCGAACTGAAGTTCCCGTAAAACCCATTGCTCGATTTCACTATCAGTCATGTTGCTTTACCTCGCCCTTAGCTCGTAAAAAACTCGATACAGAGTTTCCCGCGACATCAGTTGGTCACGTCGAGCGAAAGCAAGTGCTCGCAATCACAACTAAATGCGTGGGGGAGAAATCCGGCGTCACCCACGCCGGTTCACGGATTCTGTCCAGTTGTTCCGGCGATGCCTTTGTTGCGCATCAACCGAATTTCCACACGGCGACTCTTGGCACGCTCTTCCTCAGTTTTGTCACCTTGCGACTCTGTATCCCCGTAACCGAATGGCTGAACCAGACGGCTCAACTGCATCTTGTGTTGCGTGACGAGGTAAAAGATGACTGCATTCGCGCGCCGCTCGCTCAAAGTCCGATTGCGCTCGCTATTGCCGCGCGAATCGGCATAGCCGATCACAGCCACGACCCAGCCGTTTCGATTCTGCGTCTTGGCCCATTCCGCAGCTTCGTCGATGGTCGCCTTTGCCTTCGGTCCAAGCGTGTAGCTGCTCGTATTGAAAAACACTGTAATCGTTCTGATCGGTTCAAAGTCATCGAGTCCATTGATGCGATTGTTCGCAGTGTCAGCAGTCTCTTGCGCCTTCTTTGCCGCTTCAGCCGCTGATGCCGCATCTGCTCTGGCCGACACGGCTACGGCCTGGGCTTCTTCAATCTGCCGTGCCTGGCGCTCCTGCTCTTCCTGTTGGGCCTTCAACTTAGCGTTCATCTCGGCTTCCATCGGGTCGAGCGTGTTCTTCAGCGCCTGCGCCGTGCGCAAATCCTGTTCATCGAACCTGATTTTGTCCGCTACTATCTGCCCTTGCGCGTTTCCGATTCCGTCAACTTCCAGTCGCAGCCCGCGCAGGATGTAGGTCGCGCCGTAATCCTTCGAACCGCGAAGGAGACCGCGCTTGTGACTCTTGACTTCAGTCTCCGGCGTCAACAGTACCGTTGTTTGCGGTCCACCCATGGTGTCGCCCATCAAAAAGAAGTCGCCTTCGCGCTTTGTGACGACGCCGCGGAATTTATCGACTTTCTGGCCATTTTGTATCTGGGCATTGACTGTGCCGGCCGCGAAATTAAATCCAGCCACCAACCCCAGGATCAACGCCAGCTTTGTTACTCCAAGTAAACCTCTGTTCACTTTTCTCATTGCTGCCTCCTTATAGGTCTCCTCCTGATTGATCGCGGCGTTGTCGGGGGAACGGTCGTATGGCCATCCGCTTGGCGTGGCGCCAAGGCAAACTACCGCTTTGCTATCGCAGTGATGCTAGCGACAGGGTTGCCTGACTGATACTGTCAATTCTTACAGTTGTAGTGAGGGAAGACGGTTTGATTTGGGATGCCGGTGCCGGTTCAGTTCACGCCGATCCGCCAAAGCGCGCGACTACTACGGTTACGTTGTCGCGGCCACCGGCAGCCAACGCCAACGACGTCAATTCTTCACACGCGGCCGATGCTGACAAAGCGCCGCGTATTGCGGAAGCGATTGTCGTGTCATCAACCATGGCTGTTAGTCCATCAGTACAAAGGAGAATCTGATCGTGCGGACGCAATTGAATCCGTTTGACCTCCGGTCTTGTACGCGTGCCGAGCACGCCGAGAGCGGCAGTCAAAACATGACGCATTGAACGGGCAGCGGGATCGGCGCCACTCAAGCCGGCGTCGATTAGCTCTTGTGCCACAGTGTGATCGCGCGTCAACTGTTTGAGTATGTCATTGCGATAAAGATAAGCGCGCGAGTCTCCGATGTGGCCGATGATGATGTCGTCACCGAGAGTCGCCGCCGCCGTTAGCGTCGTGCCCATGCCGCTAAGTGACGGATCGTCGTCGGCTTGTTGCTTCAGGGTCTCGTCGATGCGAAAGAACCTCTCGGTCATCCGCTCAAGCACGGCTTCGACCTTGTCGTGCTCTTCAAAGCCCATGATCCAATCGGGTGTTTCGATGATTAATTCAATCAGTTTGGTGAGCGCCGTGCGGCTGGCAACCTCTCCGCCAATCCGCCCGCCGAGCCCGTCGGCGACGAGCAAGCCGTAGCCAGTCAGGTCATAGTTCGTCTGGACACTTCCACAGTCGAGATTGGTAGAAATGTTTTCCAGCGAACGCCGGAAACGCATGACGAGGTAGTGATCTTCGTTGCGAAGTCTGACGCATCCGCGATGAGTCGCGGCCGCCACGTCGATTGTCATCAACGCGCCGGGATCGGATACGTAACTGTCTTCAAGCGCGTCGACGAGCAACTCGGCAGTATCAATCTGATCTTGCTTCGCGCTCGCGCTGCCCATGCGGCGTGAGGATACTCCCGCCATCTGAGACGAGTGACTGTCAAAACTACCAGTTGGTAACCGGACGTTCCGGACTTAGGGTGAACTGGAATCGCCTGCATTGCGATAAGTTTATGGTTGCACAGTCACTTGAGAGTCGAACGTGGTGGCACGGGCTTCTCGCCCGTGAAGTCACGCGCAGGATGCGCGTGCTACGTCATGGAGTAAACCCCAATGAAGAAACATGGCATTAGTTTCCTGATCGCGATTCTATTTCTATCTGCACAATCTGCGCGGCTGTTTGCACAGGACTCGCCGAGTGCGGCGGAAGCGGCCCAGCAGTTACGCAATCAATTGAGTCAGCTAAACGATCGCGAGGCTGAGATCAAGATCCGTTTGCAGGAATTGGATTACGAACTCAAGCCGGAAAACATCGAACGTTACTTTGCGGGATACGGCTCTCTGCATCCCGAAGAGTTACGCGAAGCGCGTCGCAAGAAATTGCAGATCGAGAAAGATCGACTTGAGGCGCAGCTGACTGAGATCACCCAAAACCGCCAACAATTAGAGGCCGCGATTGTCGCCGCGAACACCAAGGCCTATCAAAACAGCGCGCTGGGTGCGTTTTCATTAAAACGCGGAATGCTCGGCCAAATTTTCACCGCCACAACTTTGCAGCTAGCGGCGATTACCTTTGCGCTGCTGGTGGTTGGAATCCTGCTGGTTGCCAGGCGCAAACGGCAGCCGAAGTCGTTGTTGTAAATAAGGAGAGATCACAACTATGAAGCTCACTCGGACATTTAAGATTTTCCCCATCGCATTGCTGATCTTGATCGGATGCGTCTCTGCGTCGGCCCAGGACATTCGGTACAACTTTCTACCGGGAACTGATTTCACGAAGTACAAGACTTACAAGTGGGCTCGCGTGCCGAAGGCCGATTACCCAAATCAAATTCTCGATGGCCAGATCATGCAGGCGATTGATGCGCAACTCGCGCTAAAAGGTTTGACGAAGGCCACCGGCGAAGACTCTGATCTGATCGTGGTTTACCAGGCTGCGGTCAATCAGGAGAAGCAATGGAACTCTTACAGCACAGACATGGGCGGCTGGGGGTATGGCCGCTGGGGCGGCTGGGGCGGTTACGGTGGCGGGATGTCAACGACCACTACAACCAGCGAGACGATCCACATCGGCACAATCGACGTCGATATTTATGACGCCGCCGCCAAGAACCAAATTTGGAAAGGTCAGGCAAGCAAGACGCTGGGCTCTGGAAAAGATCCGGCAAAGGTCAACAAAAACCTAAACAAGGCGATGGAGAAACTCTTCAAGAAGTATCCGCCGCCGCCGAAGTAGTTCGGCGAGTCTCTCAGCCTCAACGCGTTACCGAACCGCGAGCGGTAGCGAGCGGGATAAAGGCACAACTTGAATGATGCTCTTTAACCCGCTCGCTACCACTCGCGGTTCTGTACTACAGCATCTTTAATTCGGTTGCAGGAGTTTACGTAGCTTCAAACGAGCGCGATGAAGCTGGGATTTTGATGTGCCGGCGGTGCAGCCGAGAAGTCTTGCGATCTCTTCGTGTTCGTATCCAGCGAGATCGAACAGCACAAAAACTGCGCGGCATCCTTTTGGTAAACGCGCAACGGCTGAGCGAAACGCAATCTTGTCAGTGAGTGGTCCCGGCAGCAGCGGCGTGCTCAACCGCAGCGCGATCGGAATGACGTTCTCAACGTCGGTAAAGACCTGCTCGCGCCGCGACGGCCGGCGGAAATGCATCAATACACAATTCACTGTCAGCCGGTGCAGCCACGTCGTGAACTGACTCTCGCCGCGATACGATCCGATTTTATGAACCAGACTGACGAAAACTTCCTGCGTAAGATCCTCTGCCTCAGCGGGATTGCGCGTCATTCCAATACAAACCGCATACACGCGATGGCGGTAACGCTCATATAACTCGCCTAGCGCGCGCATATCACCAACGGCCGCAGCGCGCGACAAGTTGAAGTCCGTCATGCTCGAGACGCTGACTGGCTTGGCGGATTCGTACGCCGGCTTGGGTGGGGCGTACTGCTTCGGCACGACGGTCGGCTGAAGACGATCAACTTGAGCGGTTGCAGCTGAAAGCATGTTTAAGCACCAGGTCGGGCCAGCATAACGACACATCAAGCTGTCGGTAACTGTTAGAAGTTACAGGGACTCGCGCACTCTTTGCCCTGTAATTTTTGACAGTTACGGCGAGTGAAATGCGTTGGCTAGGATGGCTCTCAAACTTTGCGGCGCCGGCCGACCGGCGACTGTCCCCTAGGAGGACTCATGAAAACGGATCGTAAATGGGTCGATAGTTTTCTTCGCGGCGCGCTCGTTGCACTTGCTGCGGTCGGATTTACCTTAGTGCGAATGAGCGAAGTTCGCGCGCAGCAACCGCAGCAGGGAGCCCCCGAAGTCCAACAACTGAAAGATCGTCTGAAGCAACTCGAGCAGACGGTTGACGAACTCAAGGCACAACTTCTGGCGATTGAAAATTCACGCAAAGAGACACAATCAGCGGCCGGAGAAAAAGCCGCGGCAGTTGTCTCGGCCGCGCCTGCTAGCCCTGACGCCACCGCTCCAAAACCGAAACCGGATGAGCCGCACGGTGAGAGCACTTTTTCGATTTATGGTTTCGCGATGCTCAATTCCGGCTACGAATTTCAGGCATCGGATCCGAAATGGTTCGACACCGTTCGTCCGGTGAAGCTGCCCTCGAAGGCAGGTGAATTTGAGCCGGGCGGCAACACCTACTTCAGCGTCAGGCAATCTCGTTTCGGCGCGAAGTCCACGACGCCCACAAAGTATGGCGAGCTAAAAACGATCTTCGAGTTTGAGTTGTTCGGCACCGGCGTAGATGCGGGGCAAACGACTTTCCGTTTACGACATGCTTACGGCGAACTCGGCCACTTCGGCGCCGGCCAATACTGGAGCGCGTTTGTCGATCCCGACGTGTTCCCAAACACAAATGAATATTGGGGGCCGAACGGCATCGCGTGGTTTCGCAACGTGCAATTTCGCTGGATGCCGATCAAAGGAAGGAACTCCGTGACTATTGCGCTCGAACGTCCCGGCGCGAGCGCTGACCTGGGCCAGGCCGGCGAGCGCATTGATTTATCGGGAGTGAAACCACGATTTCCCGCGCCGGACTTGACCGGTAACGTGCGCTTTGAAAGAGGCTGGGGCCACGTGCAAATCGGTGGCGTGCTCCGCTACATGAAATGGGTCGATACAGTTAATGACAATTTTGACCTAAGCGGCAGCGCCACCGGAGCTGGTTTCGGAATCACCACAGGGCTGAACGCCGGGAAGAAAGATGTCGTCAAGCTCTCGTTCGTCTACGGACACGGCATTGAAAATTACATGAACGACGCGCCGGTGGACGTGGGTATCGAACGAACTAACTCGAGCAATCCGCGCGTGCCGATCAAAGGTACAGCGTTGCCGGTAACGGGCGTCATGGCCTATCTCGATCACACCTGGAGCAAGCGGTTCACGAGCTCGATTGGTTACTCAATGCTGAACATCTCGAACTCTGATGGGCAAACGGATAGCGCGTTCCATCGCGGCCATTACGGATCAGGCAATTTTATGTTCCTGCCCGTGGACCGCGTGTCGGTGGGAACTGAGCTGATTTGGGGTCGTCGTGAAAACTTCCGCGACGGGTTCCACGCGGACGATGTGCACCTTCAGTTCATCTTCAAATACAACTTCAATAAGGAGTTCAAATTCTGAAACAGGTTTTCGTAGCAATGAGATTTAACGAACTCACGTACCCGCCGTTGCCGCTCTGCCTAACCCATCGCGGCAACCCGTGTGCAAATGCGGGCGCATTGACAGCCGTGAGCCCTTGCTCCGGTAAGACGCTGATGAAGAACTGAACCTGAACTTCGACAGCCGCGCGGCGGGGCCTAGCTTTCGCGAAACGAGAGTCGCACTAACCGAATGGCAACAGTAATAGACAAAGCCGCATGCACATCACCCGACGATCGGAGGCAACAAAATGAAAGTGATAACTCTCGGAGCAAGTCGCTCGCGAGTGCTCGCGCGCAGCGCAATAGCACTCGCTTGCGTCGTTACGTTGATCGCTGCCGATCTCGGCGCGATCGCGGGCAGCCCGAACGCGATCGCGCGTAACCGTTTCCCGTCAACGTCACTCGATGACACAACGACAATTCCGCCCGATCAGCTCGATTCGCTTGTCGCGCCGATCGCTCTCTTCCCCGACAATATGCTGAGTCAAACGCTAGTCGCTTCGACCTATCCGTTGGAGCTGATCCAGCTTCAGCAATGGCTGGCGAAGCATCCCGAGCTCGCAAAGGATCAAACGAAGCTCGCCGAGGCCGTGAAAAAGCAACCGTGGGATCCGAGCATTCAGGCGATGGCGGCGTTGCCGGATCTCGTGAAGCGTCTTTGTGACGATATTCAGTGGACCACCGACCTCGGCAACGCGTTCCTGGCGCAACAAAAAGATGTGATGGATGCGATCCAAAGAATGCGGCAAAAGGCGCAGGAAAAGGGGTCGCTGCAATCGAATCAACAACAGAAGGTTGAGACCCAGACGGTCGAGAACAAACAAGTGATCGTCATTGAGCAGTCAAATCCTCAAGTAGTCTACGTGCCATCGTACGATCCGCAGTACGTGTATGGACCGCCCGCCTATCCGTATCCGCCGATTTACTACCCGCCATACTATCCCGGCACCGGGGCAGTGATTGCGGCCAGTGCGATCTCTTTCGGCGTCGGCTTGGCTATGGGCGCTGCGTGGGGTGGCGGCTGGGGTTGGGGCTGCGGCTGGGGTGGTGGCGACGTCGACATCAACATGAATAACAACTTCAACCGCAACACCAACATCAATGGTGGAAACCGCGTCAACAACGTCGGCAGCGGTAATCGCGTCAACAACGGGAAGTGGCAGCACAACCCTTCGCACCGCGGTGGCGCGCCGTACGGCGATCGCGGCACCGCCAATCGATTTGGCGGCACGACGCGCGGCGATTCGCTGGCGAACCGGCAGCGAGCAGCGCAACGAGACATTGGCCAGCGCGGAGGCATCGGCGATCGAAACGGTGTTGGAAATCGTGGCGGCGTCGGTGATCGCGGCGGAGTTGGTGATCGCGGCGGCGTCGGGAATAACCGCGGCGGCGTCGGCGATCGCGGCGGTGTCGGCGATCGCGGCGGCGTCGGCGATCGCGGGGGTGTCGGAAACAACCGCGGCGGTGTAGGTGACCGAAACAGCAGCGTCGGCGATCGCGGCGGTGCTGGAAACCGTGGCGGCGTCAGTGATCGCAGTAGCGGTCTTTCAAATCGCGGCAACTCCGGAGGCTTCGGTAATGCCGGCGGAGATCGCGTCGGAAACCGCAGCATCGGAAGCAGCGGTAGCTCTGGTTTAGGAAATCGCGGTGGTGGTTTTGGCGGAGGCTCGGGTGGTTTCAGCGGATCCAACGCGCGCTCTAGCAGCAGTCGCGGCTCTTCCAGTCTGGGCAGCAGTCGCAGCGGCGGCTTTGGTGGCGGTGGTGGTAGTCGCGGCGGCGGCGGGATGAGCCGAGGTGGCGGCGGCGGCGGTCGCGGTGGTGGCGGCGGAGGACGCCGGAGGTGAAATCATGAGAAAGAAAAACACTCGCACGAACATACGGTTCACGTTGGCCGTCCGCGGCATTCTGGTTTTCAGCGGCCTTGCGATCATGTGTTTGCTGGTCGCAATCACATCTGCGCAATCAAACCTTTGGGGGAAAGGATTCTCTTCCCCCCAACAGGCCGCTGACTCATTGGTGGCAGCGGCATCGACATATGACGAGGCGGAGCTGAAAGAGATCCTCGGTCCGAACAGTTGGGACATCATTCACACTGGCGAGCCCGTTCGCGACAAAGAGAACTCGCTGGCTTTCGCCGAGCAAGCCCGGACGAAGATGAATGTCGAAGTCGACGCAAAGAATCGCAATCGCGCGACTCTTATCGTCGGCAATGAAGATTGGCCCTTTCCCCTCCCGATTGTGAAGCACGGCAGCACCTGGCACTTCGACGCGAATGCCGGACGCCAGGAGCTTCTGCGTCGACGCGTCGGCCGTAACGAGCTTGATGCAATTCAAATCTGTCATGGCTACGTCGAAGCGCAGCACGACTACGCACTCGCGAAAAAAGTGAATGGCGTTAATCAATACGCGCAACGAATCATCAGCACACCCGGCGAGCAGGATGGTCTCGCCTGGCGAAATCAGGATGGCACTTGGGACGGGCCGATCGGCGAGAAAGTCGCGCAGGCGATCGCGCGCGGCTACAGCAATCGGAACGAGCCCTACCATGGTTACTTTTTCAAAGTGCTGAAGGGCCAGGGGCCGGCGGCGCCGTTGGGCGAACTCGATTATGTCGTTAAGGGTGTGATGATTGGCGGCTTTGCTTTGATCGCCTCGCCCGCGCAGTACCGAAACACTGGCGTGAAAACATTTATGGTCAGCCAGGACGGCGTCGTCTATGAGAAAGATCTCGGCCCAAAGACGATGGAGATGTTTCAGGCAATTGACCGCTTCAACCCAGATAGAAGTTGGACCCCGGTCAAGGAAGATAACTGAGTCCGCACCCACCCCCGTGCGTAAACAAACACTGTCAGTTTTGACAGTGCTCGAACGCCTTTCCACTACCTAAAATTTTAGCTGGGCGCGCCCGCTTCAATCCGAAAGCGAGACGCCTATTCCGAATAAGGAGAACTGAAATGCCTACCAAAGACAAATTCGACGATGACATCGCCCTGGATGATCCGTTGAGCAATACGGAGGAACTCGTCGCGCGCGATGTTCCGCCCGGTGTCGATCGTCGCACCTTCATCATGCGCAGCGCCGTGATCGGCGCAGCAACCGTGATGACGGGTCGTGTGATCTCTGCGCGCGAGCGCACCCTGAAGGCTTTCACCGAGTCGTTGGAGCCGCCACAGGGACCGGCAGCGCCGCCGCTCGATAAGAATTTGAACGTCGTGAAGAAAGGCCAGGGCCCGGTGCTGACAGTGATCGACGAGTTCTACAAAGTCGGTCCTGGCCCATCGAGCTCACACACGATCGGCCCGATGCGCATCACGTACGATTTCTATCAACGCGCGGCAAAGTTGCCGGAGGACAAACTCGCGAAAGCCACCAAGCTTCAGGTCAATCTCTTCGGCAGCTTGAGCGCGACCGGTAAAGGCCACGGCACTGAGCGCGCCGCTCTCGCCGGACTCATCGGTAAAGAACCAGCAACTGTTGACCCGCTGTTTCTCGACAGCCTGCGTGACAAACCCGATCAAGTCTTCCCCGTAAAACTTGGCAGCTCGACGATTAATGTCAGCTTGAAAGACGTCATCTATGACGCGACTAAAGGTGACTTTCATCATCCGAACACGATGACGGTGAAGTTGCTGGCGGGCAATGAAGTCCTGCTCGAACAGGAGTACTACTCAGTCGGTGGTGGCTTCATCGAGTGGAAAGGTTACACGCCGCCGAAGAAGAACGCGCCGAAGTATCCATTCCGGTTGATGAAGGAGCTACGCGCCCACGCCGACAATAACAAGCTGACTATCGGCCAAGTAATGCTTGCGAACGAGATGTCCATCGCCGGCCGCACGCAAGAAGAGGTCTATGCATTCGTCGACAAGATCGTCAACGCGATGGTGGCGACCGTAAAGTCAGGGCTCTCGATGTCTGAAGACGACGTGCTGCCTGGCCCCATCAAACTTCACAGCAAAGCCGCGACCGTTTACAAGCGCGCGATGGACGATACGAATGTCGCAGACCGCGGAGTAGGAATGCTCTCGGCGTGCGCGCTTGCGGCGTCGGAGGAGAACGCCCGAGGTCACCTAGTCATCACCGCACCGACGGGCGGATCTGCGGGTGTGATGCCATCGCTCGTCTATGCTTTGATTGAAGCTCGCAAAGTGCCCCTGCAGAAGGTGCGCGACGGAATGCTAGCGGCTGCCGCGATCGGTTACCTGTGCAAGCATCACGCGACCCTGGCGGCGGCGGAAGGCGGCTGTCAGGCGGAGATTGGCGTCGCTTCATCGATGGCCGCGGCTTTGGTAGCGACTGCGTTCGACGCTGAGTCGCGCGTGGTTGAGAACGCCGCGGAATCGGCGCTCGAACATCACCTCGGCATGACCTGCGACCCGGTCGCGGGCTACGTGCAGGTGCCGTGCGTTGAGCGATGCGCCTTTGGTGCTGTCAAAGCATGGACGGCTTATGCCATCGCGAGTAACGAGATCGCTTCACGTCACCGCGTCGATCTCGACGCCACCATACAGGCGCTGGCAGAGACGGCGAAAGACATGAACAGCAAGTACAAAGAAACGAGCGAAGCCGGACTCGCTCTGTCCGTCACGCTCTGTTGATTCCCTCGCTGCGTGCGGTATGAGCCTGACGATCACAGTGGCTCCGTTGTCGTCAGGCCATACCCGCGCTGTCTCAAAAACATTGCCGAATGATTTTGAGAATGAAAGAACCTGAAGTCTCATGTCACAAGCAGTCGCAGCCGCGGCGCCACAACCAACCGTTAAAGCCGGCGCGAGAACGGTCATCGTTGCGTGGGTACTAACCTCGCTCTTCTATTTCTATCAGTACTCAATGCGGTCGGCGCCGGGCGTGATGATGCCGCAGTTGTCTGAGGCTTTCGGATTGAGCGCGCTTGGCGTCGCTTCAATTGTCGGACTCTTCTACTACGGATACTCACCCTTTAGTCTGGTTGCAGGCGCCGCGATGGACCGACTGGGGCCTCGCAAACTGGTCCCGTTTGCGGCAGTGGTAGTCGGAATTGGCGCGCTTCTATTTTCCAGCGGAAACACTAGCGCGGCGAGCGCCGGCAGATTCATGCAGGGCGCGGGCGGTGTGTTCGCTTTGATCGGCGCAATCTACATCGCGACAAAGAACTTCCCCGCTTCACAAGCAGCAACTCTGATTGGCGCGACGCAGATGTTCGGAATGGCCGGTGGCTCAGCCGGTCAGTTCATCGTTGGACCAATGATTAACGCCGGTCTTTCGTGGAGCGCTTTCTGGCGCGGCATGGGTATAGCAGGTCTGTTAATTGGGGTGATCCTTTACTTTCTCATCCCATCACAAGAAGCAACGGGAACGGACGGCGGAATCAAAGCAATTGCTAAAGGTTTCGGCGTTGTTTTCAAGAATCCGCAATCGATTCTCTGTGGACTGATTTCAGGGTTCCTGTTTATCCCCACCACCATCTTCGACATGATTTGGGGCGTACGTTACTTACAGCAGGCGCACGGTTTTGAATATGGCGACGCGGTAATGCGTTCAGCCACCGTTCCCTTCGGCTGGATTATCGGCTGTCCACTGCTCGGCTATATTTCGGATCGCATCGGGCGTCGCAAGCCCGTGATCATCGGCGGCTCGATGGTGCTGTTGTTGTGTCTGATTCTGATCCTCTACGGCGAGGCTAATCGGTTTCCGCCGTACATTTTCGGTTTGCTCGCGGGTGTGGCGTCCGGCGCAGCGATGCTTCCCTACACGGTAATCAAAGAAGCCAATCCGCCGCAGTTCGGCGGCACCGCGACCGGTGTCGTGAACTTTTTGAATTTCACATTTAGCGCGCTCCTGGGTCCGGCCTTTGGCTGGCTGCTCTTACATGTTTCTGGCGGCGGCCAGCAAGTACTGCGTTCAGACTATCAAAAAACCTTCTCGCCGCTGCTCTTTGGAGTCCTCATCGCGATGATCCTGGCGATGATTCTGAAAGAGACGGGACCAGCGGTGCGCCGAAATCAAATCAAACAGGAGACACGATGAAACACGCTACCGGCACAGGGAAATACGAACGTCTTTTGGAACGGTGCAAGAGTCAGCCCGCAGTGGCAACCGCAGTTGCTCATCCGTGTGAAGAGTCAGCACTGAGCGGCGCTTTACAAGCCGCACAACTCGGAGTGATCGAGCCAATCCTCGTTGGTCCAAAGAAAGAGATCGAACAAGCAGCGAACTCAGCCGGTCTTAGCCTGAAGGACGTCGAAATCATCGATGCCGAAAACAGCGTCGCCGCTGCGCAAAAGGCGGTTGCGCTGATTCGCGAAGGTAAAGCTGAAATTCTGATGAAAGGCAGCCTGCACACTGACGAATTGATGACCGCAGTTGTTTCTCGTGAAGGCGGTCTTCGAACAGGACGTCGAATCAGTCATGCGTTCGTGATGGACGTGCCGACTTATCACAAGGTTCTAATCGTGACCGACGCTGCTATCAACATCGCGCCCACGCTCGAAGACAAGGTTGACATTTGTCAAAACGCCATCGATCTCGCGATTTCGCTCGGTTGCACCAAACCAAAAGTCGCGATCCTCGCGGCGGTGGAAACGATTAACTCGAAAATGCAGGCAACACTCGACGCCGCCGCGCTCTGCAAGATGGCTGAGCGCGGACAAATCAAAGGCGGAGCGCTTGATGGACCGCTCGCGTTCGACAACGCGATCAGCCGCGATGCCGCGCGCACGAAAGGAATTAAGTCTGAGGTCGCCGGCGATCCGGACATCTTGCTGACCCCGGATTTGGAAGCGGGAAACATTCTCGCAAAGCAGTTGAGCTTTCTCGCGAATGCTGACAGCGCCGGAATCGTTTTGGGCGCGCGCGTCCCGGTGATTCTGACAAGTCGCGCTGACAGCGTGCGTTCGCGCATCGCCAGTTGTGCGGTCGCGAAATCGGTTGCGTACGCGCGGCGCGCAAATCCGTAAGGCCGCCACAGATGAACACGGATCTACACAGATTTAGAATTGAAGAATTTATCAGTGTCATCTGTGTTCATCTGTGGCTAATTCTAAAGGAACACTATGGATGACTTTGCATTGGTGCTAAATGCAGGCTCGTCGAGCCTGAAGTTCTGCGTCTTCCAACGCCCCGATGGGCAAAGGTGGCGCTTGGAAGCACGTGGCCAGGTCGAGGGCATCGGCACATCGCCCCGATTATCCGTACAGGACACCGACGGTCGTAAGCTCGCCGACGAGAAATTGGCGAGTTGGGTCCAAAGCGGACGCGATGCGATCGATGTCCTCGCGCTCTGGTTACGATTAAATTACGGTGGCTCGAAGGTCGTCGGCGTCGGCCATCGCGTTGTGCACGGGGGCGCGAAGTTTACTCGTCCTGTCGTTATTACTAAACAGGTCCTGGTTGAGTTGCACGAACTGGTTCCGCTGGCGCCGCTGCATCAGCCGTACAATCTCGCTGCGATCGAAGCAGTTTTCGATCGCCTGCCCGACGTTCCGCAAGTCGCCTGCTTCGACACGAGTTTCCACCGCACACATGCGCCGGTAGTCGATCTGGTTCCCTTGCCTCATGACCTGACAAATCAAGGTGTGAAGCGCTACGGCTTTCACGGACTCTCGTACGAATACATCGCGAGCGTCTTACAGGACCTTCTCCCTGAGATTGCGCGAAAGAAAATTATCGTCGCGCATCTTGGCAGCGGCGCCAGCCTCTGCGCTTTGCATAACGGCCAAAGCGTGGACACGACAATGGGCTTTACGGCGGTCGACGGATTATGCATGGGCACCCGGCCCGGCAGTCTGGACGCAGGTGTGGTCCTGTATCTCTTTCAAAACCGCGGACTGTCACCAAAGGAAGTCGAAACGATTCTGTACAAGAAGGCGGGCCTTATCGGAATCTCCGGCATTAGCAACGACATGCGTGACCTGCTCGGGCGCGAAGAGCCGGAAGCGAAACTTGCCGTTGACTACTTCATTTATCGCGCAGCGAAAGAGATTGGGGCACTGACGGCCGTGCTCGGCGGCGTTGACGCGCTCGTCTTCACCGCGGGCATCGGCGAAAACTCACCCGAAATTCGTCGCCGAATCTGCGCCGCGTCGGCGTGGCTCGGCATAGAACTCGACGAACAAAAGAACGCCAAGAAAGCGACGCGCATCTCGACTGCGGAAAGCAAAGTTTCCGTTTGGGTGATTCCTACTAACGAAGAGTTGATGATCGCTCGTCACACAGGCGACCTGCTCGGATTGCGAGCGAAGACTGTGCAACACGCAGCATAAGGAGAAAAAGCATGGCGACGGCAAAAGCGGCGCTCCCGCGCGTGAACGAACTTCCAGCATGGCAAGGATTCACCGGCGGGCTTTGGCAAAAAGAGATTAACGTCCGCGATTTCATTCAGCAGAACTACAGGCCATATGAAGGCGACGAGTCATTCCTGGTGGGCGCAACCCGACGCACGCGAAAGATCTGGGAGCAACTGAACAAGCTGTTCGTGGAAGAACGCAAGAAAGGCGTGCTCGACATCTCGCAAATCCCGAGCTCGATTACTTCGCATGCGCCCGGCTACATCGATCGCGAGCACGAAGTGATCGTCGGCCTGCAAACCGACGCGCCGCTAAAGCGAGCAATTATGCCGCAGGGCGGATTTCGCATGGTGCTCAGCGCGTTGAAGACCTACGGCTACGAAGCCGATCCACACGTCGTCGAAACCTTTACGAAGTATCGAAAGACACACAACGACGGGGTCTTTGATGCTTACACGGCGGACGTCCGCCGCTGTCGCAGTTCGCACATCCTGACCGGTCTGCCCGATGCGTACGGCCGCGGCCGAATCATCGGCGATTACCGGCGGGTCGCGCTCTACGGCGTCAATCGCCTAATCGAAGAAAAACAAAACGAGAAGACCGCGCTCGATTCACAGATGTCGACCGAGGCCATC
Source organism: uncultured bacterium (assembly GCA_965653675.1). GTDB lineage: Bacteria > Acidobacteriota > Blastocatellia > Pyrinomonadales > Pyrinomonadaceae > UBA11740. The sequence goes on from CBFHBA010000044.1 coordinate 21,083, forward strand.
ATTCGCGATCGCGAGGAGTTGAGCGAGCAGATTCGCGCGCTCAAAGAACTTCTCCAGATGGGATCGACGTACGGATTCGACATTTCTGTTCCGGCAACGACGGCGCGCGAGGCCGTGCAGTGGCTCTATCTCGCCTATTTGGGTGCGGTGAAGGAAGGCAATGGCGCAGCGATGTCGCTCGGCCGCACTTCGACCTTTCTCGACATCTATTTCGAACGCGATCTTGCTGCCGGAATACTTACCGAGGAGCAGGCGCAGGAGATTATCGATGACTTCGTGATCAAACTGCGCATCGTACGCTTTCTGCGGACTCCCGAATACGACGCGTTATTCGCAGGCGATCCGACGTGGGTCACCGAATCACTTGGCGGCATGAGTGATGACGGCCGCACGCTCGTGACCAGGACCAGTTTTCGTTATCTGCAGACGCTCTACAATCTTGGCCCGGCGCCCGAACCGAACCTGACAATTTGGTACTCGCCACGTCTTCCTGACGGTTTTCGTTCATTCGCCGCAAAGGTCGCCATCGATACCAGCTCGATTCAATTCGAAAGCGACGAAATCATGCGCCGCGCGTGGGGTGACGATGGCGCGGTCGCTTGCTGTGTCTCGCCGATGTTGGTGGGAAAGCAGATGCAGTTTTTTGGTGCGCGCGCGAATCTCGCTAAGTGTCTGCTCTACGCCATCAATGGCGGTCGCGACGAGATGAGTGGCGAACAGATCGCGCCGGCGTTTCCCGCAGTTGAAGGAGACTATCTCGACTTTGACGACGTGCTCGAAAAATATGAGCGGATGATGGGATGGCTCGCGCGCGTGTATGTGAACGCCATGAACATTATCCATTACATGCACGATAAGTATGCGTACGAGCGGATTGAAATGGCACTGCACGATTATGCCCCGCTGCGCACGATGGCGTTCGGCATGGCCGGAATGTCCGTGGTCGCCGACAGCCTCTCGGCGATTCGCTACGCGAAGGTCAAAGTCATTCGCGACGAAACAGGCCTCGTCACGGATTACGAAGTTGAAGGCGAGTTCCCAAAGTTCGGCAACAACGACAATCGCGTCGATCACCTGGCAGCGTGGCTCGTCACGACATTCATGAATAAGTTGCGGCAGTACCCGACCTATCGCAATGCGCTGCACACCCAATCGATTCTTACGATCACCTCGAACGTCGTTTACGGAAAGGCCACGGGCAACACGCCGGATGGCCGTCGCCAGGGTGAACCGTTTGCGCCAGGCGCCAACCCAATGCATGGCCGCGATTCACACGGCATTCACGCGTCGGGCGCTTCGGTCGCAAAGATTCCTTATCGCGATGCCGCCGACGGAATCTCTCTAACGACGTCCTTAATTCCGGAAGGCCTCGGCAGAGTCCCGACCGATCGTATCAACAATTTGCGGAGCATGCTCGACGCGTTCTTCGGCGTCACCGGCTTTCACATGAACGTCAACGTGTTGAATCGCGAGATGCTCATCGATGCAATGGACCACCCCGAAAAATACCCAAACCTGACGATTCGAGTCTCGGGCTATGCGGTGAATTTCGTCCGGCTCACGCGCGAACAGCAAATGGACGTGATCAGCCGCACGTTTCACGGCAACTGAAAGTGTGGCGACGATGATTGCAGAAAAGGCTCTCCAACAACCGAATCTTGAAGCAAAGAACCCGTACGAACTTCGTTTGGATCAGTGTCGGGGTGTCCCCGAATCGGCGGTCCGCGAGGCGCTCAGAACGGGCGAAATGGGCTTTCTTCATTCATACACTACCGGCTCTACGGTCGATGGACCCGGCGTGCGTGTGGTTGGCTGGACCGCCGGCTGTCAGTGGCGCTGCTTGTACTGTCATAACCCGGACACGTGGAACATGATGAATGGAATCCCCGTGACACTGGAACGCGCCATCGAAGGAATACGAAAGTATCGGCATGGACTGAAGACGATGCACGGCGGTTTCACGCTCAGCGGCGGCGAGCCACTGATGCAGGATCGTTTTGCGGTCAGACTGCTGCGCGCTTGCAAAGAGATGGGCGTGCACACCGCCATCGAAACGAACGGTTATCTGGGTTCGCGGCTGAGCGATGAAGATTTAGACGCGATCGATCTTGTCTTACTCGGCATCAAGACGTGGGATCGCGAAAAGCACTCGCGACTAACGGGAAAAGACATCGCAAACACTCTCGAGTTGGCGCGCCGCCTGGCCGCGCGGAAGCAACCGATATGGGTGCGGTTCGTTCTGGTGCCCGGTTTGACTGATGACCCTGCGGATATCGCACAAATCGCGGACTTCGCCTCGAAACTGGGAAATGTTGAGCGCGTTGAGGTCCTTCCATTCCATCAGTTGGGACGATTCAAATGGCAGCGCCTCGGACTTGATTACACGCTCACTGATGTTCAACCGCCGTCACCGGAGATGACTGAGTCGGCTTGTCAGATTTTTCGTGCTGAAGGGCTGCAAGCACTCTGATCGCGCGCGGAAACGGTGAAATTGCCTTGGTTAAAACCTGCCATTGTTACGGCGCTTCAAGTTTCGACGCGTGCCGGTGTAGCCGCGGGATTTGCAGTCGTCGTCTCGCGCTGGGTGGATCTTGAGTTTCCGATCTACGCCCTGATCGCAGCCATCATCGTTACTGACTTGTCACCGACAAGCACGCGAGAGTTGGGACTACAGCGATTGGTGGGCACGGTGCTGGGCGCAGCGGTTGGCGCGGTCGTAAGCGTCGCAACCACTCCTGCGACGCACAGTGCTCCGCTGACGATCGCGAGTGGCGTTTTAGTCGCGATGGTTCTGACGTATGCCATTCGTATGCCTGCGGCCGCAAAGTTGGCTGGATACACTTGCGGCATCGTGCTGCTGAACTTCAACGACCATCCGTGGAGTTACGCGACATACCGATTTGTTGAAACTCTCATTGGAATTACGACTGCTGTAATCATGAGTTTCATTCCCGCTTTGATTGCCGTCGATGATTCGATCGAAATAGCGGCTGATCAGATCTCCCATGAAGAGTGAGACAGCGCTATGAGTCAAACTGTTCACGACGTTCCGTTGCCGGCGAGTTCTCCGTTGAGCACGTTCCTGCGAACTCCAATCAATTGGCTTCTCATTTTTGTTCCCATCACGTTAGTCCTCGAGCGCTTTGAAGGAGCACCTGCGCCGTTGGTGTTCTTCTCTGCCGGCATTGCGATCGTGCCGATTGCCGCACTCATCGTGCGCGCGACTGAGCAGTTGGCCACGCGCACTGGCGATGCGATCGGCGGATTGCTGAACGCGACCTTTGGTAATGCGCCAGAGCTGATTATTTCGCTCGTGGCATTGCGGGCCGGCTATCTCGACATGGTGCGCGCGTCGCTGGTCGGTGCGATCCTCGCGAATTTGTTGTTGGCGCTCGGCGTAGCCTTTCTTACTGGCGGCCTTCGCTTCCACGAGCAAAAATTCAACCCAACCGCTGCCCGTGCCTACAGCACGATGATGTTTCTCGCCGCCATCAGCATGACGGTGCCGAGCGCGTTCAGCCGCGTCTTTGCGCCGCAAGGCATTGTTCGCGAAGAAAAACTCTTGAACGTGGGAATCGCTTGTTTACTGCTGGTCGCGTACGGGCTCTATATTCTGTTCTCGTTAAAGACGCACTCTGCCGCCTTCGCCAGCGTCGAAACTGATGATGCCGGTCATCACGAAGAACAATGGAGTGTTGCGCGCGCCGTCGGCAGTCTGGTACTGGCATCTGTACTCGCCGCATGGATGAGCGAAAAGCTGGTCGGCGCCGCGGAAGCAACCGGCCATGCGCTCGGCATGTCACAGGTGTTCATAGGTATTGTTTTTGTCGCGATTGTCGGCGGCGCCGCTGAGAGCGGCTCGGCCATCGCGATGGCACGAAAGAACAAAATGGATCTAAGTCTGGGAATTGGTCTCGGCAGTTGTATTCAGATCGCCTTGTTCGTCGCGCCGCTGCTGGTTCTCACGAGTTACTTTATTGCTCCGCAACCTCTCTCGCTGTCGTTCGGGCGCGCGGAGATCGGTTCGTTATTCATGGCGGTGATAATTGGCGCGATGGTTTCAGCTGACGGTCAGTCAAATTGGTACAAAGGGGTGCAGCTGATCACGGTCTACGCGATCATCGCGCTAATGTTTTATCTGAGTCCGGAAAGTACGGGATGAGCCGCTGTTACAGAACCGCGAACGGTAGTGAGCGGGGTAAGGACTCAACCGCATTACCAATTGAATCTTTATCCCGCTCACTACCGTTCGCGGTTCTATAAAAACATTCTCTGCGCAACCTCCCCGCCGTCGCTTCGGCAGTAGCGGAGGTTCGGTTCCAACCAACCAATGCTAATGCGCGGAGGAAGCGCAGAGAATTTCTAGAACTCGTTTGATCAATCTCGAAAGGCGCCTGCCAATGCGGCGAGCGTGCCTTTGACGCTGCCGTCGTAGAGATCACTGCCGACCGTTATGCGCATCCCACCAGTCAATGCCGGACTTTGCACGAATGAAGTCCGTAAGGCCGGTCCATAAATGCGAACCAGATCCGCGCGGACACGCGTTTTCAAATTGCCGGACAAGGCAACGGCAGTTTCGATCTTTGCGAATCGCTCTGCCGGTTCAGCTTTCTTTAAAGCTCCAAGCATCGCGAACTGATCGTAGCCAATGGTTGCCTGCGTGCACACTGGCAAAACTGACAGTTGCCCCACGCGAGACCCGTGCTAAGTTCGCATTACCCATGACAGAAAACGACGCAAATCCAACAAATCATGGAGGATATCGATGAGAAGAGTCTTAACACTGGTTGCGTTTGTCATGTTCGTGGCGCCCGCCGCGCTGGCGCAGCACGACTATAAAAAGTGGGAGTTTTTCGCCGGCTATTCGGGCTTGGACTTTGAACCTCTGGCCGTCGATACCGACATCACGAATATCAATACGACACTCGGCGGCAAGGAGTGGCTGAACGGTGTTGAGTTTTCAGGAACGGGTAACTTCCACAGGTATTGGGGAATCAAGGGCGACTACTCAGGGCATTGGGGCGGCAAAGACTTTACTTTCACCAACGGCGCTGCTTCGACTCATTCAAGTGTTCAAAACTTTCTCGGCGGAATACAGATAAAGGACAATGAGACGGAGGCCAAGTTCAAGCCATTTGCGCATGCACTGTTCGGCTTCGCGCATCAACACACCGACATAACCGCCGCCAACTTCGCAGCAATCTACGGTCTTACCAGCTTCGACACCAGTAACACGAGTTTTGCGGGTGCCCTTGGCGGAGGCATCGACATCCGAGCGAATTCAAAGATCGACATTCGCGTGGTGCAAATCGATTGGAACTTTATGCATCGCGGCGACCTGCAGACGGGGGGAACTCTGCTGATCCCGACACCACACGCGGCAGTCGGTACGCCTTTTGTCATACCGGGTGGTACTCAGAACAACTTTAGATTCAGTTTTGGGGTCGTCTTTCATTAAACCTAACTGCGACAAAAAACTCTGGGCTCAGATGTGGTTGCCAGCCAAACAGCCATCAACAAGCTAAGCGCTTTCGGAACGGCGCGCTCTACCATTCAGGGCGCGCCGTTGTCCGAAGATGAAGCGCAAAAGACGCATGCATTTTTTCGCGCGTGTAACTATCTCGCGCTTGGGATGATTTATCTTCAGGATAATCCCCTGCTCCGCGAACCGCTGCGACCTGAACACATCAAGAACCGCTTGCTCGGACACTGGGGCGCCAGTCCCGCGCTCTCGTTCATTTACACGCACCTGAATCGAATCATCAAGCGCGACGATCTCGACATGATTTTCATGGCCGGGCCCGGACACGGCGCGCCGGGCGTGCTCGCGCCGGTTTATCTGGAAGGCTCGTATGCAGAAATCTATCCCGAGAAGAGTTTGGATGAAGCGGGTCTCGCACGTTTCTTCAAAGACTTTTCTTTTCCCGGCGGTATCGGCAGTCACTGCACGCCCGAAACGCCCGGTTCGATTCACGAAGGCGGTGAGCTGGGTTATGTTCTCTCGCATGCGTGTGGCGCGGCGTTCGACAATCCCGATTTGATCGTCGCTGCCGTGGTCGGCGACGGCGAAGCCGAGACCGGACCGTTAGCGACGTCATGGCACATCAACAAATTTCTGAATCCGATTCGCGATGGCGCGGTTTTGCCGATTCTGAATCTGAATGGTTACAAAATAAATAATCCGACGCTGCTCGCGCGCATCAGTCACGACGAACTCGAAGATCTCTTCAAGGGCTACGGCTACACGCCTTACTTCGTAGAAGGCTCGGATCCGCCGACGATGCATCAGGCAATGGCCGCGACGCTTGATGTGTGTGTCGAGGAGGTCCGGAAAGCTCAACGCGAAGCGCGCGAATCTGGAACTCCGACTCGTCCGCGCTGGCCAATGATTGTTCTGCGCACGCCGAAAGGCTGGACTGCGCCTGGGGACGTCGACGGCAAAAAGCTCGAGGGATTTTGGCGGGCGCACCAGGTACCGCTCGCCGGCGTCAAGAAGAATCCAGCGCACCTGACGCTACTCGAACAATGGTTGCGCAGCTATCGACCGCAGGATTTGTTCGATGAAGCCGGCGCGCCCATACCCGCACTCAAAGAATTGACGCCCGCGGCCGCTCGACGGATGGGCGCAAATCCTCACGCGAACGGCGGCTTGATCAGACGCGCCTTGCGGCTGCCGGACTTTCGTGACTACGCCATCAAGTTTGAAAAGCCGGGACAGATCGAAGCGGAGAACACGAGGCCCCTGGGAATGTTTCTGCGCGATGTGATGAAGCAGAACATGCACTCGTTTCGTGTTTTTGGTCCCGACGAAAACAGCTCGAACAAACTCGACAATATTTACGAAGTCAGCAAGAAGTTCTGGATCGCTGAGCGCTTTCCGGAAGACGACAACGGCGGCGAGCTCGCATCCGACGGACGGGTGATTGAAATGCTGAGCGAGCACACCCTGGAAGGTATGCTGGAAGGCTATGTGTTGACCGGGCGCCACGGCTTCTTCGCGACGTATGAAGCTTTCGCCCACGTCATCGATTCCATGTTCAATCAGCATGCAAAGTGGCTGTCGATTTGTAATGAACTGCCCTGGCGTCAAAGCATCGCGTCACTGAATCTGCTAATCACTTCGACCGTCTGGCGTCAGGACCATAACGGGTTCACGCATCAGGATCCGGGCTTTCTCGACGTAGTCGTCAACAAACGTGCTTCGGTTACGCGCATCTATCTGCCGCCGGACGTCAATAGTCTGTTGTCGGTAGCTGACCATTGTTTGCGCAGCGAAAACTACATCAACGTGATCGTCAGCGACAAGCAGATGCACCTTCAATACCTGGACATCGACGCGGCGATCACGCACTGCACGAAAGGAATCAGCATCTGGGCGCAGGCAAGCAACGATCAGGGACAAGAACCCGACGTCGTCATGGCCTGCGCCGGCGATATCCCGACGCAGGAATCGTTAGCGGCGACCGCATTGCTCCGCCAGGAATTTCCTGAACTGAAAATTCGATTTATCAACGTCATCGATCTGTTTAAGATGCAAACGGATCGCGAGCATCCGCATGGATTGAGTGATCGAGACTTCGACAGTCTCTTCACCACGGACAAGCCGATTGTTTTCAATTTTCACGGCTATCCATGGTTGATTCACCGGCTGGCGTACAGCCGTAACAATCACAGAAACCTCCACGTGCGCGGGTACAAAGAGCGCGGCAACATCAACACGCCGATGGAGCTCGCAATCGACAACGAAATCGATCGCTTCACCTTGGCAATCGATGTTATCGATCGAGTGCCGAAGTTACAGGCAATCGGGGCGCACGCCAAAGAGAGGTTCAGGAACCTGCAAATCGACGCGCGGCGATACGCACATGAACACGGCATCGATAAACCGGAATTGCTCGAATGGCGCTGGCCGTACTGACATTGCCGATTGCCAATTTTCGATTGCCGATTTGCAAAACCAAACACGACGCATAGTCAATCGGCAATTGGCAATCGAAAATCGGCAATAGAAAGATTCATGAAGATTCATTTTCACGGTGCGACGGGTGACGTCACTGGTTCGGCTTATCACGTCGTGACCAAGCACGCGAGTATTCTGGTCGATTGTGGAATGTTCCAGGGCGGCAAGAAAGAAAAGGCAAAAAACCGGCGTCCGGATAAATTGGAAGGTGGCAAACTCGACGCCGTCCTGCTCACGCACGGCCATCTCGATCACGTCGGGCGATTGCCACTGCTGACGCGAAACGGCTACGAAGGCCCCATCTTTGCGACACAACCTACGATAGACATCGCGACGATGATCCTGCGTGATTCGCTCATGCTGCAAAAAGCGGATCTGAAACGCGAGAACCAATTTCGCGCTCGTTCCAATCAGCCGCCGCTCGAGCCTTTGTTCGAAGAGAGAGACGTTCGCAATCTCAAACCGCTCGGTCGACCCATCAAATACAAACAACAGATTGAAGTGGCGCCGGGAATCAGCGCGCTTTTCGTTGATGCCGGGCATGTCATCGGCTCAAGCAGTATCGAACTCACCGTCGAAGAAAACGGCAGTAAGAAAGTAGTTGTGTTTTCCGGCGATCTCGGTCCACGGGGTGCGCCGCTGCTGAACGATCCCGAGCCGTTCGCGAAAGCGGATGTCGTGATCATGGAATCGACGTACGGCGATCGCAATCACCGTTCGCTGCACGACACGGCAATTGAAGGACGCGACATCATCGCGCGCGCAATCGAAAACAAAGCAAAAATTCTGGTTCCCGTGTTCGCGGTCGGACGCACGCAGTTGTTGCTCTACTTGCTGGCTGGAGCTTTCAGTCGCAAGACATTGCCGAAATTTCCGATTTATCTCGACAGTCCGATGGCCATCGAAGCCACCAGAATCTACGGAAAGAACAATGAACTCTTCGACGAAGAAGCCAAGGAAATGGGTTCGTCGGGTGAGCTGCGCAAGAATTTGGCGATTGCTCAAGCATGCTCGAAGCCCGCGCAGTCGCGTGCGCTGAACGATATCAGCGGTCCTTGCCTGATCATGGCCGGGGCCGGCATGTGTACTGGTGGCCGCATCGTCCATCACCTGCGCCACAATCTGCCGATTGCAGGCACCGTGGTGCTGATCGTCGGGTTTCAATCCGCGAATTCTTTGGGACGTCGGCTCGTCGATGGCGAAAAGGTTGTGCGCATCTTCGGGGAAACAGTCCCGGTGCGCGCGTCGATTCATACAATGGGCGGCTTCAGCGCACACGCCGATCAGAGAGGCTTGCTCGATTGGTTTGGCACGGTCGCGCCGTCAAAGCCACGCACCATCATTACGCACGGCGAAGACCGTTCACGCAAAGTCTTCTCAAGTCTGATCGATGCGCAACACCGAATCAAAACACAGTGTCCGCAACTGGGGGATGTCATCGAAGTGTGAGACAGGTTACAGAACCGCGAGCGGTGGCGCGCCGGCCCAAAGCTCAAACCCGATTTCTAGATTGCGCCCTTTTCCCGCTCGCTACCGCTCGCGGGGCT
>CBFHBA010000045.1:0-30313 GCA_965653675.1 uncultured bacterium
CGACTGCGTAACAAAAGTCGGTTGCGCTCCAACTCGCTTAGGTCGTTCCGCAAAATTAGATCAAGAAAATAGTAGTAATCGGCGGTCGCGCTCAACGGAAATTCACGCGTATAACTTGTTGCGTTGGCATCCTCGGATTTAAAACCAGCCACCAGATCAAAAAGATTGTCAGTTGTCAGGTTCGCACCGGCGCGCGCAAGCCTGATCGGCACACGCAATTCATAAAATCGCAGGCCGTCTTTCGTCGTCACGCGTCGAAGTTCCTTTGTCGCCTCGCCGTCAAAAGGCGATTCGGGATCGACGGCGATATGAAGCAGGCGGGGCCAGTCTTGCGGATCCGATGTGTCCAGGACGAGCTGCACACGATTGGCAATGAATTTTTCAAACTCAGCATCGATCGGATAGTTGATTCGTCCGAGACAACCGAGCGCCTCGCCATGACCGGCGATTTGCGCAGGCAGGCACGCGGGGCAATCGGTACAGATTGCACTCTCAGTTTGCAACGCGTCGATTTCTTTCGCGGCGCCTTTGACCCAGTTGAGCTCGTCTTCGCCAGGCGCGGAACTATCACCCATCGTGACCGCCGCGTGTAGACTACTGAGACGACCCCAGTCGCGCAGGTGCTTTTCCGCGTAGCGTGCCCGTAATGCGCAGGGATGCTGGACTGCAAATTCCAGAGACATCGTGAGTAGCGAGTAAACAGTAGACAGTAGTTAGTCGAAGGTAGAGAGCACAAGTCAGACCGACGCGTTTGCCTTTCTATTGTCTGCTCGCTACTGGATTGTGATCGATTATTTCTGAAATCGATGAAAACGGGACTTTGACAATCTGGCCGTCCGCACGCTCGACTTTCACACTGGGCGTGGTAAGTGCCTGCGTCGTCTTCATGCTACGCACGATTCCGCGCACACGAATGCCGTCGCGCGTAATAATTTCAACATTGCCCTTGCCGTATAGCGGCTGTAGAGCAGCGAGAGCCTTGGTAACTTCCATGTTGTGAACCCGTTTTTGGAATAGTACCGTGCCAAATCGGATTCGTAAACTACGCCGTAAAAGGCAGGAAAAAATTATCGCCAACAAACCTTCGAATAGCGTGTAAAACAGAATTTCCACGCAACCAATCGTGACCGGAAGTCGTATAATTTCGCGGTTCACGAATTACCCAGGAAGATGCAGCCTCCGGAGAATATTAACAACCCGTCGGGCCATCAAGGGGACAGCGGCGCGATTGGCTGTCCTCAGTGTGGCGCATCAATGCCGCGCGAGATGCGTTTCTGTCGTGCCTGCGGGCATCGATTGGGCGAAGGGCCGGCCGAATACACTGAAACCACACGCTTTCCGAATGTGACGACGCAGTCTCCTCGCGTGACGTCTCCCGCGTACCTGCCGCCGCAGGGTGGGCCAATTGCGAATCAGGCAAACTGGAACTATCCACAAAAGAAACGTCACAGACTGGGCGGCATGGCTTGGATCTTGATCATCATTGCCGCCCTGTTCGTGGTCGGTGGCTCATTGAGCGCACTGCGAAAACGCGTCCCGAGACCTCCGCGAATCGCTGTGAATGTGAATCGCTCGTACTTTGGCGTAGACGGGTTTGATGGAGTTCCCGGCGGCGTGACCTTCAATGACGTCGAGCCGCCCGGCGGACCCGCAGACAAGGCGGGGTTGGTCGGCGGCGACATCATCCAAACGTTCGATGGCCATCGCGTTACCGATGAAGATGAGATCATGGACTTATTGCGCGATACGCCAATTGGGAAGACAGTCGAAGTCACCTATCTGCGCGATGGTGAACTGAAGAAGACACAACTGACGACGATATCTGAAGCCGAATTCAACGACCTCGATCGCGCGAATCGTAACCGCGCAGAACAGGGTTATTTTGGATTTGAAAGGCAACGGACCACAAAGATTGCCGATCCGCAAACCAAAACGTATGGAGTGCGATTGGATTGGCTAGCCCGCAATGGGCCGTCGGAGCTGTTTGGATTGCAAAAAGGCGACATTATCACCGCGTGGGACGATGTGCCGATTCGCACTGCGAGTGAGTTGTATTCGCGGGTCCGCCGCGCGGTGCCCCAAAGCAAAGTAATTATCACTCTTGTACGCGACGGACAAACGATGAAGATTCCAGTTACCATTGGTCGCGCCTGAGGTTAGGCCGCGCCTACATGGGCACGCATCCGGTTTTCCATTTCTCTGCGAGCGTCTTCCCGATCTTCTTCTGATTCATCAGGTTCAAAGGCTTCGAACAGCGCGTAAGCTTGTTCCGAAATCAGCCGCAACTCCCAGGCTTCGCGCTTTTCGTGTGAAGGACGCGAGAACCACAGCGCATCAAAATCAGCCTCACGAATCTCGGCGTCGTTAATCGTATCGCTCGCGCCCACAGTCGCTTTCGTCTCCGCACGCAGCAACACCTGTCTGGGCGTCCATCCGTAACGCTCGTAAGTCGCGACGATTTCGCTGATTAGATTTCTCAGGTCCACGAAACCAGTATACGCGCAGTTGGCGGATGCGCCTGACACGTTTATCATTATTGCCCGACCCTGTGCCGAACCCGGATTCCCCATTCTATCGCGCGCTCAAAAAAGCGCTTGCCGAACGCGGTCAAACTATCGACGCAATTTGTCCTTCCGACGATTCGGCTGCGCGCCGCGTGCTGCATGACTACGGCGCCATGTTTGTCGGCAGTAAAGATATCCTGCCGCCACCGGTTTGTGTGTTTACGTCGGAAGACGAAGTCACAAAATTTCAAAAGGCAGCGGGCTGGGCTGGCGCAAAGATCGGCAACGAGGTTATCGAGTTGCAACCGGCGGCGATGACTGGATTATTAAAAGCGCGCGCGGCCGCCCGAGCCGAAGGCCTCGACATCTCGCCACGTGACGGAGCTGAGGGCGCGCGTCGCAACTATGCCGACACCGTTCGATTGTGGAATTCGCGATTTCTGCCGGCCTTGGATCACTGGCAATCCGCCGGCAGGTTGACGCGTGACGATACCGATCGATTGCGTGCCTTGTCCGTTTGGCAACAGGTCGCTGAAGTACTTGAACTCGAGCAGGTCGGAATTTTTTTCAGCAAGGACCTTTCGAAATCGATTTTGTATTCGATCGCCGCGCCGGGAGCATCACAGCATATCGCGATGTTGGCGTTCGACATCAACGAATTCTGCGTTGCGCGGGTTCGCAAGACTCTGTCCGAAAATGGCTGGTTTCAGACGGTTTTGAGCGATCTGCCGCACTTCACCTTTCTCGGTTTGCGCGAAGATGAGTTGCCGTCGCGCGGTTTGAAATCCGTAGATATTGCCGGCCAGCAATTTTGGATTCCCGATGTTGATTGACCGTGGCATCCGACAGCCGCCACCGGACATCTGACGCTGGTGCTTCCCGATTTTGGCGCCGCCCGGGGCGTCCGCTAAGATCACCTCCAAAACTAGATCATGGTTATTAGGTCATTCACTTTTTTGTTTCTCGCGGCATGTTTCGCACCGCTCGTTTTCGGTCAGCCGGCATCGCAATCGCGACCGGCCGACGCCGCGCAGACCCAGCCCGCACTCGACCTGACGCAGTACGGCGTGCGCATTGAACCCGATCAGCGTTTGATTCTGATGATGGCCGCGCTTGATGCCGCCGGCTTCGACCCTACCCCGGGGAGCAAACAAATTTCGCCGTTTCGTGCGATTGTGCGAAAGGACAACGCCGTGCTCGATCCCGCACTGCGCGAGCGGATGAAGAGTTTTTTTGAAAAGAACAAACTGCCGAATCCCGCGACTGCCGCGGATCAGGCAGCGCGTTACGTTTCACTTGCCTACGCACTTGGACCATTGCCGAGCCTCGATCCGCCCGCACGTTCCGAGGATCTACCCAGTGGGGTGTTGGAAGTTTTGGATTTTGCGCCGCTCATGCGCGAGTACTACCGGAGATCAGGAATTGACGAACGGCTGATAACTTACGTGCGCGCGTACCAGGCAGAGGGTGATCGGCTGCGCAGACCGGCCGTCGAAATGGTGCGTTCGGTTTTGTCGTATCTACACACGCACCCGATTACGGTGACGCAGGAGCGGGTGCGCGTGCAGAGCCCCGACCAAAAGAAGAACGCGAAGACAGCTGTGACGACGGTTGAGCACGAACGGAAATTCTTCATCGTGCCTGACCTGCTGGCGGTGCCGGGCGTGATTAACTTTAGGGTTATCGCTGATGACTATTATGCGATTGTGCCGGAAGGAATTGATCCAACTTCTTCGGAATTGCGCCGCGCTTTCATTCAGTTCGTCGTCGACGCACTGGTCCTTCACAATAACAAAGAGGTCGCCGGGCGTCGCGAACAAATCAAGCAACTAATCGACGCGCGCACCAAAGAAGGCGGCACAATTTCGCCCGACGTGTTTGTCGTCGTGACCAAATCGCTGGTGGCAGCGGCTGATGCGCGCTACGAAGAAGCAGACCGCATGCAGCAGGTTGATGCGTGGCAACGCGGACGTGTTGCGCAGGCGAAAGACGAGACAACGCGCACTTCGATTGTGAAACAGGCGCAAAGTGCGCGCGCCGCAATCGCCGATGAAGCGGTTGCGCGTTTGGCTGAGGATTACGACAACGGCGCCGTGCTGGACTTTTATTTCGCCGATCAACTGCGCGAGGTGTCTGCGTCAGGATTCGATCTGGCGAACTTTCTCGGCGACATGATCAATGGTTTCGATCCCGCGCGGGTCCTTGAGAAGCGCAGTCAAGTTAAGGACGCGCATGACCGTGCGATGGCCGCGCGCAAAGCTCATCCCCGATATTTATCCTGGCTCGTCGATCCGGCTGGCGAGAAGACAGAGGCGACGGAATCCGCTCGAAGTATCGCGCTGACGAAGTCGCTGAAAGAAGTGGAAACGCTGCTGCAAACCAAAGACTATCCGGCGGCTGAAACGGAGCTCAAATCGCTGCTGCAGGGAAATCCCGGCGATCCGCGGCTGTTCTTTGCGCTCGGACAGACTGCAAGTCTTTGGGCCCGCGACACGACTGACGATGATTTACAGGAGCAGAGACTGAAACAAGCTCTGGCTAACTACGGCTTCGCGGTTCAGGCCGCTTCGCCCGAGAACGACCGCGTTTTGTTATCGCGCGCTCATGAGGCGATGGGTCGCATCCTCGCGTTTCTTGATCACAAAGACGAAGCGATGAAAGAATTCGACGCCGCGATCAGCATTGGCGACGTCGCCGGTGGGGCTTATAAAGACGCTGTTGAAGGGAAGAAGAAATTAGCGCAACCGTAGCATTTAAAGATTCACAAAAAGAATACGCTCTATTCTGTGCAGGCCTCCGCGAGTCCTCCGGATTTCTCTGCGGTTAATTACAGGAACATAAGCGCCAACCGCTGAGGATTGCGGAGACTTTCGCCGGCGTGAGTAAAAACACTCTCATAGCTTAAGTTCGTGAGACGGAACGAAAAAGTTTCGCCAGGAATTTAGGATCTTCGATGGCAGGCTCGGCACATTCTTAATCGTGAAGTCCGAGATCTTCACACCTTTTTCAACTTGCTTCCAGGTCAACGGCATCGAGACTGTCGCGCCGGGTTTCGCGCGTGCGCTGAAAGGAGAGGCGATTGTCTTGCCGCGCGCGTTCTGCATCGCGTCAACATACACTTGCTGTTTTTCTCGCTTCGCCAGTGAGCGTTGCACTGTCGCGATCCGGGGCGCTCGTTGTGCGACTTCGGCCGCAAGAGCTTCGGCCACCGCCGCGACCTTTCCAAACTTGAGTTTCGTTTTCAACGGCACATAAATATGGATTCCTGATGAACCCGAGGTCTTTGGAAAAGCGGGCAGTCCGAGTTCCTCAAGCACTTCTTTGCACAAGAGCGCCACCTGCAAGACGTTTTCCCAGGGGGCTTGCTTGGGATCGAGATCGAGCATCACGTAATCCGGCTTGTCGAGATGTTTGACGGTTGAGTGCCAGGGGTGCTGTTCGATGTTGCCCTGATTCACAAAGTGAAGTATTGAACCCACCGTGGTGAAAACCGCGTAATCCAACTCGCGCCCCTCCTGGTTCGTCAGGTGAACGGTTTTGATGAATGCAGGCGCGCTTTCCAGGTCCTGCTGAAAAAACATCGGGGCTTTAATGCCGCGTGGATAGCGCTGCAGGATCGCCGGGCGATCTTTAAGAAACGGAATGATGTGCTGTCCGATGCGAATGTAGTAGCAAAGCAGATCGAACTTCGTCAGCTTTTCATCAGGCCAATACACGCGATCGAGACTTGTCAGCGAAACCCGCTCGCCATTAATTTCAAGCAGCAAATCACCCTTCGGCCTTTTGAGGGCGAGAAACTGTTCGACCGAAATTGCCGGTCCTTCCTTCTGCCGAGTGAGTTTCACGCTCCCACTCTTGCGCAGTAGCCTTTTTTTAGTCGATTTCTCTGCCACGTTCGAAATCTTAACACTGGTGTGATTCAGATCACCTAAATCCGACGGAAGCAGCCCGCGCCGCCGGCTCAGACCTTGACAGTCGGTATTTTGATCCTGAAAATGAAAACGATTTTCAATTTCTTCCCTAAATGATGCTCTAAACGAGGTTCCGAGGAAGGCCGCAACTGGCGCCAAATTAAGCAACATGAACAAGACATTTGCTCTCATCGCTTTAATATTATTGATGCTCTGCGTTTTTAATAAGGCGGCAGCACAGGGACAGACAAAAGCCTTGGACGAGCCCACCGGTAGACCTTCCCTGTTGCCGCTGCAATCACGAGGCCCGGCAGGAACGATTCGCGGGACCGTAACCATTCACCCATCGGGCACGAGGGCCCGCAATGTCCTGGTTACGATACCTGAATTAGACCGAACTGCCATGACTGATGAGCAAGGTACGTTTGAAATTAAGGATGTGCCCACCGGATCTTTTGAAGTCGTGGCACATCTCGATCGCGTGCCGGATGTCGTCAGACGAATCGAAGTGTCCGCCGGCGAGCAGATCGTGGATTTCGACCTGACGCTCGCGCCCGTCAGCGAACAAGTGACGGTGACAGCCAGCGGTATTGCCGAATCCGTCAGTTCTTCTTATCAAGCAGTAAATTCCGTTAGTGCGCTGGACCTGGCACAGAAGAGCACCGTCTCTCTCGGCGAAGCACTCGATCACCAACTCGGTATCGCCAAACGCAGTTTCGGTCCGGGTTCGGCGCGGCCGGTAGTGCGAGGCTTTGATGGCGACAGGATTTTAGTATTGCAAGATGCTTTGCGTTCCGGAGGCATTGCTTCTCAATCTGCGGACGAAGTCGAACCGATTGATGTGCTGTCGCTCGATCGGATTGAAATCGTTCGCGGACCCGCAACTCTGCTCTATGGCAGCAATGCCATCGGGGGTGTGGTGAATGCGATTTCCACGAATAACCTTTTCCAGAAGGGTCTGTCTGGCTACGTTACGACGATCGCCGGCAACGGCAACGCGAATGTGGGCGCCAGCGGCGGTTTCAAATTTGGCGTAGGCGACATAATGATCTTCGCAAACGGTGGCGGCCAGAAAACGAGCGATTATGACACGCCCCTCGGCCCGATTCGGAATTCGTACGCGCGCGCCGGTAATGTGAGCGGCGGCGCCGGATGGTTCCCGCGACGCGGCTGGTTGGTCTTCAGTTATTCACTCGACGGCCGGCGACACGGATTGCCGGTCGAACCCGATGAGTTCGACCTCGAATACTTGAAAGAGCGCCGTCACAGCTTTGATTTCAAGGGCGGCCTGCACGATCTGCACGGTTTCATCCGGAGCATCGATTTCGGAATTCGGCAGAACGATTACAAGGTGCGCGAGTTTGAATTCGAAACTGATGAGAATATAACCGAGCTCGAGTCGCTCGCCACGAACAAGAATTTCAACTACTTCGCGAACTTCGATCACCGCCGCAGTAGCAAATTTTCGGGCACGTTTGGTTTCTCGGGCTTTACGCGCGATTACGAGTCGATCGGCGAAGAGGCACCGACACCGCGCACAAAGCAGCACTCATTCGCCGCGTTTGCGCTGGAGCGAATTGACTGCGAACGCCTCGGTTTCCAATTCGGCGGCCGCATCGAACAGAATGGGTACAATCCAGCAGGTAATTTCCCTCACCGCAATTTCGTTGGCTTCTCAGGCAGCGCCGGCGCACGTTTGCGTCTTTGGAAAGACGGCGCATTCGTGGCGAATTATCAGCATTCGTTCCGCGCGCCGGCCCTGGAGGAGCTTTACAACAACGGGCCGCATCCCGGCATTCTGGTCTTCGATGTCGGCAATGAGAACCTGAAAGCCGAGCAAAGCGATGGCGTAGACTTCTCGCTGCGACATACCAGCAGGCGCGTGCGTCTCGACAGTAGTTTTTACTTCTACAACTTCCGAAACTTCGTTTTCACAGCTTTTACAGATCAGACGGATGCGGATTCACATCTGCCAATCGTCAACTACGAGCAGGAACGTGCGAAATACGTGGGAACCGAAGCGAGCATTGAAGCTGAAGTTGTGCCGACAGTTTGGGTGAACGGTAAAGTCGATTACACACGTGCGACTCTGGTTACTTCAGAGAAGCCGCTGCCGCGCATTCCTCCTGTGCGCGGAACGGTGGGCCTGGACTGGAGATACAAGGCGTTCAGCCTGCGGCCAGAAGTTGTGATGGTCAATCGGCAGACGCGTGTCTTTGACCACGAAACTCGGACCGCCGGTTATGCGCTATTCAATCTCAGCGCCTCTTACACGTTCATAACAGCGCGGACGGCGCACATTATTTCAGTGAATGGATACAATCTCACCGATGTCCTTTATCGAAATCATCTGTCGTTTGTTAAAGAGATCGCGCCTGAGATTGGACGAAATGTGCGGGTGAGTTACACGATACGGTTTTAATGAAGATCTGATCCGGCTTTCATTCATGGACCGGAGGCAAATCTTCATTCGCCGGGCCATTGATCACCGTGCCGAATCGATCATAGCGTGAGCCGTGACACGGACAATCCCAGGTCTGCTCGGCAGAGTTCCAGGCAACGATGCAGCCGAGGTGGCGGCACACCGCTGACGTGCGATGCAATGTTCCATTATCGTCGCGATATAAAGCTTGCTTTAGCGGGCCGCGACCCATCACGACGCCGTCGTCTTTCGCGAGATCATCTTCTGAATCGATTTCGCTGGGCGCCAGTAAATCTGTATAGCTCGCCATGACATCGATGTTTTCCTTTGCGAAATCTTTCGCTGCTTTCAGATTCTTGCGCGCTGGCTCGTAGAGTTCGGCCCACGGATTTTGACGGTTCATGATTAAATCAGTAAGCAGCATTCCCGCAATTGTTCCGTGCGTCATGCCCATGCCCGAATCTCCGGTGGCAATAAAAACGTTGTCAGCATCAGCTGGATTGCGGCCGATGAAAGCTAGAGAGTCCACTGGCTCCATGACCTGCCCTGACCATCTGAACTCCACATCTTGTGCCATCGGGAAGCGATTGCGCGTCCACTGTTCGAGCTTGCCCCAACGTTGTGCGCCGTCGTGTTGTTGCCCGGTTTTGTGATCTTCGCCGCCCACGACCAGCACATCATAATCATCTTCGCTCGCGACCCGAATGTAATGATATGGCGTCCACAGATCGTCTGGCGCGTCCCACAGTAAGACCGGCGGGACCGATCCCTTTGGAATGCGCACGCCGATAACGTAGGTGGTATAAGGCGCCTGTTTGGTGTGAATTACCATGCGATCGTTGACGGGGGAATTAGTCGCCACGACGATTGAATCGCAGGTGATGGTGTAGCCATTAGTGGTCGTCACACGCGCTTCATCGCCGCCTTCAATTTCATCAGCGTGAGTGCCGGTGTAGATTGCGCCGCCATCATGTTCGATCGCGTGTGTTAACCCAGTTAGGTATTTCAAAGGATGAAACTGGCCCTGTTGTGGAAACCAAAGGCAGGGGCCCGTGTCCCAGAAGTCGAGCGGCGCACGTTCCAGCCGCCGAACGTTCGTCAAGCCGGCGCGATGTGCCGCGGGCAGCTCATCTTCCAAAACCTGAACGCGGCCATTCGTTGGTAAAAAGAGATAACCATCTACTCGCGACCATTCGCAATCGATTCGCTCTTTGTTAATGATCTCTTCAATTCTGTCGATCGCTGCGGTGTGACTCTGCGCCGCGAGCCGCGAACCATCTTCACCAAACAAACGCTCAAGTTCATAAAAACGATCATCGAGCGCGTTGGTTAGATGCGCGGTCGTGCGCGCTGTCATGCCGCTGCCAATCGGTCCATCATCCAAAACGACGACCGACTTCCCTTCCTGCGCGAGCAAATAAGCAGTAGTCAATCCCGCGATGCCGGCGCCAATGATGACGACGTTCGCGCTCGTGTCTTTGGCTAAAGGCTTTTCCGATGGCGTGCTTGCCGTGGCCATCCAAACCGAAGTCGTCATGCCGGAAGTTGGTGCCATTACGTCTTCAAGAAGTGTTGACATGCTTCGCAGAAAAGGCGAGGAACATGCCAGTCAGGTTGTAAGAAGTGTTGGAAAAGACGCTGAATGCGGAGCGGCCGCCTGTTCCAATTCGCAACAAAGCCTTTTGAGAAGGGCTAAATCAGTACGGCGCTCTTCTGTGGCGCTTAAGCCTGAGCACTCCGCCTTTACGGAGCAATGTCACCAACACAAAGAATGCGAGACCATAAATGGGTTTCGGCCCCTCATGCGACGGATGTTGATAACGCTCGAGCGTTTCGCTCTCGTATTTACCGATGTGATGGCACTTGGCGCATTCAACTTTGTAGGTTGCTCGCAGGTTGGCTCGCCCTTCCGACAGATCGGGAAACAGGATCTGTCGCGTCTTGCACTCGGAACAAGTGAACAGGATGTACCATTCTCCGGGTATCAGGGTGCGCATGGAAAGTACCCTCGGTCCGTGGAAATCAGAATATTTTTATAGCGCAGATCGGCGATCTCTCTCAATATGTTTTTGGCGTAGAGGTTAAAATTACCGCGGCATTCGTTCAGAACCGAAGTTTGCAGGACATGCCGGGCAATCTGGACGCGGTTTTCGAAAGACTTTTTGAGCAAGATGCGACCAATGTGATTTTCAATTTTCCTTCCTCGCTTTGGTTGAACGCGTCGTGGACCGGAATTGGCATAACGTTACCAGCCGAACAGCTCAGCGAAGCCGAAGCGTGCCTGTCCTCGTCGCATTGTCAGTCGAAGGCACACACTAGGGCGCGTCAGCCGAGCCCTGTGCCACACGCCAGATGATACGGATTACGTACAAACCTTCACCTCGTCTGTAGTTTCATGAATGAGTGAAATCTCTCACCAATGCGAGCGACTCGACCAAGGGTGCAATTGAAGATGCATCGCCGATGCGCAATGAACTTTGCGCCCGGCGGTGAAGTCTTACCGCATAACTATAACCTTACGCAGAGAAGAAGCTCATGAAATACCAACCTAGCAAATTGCTCTGCCGGTTTTGATGTTCGCGCTGCTCTGTGCGACTTGGTCGAGTACTTGAAGTCTTTACCGGCGTCCGAGAGATTAACAGCTTTTAAAAAGCCTACGGTTTCTCAGCGAGACGGGGACCATCGGACTGATAGAAGTGTCTGGAATTGTAACAATCCGCCCGGAGCGCACAGAAGATTGATACAGAGGCACGACTGAATTGGCGGTGTTTATGGGCATTCAGGCGCAAATGAACTCGCCGTCAATTCTACTCAAGCTGGCATGCCGCTTGTAATTTCCTGGGACGGCAAATTATCAAATTCCGCGACGGCTGTGGGGCCAAAGCAAGGCACTTGCCGAGCGAATACTCATAGACACCGATCCTCAGCAGGGGCTAGCGAAGGAGGCAGGTATGGCAAGTCGAGCAAGCATCGGAGGACATCCGATTCACCCGATGTTGATTCCGTTTCCGATTGGACTTTTCGTTTTCTCGTTTATCGCCGATCTGATTTATCTGTGGCAAGGAAATCCGATTTGGCGTGATTACGTTGCCTTTTACACGATGCTCGGCGGCATCATTGGAGCCGCGGCAGCAGCGATTCCTGGCTTGATCGATTGGGCGACGCTCACTGATCGCGCGGCAGTTAAAGTCGCGAACTGGCACGCACGCGTCAATATCTTCACGCTGGTGGTTTTCATTGCCAGTTTCTATCTCCGGACGACGAGCGGCGCAGCGTGGATTCGCAGCATGCCGATGCTCCCGTTCATTCTTTCAATAGTAGGTGTGATTGGACTAGCCATCGCCGGGTGGCTAGGTGGCCAATTAGTCTTCGCACACGGCGTCGCTGTCGATCAGCGAGAGGCGCCAAGCCGGCCAGAAACGCAGCGCCACATTCGCGCGGCTTGATAATCACGCAGAAAGGATGGCTCGATGAATCATCGCGAGTGCGGTTATGCACTGATGCGCGTCACGTACGGGGTGGTCTTCCTCTTTTATGGTATCGGCAAGTTCAGGGGCGGTTTGGCGAATTTTGTTGGTGGCATGAATCAACAATTCTCGGGCAAGCTGCCGGCATTCATGGTGATGCCTTTTGCGTATGCCATTCCATTCTGCGAAACAATTTCCGGAGTGCTCATTCTGTTCGGATTGTTCACGCGAGCGGGATTGACCTTGTCGGGTCTCTTGTTGATTGGATTAACTTTCGGCCTCGTCATATTGGGCCACGCGGACAATGTCGCGCACAATCTGATTTACGTCCTCATGAATTTTGTGTTGCTTTGGTTTTCAGATTTGAATCGGTTCTCGCTTGACGGACTGTTTGCAAAGAAACAAGCCGCCGGCTTCACCAACTAGGAACAAGTTATGAAGTTATTTAAGTGGTTGTTCGTGATCGTCGGCGCCTATGTGCTGGCCTTCGCGTCGCTTTACACCGTCGCCAACCGGCCGTCCGTTCCTGCTCAAACCGCTGCTTTGACTCTTGCGCCGGTCGAAGCAAAAGCCGCCGTCCTCAGCCCTGCGGCTTCGCGCTATCAACTCGACGCGAGCGCCAGCAAGTTCATGGCGCACGCCACCCGCAGCGGCTTCCTGTGGTTCAAAGGACATGGGCATCACATCGCAGTGCGAGATTTTACCGGCGAGGCCACACTCGATCCCGATTCGCTGGGCAACTCTTCACTGACAATCGTCGCCAAGTCCGCGTCGATGGAAGAAACCAGCGACGTCTTTACCGCGCCGCAAAAACAGATCATCAACAAAGAATTGCACGACATCGTGCTGCTGCCGGATCAATATCCGGAGATTACTTTCAGGAGCAATCAAGTCACCGGCACGTCGACCGGTCCGGGGCAATACGATCTGAAGATTACCGGAAACCTAACACTGCTGGGCGTGACACGGCCTATCACGATTCCCACGAAAGTAAGTGTCAGCGGCAATCAGGTGCGCGCACAGGGTGAGTTCTCGATTAATCGCGGTGACTTCAAAGTGAAGGCTACGTCAGCTTTCCACGGCATGGTGCGCGTCGCTGACACAGTTCACTTCGAGTTCGATATCGTCGGCCACCCATAGTAATTGCCACAGAGACACAGAGTCCGGAAAGAAGAGCTAATGACGGGCGAGGCGAATCACATCAATTCCTGGGTTTTTGTTGTCTCGTTCTTTGTGTCTCTCTGCCTCTGTGACTAAGGACAAAATCATGAGCGAAACAGCCGCAGACATTTTGGTCGAGAACATTATTGATTGGGGCGTCGATACCGTCTTTGGCCTGCCCGGCGACGGCATCAACGGCATCATGGAAGCGCTGCGCACGCGACAGGATAAGGTGCGCTTCATTCAGGTTCGTCACGAAGAAGCGGCTGCGTTCATGGCTTGCGCGTACGCAAAGTACACCGGCCGCCTCGGCTGTTGTCTGGCGACTTCCGGGCCTGGCGGAATTCATCTGTTGAATGGACTGTACGATGCAAAACTGGATCAGGCGCCGGTGCTCGCGCTCACCGGCCAGACTTATTCGGATTTGAAAGGCAGCAACTTTCAACAGGAAGTTGACATGGCGCGTCTATTCGACGATGTCGCCATCTACAATCAGGAAGTTATCAATCCGAATCAGGTCGAGATGCTCGCCGATGAAGCTTGCCGTCATGCTTTGAATCATCGCGGCGTGTCCCACATCACTTTTCCGGTTGATTATCAGGAGCACGAACTATCGCGCAAACGGACGATGCACAAAGTCAATGGCTCGACGACCAGTCGATGGAGCAAACCGGTGGTCATTCCCACCACAGAAGAATTGCAGTGCGCCGCCAATCTTCTGAATAAAGCCGACAAACCCGTCGTGCTCGTTGGCCAGGGCGCGCGCGGCGCGGGCGCGGAAGTGATTGAGATTGCCGGAAAATTGGGCGCGCCAATCGTCAAGGCTTTGCTCGGAAAAGAAGTTGTGCCCGACGATCATCCGTTGTGTGTGGGTGGACTCGGATTGTTGGGAACGACACCCGCAGTCGAAGCAATGGAGAATTGTGATGCCTTGCTGATTATCGGCTCGTCGTTTCCTTACATGGAATATCTGCCGAAGCCTGGCGAGGCCAAAGGCGTGCAGATCGACGATAAAGCCGATCGCATCGGCCTGCGTTTTCCTGTGGACGCCGGACTGGTCGGCGATGCGAAAGCTACGACTGCTGCGCTGTTGTCATTTATCAAGCGTAAACGAAAGCACAAACTCCTCGATAAGGCGCAGAAGGGCATGAAGGACTGGTGGAAGCTGATGGCCAATCAGGGTACGGCCAACGGTGATGGGCCGATCAAGCCGCAGCGCGTTGCCTGGGAGCTTTCGCAACTTGCTGCTGATGATGCAATCGTGTCCACCGACTCGGGCACGATCACCACGTGGATCGCGCGCCACTTCAAGATGCGCGGCACGCAGAAATTCAGTTGCTCGGGAAATCTCGCCACGATGGCGCCGGGGCTCCCTTACGCGATCGCCGCCAAGATAGCCTTTCCCAAACGGCAGTCGATCGCATTTGTCGGCGACGGCGGGTTCACGATGCTGATGGGCGAGTTTCTCACCGCGGTCAAATACAATCTGCCGATCGTGGTGGTGATTATTAAGAACAACACGCTGGGCCAGATTAAGTGGGAACAGATCGTCTTCCTCGGCAATCCGGAATACGGATGCGAGCTGCACAATCCCAGTTTTGCAAAGTACGCGGAAGCTTGCGGCGGTATTGGTTGGACGGTTGACCGACCGGAAGAGATTCGGCCTGCTTTACAGCACGCGCTTAGCGCGAATCGGCCGGCGCTGGTTGAAGTCGTTGTCGATCCGTTCGAGCCGCCCATGCCGCCGAAGGTCACGGCAAAACAGGCGCTGCACTTTGCTGAGGCGTTGGCCAAAGGCCAGCCGAGCGGCGGCAAGATTGCGCTGACGCTGTTTCGCGACAAGCTGAACGAGTTGATTTGAAAGCATTGGAACCGCAGAGGACACAGAGTTCCTCGCAGAGCAACGCAGAGATTCTGTCTCGGCGTCCTCGGCGAAAACCTCAGCGACCTCTGCGGTTAAGTCTTTTGATGATGAGACCGAAAAGCGAGCGGATTGCAAACGCCAGCGCGCGACTGATCCGCATTCCAGTCGAGCCACCGCGGGGTGATGCCATCCAGCAATTCGACGCGCTCGAACTGCCGTGCGTTTCAATTACTGATAAAGCTGGCCTCACGGGAGTTGGTTTCGGCTACACGATCGGCAAGGGTGGATCGGCCATAGTTGAATTGTTGCGGGCCGAGCTGCTCGATTGGTTGATGGGTCAGGACATCCGCCGGATCGGTTTCATTCAAAAGCATCTCACGAAGAGTATTCACGCACTCACGCCGGGCTGTATTTCGTCGAATGCGCTGGCGGCAATCGACATCGCGCTGTGGGACCTCGCTGGAAAGCGAACTGAAACGCCGCTGCATGTCCTGCTGGGTGGTGCGAAAGATCGAGTGCTCGCCTATAACTCTCATGTTGGCTGGTTGAACCGCCCAGTCGAAGAAATGGTTTCGCGTTGTCACGAGGCTGTCGAGCGAAATGGATTTCGCGCCCTGAAATTAAAAGTCGGTAAAGAAGATCCAAACGAGGATCGCGAGCGTGTTGCGCGTGTGCGCGAAGCTGTCGGTCCCAAAGTGAAATTGATGATTGACGCGAATCAATCGTGGACGGTCGACGAAGCAATTCGCCGGTTGAAGCTGTTGGAAGAATTCAATTTGGTTTGGATCGAAGAACCTTTGCCGTCGACTGACATTCAAGGATTCATCGAATTGAGCAGACACACGAACATCCCACGCGCGGCCGGCGAAAGTCTCTACTCGCCAGCAGCTTTTTACGAATATGGACGGCAAGGTGCGTTGGACATCCTGCAACCTGACGTTGCGCGCATCGGCGGCATCACTAACGCAATGAATGTTTGCCACTTCGCGCAAGCGGCGAATCTGCCAGTCGCGCCGCACGTTTCACCGGAGTTGAGCGTGAGCATTGCCACTGCGGTACCGAACTCCATGATGATTGAATATGTGCCGCAAATGGAGCCAGTCTTGAAGCAGCGTGTGCGGATTGAAGATGGCTTCGCGATTCCCTCGGATGCTGCGGGACATGGGATCGAATTTGATGAAGAAGCGTTAGAGAAGTTTGAGGTGAGGACTTAATTGTACTGAGTGCCGTAGACACTGAGTGTTTATAGTCCGCCAGCATAGTGTTGTCCCCGAGCCCATTTAATGGGCGGCAGAAAATATCGCTCCAAAGGAGCGAGCCCCACTTTTTGGTCAGGTTCTATAAACATTTCGCCGCTCCGCGGCTGAAAGTCATGGTCGCCGGAATCAAATATCAGCGAGCACCGGTGCGCCGGCCGCGACTCAGCGTCGACGCGGAAAGACTTGCCTCTGCATTGCGCTCCTCAATTCGCGGCGAAGTGCGCTTTGATAGCGGCAGCCGCGCGCTGTATGCCACTGACGCTTCAAATTATCGCCAAGTGCCGATTGGCGTAGTCATCCCGCGCGGTGCTGACGATGTCGTTCAAACTGTAGGGATTGCGCGGGAGTTTGACGCGCCGATTCTGGCGCGCGGCGGCGGCACCAGTCTCGCCGGCCAATGCTGCAATGTGGCCGTCGTCCTCGATACCTCAAAGTACTTCAATCGAATCATTGAAGTTGATCCAGAACGGCGCACGGCGCGCGTCGAGCCTGGTGTCGTGCTCGATTCGTTACAGAAATCGGCAAGTGAACACGCGCTTGCATTCGCACCTGATCCTTCGACGCACAGTCACTGCACGCTGGGCGGGATGATCGGCAATAACTCCTGCGGCGTGCATTCGGTCATGGGCGGCAAGACGATCGACAACGTTGAAGACCTCGAGGTTCTGACTTATGACGGCTTCCGTCTCCGCGTCGGAAAAACGAGCGAGCACGAGCTGTTCAGAATTATTAGTGAAGGTGGGCGCCGCGGCGAAATTTATCAAAGACTGAAAGCGCTGCGCGACAAGTACGCCGACCTGATTCGCGCGCGCTATCCGAAGATTCCACGGCGAGTGTCCGGCTATAACCTGGATTATTTGTTGCCGGAAAACGGCTTCGATGTGGCGAAGGCTTTGGTTGGATCAGAGTGCACTTGCACGCTGATTCTCGAAGCCACCGTGCGTCTGGTTCCGAAACCGGCCGCGCGTTCGCTGCTGGTGCTGGGTTACGAGGACGTTTACAGCGCCGCCGACCACGTCATGGAAGCGCTGGCGCATAAACCGATTGGATTGGAAGGGCTGGACGATCGTCTGATCGAAGACATGAAAGCGCTCGGATTGCATCCTGAAAGTTTGAAGCTTCTCCCTGAAGGCACGGGCTGGCTACTGGTTGAATTCGGGGGCGAAACCAAAGCAGAAGCTGACGAACGCGCGCGCGGCCTGATGGAAGAGTTGAATGGGAAAGATCAGCGACCTTCCATGAAACTGTTTGATAAAGAGCGCGAAGAGAAGATGATTTGGAAAGTGCGCGAGTCGGGGCTCGGGGCGACGGCGCACGTGCCTAACAAGAAGATCACTTGGGAAGGATGGGAAGACGCGGCGGTGCCGCCGGAAAAGCTCGGCAATTATTTGCGCGATTTTCGCAAGCTGCTTGAACGTTACGAATACGAAGGCGATCTCTACGGCCATTTCGGTCAGGGCTGCATTCATACGCGCACGGATTTCGATCTCGAGACTCACGATGGCATTCAGAAATTTCGTTCGTTTCTCGAAAACGCGGCCGACCTTGTAATCAGCTATGGCGGCTCGCTCTCCGGCGAGCATGGCGACGGCCAGTCACGCGGATGGTTGCTGCCAAAGATGTTCGGGCCTGAGCTGGTCCAAGCTTTTCGCGAGTTCAAATCGATCTGGGACCCGGATTGGAAGATGAATCCGGGCAAGAAGATCGACTCCTACGATGTTGACGCGAATCTGCGGCTTGGCAGCGACTATCGCCCTGCGCATCACGAAACTCATTTCAAGTTTCCGAAAGACATCGGAGATTTCACGCGCGTCTCTTTACGCTGTGTGGGCGTCGGCGAATGCCGCCGGCTCGACGGCGGAACCATGTGCCCGAGTTATCGCGCTACGATGGAGGAAAAACATTCCACGCGTGGCCGCGCCCGTTTGCTTTGGGAAATGCTCCAGGGCGATGTCATCAAAGACGAATGGAAGAGCGAAGAAGTCAAAGACGCACTCGATTTGTGCCTGGCGTGCAAAGGCTGCAAGGGCGAGTGTCCGGTTTCGGTGGACATGGCTACGTACAAGGCTGAATTCCTGTCGCATTATTATGAAGGGCGGTTCCGCCCGCGACATGCTTATGCGTTTGGCTACATCGATCGTTTCGCGCGGATGGCTTCGTTCCAGCCGACGTTAGTCAACTTTTTTACGCAGACACCCGGTCTTTCCGCAATGGCCAAGACTCTGGCGGGAATGCCACAGGAACGACAGATTCCGCGCTTTGCGCGACAGACTTTCAAGCAGTGGTTTAGTACGCGACAGAGACCGGCAGCGAAAACCAAACCGAAGGTGATCCTTTGGGCGGATACATTCAATAATTATTTTCACCCTCAAATTGCAATCGCTGCTTGCGAAGTCTTGGATTCGAGCGGCTTTGAGGTGACCGTGCTGGAGCAGACACTCTGCTGTGGCCGTCCACTCTACGATTTTGGCATGCTCAATCGCGCTAAGCGATTGCTGCGGCAAATACTCGAAAGCCTGAGGCAGCCAATTTCCGATGGGGCTCCCTTAGTCGTGCTCGAGCCAAGCTGCCTGGCAGTATTTCACGACGAGATGCCGAATATTTTTCCCGGCGATGAAGACGCCAAGCGCCTGTGCGAACAGACCTACGGGTTTAGCGAATTTATGACGAAGAAGGCACCCGATTTCAAAGTGGGTGGGTTGCGGCGCAAGGCGATCGTGCATGGTCACTGTCATCAAAAGGCGCTGATCGGAATGGACGCGGACGAAATAATTCTTAAGCGCATGGGCTTGGATTTTCAATTACTCGACTCAGGCTGTTGCGGCATGGCCGGTTCCTTCGGTTTCGAAAAAGATCACTACGACATTTCGATGCAGATTGGTGAGCAGGTCTTGCTGCCGGCAGTTCGGCAAGCTGCACAGGACACTTTGCTTATCGCGAACGGTTTTAGCTGTCGCGAGCAGATTGCGCAGGCCACCGGCCGGCAAGCGTTACACCTGGCTGAAGTCATGCAGATGGCATTACTGCAGACGTGACCAAAGTATCGTTTAGAGGGACTTGTCCGCGCGCGAACGTGCCGGCACAAGTGCCGACTCTAAACATAAGAGGAGAGATGATTGAACTCGAAATTAATGACTAAATCTCCACGGACGTTCGCGCTGATTTTCGATAAACGTGACGAAGTCAAGAGCAAATTGTTAGCGTTCGCGAAAGAAAGTCGTTTGAAGGCAAGTTACCTTTTCGGCATTAGCGCTTTCAGTGACGTAACCCTCGGCTTCTTTGAGCGCGACCGCAAAGACTACACGCGAATCGAGGTCAACGAGCAGGTCGAAGTGATGTCGCTGTTGGGAAACATTGCGATCGACAAGAGCGGTGGGCACAAACTGCATGCGCACGTGGTAATCGGAAAGCCCGATGGAACCGCCCACGGCGGACATCTGCTGCAAGTACACGTTTGGCCCACTTTGGAATTGTTCCTGACTGAGACATCGGGAGAGTTGGTCAGAAAAGTCGATCAAGAAACCGATTTGGCGCTGATTGCGATTGAAGAAACTTTGCCCCAAAAGTGACCGTTGCGAGCGGCTTCCTGTTTCATTCACACCTGGCTTGAGCCAGGTGCAGGTAAGGAAGTCAGCCGGAAACCGTTTTAAACGGTTTCCCGTCATGGCGCATCGTTTGTCACCTAGCTGAAGCTAGGTGTGAATCAGAGTGCGAAAGCACTTTTTCAGAGAGAGCGCTCATTAAGTGGCAAATAATGAAACCCGAAGTAGTAGTCATTACCGGCGCGTCGGCGGGCGTCGGCCGCGCAACTGTGCGGGCGTTTGCTCGGCGCGGCGCGTCGATTGGTTTGCTGGCACGCGGCGTTGACGGATTAGAAGCCGCCAAAAGAGAAGTCGAAGAGCTCGGCGGAAGAGCGCTCGTGCTGCCGCTGGACGTCGCGAACGCTGAAGCCGTGGCAGCCGCCGCGGCGCGTGTGGAAGAGGTTTTCGGTCCAATCGATATTTGGATAAATAACGCGATGGTTTCCGTCTTCTCTCCCTTAAAAGAAATCACCGCCGAAGAATTCCGGCGCGTCACGGAGGTGACGTATCTTGGCGTGGTGCACGGGACGCTGGCGGCTTTGAAACGCATGCTGCCGCGCGATCGCGGTTGCATTGTTCAGGTCGGATCCGCGTTGGCTTATCGCGCGATTCCTTTGCAGTCGGCCTATTGCGGCGCAAAACATGCCATCAAAGGATTTACTCAATCTTTGCGTTGCGAACTTCTGCACGACCAGAGCAATGTTCGCGTCACGATGGTGCACCTGCCGGCGATGAACACGCCGCAATTCAGTTGGGTTAAGAGTCACCTACCGCGCAAACCGCAACCGGTTCCGCCCATCTATCAACCAGAGATTGCCGCCGATGCGATTGTCTATGCAGCACTTCACGATCGCCGAGAAATGGAAGTAGGCGCGCCAACAGTGATCGCGGTCGAGGGCAACAAGCTCTTCGCCGGATTGATGGATTGGTATCTGGCGGAAACTAACTACGAAGCGCAGCAAACAAATGAGCCCGTCGAAGCCGATCGTCAAGACAATCTGTGGTCACCAATTCCGGGTGACCATGGCGCGCACGGCACGTTCAACGAACGCTCCAGCGATCGGAGTCCACAACTTTGGATGAACATAAATCGTAGCTGGCTCGCAATGACGGGAGCAGTTTTGGGTGGGCTAATTGGAGTGCTGGCCTTCGGTCTGCGCAATCAATCGGCACGAACAAGAAACGATGATGACTGAAGAACAAGGACAGAAGCCGTCGGCCCTTGAAGAGATCGTCGCCGGTTACAGAGGCGGCGATGAGACGCCGCTTGCCGGGTATGCCACGCTGGTCGGTGTATATAACGCAGCGTTCGCTGCGATGCTTTTAGCCGCAAAGAATTCAGGCAAAGAATTTCCGGAGAAGGTCCGCTCCGCCGATTTAGTGCTGATGGGTATCGCGACGCACAAGCTGACGCGCCTGATTACCAAAGACTGGGTGACCGCGCCTTTGCGGGCGCCATTCACCGAATATAAAAAATCGGCCCGCGGCGGTGAAGTGATCGAGAAATCACGCGGCCAGGGAGTGCAAAGAGCGATTGGAGACCTGGTGACTTGCCAATTCTGCGCGGCGCCTTGGGTCGCCGCGGCTTTGGGATTCGGATTTCTGTTTGCGCCGCGCATCACCCGATTCGTGAGCGGGGTTTTTGCCGCGGTCGCCGTTTCTGACTACCTCCAGCACGCATATGAGGCGACAAAAGAAAAGAAGCCGACATGAAGCTTTGCCCAAAACGTACGCCGAGATTGAGTCAGTACCGGGAGCGGTAGCGGCCGGGTTGATGCCTGAATTCCGACGTTGAAGCACCGACCCGGTCGCTACCGCTCCCGGTACTGACTCCCTGGCGTCATTGGGGTCATTCCAAAGAATATTCTTGAGGTAAAGCAACGACATGACCAAAGTTCGCAAGAAACCAAGAATCGGACGAAGCCTGCTGGTGGGATTAATCGCCGGCCTGACAGCGTCGTGGACAATGAATCGCTTTCAGGGGTTTTGGATGACCCTTTCGTCGACCGGCGACGCGAAGGAAAAAGAACTCGCGCGCGAAGATTCACAAATCGCGAACGAAGATCAGGACGATGCCACCGTGAAAGCTGCATCCGCCGTGTTCGAAGGACTATTCGATCACAAGCTCACACACGCCGAAAAGAAGATCGCCGGACCGGCAGTTCACTATGCGGTCGGCGGGCTCGGCGGAATTGTGTATTGTCTTGCGTCGGAATTTTTTCCCGAAGTCACGCGCGGCTTTGGCCTGCCCTACGGAACGGCGTTTTGGCTGGTCGTTGACGAAGGTATGGTGCCACTGCTCGGTTTGTCGAAAGGCCCCACCGAATATCCGCCTTCCACGCACGCTTACGCGCTGGCTTCACATCTTGTGTTCGGGGCGACTGCCGAAGGCACGCGCCGGTTGCTGCGCGATTAACACGAAGGCGATTCCACCATGGGAAAGATGGAAGTCGAATTCGTCTGTGACCTTGCGGGAAAGGCGACCCCTCTAAAACATTTCTGGGAATTTTGCGTGGGCAGCGACCATGCGCCGGTCGCTTTGCGCGCCGACTGGCAGCGGCAGTTGCGACGTTGTCGTGAAGAACTCGGCTTCGAGCGCGTTCGTTTTCACGGGCTGCTCTCAGACGATGTGTCGATCAGATTTTCGACTTTCTTATTTCGACAGGGCTGCATCCATTCGTTGAGCTGAGTTTCATGCCGACGGCGCTCGCCGCGGGCGGCAAGACCGTCTTTCATTACAAGGGCAACGTCACGCCGCCGAAAGACTACAAGCAGTGGTCGGCGCTGATAAAAAAGCTGGTGCTTCACTGGCGCGAACGTTATGGCATTGCCGAGATGAAGCATTGGCGTTTCGAAGTTTGGAATGAACCGAACTTGAAATCATTTTGGACCGGAACCAAACGAGACTATTTCAAGTTGTACCGGTACACCGCAGAGACAATCAAAGACATTGATTCGTCATTTCAGGTGGGCGGGCCGGCAACAGCACAGAATGAATGGATCGAGGACTTTCGCGAATTCTGCGAACGCAACCGTACGCCGAGCGATTTCATTAGCACGCACCATTATCCGACTGACGCGTTCGGAAAACCCGATGACGACACGGAAACCCGGCTGTCAAAGAGTCGCCGTGGCGCCTTGCGCGATCAGGCGCTCGACGCAAAGCGCCAAGCGGGCGATCTGCCGCTCTATTACACGGAGTGGAACAGCTCTTCGAATCCGTTTGACGCGCTTCACGATCAACCTTACGCCGCCGCCTTTGCCCTGAAATCGATTATGGACGTTGCCGGTGTCGTTGATGCTTACAGCTTCTGGACGTTTTCCGATATTTTTGAAGAAAACTATTTTTCGTCCGTTCCTTTTCACGGCGGCTTTGGGCTACTGACTATTCACGGGATACCCAAACCAGCCTACCGTGTCTTTCAAATACTTCACCGGGCCGGAACACAGCAGTTGTTGATCGACGGATTGCATGAAACGGTGAATATCTGGGCAGTCCCTGACGACCGAAAGCTGACCGTTCTGATGAGCAATCATGCGCTGCCCGGACACTCAATCGAGAATGAAAGAGTATCAATGGTTCTGCTGAACGCTCGCCAGCCCCGTGCAGCCTGGGTTGAGCGCATCGACGAAGATTCTGCGAATGCTGAAAAGTCGTGGCGCAAATTGGGTGCGCCAGACTATCTCAACGAGGAGTTACTCGAACGTTTGCTGGCCGCGTCGGAAATTGTTCGCGCGCAACAGAAGTTTAAGTATCGCGACTCCCGTCTTGCTTTCGAGGTCCAGTTGCCACCGCATGCAGTTGCCGCGGTGGAATTTGAGTTCTGACGTGGCACGCGCATCTTGCGCGTGAATCACGGGCGAGAATCCTATGCCACATCAAAACAAGAAGATGAAAGTGCTTTATCCATCCTTGACCGACGAATACCTCGCAAAACTCGAGGCCGACACCTTCAAGTTCTTTCGTCACGAAATGCATCCGACGACGAGCCTAATGCCTGAGAACACTCGCGATGGCGCGCCCGCTTCGATCGCGGTTGTAGGTTTTGCTTTGACGGTCTACCCAATCGCCGTTGAGCGTGGGTACATGTCCCGCGCGGAAGCGATTAAGCGGACCATCGCGAAGTTGCGCTTCTTTTATTACGGCCCTGACGGCAACGGACCAGAGGCAATCAGCCGGCGTGGCTTTTACTATCACTTTCTCGACATGGCCACGGGCCAACGCACTTGGCGGTCGGAGATTTCGACTATTGATACCGCATATCTAATCGCGGGCGCGCTGACGGCCGCTCAGTATTTCGATCGCGAGACTTCGGCGGAACGCGAGATTCGCCGGCTCGCCGAAGAGCTTTATCGCCGCGCCGATTGGCAATGGGCGCGGAACGGAGCTTTGACGATCACGCATGGTTGGAAACCTGAAACGGGATTCATCAAGTATCGCTGGGCCGGCTATAACGAAGCTTTGTTTCTCTACATACTGGCGCTGGCGTCGCCGACGTTTCCGATTGCGCCGGACAGCTATCATGCGTGGCTGCGGACTTACAAATGGAAAAATGTCTATGGGTTTGAACATGTCTCGGCGGGTCCGCTGTTCATCCATCAGATTCCGCACTTGTGGATCGATTTTCGCGGCATCCAGGATGAATACATGCGTACAAAGGCAATTGACTATTTCGAGAACAGCCGCCGTGCAACTTATGCACAACAGCAATACGCCATCCGAAACCCGAACCGTTTCAAGGGCTATGGCGAACACATCTGGGGAATCACGGCTAGTGACGGGCCGGGGCCGGCAACCCGTCGCATCGATGGCCGGACAATAAGATTCTTCGATTACAAAAGCCGGGGCATTCCGAATGGACCGGACGACGGCACGCTCGCGCCGTGGGCCGTGACAGCTTCTTTGCCCTTTGCGCCGGAAATCGTTCTGCCGTCACTGAATTACTTCAACAAGACTTTTCCTGAGATGACGAGCAAATACGGCTTCAAATGCAGCTACAACCCCACCTTCACTGACTCAAACCGGAATAAGAAAGGGTGGGTTTCGCTGGGTTATTACGGCCTCGATCAGGGCCCGATCGTGGCTATGATTGAGAATTATCGTACCGGTTTTCTCTGGCGATTGATGCGAAACTGCCCGTACATTGTCGAAGGCCTGCGGCGCGCGGGATTTCGCGGCGGTTGGCTCTCCTAGCGCATCAAGTGACCTCTACGCCTATTGATGGCGATTTCATCTGCAAAGGAAGTTCCTTCGCCGATCGACGTGACGAATTCGGCAAGCAGATTTGCGAATTTGATCCTGCTCGATTTACTGGCGACAGCACCGCTTCCAAAATCGGCCGCATCTGCGACAATTGCTTGACGCGGATCAGAAAATCCCACGCGCGCTCGAACTTTTTCCAGCCTGCGCTGTAGACGAAATGCTTCAGTTGATGTTTAAGTGATTCGTGCGCTGAGGCTGCTTTGCGGATCGAATTCCAGCGATAGAACTCCTCGTATGACCAATCATATCCACGCTTTAATTCTTCCGGTGACATAGATGTTGGTTGATAGACAACATGACGCGTGTCGTAGAGGTCCCAGTTACTAGTCAACATTCGCTTCTGTCGCATCATGTCGGCATAAAGCGCCGTGCCCGGATACGGCGTGAGAATGTGAAACGTTGCTGTCGTAATTCCCGATTCGACTGCCCAATCTACTGTCCGGCGAAACACGTTGCGATCGTCTCCATCGAGTCCAAACACGAAACTGCCATTGATCATGATGCCGAGACTGTCCAGCCGCCGCACAACTTCTATGTAGTCACGGCCGAGGTTTTGTCGCTTGTGGGCGCCGGCAAGTCCATCACTTGAAAGAGTCTCAAAACCGACAAACAGACTGCGCAAACCTGCCGCTGCGGCTTCTTCGATCAAAGCGTCGCGCAAAATCGAATCCACTGTCGCGGCGCCCTGGAAGATGCGATTCATCCCGCGCATTCCGCGAAACAATTCGCGCGCGAACCGCGGCTTTCCAAGCAAGTGATCGTCAAGAAAATAGAGATGCCGTCCCGGCAGACGGGCTATCTCCGCAAGCGCATCGTCGACGGCTTGCGTGTAGAAACCGCGACCGCCTTCAAAGAACGCATCCTTGTAACAGAAGGTGCAGTGATGCGGACAACCGCGGGTTACGACGATCGAGTTGGGCACGAGGTATCGATGCCTTTGAATCAGATCGCGGCGAATCGCAGGGATACCCTGCAGCGTCCGCACGGAAGACCGGTAACGCCTTTGCGGTATCCCAGCTTTAAGATCGTGCAAGAACTGCGGAAACGTTTGTTCACCCGGGCCGAGAAAAATCGAATCGGCGTGCGGCGCAGCCTCTTCAGGCAGCGAGGTGACGTGCAAACCTCCGAGTGCAACGTACGCTCCGCGCGCACGATAGTGATCCGCGATGGCGTACGCGCGGTAGGCGTTCGTGATGTAGACCTGAATTACAACGAGGTCGGGCTCATCATCGAGATCCAGTTTTTCTACATGCTCATCCTGAAGCGATATTTCCAAATCTGGATCGAGATAAGCTGCAAGCGTCGCGAGTCCCAACGGCGGAAACAGTGAATACTTGATTGGGCGCCAATACGGACTGGTAGCTTCGGTCAGCGCCGGCAGCACTAGTTTGACTCGTTTGATTGGCCTCAAAGTTCAGCTCTGTTCCTTTACAATTGAAATTCGGTTTTTCTGTGAAGAGGGCTATTTTCGTGGCCAAGCACGACGTGTGTTATCCAGTCGCTTTCATTGAGCAGAAGCCTTGCCGGCCTCACGCCAGCGGGTAGATTGAAGACGACGTCAGTCGTGTACGATTCCCCAGGACGAAGCGGCGTCGTAAAAGAAGTGCCGCTTTCAAACTGCGGTGCATAGCGATTCCCGCGGTCGTCGTACAGCGTGAGAGTGCGAGGGTTGGGATAAAGCAGTCCATTGCCGCGCGACGGTGAAATCGTCGTTTCATCGAAGCGGGTCTTGATTGTCACCGTGACGGGCTGGCGGCCGTCCGGTGACGCAGCCGCCTGCGCGACATTCAGAATCGAATACGCGAGGTGACAGTCCAGTTCGCAGAAATGCTTTTCCTGACCGCGCGCGATCAGGTTGTAGTGACTCGCAAACGAGAACGCCACAACGGCTGATCCGTACAACGCAAGGACTGCGGCCATCGCCAGCATCACAACTTTTGCGCGCCGCACCTTCCGAACAATCAGCGATTGAATCAACACAATGGCGGCGAGAAAAATCAGAAAGCCGGTGCCTAACAAGGCCAAAGCGGCCAGGGGCGCCTCCAGACTGACGTTTGTGTGCATTGTCCTTTTACTCCTCCCCCCCCCACTTTAACAAAGCGCTTTGCATGGCAAAGCGGGCGCCCAAAAAATTTTAACCTGGTCAGCTCACCTGTTTCGCATTTGACCAATCACTGCTTCCATATGATCGAGATAGCGCTCCAGCGCGCGCCGCCCGGCATTCGTCAGGCGGTATTCAGTCTTGGGCGTGCGGCCGTCAAATGTTTTTGAGCAATTCACATAGCCCGCGTCTTCCAATTTCCGTGCATGCACGCTGAGATTGCCATCGCTGGTCTTCACCATGTGCTTCAGTTCGTTGAACGTCAGCGTTTCATTCACCGCGAGCGCACTGATAATCCCCAGCCGCAAACGCTCGTGAATCAGCCGATCCAATTCATGCATCGTGCTCGGCGTCTGGGGTGCGATCGTGCGCAGCTTGTGTTTTTCGACCTTCTTCGTTTCTCGTTTTAATGCGTTCTTACCCACCGTACTTCCTCGCAATGATGATTCCGAAAACAATGTGAAGTCCTCCAAATCCCGCTGCCAGCAACCAGTTTGCCCATGCTGGCGAGACGAACAGCGCGAACGCGCCGAGCACCATGAAGCAAATCCCCATGATCGGCACGATGGTCACGGAAAACATTCCTCCGGTTACGACGCCCGTCCCATAGAGCAAAAGCCACACGCCGGGAATCATCGACGTAACCCGCAATTTGAAAAGGACGGCCGTCAGTAATGCTCCAACTATCAATGGCGGAGACAAACTGAATGCGACCTTACGCGCAGGTCCGGACAACAGAGGTGTATGCGTCGCGCGCGCCTTGCGGTCGAGGGTCCAGCCAGCAATGAGACAGGCGATGACTGCTTCCGCGAGCCAAACGAACAGCCATTGCCTTGCTGTCGCCGCGTGTACCGCCAGATATGACGCCACCAACGCGGTTACTCCAACGGCCACCTGTCCCCAACCCGGCACGGCAGTAAAGGCTGATGCACGCTCCATCGTCTCGCGAATGAAGCGAATATTTTCCATTGCGCGATCGTGCAACGCGGCGGGCTGAATTCGTTCTGAAACGGGAGCCATCTTCGCGCACATTAACGCAGACGACCTGGCGCTGTCAAGTACTTTGTGCCACAAAGAACCGGGAGTGACAATTAGGGTACCAGCACGACTTTGCCGGTGTTCTTTCGCTCTTCCAGGTAACGGTGGGCGTCAGCGATTTGGTCGAAAGGAAAAGCGCGATCCACGTGCGGGCGCACCCAACCTGTTTCGACCCCGCCCATGATTTCGCGCGTCCAGCCGGCGACTTTCTCGCCTTCGTTCCAGAGGTGGCCGAGATTCAGGCCGAATACGCCCCGGTTGCGATTGATTAGCTTGATTGGATTGAAGCGCGGCATTTGCGCAATCGCCTTTAGGGCGCGCAGCTTGCCGCGCATTCCCGAGGCCGACGCGACCGACATTCCAAACATTCCCATGCGACCGGTCGCGCGCAGCGCGCGATAACTCTTCTCCCAATTCTTGCCGCCGAGCGGATCGATCACGAGCTCGACGCCGCGGCCGCTTGTCAACTCCAGCAGCACTGGCAGCCAATCCTGATTTCGATAATCGATTGGATGATCCAACCCTCGCTCTTTCAGGAACGCGTGTTTCGAGGGACTGGCGGTACCGTAGGTCTTTGCGCCGATATGTTTGGCGATATCGAGTGCGGCGAGCCCGACGCCGCCACCGGCGTTATGAATGAGCACTGACTCATCCTTCTGCAAACCACCCATCGTCACGAGGAGCGCCCACGCGGTCAGATAGTTGACAGGAATTGCGGCGGCCGCTTCAAAGCTCAACTTCGCCGGCTTTTCAAACACCTGCAGCTCCGATACGGCCACCAGTTCAGCCTGGCCCTTGAATCGTGTCATCGCGATTACCGCCTCGCCAATCCGCGAAGAATCAACTCCATCACCGACTGATTCGACCACGCCCGAAACTTCATAGCCCATCACGCACGGTTTTGGCGGACCATCGGGATACAAACCCTGGCGCGCGAGAATGTCCGCGAAATTCAGACCGGCGGCTTTCACGCGCAGCAACACTTCGCCGTGTGCTGGCGTCGGATCCGGGCGCTCCTCAACTTTCATAGCGCGAACGTCGCCGTTTGCCGTAGTAACGATTGCTCGCATGTGATTCAGTTGCGACTCAGTTGTGAACCAAGTAGAAGGGCAGCGACGAGCGCTGCCCCAGGTGCACACTCAAGATTCGATTGCAGAAGTTCTTTAGAGAATCAGCCTTCAGCAGCTTTCGCTTGCTTGTTAGGCTGCGGCACGACGCGCAAATAAGGCTTGATGGTTTTCCAGCCACCGGGAAACTTTTCTTTCGCGGCTTCGTCATTCAGTGCCGGCACGATGATCACGTCTTCGCCGTCTTTCCAGTTGACCGGTGTCGCCACGCTGTATTTCGCGGTCAACTGAATGGAATCGATCACGCGAAGGACCTCATCAAAGTTCCGGCCCGTAGACATTGGATACACGATCAGCAGTTTGATCTTCTTGTCCGGGCCAATGACGAACACGTTGCGCACCGTCATGTTGTCGGCTGCGGTTCGTCCTTCAGAAGTTCCGCCGGTGGCGGCCGGCAGCATGTCATACAACTTCGAAACCGCGAGGTCGGTGTCGCCGATCATCGGATAATTCGGCGCGTGACCTGTCGCATCCGCAATGTCATTCGACCAACGCGAGTGATTCTCAACCGGGTCAACGCTGAGTCCGATGATCTTTACGTTGCGCTTGTCGAACTCCGGCTTGATGCTGGCCATGTAGCCAAGCTCGGTCGTGCAAACCGGCGTGAAGTCTTTG
>CBFHBA010000046.1:0-27934 GCA_965653675.1 uncultured bacterium
TTGTGTCAGAAGCCCGACCGTGAGGGAGGGCAAGCCAAGATTCCTTTCAACGATTGGTGAATCAACAGTTGCCCTCCTTAACGGTCGGGCTTCTGACGTACTTCGCGACAAGCGGGCAGCTTGTCGTACAATTCGATCATGTTTCAGTTGAATGAAAATGTAGTGCTCGACGCGCTGCGGCAGATCAAAGATCCTGATCTACACAAAGACATCGTGACGCTTGGCTTCATAAGAGATCTTGCGATCAATAACGGCAACGTTTCATTTCGGATCGTTTTGACAACACCGGCGTGTCCCGTCAAGAGCGAAATGGAAAGCGCCGCGCGGGAACTGGTCGGGGCGATTTCCGGCGTGCAGTCAGTGCAAGTAACCATGGATGCGGAAGTGCCGAAAGGGCGCGGCCTCGGCGACAAAGTCTCGGTGCCCGGCGTCAAGAATATCGTCGCCGTTTCGTCAGGTAAGGGGGGTGTCGGCAAATCGACAGTGGCGGTTAATCTCGCCGTTGCGCTCGCATTGGATGGCGCCAAAGTCGGTTTGATGGACGCCGACGTCTATGGTCCTAATGTGCCCATCATGTTGGGCGCCGCGAATGAGCGACCCGAAGTTGACGTCAACAAACTGATTCCGGTGGAAGCGTACGGCATCAAGCTGATTTCGATGGCGGTGCTGCAACCCGGCGACAAACCGCTGATCGTGCGCGGCCCGATTCTGCACGGCCTCGTGAAGCAATTTCTTTCGGACGTGAAGTGGGGCGAACTCGATTACTTAATTGTCGACATGCCGCCCGGTACCGGCGATGTGCAATTAAGTCTTGCACAGCTCGTACCTGTGCAGGGCGCAGTGCTTGTGACAACTCCGCAGGAAGTGGCCCTCATCGATGTGCGCCGCGCGTTGCGCATGTTCGAAACCGTGGCGGTGCCCGTGCTCGGCGTGGTCGAGAACATGAGTTACTTCATCGCACCCGACACCGGCGCGCGCTACGACATTTTCGGCCAGGGCGGTGGCGAGAAACTCGCAACGGAGTACGGCGTGGCTTTTCTTGGGTCAATCCCGGTGGGGATAGACGTGCGCGAAGGCGGCGACAAAGGCGTGCCGGTTGTCGTCGGACAGCCCGAATCTCCCCAGGCTCAAGCGTTCCGGAAGGTTGCTGAAGAAGTCGCCCGGCAAGTCTCGATCGAAGCGATGAAACCGGAGCTTGTCGTGCTTAAGAAATCTCAGTAAAATGAAGTCGATTCGGTCTTTGGCTTTGGGTCTTCGGTCTTCGGATTTCTAAGACCAAAGTTCCAAGACCAAAGACCTAAACACATCTAACGATTTATAGAAACTTGAGGAGATAAGATTATGGCAGCGACAACAGCCCCGAGCGTCAATCTAAACGTCACCGAACCGGCGGCAACCGAAATTAAGAAGTTTATGTCAGGTGAAGAAGGTTTGCCGGAAACCGCGGGACTGCGCGTGCGCGTGGTGCCGGGCGGCTGCTCGGGATTTCAATACAGTCTGAATATCGAAGAGAATTCGCGACAGGGCGATTTCATTCTGGATGAGAAGGGCGTGCGCTTATTCGTTGATATGTTCAGCGCGCAGTACCTGAACGGCGTCGAAATCGACTACGTCACAAACGTGATGGGTTCCGGTTTCACCTTTAAGAATCCGAACGCGACCGGCAGCTGTGGCTGCGGCTCTTCGTTCACCGCGTAATTCAATCCATCTTTGCATTGGATTTCACTCGGCCTGATACTTCGGTGTCAGGCCGAGTTTGTGTGTGGAGGTTTCAATACAGAACCGCGAGCCGTAGCGAGCGGGTTAAGGAGGCACGTTGAGTCAGAGGGTTTTTCGTTGATTCTTCCGATAGCGACGTTGAACTCCTTAACCCGCTCGCTACCGCTCGCGGTTCTGTAACGAGTCTGCGTTCAAGGCCCAATGGAAATCATTCAAGCTGCATCGTCCGAGCACATCAACCAGGCGCGCCAACTTTTTCGCGAATATGAAACGTGGCTGAACCT
This sequence comes from uncultured bacterium, assembly GCA_965653675.1. Taxonomy (GTDB): domain Bacteria; phylum Acidobacteriota; class Blastocatellia; order Pyrinomonadales; family Pyrinomonadaceae; genus UBA11740. The sequence continues at coordinate 2,004 of CBFHBA010000046.1, forward strand.
CGATCTCTGTTTTCAGAATTTCGAAAAAGAGTTAGCTGAGTTGCCAGGCGCATACGCACCACCGACCGGACGTTTACTACTGGCTTTCGGCGACGGCGATTTGGCCGGATGCGTCGCGTTGCGAAGATTAAGCGACGAGGTTTGTGAAATGAAGCGACTGTTCCTGCGACCGCGATTTCATGGCCATGGTCTGGGCAGAGAACTGGCCGAACGAATAATCGAGGAAGCGCGCGGAATGGGCTATCAGCGAATGCGGCTTGATACGCTGTCGAAACAGATGGGAAGCGCGATCGCGCTTTATCGCTCGCTCGGCTTTAGAGAGATCGCACCGTACTACAAGAACCCCGTACCGGGCGCTTTGTTTATGGAGTTGACGCTGTGAGCGCTTAGTGCGTCGCTTTGAGAAGCTTCCAACCCGTCGGCAGCACCGCCGCGGCCAAAGCAATTTTGATGATGTCACCGGGAATGAACTGCAGAACCGTGAACTGAAACGCTACCAACGGTGACGTTCTCGTCAGGAAAGAAAACCACAAACAGCCGCACACGATAATCACTACCGAACCCGCAGCCATCGCGGCGACGGCAGTCAGATACTTTCGGTCCCACCCTTGTTCAGCGAATGCGCCGGTGATAAAAGCTGCGGCCGGAAAGGCGATGAGATAACCGCCGGTTTGTCCCATCAGATGCGCAACTCCGCCGGCTGCGCCGGCGAAGAAAGGAAGTCCGCTTGCGCCTTCAATGAGGTAAGCAATCATGGCGATCGCGCCCAGACGCGATCCGAGCAGAGCACCCGCCAACAACACCGCGAACGTTTGTCCCGTGATGGGAACTGGACCGAGCGGAATCACAATTTGGGCGGACAACGCCGTCAGCAAACTGAATCCAATGACCAAACCTACTTGGCGAACGATATCAAACGGCGTCAATGCTGCTTGAAGGAGAGTTTCGTTCTTCGCGATCGATGCATTCATCAATTCTGACCTCTGATCACTGAGTCCGAGCACTATTGTTCACGGCCGCACACATAATACCGGACAGGGTGCGTTCCGAATAATGAATTCCGCCGTCCCGGTCAGCCGCTCGTCGCCGCCACAACCCAACGTCGTCGGGATCGCGATAAGGTCGGCCTTGTGACGACCGGCGTGTTCGACAACGGCTTCGGCGACGCCGCCGTGCACGCGGCGCACTTTGCCGAACAATTCTGGCGCGCCGGCTTCTTCAAAGAACCGTTGCAATGTTTCCTTGCCCCCGTCAGCCGGTTCCTCATCGCCTTCGGCGAAAACACAGAGCGTTTCTAGCTTGGCTTTTGTCTTGCGCGCAATTGACGTGGCGACCGGCAAAATCTCTTTTGATTTTTCCGATAGATCCGTCGCGAAGACAATAGTCGCGAATCGATCAATCGGCCGCGTGGTCCGCCTTGGGCCGTACAAACGCGCAATGAGCGTCGGAATTTTTGAGTCACGCGCCACTTGTTCGGCGACGCTGCGGCCCAAAAAGAATTGCGCGACGTCGGAACGTCCATGTGACGCCATCACTATCAAATCGCACACGCGCTCTTGGGCGGTGCGCATGATGACTTGCGCCGGATCGTCATCGGTGACCTTCGGGATGATCTGTTCGATAACTTTGACCGAAGATGCTCCCGTCGGCAGTCCGGGAAATTCGTAACGCGACGTCTCAGTAATGTGCGGGTCGCCGCCGTGCGCGATGTGGACTGATTGCACGATCGCGTCGAACTGCGCGGCGATAGCCACGGCCAGCGGAAACGCGCTGTTCGCCACCGAGGAAAAGTCTGTCGGAAATAGGATCGATCGAATCATGGAATCAGTGAGCAGTGGACAGTGAGCAGTGAGCAGTTACACTGATTTCGCGCTCGCTTGCTTTACGAACACCGCGAGTTATCCCGAACGACCCGAAAAATTCCAGGTTTCCGTGAATCTTACTTAAGTTGCGCTGTCTGGTCTAGCTTTCCGCGCCGATTCGCATCTTGTGGAACGAACGCCAGACAAAGAACAGCGCGACGAGGAAGAAAATTCCTGCCAGCACGCGGCTGATTACTGGGCCACTCTTGCCGAATTGACCGTTTTCACTGCTGACACTGACTGCCAGCTCAACCGCCAGCAATCCGAACAGCGTCGTGAACTTAATCACCGGATTCATAGCCACCGATGAAGTGTCTTTGAAAGGATCTCCAACCGTATCGCCGACGACTGAAGCATCGTGGAGCGGCGTGCCTTTTTGTTTCAAATCGACTTCGACTACTTTCTTTGCGTTATCCCAACTGCCGCCCGCGTTCGCCATAAAAATCGCCTGATACAAACCAAAGATCGCAATCGAGATTAAGTAGCCGATGAAGAAGAACGGCTCAACGAACGCAAATGCCAGCGACGCGAAGAAGACCGTCAGGAAGATATTGAACATGCCCTTTTGCGCGTACTGGGTGCAGATTTGCACGACGCGTTTGCTGTCGGTGACCGAAGCCTTTTCAACGCCTTCCAGTTGAATGTTCGCCTTGATGAACTGCACCGCGCGATAGGCGCCGGTGGTGACGGCTTGGGTTGACGCGCCGGTGAACCAGTAGATGACTGCGCCGCCGGTAATCAGACCAAGCACGAATGGAGCGTGCAACAATGAAAGACTTTCTGTGCCGCGGGTAAGACCATCAGTCAGGGCCATGATGATCGAAAAGATCATGGTGGTTGCGCCGACGACTGCTGTGCCGATCAGCACCGGTTTCGCCGTAGCTTTGAACGTGTTACCCGCGCCGTCGTTTTCTTCGAGCAAGTGTTTCGCGCGCTCAAAGGCGACAGTGACGTTGTGCTCGCTCTTCAGCTCCTCAACGATGTTTGGTTGTTGCTCGATGAGTGATAGTTCGTAGACGGACTGTGCGTTGTCAGTCACCGGGCCGTAGGAATCAACTGCAATCGTCACCGGACCCATGCCAAGGAAGCCGAACGCCACCAGACCGAATCCGAAAACCGGGGCCACGTGAATCGTGCCGGTAGAAACCATCAGCGCATCGAGTCCCAACGTGCTGACGATGTAGGCAATTCCCATTAGGCCGAGAATGCTGATGCCCAGCCAGAAGGCCGAATAATTCCCCGCGACAAAACCGGAAAGGATGTTCAGCGACGCGCCGCCTTCACGCGAAGACTTGACCACTTCCTGCACGTGACGTGATTCAGTTGAAGTGAAGACTTTGACGAGTTCCGGAATCACCGCGCCGGCCAACGTGCCGCACGAAATGATCGTGGCAAGTTTCCACCAAAGCGTCGTATCACCACTCAACGACGGAATCATCAGGAAAGAGACGACGTAAGTCAGGACGATTGAGACGATTGAAGTCAGCCACACGAGCGTCGTGAGCGGCGCTTCGAAATTCATTTCTCCGGCGCCGGCGTAACGTGATTTGGCGATCGCGGCATTGACGAAATAAGACAAGGCGCTTGAGATGAGCATCATGATGCGCATCACGAAGATCCACACGAGCAACTGAACCTGCGTTTTGGGATCCGGAACCGCCAGTAGGATAAATGTGATGAGTGCCACGCCTGTCACGCCGTAGGTTTCAAAACCGTCGGCACTCGGCCCGACGGAGTCACCCGCGTTATCGCCCGTGCAGTCCGCAATCACGCCGGGGTTACGCGCGTCGTCTTCCTTGATCTTGAAGACGATCTTCATCAGATCGGAACCAATGTCGGCAATTTTCGTGAAGATGCCACCGGCGATTCTCAAAGCCGCCGCGCCCAGCGATTCGCCGATTGCGAATCCGATGAAGCACGGACCGGCGTAATCACCCGGCACGAACAGCAAAATGAAAAGCATGATGAGCAGCTCGACGCTGATCAGCAGCATGCCGATACTCATGCCGGCTTTGAGCGGAATCTCGTAAATCGGAAATGGTTTGCCTTCGAGACTCGCGAACGCCGTGCGCGAATTCGCGAAGGTGTTGACACGAATGCCGAACCACGCGACACCGTAGCTGCCGGCAATGCCGATGAGACTAAACAAAAGAATGATAGGAACCGTCAGCGCGATCGGATGACCCGGAACCGGGCGCAGCACGCCGAAGTACGCAACGACGATCGCCGCGATGAACACCCACAGCAGCATAATGAATTTGCCCTGAGTGATCAGGTAGGTCTTGCACGTTTCATAAATCAGCTCGGAGATCTCGCGCATCGAGCGATGCACCGGCAGGTTCTTTAACTGGATGAAGATCACCAGTCCGAACAACAGGCCGAGGAAACAGAACAAAATGCCGATAAGCAGTAGCCGGTGACCGTCGATTCCGCGAAAGACCACATCCGACAAATCCGGCAGCTTGAGCGCGGCTTCACCCGCAGGGCCTTGAGCAAATACGGACGGCGCAGTGACACAAAAAGCAACGACTGCAAATAAAAAACTGATAAATCGCCGGCGGTGCGCCGCGACAAAGTTCGACATCGAATTCAAGATCAAAACAGTTCCTTCCTTTACGGTTGAGCGATAGGCGAGAAAATTGCCCTGGCTGATAAAGGCGTTATTATTGCGGTTTTTGGGTGAAGTGTCCAACCGTGACGAAGAGTACGGTGGGTCAGTTTGAAGAGCAGCACGGGCGTCCCGCCCGTGAAAATCACCGCAAGATTCGCGTGCTGCCTCAAACTAACGCACTAACCGAAGGGTCAGCCTGAGACGAACTAGACTTCAGCGAGTGCCGCTTTATCTGTTAGTTGAGGCCGTTTGCGCGCACCAGTCCACTTGCGAATTGAATCGGCGATGACGATAACTGCCGCCGTCATGATCAGCGCGGTAAGAGCAGTATTGATGTAGCCCTGCGTTGAGGTGAGCGGATTTTGTGCTTGCGGCCAGAAGATATCGCGAATCGATTCATAACCCGCCACGAGCGTGGTGGTCCCCACAAATGAAAGCGGCGCGAGCGTTACCCAGGCGTAGCGCGCTTTGCCCATGTTGATGATAACAGTCGTCGCGACGCACAAAGCGACGGCTGCCAACAATTGATTCGCGATGCCGAACATTGGCCAGATAGTGGAGATCGATCCACTCCAGATAAATGCGGCCCAGGCGGCAACGACAGCGGCGCTCGTGACCAACGATCCCGGCAGCCACGTTGGCTCTTCCAGTTTGCGATAGAAGCGTCCGCCAAATTCACCCAACAAAAACCTCGCGACGCGCGTGCCTGCATCGATCGTGGTGAGAATGAACAGCGCTTCGAACATAATCGCGAAGTGGTACCAGTACTTCATCAAACCACGGAATCCGGGAATGCTGTCGAAGATTTTGGCAATGCCGACCGCGAGTGTCACCGCACCGCCGGTCCGTCCGCGCAGATTCTTTTCGCCTGATTCAGTTTGCAATCGATCGATTTCCTGCGGCTGAAGATTAAAATCCGGTCCATTCTCCGCCTGAATCATGCGCACGTACTTTGCTTGATCAGCCGGCGTACGCTGCACAGTGTTGATGGCAAAGTAATCGCCCGGGAAAAGCGAGGTCGCGGCAATTAGCGCGACGACTCCAACAACGCCTTCCATCAGCATGCTGCCATAGCCGATCATCCGCGCGTCAGTTTCTTTCTGAATCATCTTGGGCGTCGTGCCGGAAGAAATGAGCGAATGAAAGCCGCTAATCGCGCCGCAGGCGATCGTGATGAAGACGAAGGGATAAACTTTTCCTGGGACGACGGGCCCACCGCCCGAGATGAACGGCGTAAGGGCCGGCATCTGTAGATTCGGATGAACAATGATGACGCCGATGATCAGTACGGCCACGGTGCCAATCTTCAAATACGAAGATAAGTAATCACGCGGCGCCAGTAATAACCAAACCGGCAAAACCGAAGCGATAAATCCGTATGCCGCCATCAACAGCGTGATCTTGTGCGGCGAAAGCGTGAAGGCTGTGGCCCACGAAGAATCAGCGATTCGTCCGCCAAGATAAACGGCCAACAATAATCCGATGACGCCAATCACTGTCGCTTCCGCGATCTTGCCTTTGCGGAATCGAGACATGTACAAACCCATGAACAGCGCGAGCGGAATCGTAAAACCAACGGTGAAGGTTCCCCATGGCGACTCGGCCAATGCGTTGACGACCACCAGTCCAAGTCCGGCCAGCGCGATGACGACAATGAAAAGTATCGCCAGGCCCGCCACAAATCCCGATAGGCCGCTGATTTCTGTGCGCGCGATCTCTGCAAGTGATTTGCCTTTCCGCCTGATGCTGGCAACGAGAATCACAAAATCGTGCACCGCGCCGCCCAGGCAAACTCCAATCACGAGCCACAGCAATCCCGGCAGAAAGCCAAACTGCGCCGCCAGCACTGGGCCAATCAATGGACCCGCGCCTGAGATGGCGGCGAAGTGATGACCGAACAAAACCCATTTGTTGGTGGGATAGTAGTTGTGGCCGTCGTACATGGTTTGCGACGGCACGGTTCGTTTGTCGTCGAGCGCCAAAACTTTCGCCGCGATAAACGCGGAATAGTAGCGATACGCGATCGCCATCACACACAAAGCGCCAACGATAATCGGAAGGGCATTCACTTCGGCACACTGAAATAACACACATGCCAGATAACCTCAAACACTCTGTACGACAGGCTGGTAGGCTGTTGAACGACGTCGAAGCAAAAAACTTGACTCGGAACAAGGATTCGAAGAGAGTCTGGTCAGCTTCCCAGCAAGAAACCTGCTCCGGCAGCGGCGCGGTCATGTCCAATCTCAAAATTCGATCCCTGTTTGTTCTCGCGCTTTGCTTTTGCGTTGCCTTAACTTCAGTCGGGCCCGTCGCCATCGCACAGAAAAAGACGGCGCCGGTTGAAGCCACACCGCCGCCGGTTCGCGAAGAATTCAAGTTCGGCAAGGTCGATCTCGAAGTGCTTGAGCAGGTGAATCTGCTCGATCGCCGCTTTGAACGCGATGGCTTAGTGCTCGAGGACGAAGCGACGAACACTTATCTCTTTCGCATTGGCCACGCGCTGATTCCAGCGGGCCTCACCCTCGAAAACGTCTCGTGGAAGTTTCTTGTGTTGCGCGATCCGCAGCCTAACGCGTTCGCCCTGCCGAATGGATCAATTTATGTAACGACTGGCCTGTTGTCTTTGATCGACAATGAATCCCAACTTGCAGCCATCATCGCGCATGAGTTGACGCATGTGATGCGCCGGCACACTTATGAGCAGAACCGGAGTAACCGGAAGAAATTTCTTACGATGAACATCATGACGGCAGTCGGCGCCTACGCGCCAGGAGGGATCGTCGGAGCCGCCATTCAAGCCATCACAACGATTGCCCCTTTCATCATTGAGGCGACGATCTTTGGCTACAGCCGCGACCTCGAACGCGAAGCGGACTTAAAAGGAATCGACATGATGATTAGTGCCGAGTATTCGCCGGAAGAGATGGTCAACGTGATGAAAGTGCTCGACCGCGACATTGAGGGCGAGAACATTAGGTTGTTCTACAACGATCATCCCGCGTTGCGAGAAAGAATTAGTTATCTGAGTTCATATCTCGGCGCGCGTGCCGACAAAGTGACGCCGCAGATGGAGCTGAATCGTGAGAAAACCGCTTATTTTCGCACGATGGAATCCCTGATGCGTCACGATGTGCAATTGCAGATCAATGGCGGCCGGTTTCGTTCAGCCTTTTATATCGCCCAGCGTCTGGTCGACTTTCATCCCGATTCGGAGAATCTTTTTTGGCTCGCCGAAGCGTATCGCACACTCGGCCCGCGAGCGCCGCAACTGACGGAAAAGGAGCTGACAAACAGCGCGAAGAAGGACGCAGCAAAAAAACACGAGAAGCGTACTGACGAAGAAGTGGAGCGCGAGCTGCTCGCGACCCCCGCCAGCCAGGAATACTGGAAGGCGCACCAGCAAAGAGCCGAAGAGTTTTATCAACGCGCGCTGTCCGCAGAGAATCCGGTGGCCGTGGCGCATCGCGGACTTGGCATGTTGTACGAAAAGCTTGACCGCAGAGCCGATGCGGCGACCGAATACCAAAAGTATCTCGAGATGGCTGCTGCGGCGCCGGATCGTGAGCGCATTCAAAGGCACATTGAAAATCTAAGGAGGCCCCCGCCATGACTTTCCCTTGTTCGATTGTCCCATCGAAGTTTCGCAAATCAAGCATCACTCTCACCGCATTTCTGATCGTCACGACGGCCGCGACGATTGTGCACGCTCAATTCCTGCATCCGAAAATCAGCAAGAAGGAAGTGACGATTCGCAAAGTCATCATCCTGCCCGCGAAGGTGAGCGTAGTCCGCGACAGCATGAAAGGGCCCGAAGGCATGGCTGCTGAATCGGAAGATCTGGGCGGACGCGTTGAGAAGATGCTGGCGACTGTTCTGGAAAAGCGGAAGAACGTGAAGACGCTGAACACTCCCGCTGCCTCGAGCGGCGAGGACGATCAGCAACAGAAGTACAGCATCGCTGATTTTCAGACCAAGTTCGACGATTTGCTGCGACGCATCATGAAAAAGCGTAGCGACGTGAAGAAAGGCCGCTTCACCTTGGGTGACGAAGTGCTGAATCTGAATCTGGACAAAAGCGTCGACGCGATCGTTTTTATTCGCGGTCAGGGACAGAAACTCACGGGTGGTAAGACTGCCTTCGTCTTGTTGGTCGGCGGTGCTCCCGCTTATCTCAACATGCAGATCGGAATTATTGATGCGCGCAGCGGTGACGTGCTGCTTTACACCGATCCTATGATGACTGGTGATCCCACTACTGCCATCGATCGTTTGCGCCAGGCTCTGGAAAAAGGATTTAAGAAGCTGCCGGTGGCGAGCGTGCAATAAGGTCGGCCCCGGGAGCGGTGGCGACCGGGTTATGGATTGATTGATTGACTCATTGATTCATTGGCTCATTGAAAAAGACAAAATGAATCAATGATCAAATGATTCAATGAATCAATAAGTATCGGCCCGGTCGCTACCGCTCCCGGTAATGACCGCGTTCGGTTAAAGCCCCGTTTTCAAATCCGCATAAAGCAATCGATGAAAGAGGTGTTCGCCGGCTTCGCGTCGAACTGACAGTCGACCTGCATCGTAAGCTCGCGATTTTAAGCCACGCTGCACCGACGCACAGATGTCCAGGTCTTCCTGTTGAATCTTGTCACCGACTGAGACGCTTGCAAGATTTCGTTCGCGCGCCGCTTCAGACACGTCAGTGAAGTAGAAATCAAAGACCACTTCAGTTTTATCAACGGTGATTGCACGGACAAGGTTTGTGTCCATCACAGCTTCGTAGCAGTTGATCATAAAGTTTGGGTAAATCCAGTAATACAGAGCGCGCTTGCCCTTACGCGTGGTTGCGATGCGAGTTTCGCCGTTAGTCACCATCGGACTTGATTGCAGGCAATGTCGCTGGCCGCATTTGATGGTGTAATTGCTGTAGTCGAGCACACTGTCCAAACCTTTGTGCAGATGAGGTACGTGGTAACCGCCGTCGAGATAATTGTCGATAAAGACTTTCCAATTGCAGTCAATCATGTAGCTGCGCCGCTCGAACCACTTCAGGTTGTTCAATTCAAGTGCACGAAATTCGTCTGTCACTTGCGCGCCGAGCCACTTCTCAATTGGATTGTCTAGAGACGGGCGTCGCCCGCCGACTTCTTCCAAACGGCTGCTGTCGATTCGGACAAGGACCCATTGTTCCCAAACAGCGCTCTCAATCGAAATCAATCCATTGTTCGCCCGATCGAAGTCACACACACCGGTGAAATCCGGAGTCCCTTTCAACTCACCTTCAAGTGAATACGTCCAACCGTGATAAGGGCAGCGCATCTGTGGACAGTTCCCCTGTGGCTCAGTCATCACGGCCGCGGCATGATGACGGCAGGCGTTAAAGAACGCGCGAATTTGATTGTCGCTCCCACGCACGACGACGATTGGCTCGTCCGCGATGTCTGTCGTCACATAATCGCCGGGTTTGCTGAGTTGATCGACACGAGCGGCGACTTGCCAGGAACGACTGAAGACCGTTTCCTTCTCAAGTTCAAAAATGCGGAGGTCGGTATACCAGGACGAGGGAATTGTTGAAGCGTAGGCGAGGCGCGCCTTTGGATCGTAGGCGCTGATGATTTGCTGAAGAAAGTCTGCCATGGTATTCGCTTCGTCCGCCATGGTATTCCGCGCCAGGAGCGAGATGTTTATAGATCGCCCGCAATGGGGTCAGTACCCGGAGCGGTAGCGACGGGATAAAACGCACGGTACCCGATCGCTACCGCTCCCGGTACTGACTCCAATCTACATAAACCCTTCAGCTAACTCGAAACCCGAAACTCGAAACTATTTAGGTCACCGGCGTTGCCGTCTTGTGCTTCGGGTTGTAGAAGGGTGTTTTGGCAACCGTTGCCGGGACGCGATGGCGCGTCGCTTCGACGGTAATTTCGATTTCGACTCGCGCACCCGGTTTCGTGAAATCATTTTTCAGCGTCGCCAATCCAATCATCTTCTTCAGCGTAGGCGACCAGGTCGTCGATGTCGCCTTCCCTAGTTGGGTGCCGTTGCTGTAAACGGGCACCGCGACGCGCGACGCGATCGGCGAGACCGCGGGCGGCAGTCCGACTTGATCATAAATCCGTTCGACTGCGGGCCAATCGATTTCCAGTCCGACGATTTGCTTTGCTGATCCGCGCTTTTGCTCCGCGCTCAATGCTGACTGCCCGATAAATCTACCCTTCTCGAGGCTGACCAAACGTCCGAGGCCCATTTCAAGTGGCGAATATTTCTGCGGCTCGATCAGTGCTTTTTTGCTGCTGTTGAAATCGATATCAATCAGCAGCAGCCCAGCTTCAATTCGCGCGACATCGAGCGCGAGCATTCCCGCCGGCTTGATGTCGAACGCTTTGCCTTGCTCGATTAACGCATCCCAAATCTTCAAAGCATCTTCGGCCGGCATCCAAATCTCATAGCCCAGATCGCCTGTGTAACCCGTGCGTGAGACTTCGACCGGGACACCGGCGATGCGCCCTTGCGTCACCCGAAAATACTTCAAGTTTTCAATGTCGGCGCCCTCGACGACACTCTTCAAGAGCTTTCCGGAAGTTGGCCCCTGCGCGGCGAGCGCGGCAACTGATTCAGAAATATCTGCGATCTGGACGTCCAGGCCGACGGCATTCTGTGTGAACCAGCGCAGACTCGGATCCGCAGCGGTCCATCGATAGACATTTTCTCCCAGTCGCGACACGGTTCCGTCGTCAATCACTTTTCCGTATTCGTCGCACCACGGCGTGTAAATCACTTGACCGACGGCGACCTTCTGCATGTCACGCGTGATGATGCGATCGATGAGTCGCGTGGCGTCTTTACCAGTCACGCGGTACTTAAAGAGCGGTGAAATGTCGATGAGGGCGGTCGCGTTTCGGATCGCGTTATACTCGTGATCGTGATGCACTTCGTACGCGCTGACGGTGTAATATCCAGACCACTCGCGGTAGTTAAGACTGTCGCACAGCGCAAACGTTCGCTCGTGAAATGGAGTGCCGATCGGCATGGTTAAGTCAGAACCGCCTGCGGTAGCGGGCGGTTGAACTTCAGGTGTCTTTCGAGTTCGAGATCAACCACCCGCTACCGCAGGTGGTTCTGACATCGTTTGTCAGGGCGAGCGATTATAAGTATCCTGCGAACACGTGAGCAAGACTCGTCGCAACACATCCCCCGTTTGGGAGATTCCGGAAAGGGGAGTTATGTGTCAATCAATCCAGAAAAATCGAATTAAACTTTCAGCAGTCATTGTCGCACTGTGTCTGAGTGTCGTTAGCATGGCGCAGGCTCAATCCAAGGACGCCAAGAAACTGGCTGATGCGACCAAGAACACACAGGAAGCCGCGGACACGTTCACCGAGATCATGAACGTGCCCGATAAAGGGATTCCAAGAGACCTACTGGATAAAGCCGAAGCAATCGGCGTCTTCGAGGTGTTCAAAGCCGGGTTCATCGTCGGTGGTCGCTCGGGCCACGGTGTAATCAGTCGTCGCGTGAAAGGCGGTTGGAGCGCGCCGGCTTTCTACAATCTGAATGGCGGCAGCTTTGGCTTGCAAATTGGCGCCGCCAAGCTGGAGCTTATCTTGTTATTCATGAACACGGGGGCGGTCGATAGTCTTATGAAAGACAAGTTTGAAATGGGCGGTGAGGGAAGCGTCGCTGCTGGCCCAGTGGGAAGATCCGCCGCCGCTTCAACCGATGCGCAATTGAAAGCCCAGATTCTTTCCTACTCGCGGAGCAAGGGGCTCTTCGCCGGATTGGAACTCAAAGGCGTGGTGATTTCGCCGGACAATAACGACAACGAACCAGTCTATGGCATGAAAGCCAATGACATCCTTGCGCCGACGAAGCAGTGGAAGGATACCGACATGCCTGCGGGCGTGAGAATCTTTCCACACACGCTGGCGCGCTATTCCACACGAAGGTAGGGATGAAAAAGAACGCTAAGTTTATTTTGAGGGCAAGAGGGGAAGACGGGCAGAGGGGAATTCTTCCCCTTTCCGAATGCCCCTCTTCCCTCGAAGTTTGAACCTTTTGCTTGCAGGAGAACCATGATCACCCTGAAACAAACTCTATTTCTGTGCATTGTCGCCATCGCACTTTCACTCACCCACGTTGTCAGCGCGCAAACCAATCGTGAGCGCAGCACCAAGAAAATGCAGGCGGCCGCCAAGCAATCGGCGCACGCCGCGCGGGTCTTTGATGCCATCATGGGGACGCGCGAGAAGTCGATTCCGCGAGATTTGCTGGGCCGCGCGGAGGCGGTTGCAGTTTTTCCGGGAGTACTCAAGGCTGGCTTCGTCGGCGGCGTCCGACGAGGCAGTGGCGTGATTAGCCGGCGCGTCAAGGGCGGTTGGAGTGCGCCGGCATTTTTCGATCTCACTGGCGGCAGCTTTGGTTTGCAGATCGGCGCGGCCTCAACCGACTACATTCTGCTGTTTATGAACACAGAAGCAGTTGAGAGCCTGCTCAGCGATAAGGTCGAAATTGGCGGTGAAGGCAGCGCTGCGGCTGGACCTGTGGGCCGTTCTGCCAGCGCCTCAACTGACGTAAAGCTGAACGCGCAGATTCTTTCTTACTCGCGCAGCAAGGGCGCATTCGCCGGTTTGGAACTGAAGGGCGTCGTCATTAAACCAGACAATGAAGACAACTCGCAGGTCTACGGAATGACTGCGAAAGACATTTTGACGGGTGCCAACAAGATCTCGATGGAAACCATGCCCGAAGGCGTGCGCGTGTTTCCGGAGACGCTGGGCAGATATTCGAGTCGCCGTTAAATGTACTTGGCCGCCTCGTGCATCCTTCGTTCCGCTACTGAATCATCGAGAGAATCCTTCGAACGGCCATGAACTTATCGAAATCAAGAGTGATTCCGAAGTTGCCTCGTACTGTCTTTTCTTTGTTTAGTTCAGTTGCATTCGCATAGGTGAGTGACAGCGGAAGGCTGAAACCTTTCGCAATCGGCACCTCCAACTTAAACTGCACGACCGCAATATCCGCCTTGCGATTGGGAAGACTCCGGTTTTCCTGAATTCGCTGGTACCGTGCTGTAAGGGAATAAGTAATTGGACTCAGATCGACGTCAGCAGTCTTGAAAGGGCTTTCCCGTTGTCCGGTCAGACTCAGCGAGGTTATGAAGTCGCGAAACGTGCTCTGATGCAGCTTGGGATTCGCGCCGTGGTAGAAGGAAGATCCCGCGTTGAAAGTCATCTTCACCGGCGACGCACCCAGGTACCTCTGATAGAGGAAATTGAAAACGCCGTATTGCGTACCGATATCCGGCCGGATGTTGGTAAATGAGAACGATGCTTCGGGTTTCTTTTCAAAATCTTTCAGCATCTGCTGGTACAGTTCTTTTGCTTCATCTAGCCGGCCGCGCGCGGCGATCAAACGAGGCAGAACGGAACCCGCGATGTGATCTGCGGTGACCTTGTCGATCTTAATCTTTCCGGATCCGTCTGACTTCACCTCATCGAAGACCTTGGTTTTGAGAGCGCACAATACGATCGAAGATACTTTCGCCTTCGCATCTTTAAAGGCGGCCGCCTTTTGAGTCTCATTCATCGTGGCGACGCTGGCGGTCACGTTTGTTAAGACCTGCTGAATGTCGTTGGCTACTGCCGTATTGATCGAATCGCGATACTCCTGCAGATCGACGTTTTGCCCGAAGAGTGACTCAATGCCGCCAGTGAGTGTGTTGAGGTATCCCTGAATAGCGGGTTTTATAAGTGTGTTCCACTGCTCGTCAAACTCCTCAGAGTTGGGACCGTGTTCGGAAGTTATCCGGAACTTTGCCGCATATTGGGATAGATTCTTTCGGCTCGCATTCGCAAGCACCTTATCCTTGTCGCTGATGTTGAAGCTTGCCGACAAACCCAACCGCTTGAGGTAGCCATACCTCCGGTTCATCTCCGCGGTGTCGTCCTGACTAGCCACTAAAAAGGCGTACGGTGTTGTGCTTAGAGTAAGGACTGTGTCACTCACGTCTTGCTGAATAGCTCCGCGTTCGACAGCAAAACCAAGCAGATCCGACCATCCGGGCTTTTCAATAGCACTGGTTGAGCCTCCTGAAGCAGCGTTTGTCCCGATCTGCTTGTCGGTGCGAGTGGTCTCGCCGATGTAGGTGTAGGCCTTGAGGGCACTGAGCTTCACCGGTTCAGTCCGGGTGACCGCATCTGTGACCGTAAAGAAAATCGCCCGCTGGCTAATGTTGCCAATCCTGCTGACATCGTTACGATTGACGATGTCGTTCGCGACTTTATCGACATCTGATTTGATCGCGTCAGGAACGTCGGGATAGTCGCACCCGGCCACAGTCTGGTTGTGCGCGGATAACCGGCCCTCAGTTCGCGAAACTCGAGGCGGAGCTACGTCGGCAGGCGAAATCGGTGGGGCGGTTGGGGCACTCTGTGGGGTACTTGCTCGGACATCGCTGGGAATGCTGGCGCCGTTCAATAGCGCATCCAGCATCGTGATCTCATCTTTCCTGACACTGATGGCGTTCGCCAGCGCTTGCTTTTCGGCTTCCGAAAGTGAAATCCGCGATCCGTAACTCTGAAGATCTTCGACTGCCTTTGCCAACGCGGCACGCAGTTCCCGACGACGCTGAGTGAGAAAATCATGATTAATCTTTCGGACTTCGGGTGACGTGGACGGATCTCGCTCAACGGCCTCCATTTCCTGGATGCGTCGCTTCAATTCACTAATCGGATCTTGCTGGGCGACTCCGACCGTGACGATTACCAGCATGAGCAGCGATGCAATCAGTTGTCTGCAGGTAAATTTTTTCATGGCTATTCTCCCGGGGTCGTGCGGGGACTTCGCAACGTCATGAACAATTTGCGCGCACGTCAAAGGCAAGGCCGATTAACTTGATTTCATCATCCGCGAATACCGTCGGACCCTGCAGGTCATTTCCGCCTTGCGAGCCCGATAAGGCGAGCTCAAAGCGCGTGTCCTGAGTCACATTGCCCGAAAAATCGCACTGATACTGGACCGTCTCGCTGCCATTCAATGGTTGCGAAACCGTAAACCGAAACGTTGGCTTATCGGGAAAATCGGGATCCGGTTCGAGCGCGTGTCCGTCTTCGCCCGGTGTTTCAGCGAGCGAAATAGTAATCATGTTTGGATCAGCGCCCGCGAAAGGTGTGAAAACAAGTGTGACCTCTTCGTTGGGACATACGTGGTAAACGTTTCTTGTAGGCGGTACTTGTTTCATGGAAGACTCCTTCTGTTTAGCAGACTTGAGTCATAAATTGCCTGACTCTGATCTGTCGCGCGGCCTCGAGTCCGTCACTGCGGTGTGGATTCACGTGAGCGCGTTGATGAAGACTCTGAAGTTCTGAATTCTTTCTGCCAGCCCGTGCGTGCCGCCATTCACTCTCTTAGTGACACTCGTCACGACCGCATCGCTCGCTCCCTGGTCACAGATCGCCCAAATACTGTTTGAGTTGAAAAAGAATCCGGCGGAGGCGAGCGGGTACTTGGTCGCGACCAAATCGGGATTGGCCACACAATCCTCGCCAATGTCGTCTGTAAAACTTTGATAGTTATTCTTGCCGGTTAGTTGAATGTATCCCCGGCCGCGATACTTGAAACCGTCGCCGGATGCTTCATCCCCATTTCCCATGCGATTCGCGTAAACGCGGCTTCCGATTTTCTGAGGATTACGAGCGTAAGAATTGACATCAACGTTCTTGAAATATTTGGGAAATACCTGCAGTAGCCGTTGCGCGCTGTAATTCAGATTCTCGACCACGGCGGTAAAGTTCATCGATTCCAGTGCGCATTGCGCAAGGAAGTGAGCCAGACGCAGGTTCGTAGTAATGCCAAACTTTTCCGCCGTTTCCGGAATCTGCGCGATGACGGCGTCGGGTACTTTGCCGGCGAGCGCCGCGAGATTCAATCCGGAAACGGAACTTGGAACTGCCGCAGCCTCGCCCGTAAGTGCAGAGCCGCTGGAGGTCTCGGCGCCCACGGCACTTGGGCTGCTAGCGGCATTGGCTCCCTGCAAAACCGCCAATGTCGCGGGGCCAACAACACCATCAGCTTGCAGACCGTTGCTCTGCTGAAAGGCAATAACTGCGGCTGTAGTCCCGGGACCGAAATTCCCATCAACTCCGTCCGGATCAAACCCGAGATCTTTTAGTTTCTGTTGCAAGTCCTGAACGTCCGGACCCGATGAACCTTGTCTGAGTACTGACATGATTCCTCCTCTGCGCTAATCCTTAGACTTCTCTTCCGGACTCTTTTCTCTTGCGGCTTGCCCCTTTGAGCTAACGGCGATGAACCTATTTAAGTCGAACCTTACTGTGCCTTATTCGCGGCACCTACCGCAGCATCTCCGCCACCGGCGGCAGCTTTACTCTGCGCCTTATTCGCATCGCTCGCCGCAACACCTGCTCCACCGGCTGCTGGAGAAACGTCGGTTGGTGCGGATGGTTGTGCGACTGTCACGCCTGATCGCCAGTCAGCACGCTGAGCGTCATCGTTTATGACGGTGATCGCATGGTCGCCCGCCTTCCATTGATCAACGGTCAGTGTTGCCAGCGTCAATTCAATCTCTTTTGCGTACTTGGGATCGTCCGGATCATCAGTGAACTTCACGGACTCAGTTGGCTGCTTTTCGCCGTCCACCCACACGAATCCATTTTTCGAGAAGTGCTTGCCCCGAATCGTCAGAATCACGCTTCCGGCTCGTGCGGAGACTTCATTGATCACCGGACCAGGCCCGCGCACCAATTTGCCGCCGAGATAACCGGCTGAGCTGAGTCCCATCAAAACAAGGAGTTGTTGCGGTATTTCCGGCAGTCCCTGGGCGCTGCCAAAAGTTGCGACGGTGATGCGAACAAATATGACGATCGCTATTGCGGTCCAAACCAATTGCTGAACGCGATCCAGTGCCAGTACTCCGCCGTGAACAACGAGGTCGGCTGGGGACGGATGCACCTCTCCGGCACCCTTCGGCCCCACCGCCCGGCTGGTCGCCTGCGCCGCTACTAATGTGCCCAGGCTAATAAGAAAAGTGTAAACAGCGCCGCCGACATCAGGAAAGGATTGATACTTATCAACCATTTCGTGTGCGTAGTACAGAAACGAATAACACCAAATGATCACCGACAGCCACGCCACAAACTGCACGCGCGAGAGACTGTAAGTCTGGGTCTCCTGATCCAGCAGGAGCATTTTTAGAAACGTGTATCGCTGTTGCCCCTGCGGTACCTTATAAAAAAGCTTGTAAAGCAGATAGACTGCCGCAATGATCACTAGCAGAAAAACCCATGCTCGCCATTTAATGGAATATGTGTAAACGACGCCCAGTTTTGGCGCTCTTTCAAGAATTGTGTTGTCCGATCCATCGATTGAAACATTTACCGTGTGCGTCGTTTCGCCTATGCTCTCAGGCACTTGGAGCAGCAGGTAATCGTTCTGCGGCAGGGTATAAGGCACCTGGATGTCATCGAGCTTAACAATCAGTTTTTGCCGGATTTCAGAAGGTATGTTGTCGCTGAACTGCAAAATAACTTCGCCGCCGGCGACCACGAAGCGACTCAACTCCGCTGGTGTGTCCTTGTTGGCTTTCAAGCCCTTGATTAGCGGCGCGACCATGACCGACGTGGTTATATGAGTTGCAGGATTATCGGCTAGCGTGACAGTAATCGCCTGCTGTCCAAGGGGCGCATTGGGCGCGATCTTCACGTCAACGATGTTCGTCGCTGCACCTGGTTGAAAAAGAATAGTCGCATCAACGTTCCCAACTTTGACGGATCCGATCTTCACGGCTTGATTAAAGGTAATTCGAAGGAGGCCGTCGGGTTGAACAACGGTTGGACTCACTTTTGGAATCGACACCGGCGTCTGCGCGCTTCCAGTTGTGACTGCAAAGACCAAAGCAATAATCGCGGCGGCTCCTCGGCAGATGCTCGGAACACGTAACTCGCGGGCCAGTGTGACAAAATTCTTCATTGATTTGAGACAGCCTCCGTTTGCAAAGGCGGCGTCGCGACCTGTACGACCGGGGGTGGCGATGTCGCGCGATTTACGTGAGAACGCGCCGCAGTGGCGCGTTAGAAGGTCCTTGGGACACGCGGCTTATACTCCGCTGCACACGCCGTGTCAATATTAATTTTCTCGTAACTCATTTTAAGAGCGTGAGAACCGCGCACTTGCATGTTTTTGGCGGCCGGAAGTTCGCATTCAGTGCAATGTGCGTTAGTCTTTTTTACGAGACAACAGAAAGCGCGCGCTCAGTGCGACATGGTAGCTGCTGCGAAAGAACAACTTGCAATCTGGACAGTGGGGCATTCGACATTGGCGATTGAGGCGTTCTTGGCGATCTTGACGTCTTTCGAGATTGAATTGCTGATTGACGTGAGGAGTTTTCCCGCTTCGCATCGGTATCCGCACTTCAACAAAGAAAACCTGCGCGCATCATTGACCTCGGCGCGAATCGACTATACACATATGCCCGAGCTGGGTGGTCGGAGAAAGACACGGCCGGATTCTCAGAACGTCGCGTGGCGCAACGAATCATTCCGCGGTTATGCCGATTACATGGAAACGCATGCTTTCCACGAAGGGATCGAGCGTCTGCTTGAGCTTGCGAGTGAGCGACGAACCGCAATCATGTGTGCCGAAGCCGTCTGGTGGCGATGTCACCGCAGCTTGATTTCGGATCACTTGAAAGTTGCCGGAGTGAACGTCACGCACATTCTCGGCGTCGGAAAATCCGAAGAGCATCCATACACCAGTGCTGCACAGATCGTGAACGGCAAGTTGTCGTATCGCGGCGTTTTGGAATCGCATGAGTGATGTTTGATAATGATAGCAATCGCTTAGTGAGGAGTAGACGGTGACCATAGATTTGACTGAATCCGAACACGAACTGCTGGCTGAGGTTCTGGATGAAAAACAGACCCGTATGATTCAGGAAATCGATCATACCGACGCACGTAATTTCAGAGAGATGTTGCGAATGAGATTAGAGGTGCTCGAAAGTCTGAAACAGAAAATCGAGCAGGCGAGGCATTGAGATCTAATGGCGGAACACGAAACAGCCAAGCGCTGCGAGCGTTGTGATCGAGTCACCGATCACGTGATTGAATTCATCGGACCTGACGGCGCCAAACACTTCCTTTGTTGGGAATGCGTCGAGCGCCACGAAAAAAGATTCAATCACCGCCCAGGTTGGCGACGCGCGCATCGCACTCGCCGGTACATCAGCTCAGAACCACCTTCATCGGCTTCCGCTTAAAGGTGTCGGCTCTTGGGTGTAGGGTGTAGGGTGTAGGATCTAGCACTTGCCGTTTTCGACTTGCTCGTGCATTCAAACCCTAAACCCAACGCGCTACACCCCCAACAACGCTATGAACGGCGGCGCTGACTCCTGATGTCGCTCGTCTTTTCCCACTCACGCCCATCACGACGCAACAGCTCATCAGCTTCATCCGGCCCCCAACTGCCGGCAGCATAATTTGGAAAATTAGCCGGAGGCTGTTCGCTCCATGCCTTTTGAATCGGATCAACCACAGCCCATCCGGCTTCGACTTGGTCCGCGCGCTGAAACAACGTCGCGTCCCCTACCATGCAGTCGTGCAGCAGTCGCTCATAGCCAGTGCTCGGCGTGTCGCCGAAATAGTCTTCATAATCAAAATCCATGTCGACGGCGCCGATGTTCATGATCGATCCGGGAACCTTTGCGCCAAACCGCACGCTGATGCCTTCGTCTGGCTGAATGTGCAGCACCAAACGATTGCGCATCAGTTCGTCGACGCCAGTCTTGCGAAACAGCACGAACGGCGGCCGCTTGAACTGAATCGCGATCTCCGTATCGCGCGCCGCCAAATGTTTTCCGGTGCGCAAATAGAAAGGCACATCCGCCCAACGCCAGTTGTCGATGAGCAACTTGAGCGCAACAAACGTTTCCGTGTTCGAATCACGTGCGACGTTCGGTTCCTCGCGATAACCGGGCACTTGCTTTCCGTCGATCTCGCCGGGGCCGTACTGGCCGCGCACCGATCGCTGCGCCGCTTCATCGGGTGAAGGACATTGAATCGCGTGAAGAATTTTTGCCTGCTCGTCACGCACGGCGTTCGCGCCGAAAGAAATTGGGGGCTCCATGGCTGTCAGCGTCACCAATTGCAAAAGATGATTCGGCACCATGTCGCGCAGCGCCCCAGCGCCTTCGTAATAGGCGCCGCGCTGTTCGACGCCCACTTTTTCCGCGGCGGTTATTTGTACGCTGTCGATGTAGCGGCGATTCCAAATGGGCTCGAAGATGCCGTTGCCGAAACGAAACACCAAAATGTTCTGCACGGTCTCTTTGCCGAGATAGTGATCGATGCGATAAATCTGTTCCTCTCGTAAGACCTGCCCAAGTTCAGCATTCAGTCTCTTTGCTGATTCAAGATCGGTACCAAAAGGTTTCTCGATTACTACTCGGCGCCAGTGGCCATCTTCTTCGTGGGTTAAGCCCTGTGCTCGGGCGTGAACTTGAAGCGGAGCGAAGTATTTAGGCGCGGTGGCCAGGTAGAAAACGACATTGCCGGCGGTGCTGCGTTCACTTTCGAGCTGCTGAAGTCTTCCTTTCAGTTGAACGAAGGTTTGCTCATCGTTAAAGTCTCCCGAAAGATAGTAAAGACGCTCAGCCAGCCAATCCCACGTCTGCGCCTCGACTTCTTCGGTCGCAAACTCACGCATGTCGTCGCGCAGCCGTTGGCGAAATTCTTTGTCGTCCATTTCGGCACGCGCGACGCCAACCACGGCGAAGTTGTCTGAAAGTAAATGACTCTTCTTGAGGTTATACAGCGCAGGAATGAGTTTGCGTTTGGTCAGATCACCGGCGGCGCCGAAAATCAACATCACGCATGGCGGCGCAACGTGAGCGTCAGGCTCTGATAAATTGCTCGCCATCTTTATTTTTGGCCGGAACGCGGTTCGATGTGACCGCCGAATTTCTTGCGCATGGCCGAAAGAATCTTTTCCGCGAACGTGTGTTCCTGACGCGAACGAAAACGCGTATAGAGTGCCGCGCTCAGAACTTCCACAGGCACCGCTTCTTCAATTGCGGCTTGAATGGTCCAGCGGCCTTCGCCTGAATCCTGGACAAAGCCGGTGTAATTTTTGAGGTCAGGATCTTCAACGAGGGCGATCGCCGTCAGATCGAGCAGCCAGGACGAGATCACGCTGCCACGACGCCAGACTTCGGCAATGTCCGCAGCATTCAAATCGTAGCGGATGTCTTCCGGCAATTGTTCCGACTTTGCATTGTGAAAGATGTCGAAGCCTTCCGCGTAAGCCTGCATCAATCCGTACTCGATTCCGTTGTGCACCATCTTGACGAAGTGACCGGCGCCCGATGGTCCGCAGTAGAGATAGCCGTCTTCGACCGTACCGGAAAGCTTTTCGCGGCCAGGCGTGCGCGTGATGTTTCCACGGCCGGGAGCGAGGGTCTTAAAAATTGGATCGAGATGGTCGACGGTTTCCTTCGGTCCGCCGATCATCATGCAGTAACCGCGCTCGAGTCCCCACACGCCGCCACTCGTGCCGACATCGACGTAATTGATTCCTTTTTCGCGCAGCGCTTTCGCGCGGCGCACGTCATCTTTGAAATAAGAATTGCCGCCGTCAATGATGATGTCGCCCGTTGCAAGATGAGCGGCGAGATCACTCACAGTCTTCTCGGTTGCATCACCGGCGGGAACCATGATCCAGACGACGCGCGGTTTTGACAGCTGCCCAATGAAGTCCTCGAGAGTTGTTGCGCCCTTGGCGCCTTCGCCCGCGAGTTCCTGAACGCTCGCTTGGTTCATATCCCAGACGACGCATTCATGACTGCCGCGCATCATCCGGCGAACCATGTTCGCGCCCATCCGGCCGAGACCGATCATTCCCAGTTGCATTTAGTCCTCACTCAATTCTCTGTGTATCTCTGTGTAATCTCCGTGCCTCTGTGGTAGATCACCGGTGCCAACTAAATTCACCACCACCGAGACACCGAGGATTCACAGAGACACACAGAGGGAATCATTTCAGGGCTTCCTTAATAGCTGTTGCGAGCGATCGCAATCCGGAGCTCACGTCCGATCCCAGATGGATTCGCAAGGCTCTTCGGCCACGTTCCGCCAGCACTTCAAAATCACCGCGCGCCTGGGCCGCTTTCACCACGCCGAAACTGTACTTCTGATCCGGAACAGGCAGATCGCGCGCGTCGTCACTAGTGACCTGCAAGAACACTCCGCTGTTCGGCCCACCTTTATACGCCTGTCCGGTCGAATGGAGAAAGCGCGGACCGAATCCGAGACACGTGGCCACCCGTTTCGCGTCGCGCACTGCATGCCGAGCCATTTGCAGAATTTGCTCGTGCGCGTCGTTCATCTCGACGTATGCAAGCAGAGCGAAATAATCACCGGGTTTCAAACGGTTGAGATGCGCTCGCAGATAACCCGCAATTGAAGCTTCAGCGGCAAATACTTTCAGGTCGGCAGTGTTTTTCTCGTCAGCAAACAATTTGATGCCATCGCTTTCGAAGAATGGAGTTTCAGACGGTAACGATCCAGCCCGCTCAAATTGTTCGGTGAGTTTGCGAGTCTCAACTTTACTCGCTTCGACGTCGGGTTGGTCGAATGGATTTATGCCGATGATTGATCCGGCAACGGCCGTCGCGAATTCCCAGCGGAAAAATTCCTGACCGAGGCCATACACGTCGTCGACGGAAATCATGATGACGGGCTGGCCGGCCTGTTCGAGCGTTGCGACGTTTGCATCCTGTTCAGCGTCGGGCGCAGTGCTCAAGCGCAAGTAAGCGAACACGCGGTCGTCGCCGTATATTTCTGGCGCGCTAAGAGCTTCGCGATCTACCGGAATCATTCCTTTGCCGTTTTTGCCTGTCGACTCTGCAATCAACTGTTCGAGCCACGCGCCAAGATCGTAAATTCCCGATGAGGCAATGATTGTGATTTTGTCGCGGCCATGGTTGTGCGCGGTTCCGAGTAGTGCGCCGAGAATCGCCCCCGGATTGTTCTTAGCCGCGAGGTTCGCGCCGCAAGCGGTGACCATCTCGCTCGCAGAATCAAGAAATCTCGTTACCTCGATTCCCATTGCCGCCGCGGGCGCCATACCAAAATCCGAAAGAGCGGAATAGCGGCCGCCAATGCTCGGCACGCCCAGAAAGATCTTTCTGAAATGGCCGCGTTCCGCTTCTTCGCGAAGTTTCGAGCCGGGATCCGTAATCGCGACGAAGTGATTCCCGGCGTTCTCTTCACCCATGACTTCCTTAGCTCGCGCGAAGAAATATTGTTTGAAGATGTTCGGCTCGAGTGTGGTCCCTGATTTGCTCGAAACAAAGAAGAGAGTTTTGGCGATGTCGATGTTGTCTGCAGCGGCTTTGACCTGCTGCGGGTCAGTCGAATCGAGCACATGGAGCGCCGGAAAACCATCGATCTGTCCGAATGACTTCCCTAGTACGTCTGGGCAGAGACTCGATCCGCCCATGCCGAGCAATAACACATCGGTGAATCCTGCGTCGCGAACCTCCGCGGCGAAGTTTGTGAAGCGGCGATTCGTCTGGCGCTGCTCATCAACAATGTCGAGCCAACCAAGCCACTTGTTTTCATCCTTGCTGGTCCACAGCGAAGTGTCGCGCGCCCAAAGCCGCTCGACCTTTCGATTGTTTTGCCAATCATCGAGCGTACTTTCGACAGCCGTCTTCAAATCCGGCGGGAGCGAAAGCGTCATTTGGTTGATGTGCGGATTGATGGGCGCCTCCTCAGTTATGGCGCGCTGGCGGAGCGCGCGTTGGCCAGAGTTCGGAGGCTTTCAGTGTAGGGAGCGCGGGCAACGCCGCGATCGGTGATAATCGCCGCGATCAATTCATTCGGCGTTACGTCGAAAGCGAAGTTATGCACGTCGACACCTTCGGGGGTTAATTGATGGTTGCGCACATGCGTGACTTCTTTCGGGTCGCGTTCTTCGATCGGAATGTCTTCGCCGGTGGCAGTGTTCAGATCGACTGTTGAGAACGGAGCAGCTATGTAGAACGGAATGGTGTGTTGCTTCGCGAGTACCGCAACCATGTACGTACCAATCTTGTTCGCCGCATCGCCGTTCGCCGCAATGCGATCAGCGCCGACAACGACGCAATCGACTTTGCCTTGTTTCATCACGTGACCGGCCATATTGTCGGTGATGACCGTGACGGGAATGTTGTCTTTGCTCAACTCCCACGCCGTCAGCCGCGCGCCCTGAAGAAAAGGGCGCGTTTCGTCAGCGATGACCGCCACGCGCTTGCCGGCATCGACGGCTCCGCGAATCACGCCGAGCGCGGTTCCGTAATCGCCTGCTGTTGCCAATGCGCCCGCATTGCAGTGCGTCAACACCGTTGCGCCGTCGCTAATTAGATCTGCACCGTATCGGCCAATCGCGCGATTTGAATCGATGTCTTCCTGAAAAATCGCGAGCGCTTCGTTAACGAGGCGTTTTTTGATCTCATCTATGTCGCGAATGGCTTCGATTTTTGCCTTTTGAAACACGCCGCGCATGCGCTCAATCGCCCAGAACAGATTGACGGCCGTCGGTCGCGTCGCCGCCATCACGTCACACATGTATTTGAAATCGAATTCGAGATCGGGAAGAGAAGTGCTCACCGATTGGTTCGCGCCCAACGCAAGTCCCATCGCCGCCGCCACGCCGATTGCGGGCGCACCGCGAACCACCATTTTCTTGATAGCCTCAGCGACCTCTTCATACGAATAGAGCATGAGGTACTTTTCTTCGTTGGGCAGCAGCCGCTGATCGAGCAGACAGACGCCTTCTTTGGTCCATTCGACGGTTTTGATCATGCGCGAGTTGTTGGCGGACTGATGTTACTTGAGGTGAGCGGTGCAGGCAAAGCGGATTCCCCTGATTAATTACTTTGCGGTACTTGGCGACTTTGCGTCTTGGCGGGAAACTCTCAGTTGGAGAAACGATTTCACGCAAAGATGCAAAGGCGCCAAGCATCGCAAAGGCGACTGCGAATTGACAGCAACCAGAGCCGGTGATATCGTCCGGCGCGTTCCAGTGATTTTTGATAACGCGTTCAGGTGCCTCGCATAAAAGCGAGGAGAATAGGGAAGCGGGTGTGAATCCCGCGCGGTCGCGCCACTGTGAATATCATCGCCAGTCTGAAGCGATGATAAAGCCAGGAGACCTGCCTGAATGTTTCGCAGCATTTGAACGCCCGCGAAAGGTGTTCAGGCCGCCCGGGAATTTTCCAGAGATCCCGTTGCCACCTGTCGTCTTCACGCGGCAGAAGGTGACGGGATTTTGATTTTTAAGAGACAAATTTGGAGTGCGCCGGCAATTTGGAGTGCGGCGGGAAGCGGAGCGCGACACCGCTGTGGATCGGGTGGTGTGACTCAACCATCCCAAGCGCCGTCATCGCGTAGCGTTGCCGCCGCACT
>CBFHBA010000047.1:0-27460 GCA_965653675.1 uncultured bacterium
TTACGGCGAGATCGATCTTGATCGGTCTCGCCGTTATTTCATTGCGTCAATTCTCTTCTCAGTTCGCGCTCTGATTCTTCGCGAAGCTGTTGGCGGGCGCGTTCGGTCTCAAGTCCAAGCGGAAGATTCTTGCGCCCTTCGTCCAAACGTTGGAGCATGTAGTTCGTCTCAGCCCAGCTCGCGCCGCGACTCGCAGCCGCTTCGATCATTTGCAAGCGCGCTTCGGCCTCTGCGCGACGCGAAGAGCCCTCCTGCTTCAGTTGCTCGAGCCGTGTGCGATCGCGATTTAGTTCTTCCACCAGCACGGCTGTGTCCGGAGCGTTTAAATAACGTGCCCGGCTGATGCGGCGCTCAACCAGCAACAATTCGCGACGCGCGTTACCGGCGAGTCGCGTCGCATTCAATCGCAGCGCCAACGTCTCTCGATATGCATCGGCCAACAGTGGCTGTTGGTCTTCCATCGATTTCAAAGCACGCTTCTCGCCAGAGGTAAGTTCGGATCGGAACCAATCGATTTCGTCTGCGGTGATTCCATCGGAGGCTAAACGCTCGCGCACACGCTTCACCCAGTTTTTTCGCAAAACGACCAACCCAATCGTGGTGATGATTGCCGCGATTAGACAGATTGGAATTGCGGCGACCGCCAACAACCACATGGGCGCGCCGCCGAAGATAAGCGCGAGAATTCCCAGTACGACCGGTGGAACAACAGTAATGAGAGCTAACGCTACCCACGGCGCAAGGGTCCAAGCCCTTTGCGCGCGACGGTCCAATGCCGTCAATTTTCCGCTTTGTTCTATGGGTTCCATGGGACGCGTCGGCTTCGAAATCATACTCTGACTAAGAATTCAGGCCAACGAACCGCATTTTGGCTGAATCTGATGGCTGTAATATCATTTCGCCGCCAAGGTCATACGAACAGTCCTTATGCAGCAGTTTCGCAAAACCGCGCGTTTAGCCGCGCTTACCCTGCTGGTCACGCCTGTGGCAGTCGCGCAGGGTCGCAAAGGACACGGTGCGCCGCGCCCCGTAACTATTCCCGTCACGATTAAAGTGCACAAGCCGGAAGTCGAGATTCGTGTGGTCGATTTCATGTTGCGTGAGGACGGCGACTTGCAGAGCCTGCTGTCGATTCGGCGGCCTGCCGATAACCCCGTAACACTGGCTGTTCTTACGCAGGATGATCTGGTGTCGTCAATCGCGAATGAAACCAAGGGGGTCGCCGAATTTATTCGTCAGCTACCTTCGGGCTCACGTGTGATGGTTGGCTACATTCGCAGTGGCAGCCTTGATCTACGAAGGAAGTTCACAACTGATCTCGAAAAGGCGGCTGGTGGTCTGCGAGCGCCGCTCGGACTTGCCAGCGCTGGTCCTTACAATCCGTACGTCGAGATCATCGAAGGCTTGAAGAGGTTTGATTCACAACCGCTCGGAAGGCGCGCGATGATAGTCGTCTCTGACGGCATTGATATTTCGCGCGGACCCGATAGTTCCTCGCCCAACCAAAGTGTCGATCTCGCCCGGGCGATCGCGGAAGCGCAGCGTCGCAGCGTGGCCGTCTACACAATCTTCGCGCCGCCGGCTGGTACCAGCTCAAGTCAGTTGTTGATTACCAATGGACAGAGCTGCCTTAACAAACTCTCTGATGAAACCGGTGGTCGCGCATTTTTCCAGGGTACGGGAGCGCCCGTGAGCTTCGAGCCCTTTCTTAAGGAGATTAGTGCCACACTCGATCGACAGATTGCCTTAACCTATCTTTCGACTCATCCCGAAAAAGGATTTCATCGCCTCGATATCAAACCGGTGGATCGAGATGTCGAAATCCGCCACCCTTCAGGATTCACGCGCTAGGCTGGTTACTGTGTGGTTGCCGGTAGCAGTGATCCGCGGCGGTCCGTGGCGATCGCTAAACCGTCTGTAATCTTCCCAATCATGCCGTGAAAATGAATGTCTGTACCTGACAGAACCAGCACCACGTCGCCGGGCTGATAGCGTCGATCGTCGATAGTGAAACGAATTACGGTGGCTTGACCGTTATCTTGCTCAATCGTCTCGAATTCAAAAGTGTTTGCATCGACGAGATAAGTCTGCGCATGCGTAGCGGTGCGTTGCGATTCTGGCATCTGGTTCTCCGGCTGGAAATGATGGGGCGGCTAGTGGGGTTCGAACCCACGACCTCCTGATCCACAGTCAGGCGCTCTAACCAACTGAGCTATAGCCGCCGTGATGCGCTCTGATGAGTGCGTCGTCAATTGTAGCCGCGGCCAAGGGCCAAGAGCAAAGGACAGCGGCAAGGCGCCAAGGGCAAAGTGTAAAGCGATTAACTACGTGCCAGCTCTTAGCTCTTTGCTCTTTGCTCTTTGCTCTTTGCTCTTTGCTCTTTGCTCTTTGCTCTTTGCCGCTGTTGCAGTATGCTTCGCCCGCCCGAATACCTTCTTGTTTTAGGAGTGAGTCATGATCGCCCGAATACCGCTTCGCACAATCGCTGCTTGCCTGTTAGCGCTGACCGCAACGGCCGCTAGTTGGCATTTCTCTTCTCGCGTTCACGCGCAAAAGTCAGACAAACGAAAGACTGCGCATCCAACTTCATCCGCAAAGTCCAACACAAAACCAAATCCCGCGACGTCTAACAACGCCGAATATGCTGCGAAAGTCAAAGAATTCACTACCGAGTCGTACTTCATAACTGAGCTGGTTGATCACCTACCCGCTTCGGACAAGGTTCCATCGCCCGACAAAGTTCTGGGTTACGCTGTCGGCACGCCGGGCCATCTAACTTACACAAAGGATTTGTATCGCTATTATCGCGAACTCGAGAAGACGACGCCGCGCGTCAAAGTGTTTACGGCGCCCGAAAAAAGCGAGGAAGGCAAAGAGCAACTGCTGATTGCGGTCGGCGACGAAGCCACGCTTGCAAAACTGGATCTTTACAAAGACATCACCGCGAAGTTGGCGGATCCCCGAAAGATTACCGACGCGGAAGCCGAGCAGTTAATTGGCGAAGGCAAAGCATTTTACTGGGCCTCGGGATCAATTCACTCGCCCGAGACTGGTTCACCAGAGATGTTGATGGAACTCGCCTATCGGCTCGCAGTCGAAGAGAGTCCTTTTATTCAAGCGATTCGCAAGAACGTGATTGTTTTGATTACGCCTGCGCTGGAAGTCGATGGCCGCGACATGATGGTTGATACCTACAACTATCGCAAAGCCAATCCCGACAAAAACGCACCGCCGCTTGTTTACTGGGGCAAGTACGTCGCGCACGACAACAATCGAGATGGGCTCGGGATGGCACTCGCGCTTTCGCGGAATCAAATGAAGACTTTCCTCGAATACCATCCGACGATTCTGCACGACCTGCATGAGTCGGTGCCGTTCCTTTACACGTCGACTGGCACCGGTCCTTACAACGCCTGGTTGGATCCCATCGTAATTGATGAATGGAACATCCTCGCTTTCCACGAAATTGAAGAGATGACGAAGCGGGGCGTGCCCGGCGTATGGACGCACGGTTTCTATGATGGATGGGCGCCGAATTACATGTTCTACGTCGCGAACGGCCACAACTCGATCGGCCGTTTTTATGAGACGTTTGGCAATAGTGTCGCGGACACGATGGATCGTACCGTCGGCGCGCAAGCACAACGTGATTGGTTCCGGCCAAACCCGCCACAACCACGCGTGAAGTGGTCGCTTCGCAACAACATCAACATGCAGGAATCCGCCATTCTCCTGGCGATGAATTTTGTTTCGAACAACAAGGAACGCTTCCTGAAGAATTTTTATCTGAAGAGCAAACGATCCGTGGCCAAGGCATCGAACGAAGGACCGGCTGCGTGGATCATTCCCCGCGATCAGAGTCGCGTGGTTGAGGCCGCCGACATGATTAATCTCCTGCGGCTGATGGGCGTCGAAGTTCACACCGCGGACAAAGAGATTCAGGTAAAGGATCAGAAGTTTCCGGCTGGGTCTTATGTCATTCGCATGGATCAACCATATTCACGAATGGCCGACATGATGCTCGACACGCAATACTACAACGTCAACGATCCGTCACCGTACGACGACACGGGTTGGACGCTGGGCGCGCTCAGGAATGTGAAGACGGTGCGCGTAACTGACAATGCCGTGCTGCAAACTCCGATGACTTTGCTACAGCGAGACGCAAAGGTCACCGGCAGTATCGCCACCTCGGCAGCCCCGACCGCGTATGTCATCAACCATAATGCCGAAAACTCTTTGATGACGCTCCGCTACAAGTTGAAGGACTTGAAAATTGAAGCTGCGGAAGAATCGTTCGAAGCGGGCGGCCAGAAATTCAATGCCGGCAGCTTCATTATCAAGGCCGCCGACAACGCAGGCGATCTGAAACAAACATTGTCCGGCCCGGTTGCCGATTCTGGCTTGAAAGCAGTGGGCATCGATAAGTTGCCGCAAATCAAAACGCACGCGTTGTCGGTTCCCCGCATTGCAATCCTGCACACATGGACCAACACGCAAAACGATGGCTGGTTTCGCATCGAATTTGATCGACTACAGATCCCTTACTCGTATATCTCCGATCAAGTGATTCGGAACACTCCGAATCTGCGAGAGAAATACGACGTCATCATTTTCCCCCCGGTCGGAGGCTCTGCACAGGCAATCGTCAATGGAATGCCCATGCGCGGCGCACCGATACCGTGGAAGGCGAGCGAAGTGACGCCGAACATGGCGCTGGCGCCCGATCAGACTGATGACATGCGCGGCGGGATGAGCCTCGCCGGGGTCGTCAACCTACAGAAGTTCGTCGAAGATGGCGGGCTATTTATTCCGATCAGTAATTGCTCAAGAGTTCCCATCGACTACGGCATGATCACGGGAGTCACGATTCAGCAGCCTCGTCAACTTAGAGCGGCCGGATCAGTCTTCAATAGCACGTTTGCCGATCGTCGCAGCCCGATCGCGTATGGCTACACGGAAACGCTGCCCGTTTATTTCAATCAGGCGCCGTTGTTTGCGGTTGGCGGCGGCGGTGGAGGTTTTGGCGGAGGTGGCGGCGGTGAAGGCAGCGGCGGTGGCGCTACTGGACGCCCTTCAGGCCGCGGCACACTCAGCGATCCCGATATCGTTCAAGGCATGCCACTCGCGGCACCGCCGCAACCACGAACACCCGGGGAACTCACGCAAGAACAGCGGCTTCAGCAAGGTGTCTTCTTCGTTCCGGCGAACATGCGACCGCGCGTAATTCTGCGATTCGCGTCAGATGAAAAGAACCTTCTTATCAGCGGCATGCTCGCGGGCGGTTCTGAACTGGCTAATGCCCCAGCCGTGGTTGATGTACCGACGGGCAAGGGTCACGTCGTGATGTTTGCGATTAATCCTATGTGGCGCCATCAGACGCAGGGCAGTTTCTTCTTGATATTTAATGCCGCGCTGAATTATGACAACCTGGGCGTCGGCAGAGATCGGACGGCGGCACCACGCACCGAAGCAACTGCGTCAGAGGATGGCTGGTAAGTGGCGCTCCCGGCAGGACTCGAACCTGCGGCCCTCTGCTTAGAAGGCAGATGCTCTATCCGCTGAGCTACGGGAGCGTGCGGCGATGGTAACACGGCGTCGTATGGAAGCAGGAAGTTTGCAAAAAAGAGGCCGCCCCGAAGGGACGGCCTCTCGCACAATATGGCAACACTCAAACGTGTTAAGCAGCGCGCGTAATCTCCGCGGCCTCGGCGTAAACGCGCCGGCCGTTGAGTGCGTCGTCAATAATCTCGCGCACGGCGGAGATGTCCGGATTTACATCCATACGATCACACGCCGCCAGATGCCGAATAATACCTTCGGTTGCGATTTCCAAAACGGTGCCAGCGAGCTTCGAAAAGCGCCGTGCCTGGATATGATCCAATCTCTGAAGCCGCTCAGCGAGCGGCAGTCCCTTATCAAGATTCACGATTGACATTATCTCCTTCTAAACAGCCTAAAATCAGCGTCGATTTGAACCACTATAGATTTGAACCACTATAGATGCGTCCGAAACCTCGCAGGATGCAAAGCCCTTGCAGTTTCGGGTGAATTTTGCACAGTACGAACCCAAGCGAGGGGCCACAGAAAGCCTAAACTGTGACTGCGAAACCGGAGACTATAACATGAGCTTTCGGTTCCGAAAAGAGTTTTTTATTCACGAATTGTAAACTTTTTGGACTGAGTGGGGCCGAGGAGGCTGGATCTCGCTTGAAAAAAGGGAAACACCGGCGAAAGTGCCCAATTTTAGGGGCACCGCGCCGGTGTGGAACATTCGCCGCGAGCGTCGAGTGCTCGGTTTATCGGCTATTTTCGCGGCAGAACGGAGTCTTTCATTGCCTTGCCAACGCGGAACTTCAGCGTTGTTTTCGCGGGGATCTGAATAGTTTCGCCGGTTGCCGGGTTGCGGCCTTCGCGAGCTTTTCGCTCGGAACGAACTAGTTTTCCGAAGCCGGGGAGGACAAATTCTCCATTCGATTTCACTTCAGAAACCGCCAGGTTAGCGATGTCTTCGAACATTTGCTTCACCTGCGCTCTTTTCATTTCGTACTTTTCTGCAAAGTGATTGATTACTTCCGACTGCGTCATGCGCTTTTTGCCAGCTGCCGTGGTCGCCATTTGTGGTTTCCCACCTCCAAAACGTGAGCAAAATTGAAAAACTGCCAGAAACGTATACCACAGACGGACGAGAAAGTCTGCAAAAAAGGCGGGAATTTTCTAGGTTTTTGGAAAAAAGTTGCAGTGGTTTTGCCAAAATGCGTGTCGTCGCGCCGACACTTTCAGATGGTCGGGGCGAGAGGATTCGAACCTCCGACCTCTCGGTCCCAAACCGAGCGCACTACCAGGCTGTGCTACGCCCCGTCCTTGTTGCGGAAACTTCGGCTATTTGCCGAACGAACGCGCCATTCTAGCCGTCGCTTCACAAACCGGTCAAGGACACCAAAAAAGCGCGCACGGCACTAAGCGCAAGGCCGCGATGACTAATTCGGTTTTTCGTTTCCGCATTTAACTCAGCAAAGGTCCGATTGAACCCATCTGGAATAAAGACCGGGTCGTACCCGAAACCGCCCGCTCCGAGCGGCACCGCGGCGATGCGTCCTTCGCAACTTTTCTCAGTTGCGAAAGCCACCTCATTGTCACCCGATGCGAGTGTCATCGCACAGACGAATCGTGCTGTGCGATCCGCATCAGCAACGCTTGAAAGCTCTGCGAGCAGTGCGACTATTCGCTCGGGATACGTCGCCTGAGAATGAACGTAACGCGCTGAATGAACGCCCGGTCTGCCGCCGAGAGCGTCAACCACCAAGCCAGAGTCGTCGGCAAGCGTCAACACTCTTGCTTGACGAGCATAACCTAACGCCTTCAGCGAAGCGTTCTCAGAGAATGTGGCACCTGTCTCCTCTACTGATTCAATACTTGGGAAATCGGTGAGACTTAGTAATTCCAGCGGCAAGTCTCTCAACAAACTTCGTAACTCTCGCAACTTGCCCGCGTTGCTTGTGGCGATAAGCAATTGTTGCCGGGTCAATGCGTCTTCTCCGGCGCAAAGGTTGTCAGAAGTGAACCGACTAAGCCGAATGAGGAGCGGGCTGTCCATTCTACCGAACCATTTTTGATCGTCGTGACGCTGGCAGCATACTTGAGCGAGGCCGCGCCCTTTTGAATGGCGGTTGCGTTCATTGAAAAGGCCGGCCGTTCCTGTTTCGAAAACAGCTCAACAAACGAAATCGCCGAAGGTTGGTCATCGGCGAATGATAAAGAAAAAATCGGAAGCGAGAGGTCGATGGCCGATTGCGCGCCATTAAATGCAGCGACACGTCCAATTGAGTCACTACTCGCTTTCGCTTCCAGACATCGACGCACTTCATCAGCCGGTCCGCTCAGGAAATATTTCTCGAGAAAAGCGGCGCCCCAGTTGTCGGAAGCAGAGACGAGCATCTCGCCGTTTCCTATCTGCTCTGCCTTAGGATTCGCACCCAGTCTATCTGTCGCAATTTTCTTGAGTGCTTGTTGGTCCGACAGTTCTGCGACCAACACGGCTGGCATCCCCTGAGCAAGCCGCACGATTTGCAGACGCGGACCAATTGCTCCGAAGAACCCATCCGCGTCCCGAACTCCATACGGTTCAAGCAATCCCTGTAGTAGCGGTCGGGAGGCGATCGCACCGACAACATCAGAATGCGATGACAGGACCGCATTCAGTTGCGACCAGAAGTTTTTCGCATCCCTAAGATTGTAAGTCGTAACAGAGATTGCATCCGACGGCACGAACGAAGTGTCGTTTGAGTTAAACGGCTCGTGTGAGATGACGTTTGAAGCCTGCTGCGTCACACCTTGAGCAAGAGCTATAAAACAATGATCCTCCGCACCTGCGTCATCGAATCGAGACGTCCAGGCCAATCCATCGACCAGATTTCCGAACGTGTTTGAAATTAGCGGAGCAATTGATGCGCCTTCCGACGAATTGCCGGCTCGTGACAGTGCCCATGCTTGAATGACGAGTTTGACGCCAGCCTTTGGGACATACGCGAAGATTGCAGATCGTGAATCAATGAGACGCTGCCGTGCTACCTGAAACTGGTTTTCCTCTGAAAGCGACTTGTGTTTTCGCGCATGAACGTCAAGGCACGACATGACAATCGATTCGTCATTGCCAATAATCGCTACAGTATCAACGACGGACAGCACTAATCTCCGAGAGCTATCGGCAGTCGACCACTCCTGAAGATCAGAGCCGTTAACTTGCTTTCGTACGACCACGACATCGCTTCCGTACGATTCACGCGCAAGCTGATCGACATACTTCTCAACGGTCGGCCGCATTCGATTCTGCGAAGTGTGAGTTTCGATCACGAGTGCAGCCAACGGCTTAATCGTAAGCGTGCTCCCGCTTTCCGTCGCTTGCGGTTGCGCGAAGCAAACCGCGAATTGCGATCGCGCGAGCAGAACCGACTCGGCAGATCCAATTCCAGTCCAGCGCGCAAAACTCACGAGCCACGGGTGCGAGACTAGTTGTCGCGGCGCGCCCAAAGGTTCAGCCAAGACTCTCCAGGCTTCGGTGTGGGACGCACCGTCGGCGATTCGCACAAGGTCATTCGCTTCGATGTAGCCGACTGATTCGGCGGGGACATAAGCGGCGATGTCCACGTTCCGCGGACGATTCCAAAGAACCCAAGCCGCGCCGCCCACCAGGAGAACGACCAGTAACAACAATAGGCATTTGCGAAGTTTGCTGATCAAAGCGGGCATCGTACAGCCTCTCCAGCGGCGGCACAACTTCATTCACTTAGACCGGCACCTCCGATTTACTTGGCTATTTGTCGCTCAATGTGACGTTAAACGAAGCAAAATGATGTTGACAATGTTTCTAACGCTATTGTAGTCTGCCTTTGGCGGTTTGAGCGCCAAGTTCTCTCAGAGCAAAGCGCTTCTTTCTCTTTCTCGTCCGCAGCTTCGTCGCGGAAATCCCGCCGAACAGGTTGCCCCGCCTTCACCAAAAGAAGCTTCCAAATTCAATTTGCCGAGACCTTAAAATGAAAAAAGCGAGTGGTTCCCCCAAGTTTCGGTTTGTCCGCGCGCGCCTGTCGCGTGCTCGCCGTGCTCGAGCCCGGGTGCGGCGTCAACGTCTGCTCATGTTCAGAATCGCAAGGAGTCACGCATGATGCTTAAACGTGGAAAGACAAGCATGGTCGGCGTTGATATTGGCTCGAGTTCCGTGAAAGCAGTCGAGCTTCAGGGTAAAGGCAGTGATCTTCAATTGCTGAACCTGGGCTTCGAAACTCTGCAAGCGGATTCAGTCGTAGATGGTCAGATTATGGAATTGAACGCCGTCTCAAACGCGATCAGCAGCATCTTCAACGAACACAAAATAAAAACGACGAAGGTCGCAGCCGGTGTCAATGGTCACTCCGTGATCGTCAAGAACATCGTACTGCCGCAAATGACTGAAGACGAACTTCAGGAATCGTTTGCGTGGCACGCGGAAGAGCATATTCCATTCGATATCTCTGACGTCAATCTCGACTATCACGTGATGAATCGAGCTGATGATGCGATCCACGTGTTGTTGGCAGCGTGCAAGCGCGACAAAGTCGCGAACCTCAAGCAAGCAATTCAACTCGCCGGCAAACAGCCGTCGGTCATCGATGTCGATGCTTTCGCGCTCCAGAATTGCTACGAGCTGAATTACGACCCGCAGGCCGGTCATGTTGTGGCGTTGCTGAATATCGGGGCGTCAACGACGAACATCAACATTCTGAATGGCGTGCGATCAGTTTTTACTCGCGACGCAACATTCGGTGGAAACCAGTACACGTCGTTACTGCAAAAAGAAATGGGCCTAACGTTCGACCAGGCGGAAGCCGTCAAACGCGGCATGCCTTTGCCGGAAGGCATCGAGCAGCGAGATATCGCGCCGATTCTCGATACGGTATCTGACATCCTCGCTCTGGAGATTCAGAAGACGATGGATTTCTATCGAGCCACGGTCGAAGAAGGCGAATCCGCAGTCGAAAAAATTCTGGTCTCCGGCGGCGGCTCGAAATTGAAAGGGCTCGTCGATTTTCTGTCGCGAAGATTCGAGGTGCCCGTCGAGATGTTCGATCCGTTCCGCAAAATCAAAGTGGACTCTCGCGGTTTCGACCCGGAGTACATGCGCGAAATCGTTCCCGAAATGGCGATTGCAGTTGGATTAGCGCTGAGAGGAGTTGACGCGCGGTGATCAAAGTAAACCTTTTAGATTCGAT
Source organism: uncultured bacterium (assembly GCA_965653675.1). Taxonomy (GTDB): domain Bacteria; phylum Acidobacteriota; class Blastocatellia; order Pyrinomonadales; family Pyrinomonadaceae; genus UBA11740. Next base: position 10,746 of record CBFHBA010000047.1, read on the forward strand.
TACTGATCGTTCCAGCAGCGTTGCGTTCGTTGAAGACAAAGTTTCGAGCACGCGCACGCAAACATTACTGCTCGCTCTGACGGTCATGGCTTTCCTGGTGCTTGGCATCGGCTACGAGTACATCAGCACGAATCGCCAACATAATGAGGCGGTCGCGGAGTTGGATCGGCAGAAGCGCATCAACGACCAGATGAACGCCGTGAAGAAAGAACAGGCGGAACTGGAAAAGAAGATTGCCGACATAAATCTTCGCGTACAGGCGATCCAGAAACTTCGCGCTTCGCAGCAGGGACCCAGCCAGGTGTTGGAAGAAATCAAAGCGCGGTTTGACGCGGTGCCCGGTCTTTACCTGAAGAGCGTCGAACAAAAAGAGGCAGAGCTAACGATCAAGGGTGAGTCGCCCAACGAAGCTGCAGTCACGCGCTTCGGCCAAAGCATGGAATTCTCGTCTGGCTTGTTCACGAATCTAAACATCGAAACGGCGCGAGAGGTTGCGCAGGTGTCGAAGACTGGCGCCGCGGCAGCTGCTGCGACAGACCCGAACGCGCCGCCTTCGGAGGTCGTCTCGTTTACCATCAAGTGCACTTACGCACATCCCAATGCCAACAATCAACAGGATCCGGCGCCCACGAATCAGGTCGCCAAGAAATAGACTCGATCGCAACTTATCTTCGCCAAGGAAAAGAATATGAAAATCGGAAGTCTCAACAACATTCCCTGGTACGTGCGTCTGGTGGTCTTCGTCGCGGTCGCGTTCGGCATCTACGCCGGGTTTTGGTATTTCGTCACGCGCGGCACACGCAAAGAAACCAAAGAGCTGACCGAACAAATTGACGTCCTGAAGAAGGCCAACATGGAAGCACAGGCCGCATCGCAGCGTCTCAACGAGTTCCGCACTGCTTACAAAAACAAGCAGGAAGAACTGGAAGAGCTGCGCGCCTTACTGCCCGAGCAGCGCGAGCTGACGAACGTCCTTCAGGGCATTGAAGACCGCGCGCGCGTGACCAGTCTGCAACTTCGAAAGTTCACGCCGAAAGACGATGTGCAGCAGGATTTCTACAGCGGCAAGAAGATCGATGTCGCCGTGCAGAGCACCTTCTCGGGACTGCGCGCCTTCTTCGATCAGATGGCCAAGTATCAGCGGATCGTTTCGATCACAAACTTTGAAGTCAAGCAGTTGGATAAGCAGCTAGCGAATAAGACTTTGGAAGCGCGCTTCGATCTGACGGCTTACTACGTATCGAGCGAGAAGCTGCAGAAGCAGGCCACGCCTCCACCGCCGGCCGGTACGCAACCCGCGCCGCCCGCGCAAGGCAAGTAGACAACGCCTCGATCTTAATCAGGAAGAGCTGAGATGAAATACGAACGCACAATTCGATTGAGTTTGATCGCGACGGTGGCCCTGACGATTGGCGGATCTGTTGTCGCTCAGACACAGAACACGACCACGAAACCGTCTGTGTCGGCGAAAAAAGGTGGCCGCGACCCGTTCAAAAAATATGAACCGCCGGTGAAGTTGGCGAAGGCAACCACGACGTTGGCCGCTCCAACGATTGAGGTGCGCATCGAGCGGTATCGCGCGCAGAAAGCGGCCGCGGCGGCTGCACATGTTCCGCCGCCAAAACCGACTACTGCTTTGCTGCTAAACGAAATGCAGGTCACTGGCATCTTTCGCACGCCGCGCGGTTGGGCTGCAATGGTGGAAGCGACGCCGATCAAACTTTCATACGTGGTCTATCCAGGTGAGACTTTCTTTGACGGCCAACTCGTCGCCATTGAAGAGAATCGCTTAATCCTTCGTCGCAACGTCGTTTGGGCCGATGGACGTCGCGAGAAAACTGTCGAGATTAAACCGCTGCGCAAGCCAAGCCCCGTCGAAGATATGGCTGCGAAAGCACCCGCCAACACTCCGGCGCCCGAAGCTCCAAAGCCCGGCACGCCTGAAAAGCAATAACAGTTTTGTCGGCGTCATCCTGCTGTGATGGCTGCCGTTGACCGCGTCGAACACGCAAGCCATCCCGGCAAATGCTTCGACTTTGACAAACGATGACTGAACTGCCGCTTAAGTGCGGCGCGTTTCGGATTCGCTGTTAGGCAGCTCCGAACGGGCGCGTGGCGGACGGCAGTCAAATCCCTGAGGAGGGAATAATGCCTAAGCAGTCCATGAAAATCCTAGTCGCCAAAACATGCGCATTCGCGTGCATCCTCGGATTGTCGGCCAACACTTTTGTGGTGGCTGCGCAGTCGGTAAATGTCGGCAAGACTGATTCGTCACAGCGTTCGACCGCGACAATCATAAAGCCCACGCCGACGCCTGAGCCGAAAGCAAAGATGCCAACTGCTCAGAACCAGATGCAGCAGCCCGACCAGGGCCGCCGCTATGGTTCGGCGGGATTTGTGGGTGAGCCGATCAACCTTAATGTCGTCAACGCCGACATTCGCGACATCCTGAACTACATCACTGAACAGTACGGCATCAATTTTGTGATCGACAGCTCAGTGGCGGCCGTGCCCGTGACGGTCAACGTGCAGGACGTGCCGTGGAACTTTGCGCTCGATGCGCTACTCCGCGCGAATAGACTCGGCGTCGAAGTGAACGGCAACATTCTGCGTGTGGCTACGTCCGAAACATTGGCGAAGGAAGCCGAAGTGCAGAAGGTGATCAGCGATGCGCGTCTCGACAACTCGCCGCTGGTGACTGAGTTTGTGCGCCTCAACTACGCGCGCGCGTCGGGCACCTTGGCGCAAGCAGCCGGATCGACGGGTGCGTTCGCCGGTGGCTCAACCAATCTGAGCTACAGTGGCGGGGCTGGCGGCGATGCGACTGGCGGTAGTGGCGATCAGGGCGTCCTTCCGATCATCAAGCGTCGCTTGTCCCGGCGTGGCGCGGTTGAAGTCGACGGGCGCAGTAACACGCTGATCATTACGGACGTCAAAGAGAACATCGAAGCGATTCGTCAGTTAGTGGCAATTCTCGATCAACCTGAACCGCAGGTTGAAATCGAAACGCGCATCGTGATCGCGCAGCACAATTTCAGCCGCGACCTCGGCAGCCAGCTTTCGATGTCAGTTTTTAATCCTGGATCGCAAGGCCTGGGTTCTTTCAGTACGATTCCGCAAGCGAGTCTCGGTGGCGGCAATCAGAACAACCAAAACAGCGTAGCGCAGCGTTCACAAGATCCACTTAAGGACGCGACGTCCAGATTCATGGGTCCATTTCAGCCCAACGGCAACCTTGGGGCGACAAGTCCGAACACCGTTATTGGATTGACGACTGGTATTTTTGGCACTGCGCAAATTGGTCTCATGATTAGCGCCGCTGAAACGCGCGGCGAAGCAAAGACTGTCGCAACCCCACGTGTCACTGCATTGAACAATCGTCCGGCGCAGATCGAGAGTGGTACGCAGATTCCGGTGCAGACGACGCAGGCCGCGGGCGGCACCGCCGTCGTAACGACGACGTTCGTCTCAGTGCCGTTGCGCCTTTCGATTACCCCGCAGATTACCGACGCCGGCACTGTTGTCCTTCGCGTCACGATCGAAAACAACACGGTCAACAGCGCCATCGCGGTCGGCGGCGTTCCCGGCATCGATACACAGCGCATGCAGTCTGAAGTGCTGGTGCCAGACGGTGGTACGACGGTGATGGGCGGAGTCCTTGCGGACGTCGACAGCACGGCTCGTCAACGCACGCCTGGTGCCGCTAGCATTCCCATTGTCGGAAACTTGTTCAAGCGCAAGCTCGTGAGCAAGAGCTCCACGGAAATCCTTTTCTTCATCACGCCGCACATTTACCGGCCTGACTACTTCGGCAAACCGGTTTCGACGACACCGAGCCAGGGACCGCGCACGACGACCGTCCCGCAGCCTGTGCCGCTCGGGAATCCGCAGACCAACACGCCGACCCCGACTGAGTTGCAGAACCCGCAACCGACAACGACTCCGAACCCCACTCCGAACACGAATCCGAGTGTGATCGGCGCGCCGGGAGCAAATAATCCGTCGCCGAACGATACCGCTCGACCCGGAGCTTTGGGTGGCCGTCGGCCGGAACAACGGTAACAGTTCTACCTACTCCCACATTTACAGCTTCGAAAGCTGTGCTAGCCGGTGGTCGAAGCGAAAGCATAGACCACCGGACGTTTTTTTGAGATAACTTGTTTAGACATCGCCCGCAAACCCGACGAAAATGATGTTCAAAGAAGCACTTCAAACCATCGTGGAAAAGACCGACGGCAGCCTCGGCGCATTGATCATGGGTTCTGACGGATTGTCGGTCGAAAGATTTTTCACCGACGAAGGAACCGCCGCGAACCTTGATGTCGCGGCCGCTGAGTTCACTTCCCTCGTGCGCAGCGCGATGCGCTCAGGCAGCGACCTTGACCTGGGTGAACTTCACGAAATCGTCGTCGTGCTCGGCAAAGTGACTTTCCTGATGCGTCTCTTTAATCGGGAATACTTCGTTTGTCTCGCGCTCAAACCCGAAGGTAACCTCGGGCGCGGCCGATACGAACTGCGCAAAGCAGAGCTTCGACTCGCTGCCGAGTTCACCGTTTAGTTTTCGCTCTCCTCCAGAGGATTAATCATGAAAGCTAAGCACGTGACACGCGTCTTACTTTCGGTTTCTCTGTGGTTGTCATTCGTGGCAGTGGCCAAAGCCGCCACGCTTCAAGCCAAGCGGTCGGATTCGCGATTCAATCGTTTTCAGCATCATTGATACTGAGTCACTTGAGGTGAAGAGCAATCTTCGCGCGTGGCTCGCTAGTTAAAAGCTCCCAATCTTGCAGGTTTAGTCGAGATAGTCGATTTGTAAGCCAACCGGAGTCGCGCCCGCACCCTTGATCGCATCGAGCACGCGTACAACTTCCGCGTATGGAATCATTCGCGGCGCCTTGATGAACACAGTTCTTTCGACGCGCAGGCTGTCCGGCAAATCCACTCGATCGCGCAACTCATCACGATAGACGCGGTTCTGAAATCGCTGCTGAATCACCTCGTAAAGCGCCGTGGCTAACTTGCTTGTTTCGTAAACTGTGCCCATATCTGACGCGCGGTTCAGCATCAGCGAACGGTCTGATTTTATGGTTACGACCAATGTCTTTGGGTTGAGATCGACTTGCTGATCGTCTGGTTTGGATGCCGTCTTGGTGATAAAGCGTGATGGCTTTAATGGCGACACCACCATAAAAATGATCAGCACCACCAGCAGAACATCGATTAATGGCGTCACGTTGATGAATGGTTTTGCGCAGTTCTCTCTCTTGCTTGCGCGATTGGCAAGGGCATACATCGTCTATCCTCCGTTGTTGGTTTTTTTAGACAGCGCGCTCCGGATTAAGTTCCGTCGCAAGTAGAAGGATCGAACAACAGTGGAAAGAACTGACCGTCAATCTTTTCTCCGGCGGGAATCGATGGCACACCCTGGAGTAGCGGTGAGTCGGACGCCGACTTGATGCCGTCACGAAAGACGTTGATGACCGTACCGCGACGAGGATGATCGGTACGATTCTCGAACGAACCGTGCACCATCAGCGGATGATGAAACGAGCACTCGCCGGCTTTCAATTCGATCGCAATCGGTTTGAATTGCTCGTTCTGTTCGTCACTCAAAACAGATCGAATCGCGTCCATGTCGTCAGCGAGACCGGTGATCGGCAGAAGATTCCAACGATGACTGCCGGGCACGTAATGAACGCATCCGTTCTCATGTGTCGAATCGTCCAGACCGATCCAACATGACAGGTGCGCCATTGGCTGCGTGCGCGTCCAGTACGAGTAGTCCTGATGCCACGCGACGACACCGCCATGATGCGGCGGCTTCACAAAGAGTTGATCGTGCCAAAATCGGACCGGGCCGCCGAGCAGCTGCGACGCCGGCATTAGCATCGCGGGATTCCAGAGCAAATCGTGAAACACCGGCGAAATCCGCCATGCACCCAACGCGTGGAAGAGCACGGTATTTGGATTCGTCGACTCGTTCGAATGGAATTCGTAGAAGAGATCATGACCGGGATGACTTGGATCGATTAACTTCGCGAGGTCGCAACGAAGTGCTTCGATTTGCTCGTCGTTAAGCGCGCGTACGCCTACGAGATAGCCGTGCTCGTGGAAGAATTCGATTTGATCGGGAGCGAGGCGGTAGCGGCCCCAGTCATCGGAACCAATCGGTAGAAAAAGATTGGTAAGTCGATGGTGGTCAATCGATAAATCACCTGTCATTAGCGACTCTGCAACGAGGTCAGTACCACCCGCATCAGCGGACGGGATCAGGATTTAATTTGACGTGTTCGCGGACCCACCCGCTGACGCAGGTGGTACTGACTTCATTCCGTCAATCACAACCTTCGCCACCGTCGGAATGATCTCGCGCTCATCGGCATGATCGCCGGTGAATGTCACCAGCACGAACTTCGCGCCGTTCGGCAATTCAATATATGCCGCGTCATGACGTGTTGTGCTGGTCCAACCGGCCTTCGACCAGAGCTTTACTCCAGTCATTCCCCGCAATGCAATTCCAGTGAAGCCATGCCCCTGATCGTCGGGATCTTTGGAAGTACCAGTGTAGTCTCGCTTGAGCAATTCCATCATCTGTGCGCTGCGCGCTGCAGTTACCGCTTTGCTTGTGACGATTTCCGCGAGCAGTCGCGCGGTCGCATCCGTCGTCAACTTGTTCCGGTTTTCGCCGTTCGGCCCGCGTGAAACTTTTTCGCGTCCATAAGCGTCTTCGCAGAACGTCTTCTGATTGACGTTGATGTTCGTGTAGCCCATCGATGAATAATATCGATTCACGGCGTTGCGCTTGTACAGCCACTCTTCCATTTCCTTCGGTGGCAATTCAAAGCCGCCCGTCGTCTGGGTCAGCACATCAACTACGTATTGCGTCGCCTCGTTCGATGAATCAACAATCATGTCCCGCACCGCGCGCTTTACTTCATCTGTCTCTTGAATCTTCTTGTCTTCGAGCCAACGATGGACCGCGCCGAGATAAAAAAGCTTCACCACGCTCGCCGGATAAACTCTTTCGTTGCCGCGAAAACTTGCGGTAACGGGATGCTGCGGATCGCGCAAATCAATCAGTGTGATCGAAAGCTGATTCTCAGTCAGTTTCTTGTCAGCGAATTTCGCAAGCGCCGTGTGCGCCGCGTTATCGACCAATTCCTGAAGCGACAGAGGCGCGGCAGATGACGAAAACGAACTTCGAGTTTGAGCAAATGCGGAGAAGCACGACAGAATCAGCGCCAGCACTAATACCGTGAACTTAATTTTCATCGATTCTTCTCCTGTTCTGTCGCACCAGAATCAGATAGACAGGCAAACCAAGTGCAATGAAAAGCAGGCTCGCGAGCGGCGGCGCCAGCAGCGACTCGCGCAACGCGGCATAGATGTGCAAGCCGCCAATCAGTTTGATCGTTGACAACATCGCCGACCGCGCGTCCCAAACGATCGTCACTAATAGGAATGTTGTGACGACCAGATAAATTATGGGAACGACAGGATAACCGAATGTGCGATAAGGTCGCTCCGCGTCCGGCATCCTACGCCGAAAGATAAAAACTGAACCGGCAACGAACGCATAAAAAAGTGTGAGCGAGAAAACCGCGGCGTCTGTCAACTGATCGTACGAACCCGAAAGCGCCAGCACGCCTGACCAAATTCCCAACACGATCAACGACCGAATCGGCACGTGAGTGCGCGGCGAAAGTTTCGCCAAGCCGCTGAAGAACATGCGGTCGCGCGCCATCGCATACGGCACGCGCGATGTCGCAAGGATTGAAGCGTGCAGCGCGCCGAACGAAGAAGTCATCATCGCCGCCGCCATCAGCGTTAGCGCCACTGCACCCAGCAAGCGCCGCACGACTTCGGCGGCCACCGACAATTTGGCGGAGACGCTGGCAACTTCTGTCGGCGTCAGCACGTGGTAGTAACCCAGATTCACGAACAGATACAGTCCCATAACCAGAAACATGCTGATGATTAAACCGAGCGGCAGATTGCGCTGCGGATTCTTAACTTCGCCCGCAAGAAACGTGATGTTGTTCCAACCATCATACGCCCACAGCGCGCCAAGCATCGCGGCCGCGAAACCGGCGAGCCCTCCACTTGTAATTGCGACACTTTCGCATGTTCCGCCAACGTTTGCCTGCGACACGTGCGACCAATCCCCGCCGCTATAAAAGAACGCGCCGAGCCCGACCGCAATCAACAAAAGCACTTTGATCGATGTGAGGAATGTCGCGACACCGCCGCTGAATGTGACCGCCGCACAATTGATCATCACCGTCAGCATGATGGCCGCGAGAGCGACAACTTGCAGTCCGCCAAACGGGACATTCACGAAGGGAACCGTGAAGAAGGTTTGATTCAGTGCGCCTTTCAATAACTCATTCAGAAAGATCGCGAAGCCGACAGCGAGGGCCGCGGCTGAAGCGCTGCGCGCAATCGCGAACTGCGTCCATCCATAAATGAACCCCGACGCGCGGCCATAGGCGTCGCGCATGATGCCGTACTCGCCCGCCGCGCGCGGAAACATTGCGAGCAGCTCTGCGTACGTGAGCGCGCCCGCCAGCGACAAAAGGCCCGCCACCAACCAGACGGTCAGAGCTTTACCAGGTGTGCCCACGTTGCATGTCATCACGCGCGCTTTCAAAAACACGCCCGTGCCGATAACGTTGGCGACATTGACAGAGATTGCGGCGATCAATCCCAAGCCGCGTATGAGCTGGCCGTTCGTAAGTTTCGCGTTGGGATTGTCAAGTTTAGGGTTCATGGAACAGGGGAAGCGCATGCATGCTTTAATTATGCGAATACATCTTCGATTTAACCACTTAGTCTCCTGCCTAACTGTTGTTGTTGACGGTCTTGGCCGTCGCCCGAATTTCGGCAAGCTCGTCGAGGAATTCCTGACGTTCTTTTGCGGCTTGTGCAATGCGTTTGGATCTCTGAGTCAGATATCGCTGACCTTCGATATCGGAGTTCTGTAACGAGTTCGCCCACCCTCGCAGTTGGCGCGAAATCGCTTCGGCCTTCGATTTCAGATTTGAAATCTCAGATTTGAAATTCTTGAAATTGTTGAGCCGTTCAAACAAGCAAAGCATTGAACGGACTTCACCAGCAGACGCGCGCGCAATGTAAATAAAGCTAAGCAGCTCTTGAGTGGTACCGCGTTCAAAGCCCTCGGCGACATTGTTTGAAACTGAGACGGCCGCCCGCTCAAGCTGGTCTCTTAGGCTATATCTGTTTCTGAATTCCGAACGCGAAGTGAGGTCATAGACTTCGACCGCTAACTCAATTGCACGATTCCATACCGGTAGCTCTTCGAACCTTATGTAACGCATTTTGATTCTCCTCTGTGGAAGTTAATAAAGCCGAGAATAAGAATCAGACCGGGACCTTAAAAGTCTTTACCACACTTCATTGAACAGCAAATCCTCATAGCTATCCCGCTTACGAATCACTTCCGCCTTCCCGCCGTCTCGCACCATCACCGCCGCGGGCAACGGTCGGCCGTTGTACGCAAACATCTGCGAAAACGAGTACGCTCCCGCATTCAACAGCGCGAGCAATTCCCCGGGCGTGACGTCACTCGGCAACCGGCGGTAATCGGGCAAACGTCCTTCGCGCTCAATATCGAAATACACGTCGCCCGAATCGCACAGCGGCCCTGCAACTTTGTATTGCGCATTCGAAGCGTCGCACGCACGCGACGCCGAAACCAGGTGGTAGTACCACTTGTAATTGTTCATCGATAGCAGCAGGCTGTAGCCAGCATCAGTTAACAACCACACGTCGCCGGTTTCGGGGCGCTGCTTGATGTTTTGGACTTTGGTCAAGACCACTCCAGCATCGGAAATGATGCTCCGTCCCGGTTCGAGCAGGATCGTGACTTTGTCCAGCAGATGCTCAGCTTCCGCCGTGCGCGCTGATTCGCGTGCGACGCGCAACGCTTCAGCAAGAACATCGGAGGGCTCGAGTTCAGCCCCGAGCATGTCGCGTTCGTGCTCCGGCAATTCATCCGCTTGCGACCGGTCGCGCAAGTAATTCACCGGAATGCCGCCGCCAAGATTAATGTGTTCCAGCGTAAGCCCTGTTTCGCGATGAATCGCCATCAGGTGGTTCCACATCGACTTAAAGGCCTCGGCAAACGGTTGCACGTCCGGCGTTTGCGAGCCAACGTGAATGTGAATGCCGCACACGTGAACCAAATCCGGATTCTGCAAGCCGCGACGGAACGCGTCGAGAACCTCTGAAGATGAGATACCAAACTTTGAAGTGAGCAGAGCGGTCTGCAATCCCAGATGTGAGCGCGTCCCAATCTCAGGCACTAAACGCAGAGTGATGCGGGCCGGCGGCAATCCAGAATTCAGTTGCGCGCGCGCGCGGCGCACTGCGTCCTCGACCAAACTGATCTCATAGATCGAATCAACGTTGATTGCGTAAATCCCGGCGCGGACGGCTTCATCCAACTCTTCATTAGTCTTGCTGGTGCCGTTGAAGATGATTTGATCGGGCCGAAATCCGGCCCGCAGCGCCTTGAACAACTCGCCGCCGCTGTTGACTTCGATGTCGATCCCGGCGTCGCGCACGACACCGAGCACGGCCATATTCGAGTTCGCTTTCGACGCGTAGCAGAACTTGATTGGACGATCGACTTTCTTTGCCGCGGCCTGAAGGCGCGCGATGTTCGCACGAATGCGCGGCTCGGAAAACACAAACAGCGGCGTACCGTATTGGTATGAAAGTGCGGTCGCGTCGGCGCCGCTGATGAATAGATGATTGTTTTCGCGCGCTTCGAGAAAACCTGGAATCGTCCAGGCCGGCGCGGTCTTAGCGATTGGTGACATGATGGACTGATTATAACTGCGCGATCATTTCCGACGGGTTCCAATAAGCGCGCACCGTCTGAATCTTACCGTCAGCGTTGATTTCAAACACGTCGATGCCCTCAAACTTCACTTCTTTTCCGGTCGTGCTAGTTCCCCGGCCCGTCCATTTCACTGCGGCGCCGTTGGCCGCGACGAACACAAACTCTTCAGTGAGCCCCACACTCTTAAAGTTCTTGCAAATCGAAGCCAGGAATTCCCGGATAGCATCGCGACCTGTAATTTCTGGTGTGCCGACGGGATCACAGGTCGTGCCATCTTCGGCAAACGTGTTGGCAAACGCATCCTCGTCCATGGCGCGTATCGCCAGGAAGTACGCACGCACGGCGCGCGAAATTTTGTCAGGTGAGATTTGATCGGTCATTTTCTTAATCCGTAAGCTGCTCTGCGTTACTCCGCGACACCCTCCGCTTCCTTTACGGTTGAGGTAATTGAACAATTCGGAACCGCCGACTTTAAGGAGGAACTCGCGGAGACGCGCAGAGGAGACTACGCTTTTGCTTCACTTACGTGTTTCGCTCTCTCCTTCTCAACCAAAACGCGCCGGAGGATTTTACCCGAAAGAGACTTTGGAATCTGGTCAATGAATTCGACCATGCGAATTTTCTTGTATCGGGCCACACGATCCGCGACGAAGTCGATTAGTTCATCTTCCGTGGCTTCGCTCTTTAATACGACGAACGCTTTGGGAATCTCACCCGCCTGGTCATCGCGGCAAGGAATAACCGCCGCGTCTGAAACTGCCGGGTGCGTCAGGAGTACCGCTTCCAATTCAGCCGGTGCCACCTGAAATCCCTTGTACTTGATGAGCTCTTTCACCCGATCGACAATGAAGAAGTGACCATCTTCGTCCGCGTAACCAATGTCACCCGTGTGCAGCCAACCGGCGGCGTCAATTGTGCGCGCGGTTGCCTCGGGATTATTTAGATAGCCTTTCATGTTTTGTGGCCCACGCACACAGACTTCGCCTTCTTCATTGGGTCCGAGCTCATTGCCACTCGCTGGATCAACCAACTTGCATTCGGTGTTCGGCGCGGCCGGGCCGACTGATCCCGGTTTTACTTTTATTGGATCAGCCGGACTACTGTGCGTCACGGGACTGGTTTCAGTCATCCCGTAGCCCTGACGAATTCCGCATTTGATTCGCTGCATGCATTCCTTGGATAACTCGGGCCCGAGCGGCGCAGCGCCCGAAAAAATCATTTTCAGGCTCGAGAGATCGTAATCATTGACAATCGGGTCCTTCGCAAGCTTTAAAACAATTGGCGGCACTATATGAGAAAGCGTTACGCGATACTTCTGAATCGCGGAAAGAAATTGCTCGAGGTCGAAACGCGGCATCGTCACGATCGTTGCACCCATGTGCAACCCCATGTTCAGCACGACGACCAAACCGTAGATGTGAAACAGCGGCAGCACACAAAGCAGAATGTCCTCGCGGTGAAAATAATCGAGCCCGTCCATCTGCCTCATGTTGGCGACGAGATTGTGATGCGTGAGCATCACACCTTTGGGTAATCCAGTCGTGCCGCTCGAATAAGGCAACACTACCAAATCTTCTTTCGGATCGATCTCGACATCAGGAACGTCGCCGTCGCTTTCCAACAATGCCGCAAACGGCATCGCGCCTTCAGCTTCGCCGAATACGAACAGCTCTTTGACTTTCGCTTTGGTTGCGGCTTCGCGTCCTTTGTCGATGAAAGGTGGCGCTGTGACCAAAAACTTAGCGCGCGCGTCTTTCAACTGAAAGGCTGCTTCCTCCGCGGTGTACAGCGGATTGAGCGTAGTATTGATGCCCCCCAGCATCGCGACTGCGTGGAACGCGATGGCGTATTCAGGGCAATTCGTGCTGAAGATCGCGAAAACGTCGCCTTTCTTGAATCCGCGTTGCGCAAGACTCGCCGCCACACGCCGCACGGCGTCCTGAAGTTCGGCATAAGTCAGCGCTTCACCCGTCGGGCCATCGATCAGGGCCGCCTTGTCTTTGATTGGAGCCGTCGCGTTGAAGATGAAGTCGGTGAGCGAAACTTCGGGAATGCTGACGTCAGGGTATGGCCCGCGAAATATCATTCGTTGCACGTGCTCCAAACGGAGCGCGATGTTTATAGCGTACGACCCGTGAATTGAGCAAACGCTTAGTCAGAAGCGATTCTTCGCTTCTGACTAAGCGAAAAAGCATCGAGCACTGCGATTCTATAAATAATGCGCCCCGAACGGGGGCTTCGTTGTATATTGACGCAGTTCAGAGTTCAAACTTTAGTTTGTGTATTTTCAGAACGACAGCCTGAAGGCTGAACTCTAAACTCCAATGAAACCACTCAACATCATTTGCTTCGCGACCTTCTTTAAAGGCGGCGATTTTATACGCGAGTGCAAAGCGCAGGGCGGCAACATCACGCTCGTCACAAAGGAGAAGATGCTGAACGAAGACTGGCCGCGTGACGTGCTTGATGAAGTGTTTGCATTACCGAACGACGCTTCGGTTGAGTTGTTCCTCGATCTGGTCGCCCACATCGCCAAGACCAACAAACCCGATCGCATCGTCGCGCTCGAAGAGTTCGACGTCGTCGTCGCCGCACTCGCGCGTGAACACCTGTGCATGAGCGGGTTGAGCAGCTCAACCGCCAAAACTTTTCGCGACAAATATGCGATGGCGGTGCGTGCGCGGGACGGCGGCGTCACGGTTCCTGAATTTGTGCCGGTCATCAACAACGACGAGATTGCCGACTACCTGAAGCGCATTCCGCCGCCATGGGTGCTCAAGCCACGTTCAGACGTTTCCGCGATTGGTATTCGCAAACTCGAGGAGACTGACGAGGCATGGGCGGTGATCGACGAATTGAATAAGCGCGAGGCTCTGCGCGAACGTGCTTCTTACCATGTGCTCGCGCGCTTCATTCCCGGCGAAGTTTTTCACGTCGACTCGCTGGTGCACGACGGGCGCGTCGCATTCGCCGGCGTGAACAAGTACGGACGTCCGCCTTTGCAAGTCGCACACGGCGGCGGCGCCTACATTTCGCAAACGATTCCGCATGACTCGGCAGAAAAGAAGAAGCTGCTGGAGGTCAATCGTCGTTTGATCAAGGCGATGAAGATGGAAACTGGAGCGACGCATGCAGAATTCATCAAGAGCGAAGCCGACGGCGACTTTTATTTTCTTGAAATTGCCGCGCGCGTTGGCGGCGCATACATTGCTGACGTTCTAGAGGCGGCGTCGGGAATCAACCTCTGGCGCGAATGGGCGAAAATGGAAATGTCGGAAGCGGGCACGAAACCAAAATTGAAACCGCGCAAAGATCACGCCGGCATCATTCTCTCGCTGGCAAAGCAGGAATTCCCGGACACGTCTGCTTACACTGATTCCGAAATTGTTTATCGCGTGAAGAAGAAGCATCACGCCGGCCTAATCGTCGGCGCGAAGACCCACGAACGTGTGAGCGAATTGCTAAACGATTATGCGCGGCGCTTTGAAAACGACTTCATCGCCGTTCTGCCGCCACTGGAGCGGCCGGAATAGAATTGCCACAGAGGCACAGAGACACAGACCAATTTAGAACGACGAAGATAAGTCTTTCCTGTTCCACGATCGTTTCTTTGTGCCTCTGTGTCGCTGTGGAGGATCACGTAAGCATCACCTCGCAAACTCATGGACACACCCACCAATTGGTTTGAAGGTTTTTTTCACGGAATCACACTTGATCTCTGGCGCAAAGCAATCTCACCAGAGCATACGAAGGCTGAAGCTGAGTTCCTCATCAGAGTTCTGAACTGTAAGGCAGGCGCGCACGTGCTTGATGTCCCGTGCGGAAATGGACGCTTGTCGTTTGAGCTGGCGCAGCGTGGATATCGAGTGACGGGAGTTGATATCTCCGAAGAGTTTATCGAAGAAGCGCGAAAGCGCGCTAAAGATCAACCGCCCGCTACCGCAGGCGGTTCTGACGTCAACTTCATTCTCGGCGACATGCGCACAATCGCAGGTGAAGCGCTTTACGACGCCGCATTCTGCTTTGGAAACAGTTTTGGGTTCATGGAATACGCCGACATGGAGAGTTTCCTGAGCGGCGTGGCGCGCGCGTTAAAACCCGGCGCACGGTTTGTCGTCAACACCGGCATGTCGGCCGAATCCGTTTTGCCCGATTTTGAAGAACAGAGCTGCCACGAGATCGGCGATATGAATATTGAGATTAAGGAGCGATACAACGCCGAAGAAAGCTGCGTTGACAGTGAGTACATTTTCGAATGCAACGGCGAGAAGGAGTCACGCTTCGCGAAGCACTGGATTTACACTGCGGCGGAAATTCGGCGAATGCTTGAGCGCGCTGGATTCAGACAGCTTGAATGTTGTGGCTCGCTCAAATTCGAACCGTTTAAGTTGGGATCGCCAGAGTTGTTTGTGGTGGCAGAGCGCCGGTTCGTACAGAACCGCGAACGGTAGTGAGCGGATTAAGAATTTCAATCCCAATGAAAGCGGTTACAACCGCGCTCTTAAAAACGATTTCTCAGAAACTGCATTCTTTATCCCGCTCGCAGCCGCTCGCGGTTCTGCAATGGGCGCGAGCATACTACGCGCCCAAAGGCGCTACACGCGATGAAGCGGCCAAATCTCAACTTCCAGCTTCTCACAATAATTGAGCACCGGCCGACCCCGTGCTGACCTCAAGGCCAACGCCTCGATCATTGTTGATTCGTAGAAATTCATCGTCGCTTTCTGCAAAGGCCACGGCTGGTGAAAAATTCGCGCGCGATAAAGATCGCGATCATTTTCCACGTAAAGGCAGTAACGCTCCGTCAGAAAGAACTCGAGCGAATCAGGATGAGAGAACGGAATTGTCTTGCCGATATTCCATGAGCCATTGAAGTACGCCGGTGGGTCATCGATCCGCTTCAACGCGTAATCCACAGTGTTGATATGCTGTTCGAGATCGATGTTCGCATTGAAATATGGCAAGTGATAAAAAGCCCGCGCTCCCATCACTGCCGCCGGGCTGTTGCAATCAAGCGAAAAGAACCAAACTCCGGGCACGCGGTCGTAATGAACGTACGTGCGGACATTCAGCTCGTGCGCGGAACTGAGGCCGGGCACCGCTGGCAAGTACGGCGGAAACGCGCGAATGTCCCACATCGTGAACGGAATGATGCCAATCCACGCGGTGCCGTCGAAGGTATCAATCTCGAGTTGTTCGGGAATCAGCGGCCGCAACTCGGCTTCTTCAATACGCCAATGCATGAAGAGGAGCTTGCCCCACTTCTGATGCATCAGCGGCAGGCCATCGGGGCGCTCGCGAATCGCGAGGCGCTCGAGTTCTGTGAGGTGATCGCGACTCACTGTGAGTGCCTGCCTTCTTCGCAAAACTGCTGAATCGGCGTAAATAAGTTCTGGCAATTACTATCGCGACTTAAATCTACCCGGCGACACTGCTCAATCTTCCATTGCGCCGCTTTCATGAATTCCCGCTGCTTCGGCACATCGTCACAAAATCCGGGAGTGGCCCGGCTGTTATCCAGACAGATACGCATGAAGATGCTGTTGGAGATCGCTGTGGTAAAGCCGGGATCGGCTTTGTAGCGAGAAATGGATTCGTCGACGCAACCCTGATTGTCGGTTTTCTCTCCGAAATCTTTAGCTTCTGAGGCGATCTGTTTTGTCTTCGCCACGATCGCGTCTTTGTTGCGATAAATCAGAAAGCCGGCGATCGCAACCACGCCCACGGCAAGGACGACGATAACCACGATCACAATCAAGAGCGCTTTCAACCAGCCAGGCATAGTGGACCTCCTTTGGAGTGCGCCGGCAGAGCGAAGCGGCGACGGCGCATAGGATCGATGATCACAATC
>CBFHBA010000048.1:0-26811 GCA_965653675.1 uncultured bacterium
CGGTAGTGATGTTATGAAGCAAGCGCCTCCTCCGTGAGTGCTAGACTCGCGGCAGCTCTGTGACTGGAGACTGAAAGGAGGCGCTATGGACACAATATATATCGGCGTTGACTTTCATGCACGACAACAGACGATTTGTTATTTGACAACTGAAACAGGTGAACTCGTCACTGCTGAACTAAAGCATCAGGACAAAGTGGCGGTGCGGACGTTTTACGAGCAATTCAGCGGCCAGGTGATCGTTGGGCTGGAAGCCAGCGGTTACAGCCCCTGGTTCGAACGTTTGCTCGAGCAGCTGGGTTGCGAAGTCTGGCTTGGGCATGCCAGCGAGATCCGGCGTCGGGCACGTTGGCGGCAGAAGAACGACCGGCGCGACGCCGAACTGATTTTGGATTTAATGCTCCATGATGAGTTTCCGCGTTTGCACCGACCGCCGGTCGAGAGCCGCGAAGTAATGCGCATGCTGCGTTATCGGCAGAAGCTGATCAAGATGCGCACCATGAGCAAGAACAGCCTGCAAGCCTTAGCCTTGCAATCGGGGATTGCCCGCCGCGGCGGTTTGTTTACCCGCGAGGGTAAAGCAGACCTCCACGAGGCGGTGATGTCACCGGCCATGCAGTGGCAGCGAGAACATTGGTTGCAACTGCTGGAGTCACTCAATCAACAAGTGTTGGAGGCGATGACCTGGTTAAAGGCCGCCAGTCGAAACGACGTCTGCATTGCCCGGTTGCGAACGCATCCAGGCATCGGGTTACTAACTTCGTTGTGTCTCGTGCACACGCTGCAACCAGTGAATCGCTTTCGCAACACGCGCAAAGTGACGGCCTATGGCGGCCTTGATCCGGTGGAACGTTCCTCGGCTGAGCACCAACGCTTCCTGGGGATCAGTAAAGCTGGTTCGCGCTTACTGCGCCATCTCCTGGTCGAAGCGGCCAACATTGCCGTCAGACGTGACGAAGACCTGAAGCGTTTCTATCAGCGAGTGGCGCACCGTCGCGGCCGGCCAAAGGCCAAAGTGGCAGCCGCCAGAAAACTTCTCATCCGCGCTTACATCATGATGCGGGATGAGATCGACTACGCGGAATTCCGCCGTCGAGCCGTCGCAGCTCGGCTTGCCCGTTTAGGACATGGGCCGCAAGTGCCCGGGGTAGTGATTGGGCAGCCAGCCTCTACTGAGTGCCAGGAGCCTCCTCCGCCAGAGAAGTAATCGCGGAGGTGAGGACTGCGGGACAGGTTTTCCACCGTCACTCTCCTTAGCTCAGTTGAGTGCGGAGCAAACCTCATGGAGGATGACCGCATAGATGATTGATCGTGGCTGACTGCCTTGATCACTTGAGGACCGCTAACTGCGGTAGAACCAAACTAACAGTCTCATGTCAAAGAGCAAATATTTGAACGAAGCATGGCGGCGCCCTGGCGTCACGGTACTGCTATGCTCTCTTTATTCTTGACTCCGGCGCTTGCTTCATAGATGTCCTAAAGTTGAGTTGCTAGAGTTATGGTTTCAACGTGCTTTGTCCGCGTCGAGTTTGCTCATCCTGTACTTTAGGTTACCGCCGCCGGTTTACCCGCCATCATAGTCCCGAATATTTGATCGGCGGCCGCTTTGTGGACTCAAGAAATCTCGGTTGATACTCTACGGCCCATCGTTTTAATGAGTTTAACCCGGTAGTCTCCGAGCCTGCGCGCCCTTGCCGCAAACTCTCAGCGCCGATCAAAAGCTCAATCAACGTAAAGAACAGGGAGTCCATCCCATCGACTTGACTTGAATTTGTCGTAGCTATTTCTTTGGGACACGCGGTGTTTGTGGAAATTCTTGTCGGGGGACGCGTTTGGATCACTCTCGACTTGCGAAAGACTTCCGTTTTTGCTTTTTCGGATGCGCGATGAGGTGTTTATGGCGCTTCATCTTCTCTGTGCGAAGGCTCATTAAGTCGGAATGCTTGCTGTCAAGTCGTGAGATCAAGCTTTGATGATGTTTCAGACCAAGCAAACGAGCGGCCGTCGTGACCGATCCACCGCTTTCCTGTAGTGCTCTTTTGATGATAGTCGCCTCGAATTTACGCACGGCTTCTTTCAGAGAAAAATCATTCCAGTCGGGCGGCGCGGGGAGGGATTGCGCCAAGAAAAGCACCTTAAATGCGGCGTTGGCTAATCGTCTGAGGGTCCCGATATCCGATTGATCCATTCGTAGACGACGAAGTGAACCCGGCATATAATGATGTCACTGGGTTCACAAGGGGAATCCTCTTGGACAGCAAGCCGCGATCGCAAGCCCGGCGTTGAAGTCCATTTCACTCATTGGCTTCTAACAACTACGAACATGCGTTTCCCACGTACGTCGGGTTTCCGCCTCGCTATGGCGATGACCTTCTTTTCTGTCGTCGCGACAGTATTTGCTACCGCGCTGATTAAGCGAGGTGTCAGAACAACAAGCTCGCGCTCCTCAAACAATCGCGAACTTGAGATGTCAACGCATCGACAAAGCTCAACACAAACATTCAATAATCAATTAATCGGATTTGAAGGCCTTAACCCCGCGCTGAATGTCAACGACGCGGGCGCGATTGCGACGCCACCTAGTTCGACAACGAATTTTCTCGCCATGCCATCTGGCTGGCTTTTCCCTACCGGATCCAGCAACTTCTGCGGTTATTTTGGTTGGTTGGGATATAACGCGAGCTTCGGTGGTTATCATCTCGCACAAGATATGTGCAATCCGCAAGGTGCACCGATCTATTCACTCGGCGACGGCGATGTGCTCCTCTCCCGAACCGATGTCAGCGGTTATGGTCCTGGCGATACAAGAGGCGGGGCTCTCATCGCGCGCTATAGAGCCGCGGACGGAACATGGTTCACAGCTCTTTATGGACATCTCAACAATCCACATGGAATCGGCCATGTCGCAGCCGGAGAAGTAATTGGATTTAGTAATGCCTACAATCCACCCCACGTGCATCTCGGTATTCACCCAGGATTTGATCCGGAACCCGACAATCCTTGGCGAGGATATACCAGTAATCGCAGCGTTACCTATGGCTTCACCGATCCGATCCCATTTCTAAATGCGCACCCAAGTAACCAAAGTGGGAGCAATTGCTCATTCTCGGTAGGGCAGGGACGTACCGGATCAGAATTAGTGGCATTCCAAAACGTGCATGCAAGTGCAGGTGGTCAGACTATTTTCGGATGTCCCGATTCTGCTGTCCGAACGGATGGATTTACGTCGTTTGCTGGCACGATTGGCGATTACCAAACCTTCACGAATGGCGGCAGGAAGAATGACATTGAATTTCTTGCTAGCGGAAGTCGAGCGAATCAAGCTTTTGCGGTTTTGAGTCCGCTTTATGAAAAGTGGGCCTCGTTTTCTTTCTCACCTACAAATCGCCTTGGATACCCGATTGAAAATCTGTCGACTGAATCACTGACGTGCTACGGTACAAGACTAAAATACCAGAGCTTCGAGAGTGGCTCTTTACAATATCTTCTCAGCGGGCCAAAGGTCGGTTCCGTTTTTGAAGTTCACGGCGCTATTCACTCAAAGTGGCGAATCAAAGGTTACTCAGCCTGTCCACTTGGCGCGCCAATCAGCGATGAGAGCGACGCTCAACCTTCGGGTAAGTCAGGTCGCGCAGGAAAGCTAAACGCGTTTGAGGGCGGTCATATTTATTTCTTGAACGGCTCAAGTGAAGCGTATGAGATTCATGGTGCCATTTATCAGACCTATGTCGGTATGGGAGGTTCAGCAAGTTGGTTAGGATTCCCAACCTCGGATGAATACGTGGTATCGGGCTATGCGAGAAATGATTTCGAAGGCGGATACATTACCACTACCGACGGCGTTCATTACAGCGCGTTCTCGAACACTCAAACGCAGTGCGGTGACGACAGCAAGATAAGAGCTTCGATTCAACGGCTGAATCAGTTCCTTGCTAATGATCCCCTGCCTGAGTATCTGCCAGCCTCAGGCGCTGTTGCCGTAATCCATTCGTTCCGCTTGCAAGCGTATGACGAACTCTATTATTCCGCGCTTGATCTTCGGGGGTTGGCCGGCACATCACTGACATACGCTGGAAGAGCCCTAAATCAGGGCGATCTGCAATCTGCTTGCAAGTACTTGCAGCAGGGTTCGAGATACATAAAATTGATGACCGACACGGAGTCGACTGCCGTATTAGTGTGGCAAACGAGGGTGAATAGTGTATCTGACGTCATTCGCTCGATCTACGACGGCTCAAAGGCAGGAGTTATCTTTGGTGTCGAATATCTTGGTACTGAGGCTGGTGTTGGTCCGAAGGCTGGGCTAGCCGCCGAAATCGTATATCTGCCGTTAGACTTTGCTGTCGATCGTAGCATGTATGGTGAAGACGAGGCGGTCAAGCGCCTAAAAGATACTATCTTCAAAGATGTTTTGGTCAAGGTGGTTATCAGTACCATTCGGTTACCGCAACTTGGCAATAAGACAATCCAGGAATATGTCGAGAAGGGCGTAAATCATACGATTGGACGATCTGAACTATACAACCTCCTGGAAGCTGCGGCGCGAAATCCGAGTTTTCACAGTGAACTTGTTCGCGCATTGGCATTTGTCATGTCAAACGCTTCAACAGCCACGGTTGAGCGTGTGGCGACAGAATTAGAACAGAATTTTCTCGATGCCCTTCAAACTGGAAATGTCCCCTTAAACGCAACCAGTTCCGACAGTCTGTCAATTAACGCGAGTGGAGGTAGTCCTCCTTTAGTTCTAAATACATTCCCCGCTAAGGATGCTGGTTTCGTTGACGTTGGTCTCTCATCGATCTCCATTACTTTTGCGGAAAACATTAACGCAAACACACGGCTCATCACCGTAGTCGATACGAAAGGTAAATCCGTTCCAACGACGACTACTTCTGTAACCAGCAATGTTTTCTCCGTCTCTCTTGGAGCGAGCTTATCTCGCGGCACTAGTTACACAGTAACGCTTCAGGCGGGCGCGGTGTTGAATTCTTCCGGGATTGGAAACGAGCAACGAACCTGGAATTTTACAACCAGTCCGCCAGCACTTTCGATCGGCGGAGCCGCTACGGTTACTAATACGGGCGGAGTCGGTTTGAATCTACGAAGCAGCCCTGCGTATTTAAGCGATGGAAGTAACGTCATTATAGTGCTGCCTGAGGGATCTTCAATGTCTATCGTTGGTGGCCCAACTCTCTCCGACGGTTACACTTGGTGGAACATTCAAGGAGGCGGGCGAACTGGTTGGGCTGCTGTCGGCGATTGGCTTCGTCCAACGGACTCCAATGGCTTACGGATCGGCGCGGATGTGACCGTTGCTAATACGAGCGGCATTGGATTGAATCTTCGAAAAGAGCCCGGCGTTGGAGGTGGAAAGATAACGACTCTGACAGAAGGCGCCAGATTAACCATAATCAGCGGACCATACTATGTGGACGGCTATTTGTGGTGGAATGTCAAAGGCGACATTGGTACGGGCTATTGCGCTGTCGCCTTTTGGCTGTTTCCTGATTCCCAAGCAGAAATGGGTAGCCTGAAAATAAGCGCATTAGAACCGTCAACATTACAGGTCAAAGATTGGAATGAGTCTGTCGTTTACAGTCTTACCGTTACTGATGCCAGTGGTAGCTTAGTTGATGGTGCTAAAATCACAGGTGACGATACTCTCCAGGGAATTCTCGTCTCGACGACTTTCGCGACGACATATCAAGGCTTTGTCAGTTATGGAACACGTGTCCCAAGCGATAAGGCCAATGGGACCTACGACATTACTTTCCGAGCATCGAAGGATGGATATTCGACGAGCGCAACAGTAACGCGCCAAGTGCAAGTGAACCATGTTCCAGGATCAGTTCCAACGCCTACTCCGACTTACACTATAAAGGGACGAATTACGGACGCGTATGGAAATGGTATCCCGAATGTTGATGTTGTCTATGGTGCAGCGCGCTTGAGACCAGATGATGCTTTCACTGATAGCCGGGGAGACTACTTAATACCAAACGCATTTCAGGGCTTCACTTATAATGTTACGCCACTTAAGTCCGGCTACAGCTTTAACCCTGCAAGCCAAAGATTCGACACTATTACTGAGAATCAGGCAGCCGACTTCATTGGTTCGCCAACAGCTCCCACCGCTCCGGTTTTGCTAACTGAGGCGGGGACCGATAAGGCGGTCGCAGTTGAATCTGTGACGCAAATGCGAGATCCCTTCCCACAAATCGCGAACCAAAACTTCAGCACCGATGGGAAAACTAGAGTCATGCTGTTTGCGACGAATTTGACTCTGGCTCCTGGTGAAGGGCTGCCAGATCTAACTATTCAGGGGGAGGATTCGGCACACCGCGTTTACCCGCTCAGTATTGAATATGTGGGCCAAGTTCCAAATGTTCAGACATTGACTTCAATAGTCATTAAGCCCAGCGATCAACTTATCGATGATGGTGATATTTGGCTAACAATTAAGTTCCGAGGGGCGGAAAGCAATCGCGCACTCGTCACTTTCAATTCCGGGACTCAGGCACGATTCCTCGCGTTTGCGGAGGGTAACCCTGGCCGACCTGGAGATGGAATGACCATCACGGCTACAGGAGGTCAACTAGGTGGGTTTGAATTTCTGCCCCCGATCCCGCTAAGTGGAAACACGGACGGTCTTACTTTCACGGTTTTTCTACCGCCGGGCCTTCCCACTCTTAAGAGTTTGTCATTCAATGTAATAAGTTTGAAACCGCCGGGTCCGTGCCAAGTCAGCTTTGGAGGAGGTGGCGGTTTCGTAACAAACAAGGTAATGCTAAACGGCGTTCAGGGAAGTTCTGTCAATATGTCGCAAGCTGATTTAGATAGTCTGGTTAGAGGAGCGAATCTATTTAATCCCGGTTGCAATCTTACGATCGACGATATTTACCTCGCTAAAATCTACCTAGCTACTGACAATGCAGGTGGCCCACCCATGAATATCACCACGCTCGATGCAGCAGCAATCGGTCGAGGGCAGAATAACTTTCCCGGAACGCGCGTACCGTAAGGGATGCCTCAACAAGTCAGAACTCTTCGCCCACATTAGTGCGTATTCTTCAAAAAGTAGGTGCTGCGCACCTGAAAAATGGGACACGCCACCCCCGAATTTCGGGCTGTGGCGTTTACGTTTGTAAACGCCACGTTAACTTTGTTAACGCACGTGTTTATTATACTTAGAGCTTTCGCGCTCACGTTCGTTAACACGCTTGCTTACATTTGTAGGCAGGTCGTTAACGGCTGTTAATGGGCGGAAGAGACCAGAATTTATCCGTCAGTTGGTGATGGGAGATAGAGAAGATGGGTGAGACAAAGAGAACGAAGAACATCGCCATCGCCTTCCGATTGACTGATGACGAATATGCTCAGGTTGAGAAAGCAGCGTCGGGAGTCGGTGACGATCCGAATACTTGGTGCCGGAAACTGGCATTGGCGCAGTCGAGCGAGGGCCACGCGTTCACGAAAAATGAACGATTGATTTATCAGGAAATCGCCCTTTTGCGGTTTCTTATCGGGCATGGATTCAAACTGCTTTTCAGCCGAAACGAGACAACCGCTGCCTCGTGGAAAAGGCTCACGGCCCAGGCCGACCAGCGATCGGACGAAATTGTCAACGAGGTGCTATCCAGGGTAGGGCTAAATCTGTGTTGCTGAGCTATTTCTTTGGGACACGCGGTGTTTGTGGAAATTCTTGTCGGGGGACGCGTTTGGATCACTCTCGACTTGCGAAAGACTTCCGTTTTTGCTTTTTCGGATGCGCGATGAGGTGTTTATGGCGCTTCATCTTCTCTGTGCGAAGGCTCATTAAGTCGGAATGCTTGCTGTCAAGTCGTGAGATCAAGCTTTGATGATGTTTCAGACCAAGCAAACGAGCGGCCGTCGTGACCGATCCACCGCTTTCCTGTAGTGCTCTTTTGATGATAGTCGCCTCGAATTTACGCACGGCTTCTTTCAGAGAAAAATCATTCCAGTCGGGCGGCGCGGGGAGGGATTGCGCCAAGAAAAGCACCTTAAATGCGGCGTTGGCTAATCGTCTGAGGGTCCCGATATCCTGCGTTTTCTCTAAAAGGAATTTGGCGCGATCAATTAGTTCGGATAACTCGACTGTCGATAGACTCGTGCTGAGATGCTCAATCATCGTTAGAGCAGCTACGCCTGCGTTCTCGAAATCGCCAGCTTGTTCGGCGAAGTTCATTGCGCGTTCCCAAGCGTCCCGCGCCTGATCACGATGATTCAGACGCGCCAGCGCAATCCCGTGTGTCGTCAGAGCTTCTACGAGCCACAGAACTTTCTCGCCTTTCTCTAAAACTTTCACAGCGGCGCGTACTGTTTTCTCAGCCTCTACAATGCGCCCTTCTGCCAATAGAACTCGTGCGCGTGTTTCGTCTACTTGGGCGAGGTGAAGGTTGTCTTTCAGTTTTGTCAGCAGGACTTGGGCACGATCTAAATTCTCGTGCGCGTCGGTAAACTTGTTGAGGGTAAAGAAAAGGAACCCGAGATTAATGTAAGTGCAAGCCTGGTATCTAAAGTGTCCAGCTTGCGCAAAGAAGAGGCTTGCCGCTGAATACTCGATCAAGGCACGATCGATGTAGTCTTTGCGATCTTCAGACTTGCTCAGTTGATTGAGTACGTTCGCAAAGACGTGATGAAAGTGAGCCGCAAGCAGCGGATCGGCAACGTCATCAAACATCGGCGCGGCTTCGTTGCAAATGAGCAGAGCATCATGCAACCTTGTGGATGATCTTTCGACTATTGCTTTGCGAATTTGCGTAACTGCTTTCAGTTCTGTGTCATATTCTCCGAAGTAGTTCATTGCCGTATCTAACGTGACACGGGCTTCATCGTAAGCACCCACGCGCCAGTAGCACAGTCCAAGATCGCTCCATGCTTCACCAACCTTTTCAGTCCGGCCTAAATCTTCAAAGACTCTCGCGCTCTCACTAATCAAGTCTTTCGCCATCTCTTGCGAACCTTGAATTTGGGTGACATCGCCGATCCAGCCAGTAAGCGCGCCGACGCGCAACAAGACTTCAGCGCGTGTGTCATCGTCTAAATCTTCAACGGTTGGTCTCGCGCCGATGCCTTGCCAAAATTCGGCCATTGCTTCCGCCGCGCCGTTGTAATCGCCAGACTGCTCCAACTGCTTTGCCAGCCTACAGCGCAGGAGCGCACGAGTTTTTAGGGGAAGGTCCGGATTGTCTAATTCGCGTAAGAGAACATTCGCTAAATACATGTGAGGCTATCCTTTCACCACAGTTGTAAGAAAACGCACGGGTGATGGTGCTAACATGCCGCCCCTCAATTCTGAAACTCTCTTTTCAGGAGGAAACATGAGAAAACTTCGACTACTCAGCATGGCCGTAGTGTTGGCACTTGTGCTTGCCGCGCCTGCGTTTGCGGGCATTACCGATACGCCACCTGCGCCGCCACCGCCAGCGCAAGAATCATTAGCGACGGCGTCCGGAATTATCGAAACGCCGCCTAGTGCCGTGCCGACCGATCCAGTCGTCAGCGTCACGCTTACTGTGATTCAAACCGTGCTGTCGGTTTTCTAAGGGTTCCGTCAGTTAATTCCGTCAGCCGTCTCCCCCTCGGCGGCACAATAGAAGTGTGTCGAGCAGCGCAGATTAAACCGCTAGTTTCGCGTGAATGCAATAGTTTTTTGATTGTCGGACTAACGTATCTGAAGGGCTTAATCAGGATTGCAATAATGATTACTTTTCAAGTACCAGTCCTTGTATTCGCAGCTGTGTCGGTGTATAAACCGTGTCGTTCGGCATCCTTCACTCCAAAGGAGTCTCTACATGAGACAGGCATTCCCATTTGTAATTGCGCTCGCAGCAATAGCCTTGACGGTTTCCTTTGGCTGCAATAAATCCAAAATCGATCCGAATGATTCAAGTCCGCCGACCGTTCAAATAAAGGTTAAGAACAGCAGCGGTCAGTACGAGGTGGCAACCAAAACGGCGACATTGGGGGACAGACTTGATCTTACATGCGTTGTCTCGGATCCGCAGGGCGTCAAATCACTCGACCTGACGTTTTCCGAGACCCCGGCGAACGAATGCACGGTTGGCTCGACCCTGAACAACGGAAGCTTTTGGATTCCGCTGCCAGCGAACCAGTCACAGACGCTCCAGGGCGATTCTTCCGGGAATGTAATCGACACCTTGCCGATGTTTGCCACAATTAACGGGGCTACATGCACTGTCAACAATCAAACTGGCGTACCTCACGGCTTCGTGATTACCGTGACATGTAAAGGAACCAATTGGTCGTCGAACTCACAAAACAATAGTGCGACAGCCAAATTAACAGTCGAGTAGCAAGCTAACCGAAGTAGTTTTCTATGCACGGTCCCTGAAAGTTGCGCAGTCAGTTGCCTCATCGTCTTCGCCTCACACCGTCACGCTCTGAGTATGAATCCGGGTCTAATGTTCTGCTCGGTCAACTGCCAATGGCAACCGTCGGCGGCGGACATGATTCGGCGCAGATTTACCCCACGACCCGGTATAAGAAGCTTTATAAAGAGGCTTAGGCCGACTCGGTCGGTATAATACATAGTTATGCCCTTACCAACTCCGACTCCGCCGGTGACGATAGCGGGAGGTGCCTTGGACAAACTCACGTTTTACGTTGCGCTTTACGGTGCCGTTCTAGCGACGCTGGTTTTCCTTTGGGACATCGTCAAATACAAACGCGACAAACCTACACTGCGCGTCGAAGCAAATGTGCGCGTGCTAGTGGGACTAACGTCACAAACCAAAATCGGCATCGATATGATTAACCGCGGCCGGCGACCACTAACGATCGTGGCCTCTGGTTTCAAACTCAACACAGATGGACCGAACATTGTCACTGCACTCAACGACAATCTTCCTATTGAACTAAACGAGGGTCAACGACATACAACTTTCGTCAGTCCCGACTCCGTTGACATAACAAAGGTGCTGTATGCTTGGGCGCGTGACGCCACTGGCCGCGAGTACCGTTCTAAGAAACGGCCACTCAAAGGCTGGCCGTCACTGCAAGAACGGGCATAACAAATCGTTGGACCGGAGCCACGGGCAGCGTGTTTCGCATCAAGCGTGATTCGCTAAGCTGTGCGCTAGCGTCGTGGCCCGGTCAACTCAACCGTTGGCCCTACTATGGAACACGAACACGTCAAAGAAATCGTCATCGTTCGGCACGGCCAAACGCTCTACAACGTTGTGCCGAGGGTTGGAAGATTCTTGGCCTCAACGCCAGCACTTATTCAAGTCGGCGGTCTACCCGATCACGAAGTGCCGCTGTCCGATCGTGGCGAAGAGCAGGCGCGTGCAGTTGGAAAACGCGTGGCGCACCTTGCACCTTTTGACGTTTACTTCGACTCTGGCTACAAACGGAGCTGCGAGACGCTGAATCTTCTTCTGGAGGCATTTCCCGAATCTGAACGGGCTGCATCCAAACGTCGATCGCACCTTGACCTTCGCGAAGGAGAACCAGGGTATCTGTTCAATATGACGGTTACGGAAGTGAACCGACACTTTCCGTGGTACCAAGAGTACGAAGCCGTCTTCGGAAAATTTTATGCGACGCCCCCCGGTGGCGAGAGTATCGCTCACGTCTGTTCTCGCGTGCACATGTTTCTTGTGTCATTGCGGCGTGCGCGCGCCGGCAAACGCGTTCTTATCGTAACGCACGGCCGCGTGATGCTTTGCTTTCGCTATTGGCTAGAAAAAATTCCAGCATCCGAGGTCTCGAAATTGTTCGAGGACACGCAAATTGGCAATTGCGACGTACTTCGTTATCTTTACGACGAGGCGCAACACCGCCATACTCCCGTGTCGCCGGACACTCGTTTTCCTTCATGATCGGGGGCCAACAAATCGTTGGACCGGAGCCACGGGAAGCGAGTTTCGCATCATCCGCCGTCCGGCTAAGCTGCTCGGTAGCGCCGTGGCCCGGTAACTCAACCGTTGTGCGGCTGCTGTCGCCAATCGGCGACACCAAATAGTTATCGTGGGTACCTATTGACTTTTCCGCTGTGGGTTATGGTACGTTGGCGCAGCAGGATCGGAGCCTCCTGACTTTTACTCCGAAAGGGATATCCTCATGAACACAAACAGCATTTGGGTACACGCCAATTTTCAAACTGACGGTAAAGGTGTTACACAGAAACATCGTCTGCGCGCCTTCATTGAATCGGAGACCGCAAAACTGAAGGAATCTTCCGAACAAGGTCGCGTTTCTTTGACCAACGTTCGTTGCGAGTGCGGCAATCGTTTTCCTTGGAAGATTCTTGCTGACGGCGACGCCGAACTTTCAGCGGTCGCCGAGGGACTACCTGAACATCTCGAAGCCATCCTTGGACCGGACAACTTCCTGATTACGGTTAGTCCTTGACTCGACGCGGCACAACAAATCGTTGGACCGCTTCGCTTTTCTCACTATGCACTGGTGTCAATGGAAAGATTGCCCCAACGACGCGATTGAAGTCGTGACGCGTCTTGCCACCCAAGTAGAGCAGGATGACGGTTGCATCCCTTGGGAAGACGGCGTCCGCGTTCCCTTGGTTATTGAGTACCATTTGTGCGACGAACACCTCGCCATGGGCCGGCGCCGAATGCAACTCGAATCCCTAACCGACCAACAACTCTTAAAATCCTGGGCTGACGATTGGCGCGACTTGATGCATGCACACCGCGACTCAACCGGCGTCGATGCGGCGAACTCGTTTTACGAACAGACCACGGATATCGTTGTCCTTCGTGGACTGGGTGCCCGAGACAAACCACCAATTTACGGAACGCCTACCATACCTGAGGACATCCACTCTCTAACCGACAAAGAAGTCTTCCATCGAGCGTCGCGCGTTAGCCTCAAGGGTGTCATCGCGTACACCGTTTCGCTGGTTGTCATTTGGATCGTTGGCCAGTTCTACCAAACGGGTGCCAAATACCTAACTTGGCTGTTCCTATTGAGCGCTGTTGTAGCGACGGTGATGGTTCTCATTGTCGGGGGCACCACTTTGTTTTTGCTCGTCAGTCGTTTGTTTACAAAACATGCACCGCCACAAAGTCGCTACGACTTAGGTCTTGCTGTGGTACGGCTGGTCGAACTTGCGATCATTTTGTTTTACGCACGGTTTCTCTTTGTCAGGTTTATTCGCTAACGTGGGCGCGGTACAACAAATCGTTGGACCGGAGCCACGGGCAGCGTCTTTCGCATCATCATTGGTCCGGCAGCTGCTCGGTAACGCCGTGGCCCGGTCAACTCAACCGTTGCGATAATCAAGGCAGTCAGTGTCGTCCTTATTGAGGCCGTTTATATCGCAACCAGCAGGCGCCTAATAAGGGTCTAACCTCTTACACGTCCTCCCCTGAGTAGGCCTTTTGTTTTTCAAATCGCAAGTTCATAGCCACCCCGGCATGCAAACGGATGTGGGTTCGGGCGGGCGGCCACTACATCTTAGTGTCTGCTAGAAGTAAATCTTTAAGTGACCAAACAGAGGTGGTTAGATTGGCGGCCATCGCTGGCGTATATCGTAGACTCCTGTGAACGCGACAGAAGTTGTAATAAGCGAAGTACAGGGCGAGGCCGGCGCGATGGTTGGCCCATTTCTTGCTGAAAGCGTTGGTTAGTCGCGTGAATCTTCGATTCTCCATTCTCACGCTCAGGTTGTGCCGCTCGATTCGCGACGTACCAATCTTATCTTCGTCGGGGTTCCCAAAGATTGGTTGTTTCTTGGCGCCGATGCATTTCGCCGGCGAGTAGCGTGTTTCAGGTTCGGGACTGTTTTGATAGATCTTAATCAATTGAGCGAAGTCGATTCGCTGTGCGCCGAGGCTGTAAACAACAGCATCTTGATATGCTTTGAATCCATCGGTTGTAATTTGAAAATTTCCGTCTGTGGCATAAGCGAGTTTTTCAGTGAAGGCCATTGTATCGCGCATCGTACGGTGTCCTAGATGCCACGCGAGGATGAGTTTTGTATGGCGTTCGATTGCGGTGAAGGTCCACGCATCTCCAATCGAGAAGTCGCTTAGAAGCCTCTTATCTCGGGTCTTCGCTTTCATGCCGACGTAACTCCATAGTTCATCACACTCGACATCTTCAACCTTCAAGCCCTTAATTCGCGCACGCGACAATGCCTCACATCTCGCGCCAGCAAGAAGCAGTAACCTTATAATCGTATCGCGATGTACGTGGGTTAATCTTTCGGTTGTGCGTATGGAGCACCCTTCAAGCAGGTGCGAGAGGACAGACAATCCTTTATCCTCGGCCACTATCATTCTGCCGAAGACTTTGTTGCGAGGTTTTGAGAAAGTCTTACTGCATGACAGACAACGAAATCGTTGATTTCCCGTCCGGTCCTTTCCGAATCGTTTTGACGGTCTGAAACACGCAGGGCAAGGCGGTGGGAATAGACTTTGTTGCATGGGCGCAGACGTATCTCTGGTAACCGTCTGCCGCTTAGTTTTGTGCGACTGTGGAAAGTCGCGATCATGCTATGATTAGGCAATGACTCGACGGGGCGCTTCTGATCCGAATCTGTTTGCTCGAGATGTGTTGACGCGGATTATTGCGAAACACGATCCGGAAGGTGCGGGTGAGATCTCTCAATCAAATAAGCCACGTCTAAAGCAGGGCTCACAAACACCTCGCGCGAGTCGGAAAAGCTCATCGCGGAAAAACAAAGCGAACGCGAAACCCCGTCGAAACGTCGAGCGATAGATTGGACGATATCAAAAAAGGATGTGTCAAGGTGTAATACTTTGCTGCGGCACTCGGCTGGAGAGTCACTAGCGGTCTAAGATGCGCTATAAGAGTCTTGTCCGGATGTAGTCGGTCTAATATCTAGTTATGCCGTTTACATCTGAAAGGAGCACGCATGCGATTCACCCCCGTCGTCACGTTATTTGTGATCATGTCGATTCCTTCGGCTGGATTTGCACAGCGACCCAAGAAACCGACACCTAATTCTAGAAGGGTTGCCGCCCCGCAACCTGCGAAACAAACACCGTCATTTCCGTCATCGCCACCAGGAATGGGGCCTGAAACGGCCTTATACTACTACGTTGCGATGTATGGCTTAGACGTGAACCTGTCGGATCGCGGAAGTTATAAGGGAGTCGTTGATATCAGAAGTCGATACGCCAGACTCTGTTGGATTGCTGTTTGTATAGTACCAGAGCCAAGTCGGGGGCAGTCCCAAAAGCCCGGAAACACTTACCGCCGCATTTGATAGAGGCTAAGAGGTTGTTATCAATATTAAATACAACAGTGCAATGCCGGGATACGTATATTTGGCGAGTGGAAAGGTAACCATAAGTAAGTCAGCGGTCGCCGTCGATTTCACTTACGGTCTTGATGACTCACGGTAGCGCCCTCAAAAATCCTTTATGTTGCGAGGGAATACTCTCCCAACGAATCACAGGAGAGCGCGCACCTCCACCTACGCGTGGCTGTTATGAATAAGAAGGGTACCAAGGAGTCGACTAAAGACTACTACTTCTATAGTCCTAGTGCAGTCGGCCCCGGAAATGCAATTGGCACTATCTCGTGTAATCCGTGCGATGACACTATAGCCGTACTATATGCTCTGCTGAAGAGGGCTTCGCGGTAAAAGCTAACCGTGAATTAAAAAAGTCGGTCCGATTCCGTTAAAGACTCACTAAACGCAACGGCGGCATAACAAATCGTTGGACCGGAGCCACGGGCAGCGTGTTTCGCATCAAGCGTGATCCGGCGAAGCTGCTCGGTGGCGCCGGGCCCGGTCAATTCCACCGTTGGGTCACTTCTTTTCCTCTGGAGACTAGCTGATGCCGGATGATCCCAAATTGATAATTCCCAAACTGACCAAACCAGTCGTCGAAGCAAAACGCGAGAGTCCCGACATCGTCGACGTTGTTGATAGGAATATCAATCGTGCTATTGGCGTTGTCGAGGAAGGACAAAAACTGGCGCACGAACGTGCGCTCCATCGGCTAACCATCGACCGGCTAATTCTGATCGTCTTCGCCGTCGCACTACTTGCAACCTTGGGTGTTATGTTTTATCTAATTGTCACCGACCGACTGACTGCTGTAAACAACATTCTTTATCCACTAATCTCTCTTGTAATTGGTTTCATGAGTGGTTACTTTGCCGGCAGCGGGCGCGGAGGCAGAAAAGGTTAGTTAGCGGTTCCACTTGCCCCTTGCACGTGACCCAACAAATCGTTGGATCGGAGCCACGGGAAGCGTGTTTCGCATCAAGCGTGATCGGGCTAAGCTGTTCGGTAGCGCCGTGGCTCGGTCAACTCCACCGTTGGGCCGCTCTACTCCACCGTGAAAGATATTCCTTTCTTCTACTACGACATCGTCGCGAGGATCTTTCCGGGCGGCGTCGTCATTTCTCTACTTGTCTTTACCATTCCCGAACTGCACCGGTTCATCTCTGGACCCGAGCCTTGGAAAACAGCAACCATTCCTCTCGCATTCATCGGTCTTTCCTACATGATCGGCGTGTTGTTCGAGGTGCTCTTTACAGATTGGCTTGTATGGCAATGGGTCGGGGACATGACCTTCAGGGCTGCGGTTGGCGAAGACGCGTGGCCGAACAACGTTACGTCGTCAACCATGGCCAATCGCGCTGACTGTCGTGCGTTGCGTGACAAGGCGTGGTTTGATCTTGTGTTGGCCGGTGAAAAGGACAGGGCGCAAGGATTTCCTCACGCGCTCAGATTCTGGGCAGAGGCAAAAATGTGCATGCACACCTTTTTGCCTGTGTTTTGTTGGAGCTATCATTCTTTTTTCTAAACAGCGCTATTTGTTAGGTGCCGGAACTGCGGTCGCGGCGGGCATTCTCTTATGGGGCGTCTATTCGCGCGACAAGCGCAAATGGATACAAGTCTTGCACAGCGGTCATCGTTTAGGTTTGCAGACACCGAACGCGCCGGGGCAATAACGCGGCCCAACAAATCGTTGGACCGGAGCCACGGGGAGCCGAGTAATGGGCCATGCAAAGCAGATCATCCAATAGCGCCCGCGGAGTCAAATTGGGAGCCAGCCGCCATCGAACAAATCGCTGGACGCTAGCAGCGGGAATAGAACGTCATGGAAACATTCGGATTTTCTGAGGCGGCATGGAATGCGGCTAAGGCCGAAGCCAAGTCCGCTCTTGTCGAACGCGCGAAGGTGCGTGGCATGATGCCTTACTCTGATCTCGTTCGTGCCATTCACTCGATCTCCTTCGATGCTCACGACGTGCGGCTCAATACTCTCTTGGGCGATCTATCTACCGAAGAATCGCAAGCGGGGCGCGGCATGATCACAGCGCTCGTTGTGCACAAAGTGGGCGACATGCAACCTGGACCGGGATTCTTCGACTTGGCCGAACGACTTGGCCACGATCCGTCTGATTTTTTGGCTTTTTGGATTTCACAGGTCAAGAAGGTTCACGCTTATTGGGAAAAGCATTTGGTCAACGTATAGCAGATGGTTGTGCTCAAGGAGGGTTATTGAATGAAGTTGGCGTTACCGCGTGGCCGCATCAGTCCGTAGGAGAAGAATGATGGTCACAAAGATCAAATTCGAAATGAACGAAATTGAATGCGTAGACATACCGACGATGTACAAAATGTCGGACTCGGAGTACCGAGAAGGTGAACTCGGAGGACTGATGTATGTCGATCATCACGATGTCTTTCGTTCGTATGTGACGGATTATCCGCTCGCGAACACGCTCGAGCAGTTCGACATTCTGATCGAGTACTTGCAAACACTGCGCAGAAAGATGGTGCGAAGATCTATGCTCTTTTCTGATCATGTACGTTCGGTATTGATCCGTTAAGGAAAAGCCAAAACAAGGAAAATCGCTGTATCGCTACGCGACCGAATAACTCGTTCACGACCAAAGCGGCCGGTGAGCGTCTAGCCAAGGCTGTCGCCTTATTAGGGTAACTACATACTTGACTAACCAAGCGCCTGCGCGCTAGGTTCGACGTTAGCGTGACAGGCCGATCCTTGCTACAGAACCGTGTAGCCGTGTCTCAGTGTTAATTCAGCCGTGAGTCCGAGTCTCTTATGAAGCAAGAGCAGGATTCCTTCTGCGGAGTCTGGCATCGCAGCATTCGCCCCGACGATTGCAAAGTGGTGTTTCTCGTCTAAAATCACAAATCCTTCTTCAATCGCCTTCTTTAGATCGTCACTAAAATTCTCGTTCATTCAGTCGCTCACTTCTTAACCGACCTGCGTTGTGTCTCTCGCTTTTTCTTATTGCGTCGGCGCTCTTTCGCTTCTTCTTTCTCAACGTCTGATTTCTTTACGGAGACCACTGCGCGGAACAAATTCTCGAAGCGTTCAAATGGCGTGTCACTGTCGGGCGCTGGCAATGCGGGCGCGGGTTTCATGCGGTCATCATATCACGCCGCAAGGCGCAGACGACACTGCGCGTGGATCGCGCGCATTCGTGGAGTAAGTAGATTTGTCAGAGTCGGGACTTCAAGGCCATCTGACAGAAACATCACCTCTTTGCCTTCATAACGATCTTGTGAGGTGTAATGCAACCAATAGACGATTCGTCGCTGTTCTTTAAACATCTCTTGTTGCAACACGGCTTCATCGTAAGTGACCAACCACGGCGTTTTCAGTTTGACGATCCGGCGTGACAGAGCAATGTGATCGTCGAGGCGGTAGTTATTCAGATAGAGTTCGTCGTCAGCGTTACCTATGTACGGCGGATCATAAAAAGAAAGTGAGTGAGGACCGAACGTTGAAATGACTCGATTCGTAAACTCTAAGGCGTCAAGCTGGTAAAGCCGGATACGCGAGTTGTATCGCGCGATCTTTCGGATTCGCTGAGTCAGTTCCGTCCTGTTGAAGCGCGCGTCGAGTGCCCACTGGCCATCTTGTTGCTGCCCACCAATGACTCCGCCGTTTATGATGCCTGAGCGATTCGTGCGATTTAGGAAAAATGCGGAAAACCCCAAGTCGTCAATGTCTGCGTTATCCCGATTCTCGTATACGGCGCGTTGATGCTTCCACTCGCGCATTGTGAGGTTCACGCGTTCAATGCGTCGGCATAACGCTTCGCAGTCATTCAGAACCAAATACCAGAAAGCGTAGACAGGGCGACTCAGATCGTTGATATGAATCACCGAGGCGTACTCACCGAAGAGAAGGGCGAGAGCGATGGAAGCGCCGCCAGCATAAGCCTCGGCGTATTGAATGTCTTTGAGATCGTTTGCCTCAAGCAGACGCGTCACAACCTGCGCGAGTCGGCGCTTTCCGCCGGGATAACGAAGCGGCGTGTAGAACGGCACGAAGGCAGTCTACAACTATTTCCGCCGTCTGGCCAGCGAAAAAAGTGAGTCGTTGACCTAGCGTCTTAGACCGACCAAACCGCCACAAAAAACGGCTGCAAACTATTCCAGCCGTTGCGAAGATCGGTCGGCTGGGGAAACTGGTTCAAGTTATGAACGTACTCGTGAAACGTCGAAACCGATGCAGCAAGATAAGTATCTCTCGCCGCTGCATGGCGCACTGGCCTTGCCTGAGGTTCTGTCAATTGCCCTTGCCTAACCAAGTCATTTGCGACATCGGTCATTTTCTTCGACAGCTTGTCTCTGAGAATGTCGTTTTGTAAGCCAAGACGATTGATGTAGGAGTCGCAAGTCAATTCGATGAACACACGAAACAGCACGCTAACCGCATTTGTGTGATGTTCCAAACTCAATGCGCGCAATTCTTTTTCTATATCGATAAGCTTCGCCTCGGAAATGTCCATCACACAGTCCGTAGGTATTAAGTAATCGCGCGGAGCGTGCGGGCGAACGACTACAGGCTTGGCCTTCACAGTTGTCGGCTTAGCTGTCTGGGCCTTCTTTGCCTTTTTAACGACCACTATGTTCGCTGGCAAATTGTTGGCGTACTCGATTCGTTGGTCTTTCGTGTAGATGTCCTTCGTTGTGAGTTTCTTCTTGTCTGCACGGGTCAAGTCATTGATTACATGCTGCACGGCTTTGGATACCTGCGCCTGAGTGCCGAGTAGTTTCAACTCGCCATCCCTCGACTCAATACCGAGCTTTACAGCTACTTCCGGTGTCTCAACTAATCGCCTCAGACTTGCCGTCGGAACCCTTGCTCGTTCTTCTGGTGTGATTTCATCGCGTTCCTCAAGCAGATCAAGTAGCTGCGTGTGGAGTCGGGCACCGCCGCTACGTGCTTGAAACCGCGCACTTTGATCCGGGAGCCAAGGAATGATGCCCGCGCCTTCAAGTTGTCCCGCATGTCGCAACTCGATCCAGTGCTTTGCGTCGTCACGGTCTTTCACAAGAAGGCACTGCGTGGCTTCAATCGGATTTCTGAGATATGCGCGACTCAGTTCGCGCATCTTGCCCAGCGTCTGGGGCGGAAGGACACCTATGAGCCATTCGGGATTCTCCAATGCTCTCAGCGCGACTAATCGCCGATTGCCTTCAAGAACCGTGTAGCGATGCCGATCATCCTTTTGTTGAGCCACAATTAGAAGTTCGGCCTGATTCATTCCATACGCAACAATATCCTCTGCGAGCTTTACTAACTTTCGTTGTTGGTCTTGCGCGATTGCTCGCTGCGCATCGCGTTGCCCCAAATTCGGCTGAGGCAGACGCGGATTCTTATCGTCAACAAGCAGTGCTGAAATTGGGATTTGCAAAGTAGTCGCCATGATGTACCTCGTTTTAGTAAGTAGATCGGAAAAAGAAAATGACGCGGCTCTGCATGGCCGCGTCATCGTTTACCTCTGCCCTGCCGTTTATGCGACAGGGCACTCAGGGTTGGGATGTTTCCGTTTTTCCGGTCAACTCAGCGTAGGTCAGACGACGACCAATCACTTGTTCGGCAACAATTGAGAATCGCTCGCTATCGGTTAGACGGCGATTGTTATACCGAAACGACTGCTCGTCGAGATAACGAAAAAGGTGAAACGGTTCCACGCTGATATATGTCCCGCTGATGCCGCGCTTTAAGAGCGACCAAAAGTTTTCGAGGCCGTTAGTATGCACCTGACCATCAACGTATGCAACCGCGTGATCAATGACTTTGTGAGCATATTCGCTGTCGAGACCGTCGTAAGACTTGAGAGCGTCGCTGTAAAGTGCTGCGCCAGCTTCGACGTGCTTCTTTACTTCTGCTTGAAGTGCCTTCTTTCTGCGATTCGGCATTACGCTGGTTCGCACGTTGCCGCCGCGCTCAAGGATTCCCATGACGATCACTTTGTCTTTGCCACCAGTGCCCGTGATCCGGCGCTTGCGCTTTTCAACGTGCATGAATCGCGCCTTGCCGCCGATGAACGTCTCATCAACTTCAACATGGCCACCATCACCGCCAAGCTTCTCAAACGAACCTACGCGCATCGCTAAACGGATTCGTTGCAGCATATGCCACGCGGACTTCTGAGTGATACCGATGTTGCGCGACAACTCAAGCGAGCTAATCCCGTTCTTGCAGTTTGCGATCTGCCAAATTGCCATCATCCACTTATCAAGGCCGAGCGATGAATCTTCAAAGATAGTGCCAACCTTAACAGAGAACTGCGGACGCGGATGTTTGCCGTAGCACTTCCAGCGGCGCTGATTCGCCAAATACACAACCTTCTCAGAACCGCACGTCGGACAAGTCACCTTACCGTCCGGCCAGCGCACGGCCACCATGTACTCTTGGCATTTATCAGGATCGCTGAAATACTGAATCGCTTCTTGCAGCGTCTTTGGCGTTTTCATGCTGTGAAGATAGCACGAACC
Organism: uncultured bacterium; assembly: GCA_965653675.1. Taxonomy (GTDB): domain Bacteria; phylum Acidobacteriota; class Blastocatellia; order Pyrinomonadales; family Pyrinomonadaceae; genus UBA11740. The sequence goes on from CBFHBA010000048.1 coordinate 21,758, forward strand.
GCGTGGTTAGTCAAGTATATAGTTGCCCTTATTAGGATGGAAGGCGACAGATGAACACCAAACGAGAGATAAGCTGTCATACGTGTTGCCTTGTAATGTGGCAAAACGAAACCGGCCACGTCTAGAACATGGCCGGTTCGGCTGCAGCTCTTGGATGTTGTTGAAACCCTTAGCGCAATCTTCGCTTTCGCGGGCGCTGCCTGCGACGGGAGCGCTTTAGCGCGTCACTGTCGGAAAAGTCGTTGACGGTTGATGAGTCAAGTTGTGTGCACTTTAGTTCGTTTCGAAGCCGGGTCTTAAACGCTTCGCCTAAAGTGATCGAGCCGTAAATTGCAAAGACTAAAAGAGTGTCGGTTAAGAGAATCATTAAGAGCATTCCATGGTTCTTCAAATGCTCACTTAACAGCGTTGCGAAATTGGGGTTACGCATTGCAACCCCACCAGGAGATAGAACTAACCATAGGTCTATTCCTCCTCTCAATAGAATCATTGAAGGGAGGGTGGTCGACCACTAATCTCCGCTTTCAAATATCACCGGAATACCGGGTATGTCGATTAGACATTAACGATTTAGGACTGTCAACGATTAGCGGCGCATTTTTTGGGCGGAAGGCGACACTCTAAGTGTAGTAGCGTCAATCAGAGTGGTGATTAAACAATAGGGTGACGGAAACAAAGAGGCCGGCAGCTGTTTGGGCGCCGGCCTCTAGTCGATCCTGGATCACGGTTCAGAACGAAGAATACATTCTTTCGCCGTAGAAATTCGTACCAGGGTTTTGGGCCGCTATGTCTTTAATAGAGCGGTCCTTCGTATTGTTGGTGTGATAGGTCAAATAGATTGTCCCGTAAGAGTCTTTCTTGGTGACAATCATTGAATGGTTAATCACGCCATCGGGTGTTGGTCCCCAGTCAGCCTGCAGAACGTCGCCACGCAACATGTCTTGGAAGTACCGTGCGTAATAACCGCGGCCAGACTGATTGAAAAACCAAAAAAAGTTGTTAGCTCCCGCCCAGCTGTAACTGGTCGTGGAGGAAAACAATCCGTAGTACCAGGTGTTATTAAGCGTCCGATCACCATACGTGTCGTACGGCCACCCTGCGTATTTCATTGCCTGCGAAACAAAGTTCGTGCAGTCGTTTGAATACACGCGGTAGTTCGGGTTGTAGTTGGAGCTGTACGGCCCCCAATAAGTATAGGCGTAGAGAGCCGCAGATGTTCCATTGTAGCTTGAATAGGCAACCGATCGAGCTGGCGCGTAAGAAGTCCGAACGAGCATAGACTCGAACCCAACAGTCTTGCCGATGGGTGGTTGATAGTCTTTGGGTGCGTCCTCTAGCGGCGGCCCGAACACCGGTGGCGTCTCAGGCTCAGCCTGTGACGGCGGCGGCGGAATCACGTCAGAAGTTAGCTTCCAGATGCCGTTTTCTCTCTGAAATTCAAACACGTGCTCCTGCACATATTCGGTTTGTTTCGGCCCACCGATTTGCGGGTCCAACGCAAGGACGACATATTCTGTGGCGTTGATGCTCGCTCGATCACCCTTTACGTCGATAGTATTAAAGGTGAGTTCGGTTCGGTGCGACTTGTAGTCCGCCTTCGTCTCAGAGAGTACCTTTTTCCTACGGACGAGGCTCTCGAACTGACCCGCGATTCCTTGACGAAATAAGTTCGCCTTGGGGCGCTTGCCCAGCGAGCGTTCTATGTCGCCACTCACCAGAATGTCATTCTGTGTTTGGACGGCATCCTGGGCGAGCGATTTCAGCTCTGCTTCCGTCTCGTTTCGTTTTGATTGAGCACTTGGCGGCTGTGCCGCGGTTGAAAGTGCTGCGCACAGCACAAATGCCACGCTCACTGCAAATGATCCCAACATTTGCAGGGCCTTTCTTCTGTTTAGCATTTTGGTCTCCTACGTTATGCGGGCGTTGATAGATGCGCGAGAGTGGCCGCCGCGTAGGATCGGAGAAATACGCCAGAAAAGATGTTGACAAACGCCTTTATAGTGGTGTATATTCCGTGGATGGCGGGAAGTGTATGCTTCCCGCCATCGAACCTAGCGAGGTGCAGTCTCGCAAGTTTTCACGGTGAAGGCTTGTAGCCATGGTATTTTGTACCTTGGGCAAGCCTTCATTGTTTTATGCTAACATAGTTCTCACTTTCATTTCTATACGGTTGCAAAAAACGAGTAGTTAAATCTTTTCCGATCGAGGGGCGAGCTCATCCTGTTGAATCCAATATGAGATCAGCTGATGACTGATGCCGAGAGCGAAACTGATTTCACTTACGGAGAGCCCGACGTATTTATATAGTTCTATGGCCTTCTTTCGGGCATCGTCGTATTTACGGTGTCTCGCGGGCGTATAGATTCTCTGACAATCGGTGCATTTATAGCGTTGGGTTCCTGTCCTATTATGACCAAACTTGATTTGGCGAACAGTCCTTGTGCATGAGGGGCACGTGGGCATAGGGGGAAATGTGCGGAGTGCTCGATTCGGTCCGCAGCGTCAACACAGGTTCTGGACTGTGGTTAGTCCAGTCTGAGGCTCCGAAGAGTACGTCGATTGCGTCTCCCGTGGCAAGTATTCTCGGTTAGATGCGTAGGAATTTAGCGAGTTTTTCGTTTTGAGAAGGCCCAACCTGAGTTCAAGCGTCTTTACGAGCAAGCAACTCATGAAGCCCTACTTGACGCCGGGCCACTGGTCTTCCTTTGCTCCTCCCAAAATTACTTATCAGGATCTCCGACGCAAGTCACTACGCTTACTACGCTGATCTCGTGGATGTAGATAGATTTGTTTGGATGTGGTTCTTGCTTAGTTATCGTGCCTACGGTGCACGGCGACTCGGGCAGGTTCCTCTCTTTTTCCGTCACTTCCATTAAGAATCCTGCCGCTCGAGCTTTGGCTTCACCTGATTGAGTATCAAGTCCTATTAGGTTCGGAACAAGCTTTTGCATCGCGCGCTCATGGAGGTAACGGGCGAATGTGAAGACGACAACAGCAACCACAGGGATAGCGATCCACAATACCAATGCGGCAATTAGTACTGTCCAGAACCGTTTCCGTTTCTGTTCGTCGGACATCTTGACTCTACCCCTCGGGGTCGGCCGGACTCGGGCGCAAACACATCTCTTATGTTTTGAATCCGCACGATATGAAGCCGTGTAAAGCTTTGAGAACTTTCTTGTCGAACTGAATTTCTACGGCTCCCAGCCGCATTTCAACGCTTTCAGCATTTGCGATTCTTACTAAGTCGTCATATGCGATCACGACATTCTTTTTTTCGAACCGGGTACTCATGCCAAATTGATCTGCCATGTCGTCGACCGCGCTGATGGATGTGATTCTCTGGCCGTCTGCGAGAAAGATTGCCTCTTGTCCTTGATAGAGGCGAAGGCGGGGAGCTTGCGATTTGAAGATCAGCTTTACATCTTTGGGCTTGCTTTGTTTCTCGTTATTAACGGTTACTTCAACGAGAAGAGTTAATTTTTCATTTTGCAGAGATTTCCCACTCAGTAACATTTCGTCGAGCCGGATAGTGTCCGTGCCTTTGAAACGATCGTGCTCTTTCTTAATGTGTTTTTGGACATCCTGGCATTCGTCGGCAGGTTTTTGTGATTGCGAAAGCGTCGCGGGAAGCGTTCCGAGGAGCAAGCCGAGAAAAAGCAAGCCCGCCGCTGCTAATACGATCTTCCTGATGAGTCTGTGATTTTTTTGCGCAGGCATGAGGCGACCTCCGAGAGTTTTGTTGGTGGGAAGCTCGCGCACTAGGCGGTACGGCCGCAGATTTAGAGGTCGATTGGTTCTTGAAGGAAGTATTGCTTCCTTCCCCGCACTCTCATATTCTATGAGCCCAACCGGTCTATGTATAAGGCGCGAGGTCAAACTGGCTAATGACCTGCGCTCGGACGATTTGCTTTGTCCGGGCTTCCTCTTCTGCACCGCGCATTCTAAGGGCAATTGCCCATAGATACAAGCAAAAAGCTTTCGATCCATCGGGAGGGTTCAACTGATGGGATCGAAGGCGCGGCCGCAACCAAAGTATTTGGGAGAGAAATTGCGAACTATTCGCACCCAGGTGCTCGGAATGTCTCAGACTGAAATGAGTAAGGCTTTGGGATTAAAGGTGGATTATTCGGCGGTTTCTCAATATGAGTTGGGCACGAGAGAACCTCCATTGCCGATTCTGCTCAAATATGCTCGCCTGGTTGGAATTTCCACAGACGTTCTGATTGATGATCAAGTTGAGTTACGGAACCAGACTGCGACCCGGAACAAGCGCAGGTAATCTTTACCCCTGAGGCTGAGGTGTGATTATGGGCGTTCGTTGGAGTTTAGGCTGAGGGTTCGCGCGCGCCAAACATTTTAAGGCTAGTGGAGATGGGGGATCACGCTGATCGATTTAGAAAGGAGGTGTTTCTGAATCTTGCGAATTTGAAGTTCCAAGCACGTAGTCGAGCGTTTCACGTTCCATAACTCGCCAGTCTTCGCACATGTCTTCAAGTTTTTTTAACTCCTGGTCTCCTAATATGTTGAGGGATCCATCCAGCGTGAGAGTTTGTAGATAGATGGGTTTTGCCACTCCGGAATCAGACATTCCTATTGAATCCTCTAACACGCGGTAGGCCAGAATCTTACCTGAGTGCAGATCACGTACAGTGTTTAGATGGATTCGCATGAAGGCTTGCGCTAGTGTGGTGCTGCGGCCGATCGCCCAGAAGTTTCCATAATTATCGTCATAGACCATAGCGTCGCCAGTCGCTGCTATCTCTAGAAGGAACGGTTGGTTACGATGGATGCATCCGAAAAGAATGCCTTTCATTGTGTCATCGCCCAAGCCCGGTACGTAGATCTTGGTTTTTGCTGCCAGCGCTGGCAGACATGCCTTTCGTATATTGTCTCGGATGGTGCTGAATTCAGCATCCGGTGAGAGTTTCACTTTGTTCAAGTCTTCGGTAAGTCTTTGGATGAAACCGCCGCCACCGCAGGCTGCGAAAAAGGATTGGCGGTAGTGATGTTATGAAGCAAGCGCCTCCTCCGTGAGTGCTAGACTCGCGGCA
>CBFHBA010000049.1:0-25592 GCA_965653675.1 uncultured bacterium
GAATCCGCGGGTGCCGGAAATCAGGAGGCCAGAGTCATATCTCCCTTTTCGCGAGCGAATACGACGTGAGTGCAGACCTTCGTAATCAATTCAGGTCGTCATTCTTAACGAATTTCGTTCCACCAAAAGTGGCCTGGAGCGCAACGCCCTTTTTCGTGATCGTATAAACCTTCGTGTCGGCTCCGGCCGCGACTGAGGAGCCGGTTGCACTCGCGGCGCCACCGCTATCTTTGGTTTTCGCGGCCGCATCCGCTTCGGCCGTAGCATCCCAGCCGCCGCTCTTGAACTTGTTCATCACTTCTGCAGATCTGAATATGAAAATCACGCGATAGTCCTTCACGCCTATCCCTGGACCGGCGCCAATCTGCTTCATCTTCATGAAAAAAGGCGCCTCGCCGCCGTTCGATATAACCACCCCGTTTCCGCGCGATGTGGCAAACAGCAAAAGGTGCATGCCGTTGTTGTCAAAAACCGCGTAACCCGGTGCGTTCTTAATCTCCGCCGACGTTTCAGGTTTGTCTTTCGCCAGATCCGCCAGGGCTTTGTCTTTCATCTCGAGGACTTTCGCTTGCTTCTTTTGCTTGTCGTCGCCCATCGCCCTCGTGAAGAGCGCTGAGTTGAGGACGAAAAGCGCCGCGACGATCGCAGCCACGATCAGAAACCATCTTGCGTTTCGAATTTTTGGCGTCATGATTCTCTTCCCTTCTGGCGACTGTAGCCAGTTGTGCTTTAATTCCGCGTATTCTCTGTGAATTCTCGGTGTCTCTCGGTGCGAAACTTCACGCGAGAATGTTCACCACAGAGACACAGAGAGAATTCACAGAGACACTGAGAGCGAGATTAAGGACTGACCTCCAGCCCTTACGTTTGCCAGCCACCGCCCAGCGACTTGTAGAGCGCGACGACGGTCAACAATTCATCGCGCCGCGCCTGGGCCAAGCTGAGTTCCGCTTCGAACAGTTCGCGGTCGGCATCGAGAGCTTCAAGCAGATTCGATACGCCGCCGTTGTAGCGCATGTAGGCGAGTCGCGCGCGATCCTGAAGCGTGTGCACCAGCAGCTCGCGCTGCGCGCGCACTTCTTTCGTTTTGCCATAAGCGACCAGTGAGTCAGAGACCTCACGGAAGGCTGTCTGAATCGTCCGTTCATAGTCAACAAGCAGCAGATCGCGCTGCGCTTGCGTGAGACGCACATTCGACTTGAGTGCACCGGCGGTAAAAATCGGTTGAGTGACTTGCGGAATAAAGCCCCACACTGAGCGTGAACTCTTGAACAGGTCGGTGAGTGAATTGCTCTCGAATCCCAGGAACCCGGTCAACGAAATGCGCGGCAGGTAAGCCTTGCGCGCGACTTCAATGCGGGCGCCGGCAGCTTTCAAACTCTCTTCGGCCGAAAGAATGTCAGGGCGGCGAGCGATCAAGTCAGACGGGAGTCCCGCAGGCACTTCGACCGGCATCTGTTGTTCGGTTAGTTCGAGACCGCGGGCGATCGGTCCGGGATTTCTGCCTAGCAGAACACTGAGAAAGTTTTCCTGCTGTTCGATCGCGAGTTCCGTTTTTGGAATGACTTCGCCGGCGGCGTAGACCAGCTCTTCCGCTTGTCTTAATTCGAGATTGTTGGACACCCCACGCTCAGCGCGCAGGAGAATTATGCGAAGCGACTCTTTCCGTGACGCCAGCGTGCGTTTCGCGATCCCCAGCTCAAAATCGAGTTCGCGCAGCGCAAAATACGACGTGGCGACTTCCGCAACGATCGTGGTCAACACATCTTTGCGGGCTTCTTCGCTCGCGTGCAGATCGGCGCGTGCCGCCTGAGTTTGTTTTCGCAAACGGCCCCAGATATCCAGTTCGAACGTGAGCACATTCAGCAGCACGCTGCCGAACGTGCGCCCTTTGCTGACTGAGTCGGGAAGATCGACCTCGCCGCCTCGCGAACGGCCGAGGGTAGTTATGTCTGCGCTGCCATAAATCTGCGGATATTGTTCTGAGCGCGCCAGCCCGAGGTTCGCGCGCGCCACGTCGATGCGCGCGATCGATTCACGCAGGTCGTAGTTGTTGACGAGCGCTTCGTGAATCAAATCCTGAAGCTTTGGATCTTTGAAGACATCGAACCATTTCGAGTCCGCCAGTGTCTGCGGATCCGGTTGCGGACTGGGATCCGCGCGATACTGCTTTGGCGCGACGACGCGCGGCCGTTGTGCCTTGCTCTGCGCCAGCGCAAGACTCTGGATCAGACTAATCGTCAACAACAGAACGATTGTTCGTTTCATGAGTGACCACCTACTGCGTGCGCGGATGCCGGCGACGCGTGCGCCGTTTCGACTGGCGCAGCAACTGCCGCCTTCTTGCGCTTGCGCCCCAATGCTTCGATGAAGGTGTAGTTGCCTGGAATGATGAACACACCGAAACCAGTGGCGACCAACATGCCAAAGAAGACGCCGGTGCCCATCACATTCTGGGCACCTGCGCCGGCGCCGCTGGCCTTCATCAACGGCACCACTCCCAGGATGAATGCGAAGGCTGTCATGAGGATCGGACGAAATCTCAGACGCGCCGAGGTAAGGGCTGCGTCTTCCAGCGACAATCCTTCATCGTGTTTGGCCTTGGCGAACTCCACGATCAGGATCGCGTTCTTCGCCGCCAAGCCAATCAACATCACGAGACCAATCTGGACATAGACGTTGTTGTCGTATCCAAAAACCCATACGCCGAACAGCGCTCCCAAAGCCACGAGCGGTGAACCGAGCAGGACGGCCCATGGCAAACGCCAGCTCTCGTACATCGCCGCCAGCAAAAGAAAGACACAGACGATTGCGAGAATGAGTGTGGGCAGCGGCGGCGGCGCGATCTTTTCCTGATACGACAACTGCGAGTACGCAAAGCTCATCTCTTTCGGCATCTGGTCCGCGAAGACTTGCTCAAGCGCAGCGAGTGCCTGACCGGATGTATAGCCAGGTGCGGGCGCGCCTTGCATCTCGACGGAGCGCAGCAAATTAAATCGCGTGGTCAGTTCCGTGCCCGCAATGTCTTTGACAGTCACGAGAGTGGAAAGCGGAATCATCGAGTTCGTCGTTTTCGAGCGAACATAGATGTGTCCGATATCTTCAGACTTCAGGCGGCTTTCCGGCTCCGCCTGCGCATAGACGCGATACAGCCGGCCAAATCGATTGAAGTCATTCACATAGGCGCCACCCATCGCGGTCGACATCGCCTGAAAGACGTCGTTGACCGGAACACCGAGCGTGCGCGCCTTCTCGCGATCAAGATCGACTTTGACCTGTGGATAATTTGGATCGAAGGACGTAAAGACGTTGCCGAGTTCCGGTCGTTGACGAGCCGCAGTGATGAACTTACGCGCTTGATCACCCAACTGATCGACCGTCATCGAGCCGCTACGATCCTGAATCAGGAAATTGAAACCCGATGCCGCGCCAAACCCGGACAGCGTCGGAATGTTGAAAGGAAAGATCACCGCTTCGGGAATTCCCGCGAATTCCTTTTGCAGTTCAGCCATGATCGGTTTGATCTTTTCCTTCGCGTCGCTCCGCTCGTCCCACGGCTTCAACCGCGCGAAGAGCGTCCCGTAATTCGGCTGGTAGGTGTTGGTGACGACGCCATAGCCGCCGATCGTTTGATAGGACTCGATCGCGTGTTGCTTGCTGAGAATCTCTTCGACCTTCTTCAGGACCTCACTCGTTCGTTCGAGTGAAGCGCCCGGCGGCAACTGCACGTTGACACCGAGAATTCCCTGATCTTCTTCCGGAATGAACCCAGCTGGAATGCGTGATCCAAAGAAGACTGCACCCAGAATTACCAGGCCGACGATGCCAATCGTGAGGATTCCTTTCCGCACCAAAATGCGCGAACCGCTCACATAACCGTTGGTCGTAACGTCGAATACTTTATTGAAACCGCGGAAGAATGCGCCCAACGGGCCACGCACTGGCTTCGGCGGTCTGAGCAGCATCGCGCACAACGCCGGCGTCAGCGTCAGCGCGTTGAACGCGGACAGGAGCACCGAGATTGCGATCGTCAAGGCAAACTGCTTGTACATACTTCCCACCAGGCCACCCAAGAGCGCGACCGGAACAAAGACTGCCGAGAGAATTAGAGCGATGCCGATGACGGGGGCGGTCACCTCCTTCATGGCCTGGATCGTGGCTTCCTTCGGAGCGAGACCGTGTTCCAGGTGATGAATTACTGCCTCGACTACCACGATTGCGTCGTCGACGACGATCCCTATCGCGAGCACCAGACCAAACATCGAGAGCGTATTGATCGAGAATCCCAAACCCGGAAAGAAGATGAAGGTTCCGATTAGCGATACCGGAATGGTGAGAATGGGAATGATCGTCGCGCGGAGATTCTGCAAAAAGATGTAGACCACCAGCACGACGAGGATTAACGCTTCGACGAACGTATGCAGGATTGCTTCAATCGAAGCTTCGACTGCCGGTGTCGTGTCATAGACGATCTTGTAGTCCATGTCGGGCGGGAACAGAGACTTGGCGTGCTCCATCGTTTCATAGATCGTTTCGGCAGCCTTTAGTTGATTGGCGCCGGGCAGCAGGTACACGGCCATTGCGCCACCCGGCTTGCCGTTTAGTCTTCCGAACGAGTTGTAGTCCTGCGATCCGAGTTCGACGTGGCCGATATCCTTGATGCGGACGACCGCGCCCGTCGACGTCTGGCGCACGATGATGTTCTCGAATTCTTCCGGCGTGATCAGCCGGCCCGGCGCGCTGACCGTCTCGGTCATTTCCTGATCTTTTGGTGTGGGCGCGCCACCGACTTTGCCCGCCGGCGCTTGAATGTTCTGCTCTTTGATTGCACTGATAACGTCGGCCGGCACGAGGCCGAGCTTGGCCATCATGTCCGGCTTGAACCAAACACGCATGCCATAGTCCGTGCCGCCGAAAAGATCGACCTGCGCGATTCCCGGAATGCGCAAGAGTTGATCTCGCAGGTTGATGCCGCAGTAGTTGATTAGGAAGTTGGCGTCGTAAGCATCCTTCGGCGAGTAAAGAGAGACCACCATGAGGATGCTGGGACTCTGTTTCTTTACGGTGACGCCTTGCTGCGTGACTTCGGCCGGCAAACGCGCCGCCGCGGAAGCCTGCCGGTTTTGCGTGAGCACGTTCGCGGTGTCCTGGTCGGTACCGACCTTAAAGTTGACGTCCAGCAACATGCGTCCGTCGCTGGTGTTCGACGACTTCATGTAAATCATGTTGTCGACACCGTTGACTTCCTGCTCGATGGGAACTGCGACCGATTGCTCGACCGCTTCGGCCGATGCGCCCGGATAGGTTGCCGTGACACGAATGTTGGGGGGCGCGAGGAATGGATACTGTTCAACTGAGAGGCCGCGAATTATCACCACGCCCCCCAGAACGATCAGGATGGAAATGACGATGGAGACGATGGGACGGTTAATAAAGAAGTTAGCCATCGCTTAGCTTCCTTCCTTGTGTGAGGCGGCGTCGCTGGCTACTGAGGCCCCGGAGATTTTGACTTCGCTGCCGGGCCGCGCCTTCTGCATGCCTTCGACAATCACACGTTCGCCGGCATTCAAGCCTTCGAGCACAATGTAGTAATTGTCAGATCTGTCTCCGAGCCTAACCGTCCGCACCTGAACTTTGTTCTGCGCATCAACGACCATCACCGTCTTTGCCCCTTGCAATTCCTGAATCGCCTTTTGCGGAACCAGGACGGCGTTCTCTTTCTCAGCCACCGCGACACGCACGCGCGCAAATTGTCCGGGTCGCAAATAGCTGCTGGGGTTCGGAAAACTCGCTTCGACTTTCATCGTTCCCGTGGTGGGATCAACTGTGCGGTCGAGGACTTTGAAGACGCCGGGTTCTGTGTGAATGCTGTTGTCGGAAAGGATTAGGTCGAACCGTACGTCTTTCGCACGACTTCCCGGGTTGTCGCGATTGGTCAGTTTCAGATATTCAACTTCGCTGATGTTAAAGTCGACCAGCAGCGGATTCGACAACGACACGGTTGCTAACAGAGTCGCGTCACCCCGGCCGACGAGGTTTCCCTCGTCTACCTGTAGAAAACCGATCACCCCATTGATTGGCGAATAGATATCGCAGTAGCTCAGATCCAATTGCGCCTGGATGACGCGGGCTTTTGCCGCGGAGACTTCGGCGTCAGCACGCTCGATCGTGTACTTAACCGACGCTTCGAGATTAGTGAGGTTCGCTTGCTTAGCATCGACGTTTGCCTTCGCCGATTTCTCAGCGGCCGTCGCTGCGTCCAATTCCAATTCGGTGACGGCTTTCTCTTTCGCCAGCGGAACCACGCGCGCCAAGTCTTGTTGTGTCTTGCTGTGGGTCGCTTCGGCATCGGCCAGTTCGGCTTGCGCTTTCAGAACATCAGTTCGCTGTTTTGCCTGCGCGAGATCAGCGACAGATTTGGCGAGCGCGGCTTTCGCCGATTGCAGGTTGGCTTCAAATGGCCGCTTGTCGATTGTGAAAAGCAGTTGTCCTTTTCTAACCGGCGCCCCTTCGCGGAAATAAACCTTCTGCAAAATCCCTTCGACGCGCGCACGCAACTCGACTGTCTCCTCAGCGCGGGTCTGTCCAACGTATTCGCTGTAGATGGGAACGGTGCGCTGATCGATCTTCTCGACCACGACGGTGGGCGGCGGCGGTGCAGCGCTGTTGTGACCGGCATCTTTCTTACTGCACGCACCCACGACCCAAGTCAACATGAACAATGCGACCGCCGTGGCAAAGATGCTGCGGTGCTGGCGACTGATCATGGCGAAACTCCTTTGATTGGCTTTGTTGTCGATAGGTCGGGACCACACTTTCCTGCGCAATGCCGCAGATTGTGTCGAAATCTTAACCAGCCAGGATCGCCGGTTGTACTGGCAAAAGTGACAGTGCGAACGGCGTGAGAAACGGACTTAAATCGTTGGGTCAACCCCGTTTGCGATTATGTTCCGCCAACTTTTTGTGGCATTCACAATCGTCGGAATCTGCCTGGTGATTCATGTGGCAATGATCATTGTGGTGGGCGAGTGGCTAGTGGATCACCGCGAAAGACGTGCCAGGAACTTAGGGATCATGGGCTATATGCTCCTGCTGATCGCCACCTTCTCAGCGATCATCTTTCTGCACATGGTCGAGATAGCGATTTGGGCTGCGTACTATTATGAATGGGCACTTTTTCCTGATTTCGAAACGTCTTGCTATTTTTCAATTACGACTTATACGACGATCGGGTTTGGAGATGTCGTGCTGCCGCGCGCATGGCGGATCCTGGGAGGCGTCGAAGGCGTCTCGGGCGTGCTGCTGTGCGGATTGTCGACTGCGTTTGTCTTCGCCATAGTTAACGCAATGTTTCAAATGCGCCTGCGAAGCAGAAATCCAACAGACGACAGTCGCTAGTGGTCGCCTGTCAAAACTGACAGTGTCGCGCGATTTCAACGCGCGACTAGAGTCGACCAAGGAGACGTCGGCTTCTGCGACGCTGAGCAGCTATGCTTATTCGAAAACATCGCGCAATCGCGGCGATGGCGTTATCTGTCGTGATCGGGCTTACGACGTTTGCCGCGGATGACGCGCCTGCGTCGCTCGTCGCCAGCGCAAAGGGCGAAGGAACGATTAAGTTGGGCAAAGAGGAATACAAACTTAACGCCGTCGTCGTAAAACTTTTCGCGGACGGCAAAGCTGAACTGAACCTGATCACCGACATCACCGTTTTTATTACCGGCACGTGGTCCCGCGAAAACGAAACTGCGAAAACGATTGACCTGAAGATTACGAGCAGCGTCACGGGTGGAAATCTCGATGGCGGCGGTAAGATCTTTCTTACCGACGATCGTAAATCGATCTCGGGTCTGAAGCTTCAGGTTTTGAGTAAGGTCAGCCGCAAGACAATCACTGCTGAGTTCGTGGCGAAATAGGCGTCAGCCTCACTTCCGAATACATCGCTACGGAACCGCTTGCGTTAGCAGCGGGCGTAACGAGCTTGATTACCCGCTCGCTACCGGGAGCCGTTCTGTAAGTGCCGCCCGCTTCGCGTGCTAGCTAATCTTTCTAAGCAGAATTACTAAGGAAGGTCCCTTACGGTGCCGGTTCAGCAAAGCAAAAAAGATGGGCCGAGTCACCCCCGCCCCGGCCCATCAGGAAGGTGCTGCTCTACGCCTCTTGTCGCCAAAGAATGCGCGGCGCGCAATTCCTCCCCAGTTTCGGCGCGAGCTGTTCTGTCGTCCGCGCCGATGCTTGCCGAACACATACTCGCGGGTTTCGCTTTTCGCGCCTACTGTCAAAATTGACAGTCGAGCTAACCGCTCGATTTCCGCCCTTTCTTAAAGAAACTGTCAGAAGTGACAGGTTTCTGACGGTTGTCGATTTCTTAATCTTTGCTCACCGGATAATGGCGGTAAATCACGCGGTTGAAATCATGAAAAGTATCTGCGCCGTGCTCATCCTGATGGCTGCGGCCGCGAGCGCTTCTCCTCAAAAGGTCAAAGTCGGCGCCGATCCCAGCGCTGACTTCTCCAAGTACAAGACGTATGCGTGGAGCGAGGGCATGGTTGCATCCAATCCAATTATTAATCAATTGATTCTGCAAACAGTCGATGAGGCGTTAGCCGAGAAAGGCTTAAAGCGCGTTTCACGAGATCCCGACGTGACTCTGGCTGCGTTCGCCGCACTCAATTCTAACCTGCACATTTCCTATCCAACGTGGGGACGGTCGACGACGAGCGCGACGGCGACTGGCATCTCGATCGGCGAGCAAAAGGTCGCCGTTGCAAAAGGATCGCTGGTGGTTGACATTGCTGACGCGCGCACGAAGGCCACCATTTGGCGAGGGAGCGCGACGCACACTCTCTCAGAAGCGCCTACCGGCATTGCGGCCAACGACGCAAAGAACGTCGAGAGCCATATTCGTAAAGCCGTCGATAAGATGTTCAAGCAATTCCCTCGCCCAAAGTAATTCTGCCGCTAGCGCAAATCAGTCCTGTCAAAAGTGACAGTGTTTAAGCCGCTTTCGTTCGCCATAAGCTGCCGTTGGCCGACCACCTTAAGGAGAACTCTGATGAGAAAGATCATAATCATGCTCGCCGTCGTGACGGCGCCTACTTTCTTTACGTCTCCTGCTTTACGCGCGCAGGAAGTTACGAAAACGTCGGTCACCGATCAGGAGGTCGAGTTGATGCGACAAGACCTGCGATCAAAGCGTAAGCAGATCATTGCCGCGAATATCCAAATGACTGACGCGGAAGCGGAAAAATTTTGGCCCGTCTACGATCAATACGCCGCCGACCAACGGAAGGCTTATGACATTCATTACGGCTTGCTGAAAGAATATGCAGCGAACATCGATAAGCTCACCGATGAACAGGCATTGAGTTTGACGAAGCGCTGGACTGAATCCGACACGGCCAAGGCGCAGTTACGTACGAAGTATTTTCCCGCCTTTGAAAAGATCATCGGTGGCAAGCGTGCGGCGCGCCTGTGTCAACTCGATCGCATGTTGACGTTGATGATTGATGTGCAGATCGCCTCGGACGTTCCTTTGATCAAACAGTAAGCAGGATTCCCCGACAATGCCCATCTGGCTCTATGAGATCAGACCAATTTTTACAGCGTTAGTTCTGGTGCTCTTCATCGAGGCCGTCTCATTCATTGGTCTGATACTTACCCGGCGATTTGTGGTGCCGCGTCTACATTACGACGATGGCGCAAATGACGCCGTGAGCGGCACCGTTCAAGCCATCGGCGTCTTCTATGGCATTACCGTAGGCTTGATCGCAATCGGAGTGTGGACCACTCACGCGAATGCTGCGGATCTCGTATCAAGGGAGGCGATGTCAGTTGGCGCTCTCTATCGCGACGTGAGCGGTTATCCACAGCCCTTACGGAGTGAGCTGCAATCAAAAGTTCGCGAATACACCGTGTTTGTTATTGATCAGGCATGGCCTCAGCAAAAAATTGGGCAGAGTCACTACCTGGGCGGAAGCACCAAGATTATGGATGACCTTCAGGAAAAGCTCTACACATTCGAACCGGCCACGCCGGGGCAGACGGCGCTGCACAGTGAGACACTCAAGGCTTTCAACAGTCTGATCGAAGCTCGCAATCTGCGAATAGATGCTGTTGACGGAGGGCTGTCGCCGGAGATGTGGGCGGTGATTTGGATTGGCGCCATTATCAGTATAAGCGTTGCCTACTTTTTTAGGATTCCTGACCTGAAGCTGCACACGATTCTGGTCGGGCTCATCGCAGGCTTCCTCGCGATGGTGCTGTTTCTGATCATCGTTAACGACAAGCCTTTTTATGGGTACATCAGTGTTTCACCCGAGCCTTACCAATTAATTCTGAACCGCGTTATCGACGCACCGAGGTAGCAGCTTCCTGTCAAAAGTGACAGGTTCGGCGCGTCTCCCGTCCGCATATGCTAGGCAGGGATTCTTAGCGTTTACCGTTCGGCGTCCCGGCAAGAAAATCCGCCAGTGCGACTTCTGCCAGCGAGACTGGGGCAAGAAGTTCGTCAACATTCGACGACCGACAAACGCCGACAAGATCGATCTGCAGCCCCGACAACATTGCCAGTAGGAGAACGGAATATTTACGACATCGCTTGCGCCCTCAAAAAGTAGTTCCGCCTTTCGAAATATTTGGAGGACGTCATGAAGAGAGTTTCCCCGAAGATTCACAGTTTATTGGTCGTAATTTGTGTGTGCTCGTTCTCGCTGATTACTACACAAGCCACCCCGGTAGCCAATTTCAGCGAGGCAGAGTTGGACGAAATCTTTGCGCCTATTGCCCTCTATCCCGATCCACTGCTCGCGCAGATTGTTCCGGCAGCGACGTATATCGATCAGCTCCAGGCTGCACAACAAACTCTCAAAGGCAGCACCGACGACGAGTTGATTGGTAGCCAAAGTTGGGACGTAAGCGTGAAGTCGGTGGCCCACTATCCGGAAGTCCTGAACATGATGGTGAGTAAACCCGATTGGACCACTGCCATCGGTCAGGCTTACGTCAATCAAAAGAACGACGTCAGTAAATCCATTCAGCGCTTGCGCGCGGAAGCGAACGCTGCGGGAAATCTGACCAGCACGCCGCAACAAACAGTCGATGTGTCCGGCGATGTCATCAAGATTACTCCCGCCGAGCCGCAAGTCATTTATGTTCCGCAATACAATCCGCAGACCGTTTATGAGGCACCGTCGACGGGCGCGGTCGTCGCCGCCAGAGCAATTTCGTTTACCGCCGGTTTAGCGATGGGCGCGTGGCTGAACAACGATTGGGACTATTACGGCCGCGGCGTTTATTACCACGGTTGGAACGGCGGCGGCTGGGTCGGAGCGAGTCGAAGTTACGTGAATGTCAATCGAAATGTCTACGTCAATAATAGTTTCAGCAACGTCAACCTCAATCGTGCCGTCACAAACCGCAACATCAGCAGTAGCTATCGAGGTGAGTTGACCCGCAACTCAGTCGCGCGACAGAACAACCTCAACAACTACAATCGCAATCGAGCCAACCCAAACAATGCACCGCGCAGTAACGCCGGTCGAAACAACGTCAACCGCAATGATGTTAACGCGGGTGGGAATGACCGCGGCGGGAAGAACAACAATCTCGGGAGGGACAACACCGGACGCACTAACGCCGACAGAAACAACGCCGGGCGGAATGATTCCGGCAGAAACCCCTCCACTACACGTGACGCTAACCGCGCCAACACGACCGCTCGCGGCGGAGCTCGTACCGAGAACAGCCCGACGGCTTCGAGGGTCGGAGCGAACAGCGGTGGCCATAGGACGGCAACCGGGGGTCACAGAACGGCAACCACCGGTGGTCATCGAACCGCGAACACGGGCGGACACAAAACGGCCACCACCGGTACTCACAATCGGACATCAGGCAGCACCGGCCACAATCGGACAACAAAAAGCGGTGGCGCAGCTAAACCTGCCGCCAGCGGAGGCAACGGTCGAAAGCGCCCTTAATTGGCTGACCCCTCAGAGCTGGGAGGAAACCATGACGAAGCTAAGAATCCCAATTGTAATAATCAGCGCGGTGCTGCCGGCTGCCGCAGTTGTTTTCGCCGGCGGGAGTCGCAGTGAGGCACAGAAGGCGCCGCTCAAACTTACAAAGTCAATCACGATTCAGGCGCAAGCGATGGGCACGTCGACACAGATGGGCCGCAGCTACAGCATCACAGCGAGAATTAACGAATACTCACCTCCTTCTGATCAGGCAATTCTGCTCGAAGCCTTCAGAGCAAAAGGCAACGAAGGGCTCGTGAATGCACTTGAGAAAATGCCTTCGAAAGGGCGACTGTCGATCACCGGAACATTGGGTGGCGATCTTGCCTACATTCGCAGATTCGACCAGGAAGATGGCACGGTGATGTTGCGCATGATCACGAATCGTTTGCTGCGATTTGGTGAAGTCTGGGCCGATACGCGCACGACGGACTATCAACTGTCGGCGATGGAGGTAGTTTTCAGCAAAGACGGGAAGAAGAGCGGCAGGCTGCTTCCCGCTGCACAATTGGATCTCGACAAACAAGGCCGGTTGGAAGTTGAACTCTACCAAAATCCCTGGAACCTCGTGAATATTCAGTTACGCTGAGCCCCTGGTTCGATCCCGACTTCCATGAGCTGGCTGCAGCGCTATCACGTTCGCCTCTACCTGCGCAATTCGATCTGGATCCTGCCGGCATTGAGTATTGTCCCGGCGATCGTGTCGGTCGCGCTGGTCACGAGTATCGATCGGCACTTCGGCTGGCAGATGAACATTCAGCCCGACACGGCGCGCACCATCATGGGCACCGTCGCCGGTTCGACCTTCACGCTCGTTGTCCTCGTCTCGTCCACGGTCCTCGTCTCGATCCAATTGGCGAGCGCGCAATTGACGCCGCGAATCGTCGCAATGATCTATCGCGATCTATTTCGCAAGATCGCTCTTGCGCTCTTTGTCTACACTTTCACCTTCTCTGTGGCAGTTCTCGTGCGCATCCAGGATCGCGTGCCGCTCGTCGCCGGCTATGTTGCCGCGTACGGATTTCTCGTGAATCTCGCGCTTTTCCTTTTGTTCATCGATGGAATGGGAAAGACTCTGCGGCCCAGTTCGGCTTTTCGTTTAGTGGGACTTGCCGCACGGGATGTCGTCCGCGAAGTTTATCCATTGCCGCTCAAAGAAGCTGCCAAGCCGCTGGCGCCGCTGCCCCTGGAAAACAACGGACAGCCGCGTGTCATCACCAATGTGGTTGATGGCGCTGTCCTGGCTTTTGATCGCAAGGGGTTGATTGCGCTCGCCTCGAAATCAAATTGCGTGATCGAGTTAGTCCCGGAAGTTGGAGACTTCATCGCAATCGGCGACCCTCTGTTTCGGGTTTATGTGGGTGGAACTGATGTTTCCGATGGTACGTTCCAGAAGCTGGTAGCCATTGGCCACGAACGCACGCTCGAGCAGGATCCGCTGTTTGCGTTTCGCATCATCGTAGATATCGCCAACAAAGCCTTGTCACCGGCAGTGAACGATCCCACGACCGCTGTCCTGGCCATCGATCAGATTCATCACTTGCTGCGCGACATCGGCAATCGTTATCTCGCGGAAGGACACGAGCGAGATGCAACCGGCAAGCTTCGTCTGATCTATCGCACTCCAAATTGGGAAGACTTTGTCCTGCTGGGCACGACGGAGATTCGTCAGTACGGTGATGAGAGTATTCAGGTGCAACGTCGCTTGCGCGCCATGCTCGAGAATCTGATCGAGACTTTGCCTGAACGGCGCGCACCTGTTCTGCGTAAGGAGTTGGCGTTGCTCACCACATCATCGAAGCGATCGTTTCCGGATTTGGATGATCAGAATTTAGCGGAAGCGGCTGACCTGCAGGGCATTGGTGGAAGTTACGAGGAAGAGCCCGAGCACAAATGACTGCCAGGTGCTCTCTTATGTAGATCGCTTGGTGCGCTCCCATCGCCGTACCAGACCATCCTCGGGATCAACGACCTCTCCGACTTGGACGAATCCGCACTTTATAAGCACCTGCTCAGAGGCTTTATTGTCCGGCAGGGTGTGCGCGCGAATGATCCGAACATCGTCATTGCCAAAAGCAAAATGGACCAACGCTTTGGCTGCTTCCGTTGCGTATCCACTTCCCCGGTAGTCAGGATCCACACCGTAGGCAAGTTCAACTATTCCTTGTGAGTCTAGAGGGCCCTTAAATCCGCAGGTACCGATCACTGCGCCACTACGCCGTTCCTTGATACGAAAAGCGTGGGTCCAGGGATCGGTCGCAGGTGATGCACGAACTCGAGCAAGCCAGTCTGGCGAAACTTGCGCTCGATCCGCTGGGCTCATCGCCTCGATATTCGCGAGAACCTCTTCGGTCGTTTGGAGGACGAGCGTCAGGCGTTCCGACTGGATTACTACTTCACTCATGAAATGTTCTGTGCGCGAACAGTTGAGTTAACGCGCCGCCTTATACCACCGGTTATGAATATCCTCAAACCGTAAGGCTAATGGACGCTTTGACGGTGGTTCCCGGCGGGCAGGATTGTTATTCACGCGGACTCCTAGCCAAACAATATTCATTTCCGCCCTTCCCCTGTTAAATCTGACAGTTACTTCGAAATCCGCACGAAATCTACACTCGATTTGAAGTGTCCGGCGCGCTTGCGCCGAGGAATGTCTTGCCCCGGGAAGTGGATCTCATGCGACACAGAATCTCTTCAGTGACATTGGTTCTCCTCGTATCCCTTTCGTTAGTTTCAATTCGGCCGATCAACACTAGCGCACAGCGCGCACAGTCGTCGGGCCGTAGCTCCTCCTTTCAGTCGGTCGACGGAGGGTGGCCGCGCGCATACAGCCTGCCGAGCGAAGCGCAACTCGTGGTCTACCAACCGCAGGTGATGAGCTGGGATGGCCAGAAGCATATGGTCGCGATGTCGGCAGTGTCGTACGTAGCTAAAGACGAACCGAAGCCGGCGCTAGGGACGATCAAATTAGAAGCTGACACGTCGGTTGCGCTCACGGACCGGCTGGTAAAGTTTTCGACGCTCAAAGTTTCCGAAACCAATTTTCAAACCTTATCGAAAGAACAGACTCAGGAAGTCGTTACCGCCATCGAGAAGGCTCTGCCCAAGGAAGATCGTTTGATTGGACTCGATCGCGTGCTGGCACAAGTTGATAAGAGTTTTATCGCGCCGAAGAACGTTGATGGATTAAAAGCCGATCCGCCGCAGATTTTCATGAGCACGACGGCAGCGATTTTGGTCAGTTTCGATGGCGAACCAATTTGGAGTCCCATCAAGGACAACGATCTGAAATTCGCCGTCAATACTAACTGGGATTTCTTTCAATACCCGCCGACGAACACTTATTATCTGCGCGATGACGCAAGCTGGTTGAAAGCGACGGCGCTGGGTGGTCCCTGGACGCCTGCGGGAAAACTGCCGGACAGTTTCAAAAAGTTACCAGCGGAGGACGACAACTGGAAAGAAGTTGTCTTGAACCTGCCGGGCAAACCGCTCACGCATCCTCCAAAGGTTAACGTGACAACGACGCCCGCGGAATTGATCCTCATGAACGGCGCACCGAAGTACGAGCCGGTGCCGGGAACAAATCTTTTGTGGATCAGCAACACCGAAAGCGACTTGTTCCGCCTCGGGCAGAACGGCCCAATCTTTTATCTCGTCGCCGGCAGATGGTTTCGCGCGCCAAACATCAACGGCATGCACTGGACGTTTGCGACGCCCGAGTTGCCGGAAGACTTCAAGAAAATTTCGCTTGAGCATCCGCGTTCGCGCGTGCTCGCGTCGGTCCCGGGAACTGATCAGGCTGCAGAAGCAATTCTGTTAGCCCAAGTGCCCCAGATCGCGCGCGTCAACAAGAAGGAAATCCAACCGCCCGAAGTGATGTATCAGGGTGAACCGCAATTCGAACCGATTACCGGAACGTCTCTGCATCGCGCTGTAAACACGGACAAAGAGATCATCAAATCGGGCGACAGCTACTACATGTGTTACCAGGGTGTTTGGTTTGTCTCGACCGGACCGGCGGGCGCGTGGTCATTGGCAACTACGATCCCGGAAGAGATCTACAAGATTCCGCCGAGCTCTCCTGTCTATGACGTCACTTACGTCACTGTCGAAAAGGATGAAAATGAAAGCGACGATTGGGTGACGTATGCAGCGGTCGCCGGCTACACCGGCATGATGATCGGATGGGGCTGCGCCGTATGGGGCACAGGTTGGTATTACCCGCCGTATTACTGGTACGGCGGCTACTACCCGGTCTATTACCCATACTGGCGAACGTATGGTTATGGATCCTGGTACAACCCTTACACCGGAGTTTACGGAACTGCGGGAAGAATCTACGGGCCATACGGCGGCGTAGGCTTTGGCGCGCGCTACAACCCAACGACCGGCACGTACGCGCGCGGCGCTTTTGCTTATGGTCCATACGGCGCGCGCGGCGCGGCACAGGCTTACAACCCACGCACCGGAACTTATGCGCAGACACGTCAGGGTTCCGGCGTGTATGGCAGTTGGGGATCGACGCAAGTTCAGCGCGGCGACAATTGGGCGAGCACAAAACGATTTACTAACAGCGCCGGCAACACGACCCGAGTCACACGCGGAAGCGAAGGCGGAACTTTAGTGAATCGGCGCGGCGAGGGCTTTGTCGGCTCAAAGGGCGACAACGTCTATGCCGGTCGCGATGGCAACGCTTATCGCCGCGACGCAAACGGCAATTGGAGCAAGTGGGAAAACGGCAGTTGGAATCAGGTCCAGAAACCCGATGGCAGCGTTCGCGACAGCATGATGACCCAGGAAGGCCGGCAACGTGACCGAGCCACAAATCGCGATAATGCCACTGGCGACCGCACAGGTGACCGCGGAGATCGGCCCCAACAGGTCGACCGGTCGACTCTAAACAACCTCAACCGGGACGCAGGAGCGCGGCGTGAAGGCGCGCAGCGCACTCGAGACCTCGGAACTTATCAAAACCGCAGCATTTCGCGGCCCTCCAACTCAGGCAGTTACCGCGGCGGTGGATTTGGTGGTGGTGGCATGCGCGGAGGCGGCATGCGTGGCGGCGGTGGTCGCAGGCGGTGATCGAAACTCCCAATGGCCGCGCAAAATCTCTTCCTAAATGTGACCCTGATCATGTACTATCTCGCGCAGAGCGGTACATTAGCCCTCAGAAACGATTAACCGCAGTCGCCAACTGTTGAATAGCGCGGTTTTCGTTAACCGAATCAAGTCTCGCCCCTACCGCGCCGCGGAATAACGCGGCAGGAATTAAAAGGAAGTAGGGTATTGCAATGCGTCTCCCCGGCCGTACGCATGAGACTTGCGGACGCGGGCCTGTCAAGGTTGGCGACCATTTCAGTAGTAATTCCCTTCTACTAATAAGGGTCGTAGTTCGAGTCGGCAATCATTCATTAGCTTCGCCAACATTTGCAGTTCTTCTCTTTCTATCCGTAACGATCAGTGGGGGCTCCCGTGTCTTTGCGCAGGCAGACATCGCCACGGCAACAGTCAAAGGCATCGTCATCGATGCAACGGGTTCCGGGGTTAGCGAGGCAACACTCACCCTCACCGACAGCGAGCGCGGAGTCGCGCGCAGTGTCAAGACCGATGATCACGGAGTTTATCGAGTTCCGCTGCTAGAACCCGGTACTTACGAACTGCGGGTCGACGCAAGCGGGTTCCAGCCTCAGGTCTTATCTCAAGTCGTAGTTACCGTCGGGCAGGTTGACGTGCGGGACTTCACGTTGGAGGTGAGAGAAGTCAACGAAGCCGTAACCGTCAGCGCATCATCTGCGCTTGTGGAGACTGAGCGCTCGCAACAGTCTGCGACCATCGAACGCCGGCAGATCGCTGCGCTGCCGAATCTATCGCGCAACTTCACTTCATACATCTTCACGCTTCCGGGAATCGCCGACGTTGGGGCTGCACGTGTCCAGCAGACTCGCGTGGCGCCGACACCCAACTCGGGGTTTTCCGTCGGTGGCGGTAACGGACGCGGTAATTACGTTTCGATTGACGGTGGCGAAAACGATTCCGGCGTCGGCAGTTTGAGAATCCGCAACCTGAGCGTGGAAGCCGTTCAGGAGTTTCAGGTAAATACGAATGCTTATTCTGCTCAGTACGGTTTCTCGGCGGGCACGGCAATAAATGTCGTCACGCGTACCGGCGGAAACACGTTTCACGGCTCCAGCTATCTGTTCTATCGCTCGGAAAAAACAGCAGCACGCGATCCACTCAACACCACTGGAGACAAGGCACCGGAGCGAAGAGTTATGCCGGGCTTCACCTTCGATGGCCCACTCGCGAAGGATCGAGCTTTCTTTTTCACATCGTTCGAAGCCCTCAAATACGACGTCACCAGATTGCGCAGTTACACAAGCAACTCTGCACTTTTGTTACCAACGGGGGCGCAATCAGCATATTTGCAAACTCTAACAACCGGCCCGAATGCCACCGACGCCACGCGTCAAATCGCTTCACGATTGCAGACAGCGCTAACTACCATAAGTTATCCCACGACGATCGACCTGCTCCAGAAAAGCGAGGGACGATTCAATGCTCCCAGCAGGACATACAACTGGACGACCAGAATAGATTACAGCCGGGACGATAAAGATTTCGTCAACGGACGTTTCACCTGGGCCAAAGAAGACAACAACCTTCTGCCTGCTGACAATGTGACGGCGCCGACCGACGCGCTGCTGGAGTTGCTTCACGACTATACCAGCGTCGGATCGTGGGGCCATATCTTTAGTCCTACTCTAATTAATCAACTCCGTATTCAGTTTGCCTCTGATGATTACAGCCAGGTTTCGGCCGCACCGCAGAGTACGCTCGTGCGCATTGCGGGTCTAATCGATTACGGGCGCGTGCTCCAGGTTCCGTCGATTACCCGTCAGAAGCGGTTCCAATTCGACGATGTGTTGTCCTGGAGCCACGGTAATCAGGACTTCAAATTTGGCGCGTCCTATCGGCCGGTCGACGTACATCTCACCACTGAGCTCGGTTTCGGCGGCATCTTCACATTCGCTGCGGCGCAGCCACTTAGTCGCGCGGTTACGCCATCAGATCTCGCAGTTTTAGTTGGTCCGCTGGCGCCGCCGGCAGATACGATCCTTACTTCGCTACAGGCATTCAACCTGGGTATTCCGTCGAACTGGCAACAAGGATTCGGTAATCCCAGCTTCGAAGCTTGGCAACATAATTTTGGCGGATTCGGTGAGGTTTCCTGGAGAGTTAACGCGCAATTTACTCTCAATCTCGGAGCGCGTCTGAATTTTGATGGTGAGCCGCAGCCGCTCGACCGCAACGTGAGTCTGTCTCCACGCGTCGGCTTTGCCTGGGACCCATTTGGAAAAGGCAAGACGGTCGTACGCGGTGGATTTGGGACGTTCTATGCTCCGGTGAACCTTCAAGCTCTGAACGCAGGCACGTTGCAGAGTGACAACGGCAAGTACATCAACCTGCAATCGCGCACGCTGGCTGATGGCGCTCAATCAAGCGCAGCGTTGTGGGCGTACGGAGTCAGCATCGGCAAGCTTCCACTTGTGGCGCTTACCGACGCTGACGTTCGCGCTTTCGGAATCATACCAGCGCCCGGCCAACCAAACCGGCGTATCGCTGAGGCGGCCACTGACTACAATAATCCTTACACTGTTCAAGCCAGTCTCGGCATATCCCAATATCTCGGGCATGGTCTGGTGGCTGAATTTTCCGGGCAGATGTTTCATGGCGTCCATCTGCCAATCGCGATCGAGGGGAATTACAAAGAGAACGGTCAGTTCGTAACGGTGCCGGGCTTGCCGGGAAGTGATCTCTTTGGTCCACAGTTGGTCCGCATTGATCCGACTATCTCACAAAAGATTGTCCACTCATCCGAAGGAAACTCGATCTATTACGGGTTCACATCGTCCTTGCTGAGACGGTTCGAGAACGGTTTTCAGTTTCGCGCCAGCTATGCTTACGCCAAAGCGATTGACGACGTAGTGGATTTCAGTGGCGGGACCACACCCTACTTGCCGACGCGACGTTATCTCGACCGAAGCCGTTCTGCTTACGACCTGCCCCATAGTTTTGTGTTGAGCGGGAGCTATGAAACTCCGTTCGTTGAAGGTTCAAGCACTAGCTTTGTGGCGCGAGTGCTTGCGAACATCACACTGAGTCCAATCATTGTCATGCGCAATGGTTTCCCTTTCAACTTGTATATCGGTCGCGATGTTAACGGCGATTTGAATGTGACGGATCGCCCATTTCATGCGCCAAGAAATTCAGGAATCGGCGAGAACTACTACAGCGCCGATCTGAGAATCAGCAAGCGGTTTAGTTTGCGTAAGTTTTCAGAACGTAAGTTTTCAGAAGAAGCCAGGCTCGAAGTAATTGTCGAAGCCACGAATCTCTTTAACCGCGCGAATTTCTTGCGCGTTAACGATGTCGTCTGTGGAACAACGTCGCAACCCGGCTTTATTAGTGGTTGCGATCCGAAGTTCCTCTATGGACCGTTCGATTTCAAGGGAGTCCGCGGCCTCCCGCCAACCGCCCCATTAAGTTTCGTCAGCGCGGCGCCGGCGCGGCAGTTTCAATTTGGGTTGAAGTTCGAGCTTTGAGCCTACTAAGTGTTATGACGACATCCCGTGGAAAAGCCTTCCCCAGCGCAATTCGTCTCGTCTTGGCGATCTGCGCGCTCGGTACCTTCGCGACGGCAGCGCACGGTGCACCTGAAAACAAGCGGATCCTGCTGCTATTCAACCACGAGGCGAATTTACCCTCAGGCTTGGTCCTCGAAGAGTCCCTTCGTTCAACTCTGCAAGCTAATTCGTCAAGTCGCCTCGAAATCTATTCAGAGTATCTGGATGCGGTACGCAGGCCGTTTGAGAAATATGAAAAGGAGTTGGTCGCTTATCTGGAGCGAAAGTACTCCGACAAGAAATTCGACTTGATCTTTTGCATTAACGCTCCGGCATTGAAGTTGGTCTTGCAGAACCGTGCGACAATGTTTGCGAACACGCCAGTAGTCTTCTTAGTTCTCGACCAAAATAATCTGGACGGCATCGATCTGGGCAAGAACGTGACGGGAGTGTGGGGTAAGACCGATTATCGAGCCGACCTCGATCTGGCGTTGTCCTTGCACCCGGGGACGAAACGAGTAGCAGTGATTACCGGTGTCGGTCCATGGGACAACTATTGGCGCGCCGAAGTCCAGCGGCAGTTTGGACCGCTGGAGGGAACCTTGGAATTCTCTTACCTTACGGGCCTGACGATTTCAGAACAAAAAACTGCGCTCGCGAGTCTTCCACGTCAATCGATTGTGATTTTTGTGTCGAGTACGCAAGATCATGAGGGAAAGACTGCTACCAACCTTGACGTCATAAAGCAGATTTCACCTGCCTCGAACGCACCTATGTACGGCGGCTCCGATGCGCAATTGGGTCAAGGCATCGTCGGCGGCATGCTACTCAGCCTTAGAGCCCTCGGTGCCGAGGGTGCGCGTGTTGGTTTGCGTGTGCTGGCAGGAGAAAACCCTGATCAAATAGCTCCGCACGGGATTCCCAGTGTCACAATGTTTGACTGGCGCGAACTCAAGCGCTGGGGGATCAGCGAGAGCAGTCTGCCAAAAGACAGCATCGTTATGTTCAAGCAGCCTACATTTTGGGATCAATACAAGTGGCTCCTGCTGGGATTGCTCGCGGCCATGCTGCTTGAGGCTGCTCTCATTGCGCGATTGTTGTTTACGCAAAAAAAGCGCCAACAAGCAGAGCGGGAAACAAAACGTCTTCATGCGCTGACTGCGCAAACGCATAGGCGACTTCAGGAGATTGTTTCGAACGTTCCCGGAATGGTGTGGGAAACCATTATTGATCCCGATACAAAAGAAAGAAAGACGACCTTCGTCAGCGACTATGTGCGCACGATGCTCGGTTACACGCCCGAAGAATGGCTGGCGCAGCCGCCCGGTTTCGGCCTGCGAATAATAGCGGATGAAGATCGCGAACGCGCCAGAGCCGACAGCGAGGCTGCGATTGCCAATAAGAAAGACACAATTTCAGAGTACCGCTGGCGCGCAAAAGATGGCCGGCTCGTTTGGATTGAATCGCACTTGAGTCCAGTCCTGACGTCTAATGGGGTGGCCGAGGGCTTGCGCGGTGTCTCGCTCGACATCACGGAACGAAAACTGGCTGAAGAGATGGTCCAGAAGACCGAGGAAAAGGATCGCGCAATCCTCGAAGCGATTCCCGATTTGATGTTCCTGCAAACGCGCGATGGTGTCTATCTGGATCTGCACTATAGTGATGCAACGACTCTCATCGTTCCACCCAACGAATACCTCGGCAAAAATATGCGCGAGATTCTCCCGCCGGAGCTGGCGGCAAAGTTCGGATACTGTTTTCAACGCGTCATTGCTACAAACGAACCACAGCACATTGAGTACGACCTCGCCATAAAAGGCGAGCGCCGCTGGTACGAGTCGCGCGTTGTCTCTTGCGGTGAAAACATTCTGAGCGTCGTGCGCGATATAACTGAACGCCGGGAAGCCGAGCGCGCGCTCAGCCAGAGCGAACACCGGTCGCGTCTGGCCCAGGAAGCAGCACGCGTCGGTGTCTGGGAGTGGAACGTACAAACTGGTGAGTCTGTCTGGTCGGAAATGATTTGGAAGCTCCTGGGGTTGAAGCCGGCTGACAAAACCGTGCACGTTGACGATTTTGTTGCTTCCATCCATGTAGAAGACCGCGAACGAGTTTGGGCAAAAGTAAGTGAAGTTATTGCGCACGGCGATGAGTACTACGACGAGTTTCGCATCGTGCGACCGGATGGAGGTGTCTTGTGGCTTTCGTCGCAGGGCCGAGTGTTGCGGTCAGCGGACGGCAGAGCCGAACGAATGATCGGCGTCAACGTGGACATTAGCCGGCGGAAACTCGCCGAAGAAGCCGCACACGAAGCCGAGCAGAAAGACACGGCCATCCTCAACGCCATTCCCGATCTCATGTTCCTGCAAACACGCGACGGTGTTTATCTCGATTACCACGCCAAGAATGAAAAAGACTTGCTCGTGCCGGCGGCGGAGTTTCTTGGGAAGAGTATGTGGGACGTACTGCCTGAAGATCTGGCAACCATGTTTGCCGGTTGCTTTAAACGCGCCGAGCAATCCAATGAACCGCAAGTTGTTGAATACCGGCTGGGCATGAACGGTGGCGTGTGCTGGTACGAGGCGCGGATCGTACGTAGTGGCGAGAATATTCTGAGTGTGGTACGCGATATCACTGATCGAAAGCGTTCCCTCGATGAATTGCATGAAAGCGAGGAGAGGTTCGGTAAAGCATTCCGATCGAATCCGCAACCAATGTCGATCAGTACGCTTGCAGACGGCGTCTACATCGACGTTAATGACAGTTTCTTAGCGATGAGCGGGTATTCGCGCGCGGAAGTGATCGGCCACAGCTCGCTGACACTGGGAGTTTGGACTCAACCGGAAAGACGAGCCGAATTCATGAAGCAGTTACTGGCGAAGGGATCCCTTCGAAACGTCGAAACCATTTTTCACACAAAGAATGGATCCGACAGGGTTTTGCTCTCGTCTGCTGAGCAGGTCGAAATCGGCGGCAAGAATTGCGTGCTGATTGCATCGAGCGACATTACTGAGCGCATTGTCGCGCAGCAGGCTCTCGCCGAAAGTGAACGGCGGTTTCGGCTCATGGCAGACACAGCGCCGGTGATGATTTGGATGGCCGACCCTGAGAAGCTCTGCACATACGTCAATCAGCAGTGGCTGGACTTTACCGGACGGACGATCGAACAGGAATTAGGCAGCGGCTGGACGCAAGGAGTTCATCCCGACGATCATAAATGCCTTAACACCTATTTCGCCGCGCTTGATCGCCGCGAGCAATTCCACATGGAATATCGTCTGCGCCGTTTTGATGGTCAATACCGCTGGATACTCGACCACGGCGCACCGCGCCTGTCCCCCACGGGAAAATTCTTGGGCTATATCGGTTCGGCGCTTGATATCACCGACCGAAAAGAATCAGAAGAGGCGGCAGCCCGCGCGCACAGTGAACTGGTGATCGCCCACGAAGAGGTACAGCGGCTAAAAGCCCAACTGGAAGAAGAAAACATTTACTTGCAGGAAGAGGTTCGCCTCGCAAAAAACTTTGGCGAGATGGTTGGCGAAAGCGACGCAATCAAATACGTAATGTTCAAAGTGAATCACGTTGCGGTCACTGATTCTACTGTGCTGATTACCGGTGAAACGGGAACCGGAAAGGAGTTGGTGGCGCGTGCCATTCACACTGCGAGCGCGCGTAGTGATCGACCCCTGATCACGGTCAATTGCGCCGCATTACCCGCGACCTTGATCGAAAGTGAGTTGTTCGGCCACGAAAAAGGCGCGTTCACTGGCGCCGTGGCAAGGAAACCAGGACGTTTCGAGCTGGCCGACGGCGGCACGATCTTTTTGGATGAAGTTGGCGAGTTGCCACTCGAATCTCAAGTCAAACTCTTGCGCGTAATTCAGGAGGGCGAAGTGCAAAGATTGGGAGGCACCGACCCAATCAAAGTCGATGTGCGCATCATTGCCGCTACCAACCGAAATTTGAAGCGCGAGATTGAACTTGGAGCTTTTCGTGAAGACCTGTGGTATCGACTGAACGTGTTTCCAATCACAGTTCCCCCACTGCGACAACGCCGGGAAGATATTCCGTTGCTCGTGGAACACTTTGTTGCCAACTACGCCAACAAGTTCGGCAAGACGATTACTTCCATCAATCCACAGGCAATGCAGAAGCTGCGCGAGCACTCATGGCCGGGCACCGTTCGCGAACTCGCGACTGTGATCGAGCGCGCGGTTATCTACACTCAAGGCGACGTTCTTGGTGTCGTCGACGTCTTCGAGCAGGCGAAGGATCAAGTTCCGTTATCAACGAGTCTGAAGAGCCTGGAGGAAGTCGAACGCGAGTACATTATTCATATCCTGGAACACACATCGTGGCGCATCGAGGGGCCACAGGGCGCGGCCAAACTACTCGGGATGAATCCGAGCACGCTGCGAACGCGCATGATCAAGCTCGGCATCCATAAGAACAACTCCAAAGTGAATAATCACTAGCTCGCTTCCCACCATTCGAATCCTGTCAGAACTGACAGTATCCAGCAACGCACATCTGCGATTAGATCGGCGACCTTCGGATCAGTGTGTCAGCAAGCTGGCCAGATCGGATGGGCAAGATGCCACATCTGAACGGGCGATTTGCGGAACAGAGTGAGGTGCGACGATGAATGATTTCAGCTTAACGCAAAAGGCTTCGGCGGAATTCCTGGGAACAATGTGGCTGGGGTGGGGGGGCTGCGGCAGTGCCGTATTGGCGGCGGCGTTTCCGCCGGTGGGCCGCGGAGTGTTGGGCGGGTCGTTCGCGTGCGGACGCGCTGAGACCGATAAGGAACAGACGTGCGCCCGCGCCGCGCCGGCGAGTAGGGCGTTCCGGGTCGCGCCGGCGCTCACCGGCGCAGCGACAGCCGCCTGGTGCGTGTCGCCAACCTGGTCCTCCGAACTCGTCCGTGTCGGATCCAAGACTGCCCCGC
>CBFHBA010000050.1:0-24548 GCA_965653675.1 uncultured bacterium
CTCCTGCTCACGACGAGTGAAGCGCTCGCTCGGGAAGTCGCGAAAGAGGTGAGCCGGCAAATCGAAGTACTTCCTCGTAAGGCAGTCGTTGAGAAATCGCTGGCGCATTTCGGCGCGTTAATTGTTCTTGACGATTTAGACGAGGCGGTGTCAATCGTCAACGAATTGGCGCCGGAGCACCTGCAGATCATGACCCAAGCTGATGAGGATGTCGCGGCAAAGATCAAGAACGCCGGCGCGATCTTTCTCGGCGCCCACACACCCGAGGCGGTCGGTGACTACTTTGCCGGACCTAATCACGTGCTGCCGACAGCAGGCGCGGCGCGATTCTCCTCCGCGTTAGGCGTTTACGATTTCGTAAAGCGAACGAGCATGTTGCGATATTCGCGTGAAGCAGTCGCAAGTGCGGCGAAGAAGATAGCCGCGTTGGCCAGATCGGAACAGCTCGAGGCGCACGCGCGCTCGGCACTGATGAGGTTGAATTGAGATGACCAACAAGATCGAGATCATCAAGCCGCAGGTGCGCGCGTTGCGCGCTTACACGCTCTCGCCGCATCACGCGACGGTGAAAATTAATCAAAACGAAAACCCGTGGGAGACTCCGGTGAAAATTAAGGAGGAAATCGATCGTAGATTAACGAATCACCGGTGGTCACGTTATCCCGACTTTACTCCAGCACGACTGCATAAGTGTTTGGCGTCGCATGCCGGATGGACAGCGGAAGGTGTACTCGCCGGAAACGGATCGAACGAGTTGATTCAGGCCGTGCTGATGGTGACCGTCGGCAAAGGCAAGCGCGTCCTGCTCTCTGAACCAACGTTCACTCTGTATCGCCAAATCGCTACGGTCATGGAGGGCGAAGTCAGCAGTGTCCCGCTCACGTCGAATTTGACCTATGCCGGAGGGGAGCTGCGACGAGTGGTTGTCGAAATCAATTCGGACATTACGATTATTTGTTCACCAAACAACCCGACTGGATGCGTATTGCCGGATGAAGACCTGCGCGAACTCTTGAAAACATCAAACGGATTGGTGGTTATCGATGAGGCTTATCACGAGTTCGCTGATCATTCGGTTGTGTCGCTGCTGAATGAGTATAGGAACTTGATCGTCCTCCGAACTTTTTCGAAGGCGATGGCCATGGCCGGTCTGCGCATTGGTTATCTGTTGGCGGCGCCCGAAATCGCTCGCGAGGTAAGCAAGGCGCTACTGCCGTACAACCTAAATGTGATTTCACAGACAGCGGCGGAGGTGGCGATCGAATTGTACGAAGAAGAATTGCGGCCGATGGTGCAAAAGATAATTGCCGAGCGAGGCCGTTTGTTTTCAGAGCTGGCAAAGATAAGTGGACTCACACCGATAAAATCCGAAGCGAACTTCATGGTAGTGAAATCGCGAGTCAACCCGCGCGCGGTTTTCGAACAATTGCTCGGACGCGACATTCTGATTCGGGACGTCAGCAGCTATCCCATGTTGAGCGATTACTTCCGCGTGAGCGTGGGCAAACCGGAAGAAAACGACAAACTTATCTGTGCCCTGAAGGAGATCTTCGAATAGGAGAAACAACATGGCGGCGCTGAAAGCTAAGCAACGCACGGCATCCGTAAATCGGCGGACAAAAGAAACGGACGTGCGCGTGAAGTTGAATCTCGACGGCGCCGGCGCGTCGCGCATCGATACGGGTCTGCCATTTCTCGATCATATGCTCGAGCTATTTGCTCGCCACGGGCTGCTTGATTTGGAGGTCGTCTGCAAAGGCGATTTGGAAATCGACGACCATCATTCCGTCGAGGACATTGCTCTCACGCTCGGCCAGGCATTGCGAGAGGCGCTCGGGGACAAAAAGGGAATTAATCGTTATGGCGAAGCGTTGGTGCCGATGGACGATGCTCTGTGCCGCTCAGTGATCGACCTTTCGGGCCGCTTCTATCTGGTTTACGAAGTAGCAACGAAACGTCAGAAGATTGGAAATTTTTCAATCGAGCTGGCCGAGCATTTCTGGCGCTCGTTCGCGGAGACCGCGAAGTTCAATCTGCACGTCGACTGTCTGCGCGGACGCAACACGCATCACATTCTCGAAGGCACCTTCAAAGCCACGGCGCGCGCGTTGAAGCAGGCGGTCGCTCGCGATCCGCGCGTTCACAGCGTGCCGAGCACGAAAGGAGTTCTATAGGTTCACATGGCGCGCGTCGCGATCATCGATTATGGCGTTGGCAATCTGCGCTCGGTTGAAAAGGCTTTCGCCGCGACTGGATGCAACGCAGTGGTCAGCTCCGATCGAGATGTTCTGAAGTCAGTCGAGCGTTTGGTGCTGCCCGGCGTGGGCGCATTTGCGGCGTGCATGAGCGCGTTGTCTGAGCGCGGCTTTGATGAGTTGGTACAACGACGCGCCGCCGAAGGGACACCACTGTTGGGCATCTGCGTGGGCATGCAGATGTTGTTTGAAGAGTCGGAAGAATTTGGTCACACTCGTGGCCTGGGCTTGTTGCCTGGCCATGTCCGCGCCTTCAAAGAGGATTTACCGATTCCACACGTTGGTTGGAACCAGGTACGACAAAGCCGCACGAATCCGCTGCTAGCAGGCATTTCCGACGGGGCGTTCTTTTATTTCGTGCATTCTTTTTTCTGCGATGCAATCGACGAAGTGGTGCTCGGCGAAACCGAATACGGGGCGACCTTCGCTTCGGTTGTGGGTCGCGACAATGTGTGCGGTGTGCAGTTTCATCCCGAGAAGAGTCAGGCGGATGGTTTGCGACTCTTGAAGAACTTTGCGACCTCAAGTTAAGGCCTGGGCACTTAGAGAGTCATGTTGGCGAAACGCATCATTCCATGTCTCGATGTTGACCGCGGCCGCGTGGTCAAGGGTACTCGGTTTGTTTCGCTGATCGATGCAGGCGATCCTGTAGCCCAAGCGCGGATCTACGATGCTGAGGGTGCCGATGAACTAACCTTCCTGGACATTACTGCGTCGTCCGACAAACGCGCCATCATGATGGAGATAGCGCGCCGCGTGGCTGACGAAGTGTTTATTCCGCTTACGATTGGCGGCGGTTTGACGTCAGTCGAAGAAATTCGCGGAGTGCTGCGGTCCGGCGCGGACAAAGTTTCGCTTAATACTGCTGCGGTGTGCCGGCCCGAATTGATTGCCGAAGCCGCAGCGGTGTTTGGCCGTCAATGTGTCGTCGTCGCGATCGATGCGCGACGCAGAGACGGCGCCGTCTCAACGCGAGGATGGGAAGTTTTCACTCATGGCGGGCGACTGAACGTGGGTTGGGACGCAGTCGAATGGGCCACGCGAGCCGAACGCCTGGGGGCCGGAGAGATTCTTTTAACGAGTATGGATCGCGACGGCACGCGCGACGGTTACGATCTTGAATTAATGCGCGCAATTAGTTCCGCAGTACATATCCCCGTCATTGCTTCCGGCGGCGCGGGCAAACTGGAACACTTTTACGAAGCACTGACAACCGGCGGCGCCAGTGCGGTGCTGGCCGCATCGCTCTTTCATTTTGGAGAATTCAGCGTCGCAGAAGTCAAAGATTTTCTCTCTGCGAAAGGTGTGGTAGTGAGATGAATTTCAATGTCACACAAATAAAGTTTGACGAGTGCGGACTAGTTCCGGCAATCGTTCAGGATGCCAGTAGTCGCGAAGTTTTGACACTCGGCTATATGAACTCCGCCAGTCTGCAAAAGACTTGGGAGTCTCATGAGACATGGTTCTGGTCGCGGACACGGAAGCAGCTTTGGCATAAGGGCGAGACTTCCGGGAATACTCAGCGAGTGATCGAAGTTCGACAGGACTGTGATAGCGACGCCGTGGTTGTCCTGGTGGAGCCCGCCGGCCCAGCGTGCCATACGGGAAAGCGCTCCTGCTTCTATCGTGATATCGGTGGAGAAGAGATTGCCGAACCGAAAGCCAAAGCAACCGATAGTCTCGGCTCAGTACTCACAGCGCTCTATTCTTTGATTCAGTCACGCGAACGAGAGAGACCGGAAGGCTCATACACGACGTATCTTTTTGAACAGGGGTTGGACAAGATTCTAAAGAAGCTCGGTGAAGAAGCTAGCGAAACGATCGTGGCGGCGAAAAATGATGATCGGGAATCAATCGTCAGCGAGGCCTCCGACCTGCTCTATCACCTGGTCGTCTTGTTGGTGGAGCTTGGCGTGACGTTGGAAGAAATCGGTAAGGAACTCTCAAGGCGGCGCAAGAAATGACGGTGAACGCGAATGATCTAAGACAACTCCTACAGTTCGCCATCGAATTGGTCGATGAGGCCGGTTCGATTACATCGCAATATTTCAAACGATCAATCGCCACGCAACGAAAAGCTGACAACTCTTTCGTGACCATCGCCGATCGCGAAGCCGAACAACACATTCGCGCGCGCATCGCGCAGGCGTTCCCCGACGACGGCATTCTCGGTGAAGAAGAAGGCGAGCGAATCGGCACGTCCGGACGGAGATGGATTGTGGATCCGATCGACGGCACTTATTCGTTTGTTCATGGCGTGCCGCTGTACGCGATCCTCCTCGGAGTCGAAATCGAAGATGAACCTGTTGCCGGCATCGTGAATCTGCCCGAGTTGAAAGAAATGGTTTCGGCTGCCAGAGGGTTGGGTTGTTTTCTGAATGGTGAACCAGCGCACGTGTCTTCCACGCCGTCACTGGATCAGTCGCTCCTGCTCTGCACAGACTTTGGTAGTTGTGAGCGGTACGGCTTGGCTCGCGCGTGTGCGAAGTTGCAGTGTCGAGTCGAGGCGCGGCGCACATGGGGCGACGCTTATGGGCACGTTCTGGTTGCTACGGGACGAGCGGACATCATGCTTGACCCTGTGATGAACATTTGGGATTGCGCCGCGCTGGCGCCGATTGTCGAAGAGGCCGGCGGTACCTTTACGAACTGGCGTGGCGAAAGGACGATTAATGGCGGTAACGCGATCTCGACCAACGGCAAATTGTTCGATGAGGTTATGACTGTGATCAAAGGAAAACGATCGAGTTCATGCTGGTGATCCCTGCGATAGATCTGCTCAACGGTCGTTGCGTCCGTCTACGGCAAGGGCGTAAGGAAGACATTACGCGCTATGACGGCGATCCGGTTGAGGTGGCCAGGAATTTTCAAAACGAAGGCGCACGATGGCTTCATGTCGTTGATCTCGATGGCGCTTTCACTGAAATTCACTCGCCGAATCGAAAGACGCTTCACTCCATCGTCGCCGCAGTCAACATTCCCATCCAGTTCGGCGGCGGTCTGCGTGATGTCAGAGTCATCGAGGAAATACTCGAGCTTGGTGTGTCACGCGCGGTAATAGGAACGCTCGCGGTTGAATCTCCCGAAACTGTCGCGACACTAATAAATCTGTTCGGATCGGACCGGTTAGCAATCGGCATCGACGCAAAGCACGGCCGGCTGATGACTCATGGGTGGGAACAAGCTGAAAGTCTCGAGGCGCTGGCGTTCGCTAAGGCAGTCGCGCAGGCAGGGGTGAAACGAATCGTCTACACAGACGTTGCGCGTGATGGGATGTTCGAGGGACCAAACGTCGAAGCAACTTGCGAGATCGCGCGCAAGTCCGGGCTGAGAGTTACGGCCTCTGGAGGAGTCTCTTCTCTCGATGACATCAAGCGTTTGAAGGATGCTGAACGATATGGAGTCGATAGCGTGATCGTCGGGCGGGCAATCTACGAAAAACGATTTAGCTTATCCGAAGCTTTTCGCGCCGCCAACGATTAATGAAGGCGCATGCATCGTGCGGGTACGCCGTCACCGATCACAGATGTCCCGCATTGCACTAAGACAAATCTCACTTATCCAGTAGTAGGGTCGGTGAACCTGGGGTGGACGTCTGAAGCTTTTGATTCGGCAGCGTTTACAGAAAATGGCTCCCCAGTCTGGACAATCTTCGCAACTTTTTGACGTTAGAGCTGGCTAAAATTCCGAGTCTGTTCCAATAGTGCGCGAAGTCGTTTTAGGTGATTAAGACTCCCGAAGCCTGTCCTTAAGTTCGAATTCTGATTGTGGCTGTATTGGTATTCAGATTTCGATTGACG
Source organism: uncultured bacterium (assembly GCA_965653675.1). Lineage (GTDB taxonomy): Bacteria > Acidobacteriota > Blastocatellia > Pyrinomonadales > Pyrinomonadaceae > UBA11740. The sequence goes on from CBFHBA010000050.1 coordinate 6,056, forward strand.
ATCATTACTCGGATCGTACACGCACCCACAGCGACCGCATTCGGAAGCCTAAAAACAACTTGATAGAAGTTCTGACCCGGCACCAGTGCCATATACTCGGCGCTGACGTCGTAAATCTGGTTCTGACTATCGAGTAATTCGACTACCACACTGTCGCTTGTCAAGAGTTGCTGACCCGTCACAAACACTATCACCCTGGTGTTTAAATCAGGTCCTTGGTTGAGAACATTCCCGGGATTGATTACAAAAAACGGATCACGCACGAAAAGCTCAGAATCAAGTGCCGCTGCCTGATTCGGATCCGGGCCCGATAGATCCAGCATGAGTTGAAAACCGGTCGGCGTGGGTAAAGGTGTCGGTGTCACAGTTGGAGTTGCTGTCGGAGTTGGCGTTGCGGTGGGTGTTGGAGACGGTGTGGGCGTAGGCGTTGGAGTTGAGGTTGCAGAGCTAGCCGACACGGCATTCCAAAACCCGCCGCTCAATGCGAACGCGCCGCCGCTTTGTACATTCGATGCGCTGATTTCTCCGACCGTTCCCGTGATTGTGAAGTTGCCGCCGTTACTTGCACCGCCACCGCCGGCGATTACGCTGGGCGATAGGTCATATGGTCCGCCAGACTGTGGCGCGGGTTCGACGAATGCAGTTTTGTCGGACGAGTTGCTTCGCGAGGGGTATGCATTGCGGACCGGAACGGCGCGGTTTTCAACGAGACGTTGCGAAATTCGTTTGGCGTATGGCGCCGCCACAACAACGCCAATTGAAAAGACGAGGAGACAAGTGGCGACGCGCGCTCGTTTGTTATTGACTGCGATTCGATTACCCATACCCATTTACGCTCGAAGCGATCCTGAGAATCCAGTAATCAAATCACTTGCACACTTGGGCGCGTCGATGTGAGCGGCACAAGAGATTCTTCAGCGCATTTAGTTGCTGTTGCTGCGCCGCATTCGCTGCGCGCTCGCGTTCAATAAGTTCCTTCTGCTGTTTGAGCTGCTTCTGCTGCTGTTCGATCTGCGTCTGTTGTTCTTTGATTGCTTGCAGCATCATCAGCGGCAGTTTGCTGTAATCAACTGTCTTAAAGCCTTCTTTGTCCTCGCCCACGAGTTCCGGCAGCACTCGTTCAACCTCCTGAGCGATCAGACCGTAAGACTGTTGGGTGCCAAAGCGCTTCTCCGGGAATTCAGTGGTACGCCAGTAGTAATTCACCGGCTGAAGTTTGACGACGCGGTTAAGGAGATTAGGAAAAGGTGTGATGTCACGCTTGAAGCGAATGTCAGATGAGCAGCTAGTACCGGTAATTGACGTCCCGTTGTGATCCTCCACGCAATTGGCGACCCGGATGTTACCGGCCACTTCCAGCATACGTGCCGGAGTAGACGTGCCGATGCCCACGCTGCCGTCGTCGGTAATGACTAACTGGTAGAAAGCCGGCGTGTTGGATGTTCCGGGAGTGCTGGAAGTCGTGAACAAATACAACCCGCCATTTGTGTGTCCAATGCCAAAGTGTTTGCCACCGCTGTTCGCCCGCCAGCCAATCGCCGCCTGATTTGATAACTCGACGGATCCTAACCAACCGTTGCTGGTCCATGGTGGGCCACCGATAACACTCAAGCGGTGGGCTGGTGTGGTGGTGCCAATCCCCACGTTCACCCCAGCGAAAGTGTCTCCACCAATGCGGCCGAGGACTAATGAGTCACTTTGATCGACTCTGGCATTTGCACCGATTGCGGTGGCATTTGTGAGGTTCGCGAATCCGAAAGAAGCATTACTTCCGATCGCAGTATTATAGCTCCCCGTGACATTCGCCCTTCCGCTTTGGGCGCCAAAGAATGCGTTCGAATCACCGGTGGAGTTCCCGGATCCTGAGAATGTACCAAAGAAGGCGTTCTCAGCTCCTTCGGTATTAGACTGACCGGAGAAAACACCAAAAAAATTGTTTCCAAAACCTATGGTGTTGTCAGATCCGCTATAGTCGCCAAAGAAATTATTAGTGTTATAAGCAAAGTTCGGGTGCCCGACGAGGGTCCTGACAAAGATATCCCCGGTGCTCGTTCTGCTCAGAATGTGCTGCCCGCCAAGGTTGTACTGCGTCGCCGCATTAACGACATTTCCGCTGAGTGTGCCACCCGCGGTTCCATTGCCGCTGATGTTAAAGTCACTTGCAGCCTGCTGAGAGGTCCGGTTCTGGATGTAGCTTCCGTTGCCGGCTGGTATGCCGCTGACAGACACAACATCAGCGCTCGCCGCACTCAAGCTGCGCACTGCATAAGGAGTCGAAGTGAGCGACTGCCGCGGAGAAAGAGTCGTGAACGTGCCACTACCTGCGAGCCGGACGCTGGTCTCCAGCCAACGATCCGCACCCGGAAAGGCACTCGCGCCAAAATCAAGTTGCACCGTGAACACGCCGTTCGAAACAGCGACGGCGTTTTTCGATACCGTCACCGGCGTTGGTTGCGGCTGTTGCGTGCCGCTGCTCAACGCATCCCACAAAGTAAACTGAAAGTCATAGTTGCCGTTTGCATTCACGCCGTTATCCTGCAAGCGGCCCTGATAGTTGAAAGCGGTAGTTTGTGCATGCACCTCAGTCAGGCTGGCTAATACAAAACCTAACGTAAGGAGCAACATCAATTGTGCAAGTCGGGGTGACATTGATGAGATCCTCCTGGCAAAAGCCGGCATGATACCAGAGCTGTCAAGGCTCTTTGCACGCTTCGGCACTAATAAGTTTCCGCTAGGAATGTTGCTATTCAACTTGCAACACTCTAACGGAGCACTATCCGGCAGTAGCTGCATTGTCATTCGGCATGCTCGCCGTATGTCTTGACACGATCTGCCAGTCACCATTGCGCTTCATCCACACGTTCGTGATGCACAATGATTGTTTGAGATCTTGGCCTTCGACGGTCGCCCACGCTGTCATGCGGTAGCTTGAAACGGCCGTATCGCCGTATGCGCGCACCTTCAGATCGTCTTTGTCATAACGGCCGATGACTGCTTGCGCGGCCGCTCGTCGGACCTCATCCATAACCATCGGTTTGTCGACACAGATGCCGATTGGCGCCGTGACCATGATGTCGTCAGCGTAAATTCGATTCAGTGCTTCGACATCGAGTCGCGACTCGGTCTGCGTCAGTTGCTCCTCGAGTTTCGTAATCTCTTTTTCAATGTCGTTCATCGTTCGTCTCCTTAGAAATGTGTTGTCTCACCCAGTCTCTTCCAATAGAATCAGCGCCGTTTGCCGCCAGTTCTTCGGGCAGAAACCATAAATCCAAGGTGAACTGAGAGTCCTTCGTAACTTCGGAAAAATTTCGGAAAATAATCGGAAAGCGATGTTCTGGCAAACAAGAAGTCTCTACGAGTTCGGTCCCTTTCGCGTCGATGCCGACGAACGGCAGTTGCTGCGCGACGGGAAAGCGGTGCCGCTGACACCGAAGGTCTTCGACATCCTGCTGGAGCTGGTCCAAAACAGCGGACGTCTGCTCACCAAAGATGAGGTGATGAAAGTCGTCTGGCCGAATACGACTGTCGAAGAAGGTAATCTTGCGCGAAATATCTCGACGCTTAGGAATGCGCTTGGAGAAAAGCCGCGGGAACATCAGTACATCGAAACGATTCCCTGGCGCGGGTATCGCTTTGTAGCCAACGTGAAAAAGATCAGCGATGGTCAGGCTCACACGGCGATTGATTCGCTTGCCGTGCTGCCCTTCGTGAATGTTAACGCCGACGAGGATAGCGAGTATCTCTGCGACGGAATAACTGAGAGTCTGATTACCAATCTGGCGCGGCTGACTAGGCTTCGCGTCACTTCTCGTAATTCATCCTTTCGTTACAAGGGGCGCGAGATAGATGCACAAAGCATCGGTCGCGAACTGAAGGTGCAGGCTTTGCTACTCGGTCGAATCACTGAGTCAGAAGACCTGCTGTCAATCAGTGTCGAACTGGTCGAGGCTAGAGACGACCGACACTTATGGGGCGCGCAGCACATTCGAAAGCAGGCAGATCTTTTCGCGACCCAGGAAACCATCGCGCGCGAGATTGCCGAGAAGCTGCGCATCGACCTCAGCGAACCGGAACGACAGGCGTTAACGAAACGCCAGACAAGGAATAACGAATCCTATCTATCGTTTTTGAAAGGTCGTTATTACTTCAACAAGTTGACGCCCGACGGCGTGCAGAAAGGCGCTGAATATTTTCAGCAGGCAATCGAGAGCGATCCTGATTACGCTTTGGCTTACGCCGGTCTTGCTGATTGCCGCGGTTACTTGAACCAGGGCAACGAAGCAAAGCAAGCGTTGGAGAAGGCGTTGGAGCTGGACGCAACTCTGGGTGAGGCGCACGCCTCGCTGGGCTTTTTCGAGTTTCTTTATGAATGGGATTTCGCGGGCGCGGAAAGTGAATTTGTGATGGCGATCGCGTTGAGTCCGAATTATGCTGAGGCGCATCACTGGTACGGAATCTATCTCGCAAACCTTGGCCGCCACGATGAGGCTTTCGCGCACGCGGAAATGGCGGTCGAGCGCGATCCTTTATCACTCTTGATGAACATGACCGCCGCTTTGAACTTCTACACCGGACGTGAGTACGACCAGGCAATCGCGCAACTTAAAAAAGTGATCGAAATGGACGCGAACTTTCCCGCGGCGCAAAGTGTGCTCGGTTGTGTCTATACCCAGAAAGGAATGTTCGCGGAAGCGCTGGCGCAATTCGAAAAGGTAATGGAGTTAGTCACCGGCCTGCCGCCGGTTGAGGCTTCAGTGAAAGTAATCATGGCGCAGGCTTACGCGCGCTGGGGAAAGAAGAATGAAGCGTACAAGATACTGGACGAAGTCGCCGATCAACCAACATCACCTTATTCTGTTGCTGGCGCGTACGCGGCCTTAGGAGAAACGGACAAAGGATTCGAAGCGCTCAACCAAGCCTACGAGCAGCACGACATGCAATTGGTTAGTTTGAAGGTTGATCCAACACTGGATGAACTACGCACTGACGTTCGATTCACAGATCTAGTTGGTCGCGTTGGATTACCGAATTAGTTAATCGCAACCGCGGTCGCGAGAAAAATGGCTCCGCAGGTAGGACTCGAACCTACAACCCTTCGGTTAACAGCCGAATGCTCTGCCATTGAGCTACTGCGGAATACTGTTGCGCACGGCCCAAAACCGGCCGTGCGCGAATGAGTTTTATAACAAAACACCTTTGCAGAGGCAAGGTGGTGACAAGCCTAAATGGATTCGAGAACATCTCTCCTGCGAAATGCGCCTGTAATCTCGATGCATCCGCATTGTAGTTTCTCCCAATGAATTGGGATACCAGCGGAGCAAATTTCCCTACTAATCAAAGAGGCCACCGGCGACGGTGGCCTCAATTTTTATAACGTGATGCTTCATCAAATCAGCTTACTTTTGTTTTCAGGGCACTTTGATGCCGGCCTGAGTGCGCGGATCGACTTCGAAGTGGTCGGCAAACTGGCCAGTGAAGCCTGTCACCTCGCTGACTGCTCACGTCGATGCCCGTCGAGCCCAGATCAAGACGCTGAACCACTCCGAACAATTGAGAGCGGTTCGGTCTCCAGTTATTCGATTACCGTCGACCTGGCGGCGGCACGTTAACTAGCGTTCCGAATAAACCGTGATCCTCGTGGTCTGGCCCGGCCGTGAAAAACAGCGTATTCGTCAGTCCGTTGGCACTCGTGGCGGTAGTACCGTGACCGAATTGAAGTGCCCAGAGGCCGTCAATCTGGACGGGTTTTCCTGACGCAGAATGCATGAGACCTACAGCTTCAAACTCACCAGTCTCGGTAAGCTGTGTTGGGTCGAAAGCATGAATGCGTCCGTTGCCGAAGTTGCCGACGAGTAAATCGCCACTGAACCTACCAAAATTCGCAGGCGCTAAGGCCAAACCCCAGGGCGAGTTGAGTTCGCCGGCCGAAGCAACCCGTCGGATCAGGTTCCCCGAGGTGTCATACGCATCGACATAACCGTTTCCTGGCCCAGCTACGTCGTCATGCTGATCTTCATCCTGTAATGCATACGTCACATAAATCGTCCCATTGATGTTTTGAATTCCGAATGGTGCAAATCCGGCTGGAAGATTCGGATCCGTAAATGATCCGGGAATCGTGACGGCGTGGAATGTGCTATCAAAAATGTCGACTTTACCGTGATGGAAGTCAGTAGCGTAAAGAAAATGGCCGGCAGTCGCGCTGTCAATCGCGAGTCCCTTATAAATCGCCCCGTGCGCCGGAGCCTGCGCATTCGGGACTACAGTTACAATGGGCGCACCCTTGAAGGCCGAGATCGTGCCGTCTTCGCTCGAAAAGATAAATCGCGCTGGCGCCGGTGAGCCGACGCCGTTATTAACCACGAAACCAGTGCCACCGTTGAAAACGAGGCCCGTAGGATTCCCCTGGGCCCCGCCAGCTCCTGGAACTGTAAAGTCCGCCACGATTGCTCCGGTGGCGACATTGAACAAAGTGGATTTTCCTGTTCCGTTGTCTGAAATCCACCAGGGTGTGGTTGGACCTGCGACCAAGCCCCAGGCGTTGACCAGGTTGGAATCGGTATGGTCCGCCGGCACAAATCCATCCGAGAGCAGATTGTGCTGAAGATAAAATTGAGATTTATCCGCAGCGTCGACCGCAGGTCCGGCTCCCGGTTCGGATGACGCCGTTACGCGGGCTCTTTGGCCGCCGTAAACGAGGGCGATTACTGTCATTATCATAACGGTAACAATCGTGCCGATGAATTTCGGTTTATCTGTCATTGTTCGACTCCTTCCCGAGTGATCGTAGCGTTAACCAAAGCCACAGCAGGCCGCAGACCAAGCCGAGGCAGAAACATTAAACGAACTGGTCAGGGGGGCTTAAGCGCACCTGAAATGAGGTGCCTTAAGGATATCGATTTATTGGGGAGAACTGTGGCCCGAACGTATTACCCTTGCGGATCGTTGTCAAGAGTGGAAATACCTAATTCTGAGGGCCTCAACAAGAAGCTGCGAGGGTTGTCCAGTGTGAAGAGCCATAACTTTGAAAGGCTACCAGCAATATCCCGCTATTGATGAATGTGGATTCATCCCCTTGAACTTCTTTCGCGCATCCAGCGCAACAAGTAATCAACCGAAAATCGATCGTCTGCGCGAGGCAGTAAGAAAATAAAGAGAAGCAACGCGAGGCGAGGAATCACGTGAGTGTGGAATTCGTAGAGAGGCTCCTTGAGTAAATGCCCGAAGGTCACGACCGCCAACACAAACCCGAGCGCCACGAGTGCCTCGCGCACACGCAGTCCCAGTATCACCATGGCCCCGGCAATCAGCTCGACAAACGGAATTACGACACCCATGGCCCAAAGTGACCAAAGCGGCAAGAATGTATCCGCGTATGGCAGGAACCATTTGCGCGCATGATTGAGCGGTCCCATCTGAAACACTTTCATTTCGCCCGCCATAAAGAAAATGAGACCAAGCACGAGACGGGCGAAAAGAAGGGCCCAGGCACGATCGACCCTTCCACCATCAGCTTTTGACACAGATGCCGTCATTCGGGAAGTCCTGGCGTTGAGTTATATGCAGCAGTCAGCCGCCACATAATACTGTCTTGCAATTCATCGGCGAAAGGATAAATCGCATTGTAGTCTCATGCTCAGATCTGTTCGTTATTGAGCAGGTAATCCCTGGCGCGACTCAAATGACTTTCTATAAGCCAACCGGGCAGAACGAGATTCGATGTCGTTCTTCTCAGAAGACTCACTTTGAGGCGGAAGGCCTGCCGAGTGAAGTTTATCGGCAATCGCGAGAGCTATCGCGTGGGCGGCGCGGGCATCAGGATGCGGGTCGTTGGGGACACGCCAGCTTCCATCCAACTGAACCAACACGTAAGGTATACAAGCCTCATCGAGGACTCGACTTCTTATTTCTCGCTCTTCTGCTTCTTCAGGAGTGAACTGCGGCACAACGATGATCGGCAAGGCGCCCCGCGCGCGCGCCAACTCGATGGTAGAACGCAGCACTTCGCGGGTGACTAATACGCCGCGATCGATTGCTTCATCACTACGGTAGGGCATCAGGAACCTAAAGATCGTCACCAGCCGCCAGCGTTGAACTGCCGGTTGCCAAACAAGACCAGGGCCGAGGTGCGGCCGGTCATCATTCAAATTTCGATCAAAGAGCAAAGGCGCAAACAGCATGACCACTGCCACAGGCCGGCGAAAGCGCGGCAGCTCTGCCTGTAACCTGAGATATGCCTGATCACTTGCGTATCCGGAGACAGCAATGTTTGCGCTTTGTAATCCGACCATTGCGCCAGTTTGTGCTGGTATGCTGTCGTCCCAGGATAGTCGTTCGCCGACCATAATGGATTCACCTGTGAAAACGATTGTCGGCCGATCAGGATCTGCTGGCTCATCGAGGCTGCGCGCGCGACTTCCGACTGAATCAATCGCGTACTCGACTTTCCGGTTTCCGACCCACTGATTGCCCGTGCGAGAGGGAACGAACACCCAGCCGAATCGTTCGTCGCGGCGGCGGCTCGGTTCGACCTCAGCCGGATATTCTTCGGCCATCAAAACTCTGCGATGTCGCATGCGAAGGACTAGCTCCGTTGCCGGAAATGCCAGCAGCACGGCGACGGTAATCTGGAGAGCGCGCGCCGGATGATTTGCGATGAATTTACCGAGAGGTCTTCGCACCACTAACGCTAACAGCGCGCCGATGGCTCCAATGAAGATGCGTACAACCGATTCGATTAACACGTATCTGGAGCGCGGCGTGTAGAACGAGGGCAAAAAGTGATGATCTAACCAACGCTGATTGGCCAGAAGAGGTGAAACGATTAGCCCAACACCGACGAATGCGATTCCAATCTCGACAATCGTGTGGACGCGAAGACGCCTGGAGAGTCGCATCGAAGCCAGCTTAACACTCCTCAAGTCCGCTGTTAGTATATGGACATGCGCTCTGGACGATTCCAAGCGCCCCCTACAATAACTGATCGGCTGTTGAAGCCCGTGCATCGCTGGATTTGGGGTGATGTTGAGCGGAGAGTGCAAAAGCTTCTTCGCTTCAGCGAAACCGAAATCGATGGCGGACGCGATATCTTGCGCGCGGCGGAGCGTACCTCCGATCCCCTCCTACGACGGCTTTACCTGGAACATGCAAAAGATGAGTTTCGACATGGCCTAATGTTTCGCCAGCGTGCGGGCGCGGTTATGCGCGAGCTTCCATCGAGATCGAAGCCGGCGTCGCAATTCGATTGGGCCGCTCCCGGCGGGCACGGCCTGGACGACTTGCAGATTGATAAAGAATCAGACGGGTCTCTACTCGCTTTTCTCCATTTATCGGAGAAGGCGGCTGCCAGTCGCTTCACTATTTATCGCGACGTGATGCAGCACGATCGGGCGACGCAGGCGATCTTCGCAGAGATTCTTAACGACGAGAGGTTTCATATGAGCTACACGCTAACACATCTGGCGCGAGTCGCGCCTGAATTGCATCGTCGTCACTTATGGCGCGCGCGTTTGAGCCGCCTCTGGAAAGGTTATCTGCGTCTGGCAACCGCACTCGCCGGAGCGGCCGGAACAGTCATTCTCACCATGCAATACTTCATCGTGTTACTCCCGTTCGCCTTGCTCGCAAAGAGGGCGGCGCGAAAAGAGTCCTTCGGTTGGTTCCCCGTGGCCTCCGACAGCAACGGTTCCCTGAGAAAGCAGTACTGAAACTTGAACATACTCGGTGTTTCGGCGCACTACCACGATTCGGCGGCTGCGCTAGTTATCAATGGTGTTCCTGTATGCGCCGTTCAGGAGGAGCGTCTATCGCGGCACAAGGGAGATGCGACGTTTCCGTTGTTAGCGATTGAGTGGTGTCTTGAGCATGCGGGCCTCGAGCCCGAAGCCCTCGACGCTGTCGTCTTCTACGAACGGCCGATGTTGAAGTTCGATCGCATTCTCACCTGCTCCTTGCGCGCGTTCCCGCACTCGTGGCGCACCTTTCCGCAGGCCATGAAGAACACGCTCGGCGAGAAGGTGTGGATGCGCGGCATCATTTCATCCAGATTAGGTGTCCCGGGACGCAAAGTTCTGTTCACGGAACACCACCAGTCACATGCCGCCGCGACTTTCTTGACCGCGCCGACAAATCGCGCAGCAATTCTGACAGCTGATGGCGTCGGTGAATGGGCGACCCTCTCAGTCGGACGTGGTGAACACACAAATGGGCGCACTGAGATCAGTCTGCTTCGAGAAATCAGGTTTCCGCATTCGTTGGGAATGCTGTACTCGACCTTCACCGCGTACCTTGGCTTCAAAGTGAATGAGGGCGAATACAAGGTGATGGGACTCGCAAGCTATGGCCGTCCCACCATGACCGACAAAGTCCATAGGTTAATTCGCCGCACTTCGGATGGAGCGTTTGCACTTGATCTTGATTACTTCGAATACCACACCACGGCCAAGCGATCATATTCGAATCGATTTATTGATCTCTTTGGCCCGCCACGCGACCCGTACACACCGATCGATTTGACCAATGCGGAGGGCGAGCGCTTTGCCGATTGTGCGGCCAGCGTGCAACAAGTGCTGGGAGACACATTGGTGGAGATGGCCCAGGCTCTTCATCAGGAGACCGCACTTACCGATCTTTGCCTGGGAGGCGGTGTCGCGCTTAATGGCGTAGCTAACGCACGCATCCTCGCGGAGTCCGGTTTCGAACGGTTATTTGTCCCGCCCGCGCCCGGCGATGCTGGTTGCGCGTTAGGCGCGGCGCTTTATGCCGACCGGATCTATTTCGGCAATCCGCATCGTGAAATGCCGGATCATCCTTTCTGGGGACCAACGATAGCGGGTGATGGTCTGGCACGGCTCGCTCAAGAGGATGGGCACGTCGTCAATCAGATCGATGACGACATTCTGATCGATGAAATAGCTGATAATCTCGCCTCAGGTCTGATTGTCGGCTGGATGGATGGCGCCCTCGAATTCGGCCCGCGCGCTCTTGGTAATCGCAGTATTCTCGCGGCACCCGATGCAATCGAAACACGGGACCGGCTAAACCGGGAGATCAAGTTCCGCGAGGAGTTTCGGCCATTTGCTCCGGTCGTTCCAATCGAAGTCGCTGACAAGTATTTTGAAGTAACGCGCGGCGGAATGCGCTTATCGCGATTCATGTCTGGCGTCTTTCCCGTTAGGCGGGAATGGCGTTCACGTTTGCAGGCGGTTACACACGTCGATGGCACGGCGCGATTGCAGTCGTTGGAGCGAGATATGGCGCCGCGGCTTTACTCTCTGTTGCAGGCTTACGGACGGCGCACCGGCATTCCCGTCTTGCTGAATACTTCTTTCAATCTAGCAGGCGAACCAATCGTCAATAGCGTAGCCGAGGGCTACTCAACGTTTCTCCGGTCTGGGATCGACGTCCTCGTGGCGGACCAGACCAAGGTAATGAAGCGCGCGTCGGCGTCGCGGAAGGAGACAGTGGAATGCTTAAAAAGCGCGGCAAGATCCAGCGTGGGCTAATCGTGTTCGGCAGCACGTTCGGCTCGATGGCCGATCTCTCACGCGGCATGTGGCGGAGTGATGGTCACCGGCGCTGGCTGTTACCGTTGGCGATATTTCTCTGCATCACAGGACTTTTACTGATCGTCGCGACAGCTGTCGAAGCGTTGGCTCCATTCATTTACGCGATCTTTTAGGCTGTGGAACATTTCCTTGAGTTTCTAGTTTGTCCGGCATGTGCCGGCGCACTTACCGGGGAGTTGAAGTGTACTGGCTGTGGCGCGCGGTATGAGACCGCGGGCGGCATTCCTAATTTGCGGATTGTGAGCGACGGACGAGTTGACGTGGTGCGTCGCTTTTATGAACACGCCCCGTTTCCCGGCTACCCGGAAAACGACAGCTTGTCATCGCTCCGCGCTCGCGCGGAACAGAGTGAGTTCGCACGGCTCCTCGAGCAAACCATTCCCGGAGATGCACGGATTCTAGAAGTCGGCTGCGGTACCGGACAGATGAGTTTATATCTAGCGCATGCAGATCGGTTGGTAATCGGCGCCGATCTGACGCGCGCATCACTCGAGTTGGCCGTGGCCGCAGGACGCCGATTCAAGCTTGATCGCGTACTGTTCGTCGAGACCGATCTCCATCAACCAGGTTTACGTCCCGCATCATTTGATGTCGTCTATTCGTCCGGCGTCCTGCTCCACACGCCCGATCCACGTGCAGCGTTCGCCCGCGTTGCTCAGCTCGCCCGGCCGGGAGGCATGATCGTGCTTGGCCTCTACAATGCTATCGCGCGCCTTCCGCATCGGTTACGCAGAATGGTAGCCCGGTGTTCGAGTTATCGTTTGATCCCGTTCGATCCAGTGCTCCGTGATCGAAAAGATGAGTCGACACGACGCGAAGCCTGGCTCCGCGATCAGTATCATCATCCTGAAGAGCACCGTCACACGCTCGGTGAAGTTCAGAATTGGTTTGCGGAAAATGATGTCGAATTCGTCCGCGCTTATCCCAGCGCGCTGGTTGGCGAAAGTACGACTAATCTCTTCGAGTACGCTGGTGATAACTGGCCGATCGAGCGCTGGCTGACGCAGCTAGGCTGGATGCACACACTCGGACCAGAAGGTGGCCTTTTCGTGACGGTCGGCCGGCGAAGATAATCATCAATCCCCGCGGAGCCGGGATGGGCAGTATTGCTTGAACAAGTCTTGCCGGCCGTATCTCTTTGCCGAAATCCAAACTCACCCGCCGTTTCGTAAATACAATCCGGAGCGTGAAAGCAAGCAATGGCTGAGCTCGACTGATCAAAGCTGTTCCTTTTTCAGTGGTGACAACCGAACCGTCGTGACTGGGTAAGACCTGGTCGAGGAGAGATCTGTCTTTGGTCAGAAACCCGAAACGATTCATGGCAAAACAAACACACAGGCACAAACTGACGAGCTATGGCTCAACGAGTGCGCAATCTAAATCCGGTTTGCCATCAAGCTTCGTAGATGATTCCGAAAAACGTTTGATGATTTTTCACGAGGTAAAGGCTTTGCGAAGCGATACCAGTGATGGCGTCAAGCGTGACAAGAAAAGTAGACCCAAACTTAGAAAGGACAGTTGTATGCGAAAGAGTTTTTCTCGAACGTTAAGCGCCGCAGTCGCTTGTTGCTTGATCGCAGCAGGCGCGCTGTTTACCGGCGTGCCCCGTCCTTCGCAGGCAGCGAGTCACCGCGAGGCGCCGCTGCTGGCCCAGGACCCAACTGTTGATAGCACTGACTTCTTTGCGTTTCGTAGTTACGAACCGGGCCGCGAAGGATACGTGACTATGATTGCGGACTATATTCCGGGCGAACTTCCTCCGGCTGGTCCAAATTACTACTCGCTGGATGACACAGCGCTTTATGAAATCAAAATCGACAACACCGGTGACGGCGTTGAAGACATCGTCTATCAATTTCGTTTCACCAACAAAACTGTGAATCCCGACATCGTGCTTGATATGTCCGCGCCCAACAAAGTGCTGACAGGCAAAGGCGGTCTCGGCATCGCGTCGCTCGACGATCCTGATTACAACATCGTGCAGACCTATAGCGTCACCCGCGTCGAAAAGGGCAAGAGCAAGATGCTGGCTGATGGCTTGATCGCAGCGCCCGCGAATATCGGAACGCGCACGACTCCGAATTACGAAGCGCTGGCGAAACAAGCGGTGTACAACCTACCAGGTGGCGGCCGGGTTTTTGTCGGTCCCCGCGATGATCCGTTCTTCATCGACCTCGGATCGATCTTCGACACCCTGAACCTGCGTTCAATCTCCCGAACTGGTGGTTACGACTACCTGCAGGGACTGAACGTGCACAGCATCGCGCTGGAAGTTCCAATCAAGGACTTAACGCGCGATGGCAAGGCGCCGACTGACTCGAAGGCCGCGAATGCGGTCATTGGCACTTGGACGACTGCGAGCCGCGCCACAACCTCGGTAATGCGATCGCAAGGCGATGGCATGAACAGCGAGATGAAACAGGTGTCACGCCTGGGCAATCCGCTGGTCAATGAAGTAGTCATTCCGCTCAAGCTCAAGGATGCGTTCAGCGGCCTGTCTCCGAAAGACGATGCAGTAGCAGCGCCTTTCGTTCTCGACGTGCAGCTCGCGCATTTGATGCAGGCGGTTTTCAAAATCGACATTCCTGCGGCGCCACGGAATGACCTGGTTGCGATTTTTGCGACTGGCATTCCCGCCGGTGCAGTTCCAGGAGCGCCGGATTACAACACTTTCTTGTCGGACGGTAAGCCGCATGAAATGCTCCGATTGAACGTAGCGATTGCGCCCACGGCGTTCGACAAGCAGAACAACCTCGGACTTCTCGGTGGCGACTTGGCTGGTTTCCCCAACGGCCGACGCGTCGGCGATGACGTAACAGACATCGCTCTGCGCGCGGTTGCGGGCGGAACACCATTCACACCCGATACCAACAAAGCTCCGAACAACACTTTGGGTGACGGCGTCGATCACAATGACGTGCCGTATCTACCCAATTTCCCGTACGTTGGGCTACCGCATTCGGGCAGGCAGTAGCCCGCGCTGGCAGGCAGGGTGAGGACCACGGTCTTCATCCTGTCTTGTTTTCTGGAGTGCAACCGTCTTGGTTGCAACGCAGTGCAAGCGAGGACGCTTGCGCTCCACTCGTAACGTCTTGCTCGAGTAACACGAGATGGTAAAGAGATAATGCGCTCAAAAATATTACTGACAATTGGCGGCCTGGCTCTGACTAGTGTGACGATTCTTGCCGCGATTCACCTGTTCCCAAGTCGCCGAAGTGATTCGAGTTCAGTCCGTGCTGCGACGCCGTTGCCGCTGCGCGCCAACTCAGCGGACAGTCAAATCCAAATGGCTGAGTCGCGGATTGCTCAACTTCCGTCGGACCCCGACGGTTACAACCAACTCGCTGCGGCGTTCATGCAGAAAGCACGCGAGACAGGCGACTTTGGATTCAATGCGCGGGCGGAAGCCGCCCTCGAGCAGTCGCTTAAGTTGGTCCCAGAAAATCGCTCGACCATGACCCTACACGCGACGCTGCTCCTCACGTATCACCGGTTTCGCGAAGCCCTTGACGAAGCAAAGGGAATGAACGCGTCCGGTGAGAATACGCCTGAAATTTACGGAATTATGACTGATGCGCTGGTGGAATTGGGTGACTATTCGGAGGCAATTAAAGCCGCGCAGAAAATGATGAATCTGCGGCCTGACGCGGCGGCTTACGCGCGCGTCTCGTATTTGCGCTCGCTGCACGGCGATCTTGAAGGTGCGATCGAAGCTATGCGCGTCGCTGTCAAGGCGACTAACGCTAACAATCCCGAAAATGCCAGTTGGTATCGAGTTCATCTCGGGGTGGAGTTGATGAACGCCGGCCAACGCGAGGAGGCAGAGCGCGAATTCGACATCGCGCTCAACGTGTTTCCCGGTTACCACCTGGCCCTGGCCGCCAAAGGACGAGCGCGAGCGGCAGCCGGTGACTTCGACGCGGCCGTCGATTTCTACCGTCAAGCGCAGGAGCGCGTGCCGTTACCCGATTACGCGATCGCCCTGGGCGACCTTTATACAAAACACGGCCGCATAAACGAGGCGAAGCAACAGCAGCAACTGGTTGAGTTTATTGAGCGCGACAGTGCCACCAACGCGGCGCTTTATTCGCGGCAGTTGGCTTTGTTCTGGGCGGACCACGACATGAAACTCGACGAAGCGTTAGAGATCATGAAACGCGAGCGCACCGCGCGCGCGGATGTTTTCACCTACGACGCGTTGGCTTGGTGTCTTTTCAAGAAAGGGCAACTTAGCGAAGCCGCCGAAGCAATCAAGCAGGCGCAACGTTTAGCGACGCGCGATGCCCGGATCTTCTATCACGCCGGAATGATTTATGACGCGCTGGGCGATCATCGTCGCGCCGCCGAGCAATTGCAGCTCGCCCTGGAAACCGATCGATCGTTCAACGTGATTCAGGCCGAAGCCGCGCAGCACAAGCTGGCGGAGATGAGAAAGCGGATGAGTTGAGGTGGCACGCGCATCTTGAGCGTGAGCCCCACGGGCGGGATGCGCGTGCCACTCTCGGCGCAATGTTAATTCAGGACAACTCATGAAACCGCAAAATCAAAACTCAATTTGCAGATGGCTGATGCTGATCATGTTGTTTCTTGTGTTTGTCATCTCGGTGACATCCAACGCCTTTGCGCACCCACTGGGAAATTTTACCATCAATCACTACGCGCGCATCGAAGTCGGCGGCGATGCTCTGAAGATTCACGGCGTGATCGATATGGCTGAGATTCCGGCGTTTCAGGAGCTTCAGAAAATCGATATCGATCAGGATGGCAAAGCCTCCTCGAGCGAACTTAACTACTACGCTCAGCAAATGTCCGCGCATCTGGCTACGCAGATGATGGTGACGGTCGGCGGCGAGCGCGTCTCGCTGACACCCATCGCAGCGAATCTTAGCCTGCCGACGGGTGCCGGCGGACTACAGACACTGCGCCTTGAATACGATCTCGCCGGTCGATTTTCTGCCGCTGGTTTATCGGAGGCGTGCCAACTGAAATTTGAAGATAACAGTTATCCGGAACGTATTGGTTGGCGAGAAATTGTGGTTGTCCCGCAGACCGGAATTAAAATCTTCAACAGCAACGCATTCGCGAACGGACTAAGCGATGAACTGAAGACTTATCCGCAAGACCGTTTGACGGCGCCGCTTGATGAGCACACCGCGCAGCTCTCATTCACGCGCGGTACGCTGCCATCCGGCGCACGGACGTTGATTGCACGCGATGGCCGAACGGCACAAGCTCCGGCGCGCGATCGACTCGCAGAGTTGATCGCAGTTCCGAATTTGACGCCGGGCCTGGTGCTGCTGGGCTTATTATTCGCCGTCGTTTTGGGAGCCGCGCATGCGTTGTCCCCTGGCCACGGCAAAACAGTCGTCGGCGCATATCTGGTCGGTTCGCGTGGCACTGCTCGCCACGCGGCTTTCCTGGGTCTAACCGTTACTATTACGCACACTGCTGGCGTCTTCGCACTCGGAGTGGTGACTTTGCTGGCTTCAGCGTACGTGGTCCCCGAAAAACTTTTTCCGATCCTGAGCTTGATCTCGGGCGGCATTGTTGTGGCCATCGGTCTCAGTCTGTTTCTGCGGCGGCTGCGCGCGTCACTCGGATTCAGTGCGCATCATCATCATCATCATCACGGACATGGCCAAGAGCATCACACACACGGTAGTGATCCGACGCAGCCGCATTCGCACGGCGGGCCATTTCATTCGCACCTACCGCCGGGCGCTGATGGCGCGCCGATAACCTGGAAGAGCCTGCTCGCGCTGGGCGTCTCGGGCGGCATTCTTCCTTGCCCGTCGGCCCTGGTCGTGTTGCTGGCGGCGATCTCTCTGCATCGAGTGGGCTATGGGTTGTTGTTGGTCCTGGCTTTTAGCATTGGTTTGGCGAGCGTATTGACTGTGATCGGGCTGGCGTTTGTTTATGCGGGACGGCTGCTGAAATCGCACGGTGCTTTGAGCCGGTTAAGCAAAGTCCTGCCGATTGTCAGCGCGTTCGTGATCACCTGTGCGGGGTTGGCGATCAGCTATCAAGCTCTCAGTCAGGCTGGTATCGATCCAGTCGCGATCGTCGGCGCATTCATCGCGCGCATTAGTGTGGCAGCCAACGCGCCCTCGCTCACTTCACTGGGCGCACTCGGCCTGCTGGGTCTTGGTCTGGTTTATGGATTGAAGCACGCGACTGAAGTCGATCACATCGTCGCCGTTTCCACTATCGTAAGTGAACATAAGAAACTTGGTCGCGCGGCGATTGTCGGCGGCCTGTGGGGAGCGGGCCACACTGTCTCACTAGTTGTCGTCGGCGCAATCGTTCTCGGTTTAAGGGTCGCTATTCCCGAACGTGTGGCGGGCTGGCTGGAATTCGGTGTTGCGCTGATGATTATCAGCCTTGGTGTAATCGCTTTTCGCCGCGCGTTGCAGCGGCGCACTGACATCCACCTGCACCTGCATGATCATGATGACAATGCACATAGACACGTTCACTTTCATGATCAAGACAGCGCGCACACGCACCCATCGTCGCTTAGTCATTCACATACGATTGCCAAGATTGGCTTCAAGCCTGGATTGGTCGGCGCTATGCATGGACTGGCAGGTTCCGGTGCACTGACGCTGCTCGTGTTAACGCAAATCAATTCGCCAATGTTGGGATTGATCTACCTTGCAGTATTCGGCATCGGATCAATCTTCGGGATGCTCTTGATGTCGGCGTTAGTTGGGTTGCCTTTTGTTTTCAGCTCACGGAAGTTCAGTGGAGTTCATTACGGACTGCAAGCGCTGGCCGGCATTTTGAGCATCGGCTTTGGAATTTGGTACGCCTACGAAACGGGATTCGCCGCACGCATGTAAGCGATAGCCCAGCGCTTCAGCGCTGGTTTGGAGTGCTCCGGCAGAGCGAAGGGTCGACGGCGCTTTGGATTTTGTATTGGTAAT
>CBFHBA010000051.1:0-22590 GCA_965653675.1 uncultured bacterium
GTTAGAGACCCGGATTTTTCTAATTTAGCCCGGTACTGAAATGGGGGGTAGCTCAGAACCCGAATTTTTCTACTTTAGAACGGTACTGAAATTGGGGGAGGGTCACATGAACAATACAAAAGTCGACACATTGGTTAACTGGCTGATTGTGGTAAGCAGCGTCGTATTCATTTTAATTCTCGCCCTATCGGCGGTTTTCGATCCATCGATCCGTGTGCTTCATGTGTTCCAGGCGTTCGTCTATGTTGCGGTTATCATCTTGGCTGAAAGACGCAGCGCGTGGGGTTACGGAGCGGGCTGTCTCATAGCCGCATTTTGGAACTTCGTTAACCTATTTCACACGACCTTCATTGCCAATGGCGTACGGGAATTTTCACGGTTGGTGCGAACTGGTGAGCTTCGGAATCCTGACCAACTAATCGCAGTTTTTGCCGCGACCGCTCACTTTGTTTTGATTGTTACCTGTTTGATTGCATTCTTTCGGATGAAGCGGAAGACCAGTTGGGATGCTTTGAAATTCCTGGCTGGAGGACTCTTGGCGATTGGCTATTTTGTCGTCATCATCATCTTATTCGGACGGCAATATGTGCCATTGCTCAAGCGCGTGTTCCACGTTTGAATATCGACTACGGACTAACGGAGAATTTTGCAAATGCTTTGGCCATGTTTGAAAAAATGGGTATAGTCCGGCCGGTGCTAACGCGACCTTGCAACTTTCCTATTTAGACTAGCGGGTTGGAGCGCGCCAATCTCGGGAATGTTTTTCGCCGTTGGAACCCCCGCGGAACCATTGGATCGTGACGGTTCGAACCTGTGACCGCGTCGCGAGCGCGGCTCTCAGCTGAGTTCTTGTGGCTTCGAGAAGCACTCGTAGGTTATTTCTATATATAAAAGGAGAAAACGCTGCCGTAGCGGGTTGTCCGTTGGAAACCTTATTGAGGTCGCGCGTAGAAAAATTTGTCCACGTATTGGCCATTTGGGATGTTTTTGAGTCCCGCGCTGCCTTGCTAATTGGCGGAAAAAACTATTGCTCCAACTCAGAGCGGCGTAATATTCTAACGTCGGGGCCTTTCCCGGGCCGGACACAGAGCCCGCTTCCAAGAACCAAAAACTCTTTCAGGCAGAAAACCATAATGCCTTTTCCGCTCGCATGATTTCTTTTCAAGTATCACTAAGACCACTCATAACCAGCCCCTCACGAAATCGACTGAGAGATTAGCCATGAGCCGATTAACAACTTTGCTCGTCATCTGTGGGACATTTATCGCCGTGGCGGCGCAGGAACCCGCATCGCGCAAACAGCGGCCGACACTAACAAATGACGACCTTCGTCTCGAGCAAGGGGCGGCATTAGCTGTGAGGCAAACCGTCACAGGAGACGAGATAATCAGGCTTCTGGAGCACGTGCAATCGTTCCGGTCCCGCGCAATTATCGACACCATGGAGTGGACAATAGACGTGGTTACGCCTGATCGTTTCCGTGCGGTTGGTCGGAGGCCGGGCGTCGGCACTTCGCAGTTTGTGACTGTTGGCAATTCGAGGTACAGCTTGGCAGCGGGCGCCAGCAATTGGCAGAGTTTCAAAGTCGCTAACGAAATGGATGTCGCACGGCAATATATATCGGATTTCCTACTCTCATGGTTTTCATCCTTGCGGTTAAAAGCCCGCGGGTTCGAGCCAGTAGAAGGCACGAACGCCTTGGCATACGAAGTCGATCAGCCTCCGAACCGAGATCTACAATACGTGAAGGTGTGGCTTCGGTTTGATGACGGACTCCCGTTGCGAATAGTGCTCAGTAGTAGTAAGGAAGGGAGGCCGCGCTACACGGTAACTTTTTACGACTACAATCAACCAATCAGTATTGAGCCGCCGATTAGATAACTCTGCCTCGGAGCCGCAGCGGAGGGGAGCGGCCGCCGTCAGTGGACCAAAAGCTTCTATGGTCCTGTTGGCGGAGAGCGCAAGCCTCATGAAAATATTTGTCCGCGAAGGGCCGTGTCGGTCGGCCACGCCCGAGCAATAACACTTTCGCCCAACAGACCGAAGCGAAATGATGACAGAAAGGATCGCAATTATTCGCGCGACATTTTTCGACATTTCCGTCAGAAACAATCTGCAGAAGATTAAGGTATACCTTCGTGCGCGAACAAATGATATGTAAGTCGTGTTAGAACACAGCGAGGATCTGCAAGATCGGGCGTTCTGGCCGTTCGATACCGTGGCTATGTTAGACTCCGACGATACACCAAAAGGAGCCATGCTGCGGCCAGCTCGAAAATCTAGCATCTTCTTCAAAGTCCAAGGCAGCATCTAACCCAGATGCTTTCGCTCAATTCAATCGCGCTGCCGTCGCAGTCATGACGATCGAGTGAAAAGTGAGGCAGAATGGCTGACACTTCGTCAAGTCGTCGGAAAAAATATGTGATTGATCGGCTAGTCGAGCTGATCATCGTCTTCATCGGGGTCTACGCGGCTTTCGTACTTAACGCTTATCAGATTCGCAAACAGGACCAGCAAAGGCGCCACCAGATCCTCATTTACCTTGAGAAACAAGCTACAACCAGCGCGGAGAAACTAAGGCAGGTGACGCTGAGTTACGACGACCGAATGAATGGTTTTCTGACGCAACTCGCAAACGGGGAAATGCCCGAAATCAGCCCGATTTCATGGTCGACCAGCTACGATGCCAACCAAACAAATTGGATTTTGCAGGGCGGAGGCTTGGAATTGCTGGATGTCGGAACAATCGCGCAGTTGAAGGAAGTGGACTCAGCTGCGAGTACCGGTCTAAGCACCATGGCCCACTATCAACAGCTTAGCGATCAACTTATCGTGCCGCACCTCGGTGAAGGGCGACGATTTTTCTACGATTCTAATACTAGACAACTTCGTCCGGAATACGCACAGTATCCAGACATCTTGAGAGAGGGGTCCAGAGTGCTGCATGATCTGCTGGATAAAACGGATCAACTGGTCGCACAGTTGCGCGCCGAACAAGCAGGTCATCCCTGATCAACGAGCTAGTTCGGACGAGCCCGACGACTCGGCTAATCACATGGGCGGTAGCGAAGATACCGCTCAATATCCAGTCAGGCCTTTATAAGCATGGCGCCCCGCCTTGAGTTTCTGAGCCCGTGGAATTGATGATAATCGATCAAGGACGCATGGAAACGGTTGGACAAAAAAAGCTCAAGTAGTGGAAGAGAAAGTAGCCGTGGTGCTCATCACCATTAGTCTATACATATCGGTTAGAAGCTTGTGCGATATTAGCGCTGAGTTTGATTCAATTGCGTTTTGAGGAATCCTGGATTGGACGCGGGCCATCCGTCGGAATGTCGTACCTTTCATCCTGATGGTATCAGTACAAATCGTACGCTGTGTGCTTCGCAGAACTTTTTGAAATCTTCAAGTTCGCTTTCAGATGACAACAAGGGCTCGTCTCCCATGCGCATGCAGCCCGGCGCCCACTGAAGCTCAGACCCTGAAGGCAAGCTGCCGACAAACTTCTTCAGGTCATCAACCGATTTAAAACCCTCTTCGCCGATAACGAAGATATACTCGGCAGGTTGGCCGTAAAGAATGTGCACTAGCCGCATTTCATATTTTAAAGGGGTCTGATAGCTCGTGATCTCGCGGCTGTTATCACAAAACGCAGTCACTACTATTATCATGATGAGAGTTAAGGTGGTCGGTTTAAGAATGTTCATGATGAGCCTCGCAAACCGTCGAATCTAATTAGCCACTATCTGGAACGGCCAGAGTGCCCGATCTTGCAGATCCTTCATTGTGTTCTGACTCGACTTACATGTCGTTATGGTCTGCATTTTTAATCCGCTGTTTACGCTTCGAACCAAGCAAGAAGTTTTTCGTTCCGCGTGCTCGTCTCGCACTCTAAATCCTTCCATCGTCGGTTAACAGACGATTCGTGCGATTTATCGCTTTTGATCGAGACACGGTGACAGGCCTCGGTGCC
Organism: uncultured bacterium; assembly: GCA_965653675.1. GTDB lineage: Bacteria > Acidobacteriota > Blastocatellia > Pyrinomonadales > Pyrinomonadaceae > UBA11740. The sequence goes on from CBFHBA010000051.1 coordinate 3,974, forward strand.
CCCGAGATTTAAGCAAATCACCTTTTTCGTGGTGAGCCACCTGGATAAAGATCAGGGTCTCGATGCGTGGCTTTTGATAATAATTCGAGATTCCCAATTTCGATATACGGCAGCTTTTCTTCATTGAGGTTTTCACCCCGATCGATGCCGGCTTCTACGAAGAACCTGTCGCAGAACACCTGAGCGTCTTCCAAGCCTTGCTGCCTCCTCCAGCCTTCGAAGATCCCGACCTTGGATTTGGCGCGCGTCAAGAATTGATCTAGATCAAGTTGTTGTTCGTTTCCATAATAGATTCTGACTTCCGCCAACTGCTCGTCGACCAATTTAATGATGATGCGACGTGTATCGGCTAACTCCGGATAACGTGAAGCGCTGATCACCGCCCAGCCCAAACCATTTCTCGCCTCCATCGGTCCCGGCATGATTGTTATCTTCACCTGCGATTCTCCGAACGGCCGCTGCTCGACTGACAAGCCTGGAAAACGAAGCTGCAAATCTACGAGAGGTGAACCCAGACGGAATTGTTCGACTTCAGGTGCCTGAGCCAACGTCTTGGTACAACCGCGGGTGCAGCTCTCTTGCATACCAATGAGAAGTGCGATTCCAGCCAGCGGTAATATGCGCAATGCGAGCAGACATGCGAAAAGTAAGAATACGGTACGAGCATTCCTTATCATTCCTTGCATTCAATTTGTTCCTTCGACTCTTTGCCGCTTGCCACAAGTGACCTTGACCACTTCACTTTGGCTTCTGATTATGACACTGAGATGTCCATACTCCTTTGAAAACTCTCAGCGGAAAATATGTTATTCAATTTCATCGGTGCATTGCGTTGCGCAACACTAAGGTATCGGCGCGTTTATTGTGATGGCTTGATTGTAGTCGTAGAACGTCACGTTGTAGCTTGGTCGGCCATCCGTATTGTTGAGGACTATTCGCAATGGAAGTCCATCATCAAACCGAAGCCACACTTTCACGTATTGCAGATCTGGGGCCTGAGCCTGATCGACTTCGTAAATCAGCGCATTAGTGCCGTCGATAAGATCGAACCCGTGAGCTCTCAATCTCAAAGACATGAACCACGGCAAGAAACCTGTTATATAACGGCGCGCCGCATTCGTTTTGTCGTTGAGCACATTCCTTTCCCATTTGTTCTCGCCCGGAGACAACCTGTACAGAAAAGGGCGAACGACTATGAGTTGGGCAGGTGCTACACCTTTTGCAGTAACTGCTGTCTGAGTAATAAGGTGCAAACTATCAGGAGGAACAACGTCCACTCTCCAGTCGACGTAGTCGATGACGGCGTGGGAACGAAACGATTGTACCCGCTCAAGTCGGCTGATTATCTCTTCGCCAGTTACGTTTTGCTTAGCAGCTAGAGCCGCCGCCTTTGCCAGATGAACGTCGTCATTCGTAAGCGTCGGTATCGGTTTCCGCGGTGTGGGTTCCTGCGCCGCGATGACCACGGACGCGCCGAAGGTGACAACCAAAGTTAGTAATCGGGTCATGGTTAAATCTCCGTAAATTTTCGTCGAGCGAGGCTAAGTGTTAATGGTTCTCGCAACACTTGAAAAGAAATGAGGCAAGGCGAGATGCTTTCTGGGCTTTTCCTTAGAAACGCTCTTAGTCTCGCGTAGGTGAGGCTTCGTTTCTTTGTGGCCGTCTATGAAAAAACGGCTAAACCCAGATTATTACGCCGGCCGGAGTTGGAGCAATACGCTTTTCATTCAATCGCCTTCGTCCGTGTCGTAATTCCTGTTGGTAAGGTTATTTATCACGCCGGCTATTCATCGTCTTGCACAATCGGAACGAGCCGACTCCTAACATCGAAAGGACTTTTGTTCCTTCCTCGTCTTGACCAAACTAACGATAATCTGGCCGTTTAGTTTGAGTGTTGCTCGTATAATTCTGAGTTCGTGGTTCACTTCGTCGATTCCGCTTGAGACAGAAATTTAATTAGATTGAAATGAGTTCGGCCTGCGCTTTAACCTTTGATTCCTCTCCCTTAGGTCTTCGCGCATGGTTTTGATCTGCTCATCGATGAACTCCTGCTCTAAGCCTGCGGCATTCATAAACCGACGCAACTCTTTTTCAGTAAGAAAAGGTCGTCTCTTGCAAAACTCGGGCACATTAAGATTGATGAGATCCTCAGCTTTGTCTTCGAGGTCATCGTTGCTGTCGGGATTCCGTCTATGTGTTGTCACTATTGATTTGGCAATGTCCAACATCAATTTTCGATACCGCCGCAATAGCCAGGCTCGCAACTGATCGTACGTGGCGACCCAAGGGCCCAGCGCGTCTTGCCAAGTGACGGCGCGGGCATATAGCTCCGGCGATTCAGCCGCCAATTCCAACGCAAGCACTGCGTGAACGGTGGACTTGAAATTGTCAAAATCTCGCTGGCTATTCTCGTTGAGATACTTGCGAACGAGCTTCGCCACGCGTGGACGGTCGGGATGCTTCTCTGCTAAACCGCTGTAGCCGTACCTTGAAATAAGCCATTCCAACAACTCCAGGTCAGGCATGTAGCGAAGTTTTGCCCACTCAGCATTGAAAGTGGCCTCCGAAGAGTCCGGTGATGGGTTAATGAGGAGATAAATGGTTTGATGAATTATCGCTGAACGCCACGGCTGATCGTCCACGACGGTGATCGCTATTGGAGCAGAAGCTATCGAATCCCCTCCTGGGACGAACGACGGCATTAATTGGGTGATGGCCCGGATCTGGAATTGTCCTGCGGACATTGGGTAATGGTCGACGACTGTAGCTTTCCGCCAATGGATTTCGGTTCCTACCAGCGGGTAGGCCAGGGTTGGCCGGCCTAAATCGTCCATCTCCTGAGGCTCATACTGAGTCTTGGGGCACAATGTTCTCTCAATCCAGCGGGTCTCAACCGGATCTACCGCAATCTTTGCCTCTGCACTAGCGGGGAAACATCCAAAGTAATTCCAGCCACGGCGTCGTCAGCTCGTGCAGCGCAGCCCGCGTGGTACTCATTTCGATCGTCGGAATAGCAGCCGAACTCAACCTCGATCGGCTCGCCCAGTTTGTAAATTGTCTTGTTGTTTTCGAGCCGAATGAGCAGATGAAAACCTGGCGGATTCGCGATCGGCGGCGATTGAGCGATCGCAGACTGCTCACGTTGACTTAGAAGAGTGATGCCGATCAGGATCAAACAAGTGCGTGAGAAAGCGACGATCATTTGTGTTCTCTTCATATTTGTGTGCGTATGCAAGATCGGTGATTGACGACGGCGACGCCTTCAGGAAGACTTCCCAATACCTTCGCAGCCCGATGTGGCATTGCCGGAAGTTCTCAAACGAATTCGGATTCTTGCAACCTTACCAGGTTTCACTCGAACCGTTCTTAGTTCCGGGTAAAAACCTTTGGCGCACACTGCTACTTGATATTTTCCAGGTCCTAGTCCTGGAAACCTTATTCGTCCATTCTGGTCAGTCCATTGCATTGTGGTACCGCTACCACGTAAGACTAAGACGGCTTCGTGAGGTATCCCTTTGGAGTCCTTTACCTCGCACTCAATCGAACCACTGCTATTTGAAGATTGGATATGCTGTAGTGAACGAGTGGCCTTGGCGCAGGACTGTCGCGCCAAATAATCGGTACTGTTTCGGATTGTCGGAATAGCATGCAATCTCAACTGCAGCAAATGGAGACTTGGCGGGTTTTTGATCGGAATCGATTGTGCGATTACACGACCCGGTACACTCTGACCTATCAAGAACGACAAGCAGAGAAGCGTTCGGTTGATGCTTGCTGGGGTAGGCCATGACGACCCAAGTAGTTGATTCATGACTGGATTGTTCATCGGTAATGTCAGAAAAACGCTGCTCACCATTCTCAGTCAGTCATCTTCTTGGCAGTTCTTTGTGCAATTTGTTTTCCAGCGCTTGTAGCTTTTCGCAAAGTGGCCGAATGTCTTTGGGTGGCTCCCCGGCACTCCAGGAGACACTTTTCTCAGACCGATCGCTGAACTTCACGACAATATGTTCCGTGCCCTGATCAGTGCAGCCAGGACATCCAATACTGTCAGGGAGACTGAACAGGACATCACGAGCGTCAAGTTGTTGCAGTTGGGCCCAGCGCTTCTGCGAAACGTCCATTCGAACGGTAAGTGTTGGGTATTTGCGTTGTTGCTCTCTCATCGTGCTCTTGGTAAGCGTGGCTTCACCGGCATTTACCTCTAAATCTGTAAAGCAGTAGCCATCGCAAAGACTGTAAGATTGGCCAAACTGTATGCTGATTAACCGAACGGTTTTCGTTTGCCGAGTCTTTGCCTGTAGCGGCTCGGTCAAACCTTGCCGTAGCTTGCGGGCTCTTTTCGCGTTCTCGAGCCGAGGCAGTCTGAAACCTGGTGAGTTTGTCGGCGGTTCGGATTGACATGTTGCGCCTTGCCGTACGAGACCATTATTCCGCTCTCCCGGGGCGAAGCTGAAACAGGTCAGGACTGAGAGAAAGAGAACCAGCAAAAAGTTCATCCAACGTTTTGCATCATCGAAGCTGAACTGATGGCATCGTGGAAAGCACTTGGTTCCAGCGCAGGGCCCTCTTGTTCGATGACCATTCCAGCATTACTGGATTGCCGTGGCCGAGATTCAACGGCTCACTGATGCGCCGAAGTGACTTGCCTTCCACCCGCGTAACAATAGCCTGAGTCTTCGTAAAAACGACAACCAGCTGGCCATTCGGTGAGACTATCGCATCAGCAGCGCCAGCAAACGCGCTCCTTATCGTCTTCCAGCTCACCGGCAACGGCCGGCTCACTGTAATTAACGAGCGCGGCAGTGGCACATCGAGAACGCGGTCGCGGTCGAGACGGTCACAAATTCCAGCTCCACGGCCGTGGAACTTTGCAACTACCTGCCATGATCCTTGTCTATGCTGAATAGTCCACTCTTTTGGATCGCCTTCAAACCCAGGCTCTCCACAATCCGGGTTGGGCCAGCGTTTGGCTTCGCGATTGAGCCGCCGAAGCTCTGCTAGTGCACCTGTTCCGAGCAAATCACTCAAGTCAACAAGAGACGAATTTATCTCGTTCATGTCTTCCAAGCGCCGCAGCGCATAATAATGGCCTTCGCCGTAATGAGCACATACAGCCGACCTAAATTCGGAATAGCCGAAATAATCGGGTCCGACGTATGTTAACTCGCGAGTTGTCGTAGACGTACTACATCTTATTTCATTGGGGTTGATCGCGCTCAACTTAGGTTGTTTGGTAGGCGGGGCGACCCAAAACAAATCCTCCATATACTCAGAGCCTTCGCGTTGAGCCGTGTCGGTATTGGCTCCCAGTCGCCAAAATTCATCCTTACGTGGAACAATGATGTGCTGCATCAATCGCAGTTTCACCTTTCCCTGAGAGATGAAAATCCACGCGGTAAGCAATTGATCAGCTTCGGGAGTCTCATTCATGTGAGTGACTTTGGCGACGTCTGGCGAAGTGTCTTCGCTTGTCACCGTTAGTTTGCGATCATGTTTTGCCTCCTCCGATTCTGCTCTTGCATTCCATCCAATCAGCACACCGATCGGTTGAGCTAAAGTCGGTGGTAGAGTACCTGCCTGCCTTAATGGCTTCTGTACCTGCAATCCAGGACTTTCCGGCGCCGTGTAAACAGCTGAGGCTACAGAGCTTATTTTTTGTCTTAGAGCGGCAATTTCAGGTGGCGCGCTGCCGCGATTGTAGGAAATAGATTTCTTGGTTCCATCCTGGAATTGCACTTCGACCCACTCAACGATCTCGTCGGCGCAGCCGGGACAGCCGACTTGACCCACGAGTTCAGAGAGCACTTTGGAGTCGATGGAGGACTGAACCTGGTCCCAATTTTCTGTGTTAATTAGATACTCCGACTTCTGCGGCTCGTTTCCAAAGAGGCGTGTAATCCAGGCAAGGACTTGTGGCCGAACCACGATAATGTTTTCAGCCGGCATCGTGCACCGTCCGCAGGCTTCGCCAATCTCAACTTGTATGATGTCGGTGCCGTCAAGTTGTCTCGTTGGCTGTCTGGTGGCAAGCGCCTGACACATCACCAGCAGTGAACAGCATATGAACGCTTGAATAGTCATCATCCTCCGTCCATTCTTCGTAGAATGCTCAACGAAACCCGCAAACCTAGAATGTGATAATGTCTTTGAACTTGCATCGTCTTAGTCGGCATTGATCCTGTAATCGATGGGTTAAATCACGCATTGGAGGCCAGGGATGTAATAGAAGATCGCGTTCAATCCGGAATCGTAGCCAGCGGCATAGTCCTTCCAAAACTCTTTGACCGAAATATCTGGCATCAGTGAGACGTCCGAATCCGACGGCCAGGAGCGCCAGTATTGCGTTGAATAGAGAACCCTCAAGTGCGAGTTGGCAAATTAAGCATTTTAAGCTCGCCGTAGTGGTTGGGCTTAACGCCACTCGGCTCGCCGACGAAGACCGCGTGCGCTTTCTGCTTCAGGCTGAATCGTCAGATGACCCGTGCCTTCGCGAGGCGCCAGGCCTCCCGGATAGCATTTTCCACCAGGGACTGCAGGACCAAATGTGGCACCAGGGAACCGGAGAGCGCCTTATCAAAGTTCATTTTAATCTGCAGTCAATCGCCGAATCTGAGCTTTTCGATCTCGAGATACTGTTCGGTAAAAAGTATTTCATCTGTCAGCCGAACCTCATGTGAAGAGTTTCCTTCCAGCGTGGTCCTTAGAAAATCCCCCAGCCGGGCGATCATCAGGATAGCCACCTCGGATCGTCCGGCCAGCACCAGCGTGGAAATCGCATTTGATGTATTGAACAAAAAGTGAGGATGCACCTGATAACGGAGAGCCCGCACTTCCGCCTCGCGGGCGGAGCTTTCAGCCGCGAGCGCGCAGTAGCGTTCCGCCTGCAACGCCTGGTAATACTTGATCCCAAAACAAAGTGCACACCACGAAACTAAAATAAATAGCGATCCAAAACCACCCACGCCGTTTAGAAAAAAGCTGAAAAGTCGGCCTGAGGGAGTCGCCGAAACTCCCAAAATTGAGCCGTCGCCGTTGTCTCCGAATTGTTGTTCCGCGAGAAAACTGAAACCAGTGTCGACGTATGCCAGTCCGATACACCATCCGAGGATGACGAGAAGAGACTGGGGAGTTTTAAGCGGGCTCGCCACTGCTGCCGACTGACGGAATGCAGTCCAAAGCTGGCTGCGAAGTTGCAAATAAACGCCGTTCCCAGAAAAACCAGCCGTGATTCTTGTTGAAATGGAAAATTTGCCGAAAAGTACAGCACGCCGTATAAGCCCCAACCGCCCAGTTGCAGCAGCCAAAAAAGAGATATGCGTTCGAGCGTCTTCTTCACGTTAAGCGTAAAAGATAGGACTCCGTGTCATATGAGATGCCGCAGACTGCATATTAGTAAAGTTCGAGAACAGATTCCACAGCCTTTTACTTTTCCGAGAACTCCCGGTGTCGAGTCATCACACTCACGAGGAAAAATTAGCAGACTTGGCGTCCGCTTGAAGCCGCCGGACTGCAATACAACCGTCTTAGCGACACGCATGCATCGGTTCAGCCTAGTTTTGTGAACTGGATCGAAATGGGGCGTGCAATCCAGTAGATACTAACTGACGATCTTTCGATTGGATTTCTTCAGCCGCCACGAACGCTACTGTTAAGTGGGACCAAGTCAGTCTCTCCATCCATACACGTCAAGGTTTGGCGATCAAAGGAAACAACCGATGGAAAACAAAGGAAACAACCGATGGAAAATATCAATTCGATTGTTGACTTGTGAAATGAGTTCGTGTGCTGCAACTCGAAGAAGGCGACAAATGGTCTTGTTGGTCCACCGTGGGCCGAAACAGATCGTTATCGGACAATAGCGCTGTGCTTAAAGCTGACAAAGTAACTACGCCGCTGATGATGGTGCATGGCGATCTCGACTTTATTCCTATTCAGCAGGATGAGGAATTCTTTACTGCCCTTTATCGACAGAACAAACGAGCTGTTCTTGTTCGCTATCAGGGTGAGTGGCACACGATTGCAAACCGAGCGAATGTGCTTGACCTGTGGCGCCGCATCGCGGACTGGCTGACGGAGACAATGACGCCGCGCCGGTAGAAAGATCAAAGGGATTATTGATTCCATGCGCTCCAGCGAAAGCGCGCGCAGCGAAGATGAATCAGATGCAATGAGAATGATCGGACAGTCCCAGATTCGATCACTCAATTCTACGGAAATGAAATGACTCTGACCCAAAGGCAAGCCGAGTTAACACTTCGGCTTCGGCGCTCGTCTACTAGAGCGAAGCGCCAGGTCGCGAACGCTTCTTTCCAAAGTAACAGGCAAGCAACCTGAATATTTCCGGATTAAGGAGTGCAAGAATGGAACCAAGGACTCTCAAAGAACTTCGATTTCTGAGGATTTATGCCGTCATGACCATGCTAGCCTTCGCGGTGCTTGTTCTAGCAGCCTTCGCTCAGTCTAGTCAAAAACACAAGTTCGGAGAGATTGATGTCGAGCGAATTAATGTCGTAGATGAGCAGGGCCGGCGACATCTCGTGATCTCAAGCCCAGGCCGATTTCCCGATCCAGTGATTAACGGCCAAGAACTCAAAGGCAAGAGAAGCATTAAGCCGGCCGGGTTAGTCTTCTTTGATGACCAAGGTAACGAAGTCGGTGGAATCGGCATGGCCCAAACTCCAAGCGGCAAACTTTCGGTGATGGCGTTTGACTATGCACTCGCTGAGGCAATCGGATTCAATCGGTTTGAAGGCACTGACGGAAAGAACTACTCCGCAGGATTTTCAATTCTCGATCCGCCGCCGCCCGGGACAAAAGTGGAAGAAGCGGCGAGCAAGCAGCAAACGCGCGTGACGATTCAAAACGAGAACAAGGATGCACAGATCTCGCTCGCGGACGCTGAGGGACGAAGACGCATTAGATTGCTGGTCGATCGTAACGGAGACGCCAGCATTCAGATTCTAGATAAGAACGGCAAAGTTGTCTTTGCAGCCCCCAACAATTGAGCTAGCGACGAATAGGGACGGATGCGTGTATGTTCATTCTTAGCAGAAGCGAAAGCGCGCTGAAGCGAAAGATGAATCAGGTTGCAACTGCTCATCGGGAACTCGTGAACAATTACCCTGACTCGCTCGACGCCACTCGCTCTTTCCCGGAGGTTAAGTGGTCGCTTCCGTCAGCAGCAGGCAAGGTTTCCTGACTTCCGGCTCAAGCGCGTGGCTTCACGGCCTTCCCAATCTCCAATGGAGGGTCAGTGACCTTCGTGTTGGAAGCGACGCAATTGCCGATCACAGTGGCGGGAACCATCCGGGCTTTTCACCCGACTTCCCTTGTCACCCTTATGGGCACCTGCGATAGTCAACCGGGCTTCTCTTTGAAGCCCAAGCTGAAATAGCGATCTGCTATGTAAACTTAAAAAGAACAATCGGCGCTCGTAAGTTGCGTTCGGCGCTCGTGCAATCAACTCTATAACCCACGCTCCTTTCGGCTGTCAATGCGACGGATAGCACAGTGGGTGAGTGCTTGCAGCTCCTAAATAAAACTATCCTCGAACGACAGTCCCAAGTTGTTGACCTCCTCCCTAACAACAGTACCGGGCTAGAGTAGAAAACTCCGGCCTTAAGGTGACTCGAACCTCTGACCTCCGCATAACGCGCGCGGTTCCCGGTCAGGGCGCTAGTCACCTCCGCGTCGCGATCGTAACCTGTTAAGACGCTTACATATATAAAGGAGAGTGATCGTCTGCACCGAGTTCCGGCAACGATGGTCCCGATAACTGGCGAGCACTTTTGTACGCACTGGGGTTGTCATTTGGAGTTTCTGGCCAGGACTAGTTGAAAGGAATGGCCAACCAACCAGTTCAACCTATCTGGCCCCCAGTTTGGGACAATCTGCAACTTTTTGCGGGGTCACGGTAAGAAATGCCAAATCGTTTTCGGATTTTTGCATGAACCCTGGTTTCCAAATCAGCAAGACTACATGGGCGTTGTCGACAAGCAGAGAAGTCTAATGCCGGATCTTTAGCTGGCTCGGGCTCAATGCCCTCCGAGCAACGCGATCAGACCATCTGCGAACATCCCGCGCCAACTCAAACCATCGTGACCGCCAACGAACTGTTGGTAATGAACGTCGTACCCTTTCGCCAGTAACACGTCGCGCAGTTGACGTGTCGTCTCCAGAATGTCGCCACCTTGGCCGTACCTGTCGATTTCAAATGTTCCGGCAGTCAAATAGAAACGCGCTGGCAGCTTCGGGCTTGCGAGGAACTGCCTAACCAGGAAATTTCCTTCAGTAGCTGAGTCCAAAGAATCGTCACCACCAACTCCGCCGGCATCCGGACAGCGGGGGCCGCAGACTCCGCCGTTGTGTTCAGGCGACCACCAGAATGCGCCCGACTCGCTCAGCACGTTTCCGAAGACCTCAGAATGACGCAGCGCTTCAAACGTAGCAGCAAGCCCACCGGCGCTATAACCCCCAACTACGACTTGAGCCGGATTCCTTGTGACGTTGTAGTGTGCTCGAATCCATGGCACGAGTTCCGTCGCCATGAAATCAGCGAACTCGGGACTGGCGACAAGATCGACCAGCCGCCGGCGCGGAAGATTCTCGACAAACACCGCTACGGTCGGAGGAATTTTCGAAGCAGCGATCAGATTGTTTAGGGTCGTCAGGCGATACTGATCATTTGAGAGGTCTTCACCGTCGAACATGACTAATAGCGCGTTAGGTGGACCGTCCGCTTTGTAATTCGCCGGCGTGTAAACCGAAAACGGACGGTCTAATTTCTGAACCTTGCTATTGATGGTTTGTTTCTCAACGCGTCCTTCCGGTGCCCCAGGTTTTTTGATTAGCCACGGTTGCGGCACGGCCCCCGGTAACTCCGCCACGCTTTCACATCTGAACTTGCTGACATTTGGCGGACAGTCACGATGAGAATTGAGGGGATCGGCTTGCCTGGTGGCCGCTCGCTGTGCGGCGCGAGGGCCGGTGAACGTCAATGGATCGTTGGGAGATAGTTGGTATGTGAACCGAGCACCAGCCGGCAATTTCACAGTCAGGTACCAGACATCCGAATTCTCGATATGATGTAGCGCCAGGTCTGAAGGCGAGGCCGGACCTTCAAACGATCCCCTTACTTCCACATTTCTCGTATCGTGGATCGCGCGCCACAGAAAGGTTACCAGTTGATATTTGCTGTCAGAACCAAATGGTTCCACGAGCGGCGTACCCTGAGCAGCGATCTCCTTCCAAAAGGCTTCCGTGTTCGTATTCCTTGCTTCGATTTGCTTGCGCAAGGATTGAATGCGTGGGCTTGGATACGGATCGCTCCAAGCTACGGGTTTAAGTCGCTCATTAAGTGTGGTGAGCTCGCCTATTCCCAATTCATAACTGGCTGATTGATCGCCCGGATTCTCAAACTTGAACGAATAGGAACCTGCGCCTTCGGCGGCGAATGGAAAAGACACTTTGCCCTCGCCTGAGGTCCCAACAAGACGCCGACCAATGGCTCCGTCGGGATACAGAAGGAAAAAGTTTATCTTGCCTTTGTACCCAATCGAGACGTTTGTATAGTCTCCGTCATCTAGAGTGATTGAGAGCAACTCAGTCTTACCCGCTTCCAGATTGTGTGAAACGGTTTGGTTCGGTAGGAGTTTCTCCTGCGCGACTAGCTCTGGTGCAAAGAGGAAGAGAAGACAGAATGCGGATGCGACAATTTTCATGGCATACCCTGACGACATCGGAATTTTACTGTTTCCACCTAACTGTTATCGATGAATGACATTCTTGTCTATTACCAAATTAGTATTTTGTATAGGGTTAAGAACCAGGAAACGACACGAGTCCTCTCCTACAAAATCCTTCAACAGACTTGACTTGACTCCCACCCAGATTCCGCCCGACACTCCATAATCATCTTTAGAATCGAGCGACCTAAATCAAAGGGAATTCCCTAACAGCTACCAATGGCAAGTCGTGCTTCCTAGCCCATCGTTCCCATTCACTAGCAGTACGTCGACGAAAGATGCGTTCGAGTCCGGCTCGATCATCGGTTTTCAATTTCAATGCGGCTCGCAGGCGATTCGAGAATCTCGTTTCCAGAGCGGCCAACGCAATCCATCCGCCGCTTGTTTGATAGAGATCATAAAACGACAGCCCACCACCCAAGGCTCCACCAGTGGCCGTCAGACCACCATCTAACGGCGCGCTGAAGTCCTGCATTGATTCGAATAATGAGACATAAGCGAATTCGGCACGACCGGTCTGCGCACGATTCAGAAGTAGACTTAGTGTAACGGTGACAACGCGCTCCGCACATGCCAGATCGCAGTGAAGAGTGATCGGCAGTTGCGGAGGCCGTAGCAATCCTAACTTCGCCTGATACGTAAGATCGTGACCGGGAATTTCCTCCTTCGGCGGCGGGTATCCGACGATGTTGAGCACACATAAACGTGCGAACTGTTTGTGCATAGTCTTCCAATCGAGCCCCAAACGCTTTAACGCGGACGGACGAAATGACGTAAGAAGCAGATCTGCGTCGGCCAACAGTTCAAGCAGCCTCGACCTATCCTGGTCGATATGAAGATCGAGTACGGCGACACGCTGCCTGCGTATCATGGAGGTATACCAAGGTTGACATAAACGCTTCAACGGATCGCCGGCGGGTGGCTCGATCTTGATTGCGCTCGCTCCCAGTGTCACCAAACGGGTCACGGCAACTGGACCAGGTACGTTGAGCGCGAGACTAACAACCTTAGTGGCATTCAGGGGTCTCAATCTTACCTCAAGTCGAGCCATTGTTTAGCGTCTCACTACAGGGATGGGATGGATGATATTGATTGTTAGATCCGTCGACTCGTAACTGTGACTGTACACATTTGAGTCCTAATTCTGGACTGTTTCGTCCAAGAGTATTGGAGAGCGAGACTAGAGAGCAGCCACTGTTGACGTTGCTCTTCGATCTTTTATTGAACCTCACCCACCAAATTTCCCGGATACGTCGATCGGACAAGTTGCTTCCCAGGACAAGACTTCAGCAATTTGCGAACGCGAGAATACTCGCATGCGTTCCTGTTGTCTGTTATCAGATTACGATCTTGTATTTCCTTAAGAACGCTGACCGGTTCTTCTATACTTTGCAGGCGTCGTACCTAGGTACGATTTGAAGACTTTTGAGAAGTGGCTCTGATCGACAAATCCGGCCCGCAAAGCGACTTCAGCCAGAGGACGGTCGCTTTTCATGAGTTCAGCGGAGGCCTGTTCGATTCTCAGCTTGCGGACAAATTCGCCGATCGTTGTTCCATATCTTTGACGGAAGGCCGTGGCCAGATAAACGGGATGAACATCGACTTGAGCGGCAATCTGGGTTAGCTTCAACGCTTCAGGGAAGCGTTCGATGATCAGCTCCCGAGCTTGCCTCAACCATCGAGGCTCAGTTGTGATTCCGATTCGGGGCTGCCGCGCAGCCTCAGCTAACACTTCGAGTACTAATCCCTCAATCGCCAGGTTAGCTGCACTGTCGGTTTTATGAAACTCACGGTTTAGACGGGCACAAAGTCGCGGCAAGCCGCCTCCGTAAGACTCATGTGTGCTTTCCAGCGTGAGTGAGTCTGCTTGTAGTCTTTCGATCCACCGAGAGGAGATCTCGAGCACGAAGATTCGAGCGGCTGAGTAATGAATAAGATCATCGTGTGTTTGTCCTGAGGCACGAAATGTCAATGTAGCAGGCTGGCAAATAACTTCTCGTCTGCCATATCGCTCGGTGTAACCACCTTCCAGCACAAAACAGAAGTATGAATTTTCGTGGGCGTGGCGCGGCAATCTAGCGAGCGGCGCATATGCCGTCTCCGTCAAAATAAAATCGGAGACTCGTAAACTCTTTATTGGGCGGCCGTGCAAACAGCCGGGTCGAAGTCTTTCGACCATATATCAACTCCAAGCTCGTCGGCCCATGATCAGCCGCCGCATAGATTATCATTCTACAACTCGATGATGATACAGTGAATACAACGTGTACAGTAAAGCAGGTTGGATATCGGCGACGAGTAAGTCTTGTGAGGAACCAAGATAAATTGGCTACCCACGCTAAACATGCTTTTTAACTCTTTGCTGTTATCAGCGCCAGATATTTGTCAGACAATGGATGACGGCATCGAGCGATTCGAACCCGCGACCTCCGCGTAACGCGCGCGGCTCCTTCCCAGTTCTTCGACCAAGCTGAAAGTTTCGAGCCAGTTGCGGCGCGGTTACCTAACGTTGATCGCAAGAAAAGCAAACTCCGAACGCCGACTCTTTCACTGACACAACACGTAGTTGAAGAAGCCCGCGAGCGTTGGACAAAACCTGATAGAATGAGTCATCATCATCGTTAGAACCCGACTCGTCGCAAATGTCTCCCCTATAACCTTCCATTCAAATTAATAGTCGTAAAGTTGGCATGAGAAAAGATCGCCGGGAATGCCCCCCCCGTGACTACTATATTTATAGTTGACAGAATTAGACGCTTGGCTTATTCTCCTACAATTATAGGAGCGCACTGTTTAATGCTTCAAAAGAATAAGGCTCAACACCTAACGCGCCTGGAGATGGAAGTGATGAATGTCTTGTGGGACACAGCTCCTGCTACCGTGCAAACGGTGCAACATGGTTTGCAGCGCGAGTTGGCGTACACGACGGTGCAGACTGTCCTCAATGTCCTCCATCGTAAGGGAAAGGTCTTACGTCAATTGAAAGAGCGGGCGTACTACTACCGGCCATCTGTTAGCCGGGAAAAGGTTGCGCGTCACGCCGTAAAGGAATTGATAGATCGACTGTTTCGGGGTTCGGCTGAAAGTTTAGTCATGAACATGGTCGAAGCGCGTCACATTACGCCCGAGGGACTCAAGCGACTGAATCGAAAACTCAAGAACAGGAAGCAAAGGCGTGCAGACGATTAATGTATATATAACCACGTTCGTCCTAAACGCCTTATGGCAGGCAATTGCTATAACAGGCGTCACGCACGTTTGCGATCGAGCAATACGAAGCTTACCAGCCCGCTACCGCCATCTAATGTGGGCGGCAGCGCTGATTCTTTGCCTGTTGATTCCGGCAATGAGTGTCGCAGGTGGCAAGATCCGGTTCCCTTTCTCGTGGGGCCAGATCGCGCAGACCAGGAAGACGGTTCCTAATTCCGGTATCTCTTCGGATGGCTCGAACGATAGTCAAGAGTTTCAGTCTAAGACACCCGTATCAGTTCTTATTAGTCCCGCTATTGTTACTAATGGAGTCGCGGTTCTCTTCATAGGCGCGCTCGCGTATCAATTCTGGAAACGTCTACTTGCGTGGCGGAGGGCAAACAATCTTGGTCGAGACGCCTATCTTCCGAATCTGACGGAAGCTGCCACGGCAATAGTACAGCGATGCGAAGCGGTATTTAAGGTGAATTCAATTCCGATATTGTTGTCGCCGCGGGTCGCAGGTCCGCTAACCGGAATGCTTGGGTCAGTTATCGTTTTGCCAGAAAGGTTGTTAGTTGAGGACTCAGACGATCTGTTCGCGTCGGCGGTGGCGCACGAGATGGCGCATATCAGGCGCCACGATTTCATAGTGAATTTGATGTTAGAGGTTTTGGCGATACCGATCGCCTTCCATCCGGCGGTAGCGCATATAAAACGGAGGCTGGGGCAGACACGAGAATTCGCGTGTGACGAGATGGTGGTGGATCGTTTTCTAGATCCAACGCGTTATGCGCAAGCTTTGGTAACGCTGGCTCACTCGGTTGTCGGCGAGACCTACGCCCTGGCCGCCAGCAACATGGATATCTTGGAGGAAAGGGTAATGAAACTTCTTGACGCTAAGTCATCAATAACCAGGCCTAAGGCAATCGCGATGGTGATTTCTATCGTCGCTCTCTTTGCGGCCCTAATAGTTCTATCGCCCGGCCTGGCGTTGCAGGTCCGCGGCCAACAGTCACAGACA
The DNA here is from genome assembly GCA_965653675.1 of uncultured bacterium. GTDB lineage: Bacteria > Acidobacteriota > Blastocatellia > Pyrinomonadales > Pyrinomonadaceae > UBA11740. The sequence continues at coordinate 19,931 of CBFHBA010000051.1, forward strand.
GCCAGTGCGTCCAGCATTGTGACCGGTGAGTGGATCTTGCTTACCGACACCGACAAAGTTTCGGACGATAATGGAATTCGTCTGGTGTTTACTGTTAATGGCGAGCAGCTTAACGGCACAGCAATCATTCCGAAGGAGATGAATGGAACACCTGCTGGAGAATCGCGCTTGGAACTAATCGAGCCGAAGTTCGACGGCCAGGAACTCTCGTTCAGGATCAAAGACGTAGGCGTCATGATTGCCAAACTCAAGCTGGCTGGAGCGGAGTTCGTCGGCACCTACCAAATAGAAAAATCGGACGAAAAAGGCACTCTGAAACTCATTCGAAAGAAGTAGTCGGCTACTTCAAAGCCGACACACCCTATGCGTTCAAGATCAAAACGCAGATCGCATTCGAGGGTCTGCATTCTACTCGTGTTCTATCTCGCTTGCTTTCAGTTCTCGACTGGCGAAGCTAGCCGAGCAGCCACTTGGGACAGTGGGTTTTTGCCAGATACTAAATCAGCAATAGCCAAGCTAAGCACGACGATTCCAACACTGATGAAGGAAGGTGGAGTGCCGGGGCTCTCGATCGCTCTCGTTAACCGAGGTGAAATTGTCTGGAACCATGCGTATGGCGTACTAAATGCCGATACTCAGCAGCCAGTTACCGACGAGACAGTCTTTGAGGCCGCTTCATTAAGCAAGCCGGTGTTTGCTTATGCCGTCATGAAACTAGTGGGGAACGGGAGACTTGATCTAGACACGCCGTTGACGAATTACTTACCGGAGCCCTACATCAAAAATGATCCGAGGCTGAATAAGATTAAGGCGCGAATGGTGTTGAGCCACACGAGTGGCTTGCCCAACTGGCGAACGGGATCATCGCTGCAAATCTACTTCACACCGGGCGAACGGTTCAGTTACTCAGGCGAAGGTTATGTGTATCTGCAAAAGGTGATCGAGCGGCTAACCGGAAAAACGCTCGAAGAGTTTATACGCGGCGCCGTCTTCACGCCGCTCGGAATGACTAACAGTAGCTACGTATGGCAATCAAGGTACGAAAAGACAAAAGCGTTTTCGCACGATGCCGCGGGCGCGGTGTCGGGTAGAGCAAAGCCGACGGAGGCGAACGCCGCGGCCACATTACACACGACAGCAATCGATTACGGAAAGTTCATCACGGCAATCCTTAACCGAACGGGTCTGACTGATGCGAATGTGCGCGAGATGCTGAAGCCGCAGATCAGCGTTGGCGCCGAATGTTACGAGTGCCTCGACCACAAGGCGGAAAAATTATCGGAGACAATCTCGTGGGGTTTGGGATTTGGCATAATACATGACGTTTCAGGGAACTTCTTTTGGCATTGGGGCGATAACGGTGACACACGAGCCTACTTCTTTGCGTCGGATCAGCGGAAGGATGGGGTGATAATTTTCGCCAATAGCGCGAACGGCCTCTCGATCGTAGACGACATAGTTAACCTCGCCTTTGGCGTCAGGCAGCCGCAGCTGGTTTGGCTTGGTTACGAATCGTATGACTCTCCATCAAAACGATTGTACAAAGAGATCCTATCAAGAGGCATGCAAGCGATCAGAGACTACAGTGAGCGCATGCAGGACGGGAGAAGCGGAAGTGTAATTCCGGAGCGCAGAATGAGCGCGATTGGCTATCAGTTATTAGCTAACAACCTTACCAAAGAAGCAATTGAAATCTTTCGACTGCGCGCTGAAGCATATCCTGCCTCAGCAAATGCATACGACAGTCTCGGAGAAGCATACCTCAGGGCGGGCGACGACGATCTGGCCTTCAAGCAATTTGAGCGGGCGCACGAGCTTGACCCGCAACTTGCCCACGCCTCTGCGGAGTTAAAACGGCTACAAAGTCCGGCGCTGGTAATCGAACCGAAGGCATCAGATTCCTATATCGGAAAGTACGAAGCTCCATTCGGTATATTGAACATCGACCGGGTGGGAAGACGGCTTTGGGTACAAGTAGGACGAGATTCGCCAGCGGAACTCATTCCACAATCGAACACTACTTTCGTCGTCGCGAGAATCGGCGCGCGGTTGACGTTCGCTGCCGATGATAAAGGCGGAGTCGACCACATAGACATCAACTTGGGCGGTGAGAAGTTCCAGGCAACCAGAATAAGATGATGGGACTTCTCCAGGAAGTGGAGGCGCGACCATCTGTATGGTGACACACGACGCACGTTTTGCGCAGCTGGCCGACCGAATTGTTCATCTCTTTGACGGATCAGTTCTGAAAGAAACGGCGCCAATTGCGGGAGCCAGAATTTGAAACGCAATTCAAAGCTCGATTTGATCGGGACTCCATTTATAGGAAAGAGTGAAACATGAACAGTGATGTGACATCGAATATCCTTGGTTTGCGTTCTCAGTGGTTAGTTCTCTTCATGATTATCCTTCCTCTGCCGAAGGTGTCGGCGCAGTCGATAGATGGAACTTGGAAGACTCGCGGGTACGGGATGGTGATTGAGATCAATGCTCAGACCTTCAAGACCTTTGAAGTAACCACATCAACCTGCGTTCCAGGGGTGACTGCCCAACGTGACCGTCAAGATAAGCCGGGGCGAGAAGCAACATATACAACGCCCGAGGGTGACCTCCTCCCTAAAAACAGTACCGAATAAAAATAGGAAAAGGCCGGGCAATTA
>CBFHBA010000052.1:0-21316 GCA_965653675.1 uncultured bacterium
GCGCTCGAGATTACTTTGCGACCTCTTTTTTGACGCGCAATGTCTGACGCACGCTGGACTTGAGGACTGAAGGCATAAGATCGATAGATTTTTTCGTGATCCGATGGCGCTTTGCGCGAGAGCAGTCGGGCTACCAACAGAAATGCCAGCGCGCGAATTACCTCCGGAGGCGCCGCATCAAAAATGTCGGACAAGCGCACGTAGACACGACCTGAGCGCACTCGAATCGTGTGATGGAGACCCGCGTAGGGATAGAAACGCACCTCAATGTCACCGACAGTGAGACGGAATCGCCGGCCCTTTGGATCAAGATGGCGAAATGCGTCGCTGAAAACTCTTTGCAGGTGCAAATTGTTCTGGTGCATAACCGAGGTGCCTGACGGACGAATCTTATGGGGCACCGCAATCGGGGTCAAATCAGGCGCTGAAACTGTTAAAATTCCACGGAAAATCAGGTACTCGCCTGAGTTTGGTCATGAAGCGAAATCAAGAGCTAGTATTGTGCCCATCTAAGCTTTTTGATTTGAGTAGCTTACGCCAATCGAAGCCAAATCCTGTGGACCGAGCCGTCTCCTCATAAAGTCGGGCGAACTGACAGTTATTAGAGGTTTTGCGGCGTTTTTTTGAATTGGCTATACTGACTTCGCACGCTTTTGAGTGCGCAACTTTTCGGAATGAACAAGCGAACGGTGAACTCAACAACCTCGTCGCGCCCGAGCCCTGAATCGCGGCGGCAAGCCGTCCTGGCGACGATTATTCAGGCGCATCTGCTTAGCGGAGAACCCGTCGGCTCGCACACGGTCGCTGACCAGTTTGCGCACGCCGCCGGATGGAGTTCGGCAACGATTCGCAACGTGATGGCTGAATTGGATGATTTCGGATTGCTCGAACAACCGCATACGTCAGCCGGGCGGATCCCCACTGACCGAGGATATCGGTATTACGTCGATAACGTCGTCAGCGACACGCGTCTTTCGAAATCGGATTTGAAGGCGATCGAACAGCTTGGCGGCGTCGCGGAGGTGACGGTGCGGCCCGATCGTTTGATGGAGCGTGCCTCACATGTCCTTTCGGAGTTATCGCAGAATGTCGGGATCATCGTATGGCCCTCGCTTGCCGAGAACAGCCTGCAGCACGTCAGCTTTTTGAATCTGCCCGACAATCGGATTTTGGTCGCCCTGGTTTCTACTTCGAATATTGTTCAGGACAAAGTCATCCGTTTGGACGAACGTTTCGGTCAGGAGGAGCTGGATACGATTGCCCGGTATTTGAACACCGAGTTTTATGGGAAGAGTTTGCGGTCGATTCGCCGTGAGATTCTGGCGCGCATGCAAGAAGAGAAGGCGCTTTACGACCGTCTGTTGTTCAACGCGATCTTGTTGTGTGAGCGAAGCCTGGATGACGAAGAAGGCGCGGCGGGTGAGGTCTACATCGAGGGGGCTTTCAATATTTTAACTCAACCAGAATTTGCCAATCGCGAGCGCTTGCGCGAATTATTGCAAACACTCGAAGAGAAGAAACGGCTGGTAAAGATCCTCAACGAGTGCCTGGAGGGTGATCGAGGCGAGGTGAAAGTTGTGATCGGCGGTGAAAACGCCGTTGCCGCAATGAAAAAGTGTGCCATCATCACCGCGTCATACCAATTAGATGGTCAGGTTTCAGGAACTATCGGCGTCGTCGGTCCTACAAGAATCGAGTATGGCCGTACGATGGCTGTGGTAAACTATCTCGCACGCTTTATCGAGCGTGCGCTGTCGAATGAAGCGTCTCTGCATTGAGGCGGTTTCCGCTTCGATAACCCCATCAAAGAAGAATAGTTTCTCGTGTGAAGGTTTATTGTGGGAGACCGAAAATCGCAAGCTGCGAATCGCATTCCAATCCACTTTGAGGACGATGCGCTTGAAGAAGAGCAAGGGCTCGCAGGCAACGGTGGTATGGAAGACGAACCGATAATTGAGGCTGACGCGCCGACGGAAGGGGCAGCCGCCGGCCCGCTCATGGCTGAGTTGGTGGCCTCGCGCGCTGAACTAAAGCGACTGCAAACAGTTTTGGCTGAGGCGCAGGACGCATTGTTGCGCCGGCAGGCTGACTTTGAGAATTATCGAAAGCGCGTCGAGCGCGAACGCACGGAAAGCTACAATCGAGTCGTCGCGGAAGCGGCGCGCAAACTGCTGCCAGTGATGGACAATCTCTCACGAGCGCTCGATGCTGAACGCTCAGTCGAGAGCAGCGAGTCAGAGGAGTTTCGTCACTTTCTTCACGGAGTCCAACTAATAAGCAAGCAACTTTCGGAAGTGCTTGAATCGTTCGGCGTACAGCCCATCGCGGCCGTCGGCGAGCGTTTCGATCCGCATATTCATGAAGCGGTCGTGACCGAGCCTTCCGATGAGCACGAGCCCGATACTGTAGTTGAAGAGCTTGCTCGCGGTTATCGCATTGGGGACCGCTTACTGCGACCGGCAATGGTCAAAGTAGCGGCGCCGAAGTCTGACCACTAGCCGCACCTGATATGGGAAAAATAATTGGGATTGATCTAGGGACGACGAATTGCTGCGTCGCCGTTCTCGAAGGCGGTGCAGTTCAAATTGTGCCTAACAAGGAGGGCGGCCGCACCACTCCCAGTGTTGTTGGTTTCACCGACAAAGGCGAGCGACTTGTGGGACAGATCGCCAAGCGTCAGGCGGTGACGAATGCTGCGAATACGGTTTACGCGGTGAAGCGACTGATCGGACGAAAGTTTGATTCAAGCGAAGCCAAACGAATGCGCGGAGCGGTCCCGTTCGAAGTTGTCAACTCATCAAACGGCGATGCCCACATCCGCGTACAGGAAAAAATTTATAGTCCGCCCGAGCTTTCCGGGATTCTACTGCAACGTTTGAAAGCCGCGGCCGAAGATTTTCTGGGCGAAGCCATTACGGATGCGATCATAACGGTGCCGGCGTACTTTGATGACACGCAGCGCCAGGCCACCAAAGATGCCGGCAAAATCGCCGGGCTCCAGGTCCATCGCATCATTAACGAGCCCACCGCTGCCGCGCTCGCCTATGGCTTGGGTAAATCCGAATCGGAAAAGATTGCGGTTTACGATTTGGGCGGCGGCACCTTCGATATCTCGATCCTCGAGATGACCGAGGGTGTGTTCGAAGTTCTCTCGACGGCGGGCAATACTTTTCTCGGCGGCGAAGACTTTGATGAAAGCATCATGAATTGGATGGCCGACCAATTCATGCAAGATACCGGAATCGATCTGAGGAAAGACCGACTCGCCCTGCAACGTTTGAAAGAAGCTGCCGAGCGCGCGAAGTGCGAGCTGTCTTCCGCCACAGAAACCAGTTTCAATTTGCCGTTCATCGCCGCTGATGCGACGGGACCGAAGCATCTCAACAAGACGCTGACCCGCAATGAATTCGAAAGGCTCGTCACCGATTTGGTCGATCAGACGATCGAACCGTGTGAACGCGCGTTGCGCGACGCAGGTTTGCGGGCGATTGATATCGACAAAGTAATTCTGGTTGGTGGGCAGACGCGTTCACCGATTGTCGAGCGAACCGTGGAAAAAATCTTTGGCAAGAAACCCTCAGCCGAGATCAACCCGGACGAAGTGGTCGCAATGGGCGCGGCCATTCAGGGAGGGGTGCTAAGCGGAGATGTAAAGGACATCGTGCTGCTCGACGTTTTGCCGCTGAGTCTCGGATTGGAAACGCGTGGCGGACTGTTCACTAAAATTATCGAACGAAATTCGACGATTCCACTTCGCAACAGTTTGAATTTCACGACCGTGGTCGACAATCAGTCGTCGGTTGAAATCCACATTCTGCAGGGAGAGCGAGACGTGGCCAGCGGAAACCGCAGTCTTGGCAAGTTTGAACTGGTAGGAATTCCTCCGGCTCCGCGGGGGGTACCGCAGGTTGAAGTCTCGTTTGAAGTGGACGCCAATGGGATCGTGTCGGTGTCGGCGGTTGACAAAGCGACAGGACGCGAACAGCAGATGCGCATCACACCCACGTCGGGGTTGTCGGCTGACCAGATCGAAAAGATTATCAAAGAAGCCGATACCATGGCGGAGAGCGATCGTTCTGAGAGTGAAAAGATTGCTCTGCGAAACAAGCTGGCGAGCCTCGTTAAGAATACGCAGCGGACGTTTCTGGAATTTGGTGGCCTGCTTGAAACTGAACAGCAGGACGCCGGCCAGAGAGTCTTGCTGGACGGCGAAGCGGCGGTAAAAGCTGATGAAGTCGGCGAGATTCGCATGGCAGTCGATGCGCTGGAGCGCCTGGGACGACAACTGACAAACGTCATGATGAAGGGTGCTGAAGCCACCCAGAAGGCAGATTGAGCAACTAACGCACTTCAGATAAAATTCCCAAGCGGTCAGTAGCTTGCCGGCCAGTCGGCATATCTGCTGGCCGCTCGCTTTGATAAAGGTTTATGGCGAACAAACGTGATTATTATGAAATCCTGGGAGTCGCGCGGAGCGCGACCGATCAAGAATTAAAGAGCGCCTATCGGAAACTCGCGCATCAATATCACCCGGACAAAAATCAAGCAGATCCGGTAGCCGAAGAAAAATTTAAAGAAGCAGCGGAAGCCTACGGGGTGCTTTCCGATGCCGACCAAAGAAGTCGCTACGATAGATTCGGCCACGCCGGTGTATCCAGCACGGCGGGTGCTAATTGGGGCGCGCCGGGCTTTGGCGGCATCGAAGACATTCTCGGCGATCTGTTTGGATTCGGCGATGTGTTTGGCGGTGGCGCGCGCGGCGGTTCACGCAGATCCGCGCAGCAACGCGGCGCCGACCTGCGTTACGATCTCGAGATTTCACTTGAGCAGGCAGCGACCGGGATGACTGCGCAGCTGCGCATTCCCAAGTTGGAAATGTGCGAGACCTGCAATGGCGCGGGCACCGCTGCGGGAACGCGACCTGAGACGTGTCAAACGTGCGGCGGAGCTGGTCAGGTCCGCTTTCAACAGGGCTTTTTTTCTGTCTCGCGTACGTGCGGGAATTGTCGCGGCACAGGGCAAGTCATTAGTTCGCCCTGCAAGGATTGCCAGGGCCAAGGGCGTGTCGAACGCGAAAAACAGATAGAAGTAAAGATTCCCGCCGGTGTCGAAACGGGATCGCGTCTTCGCCTGCAACGCGAAGGCGAGGCGGGAGCTTATGGCGGACCGCCGGGTGATCTTTACGTCGTGATTCACGTTGCCGAGCACGAGCTGTTCGAGCGGCAGGGAAACAATCTCTACGCGTCGGTGCCAATCACGTTTGCTCAGGCTGCGCTCGGTTCCGAGATCAGAGTGAAGACCTTGAGCGGCGAGGATAGCTTGAAGGTGCCCGCCGGCACTCAAACGGGAACTGTCTTTCGCGTACGCGGGCAGGGTATGCCGGTTCTCGGCGGCCGCGGACGCGGCGATTTATTCGTGTCAGTTTCAGTCGTGACACCGACGATGCTCACGCGTGAGCAGCGGAAGCTGCTGGAGCAGTTGGAGCGAATCGAAACGAAAGATTTGGAAGACAAGAAACTGTCGGACAAAGTTCGCGATATTTTTGGGTAAGTGATGCTTTCGGGGCAGTAGCCCGACCATAAGGGAGGGGCGTACTGTATAGCGCTAGTTTTTGGGCCCCTTATGGTCGGGCTACTGCCCCGTGTTCCCTCGCAAAACAGAACGTTTCGGTCGTCTGTTCTCTGAAAGGCAAACATATGAAATCCCCTGTAACACCGTATCGATTTCTCGCCATTCCTTTCGTGCTGACGGTGCTCAGCGCGTTTTCGTTAGTCTCAGCTCAGGACCAATACGCCAACATCAAAAACTGGGAGAATTTTGATTTCGCCCATAACAAGGTTACGAAGGCGCAAATGAATGCGCTGACATTTGCCGATCTCAAACTCGTGCGCGGCATCGTTTTTGGCCGGCACGGACGCATCTTCAAAGACCCGGACATTAAGTACTATCTGTCGACGCGCGATTGGTACAAACCAAATCCTGATTTCAACAATTCGTCGCTCAATGATTCTGAGCGAGACAACCTCGATGTTATCCGCATTGCCGAAGCGGCACAGCACGAGACGGTCGAGCCCGGTGACATGCGCCTCTACGAGAATCGACTGTTGACGCGAAAGAAGCTCGGCACGCACACGAACGCCGAATGGACGGTCCTGGCGGCCGAGATCGAAGCAATTCATGGAAAGCGCTTCGATGACACGCCATGGTTGCAACAATACTTTGATGAGCGGTACTGGTACCGCGCGGCCGATCATTACAACCCGAAGAGTCTGTCCGATACCGAGCGCAAGAACCTACAACTAATCGATACGATCCAAAAACAGCAAAGGCAAGTCGCGCTGATGCCAGGCGACATGGAACTGTTCGAAAATAAACTGATCAGCGAAGCAATGCTCCATGGTTTGAGTTTGCATGAGTTGCGGCTGCTGCGAAACGAGATTTACGCGCGGCATGGGCGGATTTTCAAAACCTTGTGGCTGCAACAGTATTTCGGCAATCAGGTTTGGTATGAGGGGAACGAGGACTTCAAAGACGAAACGTTGTCAGGAGCTGATAAGACAAACGTCGAAACGATCGTCGCTTACGAAAACAAACTGCACGATGAGATCAGCACCAAGCCCATCACCCGCTCATTGCTGAACGGCTTATTTGTGGAAGACGTGCGCAAGATGCGCGACGAAATCTACGCGCGTCACGGCAAGGTTTTCAAAAACGAGTGGACGCAAAAGTACTTCGCCAGCTTTGACTGGTACAAACCAGATCCAAAGTTTACCGACGCTTCATTGAGCGCGGTTGAGAAACAGAACCTGACGATCATCGCGCGTTACGAAAAAACAGCAGTGACCGCGATGAGTACGATCGAAGGTTGATAAGGCCGAATGTGGGCCGCGCGTGACGCGGCCGAAAAACCAAAAAGCAGTAAGCAGAAGGCAGTGGGCAGCGAGCAGAAAAGAGTCTGCTAATGCTCATTTTTGTTTTGCGCCTTACCCAACATGGGTGGCACGTCGTCCGCGAAGCGGAGGATCGAGCCGGCCAGGCAGACTTTTTAGGCAAGGCCCTTGATGGCATCTTCTAATTTATTTCGAACCACGACTAGCCGGGATTTGAGATCCGCTTCATCTGCTGTCGTAACGATGCCATCGCGAAAAATCTGTTTACCAGCGACCATCGTCATACGCACATCGCGACCTGATGAAGAAAAGATTAATGTGTCGACAGCTTCGTTAACAGGTTGCTGATGAATACCGTCGAGCCCAACCACGGTCAGATCCGCCTGCATTCCTTGTTGTAACGAACCAATTTCGCCATCGAGGCCGAGTGCACGGGCGCCACCTAACGTGGCCGCGAAAAGAGCTTGCTCGGCTGAGAGCGGCTCAGTAGCCCGCGCGTCAGCAAGGGAGTCGTTTCTTGCAACGCCCTCCCTTACGGTCGGGGAACCCCCGCGCCCCTCGCTGGCGCGCGCCAACAGCGTCGCAAACCTGGCCTCCTCCAGGATGTCACAGTTGTTGTTGCTGGCGACGGAATCACTTCCGATTCCAGTTCTTAAATTGGCACGGAGGAACTTTGCAAACGGCGCGCGGCCGTGACGAAGTTTCGCGTTTGATTTTGGACAGTGCGCCACGCTCGCGCCGGCTATACGCATCGTCTCGATGTCATGATCGTCAACGGTGATGCAATGGGCCAGCAAGGGCTTCGTTTCCATGACGCCATGCCGTGCTAGGTATTGAATCGTCGAAATGCCGGGAGCTTTCCACTCGATGTTGCGCTGGCGCAGGCCTTCCGCGAATGCGCCGACGCCTTCGAACATAAGAGATCTTTCGGCTTGCGATTCGGCAGCGTGCATCATCAACGGAAGCTTATCCTCGATAGCCATTCGCGAAATCATCTTCAGTTGTGGCGCGCTGACCGTGTATGGCGCGTGTGGCGAAACGCCTGCGTGAACTCTTGACGTTTCGATCGCCCGCATTGCGTCGAGTTCTCGACGCAAACCGGCAATGGATTGTTCGGCGACATTTGGATCCGGACCGAACGACTCCTGATAAATGGTTCCGCGCAAGCCGATCTCGCCGGCAGCTTTCATTGTGTGTGTCGCAACCGAACTTGAATCGCCGGTGCAGGTAATTCCCGCGCGCGCTGCTTCCATCGCGCCACACGCGGCGGAGACAAAGAGATCGTCAGCAATCATTGCTTTGCGCGCCATCGTCAGTTTGCGGAGCCACGCAAAGAAATCGTGCTCTTCACGTTCCAGGAAACCGCGCATCGCAGTCAGCTCAAGATGTGAATGGGCGTTGACCAGTCCCGGCAGAATGACGCTGTTTCCGAAATTAGTGACTGTCGCACGGGGAAACCGATCCGCGATCTGGCTCGCCTCGCCGACAGCGACGATCTTGTCGCCTTCGATTGCGACCGCGCCGAACTCAATCGCCCCTGAAACGATTGGCAGGACCCAGCGAGCGGAATAGATGGCAGTCATCTGATCGATTCGCGGTTTCAGATTTGATCAAGGCGCCTTAGCGATTTTCACCTGGCGATAGCGCTTAAGAATTGAGGTGACATAAGCGCGTGTAGACGGGAAGTCGATGCGGCCGATGAATTGTTCTTCCGTGAGCGGCGGGGCACCTTCGGCCACGCTACTCCATTCCGCAGCGCGATCCGGTCCCGCATTGTACGCAGCAAGCATGCGTGCCTCCTTGCCAGGCATATCCTGATATTTGTCGCTTGCTTTGTGTAAATACCAGCACGCGATCTCTATGTTTCGATTTGGATCTCGAAGAACACTTTCAGCTTGGTCGTTGGTTGATTGTTGCCCCAATGTTCTTTGCCTGGTTGAGGCCCAGTCTTCAAAAACCATTGGCGTGACTTGCATGATACCAATTTCACCCGCCTTGCCGTTCTTCCAGGGAGCAAAATAACTTTCTTCGTAGGCAATACTCCAAACCAGATCGGGGTCGACGTGATACCGCGCCGCCTCAGTTGCGATCAACGAATCGTAGCGATGGATCCAGTATTGATCGGCGACGTAGGCGGCAGCTGCAATCACGATGAGCGCGAGAGCGATGATGATAAGACGCTTCATTCAATCGGGACTGGCTCGCGTGGATTAGTTGTGACGCAGGAAGTGAGACCAAAGGTCGGCGGTGGAATAGGTTTGATCGACACCCTCATACTGCTGGCGCAGCGCACGCGAATCGAGGACGTGCCCTTGCAGCCAGACTTCAGCGGAAATCGTGGCGCCGACTTGCAGGGCGGCGCCGGTGAGGGCACGGGCGTTCACTAGCACTTCGAGTTTTAATCGACCAAGGTCGAGATAGAGCCAGTAGAGCTCGCTGCCCGAAAGAGGATTGATCAGTGGTTTAAATGCAATCACGCGTCCGCGCACGATCCAGTCATTTTCGTGCGCCGCGCGAGAGGGAGCGCCCCGCTCGAGCGGCAGCCAGCGGGCATCCATTTCGCGCGAACATACGCGCACGCGATACGCGAGGCCACACAATCCCACATGCAACGCTGGCACGCGAAAACCATCCGTCCCTACCTCAGTAAGATTTTGCAACTCAAACAAAACTTCAGTATCGGTACCGTCACAATAACCGTGGATGACCGCCTCACCTTCTTCGTCGTACTCAGTCAACGCCCAGGGCGCGATGCGCTGCGTGTAGCGCGCACGAAATCCGGGTCGGCAATTCGCGTAAAAGACGTCGCCGGTCCCGGACTCATAAAGAACTGTCCATACCTCGAGACCTTCGCCGAGTTTCCAGCAACGCCCGTGCAAAACTGCGCCGCGCCGCGACAATTGGCTCGCTTCGCCCTGATTTTCGGCGCGCTCCGCGAGAAAGTTGATCGCTTTCTCGGTCGGCACTTCGAGGCCAATTGTTTCAAACGTAGCGTCCATAGCTATCGCGCCGCCGTTTTCTCAAAGCTGTCAGTCTCAGAATCCTCGCGCCGCGCGCGTTTTTTGAAGCCGCGAATATTTCGCACCTTGCCGAGTTTGGGTTGTTCTCCCGACCGCACCATTTCGGCAAACAAGTCAACGTCATAGTCTGCTTCGCGTGACATGACTTCGCGAATACGAATCAAGACCGTCAGAAATTTTGGGCGACGATACATTAGAAAATTTTAGATTTGCAATTTTAGATTTCCGATTGCGTCGAAGTCTAAACCCAAACCTAAAACGCAAAGAATCTAAAATCAAATTTCCAAAATCTAAAATGCTTTCTCAGTTGCTTCGGAAACCAGAAACTCCGGTGTCACGATCATCGGTACGAAAAATCCAGCGGCGGTATTGAACAAACGAATTCGCGCTTGCCGTCTCACATTTGCGAGATGTCCGAAGTTCCATGTAACTAGATAATCGATTTTGTGAAACGAAGCAACTGCTACATGCAATGCATCAGCGATGTACTTGCGATGAAAAATCCCACGCGACACATAACCGTCGGCGAGGATCGCGCACTCTTCGGTGAGTTCGACTTCCTCCAGAGGGCGCACCAATTTCAAATAGGCTGATCGATGCGGCTCTTCCGTTCGCTCCAGCTCTCGTACGACCAGCGGCGAAATCACCGCGCGATATTGCGACAGCTCATGCTCCCACCACCGGATCGTCAAATCACGGCGAAACGGCTCACCGTTATCGAGATACGCGCCAATCACCGATGTTTCCAGATATGCGCTCGGTTTCATAAGCCGGACGTTTCTTGAGTGCCAGCGCTCGTCGGTTTCAATCCTTCTATTGGCTCGAAGCGCAGAATACCTCGCTGAAAATCGAACACGACCCGAAAATTGCGCAGGAAGTTTCCACCCAGAATCCCGTTTTGTTGGAAGCCGGCAGTTTCATTGATGGGATCGAGATCCAACACGGCTGCGTTAACCCGTTCGCGCGCATAACTGCCAATCGCAACTTTCGGCAGCATCGCCATCTTCACATCCTCGGCAACACCCGCCGCGCCGAAAACGCGCATGCGATCCGGCTGAATAAACTCTGAAAAGGGTTCAAGTTCAGCGGCGTGTTGCGAAATCACACTGACGGTTGCGCCCGTGTCGATGATGAAATTCAGGGACTTCGTAATTCCCCCGATGGTAACTTCGCCGCTTAAGAATCCGCTGGAAGTAGTTCGCACCGCAATCTCAAAACCGGGACGGGCGACAACCCGCGTTGACCCCGTGGTCGCGACGCGATCAATCAAAGAGCTAAGGTCCGCGGGATTGCGTTGACGCACAAGCGTCATTCGTCGCGTGGCGTAATCCACCGCTGTCACCAGACGCACCAAGGCCGCGATTCCCAAATAGCCATCTACTGGCGTCTGCTGATCGTAAAAGCGTCGAATGTAAATGGGAACGTTTTCAATGTGCATGTCTCCCAAATCCATCGAATTGAGATATCCATAGACGATCTCAAACCGGCCGCCGCCGCCGATTGCTCGCGCCATTCCGCCACGCGCGACGGGACTGAGACTAAGTTTGCGCGCGGTCTCTTCTGAAATCACTGACATTCCCGAACCGGTGTCGAGCACAAAGCGCAACGGCGTCTTTGACCCATTTAGTCGGACGTTTACGATTGGTCGATTGTCGATGGCTTCGAACGTCAGCACCGTACGTTCAGGGCCGCTAACGTTGTAGAGAGAAGTCTGCCGGCCAAGGTAGCGCAAAAAGTCGATTAACCCACGGATTCTCGCGCGACGATCGGCATCAGTATGCGGAGCGATCACGAGAAACCGCTCGTAGGCGTCCGCGCCTTCCTTATACTTCTCAGCGCGGGCCGCGGCTTGGCCTAAGCTGAAGACGTAATCCGGCTCGTTCGGATCCATGCTCACCGCGCGTCGCAATCCTTGAACTGCCTCGTTGTTTCGATTTTCGTAAAAGTCGATCATTGCGAGCCCGGCCACTGCCATCGCCTGGTCGTCGTCGATGTTTAGCGCGGTGCGGAATTCTTCCAGCGACAAACGGAAGTCGCCGGTGGCGAGAATCGCGGAACCAAGTATCGCGTGAGCTTCGGCCGAGAGCGGGTTTGCGGCGATTACACGTGCCGCGTGATCGAACGATTCTTCCAATCGACGTTGTTTCAGCAGCGTCTTGCTTAATCCGAGATGGGCTTCGAACTCTTCGTCGTTCTTTTGCAGTATTTCGCGGTACAACTGTTCGGCACGCTGGAAATCGCCGGAGCGCAATGCTTTTTTAGCCTGCCGCAGAGCTTTCTGATTATTTGCCAGAGCACAGACACTGCACACCGCTAGCACGGCACATACTGAAAACGCACGAACGATTGAACAAATGACACTGACTCCTGGTTTAGAGTTGCTGGAGAGTTTCATAAAAGCAGTCTTGCTACTTCAGAATCTTGCCGGTCTTCATTGACCAGAGCGCCAAATCCAACTCATCAAAATTGATGCCGATGTCCTTTGCAAAGTCTTTCATGCGGCTCTCGCTTGCTACGTACCGGGTGCGACTCGTAGGAGGCTTTGCAGAATCGATCACACCGAGTTCGGCCAGGCATCTGATGATGTGTTTGTCCAGAATGCCATAGCCTTTGAAGCCAATATTTCGCAAAAAGTGGCTTGCTTCCTTGTAGCCAAGTCCTTTGATGCCGGGCGTCCGAGCCAGCCAATCCCTTCGCTCATCCCGATCGCGGAAACTCTCAAGCTTGTCGCGCAGACGCATCGAAAAATTTGCGCGCAGAAATTGTCGCGTAGCCACAATGTGCTCAGCTCTCACGTTGTGAAACCGATACGCCGGAGGCTTTTTTAGCGCGCGTGTGATGGCGGCGCGGCTCCCCTTATCGAGCAGTGGCTTAACCGCATTGACCGCGGTCATCCCCGACGCCGCAGAAGAACCAGCGGTGAAAATGCAGTACACCATCTCTTCCCATAAACGAGCATCCGAGCGGCTGTGCCAAACGTGATCGAATTCCGTGAGGCGCGCGCGAATTTCTTTGCGGCGAGTAGCATGTGTCGCACGCAGTCGATCGATGGTAACCGGTTCCTGTTCTCGCATTCTTGCTTTCCGAACCGATGGGCGAGTCTGTTTGGATTCTAGGAGCGCGCCTGATGACTGTCAATAAAGTTGGCGAGCCTGGGCGGCGCGTAAAGTTGTGCATCCCGTCGCGATATTGTAGGCATCAAATTTTGGCGCTTTTCTTTCGACGAAAGCGACCGATTAGACGTGTTATATTTTTAAGGACGATGAGAGTCCCACGAAACAAGCCAACGATTGCAGTCCCGGGAACCGCGGGATTGTTGCTTGCCGTTTGTCTCGGATTCCTGTTGTGTTCGGTTGCCGTGGCACAAACTACAGCGCCAACACCCTCCAACAGCGGCGGCGCTCCTCAACCGGGTACGGTTAGCGTTCAGAACTCGAGTGCGAGTTCATCAGTCGCCAGCATCGCGCGCGCAGTTGCCTTGCCGGAATCGCTAACGGCGATACACGGTTACCAGGGTGTACTGGCAGAAACGCTCGATGGCACGGTGATCGCGTCGCAATCAGTGGATGACAAATTCAATCCGGCTTCCGCGGTGAAACTCGCAACCACATTCGCTGCGCTCAAAAATCTTGGCCCGAATCATCGATTTTTGACTTCCGTTTGGACCACCGGAACTGTTGACGCCGCTACTTCTACGCTGAATGGCGATCTCATAATCTCCGGTCGCGACCCGTCGTTTCGCTACGAGCACGCGGTGATGTTGGCGCGGCAACTGAACAACCTCGGAATCAAGACAGTGACCGGTAATCTGATCGTTGCACCCGGCTTCACAATGAATTTCGATTGGTCGTCGCAGCGCTCTGGCGAAGAGTTGCGAAATTCGATGAACTCGATCACACGGTCAGCAAGTGCAACGCGGGCCTGGCTGGATGAGCGTTTGCTGCTTGGCGATCAGCAGAGCCTGAGTTCGGTTCCGGGCGTCACCATCGCTGGAGAAGTCGTGATTGGCCCAGCGCCACCGCAGGCGCTCCCGCTGTTGACCCGCCGGTCCAGCAAACTGGTCGACATTCTGAAAGTGCTGCTGTGCTATTCGAACAACTTTATGGCCGAACGTATCGGGGAATCGTTGGGCGGTCCCGATTCGGTCCGTGCCCTTTTGATCGATTCACTTAAGATCAATTCCGATGAAGTTTCGCTCGCGTCAGCCAGCGGCCTGGGTATCAATCGCGTCACGCCGCGCGCGATGATGCAGATTCTTCGTGGGGTCCGCGATGAACTGAAGGAAAACAATCTAAAGCTCTCGGACATTTTGC
This sequence comes from uncultured bacterium, assembly GCA_965653675.1. Lineage (GTDB taxonomy): Bacteria > Acidobacteriota > Blastocatellia > Pyrinomonadales > Pyrinomonadaceae > UBA11740. Next base: position 14,224 of record CBFHBA010000052.1, read on the forward strand.
CGGTTGCGGGAATAGACCCTGGGACGCTCGAAGATCGCTATACCGACCCGGCAGAAAGAGGCAGCGTTGTTGCCAAGACGGGTACGTTAGTGCGGACTGATGGTGGCGCGAGTTCGCTCGTTGGTCAGATGAATACGAAGAGTGGACGCGTGGTGCTATTCGTGATCTTCAATCAACGCGGAAATGTAAATCTCTTTCGTAGCAATCAGGATGCGATCGTAACCGCGATTCAAAGCGCTTACGGTGGACCTGCGCCATTCGCATATCAGCCGATCCAACTCTCGATGCGACTCGCGACTTCCGATTACGAAGCCGCCAAGGCGCGCGGGGAGTACGAACCGCGCAACTAAGTCAGGTCGATATTCAGATGCAGGGTTCGGAATGTTCGGTTTCTAACGGTCAGGGATATTGCCGGTTGATTACAGCTTCGTAATTAGTGCCGCTTTGATTGATGGGGCCGAGCATTATCGATAGCGTGCCCAAGGCCGCATGCTCGATCTTGTATAGTCCACCCGCTAAACGGTTAGCAGCCGAGTCCTCAAACATTAGCGAAAACCCTTCTTTGCCCGGTACTGCCGGTCTCAGTTGGCTGACCTCAATCAATTTCAGATTGATCGATTTTCCCTTTGAAACATACACCTTAAAAATTGACCCGACGTAACTGCTGAAGGTGGCGCTGGTGTAGTAATAAAGCGGATCGTTATAGCTGACTGCGGGTTTCTTATGCGCAGCACCTTCCGTCGGCCCCTGAATTGGTTTCCGTTTGTCCTGGCTGAAAACATTGAGTGCTTGGGGTAGGCTGACGAAGAGAGTCGCCCCGCTCGCGGCCTTTATGAAGAGGCGGCGGGAAACTGTCATGTATTTTATGAACCTCCACGAAATTGAGTTTAGATATTCATTAAGAAACTTTCAATCACAAATTTTTCGTGGAATTAAGATCTCAAAAGGGAGTTCTACCGGGCACGAACCCTGGATGATCTTTCAATGGCTAGCAAATTTTCTCACTTCACATAGGGTGCTTCAAAGCAGAAGGTGGCACAGGCGTTCCGCCCGCAGATCACGCGGAAGATGCGCGTTCCACATTCAAACCTAGGCAGAATGATCTTGACAGCGCAAAAGCGCCAACGGATTATGAAACCGCCTTTCCGTTCAACTGCCTGCGCGAGCAGAGCGGTGCTGACCTGATGCCTGACGTCCTTCTCGTCGAAGACAAAGAGAGTTTACGGCGCATTCTGCGCATGACTCTGGAGACGGCGGGCTATTCGGTTACCGAAGCCGCCGATGCGCGCGCCGCCATTGATGAAATCGCGCGCGTCCCTCACAAAATTGTGCTAACCGATTTGCGCATGCCTAATGGATCGGGCATCGACGTGCTGCGCGCTGCCAGAGCGGCGGACAGCGAAGTGCCGGTGATCGTGATGACCGCATATGGCTCGATTGACGAAGCGGTCCAGGCGATGAAAGACGGCGCGCACGACTTTCTTCAAAAGCCGGTAGATTCGAATCATCTGCTGTTACTCGTCGAACGCGCGCTGGAGCAGTCACGCTTGCGCACTGAAAACCTTCTGCTGCGCGAAGAGTGGTCCAGGCGCTACGGCTTTCCGCGAATCATTGGTGAATCTGAAGCAATTAAGCGCGCGGTCGCTGAAACGCAGCGCGTCGCGCCGACCGATGCGACCGTACTGCTGCTTGGAGAGTCTGGAACTGGAAAAGAGTTATTCGCGCGTGCCGTGCATCACCTGTCGAATCGGCGCGACAAACCGTTTGTCGCGATCAATTGCGCGGCGATTCCCCAAACGTTGATTGAAAACGAGTTGTTCGGACATGAGCGCGGCGCTTTCACAGGCGCCGGCGAACGAAGACTCGGAAAGTTTGAGTTGGCTGCGGGCGGGACAATTTTTCTCGATGAGATCGGCGAGCTGCCGTTAGCCGTGCAGGGGAAACTTTTGCGTGCAATCGAAGAGAAAGCGGTCGATCGCATTGGAGGTAAATCGCCGGTTCCCGTTGACGTGCGCGTTGTCGCTGCCACGAACAGGAACTTGAGGACCGCGGTTGACGATGGTGAATTTCGCGGCGATCTCTTCTTTCGACTCGCAGTTTTTCCCATCGAGATTCCGCCGTTGCGCGAGCGTGGCGACGACGTAGTTTTACTGGCGCGTCATTTCGCGGCACAACTCGGCAGAGAATTACGGGGGAGAGAAGCTACCCTGAGTGAACCAAGCATTGCCGCGATTCAGGCGCACAGTTGGCCAGGTAACGTGCGCGAGTTGGAGAACTCAATTGAGCGTGCATGCATCCTCGCTGATGGGTCGGAACTTGAGCCCCGCGATTTGGGATTGGCGACCGATGCGGGAAAGGGCGCAGCCGCGCTGGGCATGAATCTCTCAGGAACTCTCAGCGAAGCAACTGAGCGAGTCGTGCGATTGGTAGAGAGACAAAAGATAGTCGAAGCGCTTACGGCATACGACGGCAACAAAACCAGGGCTGCCGAGGCGCTCGGCGTAAGTTACAAGACGCTGCTCACCAAGATAAAAGAGTACAATCTGTGACGTTTCGATTTAATGATAGCGGGCGATTAATGAAGTTGAGTCCCGTAGGGACCGAATGTTTATAGCTGGTGGATTTATTTGAAAACGTGGCTCCTTTAGGAGCGAATTTATCGCGCTCCTAAAGGAGCTAACATTGTTTCGTCGGTCGTAACTATAAACATTCGCCTCCTCCGGAGCCAAAGTAACTGCCGAAATGCGCGACGACTCTCGTAATCACAACCCGGACAAGTCAGAAGCCAGCACTACTCGAAGCGCTTTTAGTTCTAGTTCGAATTCTCCATCCTTCGCCCGCGGACAATCACACCACCGCCGCAACGCGGCCGAGATCGCCGGTGAGACCGTCGAAGTCGTCGGCGAAAGCACCGGCCGATTTCCGCGCGTCGAAGCGGACCAGAGGGGTGGTGGTGAAAGCACGGGTCGATCAGCGTTCATGGTCGGCGCAGGCATCCTGATTAGCAGAATCATAGGTGTCATTCGTCAGCGCGTCTTCGCGCACTACCTGGGTACATCAGACGCGGCGGGCGCATTCAGCGCCGCGTTTCGCATTCCAAATTTCCTGCAGAACGTTTTTGGCGAAGGGGCGCTCTCAGCGTCCTTCATTCCCGTCTACGCCAATCTGCTGGCGCGCGGTGACAAGAAAGAAGCGTCGCGAGTTGCCGATGCCGTTCTGACGCTGCTCGCGTTGACGACGTCGATCATCGTCCTCGTTGGCGTCGTGACTACGCCGCTCTTTGTCAGGCTGTTCGCCGCGAGTTTCGATCCCGCGACGCGCGAGCTGACAACGCAGCTTATCCGGATCTTCTTTCCTGGCGCTGGACTGCTTGTGCTGTCCGCTTGGTGTCTCGGCGTTCTGAACAGTCATCGAAAGTTTTTTCTTTCCTACACGGCCCCGGTCGTTTGGAACCTGGCAATCATCGTGACGCTGATTTGGTTTGGCCAGCGCGAGGATCAGTTTCATCTGGCAATTTTGACGGCGTGGGGGTCTGTCATCGGCAGCGCTTTGCAGTTCGGCGTGCAGATGCCGACAGTCATTTCACTGATTCGTCGGCTGCGGCCAGTGCTCGACATTACGTCTGCAAACGTGCGGACAGTCCTGCGGAACTTTTTTCCCGTTTTCATGAGCCGGGGCGTGGTGCAAATCTCCGCGTTCGTCGATGCAATGCTCGCCGGCTTGATCAGCCCGCAAGCCGTTGCCGCGCTCACGTACGCGCAAAGTCTGTACACGTTGCCGGTAAGCCTGTTTGGCATGTCCGTATCGGCTGCGGAACTTCCGGCGATGTCAAGCGCGCTCGGCTCGCAAGATCAGATCGCCGGCCAACTGCGGCATCGTTTGGATGACGGGCTGCGGCGCATAGCATTTTTCATCGTGCCTTCAGTGATGGCAATGATGGCGTTTGGTGATGTAATGACCGGCGCACTCTATCAGACTGGTCGCTTCCATCGAGCCGACTCGACGTATGTTTGGGGGATTCTCGCAGGTTCGACGATTGGCTTACTGGCATCGACGCTGGGGCGGCTTTACGCGTCGACGTATTACGCGTTGCATGACACGCGCACGCCGCTGCGTTACGCCGTGATTCGCGTGGCCCTGACGACCGGCCTCGGATATTTATTCGCGATTCCGCTCCCACATGCTATCGGAGTCGATCCAAAGTGGGGCGCCGCGGGATTGACTGCGTCCGCGGGCATCGCCGGTTGGGTCGAGTTCGTGCTGCTCCGCCGTAGTCTGAATCAAAGAATTGGAAGGACTGGTTTAAGCTCTGGCTTTATCGCGAAGCTTTGGTTATCGGCGCTTGCCGGAGCGACGCTCGGGTGGGGCATCAAGCTCCTGATTCCGCAACTGCATCCGATTGTTATCGCGGGCCTTGTGCTTGTGCCTTACGGACTCGCTTACTTCGTAGTCGCGTCAGTTTTCCGCGTCAGTGAGGCCGCTACCGTCATCGGACGCGCGCTGGGAATGGTCGGATTAAGGCGATAGTGAACTTTGCCTCAAAAGTCGGCGAAGCCGACGAGTGATAGTAGCCCAGCGCTTTAGGGCTGGGTAATCGTGTGAAACAAACCGAAGACTCTGAGTTGCACTGGATCCCGGCGCTGAAGCGCTGGGCTACTTTCATTCCGTCCGCTTCGCGGACGATGTTTTTGAGGTAAAGCGACGATAATCAAAAAAAGCTCTTCCAGGACGGAGCTCTGGCTCTGCTGCATTCTCGGCTGGTTTTTCGAGCGACTTTGGTCAGAATGACGCGAGAATGATTACGCTAATAAATTTCTCATAGATTTTCTGGAGGACCGGCGGCATTCGTTCTTTCTTGAGTTATCCCGAAAGACGGATCGGTTGGAAGCAGCGGCAGCGGCGGGGAACCCCGGGCCGCTTTTTCTTTTTTGGAAGGCGCTCACCTACTTTCCAATTTTCCGGCACGCACCTCCATTGACCCTCATCTAGCCTTCTCCTTATCATCCGGTCGTGCAACCGGTGATCACGTCCGCGCAGATGCGCGACATCGATCGACTCACTACTGAGCGTTATGGCATCGCATCGCTTGTCCTGATGGAGAATGCTGCCGCGGCAGTCGTGCGGGTTATTGTGTCGACATTCGCCGGCGATCTCGCGGGCAAGACAGCGCTAGTTCTTTGCGGCGGCGGCAACAACGGAGGCGACGGCGCCGCAGTAGCACGATTGCTTGCGCATGCGGGCGCAAATGTTTCGGCGCTGCTCTTCGGCACGATTGATGAGACGAAGGGAGATGCGCGCACAAATTTCGAGGCCCTCGCGAGTCTTACCGACGCAGGCGCAGAGTCGCTCGCCGGCTCGATTCGGTTCATTCAATCCAGTGACGATGCCGCGATCGCGATTGTTAAAGATTTATCCCAAGGCAGCGACATAATCGTAGACGGCATGTTTGGAACCGGTTTGTCGCGGCCGCTCGAAGGTGTGCACGCGGATGTCGTTGAGCGAGTAAACAAATTCAGAAAAAGTGCGACAGCGACTTCGCTGATCGCTGCGATTGACGTGCCGTCAGGTTTGAATTCTGATCGCGCTGAGCTCATCGGGCCGGCGATTCACGCTGATGTCACTGTGACGATGACGGCGCCGAAGCTTGCCAACGTGGTTGCGCCGGCGTCGGACTACAACGGACGTTTGATCGTCGCCGACATTGGATCGCCCTCAGAGTTATTGGCAGAGACACGGGCGGATCTGTTTCTCACCGATGAAAACGATGCGAAGCGTTGGTTAAGGGCGACGCGCTACACACCGGATTCCTACAAGAACACTCATGGGCATGCATTGGTCGTCGCGGGTTCGCGTGGATTCACCGGCGCGGCCGCGTTGTGTGCCAACGCTGCCATGCGCTCGGGTGCAGGTCTCGTGACCGTGGCGACATCGGTGTCGGCTCAGCCGTTGGTCGCAACGCAGGTGATGCCGGAAGTGATGACTACGACACTCGCGGAGACCGATCGCGGCGCAGTCAGTGATGATGCGTTTGACTATTTTTTCAAATTCAGTGAGCGTGCGGACGTCGTTGCGATTGGCCCCGGCCTGTCGTCGGAAGACGAACGGACGCGCGCATTCGTGCGCAAAGTCGTCGAGCGACGGCGCACACCGATTGTGATCGACGCAGATGGCTTGAATTGTTTGTCGCCCTGGCCTAATGAGTTGCGCGGATCAGCCGAACTGCCGATCGTCCTCACGCCTCATCCGGGCGAAATGTTGAGACTGCTGGGAACGACTGATAAGTCAGCGCTGAACGATCGAGTGTCGGCAGCGCGACAATTCGCCGAGCGACACCACGTTATTCTGCTGTTGAAGGGTGGGCGATCGCTCGTCGCCGCTCCTGATGGTCGCGTATTTCTAAATTCAACCGGTAACGCAGGACTTGGCACGGCCGGCGCGGGCGATACTTTAACGGGTGTTATCACTGGGTGTCTCGCGCAGGCGAAGAGAATGAACGCGCTCGAGACAGTTATTGCCGCTCTTTACATCAGCGGTTTGGCTGGCGATTTGGCAGCGCGTGAGCACGGCATGCGCGCAATGGTTGCGTCGGATATTCGCGAACACTTGAGTGAAGCGTTTCTTCTGCTTGACTCACGGGGCGAGACACCCAATTCTAACTATTAGTCGTTTGAGGTCACGATGAGCTCACGGAAACAAATTCTGTTAGTTGTAGTCCTGATCGCCTCGTTCGCATCATCGCTGCGAGCCGTGCAATCAAGTAATTGGATCAAGTTTGCGCCTCCCGGCGGAGATTTCAGCGTGATGATGCCGGCGCAACCGAAAGAGTTGGAACTGAAGCAGACGCCGGATTTTACTTCGCACGGCTACGGCGTAGCCGTTAATGATGTCATTTACGTTTGTCTCTACGGGGACTACGCCTCGAGCATTCATCTCAATCCGGACGCGGAGCTGGAGGCCAATCGCGATAACTTTCTCAAGGCCTTGAATGCTTCTTTGCTCACCACGAAAAAGATTGAATTAGACAGCCGGGCCGGTCTTGAATTTACCGGTGAAAACTCTCAGAACACCTTCCAAAGTAAGGTCTACTTACTTG
>CBFHBA010000053.1:0-20164 GCA_965653675.1 uncultured bacterium
ACACGGTCTGCCAGGATTATTCTGACGTCGAGATAATCGCCGTGGTACGCAACCGGAAAGTGGATCCGAAAGCGGACGATCAATACATCGTGATCGCTTACGACAAGGGAAAACTGACGAACCTGGAAATTGGACCGCCGCAATTTTCCCCCGGCAATTTGGCGAGTTACTGTCACTGAGACGACGGACTAATCCAAGAATGCTGGATTACAAATTAACGCTTGCTCAGAGATTAACCGCACGGAGGTGAGATGAAGGGATTAGCCAGTAACCGACTGTTCTTTGCAGTGTTTCTGCTTCTTTCAATCGCGGCCTGTAAATTCGGCGCCGAGTCGTCACCGACGGCAACATTGAAGACGTTCTACGAGGCGCAGAAAAACAAAGACATTGCGGCATATAAGAGGACCCTCTCAAAGAGTTCGTTAGACATTTTGGAAAGTACTGCCAGGGAGTTCCAGAAAAAAACTTTTGACGAGTCTATGCAGAGCGCTTTCAATGATCCAAACTTCAAGGCGCCGCAACTGTTACAGACCCGCAACGAACGGATAGAAGGTGATTCCGCTACGCTTGAGTACCAAGACGATGAATCGAAGAAGTGGGAAACTATGTATTTCATCAAAGCGGGCGGCGAATGGAAGATTGCTTTCGATAAGTACCTCAATAAGATGGATTGAAGAACGCTTGAAAAAGATGGGAGAGAACGTTAATCCCACGGGCTGACAGGGTCGGTCAAGGGCACTGATGTTAAGTAAAGAATGACGCCAACTACAGATCGAACACAAACGAACTCACTGGATCCACCCGTTCCAACCCGTACGTTTCCAGTGACAAGGATGTCCAGCGAAGAGGCCCGGTTCCTTTGCGAAGAAAAGCTTGAATACACGCTGCCCATTCTGCACGGCAAAGATTGGCGGCATCCTGAGCAAGCAGTCTTCGCAGACGGTGCGCTGTAGCAACTGCTTCGAATACTCGATCGTGGAATCTGGCCGCACGCAGGCGCTCGATCCGAATGTAATATCTGACAAGCCGCGCTACTGGTCGCCTGTGTTCGAAGGCGCTATGTGGCCCGACAGTTGTGTTGAGTGCGGTGCTCCGCCAACTCAGCGCGATGCAATTCGTGACACTAGCCTAAACGTGCTGGCGCTCACTATCGGAGTCCCGATGGTTCAAAGAGCGTCGCTCGGCAACGTACCCTACTGCGACGTTCACAAAGACGCCGTGGTGTTGAGCTATTCACAATCGAAGAAAATGGACTTGCGATGGAAGTCGTTGCGGATGATGCGGCGTTATCTGGCGGCGAATCGGCGCAAGCGGATGCTTGGTTCAAAAACTATCGTCAATCCTTGAAAGCAAGAGAGCGAGCGAAGCAAAGATGAATCAGAATTGGGAACGCTCGTAAACATTTCGATTCTCACAACGCTAAGGGGGAAAAATGAGAGTTCAAAGCAAAAGCATTTTAGCCGTGGTCGTTCTTTGCGCCGGTTTTGTTTCCGTTTTCAGCAGTTCAGTAAATCCGCTGCGGATGAAATCGACGCTGGATACCGAATCGAACCATGATCCTGACGCCGCAAAGTTGGTTACTTCTGACATTCAAAACTTCTGGCGCGCGTACGACCAGATGAATCCCGATAACGATCTGATGGTTTTCAAGCGCGAATATCTCAACAAAGGCAGCGCTGGGCTGAAGGATTTCAGCAGATTAAGGTTCACCGTATGTGACCTTGTAAATGCGGTCGAAAGCAATCAGGCAACGTACTCATCGGTTCGCGCGGACTCACTCAAACTGGATCTCGCGACGCAACCAACGAGGGCAAGCTTTCGCAAATTGAAAGACCTCTACCCAGACGCCGTTTTCCCGGATGTATATTTTCTAATTGGAGCTAACAACTCAGGCGGCACCGTTGCCGACAGCGGACTGCTAATTGGAGTCGGACGTTACGCCAACGAGATCGAGAACATCGTTTACACGGTCGCGCATGAACTCATCCATTATCAGCAGAAGTATCCGCAGAAGCTGGATTTAATTGGTCTCTCGATCAAAGAAGGCAGCGCGGACTTCATCGGCGAATTGATTTCCGGTAAATCCAGTAATCCGCAGTTGCTTGCATTCGGTGATGCGCACGCACACGAGCTTTGGCCGACATTCATGAAGGACAATACGCAAGGCGACTGGGGTGTCTGGTTGTACGATCCTAATAAAGCGAAGGCTCGCGGCATGCCGAAAGATATGGGCTATTACTTTGGATACAAGATCGCGGAGGCGAATTACAAGAAAACCTCCGATAAAAGACGGGCGGTAAAAGATATTCTTGAAATTCACGACCTCAACCAGTTTCTTCATGATAGCGGCTATGTGCCATAACGAAGTCTACACGAGTGACATTCTCGTTCCGGCTTTCGCAAGAACGAACGTGAACTTGTGAGCACACTTGATTCACGTAAGCGAAAGCGAGCGAGCGAGCGAAGATGAAGCACACAACAATAGAGCCGGGCGAGGAGAAAAAGAATGAAGGTAATGCTGATACTCTGGTTGTTAATCAGTGTCCTGGCAATAACTGCCGACGCACAACAACCGCCCACGGAAGGGTCTTCGGCACCGCTCCGCGCCGAAGTGCTGGTTTTGGGAACGTATCACATGGGAAATCCGGGACACGATATCGGAAACATACAAGCTGACGATGTGCTGTTGCCTAAACGTCAACGCGAAATCGCGCAACTAATCGAGGTTTTGAAGAAGTTCCACCCTACTAAGATCGCGGTTGAAGCCAGCGTCGGAAGTCAACGGATCACGCGAGAGTATGCAGAGTACTTGGTCGGAAAATACCAGCTCTCAAGAAACGAGATTGATCAAATCGGATATCGCCTGGCGAAAGAGCTTGGTCATAAAACTATCTATCCGGTCGATGTGGACGCGGACTTCCCGTGGCAACACGTGGTCAACTATGCGAAGGCGAACGGTCTCGCCGATAAGGTCGAAGCATTGCTGGCGAGCACACGCGAGAGCGCGAAGGAAGATACTGAGTTCTTAGAATCGCACACAATAGTCGAGATGCTTGGGCGACTAAACTCCGATACAACGGTAGCAAGCAGTCTCGGTTGGTATTACGCCTGTATGCGGCTGGGATACCCTAACGATTACGCTGGACCTGACCTGCTAACAGCGTGGTACCAGCGAAACATTCGCATCTATAACAACATCGTCACGCTGATTGAATCTCCGAGCGACAGGATTCTCGTGATCTATGGCTATGGCCACCTCGGACTGCTGCGACAAAACGTCGCGAATGACCCGGCGGTTAGTTTACGAAAGCTGGCTGAGTTCAATCGGTAGTAGTCACTGTAGCCCAAGAGATAGCCGGGCCGATCTATCCGCGCATCACTAAAAAAGGAAAGCGCGCGAAGCGAAAATGAATCAGCAGGAGTAGACATGATTCAACTTTGGCACAACAAAATTCATCACCTTCGTAATTCCCACTTGCATGAAGTGGCGATTGCAGTGTTGCTGCTTCTGTTGATCACCGCCTCGGTTCCGCACCTTGGATTGCCTCAGACTCAAATAGTATCCCCACAACCAGACCAGACTTGGGTGGGTCAACGCATCATGATGGTGCGCGGATTCGCCGAGGTTCATCACGCGGAGAATGATCGCGCCCGGACGGTTGTTGGAATCAATATCGTGACTCCTGTAGTTCGCGTCGACGGAAATCGCGTCTGGGTATCATCGACTGGCGGAGACGATGTTGGCTGGGTTAACGTGAAGGATGTACTTCTGTTGTCAAACGCGATTCTGTATTTCAACTCAGTAATCGAAAAGAATCCGCGCGACTGGGATCCATACTTACGGCGAGCCGAGGCAGAACACGCGCTCAACCAGCGTGAGGCCGCAACCACTGACTACACGAAAGCGATTGAATTGCATCCAACTGAAGCATTCCTCTACCTGCGGCGAGGTCGCCATTACCACACAATCAAGGATTGCAAAAACGAATTGCAAGATTATGAAGAAGCTCTGAGACTTGTCCCGACTTCAGCTCGCCAGGGATACAATCTCAGAGCTGAACTATATAGTCTCGAGTCTGGAGTTTATTCCGGTTGTGCAAGCGTCGAATATCGGAATCCTACTTACGCGATAGCGACTGCGCGCCACGCCATCTCGCTCGATCACTCGAGACCAACACTTCGAACCATCCTCGCGGTTGCGTATGCAAGTGCCGAGGATCTTGCTGACGCAATTAAAGAGCAAGCAAGAGCGTTGGCTTCGCCGAAGTTTCCGCCGGGCTATCGCGAAGAGGCGGACCGACAGTTGCACCGATACAAAGAAGCTTATTCTGAGAAGAGGAAACGAAATCAATAATTGGCAGTCACTGCGGGGGTCAGCAGCGTTCAGATATTATTTGTCGGGCTGAAGCGACGGAGCGCGAAGCGAAGGCGAATCGGAAGAGTTTTGTGGATGAAATGAAATTTGCCAGTTTTGGGCAAAGGACAAGTCTTTCTTCCAACGTGGCTCCAGAACGCCCTGAAAATATATTCGTTGCGGGGATTTGCTCCTCGGGCCCTTCGTTACGTCGCTGGTCGGAGTCGGGCTAGGATTTGCATCCGGCGTCTCCTACGTATGGATCAGACGGAAGCGAAGAAGAGAGGTCTAACAAATCGGTACAGGCGACGGCTGGGGAGCGCGTCTGTTCCAGTAAGTCGCTCCAGGCCAGCCGCGTCTGACCTCATTCGTTAGGCTCACGCCGCCAGGCCCGCTGAAAGCATCAAATATAAACAAGATTGATGCCAGATCCAGATCGAACCAAACCGAACTCACGCGAGCTACGTCACCCGTGTTCGAAGGCGCCGTATGGCCAAAATCATTGAGACAACGCGGGCCAGGCGCAGTCTCCTTTGACACCCTTCCCTCAGTATCCAGCCAGATGTAGCCCTACCGCCGGCACGTGGGTTATGAACGAACTCATATCGATATGAAGAAGTCCAACTGATAGTAAATTGGTTATGGACACCCTTTCATTGGTCGTGTCTATGAACCGCTTTAACGGGAAAACCATAACGGTTCATGGTGGTTGTCTGAGCTGGATCGAAATGGTCTTTTCAATGTAGTGGATACTAATAATGATATTCGTTTCAATCTTTGGCCTAAAGCGAATGGCAATGGAACCGAGTCGGTTCCCCTGCACACATGTCAACGTGATCCGCCTTCAGCTTCGAGCATTCGCTTCAGCATGCGTTCGAGTTTTCGATTTTGTCACTAGAAAGGTAGAACCACCATGCGTGTCAAGGGGCTTATTTCCTTCTTTGCAATTGGACTGCTAACCCTTCTGTTCGCTCATCCCGCGCTTTGTCAAAGCAACGTTAATGAAGAGCGGGGTCTGAAACCTTATGATTCGCTGACCGGGAGCGCGATTGACAGCGTCAGTGTCACTAACGGCGGACTGACATTGCACATCCCGATCGCCTCTTTTCCGCAGCGCGGCGATCTGGATTTGAGTTTCTTCCTACGCTACAACACGCATCAGTGGCAGGTGCAGCGGAATTCATGCGAAACCGACCCGATCACCAACAAATTAATATGCACTTACGTTTGGGATCCCGGCGACGGGTTGCAACCCGGAACGGGGCTCAGCGGCGTAGAGGTTATGAGCAGCATGGATTGGTTGGGGCCGTTCGCTATTCCCAAGATGACCACCAGTAACAAGATCGCTGGTTACAACTATAACGTGTCGTCTTCTGACGGAAACGTCCATAGCTTCGGCTACGACAGCATCTCCAACACAACTGTCTACCCCAGATACGCCACCGATGGAACCGGGTTAATGCTGCGCGACGCTACCACGTTGGTTCTGCCGAACGGGACTGTAATCGCTTATCCGCCACCTGATCCCATGTTTGGCGCAGCAGTCCAGCCCACCTCGATGACTGACCGCAACGGCAATCAAATAACGTTGGGTTCTTCAGGTTGGAAAGACACTCTCGGCAGATCGATTCCAGGCTCTTGCGGAAACGCTAGGCCCTGCGTCATAGGGGCGGGCGTTCCCACGAACGATTTGACTAATTGCCCAAGCAATACAGTATCAGCAATCGAGTGGGACGTCCCCGGGGTCGGCGGCGCTACGCGGACCTATAAGTTTTGTTACGCCAATGTTACCCTGCAAACTAGTTTTCACGACAGTTATCCGGCAACGGAATATGGCCCTACAACAGTTTCTCTGCTGGGCGCAGTGGTGTTGCCGGACTTGACCGCCTGGACATTTACTTACGACAGCTACGGCGATGTGACACGTGTGGGGTGGCCGACAGGCGGCAGCATCTCGTATACGTACCAGATAATCATCGGCAGCGCACCAACGGGCGGCTGTTCAGGCTTTACGGATGCCAGACGGGTGGTTGTTTCCCGAACCGAAGATGCCAATGACGGCACAGGCGGACATACCACTTATTACGGATTTCCGGTCAACTCGACTGGCAATGTGGTGGTCACCGATCCAGCCCAAAACGATGTTGTTTATACGGTCGGCGCGCAGGCCGGCGGCGGGTGCGGGTTGTGGGTGAGCCAGACGCAATACTTTCAAGGATCATCCTCGAACGGCGGAACGCTGCTGAAGACGCTAGCAACCCAGTACAGCCCTGTTGTCACCAACGCGACAACCATCGGACAAAACGGCGGGGTGGTGCCTACTCAAACCAGCGTCACATTGCCAAACGGCAATACTTCCAGAACCGTTTTCACCTACGACACCACTTCTTTCACCGAGCCGAACGGGGTTGCGTTGGTGAACGCGGTCGGTGCGTTGCAGCAGGACGAATATGATTTCTCGGGCACACTATATAGGTCTACGATCAATCATTATGTTTGGCAGGACAACGCCAATTATAAGAACGCGAATCTGCTGACCTTGCGGGCGTCAAGCACAACGCAGGATCCTTCGCAAACCCCGGCATTGCAAACAGCCCAAACCTCCTATTACTACGACCAGTTCAATCTGCCGGCCTCCGGGGTGACCATTGGTTTAGTAGCTGCAGGGCCTTACCGCGGAAATTTAACCGGAGTTGCCCGCTGGGTGAATACTTCAAATACTTCAATCTCCACCACCAATACGTACTACGACAGTGGCATGCGGGCTTCGACCCGGGACACGCTCGGTAACACGACTAACTTCTCTTACTCTGCGAACTACGCCGGAGCGTACCTGACGCAAACCAATGCGCCTGACACCCAAATGCCAGATCCGAACGCGCCGATCGTGCATCATGTGACCAGCGCGACTTACGATTACAACACCGGACTGCTGGGGAGTTTCACGGATGAAAACGGAAATCCATTTAGTTATCAGTATGACAATGCGCGGCTGCGGCTGACGCAGGCAAATCATCCCGATAAGGGTTGGACTAAGTTCTTCTATCCGAACTCGACTACGGTGGAGCGTCAGCGTTCAATTGATGGGATTCGGTTTGATGATTATTTTGTATATTTCGATGGGCTTGGACGCACTGTCCAAACCCAGCAGATTACGCCTACGTGTACCGTGCAAGTGGATACAACGTACGATTCCGTGGGCCGAGTGAGCAAGGTGTCGAATCCCTACTGCCAAGGATCGAATCATGCCACCGATCCAACCTACGGTGTGACCCAGACACAATACGATGCGCTGGGTCGCACTCTGCAAGTGACTAAGCCTGATGGCAGCATCGCTTCTGCACAGTACGACAACAATTGCACCGTTGCCGTTGATGAATCAGGTCGCCCTCGGCGCGCTTGCAGCGACGCTTTTGGAAGGCTGATTGAAGTAGATGAACCTGCTGCCAACTCTCCTGGAGCTGCCGCCACAGCCAGTATTACTATCAGCGGCTCAGTGGGTAGTTATCAGACAGGTGCGCCGGCGGCAGCAGCCGCAGGCAGCGGGCTGTCCGGTTTCTCGGATTCTTCCGGCACACAGCACTGGGCCTACTTGGGCGCTAACGAGCACCTTTACCATGTCTATTGGACCTCGGCCAAAGGTTATGCTTTCGATGATGTCACGGCAGCGACGGGCGCTCCCGTTGCCGCTGGCACAGCCGTAACCGGCTTTGTCTCCAGCGTACCCCAGTGGGCCTACTTCGGCAGCAATCAGCATGTCTATAACTTCTGGCAGAGCGGAAGCAACTACGGATTTCAGGACGCTACGGCTGGAGCGGGTGCTCCGGCAGCAGCAGCGGGAAGTCCGCTAGTGGGCTTTGTTGATTCCGGCGGCGCCCAGCATTGGGCGTACTTCGGTACCAATCAGCATGTCTACAACGTGTACTGGAACGGGAGCTACGGATCTGGCGATGCCACCGCGGCATCGGGCGCTCCGGCGGCAGCTCCGGGAAGCGCACTGACTGCTTTCGCCGATCCCAACGGTGGTCAGCACTGGGCCTATTTGGGAACCAACCAGCACGTTTACAATCTCTACTGGACGTCATCCAGCGGTTATGGCTACCAGGATGCCACAGCCGGTGCGAATGCACCGGCAAGCGCCAGCGGAAGCAAGCTGGCAGGATTTGCGGATTCCGGTGGTGGTCAGCACTGGGCCTACCTGGACGCGAACGGACACGGATACAACCTGTACTGGAACAGCGGTTCCTACGGCTATTCCGATCTTACTTCTGTCGTAAGTGCACCCGCGGCATCCGGGAATGCTATTGCCGGATTCACGGATAGTGGAGGAGCGCAGCATTGGACATACTTCGGAAGCAACCTGCATGCCTACAACTTCTGGTGGAACGGGAGTTATGGATATCAGGATGCGACGGCGGGTGCCGGCGCACCGGCGGCCGCGAGTGGGAGCGCGCTTGCTGGTTTCAAGGATCCGAATAGCGGTCAGCACTGGACTTATTTTGGAAGCAACCAGGATGTGTACAACGTTTGGTGGAGCGGCAGCTACGGATATCAGGATATAAACACCGCCGCCGATCTGGTCTACGATTCCGGCATCGTCTCGCTCACCGTGGGAGGTTTCAAGGCAACTGCTTGCTACGGAAGCAGCGGCAATGCGGCGTGTACTGGTCAGCCGGTGAACACCACCGCCGCGCAGGTGGCCACGGCCCTGGCCAATGTGATCAATAACTCCTCCACCTCACCGGCGACGGCGGTCGTGTCTGGCGCTACCCTCAATTTGACCTGGAAGACGACGGGAGCGGTGAATGTCACCGTCAATGCTCTACAGTCAACTCCCGACAACCCAGGTCTGTTCTCCGGCAGCTTCAGCAGTGGGAGCAGTACCTTCTCAGGTGGACTCCTAGCCACTCTAGGCACCGGCCAATACGTGACGCTCTACCAGTACGACACGCGCGATAATCTGAGATGCGTGGAACAGCATGGGAACGTAAACGGCACGGGATGCGCGGCTGACGCAAGCAACGATGCCACCAGTCCGTGGCGCGTCCGGCGTTTCACCTACGACTCGCTTGGAAATCTTTTGACTTCTAAGAACCCTGAGAACGGCACACTCACTTATCACTACGATAGTGCCGGCCGGCTTTCGACCAGGACTGACGCCGGTGGCACGATTGTCAGTTATCAGTATCGCGACACGACCAATGGCGGCGTTCGGCTTACAGATATAACTTACAACGACAACACTCCGGCCTCGCATTTTCGCTACGACTATAGCTGGTACAACAACGTCGCATTAACGAATGTGATCGGCCGGCAAAACGTAACGCTTTCTGATAATGGTGCGAAATATCTGGCGGGCTACGATAGCATGGGACGCCCCCAGAACACCCAGCAGTGCACGCCCGGTGTGGCGACCTGCCAGAATTTTAGCGCCAATTATGATTCTCTCGGGGATGTAACGTCGCTCGCCTATCCCAACGGATTCAAGGTTACCTATGGCTACGACAATGCTGCGCGGCAGATCTCGGCACAGGACAACGCCGGCTTTACGTATGCGACAGCGCAACCAACTGATTTCCTCCCAGCGGGCTCATTGAAGCAATTCGAGACGGCGAACTTCAACTACCAGGTGAGCTACAACAATCGCCTGCAGCCGGTAGAAATTTCGGCGGGCACATTTTTCGACAAGCAATACAACTACAACCCGGGCGCTAACAACGGTGACGTGATCAGCGTCACCAACATAAAAAACAATGGCCGGTCGCAGTCGTTCACGTACGATTCGTTGAATCGCCTCCTCACGGCTGGCGACAAAATGAACTGGTCCGATTCGTACGTTTACGATCCGTGGGGCAATCTCACCCAGAAGAATCCCGGCGGACAGGGCGAAAGTCTACAAGCCACCGCGGATGTGCATAACCATCTGATCGCGCAAGACTCAAGAGGCAGGCAGATTTATACGTACGACACGGTAGGTAATCTGTTGACTGACGGCTTCAATGCCTACACCTACGACGCCGAAAATCGCGTGAAGACGGTGAATAAAGCGCCCACCTACACCTACGACGGTGCCGGCCGTCGCATCGCCAAATCCACTGGCGAGCCCAGTTGGTATGGACCGGACGGCGCCATCCTCGCGGAAACTGACGCTAACGGAAACTGGACGAACTATGTTTACGCCTTTGGCCGGCGTTTGGCGCGTAACGTTCCCCAGATTTCTCCCAACCCGCCAGACATTAAGTTCTACATAACAGACCATCTTGGCTCGACCAGTATGTTCGTGGACAAGAATGGAACCGTGCAGGACGACAACGACTTCTACCCGTGGGGTGGCGTCGTGCCGAATGTGGGCTTCACAAACAGCACGAATCACTTCAAGTTCACTGGCAAAGAGCGCGACAGCGAATCCAATCTCGACTACTTCGGTGGGCGCTACTACTCCAGCACGTTGGGGCGATGGACCAGTGCTGATTGGGCCGCCGTGCCGGCGCCCGTTCCTTACGCCAACTTCGGCGATCCGCAGACTCTGAACCTGTACGCCTATGTTCGTAATGTGCCCACTGTGGGAATTGATCCGACTGGGCATCGTTGGGAGAGCGAGATTGCGGTCCAAAGTGGGTGGGGATTGGATACGGCCCTTTTTTCCAATGGCCCAGTCATCGAGGATCCTGTTGACGATGGCTTGTCGAGTGGGTTCCTAGAAAACAGTCTCGATGGCGACGGTTTTGAATCCGGCAGGCTTGAAACCGCTGGGACAGGCCAGGATCCTCACAACCACGCTGGCGGTCAAGAGTGGGAGGACACAGGTACCGCTTCGTCAAGCGGCGATGAAAGCTTAATCGAGGGAGGAGGTGCGGCACCAAAATACATGGGTGGGAATAAGAAGGGGAAAACCACTCCCATCGACAACTCCGCGTCACAGGGCCAACAAGATCCAGGCATGGGTTTTCCCGTCAATAACCCTTACTACTATTACGCCCAAGACAAAATCAACCAGACTGCACAGAAGAAAGGCGTCAGAGTATACAGCTGCATTGTCACGGAAGGAGAAGTAGATTGGAACAAGTTCGCAAAGGCCGGGACGGTTGGGGGAATCATTGGAGCCATATTCAAAGGAGGATGGAGGGGGTTTCGGGATGGTGCCGTGGCCGGCTTACTTTCAATGGGCCTAAATGAACTATGGGATCATGTGCACGATTGCGTTGTAAATCCTGGTCCGGGTCCGTTTGGTCCGTAGGATTATGGACATGATGTGAGCAAGCACTGCGGCCGCCGATTACTCGTCAGTGATATATAGTAGAAATGCGTAGGCATTGACGCTCTTAAGTGGAGGAATAACCTAGCTTAAATCTGCCTTTCTGCGACTGGACCCAAAACAAATACTCGCCGGTCGCGGTAGCTTCAGAACTTAAGTTTAGTTCGATCTCAACCGGTGGCAACGATTTCTCAGGACACACCAGTGGAATCAGCGCGGACAAAAACGCAATGTGCTGGGGCGATAACCGGTGGGGCCAACTTGGTAACGGCTCAACCACCACAAGTCTTAAACCAACGCTCGTGGCTGGTTCTGCGGTAGAAACAGTCACGAAAAATTAAGTTCGTGTCTTCAAGCCACAACCGAAAGCGCGCGAAGCGAAGATGAATCAGAAACAACGTACGACGTCTGACGACGATTCGCGTTGAGCAACAATGTCTTCTTATACGAGTTCATGAATGTCTTAGAGAGCTGAGAAGCCGGCCAATTTTGAGTATCCGCGAAACTTAGAGTGATTAATTCTCACTTACGCTAGATTCCGGCCAACGACGAAGATGGCGAATGAAGCCCGCTATACGAAGATGAATCCAGAATCAGCAGGAGACGAGGTAAGCGAAGTTGTCGACAATGGTGCTCCGCCGCATGCATAAAGCGGGCGGATGTCCGTCAATCGACAACTTTGACGAGTCATCGAACAGGAACGTTCAATCAACAGTCTTCGTAGGTGGTGTCATGAAAATCATCATCGGCTTTTCAATTTGTCTTCTTTCGTTCTCCGGCGGCCTTCTCAATAGCGCTGAGTGATGGAGACTATGTAAACGCTTCGATTGGATACAAAGGCAAAACAACTTTTTCCTTCTATATCCCGATGGCACGATTGCGCGCCGCCTTGTCGGCACATCAGGTGAAGGAAAGGTGCCAATTGCATTCGCGGCCGAAGGCGCCGGTTCGTACGTTTTCAAGATTCAGAATCCGGGCGACCAAACTGCCAGCTATGAATTGGGGATTGGTGAAGTGATCTCGCTTACCGAGCGGCTTAAGCCTGTGCCCTGGAGCGATCCTTATCCGAGCCGACGGATTCAGGCACTCCGCAAGGAGATCGAAACGGGCAAATCAACAGAAGCGTTCTGGAAAGAGATGACTGCACAGGGCACGCCGCTCGTGGAACCGTTTGGCTCCGACAGCAAGTATCAACTGGTCACTTTTTTGTGGCGTGCGGTCCACGATACCAGAAACGTGGCAGTGAGAGGAGATCCCTTTTCGCCTTCCGATTTTGCCTTACATCGTATTCAGAATTCCGATGTTTGGTGCCTGACTATGAAGTTGCCGGCCGGCGGCGGTTCACATACCAGCTTTCTCCTAACGATCCGTTGACGTCTACCGGTCCTCGCGCCGCACAGCGCGCGGCCACCAGGCAGGCCGATCCCCTCAATCCTCATCGAGGCTGCGCGCCAGATGTCAGCAAGTTCAGATGTGAAAGCGTCGCGGAGTTACCCGGAGCTGTGCCGCAACCATGGTTCGTCAACAAACCGGCAACACCGGAAGGCCGCGTCGAGAAACAAATCCTCAAGAGCGCCATTCACTTCCGAAACTTCGACCACCGGCACGGCTCGAAAAGGAAAGATCAACTAATCGACAGACGACGATAGGTATTTAGGATCAAAGGTTTCTTGAGCTGCCCTGAAAGCTGGACTTCCCGGTCGATACGTATCGGGCTATTAGAGAGTCCGCCCGCTTTAGTTCGTTTAAATCGATTCGTCAATTCCAGCGACGTGTTCAGCTCAGTCAATTCAATCATTATTGTCTATCTGCAATTAACCGGTTCAACGGCAAAGTCATGTCGGTTCAGCCTTGTTTTGTGAGCTGCGTCGGACTTGGGCGAGCAATTTACCAGATACTACTTGTAATGAGATTCGTTGTACTTGTGAAACCGCCTTAAACTCAACCGTCAAATGAACAAATCCGAATCGACAATCGATGGAAATACGAGTCGATTGTGCGGGAAGATCGAATTTTCCCGCGAACCGGAAATCGTTTTCACGCGCAGGATGAAAGTCAGCCGCAGCGAGAGCGTGCGGAATTAGGATGAAACACGATAGACATGTAGTCATCTGGTCCGCTGAAGACGGTTGCAACCTTTATTGAGGTTCAGTCACTTACCAAACAGGCAATCGGTTGATTACGTTCGTTGGAAATATTTTTGTGAAAAGAACCAAACCGACAAGTCGCAACTTCATTAAGACGGCTGCAATTACGACAGCGCCATTGGCTTCTGCCACCAAGGCCTATCCGGCACATCCCACAGGCGTCGAGATTTCAGCAGACAGGTTTCCGATCAGTGCTCAGCTCAGATTTTACAACGGTCTCCTGCGGTTATATGAGGAGTTCGATTCCTCTGCCGGACAAACTGGCACCAAGCTTTCAATACGAAAGCTCCCACCCTGAACTCGAGCGACTCAGCAAAAATTATCAACTTGATCGAGTTGCGGGAACTGGGACTGGTATCAGAACGTCTCGGTGATTCGAGTCGAAGGAAAGGACGCGAACCAATGGGGGATGAAGTTCTGGCATACTTTTCTTCGTTGTTGGCTGATGCTGCAAGACCATAACGGTAACGGAGGTTGAAATGAGGAAATACAATCGCGCGCTGACCGCGCTTCTCTCAATCCTCGACGTTCTTACAGTCGCAAGAGCCCAAACTGTACAGACAGGCGAGCGACCAGTTAACCCCACCACGACTAAACAATCCGTCCAACGCGGGAAAGATAATGACGCTGCGGAACTCGCGCGCCTCAAGAAGGAGCGCCGCGCTCACGCGCAGGCGCTTTTGCTTTCGCTCGCCGCTGACGCCGGCAAGTTCGACGATCGAGCTTTGCGCGCGCGAACGCGCGCCCGGATCGCCGATGTACTCTGGGACGCGGACAAGGAACGAAGCCGCGAGTTGTTTCGCCAAGCGTGGGACGCCGCTGAAGCAGCCGACGCTGAACACATTAGGCTCTCGCAACAGGCGAACCAGCAGCCGATCAAGGAAGGCAACGTCCCGGTTATTGGCGGGTCTGATGTTCGTGGTGAAGTCTTGAGACTTGCGACTCAACGCGATCGTGCTCTCGGCGAGGAATTCCTGGCAAAACTCAAGTCTGAAAAGGAACGAGAAGCTGCCAACGCCGGCAATAACCCGCGAAATCCGCTCAATTCCTCCGAGGCAATCGGACGCCGCCTCAGTCTTGCGCGAGACCTTCTGAGTACGAATGTCGAGCGATCGCTTCAGATTGCCGATCCCGCGCTCGGCTCAGTCACGATGGATGGGTTGGACTTTCTCTCCGATCTAAGGGATAAGGACGCAGACGCCGCCGACCTTCGTTATGGCGCGTTGTTAGCAACGGCGGCTGCGTCCTTGCAATCCGACGGCAATACGGTTTCTTTACTCTCGTCGTATCTCTTTACGCCCCACTTCTTCGTTGAGTTTGGACCAGACGGGAGCCATTGGGCCAACCGAGCAGCCGGAACAACGACGCCGCCAAACGTTGCTCCAGGGCTGCGCTCAGCTTTCTTCAACGTGGCAGCTCAGATTCTGTTGCGGCCTCAACCAGGCCCTGAACAAGAGCAGACTACCTCTGGCATTCAGGGAAATTATTTGATCATGAAACGCCTATTGCCCCTTTTCGATCAATATGCTGCCAAAGAAGTTACCGACGCAATACGCGCGCAAATGAACTCGCTAAGTACTGGCATGTCAGATGACGAGCGACAGCGTGACGATGCGCCCGTGAGACAAGGCATCCAGCCGGAGGAGAAGAGCGAAGCTCGCGAACAGGCCCTGCTTGATCGAGTCGATCATGCCCGAACGTCAGCGGAACAGGATCGGCTCTACTTGCAACTGGCAATGATTCGCGCGGAAAACGGGGATCTAAAGGCGCGCGACTATATCGAGAAGATTAGTGATGACGAATTCCGCAAAGCGGCGCGCGCATACATCGATACAGCGATAGCGCTGCAAGCGATCAACAAGAAACGAGCAGACCTCGCCCTCGAGATAACGCGTACCGGCGAACTGACTCATATTCAAAGAGTTTGGATATTGACTCAAGCTGTGGAACTATTAGCGAAAACGGATCGCGAGAAGTCGCTTGCTCTGGTCGACGAGGCCACCGCAGAAGCTCACCGTCTTGATCCTTCCGACCCCGATCGTCCGCGGGCACTGGTCGCGATCGCCAACGCATTGCTCCTCATCGATCGCTCAAAGGCATGGGATGCGGTCTTCGATGCTGTCAAGGCAGCCAATTCTGCAGATGGCTTCACGGGCGAGGATGGTGCGATTCGGAATAGCTTAGTTACGAAAGGGATATCCCGAACAAACAACAATTCGGTCAGAGAATTTGATATATCGGGCATCTTCTCTGAACTTGCCAAAGAGAATTACCACCGAACGGTCGATTTAGCTTCGGGTTTTCAACGCGAGGGACCGCGCGCGTGACGCGGCGGTCACCGGTTCGAATCCCGCCGCGAGGTACGCATCTTGGGTTTTTTGAAACAAGACGATTTCTGCCACAAACCAAGAGCGGGTGGTCTATCCCAACTACACCCCTCGCACGGTAAGCGCAATGGTGAATTTCAACATCTAAGGATTGGACACAATGTCATGAAGATTATTCTGCTTAGCTGCTTATTAATTTCGTCCGTTATCGGCTTCGGTTCGTTTCAATCGTCGACTAGCCGTCAGGTAAGTGACTGCGCGAATCAGGTTGTGCCATATCAGGACCGAAAGAAGATACAAAATCCGGTCTTTGAATTGGACCTTGTTTCATCTAATGGTGGTCGATTGCGTTATCTCGGATCACGACGACATAGCTTTGACCCCACAGATCCTGAGTTTGATGAGTTTGAGAAAGCATGGAACGATTTCAAACCCACAGCAGCTTTCCATGAAGATAGCTCCAGCAACTCGGCCTGGCCTTCGCGTGATGAAGCCATCAAGGATGCCGGTGAGCCGGGACTCATCCAATTCCTGGCCAAAAGAGACAAGGTCCCCGCTTCTTCGCTGGAGCCGAACCGTCAGGACGAGGTGAATTATCTGCTGACCAAATTTTCCGCCGAGCAGATCAAGCTTTTTTACGTCTTGCGGATAATTTCAGCGGATCGAGTGAGGCGTAAGGTCTCGGAGGCGGACCTGCGGGCCGAGGTCGGCGGGTTATTAGATTACTTTTCAAAATTGAAGGGGCTGGAAAGCGTAGTCAAAAACACCGATGAACTGGAGACGGCTTACCGGCGTTACTGGAAGACGCCGCAGAATTGGTGGGAAGCGCCTTCCAACTGGTTCAATCCACTTATACCTTCGTCTCAGACCGGTGGCGTCTTCACGAACGAAGTGAACCAGGCATCAAGTTCTTTTCGCGATATAAACATGTACAACCTGCTCACGAAAGCGACGCTCGAAGGAAAACGAGTCTTTGCAATAGTTGGTAAGGACCACATCCCGATGCAAGCTCCTGCATTGAGGTGTGCTTTAGGAGGTAACTAAGGCAGGCTAGTTCATTGTCGAAACGTCAAACAAAGGGCGCCACACGCCAATGCGGTAATCGCGATTGCGCAGGCGGTGCTAACCGAAAAAGAAAAATAGTCAGCCTCGGCACGGAAGTTCTGTGCTTATTTCTCGTAGCCCGGTTAACCGATGATCGAAGGATTGGTTGGCGAGATGAGCACTCGGGACGAAAAAACTTCTTGCTTGCTTCCAAGTCTTTACCGATGACTTTGGGGTATTCCGTTCAACGCTTAACAGTGTGGCGGGGCAGCCCGATCAGTTTCCCGCGGTCTACTTGAGTGGTTGCACCGGCTATGATTACCCACCGGATCAGGAGCTATCTTGTTAACATTTATGAATTGCCTTTGGAGGGCACGAATGGGCATGGGGTGCTTGTGGATAATCAATGGTTCATATCAAATACCGCCAAATCGAAGTGGCCAATATGTGACCAAAAATAACCGCACGCGACCGATAAGCGATGTCAAAGAATGGGAAGGGATGTGAACACCGCGATTTTTCTTCGGGGGCTGCAACTTTGACGACTCACCTGATAGGAACCGTCAATCAACAGTTTTCGTAAGGTCTGCCATGAGAAACATCATCGTCTTTTCAATATGCCTCCTGTTATTGTCCACGGCGGTTGTCTATGGACAAGAGAAACTTTCGCCAAATCAACACGTCGCGAGAAAGATTGAGCCCGGCAAGACTGAGTTATTTTCGATTACTCTGAATGATGGAGACTATGCAAACGTTTCGCTTGGGTACAAGGGCAAGATCAACTTTTTCCTTCTGTATCCTGACGGAACGATTGCTCGACGACTTGTTGGAACATCGGGCGAAGGGAAGATATCGTTTCCATTCGCCGCCGAAGGCTCCGGTTCATACTCATTCAAGTTTGAGAACGCGGGAGATCAATCGGCCTCTTATGAATTAGGCGTAGGTGAAGTGCTCTCACTTAACGAGCGACTGAAGCCTGAGCCTTGGAGCGATCGTTATCCGAGCCCACGTATTCAGACGCTACGCAAGCAGATCGAAGCAGGCAATTCCAGCACAGAAGCGTTCTGGAGGGAGATCGCTGCTCAGGGCACGCCGCTCGTAGAACCTTTTGGTTCAGACGGGAAGTATCAACTGGTCACCTTTCTGTGGCGGGCGATCCACGATACCAGAAACGTGGCAGTGGAAGGGGAGTTTGAAGCTCCAGCTTCGCCTTTCACTGGACGGTCCGAGTTGGCTTTACATCGCATCGAAACTTCCGATGTTTGGTACCTGACGGTGAAGTTGCCAGCCGGCGCGCGATTCACTTACCAGCTGTCTCCCAACGATCCGTTGACTTTGACCATGCCGCGCAACGCACAGCGTAATGCCACAAGGCAGGCTGACCCCCTCAATCCTCATCAAGGCTGTCCGCCAAACACCAGCAAATTCAGATGCGCGAGCGTGGCGGAGTTACCGGGGGCCGTGCCGCAACCGTGGTTCGCGGCCAGGCCGGGAACGGCCGAGGGGCGCGTCGACAAACAAATGCTCAAGAGCGTGATTCAGAAACTAGATCGTCCCTTTTCTGTCTACACGCCGGCGAATTACAAAGTAGACGGAACCCCAAACGCGCTGTTAATTATGTTCGACGGCGAAGACTTGTCAGATGAGCCGTATCCGATCACAACACTGAACAATTTGATCGCGGCCGGCAAAATTCCGCCCACGGTCGCTGTATTTGTTGAGAATCTTCCACGCCGACGTTTGGTAGATATGGTCGCCAGTTCCGAGTTCGCCGATTTTTTGGCGACGGAACTCGTGCCATGGATTCGAGCACACTACAACGTCACAAAGAATCCGGCTCAGGTTGTCGTCGGTGGTTATAGCGTGGGCGGGCTTACCGCCACATATGTTTCACTGCATCACCCTGAAGCGTTTGGGAACGTGTTGAGCGAGTCCGGCGCCTTTTGGTGGTCGCCGGAACACAACGACGGACTCTGTGGCGCTCGCTGTCCTGAATTAGGCGGCGTGGCCGAGCGCGGTGGCGCGGACGCGACTACGGAGGGAAATTTCCTGGCTAAAGATTTTCTCGCAAGTCGAAAGCTGCCGCTACGCTTCTATCTCGCGGCTGGAACATTTGAAACCGACAGCTATGGACAGGGCGGCAAAATTCTGGAAACAACGCGTCAACTCCGCGACCTACTTTTGGCGAAAGGATACGACGTTCATTACCAGCAATTCGTCGGCGGTCACGAGGATTTAAGCTGGCGCGGTACGTTTGCTGATGGTCTGATCGCGCTGCTCGGAAATCGCTGAAGCTATCGCGACGCATCTCTGAGGTCAACCGTGGTTGAGCAACCGCCGCTTCAATTGAGTATTCCTTCACTGGCAGAAGCGAAAGCGCGCGAAACAAAGATGAATCAGAAAGAGATGGATCCATTCGAATTAGTAGCCAGAAACCAACGAGGTAGGACCGAAAATATGTCGGGCTTCCACTTTGGCGATTGTTAGGGCTGATCTCAAAGAGGGTTTCGATGACAACAGCTGACTTACTCTATCTAGGGCTGATAGCGATCCTATTGTTGCTTGATTACTTCGTGCTGTGGCCCATGTTTCTTCGGTCGCAAGCTGATCCAGGTCGAGCGCGGAGGTGGCTTTGGTCGAGCTGGATCACAATGCTGTGGGCGCTCGCTGCCGGCGTAATTGCGCTCTGGTTATTTGAGGCACGATCTTGGAGGGCACTCAGACTTGTCATGCCTCACGGGTGGCGGCTGTGGGCCGCAATCGGTCTGGTGCTGGCGCTTGCGATCACCAGCGCCCGAACCCCAGTTCGGATCGTGCGAAGCAAGCGTCGAAGGCGGATCAAGATCGCGAACCCACATGTTGAAAGAATTGCTCCGCATACAGGAGCCGAATTAGGTTTGTGGCTGGCGCTATCGCTGTCGGCTGCATTCTGTGAAGAGCTCGTTTTCCGCGGGTACCTCATCTGGGCTTTTCAGCCAATCTTTGGATTGTGGGGCGCGGCGATATTCTCGGTAGTTGTATTCGCAGTGGCACATGC
>CBFHBA010000054.1:0-19626 GCA_965653675.1 uncultured bacterium
GAGTTTCTTATTCGTGGCGGCAATCACGCGCACATCGACACTTACTGGTGTGTTGCTGCCGACCGGCTCGAATCTTTGCTCTTCCAGGACGCGCAGGACTTTTGCCTGCACGTTCGCGCTCATGTCGGAAACTTCGTCGAGAAACAGTGTCGCGCCATCGGCGAGCTCGAATTTTCCCTTCTTGGCCGCAGTCGCGCCGGTGAAAGCGCCTTTGACGTGTCCGAATAGTTCAGACTCAACCAACTCTTCCGGTATTGCGGCTGAATTAACTTCGATGAAAGGGGCGGAGGCACGCCGCGACTGTGAGTGAATCGCTCTGGCAACCAACTCTTTGCCGACACCGGACTCACCTGAAATCAACACGCGTCCATCTGTCGGCGCGACTACCGCGATCTGCTTTCGCAGCGCGCGCATCGAAACCGATTCGCCGATCATCGCGTACTCAATGCTGAGTTCTGCCGCGAGTGTCTGATTAGCCAGTTCAAGCTTCCGCTGACGCAACGCGTTGCGCACGGTCAGCACCGTTTTTTCGATCGACAGCGGCTTCTCGATGAAATCAAAAGCGCCAAGCTTCGTGGCGCGCACGGCCGTTTCGACATTGCCATGACCCGAGATGATCACCACGGCCGCGTCACAATTCGCTTCGCGCATCTGCTGGAGCGTTTCAAGTCCGCTGATGCCGGGCAACCATACGTCGAGTAGCACGCAGCCATACGCACGTTGACCGATCGCTTTTAGGCATTCTTCACCACTCGCGACCGCGTCCGGCGCAAATCCTTCGTCGCGTAAAACCGCAGTCAGCGATTCGCGTATGCCGCGTTCATCGTCAACGATTAAGACTGATTCGGACATTTCGTCTTAGGTCTTAGGTCTTTGGACTTAGGTCTTTGAAATCGGCTTGGTCAAAGACCAAAGGTCAAAGCCCACTGACCGGCAACTCAATCACAAATCTCGCCCCATGCGGCACATTGTTTTCCGCGCGAATCTTTCCGCCGTGTTCAATGACAATTCGCTGCACGATCGCTAACCCGAGCCCCGTCCCGCGTCCGCGCGTTGAAAAGTACGGCTGAAATAAACGCCTGAAGTCAGCGGCGGGAATCCCTTCACCTGAATCAGCTACTTCGGCGATTAATATCTCGCGCGGGGCATCGAGTTTCGTGCTGACGGTGATATGACGTTCGCTCGATGAGGTCAACGCCTCTAGACCATTATCGATGAGATTTACGAAGACCCGTTTCATTTGCTCGCCATCAAGCATTGCCGATGGCATGCCGGGCTGAAGATCCAAATGCAACTCCACGCCGTTGAGACGATCTTCGTAAAGCGCCGCGGCTTGCGTCACGACATCGTTGAGTGAGGTGTTTGATTTCTGTGCATCGGGCATCCGCGCGAAACGCGAGAACTCATCTACCAGCGACTTCAGACCGGCGACTTCACGCGTGATCGACGACGTGCATTCCTCAACTACTCGTTTCAATTCCTCATCGTCTGTCGTTGTTAAATGACCATTGTCCGCCCCGTTTTCCCCGTTAACGCGGACCCCAAACTGGCGTGCAATGCGCTCCGCCGATAATTGAATCGGCGTGAGAGGGTTTTTAATTTCATGCGCGATGCGGCGCGCGACTTCGCTCCATGCGGCCGCACGTTGGGCCGTCAACAACTCCGATAGATCGTCAATCACGACCACCACTCCACGCTCGCCCCCGGATGCCGCACTCAGCGCAGTGACAGTAAGTGCTACCGGAATCGAGTTCACCGCCGACCCGCGAGTCAATCGACTCTGTTCCGCCGCGCGGCCGGCGCGCCGTGCTCGTTTGATCAGCCGTTCGAGGACGGCACGATCCTCCTGAGTCAACAGACTCGACAACTTGGCCCAAGCGGGCGGCGCTTCACTCAGTTTCAAGATCGAGGCTGCGGCCGCGTTCATCGTCGTCACGCAGTCCGCTCTGTCCAACGATACGACGCCGGTCGAAAGCGAATTCAGAACCGTTTCAATATAGTCCCGCCGTTCTTCGAGTGCCTGGTTTTTTTCTTTCAAGGTCGCCGCGCCCGCTTCAAGTTGGTGACGATTCTGTTCCAACTCAGCGGTCATCTGATTGAACGAATCAGCCAGCAACGCGAGTTCATCATCGGCAGGCGTCGTTACTCGATGCGAAAGGTTCCCGCGCGCAACTTCCTTCGAAGCTTCCGCCAGAGATTTAATCGGCGCGGCCAGTCCACGTGCCAGGTGAATCGCGACCCACGTCGACGCGAAAATAAGCAATAGAGTCATCAGCCCGAGCGTCGACAACCCGAGCAAGCGCACCTTCCGTTGACGTTGGACCAGATGCTGATACTCGCTTTGCGAGCCGGCGATGATGTCGTTGGCATCCGCGTCACTGAACCGTCGCGGCACGACGATCAGACGAGTTGAATCCGTGAGCGGCGCCGAGGCCAAATCGAATCCTTTTGCGTCAGACAGGTTCGCGTCTGTGGGATTCGCTGAACGCCGCCCGGCTTCGAGCACGCGTGTCAGTTCGAGTTCATTGATGGTTGGAATTTGTGAACGAGCAGCAGCGATAACCTCTCCGGAACTGGTTACGATCTCGATCGCCGTGACGTCACCAGTGCGCTGCAATTCATCCAACGTCGCTTGCCACTCTGTCTGTGGCTTTGCGCGAATCGCAGTCGCGAGCAGCGTCGCGGTTTCCCGCAGTCTTTGGTTCTGGGTCGAGACAATTTCCCGCTGTTGCTCACGGACGCGCTCGACTACGTTTTCCGGCAGCCGGCCCATCCATTTTTCAACCGACCGGTTCAGGAACAGGTAAGAGAACGTGGCCATCGCGGCGATCGGCAGCAAACTCAAGCCGATGAAATACGCGAGCAGACGCGTCTGAATTCGCGAGCCGGGCTGGCTTGCGTGACGTTCGCGACGCAGCCGCACGAGCGTGCGCAGGAGAATGAAACTAAAAACAAAGAACGCCGCAAAATTCAGCGTTGAAATGGCATACAGGAGCAATGTGTCCGATCCAGTTTCCACCGGAACGAAGGCCCACAGATTGAACAGGCCCTGTGCCGCAATCAAACCGAGAAGGACAACGACAATAGCTCCCAAGACCCACACCCGGCCGCGACGCTGGCGGGCTTGGTCTGTCGATCTCCTCTGATGTTTCGTGGATTCGGCCACGAGAACTGCTCCATTTGACGGGCTAAGACTGCGGCAAAGTTTAGCACAGGCAGCGGCTTGACCCACTGACCACTGGCGCGGCAGCGAAGTGCTAGAATGGCCGCTCTTCGATGGAAGGTCATAACTTTTTTGTCGGCAAAGACGGCCATCTGCGCAGCGGGTGGCGCGCGACGTTTTTTGTCGTAGCCTTTCTCGTCTGCGCGAGACTGTTAGAAGCGGCGGCGTCTGTAATCACGTACGCGCTCGGTGGTTTAGCTGCGGGATTCTGGGGCGACATTCTCCCGTTTTTGATTGGCGCGGTTGTGCTCTTCAGCTCCGCAACGTTGGTCGGATGGGGGTGCGGTGCGATCTTCGAAGAGCTACCGTTCAGCGCGCTCGGGTGGTGGCCGCATCGCGGCTGGTTCAAAAATGTGGCAGTGGGATCGCTGCTTGGCGCCGCCTCACTACTGCTCGCGGCGGGATTCACAGCTCTCACTCGTGGAATTAAGTTCTCTTTCAATTCGAGTCCGGGATCGACTATCGGAAAGACCGCCATCGTGTCATTTGTCATTTTTGTGATTGCGGGCGCCGCCGAAGAGTCGCTCTTTCGCGGTTACGTTTTACAAACTTTTACGCGCGCGAAACTCGCATGGGTGGGTGTGCTGTTAACATCACTCCCGTTCGCCGCGGTGCATTTGGCAAACCCCAACGTCAGTCGCAGCTTCACTTTCATTAATACCGCCGTCGCCGGCGTTTGGTTGGCGGCCGCTTATCTACGAACGCGCAGTTTGTGGTTCCCACTGGGACTGCATTGGGCGTGGAATTGGACGCAAGCATCGCTACTCGGTTTGCCGGTTAGCGGCATTCAACGCATCGCACCTGCACCGTTGCTGCACGCTATGAACGCAGGACCTGATTGGTTAACAGGCGGTGCTTATGGAATCGAAGGTGGTGCTGCATGCACGATTGCACTTGCGATTTCGACATTCGTCATATGGCGCATGAAATTTTTAAGCAAAGCGCCAGTGGCATCAACTGCCTCCGATCAGTAGAATGTTCGTGTCCGAGTTTTTCCCATGAAATTATTCACTGTCGAAGAAGCTAATTCCCTCTTGCCAAACGTGCGGCCAATTGTGCAGAAGATTCAGCGCGCGCATCGGCGTCTTGTCACGCTTGAAAGTGCCGCAAAACACGCCGCCGGTGGCGCCGAACATGGCGGCGGGGGACTTTCAAACGGTCAGAGATACGCAAAACTTCTTGTTGATCTCTCACTGGGCGCCAGTGAGCTGGAAGCGCTCGGCATTCAATTGAAAGATTATGGTCACGGATTAATTGACTTCCCCTGCATGCGCGATGGCCGTGTTGTACTTCTCTGTTGGAAAGCCGACGAAGGCGACAACATCGAATGGTGGCACGATGTCGAAGCCGGTTTTGCGGGTCGCCAACCACTCTAACGCTGGCTCAGACTGCCTCGAATGCATCCCTAGTCAACCCTAACGCCTGCTATATTTTCTCGTTGACGCGTTAAAGTATTACTGCTACTATCGG
This sequence comes from uncultured bacterium, assembly GCA_965653675.1. Classification (GTDB taxonomy): domain Bacteria; phylum Acidobacteriota; class Blastocatellia; order Pyrinomonadales; family Pyrinomonadaceae; genus UBA11740. Next base: position 4,694 of record CBFHBA010000054.1, read on the forward strand.
CGGCGAATTGAGCATGAGTTTGGGCGGAGTTCGCTCGGGCTTGAAACAATGCGGAGTTGCGTTGCCGGCCTCGGCTCAAAGGTTTGCGGCGCTTGGATTGAGGAGTTTCGTTCCTGCCCCGTAACGTCTCTGGTCCCTCAATGCGTACAACTCTAACTGAATCTACCAATTCCGAACGCCTTGCTGCCGCTCACCGCAGCATTAAATCCACATCGAACGAACTGAATCAGGATTTGCAATCGGCATCAACGCTGATTGAATTCCCTTCGGGGCGCAATGTGCCTGAGTGGCGCAAGCGTCTGAGTCAGCGTGTGCGCGAAATTCAGGAGCAGAAAGCTCGTGAAGCCGCCGAAATGGAAGCAGTCACTCGCGCGGCAGAAACGGTTTCGTGCGCGCTGCCATCGGGACAATTAGAGTTAGTGCCCGAACCGGAGCAAGCACCCCTTAATCCAATTGTTTCGAAAGCGCTCGAGCGCGTTGAACGGGCACGCCGCGGCGAGCACCAACCAACCGTTCCGACGGCCACCGCCACAGTGCCGGCGTTAGCTGCAGTTCCACCGCAGCCGAAAGAAATACCGCTACCACTGCACGCTGAGCCCGAAACACAAAACGCTGAGGTGAGCGTCGAGGCGAAGCCAAAGCTGTCGATCGTGAATACCCCGATCATTCCGGAGCCAATGCCCGTCAGCGTTGAAAACGTTGAGGTGGTGGCGGAAAAACGTAAGCGTGTGCGAGTGATTTCCGAAAGTGTTGAAGACGCCGCCCTCTCTTATTTGGAAACCTGTTTGTCTGTTCCCGTGCTGTCGTGCGACACGCGAGGTGACGTTGCTGGGTTGACGCGCCGGACATTCGTGGGCTTGCTCGACCTGATCGCGATCTCATTGATAGTTTCGCCGGTTGTGTTGGGAGTTCAGGTAACCTCGCGAAACTGGTCTGATCCGCGCGTCATCGGTTTAGTTGCCGGCGTCGCGGCTACCGTGATGCTTGCTTACTTCACGGTCTCCATCGCGCTGACTGGTCGCACACTTGCGATGCGTTTGTTGTCCGTTAAAGCAATCGACGCCCGCACGGGTTTAATACCGACGGGCGGCCAGGCGATTAAGCGCGCCTTTGGCTATGTTTTTTCTCTCGCGATTTTAGGTTTGGGCTTCGCTTTCGCTTTTATCGATCGCGACCGCCGCACGCTTCACGACCGCTTTTCCCGCACCATCGTCGTTCGTAACTAACCCACTACGACTTTCGCTTTATTCCCGTATGAACGTGCGGCCGATCTGTGTGTTAACTTTCATCCCGGAATGGACGACGCAACTATCGCCGCGGTTGTTGCCGAAATCGCGCCCTTAATCATCGGCCGTTCTGCCGGAAAGATTTTTCAAATCACCGCACAGTCGCTGGCCTTTGATTTCGGTTTGCGTGCTGATGGTTATCTATTTGTCAGCGTCGAGCCCGCCCAACCTCGATTGTATTTGATTAAACGGCGTGTCCGGGACCTGGAAAAGCAATCGACTCATCCTGGACAGTTTGGATTGACGCTGCGCAAAGACTTATCGAACACGACCGTTTCTTCAGTCGAAAAGGCCGCGGCCGATCGCATTATCTGGCTCAAGTTCAATGGCATCGACGAACTGGGAGAACGAAAACAGCGAAGTCTGGTCGTACAGTTAACCGGACGTTCGTCAAATCTGCTGCTCCTGGACGCGGAGAATCGAATTCTCGCGCACCTTCGCGAAGGCCATGGCCGCGGGCAAACGATCTCCGAAACTTATCAGTCTCCACCGACAAATTTCACCCCCAGGAAATCACTCAGTCTTTCGCGCGAGCGTAAATCGATTTCCGAGTCGCTGGATGCACACTATCTCGGAGCGAAGGCGAAACAAGCGGCTGAGGCAAAGATCACTTCCGCCCGCGCGCAATTACGCCAAGAGATTTCACGTCGCACCAGACTTTTGCAGAAGTTGGAAAATGACCTGAGCAGCCATGCTAACGCTGAAAGTGAAAAGCGTATCGGCGACCTACTCCTCGCGAATATCGGCACCGCAAAGCGCATCAGCGGCCGCGTGAGGTTGACGGATTACTTCGCCGAAGGAACGCCGACAATTGAAATTAAAGTCGACGACAATCTAACTATTGCGGAAGAGGCTTCGCGGCGATTCGAGTCATACACGCGCTCCAAGCGCGCCCGAAAACAGATCACGAATCGGATCGCAGCGGTCAGAGCAGAAATCGCAAAATTAAAGGCACAGTCCATCGAGTTGGAGAGTAATCCGCACGCTAACGCGCCAATCATCCAATCGCGCGACAGCAAGCGGTCCCCTGAACGTTTGCGTGACACAAGAATCCCGGGAACACGCCGCTACTTTTCTTCTGATGGTTACGAAATTCTGGTCGGGCGGGCCGCGCGAGACAACGACCATCTGACCTTTAAGATCGCCGCGCCAAACGACCTCTGGCTACACGCGGCGGACTATCCCGGCTCGCATGTCATCGTGCGCAATTCCACTCGCAAAGACATTCCTCATCGTACGCTCGTCGAGGGGGCGCAACTTGCTGCATACTTTTCCCAGGCCAACAAAGACCCAAAAGTCGACATCCACTACACACAGCGAAAGTTCGTGTCCAAGGTTAAAGGTTCAGCGCCGGGACTCGTGAGGTTGTTGCGGTTTAAGACAATAATCGTCGCGCCTCGAGAAAGCGGCGAACGCGTCAAGTGAAGTTATTCGTAGGCAAGTCAATGGTAAATGTGGTCCCCTTCCCCACTTCACTCTGGACATCAATGGTTCCTCCGTGCAGGTCGATAATCTGACGCACGATCGAAAGCCCAAGTCCAGTGCCGCGCTTCTTGGTCGTGAAGAACGGTTCGAAAAGACGCCTAATCGTTTTCGGATCCATGCCTGCGCCTGTGTCAGTGATTTGGACGCGCGCGCGTGGCGGGGGGTTCTCAGTCGAGGTATCAACGGTTACGGGCACCGCGTGCACAAGTAATTCCGTAGTGATACGCAACGGCGATTGTACGGCACTGGCGTCGAGGGCGTTTGCAATCAAGTTCATGAAAACTTCCCGCAGTTGTTCGCCGTCCCAAAACCCGTGGATTACTGCACTGGTGTAGTCTTTTTGAATCGGCGTTTCCTTTTCCTGAATGCGATCACTGATGAGATCCAGACTCGAATCAATTAGCTCGTGCAATTCAACTTCGCTTCGCTCGAGTTGCCGCTGCCGCGAAAACTGCGTTACATCGACGACTAACTTGTTCAAGTGGTGAATACCACGTTCTACCAAAGTGATCGTTCGCTGCGCGTCTTCTGCCGTCGCATACTCGCGCAGCATCTCAACGCCGAGTCGAATGCTGCCGAGCGGGTTCTTTATCTCATGTGCGAGTTGCGCGGCCGCTTCGCCGACGGCGGCAAGCGATTCCGTCCGGCGCAATGCGGCTTCAGCTTTGGCGGCCTCGGTCACATCAACGAGCGTCAGAATCTGCCCGTATTCGTTGTCGATCTCGAGCGGCGAAGAATAAACATCGAAGGTGTGTGCGCTCCCATTTTCATTTAGTTGGTGACGCCCACGATACGTTGCTGACCTGACATGCGAAGCAGTCGCGGCCTCGAGAACCCTGGTTGCTTCCGAAGATGCACCCGCCTCATGAATCGAGGCCCCGACGGCCAGATTGGGGAAGATTTCGAAGAATGTATTATTCGCGCTGCGAATTCGATCATTTCGGTCGATGGCCGCAATCGCGCTCACCATACCTTCAAGCATTTGATTGCTGAACTCACGCTCGCGCCGTGCGATGTCGGCGCTTTCGCGTGTCTGCCGATAGCGCCTTTGCGCTTCCCAAACTGTCGCGGCGGTTACAAACAATCCGGCGAGCATCGCGATCAGCGACCATATCTTTATCGATCGCGATGCTGAAGTGGCGAGTTGCTCGCTTTGCTGGGTTACTTCGGCTTGTTCAATCCAATTCTGGCTGGTGATCTCAGTTAGCTCGCCGTCCACACGTTGAAATTGCTCGAAGCCGTGCAGGTTATACGCCGCGGCATCTTTTGTGGTCTCGACATAGGTAACCAGATCATCGCGAAACGTCCGCCACTGCGGCAGCGAGGCAAGCGGGGGCTTATCGAGCGGGGGGATTAATTTCACTAACTCGCCGCGGGCGCTGCCGAGCCGCATGTCGAATGGCGGGCGCAGCTCATGACGCGTCTGCGCTGCCATCTTGTCGCGGGCTTCATGGTCAAGCTGTGTCAGTGCGATGCGCAGTTGTAGGAGCAACGCGGCGCGTGCGGTGTATTGCTGTTCGAGAATTAGCACCTTTCGACTGGTGTCTTCAACGCGGCGGACACTCAGATCTCCGAGCACAATCACAAACAACAGGAGCAGCGCACACCCGACCAGCAGCGGCATTAATGTGGGATCGAATCGCGGTTCATTTGGACCGCGGCGCATCGGCCGGTCGCGGCGTGTCGCGACGCGACGATAAACGACCTCTCCTTCGGAAGCTGATTTGTGGGGTTGTGTTGCCACTAAAGTTTCGTTTCGACCGTTCGCTGAAGCGAATGGTACTGACTGCTTATTGCTTACTGCCTACTGCTCACTGCCCACTGCTCACCGCCGACTGCCTACCTCCTACTCAGTGTTTCGCCGTCATCCAATCGTCACCGATTCCCGTTTCGGCAATCAAAGGCACATCGAGTTCTACGGCATTTTCCATTTCTCGCTTGAGCGTGGCCGCAACCTTCTCCGCGTCCTCGGTGGCGCATTCGACCAGAAGTTCGTCGTGCACCTGCATCAACATCTGAGCGTTCAACTTCTCGCGATGAAACGCTTCGTCAGCGCGCAGCATTGCCATCTTCACGATGTCGCTGGCGGTGCCCTGAATCGGCATATTAATCGCTTCGCGTTCGGCGGCGCGACGAATATTGCCGTTACGATCGTTAATTCCCGGCAGGGGCCGGATGCGTCCATATAGCGAACGAACAAACCCCAGTTCGCGGGCCTGGATCGGAATCTCATCCATGTAGCGCCGCACGCCTTTGTAGGTCTCGTAATAATCGTCAATCACTTTGCGTGCTTCCTGACGCGAAATCCCGACGCGCTGCGATAACCCCCACGGCTCGATGGCATAGGCAATCGCGAAGTTCACAATCTTTGAAAACCGTCGCGCCTCTTTCAGTTCGGCGTCCGTCTTCGCGCCAAAGACCAGCCGCGAAGTGCGATTGTGAATATCTTCGCCTTTCTGGAAAGCGTCGAGCATGACTTCATCGCGCGTAATGTGCGCGAGCAAACGCAACTCCAGTTGCGAATAGTCGGCGGAGATCAGTTTGTTCCCTCTTTCCGCGATGAACGCGCGGCGAATTTGGCGACCCAATTCAGTTCTAATCGGGATGTTCTGCAGATTCGGATCACTAGACGAAAGACGGCCAGTGGCCGCAACAGTTTGATTGAGCTGACCATGGACACGCCCGTCCGCGGCGACCTGATGCGGCAAAGCATCGGTGTAGACACTCTTCAATTTTTCGAGTTCGCGGTATTCAATGATCAGTCGGGGCAGTTCGTGTGTGAGCGCGAGTTCTTCCAACACAGCTTTGCTGGTTGAAACGCGACCGGTCGAAGTCTTGCGGCCTGAGACGATGTTAAGCGCCTCAAAGCATTCCGCAACTTGTTTGGGCGAATTGATGTTGAATTCGCGACCGGCCATCTGACAGATTCGATCTGTCAGTTTCGCAAGCTGCTCGCCGAGGTTTCGGGAAAGCTCGCCGAGCACATCAGTATCGACGCGCATCCCCGCGCGCTCCATCCGATAAAGAAGCGGCGCGAGCGGCAACTCAATATCGCGATAGATGCTGCCCAGATCTTTTTCATCGATGCGCTTGCGCAAGACATCGGCGACTTGCGCAGTGAGATCGGCGACCTCGACCGCTTGCCATGCGCTTTCGTTCCAGCCGTCGTGCGACGGTCCGCCGCCTTCAACGCCGACGGCATCGCGCGCGAGATCAACCAGGTCGTATCGGCTGCGCGTCGGATCAATCACGTACGCAGCCAGCAAAGTGTCGTCCGTGACACCCGCCAGCTCGATTCCGAGCGGGGCCAGCAACGCAGTTGCGCGCTTGTAGTCATGAACCGCCTTATCCAGCAACCCATTCGCGAAGACTTCGCGTAACGACGGAATGGCCGCATCTTTCCCTTCGCCAAAATTGTCGAGATCGACAAACGCGGACGTACCTGCCGCGGTCGAAAAGGCGATGCCGCGGGCCGCGTGATCGTCACGTGTGCTTTGTTGCTGACCGGCGCCAGCCGGCGTGGAGTTTGAAACCGCGAATCCCACGCTTTCCGCTTCCCACAATTGTTTGATCAGATCATCCAATTTGCTGCGCGTGCGAACCTGTTTGTATTCGCGCGCCGCAGTCACGCGCGCGCTCGCGACCGCGCCATCGGCGAATTCCTGCGTGAGATTTGCGAACTCGAGTTCACGAAACAACTCGTACGCAGCAGCGCGATCGGGAGGTTGGGCCTCGAGCGCTGCAAGATCCAATTCGACGTCGAGATCGGTTTTGATCTGCGCCAACTCGCGCGATTTGCGAATCAAGTCCGCATTGTCACGCAGCGATTCGCGATAGCGCTTGTTCTTGATCTCTTCCCAACTCTTCAGCGCATTTTCGATCGAGCCGAACTGCTGAATGATCTGCACGGCGCCTTTCGGGCCGACGCCCGGAGCACCGGGAATGTTGTCAATCGAATCGCCCATTAAGCCGAGCAGATCGACGAGCTTGCACGCGGGTACGCCAAACTTTTTCTGCACCCACGCCTCGTCACACCATTCGATTGGCGGAACGGGTTCTTTGCGTTTCACGACTTGCGAATTCTGTCGCATCGAGACAATCCAGGGATCGCGCACGAGCTGGCACATATCCTTGTCGTTTGAAACGATCACGGCTTGCAAGCCTTTCTTTGCAGCTTTCATCGCCAGCGTGCCGATGACATCGTCGGCTTCGTATCCCGACACGCTAATCATCGGCACGTTATACGCTTCGCACAGGCGACGAATATAAGGCAGTTGCGACGCAAGCTCGTCAGGCATCTGTGTGCGCGTAGCTTTGTACTCGGCGAACGCTTCATGCCGAAATGTCTTTTCCTTCGACTCAAAAATTGCGGCGATATATTTCGGTTTCTCATCCTGAATCAGCTTGCGCAGCATGTTCGTGAAGATATAGACGGCCTGCGTCACTTGCCCTTTTGAAGTCATCAAGGGCGCATCGCGCATGATCGGCGCATAGAACGCCCGAAAGATATGCGACATCGAGTCGATGAGAAAGACTCGTTCCGCCGGTTTCTCACCGGAGGGGATTTCGGTTTTCGGCATGGTCGATTTTGATCATAGAGGTTCGGCTTTTGCTAACGCAAGCGACGTTTCCGATCAAAGCGTTGCATCCTGACGTCATTTCCCGCGACGGAGCGTAGTGTTGATGCCACACATCAAGCAAACCACCGCGCTGTTTCCGGTACCTCAGTCGGGCACGCTCATTGCTCAATGAGAGGGCTCTGCGAAAATGAGCTACTATCAACTGACACGCATCGAATGAAGCAAACAACTCTCGGTTCCTCAGTTTCCACGAAAGGCATAGGACTTCATACAGCGGTTCCCGTGACTCTTAGTCTGTCTCCAGCGCCACCCGAGACCGGCTACGTTTTCCGGCGCACCGACCTGGGCGGTTTTGAGATTCCAGCCACAGTCGAGTCGGTCGCGCATTGCAGCTACGCGACGACACTTATGCGCACCGGTGTGATGCTCTCGACCGTCGAACACTTGCTGTCAGCATTGCGCGGCTGCAACGTAGACAACGCTTATATCGAAGTAGACAACCTGGAGATTCCGATCATGGACGGCTCAGCTGAAACCTTTACCGAAATGATCGAGAGTGCCGGTGTCATCGAACAATCGACCGCGCGGCGAGCCCTGATGGTGCGGCAGAAAGTGAGCGTCGAATCCGGTAATCGGCGCATCAGTCTGGAACCGGCAGACGCGTACGAAATTGATTGCCTGATCGACTTCGCGCACCCATTGATTGGAGTGCAGCATCGCCGCGTGGTACTCGAGAACGGCTCGTTCGGGCGTGACATCGCGTCAGCACGGACGTTTGGTTTCATCGAAGAAGTCGAAGCCCTGCGGCGGGCGAACCTCATCCGGGGCGGGTCGCTCGATAATGCGATTGTTCTGTCGAAGGGCGGCATGCTGAACGAGACCGGCCTGCGCTTCAGCGATGAGTTCGTGCGGCACAAAATTCTGGACATCATCGGCGACTTTGCGCTGCTGGGAATGACTCTGCTTGGTCGCGTCAAAGCCGAGCGTAGTGGACATTTGCTGCACGCGTCCCTCATGTCCTCACTACTCAGAAACCGTGACGCGTGGGAAATCGTGGATTTACCAGTGCATGAACCCGCTGCGGTAGCCGCGGTTTGATCTTCGGATTCCTGTCATCGCTAGTGCGGCCGTCCCTATCCCGACTCGGTCGGCATTCTGAAACCCCTCTGTTAGAATCAATTTTTATTAGACGCGTGGGATATTTCCGGCATCTAACTGTGCGATTTCAAGATTCGAGGGTCCTTCAACGCATGAGACACAAGCTAATTCTCGCAGGCTTATTCGCAGCGGCGCTCTTTTTTGCGCAGCCTCAGACCAGTCGCGCCCAGCAGCCGTACGTCACCGACGACGAGGTGAAGGTCAAAACCTACAAAAAATTCGTGGACAATCGCGTGCCGAATCCGGTGGTTGCCTATCAGGCCGCGCGCGACTACATGAACCGTTACGGCAAAGAAGACGACCAGTACACGAAATATCTCAAGGTATGGATTGCAGCCTACGAGGAGGATGAACGAAATCGTCGTCTTACTGCGGAAAAGGCGGATCGCGAACAGCAATTGCTCGGCAGTTTCACGACGAAGGATTACGCCAAATCATACGGGCTCGCCAAGCAGGTGCTGACTGACAGCCCCGACAACTTGCGTGTCTTGATTGCGCTCGGTTACGGCGGAGTCGCAGCCAGCACGGAAGGGCATACCGAGGCTTACAATGCCGACGCCGCGAAATATGCGGCGAAGGCAATTCAATTAATCGGCTCGGGTAAAACGCCCGACACCTGGGCGCCCTTCAAAGGCAAAGACGACGTCCTCGGTTCCCTGCACTACGCGCTCGGGTTCTACGCGTTGAAGACTAACCCGGAGGTTGCGATTCAATCTTTCATCACAGCCGCGCAGGTCGATGCTGAGCGTCGCAACGCGCCATCGACCTACTATTACCTCGCGGTTGCTTATCAAAACGGACCCTACAAGAAATTGTCGGAGGACTACAGTAAACGATTCGCGAATCAGCCTGAGTCAGCAGAGAGCAAGGCCGCGCTGGACAGCATTAACAAAGTCGTCGACAAAATGATTGACGCGTACGCGCGCGCGGTGGCGCTGGCAGGTACAAGTCCGGCGAAGGCCCAATGGATGGCGCAGCTCACCAACTTCTGGAAGTTTCGCCATGAGAATTCCGACGCAGGATTGAACGAGTACATCGCCGGCGTGTTGAAGACGCCGCTGCCACAGTAGTTTTTGGAGCGCAGGCATCTTGCCTGCGGGTCGCCCTCATCTTGACGGCAGTGAATCATTGCGGGGCACGATGCCCGCGCACCGCACGCAGGATGCGCTCCAACCATTCCTTGACAACACATTTCCAATCGCTAGAATCGAAACTCATTGACAACGCGGGAGTAACTCAGTGGTAGAGTGCGACCTTGCCAAGGTCGAAGTCGCGGGTTCAAATCCCGTCTCCCGCTCCAATGCTTTTAAGGCAAAAGGAAAAAGTAAAAAGGAAAAGCTACCTCCGGTTTTTGCCTTTTTCTTTCACGTTTTGCCTTTTCTTTTTGGCGGCGTAGCCAAGTGGTAAGGCAGAGGTCTGCAAAACCTTTATTCATCGGTTCGATTCCGATCGCCGCCTCCAATCTTCAACATCAAGCAATACAATAGATTACAGACAAACTAAAATCGGGTGCATTTCACCGTAGGTGTGCAAAAACAGCGGAAGAGTGTGCAAAAAATAAACGAAGCGAGCGATTTTTTGTTCTTTAGTTCTGAGCCAATTTGGAAACGATTTGCGCGTAGATGATCAGAAGGATAAACCGCTCCCCCAACTTGCCCTTCATTTACTTTCTTTGATTGGGTTTCCTACGCGAAAGGAGTGGGTTCATGACCGTTCGAACAGTCATCAAATTCGCCTTGTTTCTAACCATTACTCTGGCTTTATCCGCCATCAGAACCAAGGCTGATGTAATCAACTTTGATAATCTCGCCGCGGGAGTAACCGTGACGAATCAATATCCTCAAGTAGTGTTCTCATCAACCGCAGGTTTCGTGAATGTCACAGTCGGTCAGAATTTGGGAACTTCACTGCCGAATTTCATCTGCACCAGGGCTAGCGGTGGCGGTCAAGTTGACTGCGCGCATGAAACTATTCTTGACTTCACATCACCGGTGAACAATCTGAGTTTTTTGGCTGTGGGTGTGAATAATACAGGAGTCGTAGCTGTTGTGGACGTCTTTCAGAACAACGTATTCTCGACCTCAGTGAACGTCATAGGCCAGGGAACCATTGCACCTGTTCCGGTAAATCTACCCTTCAACGGTATTACGAGAGTTCGCATCCACGACATAACAGACCTCGTAGGTATAGGGTGGGACGATTTTACCTTTAACCAGACGGCGCCTGCTTCAGTACCTGAGCCAACCACGCTCACTCTGTTGGGATCTGGTCTCGTCAGTATGGTGTTCAAGTTGCGTCGACGGCGATCGCGCTAGAAGTCACATCTCGAATAAGCCTAACGCTGAGGCCTTTCGTTAAGCCTCGGGGCTGAGCTCTGGCAGCCTGGGAAGAACGCGTCCACGTTACGTGCCGGTCTTGTAGAGCATCGCTTGGAGCTTTTCAGAGGTCCGCTAGTCTCAGCCTCAACTGAATAACGTATTCCGCTCGGATCACCGCAGGAGACGATTGTCTACGCCATTCGGCGAATAGCATTTCGAAAATTTTCGCTAGCGTCCGTCTCAAGTCTGGAATTCTCGTCCACAATCGAGACGGTTCTCTTACTGGCTTTTGGTAATTCAACACATCTTCTGAGTAATTCGAGCGAACCATATTTTGCAAAGCAATGGCATTGATTTTGCCGGTGAAAACCAAACCCCCTAACAATAAGTCAAACGTCTGAGTCGATCTCATAAGAAGGAGACGTACGATGAAGACTCTGCTAGTGATCGCAGCGCTCGCTACTGTCATGATCTGCGCTCAGTACACCTACGCCGATCCGGTGGTATTTGTCACAACGCTCAGCGGCCCAGCCGAGAGCCCTCCGAATGCTTCGCCGGGGACTGGGTCCGCGATTGTCACCTATGATAGCGTGGCTCACACGCTCCACGTGCAGGTGAGCTTTAGCGGTCTAACTTCAGGCGACACAGCTTCTCACATACATTGCTGTACTGCAGTACCGGGCACAGGCACCGCAGGGGTGGCTACAACCACGCCCACTTTCACTGGATTTCCTCCGGGGGTTACTTCCGGAACATATGACCACACATTCGACCTCACCTTGTCGTCCAGTTGGAATCCGGCCTTCATCACGGCGAATGGGACCATTAGCAACGCAGAGACGGTGTTCTCCACAGGCTTGTTTGCGGGAACCACTTACCTCAACATACACACCTCGAACTTCCCCGGCGGCGAAATTCGGGGATTTCTCGTGCAGGCGCCTGAACCCGCAACAATGTTGCTACTTGGCTCGGGCCTCGCTGGTATTGGTCTCAAGCTTCGGCGTCGGCGTAAGGCGATAAAACGTGAATGAACTGAGCGTTGTGTACGCGCATCGAATGAGCCTTACAACGTTCGATTCTCATCGCCGCCTCGAAATCTATCGACAACTTATACACACGACATCTTGAACGGATTTGCGCCTTCGTCAGTCGAAGAGGGCGGAATAGCAGGCAAATGCGACCGTGCTTATGAGTGATACGAGCGCAGCTACAGAGTTTAGCCCACGTGAATGATCGCAGCGAACGCAATCCCGCGACCATGTCCAAGCCACTCCAGCGCCGGCTCTAGCCGGCAAAGGAGCAACCCCAAACGGCACTGCGAATTAAGTTGCCCGATCTGGTCGACCGGCTGTATTGTTGACCCGAAAGCGTCGCCTGTAGAAACTTACAACGCGTTGATGGGATTGTGAAGTTTTTAGACGTATTTTGCTATAAGAAAGACGCTGTATCGAGCCGATCGGCCTCAATTCTATAACGCGCTCCGTTAATGGTAGCCAAAGAACCGCAACTGGAGGTTGCAAGAACCGCTCTTCATTCTTAACTGTCTTAACTGTATAGCGACTGAAGTGCTGTTTCAGCAATTTACTTTATGAAGCCCCTGAAAGACAGATTGCATTTTGCAACTACACGGAAAACATTCAGTTCCGGCTGGTCACGGGGACAGATTCTTCTCTCAATTATCGCCGCGGTAGGTTCTCTCGTCGTTCTTTCTTCTGTCTTCGCAGAGCGCAGCAACACAGCGCCCTCGCATAACGCCAATCCAGATCACCTAAAGACATCGGCTTTGGTGCTTAGCCGATCAACTCAAGAGTTGGGGCCTTCAGGGGCAACGCGCGTAGATGTGGAACCCATTGATCCAAAGATTTTCCATGGCGACGTACGCCGACTTCCTCTTGTTAAGCCGCAGATCAAAAAGCCGCGGCGGGAACCAGAAGAGCCGCCGGACAAACTTTCATCTACATCGGGACCAGACACGGCACTGCAACCGTTCGCTCCCGCCGCTCCTGCACCGACACCGAATGCAGCTTTTGCGGGTCTGGATTTCGCTAACTGGGGTGCGGGTTGGCCGCCCGACACGAACGGCGATGTGGGCCCTAATCACTACATCCAGATAGTTAACACGTCGCTGGGCATTTTCGATAAAGCCACCGGTGTGCGATTAGCCGCTTTCACCTTGGATACATTCTTCTCTCAACAACCGACCGGGACACCGTGCGATAACTCGAATCAGGGTGATCCGGTAGCGCTGTATGATGCGCTTAATGACCGTTGGATCGTCAGCGATTTTGCGTGGTCAAACTACACCTCCGGGGCGATGTATCAATGTATGGCTGTGTCGCAAACCAGCGACCCGGTTTCTGGCGGTTGGTATTTTTATGCTTGGCAAACGGCGGCGGGCGGAAAGATCCCGGATTATCCCAAACTTGGCGTCTGGCCCGACGGGATTTACATGTCCGCGAACATGTTTGCGACGACCGGCAGTGGGTCGTTCCAAAACGTGCAAGTTTGGGCTTTCAACCGAACCGAGATGGAAAGTGGAGTAACAGCCCACGCCGTTAGTTTTGCTCTGCCGGCGAAAACTCAGGGCGTTTCAATTTTCAGTCTGCTGCCTAGCAATGTGCGGAACAATGGGAGCCAGCCGCTCTCGGGCACTCCGAACTATTTCGCATCGATCTGGGGAACTTCGAAAGCTCGCGTTTGGAAGTTCCATGCGGATTACGCGGTGCCAGCGAATTCGAGTCTAACAGGTCCAGCGAACGTCGCCATTTCTGCGTTCAGTGCTGGACCAAGTAACGTGCCTGAAAAGGACGGTAACAGTCTCGACTCCCTAACCCATCGAGTGATGATGCAGAACCAGTATCAAAATCTGAATGGGATCGAATCGCTGTGGCTAACGCAAACAATTGGTAATGGCGGCACCCCCAACATCGCACAGATTCGTTGGTATCAGCTGAATGTAACGAGTGGCAGCATTGTTACGTCCGGTCCAGCACAGCAAGGAACCTGGTCGCCCGATTCGAAGAATCGATTCATGCCAAGTCTCGCCATAGATAAGAATGGTGATATGGCCCTTGGGTACAGCGTTTCTGACGCAACAATGTACCCGGCGATTCGTTACGCAGGACGCCTCGTCAATGACCCGCTAAACACCCTCGGACAGGGTGAAACTTCGTTAATCGAGGGAACTGGTTTCCAGTGTTGTAACTTCTCAGACGGCACTGTCAATAATCGGTGGGGCGATTATAGTGCGATGACGATCGACCCTGATGGTTGTACGTTCTGGTATACGAATGAGTACTATGATTCGAAACCGACCACCCTTGCGCAGGACAACTGGAAGACGCGAGTCGGAGCCTTTAAATTCTCGCAATGCACACCGAATCCGGTTGGTACTCTGCAGGGAACTGTCACCGATGCCGCCACGACGAATGCGATCAGCGGTGCGATAGTGAGCGCCGGCGTTCACGTTCTGAAGACTAATTCGAACGGTTTTTACAGCTTCGGTAACTTGTCGACAGGCTCTTATCAAGTGAATGTGTCAGCGGCAGGATATTCCGGAACAACCACCAGCAACGTAAGTGTTTCTTCCGGTGGTACAACTACGCAAAATTTTGCGCTGACCAACGCTAGCCCAACACCGACTCCGACACCAACACCGACGCCAACTCCAACGCCAACACCGACGCCGACGCCAACTCCAACACCGACGCCAACTCCAACACCGACACCAACTCCAACGCCGACACCAACACCGACGCCAACTCCAACGCCGACACCGACGCCAACTCCAACGCCGACACCAACGCCAACTCCAACCCCGACGCCAACTCCGACGCCCACGCCAACGCCCACACCGACACCGACGCCCACGCCAACGCCCACACCGCCACCGACGCCAACGCCGACACCCACACCTACGCCCACACCGACACCAGGATCGACTTCCGCAACATTTGTCAGTCTTGATACGGCAACCGAAGGCACCTGGAAGGGGGTCTATGGATCGGACGGCTATGAAGTTGTCAATGACTCGGTAAATTATCCCAGCTATGCGCAGGTGTCAGTCAGTAACCAAAGTTCCTATACCTGGGTTGCGTCAACTAGTG
>CBFHBA010000055.1:0-19536 GCA_965653675.1 uncultured bacterium
GCATAAATCAGCCACATCTGGTCAGGCCGACGCACCAAAAGAAATCCGAGAACAATCAGCGCGCGCATGATGTCTGAGACGATCATGATCGAGCGGCGGCTAAACCGGTCGGCGACGACGCCAGAGAGTGGACCTACGATGACGCTCGGCAGAAATCGCGCGACCATGATTAGTGCGACTGAGCGACTGGAACCCGTCAATTGCAGCGCGAGGGTATAGACCGCAATAGTGTCGAACCAGTCGCCCATCTGGCTGACCACCTGGCCCAGCCACAAGGTGCGAAACCCGCGATTTGAGCGCAGCAATTCCAGATAGCCGATGCTCGGCGCGCTCTCGATCCATTTCTCACTCGTTCTTTTTTTCATCAACCTTGGAAAGAACTGAAAGTTGCACTGGGCGAGAGAACTTGTCAACGATCCACGCTTCATTCTGACAAGTCAGTTTGAAAAGTTTGACCGAAGCATGACTCATCCGCCGAAAATCTCAATCAAATTCCGCCTGTTTTGTTATTACGTTTGCGGCACACGCGTTGTTATTGGTCAGTGCGCGGCTAGAAAGCTTAACCGCTGACGGGCCCACCGCACTGGGTCCCCTAGCCGCGTAGAAATTGTGCGCGCGAATCGTTTGCCCTGTCTCAAAAACCCCAGCCGGTCGATGCCGAGTGCCTGCATCGTCGACTTGCCCAGTCCCGCGCCGAAACGAAAGGACCGATTTGCTCCCGGTAAGTAGTTTCGGCGCGGACTTTTTTTGGAGGATTGATGTGACGGAACTTCAGGTTATGAACGCGAAGTCTCACAGGCAGTTCGATGTGAACAGCGATGAAATTCATTCCGAGAACTGAGTCGAACGAGTTAGCAAGACCGTACTGGTACGTGATTGCCGTCGCCGGCGTTTCCGTCTTCGTGTGGGTGTTGCAGGGCGGCGTCACCTACGCGCTCTTGAGTGTGCCGGTTGTGGCGGTCACTTTTTGGACCTATAAGCTTTATTACGAACGGCTGAACGCAAAGACGCGCGATGCGGAGGACATCAGCCGCCTTCATTTGGCTACTGTTGAAGCGCTTGCAACGGCAATCGACGCAAAGGATCAGACCTCGCACTGCCACGTCCGCCGCGTGGAAATCTACGCCGCCGGACTGGGTCGTCTGCTGGGATTGCCACAGAGTGAGTTGCAGGCGTTGCGTGCGGGCGCTTTGCTACACGATGTCGGAAAGTTGGCAGTGCCCGATCACATCCTGAACAAACCGGGCCATCTCAGTGCCGCGGAATTCGAGAAGACCAAGATCCACACAGTTGTTGGCGCTGAGATTCTAAGTCGCGTGCATTTCCCTTATCCGGTGATTCCCATCGTTAAGCATCATCATGAGCGTTGGGACGGCGCCGGTTATCCCGATGGTTTGAAAGGCGAACAAATTCCGATCACAGCACGAATTATGTCCGTCGTCGATTGTTTCGACTCAGTGCGCGAAGATCGCCCTTTTCGAACCGGCATGAGGCGAGAAGAGGCAATCGCCCTGTTACGCAAAGGCGCAGACACGCATTTCGATCCGAAGATCGTCGAGTTATTTGTCCAGAATCTTGCGCAATTTGAAATTGAAATCGCAAACCGTGGACTCGACCAACACATTCACGCGAGCTTCTCTGCGTCTCCGATTGTGCCGGCCGATGATCAAGTTGCGCGCGCGCGAGAGAACGCGACCGCATACGATCAGATTCGCAATGCGCACCGCGAGGTCTATGCGTTGTACGAGATTGCGCGGAATTTCAGTTCGTCGCTTGAGATTGAAAAGACATTGTCAGTGCTGATGGACAAAGTTGGTCAGCTCGTGCCTTACGATAGCTGTGCAGTGTTGTTGTATGACGACGTGAAAGGATACGCGTCGACCGCGCTGGCCGTTGGTATCGATGCCGAAAATTTGCGCGGCCGATGCGTCGCGCCAGGAGAGGGCGTTACAGGGTTCGCGTTAGCGAATCGACGTCCGGTAAATCACTTGCAACCGAGTTTGGATTTGGAGCGTACCGGGGTGAAGACCGAGGCGACATACCGCTCAATGGCCGCACTGCCACTTTTCAAGGATGATGTGCTGTTAGGTGCGTTGTCGTTGTATTCAACGACGCTACGCGAATACACGAACAACCATATTCGTTTGCTGGAAACGGTGACGCGACTTGCTTCTGACGCACTCGCGAACGCGATGCACCATGCGCAGACAGAATCGAATGCCTTGACTGATTCGTTGACGGGGTTTCCAAATGCTCGCGCGCTTCAATTGCGTTTCGAACAAGAAGTGTCCCGGGCGCGCCGCAACAACAAGCCGTTCCAGGTTGTCATGCTTGACCTGGACGATTTCAAGAAAGTGAATGACACCTTCGGCCACAAGATCGGCGATCACATGTTGCGCGAAGTCGCGAACCTCATTCAGAGCCAGTTGCGCGAATATGATTTTCTGGCGCGCTACGCTGGTGATGAGTTCGTCGCATTGCTGCCAGATTTGACCATCCAGCAGGTTGACGAGCTCCGGACGCGAATCGAATCAGTCGTTCGTGGATTCTCGTTGAGTGTGCGCGCGCAAACGCGCGCGAACGTGGGCATTTCGATCGGCGCTTCGGTATTCGGCCCGGATGGTGAGACGCTCGACCAGTTGTTAGTCGCGGCGGATCAGGCGATGTATCGGGCAAAAAATGCCCACAAGACCGCCGTATTGGTACCACTACCCCCCGAACGTCTGCTCGAGTCTTCGACTAAACGGCCCGCCGAGATGCGACCCGAAGACTTCATAACCCTAGCAATAAACTAAATATTCTTGACAATTCCAGCGCCGATCTTTCAATCTGGAAACAGGTTGCGGACTGGAACTGTCCGCTCGCGCGGCCTATTCGACCGTCGCGGCCCACAAATATCGCCGGCGAGTCCTGGCCGGCCGCCCTGCTCGTCCTCTCAGAATCCACGTTTGGTGCGACCACTGAATTCTCCCTGATGACCTTAATGCCTGTTTCCGCCGCGTTTGAAACTCTGCCTGCGACCTTGCTCGTGATCGACGACGATTCGTCGGCGCGTGAGAGTTTGCGCGGAATCTTTGAGAGCGTCGGCCATCGCACTATTGCGGTTTCTGATGCGCCGGCGGCACTTCGCGTCTTAAAGAAAGATCGATGCGATCTGGTGATGCTCGACCTCGAGCTGCCGGAAGTTGACGGCGTATCACTCTGTCGTCTGCTGCGCGCCCAGCCGTCTTTGCGGCAACTGCCGGTCCTCGTGTTCTCCGCAACGGATAATGAAAAGCGCAAGGTTGAAGCCTTCAGCGCTGGTGCCGACGATTACATCGTCAAGCCTTCGACCCCTGGCGAACTGATTTCGCGCGTCAACTCGCATCTCGGCTTTGCGCAGCGCGAATCGCAACTGACGGATTCAAATCAAGAGCTGCGTTTTCTCGCGGATCTCGGGCGCGGTCTGCTGAAAACACTTGAACCGGAACAAGTCGCCCGCCGGGTCGCCGGCGCAACGTTCGAAGGTGTGAATGCCGCTCTCTGCGCGTGCGCCGTCAAAAACAACGGTCATGGGTTTGTAGTACGTGCTTTTGATCGCGACGGGAACGCGGAAGGCGCGGCGTGCGTTGATCTGCCGCGACTGGAAGCGTGGCTCACTTCGCCGCGTTCATCCGTGCCGGCGTTGCTCACAAACAAACGCGAGTTCGTGCTCGTCGATGAAGAACGCAGTTGTGAATACGTAAGCCCGATTCGCTTCGGAGGCAAAACCCTGGGCGCTCTGGTGGTCGCATTTGATCATCGTGAACACTACGCTGCGAACCAGTGCCGTATGATTGATGCGGCGGCGCAACAGGGCGCGCTTGCCGCCCACATTTCGCTCTTGTACCTGCATGCGCGCGAGTCTGCCGCAACGCTCGCAGTCGAGGTCGATCGCCGCGCCGGTGAAGCTGAAATGCACCAACGGTTCACGGAAGCGATCATCGACACTCTGCCGGTATCGCTTTACGCTATCGATCGCGATCATCGAATCGTCGCGTGGAACCGCAATCGTGAGTCGGGTGAACTCGGTGTCCCCCGCGGAGAAGTACTCGGCAAGAGTATTTATGACGTTCTGACCAAACAGGACCGGGGCTTGCTGGAAAGCGAATTCAGCAAGGTCTTCGCGACCGGTGACATTCAAAGGATTGAGCAGGAAACAGTTACGAAAACCGGCGATACGAACCATTGGCTCATCAGCAAAATCCCAATGCGCGCCGCGGAAACCAACGAGGTATCGCACGTCATCACGGTGGGCGAGAATATCACTGCGCGCGTGAAATCGGAGCGGGCGGTTGCTCGCGCCGAAAAGCTCGCCGCCGTCGGCCGTCTGGCTGCTGGCGTGGTGCATGAAATCAATAATCCACTGGCGACGATTGCTGCCTGCGCGGAATCGCTCGAGAAGAGAATTGCGGGGGGCGCCTTTAGCGAATCGTCTGATGTCGAAGATTTGAAGGAGTATCTAGGCCTAATTCGCGATGAAGCTTTCCGCTGCAAGCAGATCACCAATGGCTTGCTCGATTTCAGCCGGCTACGCGCCGGCAATCGTGTGCCGGTCAATCTCGGGGATACTGTAAAAATGACCGCGAGACTCGTCACTCACCAACGGCGTGGTGACAACATTCAAATAGAAATCGAAACAGCGAACGATCTTCCAACGGTGCTCGGTGACGAGGGTCAACTACAACAAGCCATCGTGGCTTTGGCGACAAATGCCATTGACGCGATGCCCGAAGGCGGAACGCTCACGCTGCGCGCTGCGCAGTCGGGCCCGCGTGTGATCGTAGAAATCAAAGACAGCGGCATCGGAATTCCACAGGAGAACCTCACCAAAATCTTCGATCCGTTCTTCACCACGAAAGACGTCGGCCGCGGAACAGGACTCGGGCTGGCAGTCTGTTATGGTATTGTATCTGAGCACGGTGGCCGCCTTGATGTGCGGTCCGCCGTCGGAGTCGGCACCACCTTCACCATCTCGCTACCCAAAGCGAGCGATACATAGGACGGGCTGCTAACCTGTCCGATTCACCGACTAAAACAGGCTGTCAGCCTGTTCTACAAAGTGCGGAGTCGGAAAACATGAACGAACAACGCGACGCAAGATTGCTGATAGCCGAAGACGAGGCGAACCTGCGCCTGGTGTTGCAGAAAGAATTGCAGCGGCTTGGTTATCGTGTGCACGTTGCGCCGGACGGTGAAGCTGCGCTCCGGAAGTTGGAGGAGAGCAACGTCGATGTGCTGCTATGTGACATCAACATGCCGCGCATGGATGGGATGGAGTTGCTGCGGCGCGTGCACGAACGACCGAATCCTCCGGAAGTGATCATGCTGACCGGTCAAGGCACGATCGAAACGGCCGTCGAGGCAATGCGCAGCGGCGCATACGATTATCTGACCAAGCCGTACAGCATCACTGAGCTTGATGTGCGTGTGCGGCAGGCTGCCGAAAAGCGGAGCCTGCGCGTCGACAATCAACGTTTGCGGGCACAGATCGAACGCAAGTCGACGTTACCTGACATTATCGGCGAATCAAAAGCGATGACTGAAGCCATTCGTTTGGTCGAACGGGTGGCCCCCTCCGACGCGTCGGTTTTGATCACAGGCGAATCCGGCACCGGCAAGGAGTTGATTGCACAAGCAATTCATCGCTTATCGAATCGCTCGGGCGGCTCGTTCATCGACTTGAACTGCGCGGCGTTTCAGGAGTCGCTGCTTGAGTCCGAGTTGTTCGGCTACGAAGCCGGCGCGTTTTCCGGCGCGAAAGCGCGAAAACTCGGATTGATCGAATTGGCTGACGGCGGTACGTTGTTCCTCGACGAAGTAACAGAGTTACCGGCGGCGTTGCAGGCGAAGTTGTTACGCGCGATTGAGACGCGAACGTTTTTCCGTGTCGGCGGTGTGCGCAAGGTCGAAGTAGATGTGCGTATCGTGGCGGCGACCAATCGCAACCTTGATTCGGTCATTAACAATGGATCGTTCCGCGCTGATCTGCTCTATCGGATCAACAGTTTTGAGATTCATTTGTCACCGCTGCGCGAGCGGCCCGAAGACATCAATCCATTAACGCAATACATTTTGAAGCAGCTTGCAGGATCGAATGTCCCCGAAGTCACGCCGGAAGTAATGGAGAAGTTGCGTGAATACAACTGGCCCGGCAACGTGCGTCAGCTTCGCAACTGTTTGGAGCGTGCAGTGCTGCTCTCGAACCACGGGCAGATCACGGTTAATGAACTTCCGCCAGAAGTGGCAGGACGTACTAACGGCGCGATGGCTTTCGTTTCGGTAGCTCCGGGCGCCACGGCTGAAACAGGTGGAACGGCCGCTCCGACCGCATTGCGCGATGTGGAAAAGCAACAAATCATCGCTGCACTCGAGCAGACCGGATGGCATCGTGGAAAGACGGCTGCGCTTCTCGGCATCTCACCTTCGACACTGTATCGACGTCTGCGGGATTACAATTTGGAAGGCAAACTAAGATAGGCTCATCCTCAAGTATCAAAGCAGAAAACCGCGTTCAGTTCGTCTGATCGTGGTTTTTCGTTTTTGGGGGGCGATGTTTTTTAGGTCAAATCCTTGCCCTAAACCGCGGAGCTAACCTAATATCCGTCGTCACAAAAACGATCTTATTGAGAACCGCCTGGGTGGTTACATCGATCATCGTCCGGTCCGGACGTCACTTCAACAGTCAGCTAGAAGGAGCATCATGCGTAGCAAAATTGGTTCGGGTGCGAAACTCTTTTTCCCCTTGATTTTCATCACATCCGTTTGTCTCAACACCTTCGCGCAATCGCAGGCGAACAGCGGAAACATCGAAGGCCACGTCTCGGATCCGAATGGAGCGATTGTCGCGGCCGCGACCGTAACAGCGACCAATCAACAGACGGGTTTTCAAAAATCCACGACCACGAAAGATGATGGAACCTTCAGCATTATCTTGTTGCCTCCAGGTGTCTACTCCGTGGTGATAAGTGCGTCGGGTTTTACGTCAGCCGAAGTTAAAGATGTGACTGTCACCGTGGGCAGTCACGCCCCCGTCGATGTAGCTTTATCCGTTGGTAGCACGACCGCCACCGTGACCATCACCGAGCCGGTGCCACTTGTAGAAACCACCCGGACTTCGGTGGCCACGACTATCAATCAGACGTCGATTGATAACTTACCGATCAACGGTCGTAACTTTCAGGACTTCGCAACGCTATCACCAGCAGTCGTACGCGATCCGCGCGGCGGCGACCTCTCCGTCGGAGGGCAACGCGGCACTTTCAACAGTCTGCAAGTCGACGGCGTGGACAACAACAACACGTTCTTTGGCCAGGCGTTCGGCCGCGGTGGTGTGCGACCGCCCTATCAGTTTTCCGAAGAGTCAGTGCGGGAATTTCAGGTGAATCAGAACGGTTTTTCCGCAGAGTTCGGTCGGGCCGGTGGCGCTGTCATCAACGTCGTGACGAAATCCGGAACAAATGAGTTCCACGGCGGCGCATTCGAGTATTTTCGCGATGAGGCTCTGAACGCCAACGATCCGATTGTGAAGGCGAACCAGTCCCGAGCCGGACAGCCGAATAAGCGCGCCAAACTTCAGATCAATCAGTTCGGCGGACGCCTCGGCGGACCAATTTCAAAGAACCGCGCCTTCTTTTTCTTCACTTATGATGGCCAACGGGCCAGCGTGCCGCAGGTGATGGACGTGCCGAACATTGCGGCGGCGCCGCTGGCGGCCCGAAACATCCTGCTGCCCAAGATTCACGCTTATGAGATTGGCCGCAAGCAGGATGTCTTTCTCGGGAAGAGCGACATTGAACTCAACCATCGGAACCAGCTCGTGCTTCGTTACAACCGTCAGAACTTCAACGGAAAGAATAACGAGAACAACGGACCCTTAAGCGTGGAAGAGCACTCCGGCGACAGCCGGGTGAAGAGCGACACCTTTTCCACCACGTTGAGCTCAACACTCACGAATAATGTCGTGAATGAGCTGCGTGTGCAGCTGGCTCGCGATAGAGAACCTGGGCTCGCGAACAGTGACGCTCCGGAGGCAGTCATTGGGACCGGCGCCGGCACCAATGTGAGCATCGGCCGCAATAACTTTAGCCCGCGCGAGACCACGATCAAGCGAATTCAATTTATCGATAACGTCTCTTACCTGCAGGGCCGCAGCAACTGGAAATTTGGTCTCGATTTTAACTTTGATCGCATCTTCAACTTTATCCCAGGCTTGTTTAGCGGCTCGTATACATTTCCGAATTACACCGCACTTGCCAATAACGCGCCGACTGCTTACACGCAAAACTTTGCCGGCGCCGGCACGACCGGCGGTACCACTCATCCGAATCTTTCTGAGTACGCGTTCTACGGGCAAGACGATTTAAGGGTGAATTCGAAGTTAACGCTGAACCTGGGCGTGCGTTATGACTATGAGTCTATGGCGTGCCCGCCGATCAAGAATCCGGATTCACTGCTCGCGTCGTTCAATATCGACACCAGCACGTGTCCGAAGGACAAGAACAACTTTGCGCCGCGGTTTGGTCTAAGCTACGCCTTTAATGAGCGAACCGTGCTGCGGGCAGGATTCGGAATCTTCTACAACAGGACGCCGGCGATCGTCGTTGGTACCGCCCATTCGCAGAATGGAATCCAGGTTACCGGCATCAACTTAAACGCTGCTCAAATTACCGCGGCGGGTTTGGTTTATCCGGCGATTCTTACAGCGCCCCCTGCCGGGACCACGGCGAATCCGAACCTGTTTGTCTTTGCTCATGATTACGTGCAGCCTTATGTTGAGCAAGGTCGAGTAGGATTTGAAAGACAGGTTTCAAAGAATCTCAGTTTCTCGGCGACCTATCTCTACTATCACGGCCTGCACTTGACGCGTACACGCGACATCAACTTGCAGGCGCCGACACCTTTCCCGCGCGTTGGCCCTGATGGCAACACCTATACATTCCTGCGGTTTTCCAGCACTCGTCTCACGACGCTGGCACGTCCCACGGGTCAGCAGTACAACCGCATCAGTATCTTCGAGAGCGCGTCGCGGTCGCTTTACAACGGGCTGGCGTTGCAGATGACGCAGCGCTTAACGCGCGGATTTCAATTTATTGCCGCCTACACCTACTCGAAGTCTAAGGATGAGCGGCCCGATCAGACGATCGTTGTTGTCGGCGCTGATGACGCGAAGATTGTAGAAAACCAGCTCAACCCCGGTGCAGATTACGGCATCTCCGACACGGATATTCCGCACCGCTTTGTATTCAGCCCGGTTTACGAATGGCGCACGATCAAGTGGAGTGACAACGCAGTTCTGAGGGCACTGTTCAGCAACTACACCATCTCTTCGATCATGCAGTTCCAATCGGGCACACCGTACTCAGCCCTGGTCAGTGGGGATCCGAACAACGATGGCAATCGCGCTACGGACCGCTTACCAGGAACAGTGCGGAACCAATATCGGACACCGGCGATTTATCAATTCGATGCCCGGCTCACTCGCTCGATTCCGTTCAAGGAGAATATGCGGGTGCGTTTGATCCTCGAAGCCTTCAACGTCTTCAACCGCGCCAATGTGGCGACGGCGAATAATACCTTCTTCGTTTACTCCGGTGGCGCAGCGGGCACCTTGAGCTTTCCGTCCGCGCTCAGTGCGTTCGGCACGCCGCGCACGTTTGGCTCGCCGGCATCCGGTACCACGACATTCGCGACGCCGCGCCAGATTCAGCTAGCAATCAAGTTCGATTTCTGACGGGAGTTGTCAGTCCGAGAAGAGTAGCCGGGGCGACCTCCGCTCCGGCTATTTGCTCTTCAGGTGTTTACGATCAACTTTTCCACGGTCATTCTTCGGCAAGGAATCAACAAACTCAATCCAGCGCGGATACTTGTAAAGTGCGAGCTTTATTTTGACGAAGTCCTTGATTTCGTTCGCCAGTTCGTCTGACGTCGATTGCGCTTCACGAACTACAATAAAAGCTTTGGGTTTGATCAAGCCATCGCCATCTTCGTGACCGACTACGGCGCACTCCAGCACTGCTTCGTGTTGGAGCAGACAATTTTCAATTTCCGCCGGCGCGACGAAGATGCCGCCGACTTTCAGCATGTCGTCCGTGCGGCCGTGATACCAGT
Organism: uncultured bacterium; assembly: GCA_965653675.1. Taxonomy (GTDB): domain Bacteria; phylum Acidobacteriota; class Blastocatellia; order Pyrinomonadales; family Pyrinomonadaceae; genus UBA11740. Next base: position 10,129 of record CBFHBA010000055.1, read on the forward strand.
AATAACCATCTGCGTCAACGTGGAATTGATCGCCCGTCGTGCACCAATCACCGGCGAAAGTCTCTTTGGATTTTTCGTGCGCGTTCCAGTAACAGAGCGCGGCTGAGTCGCCTTTGATCTTCAGCGTGCCCATCTCGCCGGTCGCGACTTCGTTGCCATTTGCATCGACTATCTTCGCCTCATAGCCCTCGACAATTCGGCCGAGGGTGCCGGGCTTCACATCGCCGGGCCGGTTCGTGATGTAGATGTGAAACATCTCGGCTGACCCGATGCCGTCGCAGATCTCCACACCGAAAGTTTGCCGCCAACGATGGTCCAACTCGACCGGCAAGGCTTCGCCGGCTGAATAGCAGAAGCGGATACTCGAAAGATCGTGCGAAGCCGCCTCATCTGCATTCAGCATCGCATTGATCATCGTCGGCACGGTTGTGAGAATCGTCGGCCGGTATCGATCGATTGCCTCGAACAACTTCTCTGGCGTCGAGCGTTCGGCAAACAAGGCAGTCGCGCCACCGACTGCAAACGGAAACAACAAATTCGTTCCGGTCGCATAGCCGAAGAAGAGCTTCGGCACGGAAATCGTCAGATCGTTTTCGTTCACGCCCATGGTGCGCTTCGCAAAAACTTCGGTGTTGTAAGGCAGATCGTGCTGGAGATGCACCGCGCCTTTCGGATGCCCCGTCGATCCTGCTGTGAACAGCCAAATCGCAATGTCGTCACGATGCGTGTCGGCCGCACGACAGGCGACCGGTTGTGACTCGACAATTTCGCGGAAAGAAAAATATTTGACGTGGTCGCCCGGATCGATGAACTGCTCCTGGTCGTTCTCAGCCTCGCTTACAACCAAAACCGATCTCAGATAATTTGAGCTTGATACTGCTTCGACGAAGGGCTGAGCCAACGATTGATGAATGATCGCAGCGCGGGCGCGGGTGTATTCCAGGTAGTAACGATAATCATCCGCTGGCAGCAGCGGGTTCACCATGGTGATCACGGCGCCGATGCGCGCCGCGCCGAACCAGGTCCACACGAATTCGGGACAATCAGGCAAAACCAACAACACACGGTCTTCCATGTCAACGCCGAGTTCGCGCAGCGCATTGCCGGCGCGATTCGACATTGTTACCGCCTCGCCGTACGTGTAAGTTTGATCCTTGAAGTAGAGACAGACTTTGTTTTCGCGCCCTTCCTCTACGTTGTGGTAGAGGAAGTAATCGGCCATGTTGAAACGTTCAGGAAATTCGATCACCACTGGTTTGCTCGGTCAGCTGTTATACATCACGAAAATGAACCCAAATTCAGCACCTGAAGGGAGCAACGCCTCCTGAATAGTTAAGGCAACGTTGTTTTGAATAGTTTGCAAATCATTTTCCGTAATGGTGAAAGACCAAACTTCCTGAAAGGTTTTAGTAGGGCGCGCAGTCTGGACAGTCATAGTTAGTCTGTATTTCCCAGGTTGCCAGTAATTGAGCCGGTTCAACGTGTTGACAACGCTCTGGTAGGTAGGGGAAAGGGACAAGTCCGAAAACGAACGTTGTAGTTTCGAGAGTAGCGCAGGCTGCGAAGTTATATTTCCAGTCTGCAAACCCAAACTTTGGATACGGGAAAGCCACTCTTGTTGTAGCGATTGAAAGATCGGCAGGGCTGGTTGAATTGCCGCTTGGTCGGAGAAAGCAATGTTATATCTGTTGGTTTGAAGGGAGCTAACCATAAAACCGGCGGGCACCTGATATGAAACTTCTGCGGATTCACCTACTTTTCTGGCAAAACTAAGTTTAGGATCTCGAAAAGCCCGCCACTCAAAGTCATGAGATGTGCCATCGCTTTCTTTAACGAGCGTAAGTTTGATCGCCTGAACAAACAGATCCTTGTCTATTGCTCTAAGAGTGCCCATTAATCCGATAGTCGGACCGAGGCTCCCAAATCCAATTTCAATGCTTCCGGTCTCGTAGATTTCCAGCGTTCCACGATTAAAGAGTCGCCGCCATAGGGATAGCAACCAAGGTTGAATTAACGCGATAAACGCTACTATGGCAGCGATCGCAGTCCAGGTATCCGATGTCCAATCTTTAATCCCCATATCCAATTTACGTTTCGGCGAACGGACATCCAGTTTCGCTGTGTTTCGAACTGAGATACGTGCGCGCTTCCCACAACTCCGGGAAGAATTTGCTGTCGAGGGTCTTCTTCAAATATCCGACGCCTTCTGATCCGCCGGTGCCGCGTTTTGCGCCGACCATGCGCTCGACCATCTTGATGTGATGCGAACGCCAGAGCGCGAAGTGCTCGTCATGCTCCAGCAGCGCTTCGGCGAGTTGATATTCTTTGTAAAGCTTTTCCGGATGCGTGAGAATTTCAACAATCACGCGCACGCGTTTGCTTTGATTGCTGCGCCGCTCTTTTTCGTCGCGCGCCTCATCTTCCGCAGGCGCGTCGAAGCCTTTACGACGGAGCAGTGCAAAGAACGTCTCGCCGAGCGAAGGCGAACTCAGTCGCAACTGGAGTCTCTCAGTCGCGAATTCGTCTTCCTTGAACGCGTTGACGATCGATTCGTGTTTCAGACCCGAAGCGAATTCAATTTCCCGAAACTGCATCGATTGAAAGCCGCTCGCCGGATTCAGCTCATCGCGAAAGCCGAGAAAGCTAATCGGTGTCATCGTCTCCAGAATATGAATCTGGGAAACGAGCAGCTTCTCGATTTCGACGACGCGGCGCATCGCCAACGCCGCCTCCCCGGCTCGGTCTTCGTTCATCAAACGAAACGCGGCGTCGATTTCGTGCAGGATCTGCTTGAACCAAAGCTCGTACGCCTGATGAACGGTAATGAACAGCAGCTCATCGTGATGCGCAGGCGTCGACAGACAAGTCTGCAGATCGATCAGTTCGCGGACGCGCAGATATTTGTTGTAAGAGAGCGGAGCATCTTTGCCGTAATCGGTCGACATATCGTAATCAGTTTGGAAAGCCGGGAGTTTCGCGCACCCGCCGCGCCTGTTGCAGATGCCTTTGCTCATGCGACACGGTGATTACGTACGCGTCAGCCAGACTGTAACGAACCAAAGGTGTCACGGGCGAGCGCAGCCGCGTCCGGTTATAGTCGATTCCCTTCGTCTCGCTGACAAACTTTAGAAAGGCGTTCTGTTGTTCGAGAAAGTGGTCGAGCGCGTTCTGAACGTTTGATGCCGAGGGCTTGAAGATTTTCGGCGCGCGCAGTTTGCGCGGGCTCTCCGGCTCGACGTGTTTGATTAGCCAACGGCCCATAAAGGTGGGCTGGTAAACCGGTGGTGACGCAGCCGCGAATCGTTGCCGTCCGCGCGTCAGACATTCGACGAAATATGGATTGAATCCGCTGGAAGCCGCCGTCAGATGCTCGAGGCATTGCGCGATACTCCACTTGTCAGGCGAAGGCTTCCAGTTGAGTTGAGCATCAGTCAATCCGCTGACGACGCTGCGCGCTTCATCCGCGTTGCGTCGCGCTTGCGCGATTACTGTGTCCACGAGATTTTTAGATTCGAGAAACTGCTTCATCAGGTTGCTCTCTGGCCCGCTCGCTACCGCCCGCGGTTCTGTAAATTCAATCAAAAGGCTGCGCCGGCCTTTTCGGCTTTAAATTCTCGTCCATCGCGGATCTGCTTCATCTCCGCGATCACGAGTTCCAACTCTTCATTTTTCGTGTAGAAATGCGGCGAGATGCGTACCCCTGCGCCCGGCCGGTAATCGACAATGAATTCGCGGCGAATCAATTCTTTTGTAATTTCGGCAGCATTATCGTCCCAGACAGTGATCGTTCCGCCGCGCACAGTTGGGTCTTTCGGGCTGGTCACACGAAACCCTGCTTCTTCCGCAAGCGAAATTAAGTATTGAGTTTGCCGCATGCTCTTTTCGCGAATCGCGGCAATGCCAATCTCATTGATGATGTTGTAGCCGGATTGCGTCGCGTACAACGCCGGAATCGCGGGCGAGCCGTGCAGAAAGCGCGTGATGTTGGACGCGTAATGCATATCTGTTTCGAACGCGAATGGATGCTCGTGCGCCATCCAGCCGGTGGTCTTGGGCTCAAGCTGATCGATCAGGTCCGGTCGCACGTACAAGTAGCCAGCGCCCGGTCCGCCGCACAGCCACTTCACCGAACCTCCAGTAGCAAAATCCACGTTGAGCTCTTTTACACTGAAGGGGACCGTGCCTGCCGACTGATAAGTATCGAGCACGACCATCGCGCCAACTTGATGCGCGCGTTCGGTAATCGCTTTAGCGTTTTGCAGGAATCCGCTCTTGAACAGCACATGTGAGATCGGAACCAGCAGCGTTTCTTCATCAATTGCTGCGAGCATGCGTTCGAGCGACATCGTGATTCCGTCATCTGTTTTCACCCGCTCGATGCGCAGGCCGTACGTTTTCGCGTGCGCTTCGTAGACATACATCACTGAGGGAAAATTCAGCTCTTCGAAAACAATTTTGTTGCGCCTGGAATTGTTTTGCGGCAACAGCGCGGACAGAATCAGCGACTGACAGATTGACACGTTCTGATGCATCACGACGGTGTTGGGATCCGCGCCGATGATGCGGCCGATTTCGTTTCCCACCGTCACCGGCATGTCCCACCACCCTTCGGCCCACGCGCGTACGCCGCGTGTCGCCCACTTGTCAGCGTAGTCGCGCAACCGTTCGTACGTGGCGCGCGGCATCGCGCCGAGACTGTGAGAGATCAGGTAGACAGTTCTATCGAGGATCGGAAATTCAGATCGATACTTGAGAAGATCGTCGGTCAACAGCGTTGCTCCAGATGAAGTGCGACCTAATTTATCATAATCAGATTTGGAGTGCGCCGGGAGAGTCCCGACTTGTCGGGACGTCGACGGCGCTTTGGATCGATTCTGTGAAAAGATTGCTTGAGACGATTGAAAACTTAAGGTTCGAATTGCAAAGCAAATCCAAAGCGCCGTCGCCGCTTCGCTCTGCCGGCGCACTCCAAATTCCATGCTAAAGTGACTCTTTCATGTGGAAGTTCGCCAACCCGATCAAGCATTCGATTCCTGATACCCGCTGGCCCACCGCCGAAGAAGCCGCTCGGTCGCTTCTGTTTCAACCAATCGAAATTGGTTCTCTAACGCCGAACAGCCGCACCTGGGTTCCGGCGATGGTGCCTTGGCGCGCCACGGAAGACGGATTCGTCACGCAGGACAATCTCGCTTGGTATCGGCGATTTGCCGAAGGGAAACCGGGGGCGCTGGTGGTCGAAGCGACGGGCGTCCGAGACATTCCGAGCGGGCCACTGCTTCGGATCGGTCACGATCGGTTTCTGCCCGGATTGAAGAAGTTGGTTGAAACCGTCCGCGAAGCGAGCGAAGGTGATACGAAACTTTTCATTCAGATCATTGATTTTCTCGCGGTAAAGCGTCGTCCTGAGCCGCAAAAGTACTTCGATCGGTTTATCACGATCACGCCGCAGCATCGCGAAGCGATCGCGCGCTCATCGGATGACCCGCGATATCTCAACGGCGATGAATCGAAAGCGCGTGACTTCCTGAAGCAGGCGTCAGATGACGTGTTGGAAAATGTTCTCGACGCGCGTGAGCTTGAGTGTCTGCGCTTTGGATATCGCGAGCGTGTGACGGACACGCATTTACCTCATATCAAAGAATTGCCGCAAGTGTTGCCCGGAATATTTGCAGATGCCGCGCAACGTGCGCGCGAAGCTGGATTCGACGGCGTGGAACTGCACTATGCACACGCGTACACGATGGCCGGATTTCTTAGTGCGCTAAACGATCGCGATGACGGCTACGGCGGTCCGCGTGAGCACCGCGCGCGATTGCCTCTGGAGGTTTATCGCGCAGTTCGTGAACGCGTCCGTGATGATTACGTGGTCGGCGTGCGGTTTCTCGGCGATGAAGTGATTGCCGGCGGCAATCGCATCGATGACGCTGTTTATTTCGGTGTTGAGTTCGCCAAAGCGGGATTTAACTACTTGTCTATTTCGAAAGGCGGCAAATTCGAAGACGCGGAACAACCGAAAATCGGTGCGGCAGTCTATCCATACACAGGCCAGAGTGGTTATGAATGCATGCCGACAACTCTTTCGGATCAGCGTGGGCCATTTGGTCGCGCGGTTCCACTTGTCAGACAAATCAAACGCGCGGTCAACGCCGGAGGTTTCAATACTCCCATTGTTGCCACGGGCGGCATCACAACTTTCGAACAGGCAGAATCAATTCTCCAGAACGGTGACGCGGACATCATAGGGATGGCGCGACAAGCTCTGGCCGATCCCGATTGGTTTCGGAAAGTGAAGAGCGGGCGTGGCGATGAAGTGCGGCGATGCACCTATACGAACTATTGTGAAGCCCTCGATCAGGCCCATCGCCAGGTCACCTGCAAGCTTTGGGATCGTAAGGAGCTTGATGAAGAGGAAATTGTGATGGCAGCCGATGGCCGCAGGCGTTTGTTGCCGCCGGTGTGGAAAGAATAGCGTAGGAGTCAGTACCACCTGCGTGAGCAGGGATCAAGACTCAAGCTGCATCTATGACCCATTCGCTGACGCAGATGGTACTGACTTCATTGCGTAATACCGCGTGACAAACTCGGGGTCACGTCTCCGCAACTCTTCATCATCAACCCGTCCGCTGCGTTTCATAAGTGAGTATGCGAGTTCGACCGGGGACAGATGCATGTAATCGCGCGCGTTCTCAAACCAAATCATGCTTTCGTAAGCAGCGCTCTGATAGTCTTCAATGATCGGTTTGCGACTTCTTTCGAAGTCTTGATGCGCGCCGGCAACATTAGCCGTTCGATCACAACAGTCCTTCAAGGCAAACGCGTCTTCCATCGCGAGCTTCGTACCTGAGCCGATCGAGAAATGCGCGGTGTGCAGAGCGTCACCGAGCAGTACGACGTTATCGAAGTGCCAGTTCGCATTCTTCACCAACACGAAATTAATCCACTTCGAGTTGTTTGAGAGCAGCGGCCGGCCGTTGAGATCGTGCGCGAAGACTTCAGCGAGATATTGGCGAGTGTCCTGATCGTTTCTAGAAGCGAATCCTGCATTCGTCCACGTTTGCGGATCACATTCGACGATGAAGGTGCTGGTGCTCTTGTCGAATTTGTACGAGTGCGCCGCAAACACGCCGGCAGCGTTTTCACGAAACGTGAGCGTCAATCCGTGAAACAGATGGTTCGTGCCGTACCAGATATATTTGTTTGGCCGCGTGCTCAGGTTTGGTTGAAACTTCTCCGCAAACGCTTCACGCACGGTGCTGTTGACGCCATCTGCGCCAACGAGCAAATCGCAATCACTTCGCAGAGCTCCGATGTCGTTGACTTCACTGCGAAAGGTGATGTAGATGCCAAGTGCTTCACATCGTCTTTGCAGAATCTTCAGCAGTCGAATCCTTGCAATGCCTGAGAAACTGTTGCCGTGAATTGAAATCTTCTCATCGCCTTTCACCACATCGACGTTGTCCCACGCTTCGAACTCGCGCGTGATTTCGGCGTGCGATGCTTCATCCGCGGCGCGCAGGTTCGCGAGTGTCTTTCCGGAAAACACGACGCCCCAACCGAAAGTGTCATCCGGTCCGTTGCGTTCGTAGATTGCGATTTCGTGAGCGGCATCGGCCTGTTTCATGAGGATGGCGAAATACATGCCGGCCGGACCGCCGCCGATGATCGTGATTTTCATGCGCGGGTTAGAGTACCGACTTTAGTCGGGCGTTTCCATCTTGCCAAAAAGGCCCAACTTAAGTTGGTACTCTGACGCCGCTAATGCGAGTTCTGCAGTTCATCCAACGCCGCGCCGAGTCGCTCTACACCGATCTTGAAAAGTTCCGGCTGGCAACACATCCCGATGCGAAGGTGCTCCGGCGATTCGAAGAACCGGCCCGGCACGAATGATGTGTCGTACTTTTCGTAAAGCAGGTCCCACAGATCTTCAACGCGACCTTTCAGCAACCTGGGAAAGGATGTAGTGCCGAGTTGGCTCCGTGATCCGCCGAGTTCTTCTCGTGAGTCGTAAAAGTCATTCAGCACGGCGCGATTTCTATCCAAAATCTTTTTCGCGCGCGCGATGAACTTCGGGAGTTTACGCAAGGCAACGATGCTCAATCTCTCAGCGGGCTGCGGACCGATCGAAGCAAACACGTCATGCAAGAGTCGCATGCGTTCAGCTAGTTCAGGTTTGGCCAGAATCCAGCCACACCGCAACCCGCTCAGCCCGTAGCCTTTGGTCAGGCTGCTCGTGCCGATGAATTGCGGGCCGAGATGAACGGATGACCGCGGCGCATTCTCGAAAATCGCTTCGAGGTAAACTTCATCGACAAGGACGCGAGCCCCGACACCTTCCGCGATCGTGCCGATGCTTTGTAGCGTCGCTTCATCCGTCAGCGTGCTGCTTGGATTGTGAAGATTGGTGAGCACGATGAGACGTGTTTTATCCGTTATGTTTGCGGCGACATCCGCGATGTCAATCACGTAATCGTTTTCAAAACGCCGCGGGAAGCGTTTAATTTTCAAACCGAAGTATTCGGCCAGCGCGAGCAACGGCTCGTACGTTGGCTGCTCAATCAAGATTTCGTCGCCGTGCTCGATGGCCGCGGCCATCGCCAGGTGATTTGCCATCGAAGTGCCGCCCGAAATCGTGACCACGTTCTCGCGCGCCACGCGGCAGTGTTCGGCCAACGCATCGACCAGCGGCCCATATCCATACGAGTTGTCGCCGTTCAGATCGATATCGTCGATGGTCGCTTCGAGTTCCGCAAAAGGAAGGTTGAGAATGCCGCTGAGCGCGAGATCGTAGGTGACCTTTGGCCGCTGTTTGGCCCACCGCATGTAAGTGGATTGCGTGTTCATTTGAAAATCTGCGCGATGAAGTCAGTACCATCCGCGTGAGCGGATGGGTCAGTCATTCACCGTGAGGTGATCGTGTAATCCACCCGCTGACGCGGGCGGTACTGACTTTCTTGCCCAAATAAAATACGCGGGTACGCCCAGCAACATAATTCCAAAACTGATCGCGCTGTTTAGCGGAAACTTGTAAAGCAAACTGAACGTTATCACGGCGCAAGCGCCAATGAAGAACAGAGTGGTCAATGGATGACCCGGAATGCGAAAAGTGTCTGATGTGGAAACCTGACCGTGAGGGAGGGTGCCAACACTGCCGGCGCCCTCACTAACGTTCGGGTTTCTCCTATGTTTTCGAAAGACGAACACGCACACAGCCGAAAGTGCGAAGAACACGACATCGACCGAAACGACGTAGTTCAGAATCTGTTCGTACTTGCTCGCGACAAGAGCTATTACCATCGCCAATCCGCCTTGCAACGCGATGGCAAACGCAGGCACGCGCGCCCGGTTCAAAGACGCGAGCTGCCGGAAGAACAACTTGTCTTCCGCCATCGCGAAATACACGCGCGGCGC
>CBFHBA010000056.1:0-18367 GCA_965653675.1 uncultured bacterium
GTTCGACGGCGACGGTGACGATCGATCCGACGGCGGATACAACAGTGGAACCTGATGAGACGGTGATTCTGACCGCGGCGGCAGGGACTGGTTACAACGTCGCGGCGGTGAACAACTCGGCGACAGGCACGATCACCAACGATGATGCGGATGTTTCAGTCGCTGTTTCGCCGCTATCGGTGAATGAAGATGGGGCAACGAATCTGGTCTACACATTCACACGCAATGGCGCTACGAGTGGCGCATTGACGGTGAACTTCACGATCGGTGGCACGGCCACCTTCAACAATGACTACACGCAGAGTGGAGCGGCCACGTTCGCTCCGCCTAACGGGACGGTGACGTTTGCTGCGGGTAGTTCGACCGCGACCGTGACAGTCGATCCGACAGCCGACACGACTCCCGAACCGGATGAGACAGTGATTCTGACGCTGGCAGCGGGCACCGGCTACAACGTGGTCGCGCCCAGTTCAGCTACAGGAACGATTCTTAATGATGACGTGCTCGTGAGCGTCGCTGTATCTCCTTTAGCAGTCAACGAAGACGGTCCGACTAATCTCGTCTACACGTTCACGCGTAGCGATTCTACCGGCGCGCTGACCGCGAACTTCACGGTCGGTGGCTCCGCGACCTTCAACACCGATTACACGCAGAGTGGCGCGGCCACGTTTACCGCAACGACAGGTACGGTCCAATTCGCTGACGGTAATTCCACGGCCACGGTCACGATCGATCCAGTGGCAGACAACACAGTCGAGCCCGATGAGACCGTCGTCCTGACGGTAGTTGGAGGCCCGAGCTACAACATCGGCTCTCCCAGCGCTGCTACCGGGACGATCTTGAACGATGACACGGATGTGTCCGTGGCGGTGTCCCCGGCATCAGTGACTGAGGACGGCGCAACCAACCTCGTCTACACGTTCACCCGTACCGGCGTCACCACCGGTGCGTTGACGGCAAATTTCACCGTCGGCGGCACGGCTACGTTCAATGACGACTACACGCAGAGTGGTGCGACCACGTTTGCGCCGCCCACCGGCACGGTTGACTTTGCCGCGGGTAGTTCCACGGCGACGGTGACGATCGATCCGACGGCGGATACAACTGTGGAGCCTGACGAGACCGTAATTCTCACAGTGGCAGCAGGCAGCGGTTATAACGTTGCCGCGGTGAACAACTCGGCGACGGGCACTATCGCCAACGACGACACGGATGTTTCAGTCGCCGTTTCGCCGCTGGCCGTGAATGAAGATGGTCCAACCAATCTGGTCTACACCTTCACGAGGAACGGCGTAACTAGCACACCGCTGACAGTGAACTTCACCATCGGCGGCACGGCCACCTTCAACAACGACTACACACAGAGTGGCGCGGCCACGTTTGCTCCGCCCAACGGGACGGTGACATTCGCCGCAGGTAATTCCACGGCAACGGTGACGGTCGATCCGACGGCTGACACAACCTCCGAGCCGGATGAAACGGTGATCCTGACGCTCGCAGCGGGCACTGGCTACAACGTAATCGCGCCCAGTTCAGCGACGGGAACGATTCTCAACGACGACATCGAGGTGAGCGTGGCTGTCTCTCCGGCAGCGGTAGCCGAAGATGGAGCGACTAATCTCGTCTATACGTTTACGCGTACAGACTCTACCGATCCGCTCACGGTGAACTTCTCGGTCGGCGGCACCGCGACCTTCAACACCGACTATACGCAGAGTGGCGCGGCGACATTTGCTCCGCCCAACGGCACAGTAAGCTTTGCGGCCGGGTCGTCAACGGCCACGGTCACGATCGATCCGGTGGCGGACAGCACAGTCGAGCCGGATGAGACTGTCATCCTGACGGTAGTCGCGGGTCCGGGCTACAATCCCGGTCCGCCAACCTCGGCCACAGGCACGATCACGAACGACGACACGGATATTTCAGTCGCCGTTTCGCCGGCATCAGTGACTGAGGACGGCGCCACCAACCTCGTCTACACCTTCACCCGCACCGGCGTCACAACCGGCGCCCTTACGGCGAACTTCAACGTCGGTGGCACGGCTACGTTCAATACCGACTATACGCAGAGTGGCGCCGCCACTTTCGCCTCGTCGAGTGGGACGGTCCAATTTAGTGCGGGCAGTTCCACGGCGACGGTGACCGTTGATCCGACGGCGGATACAACGGTGGAACCTGACGAGACGGTGATTCTGAGCGTGGCGGGAGGCACTGGTTACAACGTCGCGGCGGTGAACAACTCGGCGACGGGAACCATTACCAATGACGATACGGACGTCTCAGTTGCGGTGTCTCCGGCATCAGTGGCTGAAGATGGTCCAACGAATATGGTCTACACGTTCACGCGGAACGGCGTGACCACAGGAGCGCTGACGGTGAACTTCACCATTGGTGGCACGGCGACCTTCAACAACGACTACACGCAAACCGGCGCGGCTACTTTCGTTCCACCCAGCGGCACGGTGACGTTCGGTGCAGGGAATTCGACGGCGACGGTGACGGTCGATCCAACGGCCGACACGACTTCCGAGCCGGATGAGACAGTGATCCTCACGGTGGCCGCCGGCGCAGGTTATAGCGTCGGCAGTCCGAGCTCAGCCACTGGAACGATCCTGAATGACGACGCAGTCGACGTGGAGATTACCGGCAAGACTGATGCTCCCGATCCGGTGTGCGTGGGTGCAAACATCACGTATACCATCGGCTTCCGGAACAATTCGTCCGGGTCGGCCAGTAACGCCACGGTGAGCGACACGATCCCTGCCAACACGACATTCGTTTCGGCTACTCTTCCCCCGGGATGGAGCCGCACCGATTCGGTGGCGGCAGGCGGTACGGGAACCCTGACATTTACCAATCCGTCAGCCGCAGGTGGATCGACTGCCAGCTTCACGGTGGTCGTCAAGGTCAACGCCGGCGTGCTTGGTGGAACCATAATCAGCAATACGGCTACAGCCTCGAGCGACGTCGTAGACAACGTTCCGGGCAACAATTCGAAGACAGCCACGACAACGGTGGATCCAACGCCGCCAACGATTAACGGACTCTCGGCGGACCCGTCTTCGCTCTGGCCGAAGAATCACACGCTGCGTGATGTCACGATCAACTATTCATCCAGCGACAACTGCAGTGGTGTGAATTGTTCGATTACAAACATCACCAGCAACGAGCCGATTAACGGAACCGGTGATGGTGATACATCGCCAGACTGGGTGTTCGTCGACGCACACCACGTGCAGCTGCGTGCTGAAAGCGCCGGGGGCGGCACCGGTCGCATCTACACCATTACCGTAACTTGTACCGACGCGGCCGGTAATATGACCACCAAGACCGTCGACGTCCACGTCGGACATAACATCCTCTCGCCGACGAGTGGCGCGGAGTTTAAGATAAATACCGCCGTCACATTCACCGGCACGTTCTGGGATGTTCCTGGTAAGACGCACACGGCGATGTGGCAATTCGACGACCTGACGACGGGTGGGACCGTAACTGAGCCGGTCGGCTCGAAGAACGGTACGGTCAAAGGGACCTACACCTTCGCCAATCCGGGGGTCTACAAGGTCAGACTCAACGTGACCGATAATACCGGTGTGACCAGTTGGGTAGACACCCAGGACGACGTTGACGCAATTGTCGTCGTCTACGATCCGGCGGCGGGGTACGCCGTAGGCGGCGGCTTTTTCTACTCGCCTCTGGGAGCGCTATTTGCCAATCCCAGCGTGACAGGCAAGATGACTTTTGGCTTTGACTCCAAGTTCTTCAAGGGTGCGACAAACCCGAAAGGTGAGACGCAACTCGATTTCCTGGATGGCGGCCTGGATTTCAACGCGCTGAATTACGATTACCTTGTGATCGATAAGACGCGGGCACAGTTCTCCGGATTTGGGAAGTTCAACGGAATTTCCGGTTACAACTTCATCATTACTGTCATCGATGGAAACTTGCCGGGTGGTGATGGAGTCGATCGGATCCGCATTAAGATCTGGAACAAGGTGACCGGCGCCCTTGTCTATGACAGCCAACCGGGAGCCAGCGATGCGGATGATCCGACAACGCCGATCGGACCAGGTGGCGATATCAGCATCAAGAAAGCGAACTAGTCTCAATTTGAAATCTTCGAAAGAGGCTCGCAGACAAATCTAACCTGGTTAATTATCAGGTTGGCGCCAACAAAACGAACGCCGAAGGCGTTCGCCACCTCCAGCCCAGGGTTGACGCGCGTCAGCGCGGCTACCCTGGGTAAGGATTGAGCTTCACCCGCGCGCGATTTTCACGGATTGCGGCGAGTAGTTAACTCTGCGCATCTCCTGTATGCGCCCATTCTTCGTCGTCCCTTCGACTAACTGCCGAACATCGCGATAATTCTTCCGCGGATGAAGAGTGGGCGGGAATTGCCGACCAATCGACGCACGAAGCGCGGCACGCGTCGTCAACTGCTTTTTCAGACTGAGCCGTTAATTCTCCGACTTCTTCGAAGCGAAGACTATCGTTACGCAAGAAAAGAATCGCGGCTGAATCTTCGAACAGATGCTTGTAACCTGATCGACCCGGCACGCTGATCGGCAAACCAAGCACACCGGAGTTTGAGACCATCCGGCTTGTAGGGAGCTAGCCTTCGTAGGTTTGAACTAATTGCCCGTCGATGAAGACCCGGTACCGCTGTGGGCGCAGACCGGCGAGCAACAGCTTCCGCGTCTTCTCGATCGCGACGTGATGTTTCTCGTTGACGCCGACGGTCAACTCATAACGCTTAGTGAGCTTCAGTGAGGCTAAGCGAAAATCTTTAACGGCGGTCTGGCCATCGACTTTGATTTCGAGATTGCCGATGACGTGGTCGAATGAGAAATCGACACGATGCTGTTCGTTGAGCCCAACAGTGAAGCTGAATTGCATCGCAAAAATCTATCGCGCGCGCGGATCCGGCTTCACCACCAGCGGCTGGGTCTGACTCTTGCCACCCACCGTTAACCGCACGGTGTAGTTTCCGGGTAAGGCGAGTTGACCACCGCCGCGGCCTCCACCGCCGCCGCCTCGTCCAGCCGGAGCGGCTGGCGTCGGCCGGAAATCCCAGGTCCAACGATGAAATCCTGCGGTGGCCGGCAGAGGCTCCTGAATGCGCGCCCAGAACGGCGGATAGTTGAGCTTGTCGGGATCGACGGCCGTGAATTTATCTCCGCTCGAATACTTCCGGATGACTTCGCCGGAAGGATCGATAATTTCCAGCGTCACCGGCCCGCTCGCATTCGATTTCAAGTAGTAATCGATGATCGCTCCCCCGGGCGGATTTTCGGCGATCGGTTCATCGCGCGGAATCGGCGTGCCGACACAATCAGCGCCGGGAATGAGTTGAATCACTTCCGCCGGTTCAAAAAGGTGCGCGCTGCTGTTGGTAACATTCGCACCGAGTTGTCGCAGCGGCGAGATATTGTCGAGCACCCAAAAGCTGCGACCGTGGGTCGCGACGATTAGATCGTTTCCATGAATCGCCAAGTCGCGCATCGAGGCGGGCGGCAGATTCAGTTGCAAAGACTGCCAGTGATCGCCATCATCAAACGAAACGAAAACGGCGCGCTCAGTTCCGGCATAGAGCATCCCGGCGCGCTGCGGATCTTCTTTGACGGTCTGCGCGTATACGCCTTTTGGCAGCCCACGCGTGATTTCCGTCCAGGTCTTACCGCTGTCACGCGTGCGGAAGATATGCGGGTCGTAATCGTTGAGTTGATGACGCTCCACCGACGCGAAAGCCTTGTTGACGTCAAAATGTGACGCGTCAATCATCGTCACCTTGCTCCACGGAGTTAGTTCGGGCGGTGTTACATTTGTCCACGTCTTGCCATCGTCATTCGTCATCTGAATCAATCCGTCGTCGGTACCGATCCAAATGAGTGGCGCGCGTAGGGGCGAGGGTGCGATTGTGTAGATCACGCCGCGACGTTTGTCAGTCGGCGCGTCGGCGGCTGCCTCAGCATTCAGATTCGCGGGTACGCCGGGATCTTCACGCGTGAGATCCTGACTGATTTGCGTCCAACTTTCGCCGCCGTTCGTCGTCTTGTAAAGAAATTGGTTCGCGTAATAAAGTGCGTGCGGATCGGCCTGCGAGAAAACGAGCGGCTGCGTCCACGCATGGCGATAAGGAGACGGCTGTCCAAACCCACCGCCACCGCCGCGTTCGGGCGAGACGTTTTTCGTTTCACCCGTGATGACGTTGCAGCGCGAGACCGTGCCGCCAAAGAGCAGCTCTGGATGCAGCGGATCGGGAGCAGTGTAACCTGACTCGCCGCCGGCGCAGAGGCCTTCCCAATCACGCTGCGAAATTTCTGCGTGACGGCTGCGCGAAGGCGAGCCGACGGCGCCGCTGTCTTGTTGCGCGCCCGTCACCCAATAAGGATAGCGGTAGTCTGGCGCGACGTGATAAATCTGCGCGGTTGCCTGGTTGTACCAGGAGCTCCAGGTCTCGGCTGCGTCGACACTAACAACCGTTCCCTGATCGCTTGCCAAGACCATGCGTTTCGCATCGTCAGGATTGATCCACAGTTGATGAAAGTCGTCGCCGGTCGGATCCCCCTTGATCGCTTTCCAGGTCTTGCCGGTATCACTCGATCGATACACCGAGGTGTTCATTACATAAACCTGATCGGCGTTCTTGGGATCGGCCGTGATCTTTTCAAAGTACCAACCCCGGCCCCACAGACGTTCGTCACTCGAAAGTCGCGTCCACGTCGCGCCCGCATCATCTGAGCGGAATACGCCACCGGATTTTTTGGTCTTACTCGCATCTTCCGGATGTTCCTTATCGTTCACAAAGGCATCGACGACGGCATAGATCCGATTGTGGTTCGCGGGAGACACCGAAATGCCGATGCGGCCGCGACCTTCGGCGGGAATGCCTTCATCAATCTCTTTCCAGGTTGAGCCGCCGTCCGTCGATTTGAAAATGCCGCCGCCCGGCCCATTCGCCGGTGTGTAGATGAACCACGGAGGACGTCGCACGTTCCACAGGGCGGCATAAACAATCTGCGAGTTGGTCGGATCAAAATTGAGATCGATCCCACCAACGTCGTCATTCTTGAACAAAACTTTCTGCCACGTGGCGCCGCCATCTTTCGAGCGATACACACCGCGATCCGGACTCGAGGCATAGACGTTGCCGAGCACAGCGACGAACACGGTGTTTTCATTTTTCGGATCTACGATGATGCGGCCAATCTGCTTCGTATTCTCAAGTCCGATGTGTTTCCAGGTTTTGCCGGCATCGGTCGATTTGTACATGCCGTCACCAAACTGGATCGAATCGCGCATGTCAGCTTCGCCCGTGCCCACATAGATCACGTCTGGGTTTGACGGCGCGACGCCGATCGCGCCGATCGATGCAGAAGAGGCGCCGTCAAAGATCGGATTCCACGTGCGTCCGGAGTTCGTCGTCTTCCATAAGCCGCCACCGACTGAGCCCATGTAGAAAGTATCGGGCTGTCCGACGGCGCCGCTCGCCGCATTGGTTCTTCCGGCGCGAAACGGCCCAATCATGCGCCAACGTAAGCCGGAGTAGACCGCCGGATCGTATTGCTGGGCGACGACTATTGGCGCAATGGCGAATCCAGTGACGGCTATCAGTGATCTAATGAGTGGGCGAATACCTCGGCGGCGACTTGGAAGCATGCGTTCTCCTGATCTGGGAATTGTTTAGAGCTCCGCTGGAGCGAAATCTTTATAGCAACGGCGACACACTCTAACAAAGAGCTTCGCAGGAGCGAAATGTCGCAGTGGGCTTCGAAAGAACATTTCGCTCCGACGGACCTAATCGATTGGGTTGAGTTTGGGTATCTAAAATTCTTTCGTCGCTACGGAGCTGTTTTCTTGTCGTCCTTCTTTGGCACTTCCGGCGCCGTGAAGTCAGGCAGCGGATCACCCCAGAGGTAATGATTGAACCAGGCGAGATTGTGCTGCATCACGGCGCGTTGGGATTTCGGTTTGGTGATACCGTGGCCGAAACCCTTGTAAACAACCATCTCCACTTTCACGCCGCGATCTTCCAGACCCTGCCGCAATTCATAAGCATTGGCAATCGGCACGCGCCGGTCCAATTCACCGTGCTGAATCAAAGTCGGTGTCCTGGCCCCTTTGATGTAAGACATCGGCGAGGTCTTCTGGTAAATCTCCGGATCCATCGCCGGATCGTTTCCGAGATAGTTGATCGTAAACGGTGTGATGTCGGTGTTGTAATAGTAGGTTGACCAATTCGAGATGCCGGCGCCGACGGAAATCGCGACGAAGCGATCGGTCGAAGTTGTCAGGAACGCCGAGATGTATCCGCCCTGGCTCCAACCCATACACGCGACCTTGTTTTTATCAACCCAGCCTTTTGCAATTAGGTAGTCAACGCCCGACAGAACGTCCCAGGCATCGCCCACTCCCAAATTGCGCATGTTCAGTTTGCGAAACTTCTCGCCGTAACCGGTGCTGCCGCGATAATTCACTTTCAAAATCAAGGCGCCCCGCGCTGCCCAAATGTCTGAAGGATAGTAGCGCGCATCTGGTGTGAGTAGCGCTGGCCGATCGATGCCCGTCGGTCCGCCGTGAATGATGCACAGCAGCGGATATTTCTTTGTCGGATCGAAATCTGCCGGCTTGATCAGCACGCCTTCGATCGTGGCGCCGTCCTGACTCTTCCACGAGATCACTTCGCGCGTGCCCAGGATGAAGTCTTTAGCCTGTGCCGTGAAGTCAGTCAGCTTGCGCGGAGCGAAATCTTTCATGTCCGATACGAACACTTCGCTCATGCTGGTTGGCGAGCTCACCACGAAGCCCATGCGATCCCCTGAACGCGTCAATGAAAATGATCCGGCCATCAAATCGTCAGGCCGGGAAACGCGTGTGACTTTTGCCGTCGACGGGTCAACGCGAAAAAGATGCGAAGCCGTTTTTTGTAAGCCGGTAAAATAAATCCCGTCGCGTTTCCAGTCCGTGAGTCCAGGGTTCTCATCAAACGAATCAGTAATTGGGCGCGGCGTGCCGCCATCGGCACTAACCACAGCCAGTTTCGAATTGCTCGCAAAATAGAGCTTGTCACCCATGGCTGAGACGAAAACAATTTGTTTCCCATCCGGCGAGAAGCGCGGATTACTATCCGGCCCGGGCTGATCGACGATTTTCCTGACCGAGTCGTCGCTCAACTTCAGCAGGTAGATGTCGTCGGTGGCGCCTTGAATTAAGTCAGGATTGATCGTGGCGCTGAACGCGATCGTCGATCCATCAGGCGACCAGGAAAACGAGTCGACACTAAAATCTTTTTTCTTCGTCCGTTGTTTGCCAACAATTGGCGCGCTCATCGCATCCGCCAGATTGAAAGTCCACAGATGCACATAACTGTAGCCTTCGCGTACCACGTCGTAATCGCCGAAGTAGTCCTTGCGATCTTTGAGCGGCTGCGCGGTGGGTTCAGTCGCTGTGTAGGCGATCATCTTCCCATCTTCTGACCACGAAAAACTGTTGATGGCAGTTTCAGATTTGGTGAGCTGCTGTGCCTCGCCGCCGTCGGGACTGATGAGAAAAATCTGGTTCTTGTCTTCTACTCGGTTACTGAGAAACGCGAGCCACTGTCCGTCCGGAGACCAGCGCGGACCAATGGACGATTTCTCACCGCGGGTCAGTTGAAAACGCTTGCCAGTTTCGGTATTGACGAGGCCGATCTGAGTGATGAATGCATCTTGTTTGAAATCGCCGTAACCGATCGTGTAGGCAATCCATTTTCCATCAGGCGAAATTTGCGTACCGCCGACCGATTGGATCGTTAAGAGGTCGTCGACTGACGGAACGCGGCGTTGGGCCTGAGCGGACGAGACTGCACTCAAACCCAGGATGATTATTAATACGAATATTTTTTTGATCATTTCATCACTCCTCAATTCTTTCTGAATCGGCTCTCTCCTCCGTCTCCCGAAAAGGCGTCACAGTACCAACTTCAGTTGGGCTTTCGGCGCAACGCCCGACTAAGGTCGGTACTCTAACGTCGTTCACCTCGGCCTACGTTTCTTTGGATAAATCGCTTTCACGGTGGAAACGACTCCGTCCGGTGGCACCGAGCGCTCGCCGAGCTTGCGCGCTTCTGTCAAAGCCTGCTTGCGCGCGCGCCGAATGTATGTGCGAAGCTCTCGCCGTTTGAGGTCTTCAGGTTTTCTAATCTTGATGTGCCGAATGCGATTGCCTGAGCCTTCGAGAATGCCTTTCGGATCGTCGAGCGTCGCGCCATCATTGAAACCGAGGTTTGCGCCCTTGGCATAAACCGCGATGTGAAAGATGCCGTCACCAAGCTTCTCGCTGGTGCCATAGCCGATCGCCACCGCGTTGTATGCGTCATAGATATTTTCGTAACACGGCGCTATTTCATCGAGCAGTAGCGCACGAAGTTCCAGCGCTAGATCGCGAGTCGTCTTCTCGTAGGGCTTCAGGAATTTCAGCAGCTCGCGGGGCGGCGGATACTTCATGGCGCTGGATTCTAACTACGAAAGCAGCCGCTCGACAATCTTTTCGACCTGAATTTTCGTGGTAACGCGAAACTTTATTTCGCCCCGTTCCGCATCGCGCAGAATCAACGGCAGCTCGGTCCGCCGAGGATGACGGCTTCAATTGAATCACGTTGCCGAAGTTGATCTATGATTGCCACAAACCAGCACGCGTGTTATCAGCGAAAACGTTGTTGAGCAGTTCGCCGATGTATTTTTCGTGGATGTAGTTTTGCTCTTCTTCGTTCGGCACGATCAGATCGATTCCCGCGCCGAAAACCTCCTGATAGAACGGCGAGGCGCCGAAATCGGCGCCGGCGCGTGCGAGTCTTTCGACCTCAATTACAAGTTCGTCGGCAAACGTGTCGAATTGATTAGCGGTCGCGAGCGCGACGTACGTGTTTACGTCGACGCTGTTGATGATGATCGATGGATAAGTGTCGTTGTTTGTCTGGACGCAATAAGCGTCGATGATGAAGCGGTGGTATTCAAAGGTTGACTCTGGCCCTATGCCCCCGATGATGCCGACGACTTTGATGATACTCAGTCGTCAAGTACGCTAAACGCGCTTCAATTAACCCAGTCTGCGCCCCCGTTCGTTTGATGAAATTAGGGCCAACGCCGATTCATGGTTTATACGGCACGGGGTCGCGGACGGCATCTTTCAGCTTGCCGTTCCTTATGTCCTTGGGCTTGACATAGCCTTTGTAATAGGCGCGCTTGTCAGAGTAGAAGACCGCTCCAGTTTGATCGTACAGCGTATATTCAATAATCGCGCCGCCGCTGTGATCAATTCTCGGGCCGGTGAAAAACCAGATTAGATTCTTCCTGGTACGATTGTTTCCGCCGGCGCTTACCG
Source organism: uncultured bacterium (assembly GCA_965653675.1). Taxonomy (GTDB): domain Bacteria; phylum Acidobacteriota; class Blastocatellia; order Pyrinomonadales; family Pyrinomonadaceae; genus UBA11740. The sequence goes on from CBFHBA010000056.1 coordinate 11,362, forward strand.
ATTTTACTTCCAGCCAGTAGCTCTGCGGCTTGTTCATGATTTCGTCAATGTCTTCGGACTTGATAAACAGGGCCAACGTGTTCACGCCTTTGTCTTGATCGACCTTGACGAACTGTTCAATAAATGCGCTGAAGCGATCATTCAAATCGGTCAGCGACTTGACTTGATCATCGATTTTGTCAATCTCATCCTTCGTGGGCTTCATCTCCATGTCGAGTTGTTTGATGAGAGCTTTCAACTCTTCTACCGAGTACTTGTACTTGGCCAGCTCAGCATTCACCTGCTTCAACTCTTCCCAAAATTTTTTCTTGAACGCCCAGACATGCTCGTTACTGATAGCGTTAATCAAGTTGTATTTTTTTTCGGTTAAGTCTTTCACCGGCGCCAACTGTGACTGGTAGTCACTTTTTAGCGCAAGCTTATCTTGAATTGAATCAAGCAGGCCTTGTTTGTCGCTGCTGAGGCGCTTGATTGCCTGATCAGCCTCTTGCTTGTATAGGTACAGAAGTCCAATCTTCGCAACGGTAGTAGAAGGCGTGGCGCCGGGTTGCAAGCGCGGAGGAAACATACCCGGATAATAAAGGTGAAGGTGATTATCGCAGGGTTCGGTTGCCGGCTCGTTCGGCCAGCAAACAAACTCGTTGTGTAACGCTCGGAAGACCTCCGCAACCAGCGCAGAGTCGTCGATGGTGACTGACGCGCCTTCGATCTTCACATCTGTGCGAAATAACGCCGCAAAATCGATGAACGATTTGAGCAAACCAGCGCCTGCGTTGAAGGACTCAGGCACAGACGTGAGCATTGCCCTATCCATCGCACGAAACGTGTGAGGTTTGTAGTCTGGACAAATCCTCGCTTTGAACGCGTCGCTGCCGAGACCGGAAGCACCGCAGAGAATGTCGCGATATGCATTAAGAATGTCATCGACCTGTGCGGCAAACGCGGGCAAGAGTGCCTGATAGAATCTCCAATCCTTGACGACCTGAGCGTCAAAAACCGCAATCGTCGTATCGCTCTTGGGAAGTTGTTGCCGAATTTCGCGGCTAATCTCGGCTGCAACTTGCGACATAGCCGCATATGAAAGCATTTCAGATTCGAGTCGCACGCCTTCGAGAGTCGCTTCGCCTACAAGTGGTGTGACTGCTGGAGTCGCGGCCGGCGTCGGCTGCGCGTCGCGAATCGCTTTCTGATCTTCTGCGATTGCCTTTTGGAGATCAAGAATCTGCTTTTGTTCCTGAAGCTTGATCTCTTCCTCAGTCGGAGTTGCCGTTGGTGAAGGCGTCTGGGCTGGAACTTGCCTCGGGGTAACCAAGAATAAAGCAACCAGCAGCAGCAGCAGACTAAGACGCGCTGATTTGGCCAAGTGCGAAAATTCGTTTGGAAAACGAGCGTTCCAAACCGAACCTATGCAGCGAGACTTCAACAAAAGGTTGTGCATACCACCTCCTAATTGACAACCACTAGGCCTTAAGACGCGGATCGTTGGCCGGCTCTGCCGCACATTGACGAACGCTTATATACAATATGTCAGATGGTCTCTAAACATTTCGCTGACGGTAAAGGAATCTATTTCATCACCGGCAGCGTCAGGCGCGACGGATATCGCGTCGACTCGTAAACCCTTTGCGTTGCCGGCTGATAGTCCTCAGGCCGCGCCATGAAAATATTCTCGACGAATTTTTGCGGATTGCGATCGTAAAGCGGGAACCAGGATGACTGCACCTGCACCATCACGCGATGCCCCTTCTTGAACGTGTGGTTGTTTGCACGCAGGTCGATGACATATTCGTTTACCTGAGTGGGCGTAATTGGCTGCGGTTTATTGAAGCCCTGCAGGTAACGGCCGCGAAAGATCTCGTCGACGATCATCAGTTGATAGCCGTTCATCTTTGGATCCTCCGGATTGTTGTCCGGATACACGTCGATTAGCTTAACCACCCAATCGCTGTCGGTGCCCGTGGTTGACGCAAACAGGTGTGCAAAGACCTCGCCATCGATAGTCAAATCGCGATCGAGGACTTCAGTCTGCCAGGTCAACACATCGTTGCGGTCCTCGAGAAACTTCTGACTCTGAACCAGCCACGTGTACCAACTCGAGCCGCTTCCATAGGTCGGTTGAATCGGGCGCTTGCGATACGGAACTGGCTTCGCCGGATCGGAAACATACGATTCCGATTCCGCGGCATTAGTGGCCGACGGCTTGTCGAACGAGAGTTTCTTGCCACTGTAAAGATAGAGATCGCGCGCGACAGCTTCTCGTGGAGGCCATCGATCGGATCGGGTCCACTGATTACTGCCACTCTGAAATGTTAGCGCTTCGGGTTGATTCAGCTTGCCTTTGCCTTTCAAATAATAAGCAAACCAGGGCGCCTGCACCTGTGAACGAAAGTATGCGCCCGTCGCGCTGCCGAAGTTCACATCACCCAAGTTTCGTCCGAATCCGTTCCAGCCGCCGTGGTTCCACGGCCCGAGCACGACGAAATTGTGATTGCTTTTGTCGTACTTCTCGAGCGCGGCGTACGTCGCCAACGCACCGTAGAAATCCTCCTGGTCCCACCAGCCGCCAACGACCAACGTCGCGACAGTGGTGCCCTTTAGTTTGTTTCCAAAGCCGCGCGCTTGCCAGTAATCATCGTAATCAGGATGTGAAACGAAGGCGTTCCACGTCGGAAACTTGCCCTGATTCATTTCCGTAATCTTGCCGAGCGATCCTTTTTCGAGATACCAATCGTAGGCGTCCTTGTCGAAAGAAACGTCAGAGTTCTCCTTGGACGTCTCCATCATCTTTACGTATTCATAACCGTAGCTTTGACGAAACGCGCCGTTATGAAAGAAATCGTCGCCCAGCCACGTGTCCGTCATTGGGGCCTGCGGTGACGAAGCTTTCAACGCCGGATGCGCGTCAATCGTCGCGACGGCCGCGAGCCAGCCGGGATACGAAACGCCGAGGATGCCGACTCTGCCGTTGTTCTTGGAAACATTTTTTAATAACCAGTCGATCGAGTCGTAGGTATCGGTGCTCTCATCGATGCCTTTCGGATCGTTCTTGTCGTGCATCGGTCGATTCATCAGAAAAGTGCCTTCGGATCCGTAACGGCCACGAATGTCCTGAAGTACGAAGATGTAGCCATCGCTGACCAACTCTCGGAAGCGCTCATTGATTGAATCAGAAGAGTTTTGTCCGATGCCATATGGCGTGCGCGTCATTATGAACGGCAACGGCTCCTTCATATCTTTCGGCACAAAAATCAATGTGTGCAGCCGCACGCCGTCGCGCGTAGGAATCATTTCTTCGCGCCGATCAAAGGCGACCTTTGATGCGATCTCGGGTTGGTTGCTCGTCTTTTTGGCAGTTACCGAGCTGTGGTTCTGACGCCAAATGACGCTGGTGACTTTGCCTTGCGCATCGCGAACGAATGTCGCATCGGCGTCGATGGTCTTGGTAAAGAACTTTGAATTGCTCGCCGGATAGATTTCTATTCGGCCTTGCCCAGACGCCTGGATGTAGTAGGCGTTGCCCTCGCGAAGAAACGACAGAACGAGATCCGGGTTCTCTGGAAAGACGTATTGCCCGGTGTAATTATCAAAAACTTTCGGATCGATTTTGATTTCGGCCGGCTTTTGTTGTGCGTCGACGGCGGTCGTAACGACGCCGATTCCCAGCGAGTCCGAGAGGGCCACGAGCGCCAGAATGAATAAAGTTACGGATAGAACGATTTTCTTCATTTGATTTCCTAATGATCAGTTTGCGCAAACCGGTTGCTTGCTGACGGTAACTACCTGCAATGCGGGCAGCTTATTCTTCAGCAATTCCTGATTTAGTTCGGGAATGTTGCTTTCGTTAATCTGACGCCATCGCTGAAGATCATTCACGAGGGCCTTACATAGCGGGGCCGCGCTTTCAACGATCGAGCTTGCAGGCCGCAGATCGCCGCTTTGGACCATGGTTACGTAACGGTTCACGTCGCGATTGATCGCGCCAAAGCCCGGGGCAACGCTCGTGCCGTTCTGGACTTTGTCCATGTCGTTGTCGAGCGCCGTAGCGGCGTCGCTCACGCTCTTCGTCGGTGACGTCTTCAGCTCATTCAATCGCGCGCGTAACTTCGCCATGTCGTTATACGACTGAAAAGTAATGTTCATCCACTCATCCATTTGCCGCGCCAGATTAGTCTGCGCTTCAAGATCGTTTTGCGAAATGTGAAGGCGCGGATCGAGCGTGACGGTCAACAGCTGTCGATACGTTTTGCCATCGATGGTGAGCAAGACCTCGTATTGTCCAGGCACGACGAATGGTCCTGGCGGTTGATTGACGGGCGTATTTCCGACCACTGCGTGATCGGGCAAAGTGTATTCGATGTAGTTTAAGGGCGCGCCACGAAAACTAAACGCCAAAGCGTCGGGATGCGGCCACTGCAAATTCCAAACGAAACGGTTGAGCCCGCGATTGGTTGGCAGCGCGTCGGGCGGTTCGAACCACCATTCAGGAACATTCTTCGGACGCGGGTCGCGCGGCGATGCTTTGTCCGTGAAGCGGCGGACTAAATCTCCTTTCACGTCACGAATCTCCAGTGATATATCTCTCGGCACAGAATCGAGGTAGTAGTAAATAATTGCGCCGTCAGGTGGATTGTCTCCGTGCGCCGTGGCCGCCGGGAGAGGAGTGTCCGGATGATTGTCCCAACGCGTGCGCGTCGCGGTGGCCGGCTTGAGCAGAATTGCGCTCGCAACCGAATCACTCTGTCGCAGCGGCGAGACGTCGTCCAGAATCCAGAGCGCGCGCCCATAAGTCGCGGCGATTAAGTCATCGCCGTGAATATCAAAATCACGAACAGAAACCGTAGGGAGATTAAGTTGCAGCGATTCCCAGGCATCGCCGCCGTTGAACGACACATATGCTCCGTGCTCGGTGCCGCCGTACAGCAAACCTTTTCGCGTTTTGTCTTCGCGAACGACGCGCGCGATTGCCTGGTCGGGTAATCCGTTAACGATCTTTTGCCAGCTCTTGCCGCCATCGCGTGTACGAAAGACGTAGGGATGGTTATCGTTCTGCGCGATCGAAACCACGTAGGCGACGTCCGCATCTGTCGGCGATGCTTCAATCGAATTGATGTTGCTGTTCTTCGGCATTTCAGCCGGCGTGACATCCATCCAACTCTTGCCGTCATTTCGGGTCACCTGCACGAGGCCAGTGCTGCTGCCCACCCAAATTTCGCCGGCTTCAGCCGCCGAGAGCGCAAAGATGGTGATGACTCCTGAGGCGTTTTCGGTGGGAGTCTTCTCAGTCAAATCAGGGCTGATTTCTTTCCACGTCTTCGCGCCGTCCGTTGTCTTCAGCATCGATTGCATTCCGACGTAAAGCGTCTTGTCATCGCGGGGCGAAAACGCGAGTGGTGTTTCCCATGTGTAACGGTGCTGTGGGGATGGAGTAAACACAGTCGCCAGTTGTCCCGTTGTCCGATCGAGCCGCAACACCGTACCGTACCAACCTATTGAATAAACTATGTTTAGGTTGGATGGATCAGGCGCGATGTGACCGCTTTCGAACGCGCCGGTCGAAAACCAATCGCGATATGTGATCATCCCGAAGTCGCTGCGTGAGAGCACGGCGACTGAGCCGCTGTCCTGCTGCGCCGCGTACAGTCGATAAGGATATTGATTGTCGGTTGCGACGTGATACATCTCGCCCGTGGGTTGATTGAACCACTCTGTCCATGTGTCGCCGCCATTCAGCGTGATCACGGCGCCTTGATCAGTGCCCATGAAAATATGTTCTGAGTTCGCCGGGTCAATCCAGAGCACATGATCGTCTTCGCCGCTCGGTTCGCCTTTCCAGGCCGCAAAAGTCTTGCCCCCATCAGCCGACCGGTAGGTGGCAGTCTGCATTACGTAAACGATGTCGGGGTTGCGCGGATCGACGTAAGTGCGACTAAAGTATCCGCTGCCGAGCACGCGCGGGTCTGTAGTGATTTGGTGCCAGGTCGCGCCGCCGTCGTCCGAACGGAAAAAGCCCTGGGTCAAGATCGCGTACACGCGTCGCCCGCGACTCGCCGGTGCGACGGCGATACCAACACGCCCGCGCGGATTGTTGGGCAGACCAGATTCAGCGACCTGTTGCCAGGTGCTGCCTTCGTCTAACGATCTCCAAACGTGTGCTTCGCTGCGCGTTGTGCGGCGCGTGGCGGGATCGAATTGAGGTGAATAACTCGCGGCATAAACGATGTGTGCGTCGTCCGGCGCGGCGCACATGTCAGCGATTCCAGTTGATGGATCTTTGAAGAGCATGCGGTTCCAGGTGCGTCCACCATCAGTGGTTTTGAACACACCGCGCTGTTCTCCAGCAGAAACGAAGTCGTAGGTTCCCACCAGCACAATATTCGGATCGTGCGGATCGACGATCAGCGAAGAGATGTGGTGAACATCTCGCAAGCCGACGTTTTTCCAAGTTTGCCCTGCGTCCGTCGATTTGTAGACGCCGTCGCCCTCCAACTGGTCGCCAGTGCCCACGTAAATGATTTTTGAGTTCGATGGCGCGATTGCCACCGCGCCGATCGACGGCACATGAACATCGTCGAAGATCGACGTCCACGTCCGGCCGCCATCAACGGTTTTCCAAAGTCCGCCGCCGGGCGTGCCGAAATAGTAAACGGCCGTATTCCCGGAAATGCCGGCCACCGTGGTAACGCGTCCCGCGCGATGCGGGCCGACCAAACGCCACCTCATCGCTGAGAATGATTGTGGGTCGTACCGTTGAGCGAAGGCTGTCGTCGCTAGTGCGACCAGGATGAACGAAATAGAGAAGTTTTTGGTCAGTCTCATAAGTTTTGTGCGTAGAAAAAGAGTTTACCGTAGGCGAATTCTTCTCAAAAGTCTGGCTGACTTTATCGTCCGCGAAGCGGACACGGTGAATATACCCCAGCGCTTCCGCGCTGGAGTGGTGAAGAAGAAGATCCGGGGAGTCCGCGAAGCGGACGACAGTTACAGAACCGCTCGCGGTAGCGAGCGGGTT
>CBFHBA010000057.1:0-17370 GCA_965653675.1 uncultured bacterium
CACTCGCAAGCCCTCACCCCAGCCCTCTCCCAAAGGGAGAGGGAGTTCACCGACTTGCCAACAATTCCGCCAGGTGCATTACTCTCACCTTTGATCCATTTCGCGAAAGCCTTCCACCGATTTGCATCAAGCAGCTCGTGTCGCCAGAAATCACCGCATCGACGCCCGCGCGTTCGATAGCTTGAATCTTTTCATCGACAATCGCCGTGGAAATTTCCGGGTACTTCACGGAAAACGTGCCGCCGAAACCGCAACACGCGTCGGCATTCTCGAGTTCCACGAATTCAGTCTCCCGCACCTTCGTGATCAACCGGCGAGGCTCCTCGCGTATGTTCAATTCACGCAGACCGTGACACGCATCGTGCCAGGTCACTCGACCTTTGAATCGTGCGCCTACATCGTCGATTCCCAGCACACGCACGAGGAACGAACTCAGTTCAAAAGTGCGATCGGCAATTGCGCGCGCACGCCGGCGCCACGTTCCATCATCCGCGAACAGCGTGTCGTATTGATGGATCATGGCCGTACACGAGCCCGAAGGACACACAATCGCTTCCGCCTTGCTGGCTTCAAACAGCTCGATAAAGTGCTTAGCCACCTGACGGGCTTCGAACCGGTAGCCCGTGTTGAATGCCGGCTGACCGCAACAGGTCTGCCGCTCATCAAACTCAACGGTGCAACCAGTGCGGCGCAGCACCTGAAGCGTACTGGCCCCCACGGCGCTCCACATTTGGTCGACGATGCAGGTGACGAAGAGCCCGACTTTCAGAGGGTGACTACTCCCTTGATGTACCCCGGCTGATGAATGTCTCGACCGAGAGCGTTCTGGACGGCTTCGAGGGAATTATAGCGATGGGTAATGAAAGGCGCGACCTCGATTTGCCGGCTCTCAATAAGATTCAATGCGCGGAGGTACGCTGATGGTCGACCGTCGGCTTCGAACCCGCCGGATGCGCCCACCGGCGTCACCAGCGTAGGCTCGCGAAACATTAGATTGTTGAGGACGCTCAGATCGACGCCCGCATGACCGTGGCCGTAAAGCAGCACGGTGGCCTGTTTCTTGATAAGCCCGGGAATAAAGGCGAGCACCTGGCCCGCGCCCGAAGCTTCGATCAGAAAGTCCACACCCTTTCCGCTCGTGTAATCGTGGACGGCCTCGACCGCGTCCCGATCGCCTGGATCGACGGTGTGATCAGCGCCGAAGCGCAACGCAAGTTCGCGCTTCCCGCCAGCAGGCTCGCTCACCAGCAACAAACCTTTATAACCAAGCACGCGGCGAAGGTACTGCGTAAACATCAGCCCGGCAGGTCCCGCGCCACAGACAAGTGTTGATTGCACCGGCAATCCCGATGAGCTGCCATTCAGATGAAACCGGCTGCGGGCGCGCAGTACTGTGTCGGTCGAATGAACGATGCAACCAAGCGGCTCGACCAAAGCGGCTTCGGCCACATCGAGGCGGTCGGGAAAAGGAATGGCGTTGACTGCCGGCACCGCAATAAACTCCGCGAGGCCGCCCGGCAAGCCCGTGATGCCGTGCTCAGCATAAAACTCGCACTGGTGCGAGTCTCCAGTCTGACAATAAACACACAATGGTGTTCTTCTGAGGCTGACGCAATTCAGACCCTGATCGATTGCGACATAGTCGCCGACTCTTAGATCAGAGACTTCGCCACCAGTCTCTTCGATGCGTCCGCTGATTTCATGCCCGAGGATTTGAGGCTCGACATGGAACGGAATTGGCTGGCCGTATTCATCAGTGTTGTAGTTTGCATGACCGGCAAAGATATGGGCGTCGGTGCCGCACAAACCGACGGCGGAAACCCGGACGAGCACGTCATACGGTCCCACTACCGGCAGCGGAACGTCGTGCACTTCGACGCGTTCGATCCCCAACAAGACACCGGCGCGCATCGTTGCGGCATCCTGCGTCGAAGAGATCTGCTGCTCCCAGTTTTCGATCGACGTGCTCAAACTGTTCTCCCCTGAAAGGCGCTCATCTCAGCGTCGACATCGCTTACATCCAAACGTCCCGCGTCACGCAACTCGGCGAACCGCCGCATCGTTTCAGCAATACCCACTTCGAGCGGCGTGGAGGGCAGATCGCCAATCACTTCTCTGATCGCGGTGTCATCCAATGCCGCTGCAATTGGAATCGGCGGCCCGCTGAAGCTCGCCAGATTGCGCCCTGCATTTTGATTGATCACTCTGGCAATTCGTCCCACCTCGACCGTCTCGCCATGCAGATTGAAAACGTGGGCGCCCGCCGGAGCGCCATCTGCACACGCCAAAAATGCAGCCGCTGTATCGCTGACATATTGGAAGTCCGTCGCCCCGCTGAATCGAATGTGAAACGGAATGCCAAGCACGGCGGCCTTCATCGCTTTTGTTGGATCGCTTGTCAGTCCAGTATCGCGATTGACTCCATAAACAGTGAGCGGCCGCAAACCGACGCTACTCAATCCATGATCAAGAAAGTACACGCGTGCATTGCCTTCGTTTGTGCGCTTGAAGACCCCGTAATGCGTCGCGGGCTCGCAAGCCTGAGACTCGTCCACTGGCGTATCGGCGTCGGTGGCGCCGAAGACTGCGGCCGAGCTCGCGTAAACCACTCGCTCGAGGCCGGCCCGTTTCGCTGACTCAAACACGTTCAGCGCTCCGATCACATTCACGAACGCGCCGGCGACAGGATCGCTGTGGCACGCCGGCACCTGCAAACCGGCCAAGTGAATTGCGCGGCGCGCGTCCGATGCTTCGAGGGCGGAGCGGACCGCGCTCACCTCAGTGATATCGCCGGCGATGAAGCGAACGCGCTCGACATCGCCCGGTGACATGATGGCGTTCAGCCGGCGCCTATCCTCACTGCGATCGAAAACGACGGCTGCGTCGCCACGCTCAACCAGCGCCTTGACGATCCACGAGCCAATACAACCTTGCGCTCCCGTGATGAAATAGGTTTCACCCATTTTTAGGCAGCCTGTGCTTGCTCCCGGATTCGATAAAACTCTTTGGCGTTTTCCGAAAAGACCCGCTCGCGATCTTCGCTGCTCAATTCCGCAGTCAATGACTGAGCCGTCTCCAACACTCGATCATAAGAAGCCGCCAACAAACAGACGGGCCAATCGCTGCCAAACATCATGCGGCGCGTGCCGAAGTATTCGAGCGCGGTTTCCACATATGGCTTCAAATCGGATGCACTCCAGCGTTGATGATCCGCTTCAGTAACCAGGCCCGACAGTTTGCACCATACGTTCGGATAAGCCGTCAACTTTTTGATCTCGCGGCGCCAGTTATCAATTTCACGGCCAGCGATGGGCGGCTTTGCCATATGATCGACCACCAAACGCACGGCGGGACATTCTTGCGTGACTCTCTCGGCATATTTCAAGTGCTTCGTGTGCACCAGCAGATCGTACGAGAGTTGCCGCACCGCGAGTTCAAACAATCCGCGGATCACGTTCGGTCGCGCGAGCCAATCATCCGCCGCCTCGCTTTCCACCAGATGCCGCACGCCTTTGAATTTCGGGTGCGCGAGTTCGTCCAGTTGCCGGTCAACATCATCGGCTTGCAAGTCAACCCAACCAACCACGCCCCCGATAAACGAGTGGCGGTCAGCCAGGCTTAACAGCCAACGCGTCTCCGCGACGCTATTACTCGCCTGAACCAGAATCGTCTGCTCAACACCACATCGTTTCAGAATTGGTTCGAGCGCCGGCGGTAAATAATCCTGACAAAGAACTGCGATCTCTGGGATCATCCACGGGTAGTCGAAACGGCCCACCTGCCAAAAGTGCTGGTGACTGTCGATGATTCCCGGCATCAAAACTTTACGCGGGCGTTGTACAAGCCTTCGCGTGGTTTTACGGCGCGTTTGCCCTCGTGATCCTGTTTCGCCACACTATCCAACTCCAATGCAAACGTCGTCACTAAGTCCGGCGCTTTCTTTGGCAAGCCCGTCAAACGAATGCGAAAGTCATCCTGGACAAATTTCACCGGCTGACCGGTGGCAAAGATCTTAACAGACGACACTCTGTTCAGGAGATTTCCGATGACCACGGTTTCCCCCGGCCAGTAATGCACGTGCGCGTATAACGTGTTCCCTTTGCGCGTGAAGCTGAGATAATTTCCGCGGCGCGGCTGACATGGATCGGATTCGCGAATGGTAGCGGCGTTCTTACTCATCCAATCCCCCACAGTGCTGAGAATGCGCACGGATTCTTCCGGGATTGATCCATCGCCCCGCGGTCCGATGTTCAAAAGATAGTTGCCGCCATCACGCGCACAGGTAATCAGATTGCGAATTACGGTGGTCGGACTTTTCCAATTCAAGTCGGCTGCGTGGTAGCCCCAACTGTCATTCAAAGTCATACACGATTCCCACGGCCGGTTCTGTGACGCTTCGATGCGCTGTTCCGGAGTGTCGAAGTCCTCCGGGATCTTCGAGCGATTGTTGATGATGATGTCGGGCTGAAGTTTCCGCACCATCGTATTCATCTCAACCGACTCCCAGCCTTTCGCGTCGAGTGGCCACGCGACGTCGTACCAGAGAATATCCACCTTGCCGTAGTTCGTCATCAACTCGCGCACCTGTCCGTGAATATAATCGACGAAGCGGCGACGCGCGGCCTCGTCCGTCTTGCAAAGCGCGCCGTCTGGGTGATGCCAGTCCATCAGCGAATAGTAGAAACCGAACCGCAGACCTTCGGCGCGCGCGGCTTCAACGTATTCACGGACGAGATCGCGGCCGGGACCTTGTTTCGTTGCGCAATAGTCCGTCAGTTTCGTGTCGAAATTGCAGAAGCCTTCGTGATGTTTCGTGGTCATCACCATGTACTTCATGCCGGCGTGCTTCGCCAGCTGGGCCCAGGCGCGCGCCGCGTTTGGCACAGGTTTAAAGTTCGGGGCCAGCTTCTCGTACTCGCTAACCGGAATTCCTTCGTTCTCCATCACCCACACGTGCCGGCCCAGCGTGCTGTAGAGACCCCAGTGAATGAACATTCCGAATCTCGCTTCGTGCCACCATTTCATCCGGCGTTCGCGATCTTCGACCGTCGAAGTAGTTGGCATGCCGCTGTCAGCCGGCGATGGTTGTTGACCAAAAACCAATTCGGTTTTGTTAGCCATCGCTAGCGCTCCAGCTCCGGCAGCCATGGTTGCTAAGTAATCTCGTCTGTTCATGGGTTACCCATAGAAATTAGGAGTTACATCTCCCTGGAAGAGCGAGGATGGCAAGATACTCATCTCGCCAACCTCGTCCTGCCTTAAAAGTTGATGCGAATTGATCCTTGCATGACACGGGGCGTGCGCGCGCTCGTCGGGGTGCCGAAAGTTGTCCGTGTCTGTCTTACCACAGCGGTGCAGGTATTTCCGGCCGCGGTGCACGATACCCCGGTGCCACCAGGATTTATCTGCGCGACGGCGTAAGTTAACTGCCCGTCGATGTCGCGGAAATTCGCGCGATTGAAAACATTATAGATCTCCCACCGCAGTTGAATCTCGCGTTTCTCACCCAGCTTGATGTTCTTGAACATCGCGATGTCATTATTGAATATCGAAGGCATGCGCACAAAATTTCGCGGCAGGTTTCCAATATCGCCCAGTCGAGTTGGCGCTGCGAAACAATTGGTGTTGATGACGAAGGCGGAACCTGTCAAATCCGCTCCCGTGATACCACTCATCGGATCACACAGGACGTTCGGCCGCGCGTTAACCTGACCTCCCGTGAAGTCGGTGATCATCGTGCAGACTGTTGCTGAGGTCTGAAATGTTCCCTGAGGACATGTCTGACCCGCCGTGATCGTGGCCGTACCCGTTGAGTAACTTACGGTAATGTTCTTGGGCTTGCCGCTCACGTAAGTGGTCGTACCGGAGATCTGATAGTCATCCAGCAAAATCCGGGCGACTGTGTTATGCAAACGACGACCAAGTTTGGGGAGGTCGTAGATGTAGTTCGCGGTAAAGATGTGCGTCTGATCAAAATCAGACGGTGCATAATTGAAAGCGTGGTACGGACGTCCGTAGTTGACGTCGCTCGTATCATCGTTGGCGTAGTCGAGTGACTTCGAGAATGTGTAAGCAATTCCGTACTGGAATCCGCGCGTGTAGCGGCGATTTACCTGCACCTGCAGTCCGTTGTAATTCGAAGTGCCGCCCCAAGTATTTTGCTGGATGTCAGCATAGCCGCGGAACGGCCGCAGGAAATCACTGTTCTTCGCCGCCGTTCCACTGAGCGGGTCGCGGTTCTCAGGATGACAAAGGGCCGCGGGAATCACGCGACAATCCACAAACTTCGCGCCGTCCGCAATGCTGTTGATGTTTCTCTGTTCACCCAGATGCCTCGAGAAAGAGCCGACATAACTCACCTCGATCACGGTCTTGAAACCAACGTCCTGTTGGAAACCCAATTCGAAATTATAGGTCGTGATCGTCTTTGAATTAACTTCCAGGGACCGCAGCGTCATGGGAAACACCAAAGCAGAGCCGGCGCTGAGTGAGTTGATGTTGCCGTTAAAGATCGTATAGGTCGTTTGCTCTGGAGGATTGTTTCCCAAGGAGCTGGCGCCGGCCCCACCCGTGCCACCACCGATACGGGGCGCGTGATAAGCGCCGCCCATTGCTCGAATAACCGTCTTGCCGGTTCCAAAAATGTCCCACGCAAATCCAACACGCGGTTCCCAGTCAACCGGTTTCGTATGCCTGAAACCTTTAAAAGCCGCAGGGTCAGTCGGCACTACAATTCCATTCAGCGGATCCCCCGTTCCGGGCACAAACGACCGCACAAGATTTGCCGGCAGCAGATGTCCGGCCGGGCTGCTGATGAATCGCGGATCGATTGCAAAGGAATTCGCGGTCGGACAGTTGGTGCCGAGTGGAGTCACGCCGTTTACACTGGCCGCGCTGTTGCAGTACCCGACGTAAAGCAAAGGCGCCTTTGCCGGATCAAATCGCGCCGGATCAAAATTCGAGCCCTGACCATCAATTTGGAAGAACGGCGTGTGCGTTTCAATCCTCAGCCCATAGTTGAGGGTGAAACGCCGGTTCATCTTCCACTCATCCTGAGCATAAAACTGCCACAACCGAATTTCGCTATTGGTAAAGTTGCGGGCCTTTGATTCTGTGTAGTTGTTGAAATTGCCGAGCAGCGCATTTGCATAGGCGAATCCAGTGTTGCCCGCCGCCGTGGTGAAACCGTTAGTTGTACCGGTTCCGAAATCCAACCCGCCCGACCATTTACCTCCGCCCGGTGCTTCGCGGTTGAACAGCCGTTCAAAGTAAGTTCCAAACTTGTACGTGTGGTTGCCGCGAGTGTAGGAAATGTTATCCGCGAAAGAGGGCTTGATGTAGTCGTTACCAGTCTCGCCCCAGCGGTCGAGCCAGTTAATGTTGGCCGGATTGCCGGCCACACTGCTCCAGCCGGTGATGGTTGGTACCAGATTGAATCGGGAGTTATTCGCCGGAAAAATTTGCGGCGCCGTGTAGCCCAAGGCCGATCGCGTGAGACCTTCAATCATGCCCGTTGATGGCACGAAACCTTCGCTATCGTGCCGCATGCCAAAATTGAACTCGTTAACCACACTGGAATTGAAGATGTGGACCCAGTTCGATGACCAACCGTTGTCCTTATATAGATAGTGCGAGCGGATGCCCCACCGATCCACGCCGCCGGTGCCATTCGGCCATCCGGAAGTGCCTAGTCCTTCATTGTCGGATGTCCACCATTGCGCCTTCCAATAAATGCTGTCGGCGTTAGTCGGCTTGAAATCAAGTCGGATGAGCGCGCTGTGTTTCGGCACGTCGGCGCTCAACTGATTAACGTAACGTCCCGGATTGCTGGCGATGGGTGAATTCGGCAGCGGGAAGTAGTTGAGCATGTTTTGAATACTCTTGTTGATCCGAACATCAGGAATAATGTTTAGGGGAAATTGCAGCCCTGTTAATGGGTCCAACACTACTGGGGTTGCACCGGTCGAGTTCTTTGATTGCGAAAAATTCCCGATACGCTCAAGCGCAGTCGGCACGGTTACCGTAACCGGATCTGTGGGCGTGATCGTATGCGGCTTTTCGTAAGAGAAGAAGAAGAAAGACTTGTCCCTGATAACACTCCGGCCGCCCTCGCCGAAAGCGGGCAGTGGCAAAGGACCACCAAAATTAAAGCCGGGCACCTTGTGTCTGTATAACGGCCGCACCAGTCCGGCTTTGTTACTGAAAAAATTGTTCGCATTCAAAGATTCGTTACGGACAAAATAGTAAGCGCTACCGCGATACTGACTGCCGCCGCCCTTGGAAACGAGATTAATCAGCGCCCCGCCGTTATTTCCGTATTCCGCAGCATAGTTGTTACGCAGAACTTTTACTTCGGCGACAGCATCCTGATTGATTGTCATGCTCAACTTGTTTGAGCCGCTTGGTTCACCGGCAAATAAACCGTCGACAGTGGCCACGGCGGAACGGCCACGTTGCCCCGAAAAGTTCGGCAAGTCCGTACCAAAACCTTCGCCAACCGCTTCGATGTCATCATTGTTCGAAGTGCCCGGGATCAATCGCAATAGCGACGTGATGTCGCGGCCCTTTGTCGATATCAGCGCGATCTGATCGGATGTGAGCCGCGCCTGAAGATCGCTGCTCTCCTTTTCGATAAGCTGGCCCTCACTCTGCACCGTGACGGTCTCAGTCACTTGTCCCGTCTTTAACGCAAGTTCACCAAGTGCGAGCGCCTCATTTGCGCTCAAAACAACTTTGGTCCGCAGCAGCTTCTCAAAGCCTGCGTGTTCGATTCTTACCGTGTAAACGCCTGGCTGAACCGCTGCAAAATTAAAGCGGCCGGCCTCGTTGCTCACTTGGTCTCGCCGATCCTTGGTCTGATCGTTCTCCAGAGTCACGGCAGCCCCGGCCACAATCGCGCCGTTAGGGTCGGTAACTGTGCCGGAAATTGATCCAGTCACTGTCTGACCCGAGCTCGTAAGCGGCAGAAGCGTGACAACCAGTGCGACGACAACCCAAATGAACAGGTGGCGACCAAACGCTAGGCAGGGCACCCGGTCTTGATGCGGACGGGTCAACATTGCTGATTCTCCTTTTCGGCTAGGTTGGTGGCGAAAACCGCGGCAAAACCGCACAGGTGCTGATAATTGCGACGAGAAAACAGCTTGCTTGTTACCGGTAACGGATACTATGCCGTTACCGTTAACGATGTCAAGGCTTTTTTAAGAGGCTAGCAATTAAATGTGAGCCGTTTATCCAAGCGGGGACGGCGGGAGAATTTGAAATCTGAGCCACTTAATTCACCCACAACACGGGCTGGCGAATGAAGAAGTTGCGAATCACTTCTTCCACGTTCGAATCAGCAGGCAGTTTCTTCCACAACTCAACATAGTCCTGCCGCCTGAAGGCTATACCTGCAAACAAGAGGCTCGCTTGTCGCATGGGCCATTTACTATCGTACATCACGTCAGGTTTCAGGGGCCACGATTTCTTGTTAGCGATGAACGGGGCCATGTATTCCATCGCACGCCGAAACCCGCGGCCGTCCGCAGTCTGGAAAGTGAAGAGATTGTCCTGCGGTGTCGAAAGAATCTGGCAAACCGTCGCCATCGCTTCCAGATTGAACAGCTCATAGCCATATGGCTTTGTGCGCCTAAGCTCTTCGGGAAAGCTGCCATCCACGGCGATTTGATTGGGCACAATTACACTCTCGAACCGGTCGCGAGAGAAAGCGAGCAGTTTTTGATCGCCGACCAGGTGCGCAAACGCTGCTACCTGCATCACCCAGCAAGTCGTGTGGTTGTTTTTCGCATCGCGCTCCTGAATTCCGTTTTTGCTGGTCGTCATCCATTCCAGATAATCAACGAACCATTGCTTGATCTTCTTCAGTTCGGCTGCGGACAGGGCGCGCGATGGCTCCAGCACTTCGATGGCGCGCGCTACTTCAACCAGGTGAATTGTGTCAATTATTCCGGTGCCGCGTCCCGTCGTGACCCCATGAATGGCCTGAGCGAATTGCAGGTTAGGGTTCATGCGCGTGGGGTCCGCGATAAACCAGGCGCGCAGGTGCGACGCCGCGTGTGCCGCATAACGCGTGTCTTTGGTCAGCTTCCACGCCGCGACCAGGGCCGGCACTTGCACGCTCAGCCGCATCAGCGCGCGGCGGTGCTCGATAAAGTTATCCGGATTCGACATCCCGTCGCGCTGAATATAGGGCCCATTCGGGTTCTTCGGATCGGGCCACCAGTAGTCAGCTTCAGAAAAGAAATCGTGCGGTCCGCCGGCGCTGCGCGGACTTGATGAAGCTGTGATCGTGATTGGGTTCTCCGAAAGATATCGGTTGGCGGCTGCGAGGACGCGCGTCCGATCGATCGCGGCGACGTTGGGTTTTGATTGCTGAGCTGTGCACACAACGGGCGTCTGAGCAATCAGCAGGAAGAGGTAGCCTGCGAAGCAGGCGTCAGCATAAAGCCTGGGGCGCAAGCCCCAGGAGAACAACGAGAGATAAAGAGAGAGCTCGCGAAGCGGGCGGCAGCGCCATCCCAATCGTTGCTGTGCAAAGAAGATCATCATCGAAAACATTGCTGCGTGCGAACGCTCATCAACGCCAACGGGCTTCCACTCGCTTCGCGGGTTAACGTTGTACTGTCCTTCTCTAACCTGGGGCTTGCGCCCCAGGCTTTACACTGACGCGGGCTGAAATCGCGCCACAAAACCTCCGCCCGCGCGCATACTAATCGTCAGATTGTCACCGCGTCCCACCGAAACATTCTCTACCTTCACTGCCGCCGGTTGATCCATCTGATCACGAACCATCATAGCGCGGCATCGCCGCGACCCAAGAAAACGCAGCGGAACTCGCAGTGTCCTGCCGGTCAGTCCATTCATAATCCCCACAAACCAAATATCACCACTTCGTCGCGCAAAGCCGGCCAGCTCGCCAATTTCCGACGGCGGCAAAACGATAGTTTCATCCCAAATGCTGGGAATCGTCTTTATCAACTCGCTGGCAGGATTCTCCAGAATGTGCTGCGGGTGCGCACCGTAAATCATCAGCGGCGAAGTGAAGACAATCGCGCTGGCGATCTGATGGGCCCAGGAAGTCTCTCGTCGCCGTTCACCAAAATGCACCGGAGTGTAGTCGGCGTGACCTGCGAGAAACCGCGTGAATGGCAAGGTCGTGTTATGCGTCGAACGCAGATTCATGCTGCGATACTCGAGTCCGCGGATCGCTTCACGCGTCATCTCATTCGGCCAGGTGCGCGACTCGCCCGCCGGTTTATTCGCGCCATGAAACTCAACCATGATTCTATGTTCGGCGGAGCTGCGGAGAAGGGCCTGATACACATCGATAATTTCTTTTGCTTCGTGATCGAAAAAGTCGATTTTCGCACCCACGACTCCCAGTCGACTTAATGACGAGAAGAATTCTTCGCGAGCTTGCGGCGTGCGCAGTGCGCGGCTGTGCTTCCAGAACCAGAGTTTGACGTTTTGCTGATTCGAATAGTCAACCAACTCGCGCAGCTGTTCTTCGGTCCAGCGTTGCCACAAGCCTTCGACGACGTTGTATTCAAACCCAAGTTGGCCGGCAAGCCGCGAAAATTCCTTTATCCCATCGAACGAATTTTCGCCCCCGTCTAGATATCGCCAGACGGCGCGGCCCGGCTTGATCCATTCGGTCTTCAATCCCTGGGGGAAGATTTGCTCGTCAGGCGGCGGTGAAAGATTGTTGATGATATCGGAGTTAACGAGCGCGTTCAGATCAGCGCCAATCATGATCACACGCCACGGCGTCGTAATCGTTCCGTCGATCGCCGCGGCTTGGGACAAGCGCTCCGCTTCCGCTTTTCCGTAGCGCAGGTCGAATGGGTGGCTTACCGGCAGGGCATGGCCCAGAACCGTTTTGAAACCCATCTTTCCATCACCGCGCAAGCCCATGCCGGGGTAATTCATTAAAGCTGCTTCGGTGATGGCTGAGTAGCCAAGTCCTCGCGACAGTTTGATCGTAAGCGGCGGCGCAGCCCATTCGCCATCTGCAACGTCGTTAATTCTTTTTCTTTTGTGGATTCCTTCGTAGTGCCCTTCGAAATCGTGAAACCACACGGTGCTGTCTCGCGGAAGCGTGAAGGTCGAGCCTTCATCGGGCACGCGTTTTCCTTCTCCGGGAATGATAAAGCGAAAGGCGACGCCGTCGTTACAGGCACGTACTTCGAGCTGATACTTCGTTCCGGTTGAGGCTTGCACCGAGAGGCGCGCGCCGTTGCCGTCATTCGGCGCGTTTGAGTGCACTCCACGCGTTCTGTAGGTTTCGCGAACGTTAAACGTCGCCCAAAAGCGAAATTCCGACTCTAGATGAAATCGAATTCGGCCGTTCGGACTTGCGACGATGGTGTCAGGTGCGGCCGCTTCAGTGATGGCCGCCAGCGCCGCAATTGCCGCCGGCGCAGCCACGGCTTGAGTCAGAAAGTCGCGACGTGAACGGTTTGGTCTCGTCATGAAAGAGCCGCGTAGCGGAGGTTGAATTTAGGCTAGCCTTTTAAGGCTGGTGCACATGACGAATTGGTTCCTCTTCGTCGCCGTAGCGACGGCCAAAACCACCTTCCATGAATTCATGCGCGCTAGCGCGACGCCGGCGTTCCCTGGTTAAATCAAACCCTGCCTTGAAAGGCAGGGCTAAATTCAAATGGTCGCTACGCGACTAATTCAGCTTCCAACTAATTGGCTTCGGCTTATATTTCATACTGCCCATCTCTTCATTCATAATTAAAAACGCACCGAGGCCGTGAAAATCATTCTCACTTCGTTTGCGCCCGAGGTAGTACGCCAGGTCGCCCACGTTTGTGCCCTCTGAAATATCGACGAGATTTGTCATGCCATCTTTATCGAGCGAGAGCTTTGTCAGTACGCCGCGATAACCCTTCTGGGCCACGACCGAGTAATTTTTCGGCAGATAGCCACGCTTGACTCCCATCCAGAGCATGTAGGTGTACATACTGGAGCAGGATGTCTCGAGCCAGTTGCCGCTAACGTCACCTTTATCGACGACCTGATACCAAAGACCTGTCTTTGGATCCTGGTATCGCTTGAACGCCTCTGCCAGTTGCTGAACGATCTTGATCAGATCTGTTCTGTGAGGCTGATCTTCCGGAATGATGTCGAGCAGCATGATGAGCGTCATCGCATACCAACCAAAAGCGCGGCCCCAATGAAAACCCGACTGGTGCGTGGTCGGATTGGCCCAGGGCTGGGCGCCACTCTCATCGTACGCATGCCACAACAAACCGGTTGCAGGATCGTTCAAGTGCTTGTAATAGATCAGCATCTGCTTCACGACTTCATCGTTTGTGTACTTACTGTCGCCAAACATTTGTCCGTAGCGTGCGAGAAAAGGAAGCGACATAAACACTCCATCCGCCCACAATTGCCAGGCGCGACTCGGAATGTTGGCATGCCAGAACCCGCCGTCTTTCGTGCGCGGGTAGGTGTCGAAAACCTTGCGAATATTCTCGGCGGCGAGTTTGTATTTCTCTTGCTTTGTCTCCTTGTAAAGGATCAGCAGGAGGTTGCCCGGCTGCATGTAATCGAGTGAATTGATTTGGCGGTTGATTGTGCCTTTGTCATCGATGTGCACGTCAACCCAGGACTTGATGTGCTCGAGATAGCGGGGATCGCGCGTCCGCAGATAAGTGAGGTAGGCGCCGTACAGGTAGAGCGCTTTGGCGTAGCCCCACCCTTTCCAGGACTCGCCAGTCGGGTAGCGCTTCATTGTCGATTCGACGATCGCGACCGACCAATCGGGTGCCGCCGAAGAAGCTTCAGCCGGAGTGCTGCTTGCCAAGCTGCAAATGGGCTGTGCAAAGAGGAGAAATGCAATCGCAATTGCTCCCACGAGCCTAGTCTGTCGATGAAATGCAGTGGTTTGATTTTTCATCTCTGGGCTTGTCCTGGAGCGCCTACATCCGGACCAAGCAACCGAATTCGGTCTGTTCGATCGAGCCGGGGAACCTTCGTCATCAGCCTTTGATATTCTTTGTCGCGATACACAGCGGCGGCGCGACGCATTAGAGGAAAGAGCGATTGCGGTTTCACGCCGCCAAGTTCCTGGTACTGCCACTTTTCTTCCCCGAGTGCTATGGGCGTAAGAAAATCGAGCGCTTTGCGAATACTGCGCCCATCCTTTGTTTGGAAATTCCACAGATCGACTCCGGCGCGCTCACCCAGCGTCGCCAATTGCATTAGGCCGTCCAGGTTCCCGTTGCTATAGCCCCAGGCTTTTGTGCGTACTAATTCCAAAGGCTGACGACCGTCCGGCTCAATCTGGGTAGCGATGCGTTTGTGCTTAGCCGTTTCAAGTGTTTGCTTTGCCAACTCTGTCTTTCCCAGGAACAACGCGAACGAAACCACTTGGACGTCATAATAGGTCCCGTGATTGTTCCTGGCAGCAGCTTCCTCGCGACCGTTCTTGCTTTCCTGCATCCACTGGAGAAATTGCGCAAACCAATCCTTCAAACCGCGTTCAACTTGCGCAGTCAGTGATTTCGATTGTTCGAGCAATCCAATCGCATCTACTACACGCGTGAGGCCGCGGGTTTCAATCAAACCGATGCCGCGGCCGGTGTTCACTCCCGGAATGAACTGCGCATATTGCAAGTTCGGATTCATGCGTGTCGGGGGATCCAGAAAGAACGCGCGCAGCAATTCAACTGCTTTGGCCGCATAGGCTTCGTCACCCTTGAAGTAATACGCCAACGCGAGCGTCTCCACTGAATTCTCCAAATCGTCGAGGCTTTTGTGATCGGTGATCTTGTTGATTTCGGGATTGCGCTCGCCGTCCCGTCGAATATAAGGAAGCCCGTTCGGTTTTTTTGGATCGGGCCAGAAGTAAGGCGCCTGGCTCATGTAATCATGTTTGTTTCCGCTCGGCGGCGAGACTGCTTTATTCACTATCGAAAAGGGTCCCGCAGCCCGCGCTTTCTCTGCGTCGCGTTGCAACTTTTCCCACGCCGGCTCGAGATCTTTGTCACCTTTGTTGATGGCGGCGC
This sequence comes from uncultured bacterium, assembly GCA_965653675.1. Classification (GTDB taxonomy): domain Bacteria; phylum Acidobacteriota; class Blastocatellia; order Pyrinomonadales; family Pyrinomonadaceae; genus UBA11740. The sequence continues at coordinate 15,021 of CBFHBA010000057.1, forward strand.
GGACCGCAGCCAGGCGTGTTGCATCAAGCAGAAAGATTTGCGGAACTGGAGCAGGATCGACGCGATTTGACTGCTGTCCTTGTGTCGGGAGCGCGCTGGTGCTTAGACAAGCCAGCACACACCAGCCGGCAAATCGGGCTTGAATTCTAAGCAGTCGCGAATTCATTCAAGACGAAGGAAACCTCTTGCCGAACCATTACGCAACGTTGTAAAGTGACGCGCGCCTGCGAACGTTACCGGTAACGAACACGGGATTCTATTGATTGCTCCAGATACTGTCAATAGTTATTCCGGCGCCATCTGTCATGAAGATCAAATTCGCTATCGCTTTGACTGTGATGATTGCGCTGATGCTCAGTCCATCGCGCGTGCCACGCGTTGTCGCAAACGTTCAAACAACGCCGAGCCAGAAGGACATCTATCACGATGGCTGGATCGACCTGAACAAGAACGGCCGGATGGATGTCTACGAGAATCCGCGGGCGCCGATCGAGCAACGCATCAACGATTTGCTTTCGCAGATGAATCTTGACGAAAAGACTTGTCAGACGGCAACGCTCTATGGCGTTGGCCGCGGCCGCACCGGACAGAAGGCTCCGATGGAAGACGAACTGCCGACACCGGAATGGAAGACGACCAAACTGTGGAAAGACGGCATCGCAAATATCGATGAGCATCTCAACGGTGTCGGGCCCAACGGCAAGAGCATCTACGCTACCGACATTGCGAAGCACGTTTGGGCCATGAATGAAGTGCAACGGTTTTTCATCGAACAGACGCGGCTCGGCATTCCCGTCGACTTTACGAATGAAGGACTGCGCGGTTTGAATTGGTCGACTGCCACTAGCTTTCCTTCCGAGCTTGGCCAGGGACACACCTGGGACAAGGAGCTGATTAGCGAGATCGGACGCATCGAGGCCGACGAAGCGCGGGCGCTGGGCTATACAAATGTCTACGCACCGACGCTCGACGTTTCGCGCGATCAGCGTTGGGGCAGAATCGAAGACACTTATGGCGAGGATCCCTATCTCGTGTCGCGGCTCGGAGTCGAGATGGCCAAGGCCATGCAGAAGGATTACAAAATTGCCTCAACAGCCAAACATTTCGCGGTTTACAGCATCGCCAAAGGCGCGCGCGAAGGCCAGGCGCGCACCGATCCGCAGGCGACGCCACATGAAGTCGAAAACATTCTGCTGCCGCCCTTCAAAGCTGCGATTAAGGAAGCAGGCATTCTCGGCGTGATGAGTTCATACAACGATTACGATGGCACTCCGATCACCGGTAGCTATCATTGGTTGACCGAACGCTTGCGCAATGAATTTGGCTTTCGCGGATACGTGGTATCTGACAGCGCGGCCGTCGAATATCTCTACAACAAACACGGCGTCGCCACGGACATGAAAGAGGCCGTGCGGCAATCGATCGAAGCGGGCCTGAACGTGAAAACGAATTTCACGCCGCCGGACGATTTCGTTTTGCCTTTGCGTGAACTCGTCAAAGAAAGAAAGGTGTCGATGAAGACGCTCGACGATCGGGTGCGCGACGTGCTGCGCGTCAAGTTCCTGCTGGGCCTATTCGATCATCCCTACATTGACGATGCGAGCGTCGCCCAGAAGATCGTCAACTCACCCGAGCATCAACAGGTCGCTCTACGAGCTGCACGCGAAAGCATCGTGCTGCTGAAGAACGATCACAATGCGCTGCCGTTGAGCAAGACCATTCAATCAATCGCGGTAATTGGCCCGAACGCCGATGACGACAGCCTGGTCCGTTATCGCTACGGCCCGAATCAAGTGAAGGGCGGAACTGTACTGGAGGGAATCAAGCACAAGCTCGGCGATCGCGTAAAGGTGAACTACGCAAAAGGCTGTGAAGTCGTTGATGAACACTGGCCGCAAACTGAGGTGTTGCCGGAACCGCTCAGCGATAAAGAAAAAGCAGAAATCGCCAAAGCTGTTGATGTTGCGAAACGATCAGATGTGGCTGTGGTCGTGCTCGGTGATTCCCCCAACACGGTCGGTGAAACCGCATCGCGCACGAGCTTGGATCTTCCCGGCCGGCAGCTCGAACTCGTACAAGCCGTTTACGCAACCGGCAAACCCACGATCGTTGTGTTGCTTAATGGCCGCCCAATAAGCATCAACTGGATCGACAAGTACGTGTCCGGGATTGTCGAGGCTTGGTTCCCTGGAGTTCAGGGCGGGGCCGCGATCGCTGACGTGCTGTTTGGTGACTACAATCCGGGAGGCAAGCTAACGGTCACGTTTCCGAAGACCGTTGGGCAGTTTCCTTACAATTTCGCGACGAAGCCAAACGCACAATGGGAAGGTGAAAAGACGCGTGTGAACGG
>CBFHBA010000058.1:0-15926 GCA_965653675.1 uncultured bacterium
GTTGCTAATGTTATGGTTTCACTTTGAGTGCACAAATCCGGAGTGCATTCATCGAATTAGGTATCCGGCATCTCGGAGCCATGTTTAGTACGACGCTCCGAAGGAGACTTGAGAGGCCGCGTTTTAGAAGGCGGCGCTAAGTTCTCACCCTGCGCCGCCTTTGGCGTGGGGAGCGACGAAAGAGTCTCTGGATTCGCGCTCAACCCTCTGTTGAGCGCGGTCTTATATCACTTACTTGAGCCTCTTACAATGCTTACAGAACGAGCGATCCATTGGAACTTCACGGATCAAGTGAAGCGCGACGGCCAATCCTCGCGGGTTGCCTTCGGTTACATATGGCGCAACCTCAAGACCGCATACAGTTCTGTATTTGCCGTGGTGTTCGGTAACGAGATGGTAGATTCGGCTGAACCCTTCAACCGCGTACATCGGGGGTAAGTTGTGACGCGGTTTATATCACCCTCCGAACCAAAGTGAAAGAGTGAAATTACTCATAAGGACTAAAAAACAGTGGCGAAGGCTATTTCTTGCGATCTGGTTTTTTCTTTTCCTTGTGTTCTTTAGGTGTGGTTCTGCTTTCGGCTTCTGGGCCGCGCGCTGATAAATAACAGAGAACTACGGTTGAGGGAGAATGTTACTAGGCATCGTCTCGGGTTAGGAGTCTCCTACGAGGTGAGATAGCAGATCGCGCAGCTTATATCACCGCCCAGCAGAAAAACAGTAGACAGCTGAGAATTGTACAAGTTAGTGCTTGCGTCAATAAGTCTCAACTCCGCCGTGATTTACATCATCATGCACCGTTCTATTGACATCTGTACGGTCGTCAAGTATCGTGCGCGAACCTAGGTAACGGCTGATCTTCCTTTAACTTTCGCGAACTTTCAGCCGCGTGATTCCCCGACGCCTCTATCCCGACTTCACGAAAGGAACGGGCCATGTCGCATTCCCTTAGGTTCCACGCAGTCGCGCCAGCATTGCTTTTCATCCTGCCGTTGTTCTTTTATTCCATGCCAGCCAATTCGCCGCCCGTGGCGGTAAACGACAGTTACACGCGGCACGGAAATGGATATATCGGGCCACTCCTCGCGAATGATTACGACCCCGACAACGATCCAATGACCGTCAACATTCTGACCTTCCCTGCGCACGCAAGTCTCTACGCTGGATCGGGCAGTAACTTTTATTACAGTCTTACGGTCCCGAGTTGGACAGGAACCGACACATTCACTTACCAGGCGTGCGACAATTTTGGTGCCTGCGGCAACACAGCCACAGTCACGGTTAATGTCGTCAACAACGGGCCCGTCGCAATTAGCGATTTTTACATCATTCGTGGCACGACCGTCATTGGACCAATCTTGGGGAATGACTATGACCCGGATGGAGATGCACTCACGGGACCCGAGGTTGTGACGTATCCGGCCCATGGCACACTCTACGGGTTACAGCAGCAGGACATGAAGAGTTTTCAGCCGCAGGCCAATTACACCGGATGGGATTACTTCACCTATCAAGTGCGAGACACCCAGCAAGTTTTGTCGCCGCCAGCAACTGTTTACCTCCTAATTTTGTCTGCGGCTGATTCCATTCCGGGCGCGTGTGCTTGTGCATTTGATCCTCCTAGTAAAACTCACTTCAAACCAGACAAAGGCGGTCTGCGCGGAATTCCGGCTGGCCGTCCCGATCCCGGGCCTTCCGCTCCCGAGCCGGTTGACTTGACCAGCGGCCGCGAAACCTTTGCTCCTTCGCCCGATCTAGCGATCTACAATCCGAACGGAATTGGCGTTATTTGGCAGCGCGCGTACGTTGGATACCAAGCGTTGGTTGGTATCGCTGGATACGGCTCACCTGGATTAGCGCGCGGCTGGATTCACAACTATGACGTGACTCTGACGTCCACCTCGGGATCGTGGGGAGCTGTAAAACTGAATTACCCGAGCGGCCTGACTGAAGCGTTAACACCGCAACTCGACGGCAACGGCCAACCAATAGGCACATTTACCACAGTCGCAGGGGCTCCATATTTAGTAAATGGAGTTGCCGGTTCGCCGGCCGGTACGTGGCAATCGATTACTGTCACATGGGGCGATCAGACGAAGTGGAAGTTTACGCAATTCTCTGGAACAACCTACAGCTTGAATCAGATCACGAATCGAACCGGCCAGAGTCTGAACTTTACTTGGAACGGCAGCCGGGCGCTGACACAGGTAGCAGACGCAGGAAGTGGCTCAGTCCTGCTTACGCTCACATATAACTTTAGCGGCAAACTTGCTTCCGCGACGGACATCTACAATCGACAGATTGCGTACACGTTTACCACCGCCACCGCGACGACCCAGAGTTTTCTGCAGAGCGTATCGCAGGTGGTCGCTGCGGGTACTCCCAATCCACCGGCTCATTGGACGTTTGCCTACACGACCGAAAAAGGTCAGTTGCTAAATACGATGACCGTGCCGAGCCCAAACGGCACCGGCAACAGCACAGCAACAATAAATTACGATGCAACCGGCAAAGTGACCTCTCTAGTCGATGCGAACGGAAATCAGCGAGTCTACACGTACAACGCAAGCACGACCGTCATTCAGGTAAAGGATGCTGCGAACAACATCGCTCTTTCGTGGACGCAGAAATTCGATTCGAGCAAGCGCGACACAGGTATTACAGATGCGCTGAATCACAGCACGACAATCGCGTATACCGATGCGGCGAATCCCTTGCGTCCGACGACTATCACTGACCGCAACAGCCACTCGACGAGCTTTACTTACGATCAATTTGGAAACGTGCGCACCGTCACGACGCCACGCAACGTGACAACGACTTACACGTGGGATTACACGGCGTTTTCACTTGGCAGACTGGTAAGCGTTCAGGAGGGGACGAAGCCAGCAACGACGATTACCTACAACGAACCAACCGGCCTGATTCAAACGATAACCAGGCCGGCGCCGAATGGCAGCGGCACGACAACGACAACTTACACCTATGATTCTCTCGGAAATCTTCTCACGATGGTCGGGCCGGGGAACAACGCGGCGACAACCATCACGACGACGCTGAACTACACGACTGACGGCGGCTATTCGCAAAGCGCCAAAGTCGCACAGCCTGTCACGGTTACAGACAATCTCGGGCATGTCACTCACATGCGTTACGACTCGCAGGGCCGAACGACTTCAGTAACCGATGCTCTCGGCAACGAAACCGATTTCACTTACAACCTGGTCGGCCAGCCAGACACGACAACTTATCCGGCGACCGGACAGACCGGCAGCGGCCACAGCCAGACAACGAATTCTTATCTCTACGTGGGCGGCCCACTGACTACGACGACCGCGTTCGATGAAAGCAACGTTCAGGTTCGGCAAGTGAGCCGCACTTACGGACTGGAAGGTGAAGTACTGTCTGTTTCTGGCAGCACTGAGCCGGTCACGAATACTTACGACGCGCTTTATCGCATCAAGACGCTCAAGGACGGCAACAACAACACGACAACTTATGCTTACAACAACATCGGGCTTGTATCGCTCATCACAATGCCGGGCAGCGAGACGACGCAATTTCCTTCATATGACAACGACGGGAACTTGCTGCAGCGGATCGACGGAAACAACGTCACAACAAATTATCTCTACACTGATTCAGAAAGCCTTCTGACTGACATTCAGTATCCAGCCAGCACCAGCCTCAACGTGCATTTCGGTTATGATTCTTATGGCCGCCGCTCCTCAATGACGGATGCGACCGGCAGCCAGAGTTACACGTACGGTAATCTCGATGAGTTGTTGAGCACAGCGACGACTTATACCGGCCTAGCGGCAAAAACCATTTCCTACAGCTACTATCCTAACGGCAGTCGCCAGACAATGACGACGCCCGCAGGCGCGTTCAATTACTACTTTGACGCAGCTGGACGACCGTCGAGCGTAATAAATCCATTCAGCGAGACGGCCAGCTGGGGTTATCAAGACAACGATTGGCTTTCGACTCAAACGCTGGCGAATGGCGCGACCGCAAATTACACGTACAACCCACTCGGACAGGTCACGCGGCTGTTAAATCAAATTAGTGGCAACACGATCTCCGACTTCAGCAGCATTGGCTACGACGGTGTTGGAAATAAAACATCAGTCACGGCCACTGTTCCCGGCGCAACTTCATTGAGCGGAGTGACTGGATACAGCTACGACAGCAAAGATCAAATCACTCAAGAGACTTCGACTCGCAACGGTGGATTTACCGACAACTTCGTTTACGACTCTGCGGGGAGTCCGACGACTTTCAAAGGAGTCACGAAGGCCTACAACTCAAACAATCAACAGACTGGAACGGGTTTTGGTTACGACGGGAACGGCAACCCGACAACGTACAACGGCACGACACTCACTTTCGATCCTGAGAACCGAGTGACAGCGTTTGGGTCTGCGCTGACGGCAGCATACAACGGCGATGGATTACGCGCCTGGAAACAGAACTCGACGTCGCGAACGTACTTCCTGTATGACGGAGTAAATGCGATCGTCGAACTCGATCCCGCTGGCAATGTTATTGCGACGAACACCTACGGGGCGAGGAGACTTAACTCACGGCGAACCGGCAGCACGAGCGTTTTTTACATCTTCGATTCGGGAGGCAATGTATCGGAGCGAAGCGACGCAAGCAGCACTATTCTCTCTGATCACCTGTTAGCGGCGCACGGTGTTGTCCTTAGCGGCTTGCTTCCCGATCCGTTCGGATTCAAATCACAATTTGGGTCTTACACCGACAACGAAACTGGTTTGCAGTTGCTGACCCATCGCTATTACGATCCGTCAAGCGGCCGATTTTTAACACGCGATCCAATCAGTTATTCCGGCGGTATCAATCTCTACGCCTACGTTCAAAACAATCCGACGAACTTCATTGACCCAATCGGATTTGAACTTTACTCATCCACACAATTTGAGCGAGTTCCATTTTCCGGGAAGGACCTTGTGGATGGCATTCCCGAAGTTGTCGTTCGCTGCTATGAAAACAATAAGTTCTCCAGTCTCTTTGCCGGTATTCCTTATGTTCACGGAACGGCTGAATTCTTAGAAATCGGTCCTCCGATTTCGTTAGGAGGGGACCTAGCAGCGACCGGTCTAAAAGCCGGCGGCAAAACACTAGGGAAACCGCAGCCATACGCCAGCGGATTGAATGCTGTTTTTCGATTTGCGGGCGATGCGGCTGGGAACCCGGGGCTGAAGGGCACGTTAGTAGGAGTTGGCGACAAATTAACCCCTCCTTTGGCAGTTGTCGGTGCGTTCACCGGAAGTTATAACGTCACAATTTTTGTTCAATGCGCATGCGGAATAATTCAATGAAAAATAGTAGCTGGCGGGTTGCATTATTAGCGAGGTTCGGTGATCGCGAAGATCTCGGCAAAGCGGGTTTGTACCACCATTATTTCGGAAACCAAGGATTACCCGAAAACGAGGTCACTGAGTGTCTTGATCTCCTGGAAGAAGAACTAACAATACCACCTGGCATTCTTCGCCCGCGGGATTCATTAGACCTGCTCTTTGAGCCCGTAACATCCAAAAATCCATTTCGGTGGATGGAGTATCAGGCTCGTGCCGGGGATCGACAAGCCGTTATTAGTAGTCGATTGTCCGATAAGTTGCGGGAATATGGGACCTTCAGCGACTGGGAAACTATTGAAACCGTGGACGATCTAGTACGTGCTTGGTGTGGAGAAAAGCCGGACACACGCAAAAGCGGGAATTAACTCCTTAGAATCCGAATCGAAACTGAAGTGCTTGGAATTATCTATCGCGAATATCCTGAGTTAGATGATCTAAAAGATACCCCTTCTATACATGGTTTCAGTGACCGTGAACACTAGCGTTGTAAAGAAATATCGTCATTGTTGTTAGAGAGCAATTGACTGATTATTCGAATCGGGTCGTTTACAAACTCTTTCGTTACTGCATAGTGCTCGGTTTCCTCATATTTGACTTCTGTAAATCCACGATCATTTAGAAGTAGAATCTTCGCTCTTGGATATGCCATTAGAATAGGCGAATGGGTAGCAATGATGAACTGCGAATGACACAGCACGAGTTGGTGAATTCTTGCTAGCACTGCAAGTTGTCGAGTCGGCGATAGAGCCGCTTCTGGTTCGTCGAGTATATAGAATCCACGTCCGCGAAATCGATTTAGTAAAAGAGCAAGAAAAGATTCACCATGAGACTGATCATGCAATGAGAGTCCGCCGTAAGAGTTTATAACAGGCGGCGCCTTCGAGGGGACGGCGTCCATATCTTCAATATTCGTTGCTAGATTGAAGAAGCTCTCAGCGCGCAGGAAAAAACCATCGGTTGGGCGTCGAGCTGACCTCACCAAACGAAGGTAATGATAGAGCATAGAGTGAGAATTTCTTGTAGAAAATCGGAAATTAATCGTTCCACCCTCGGCGTTGAAACCCCATGTGACCGCAATGGCTTCCAGCAGGGTTGATTTGCCGGAACCATTTTCCCCGACGATAAAGGTCACATCTGGATGGAATTTAATCCCGTCTAGGCCTCGAGTTGCTGGCAGATTAAAAGGATAGACTTGGCTGTTCGGGATCTCGCCTTTTCGTACCCGCACTTGACGGAGATATGGTTTGGTGTTGCGGGTTAACACGGCTGCCTAGTGGTTATTTTACCACTTTGACTGAGGAATGAATTAGTGACGCTTGCGGCACGATGCTATGCCCTGACCTTCGCGTGTTCGATTCGACTTGGCGAATATGAAACCGAAGAGGCGGCAAGCTCTAGCTGCCACCTGTGATAGCGTGTGACACAAAAATGATCGAAGACGATCTGAGGAATGCATGGCGGCTTCGAATGTCTCGAAGCACTGAAGAAATGAAGGCGGTGAGATTGTAAGGAGTATTCCATGAGTGTTGAAGATCCTTAGAAATACCAACTGAATTAGCGTATATAACCGATGCGGGGTCGAGCAATTTCGGCTAAGAGATACGGTGACGCCCTTTCGATTTTGAAGAAAGGCTTATGTGAGAACTCTGTTATTGCAGCGAGAATTGACACTGCAATGTTCATCGCTCTTGTGCGAGCGTTGGTTGTAGAGGTAGAAGTCAAGGTTGGCAGCCAATTAACCTCGCCCAGAGGTGGTTAGATTGAAAACCGCTTGTGAATTATTACTAGAATGCCGGACAGGATTCCGAAAAAGACGAGAGCTGCCAGGAAAACAAGGGGACGGTCAAACCATGCTACTTCTTGCAGTCGGTTAACGCTGTTTTCGTAAGCCTGATGGAATGTGGCGGCAAGAAGACCAAGCGTGACGATGATCTCGATTGCATTGATTGTGTGATCTTTCGTTCGATCGAGAATATCGAGAATCAATTTAAGAAGATGCCCAACTAGTAATGCAATAATAATCGCGATTACCCAGCCGGGAGGAGTCTTCAACCATTCGTTAATCTGGGAGGCTAGGAGCATTAGTCAGTACTTCGAGACTTCGTTAACTTGCGGATCAAATAGATCGATTCGTAGCCCACCAGAACTCCACCGAATGAAAGAGCAAGACCTAACGAAGTGTTCTGGAGGTAAATGTTGGCGAATGCTACGACAGCAAGACAAACGACCAAAACGACTCCGACAAGTATACAAGCGGAACTAGGCATGGAGATTCCATGCGAAACGCTCTTATCCAGATCTGCCGTAGCTCCGCCAACCATTGATGTCGACATAAAACTTTCTCCTGTCGAGGCGGAGTAAATTTACCATCAAACACGTTAACCTGCAATAGCAAGAAAGCTCTCAATCTTATAACAAGAAGGACTCGCACAGGAACTCTTGACCTCAACAAGGGCATATTTGCCCGGCGAAAAACGTTGGGGTCCCTCAAGACTCGTGATGCTATTGTGGTTTGAAATGAAAAAAGGCGGCACTGCTTGTAGCCTGCCGCCTTTGTCAGTAGGTGTGTCAGTAACGGAGAGAAATCGTGACTTTTCATGTCGCTCGGTGACGCGCTATGACGAGGTAAGTTATTGTCGCCCCGTAAATCCTTTGTTTCAGGATTCAGGATTTGTGGCTGTAAGGCAGAATTTCGAACCTTTAATCGCTTTGTTCAATCGAATTAATCCTAACGCCGTAAACCACGGCTCAACTCCCTGAAGAGGCACCATCTTGTGCAGCGACCCTGAATTAGTGTGCGCCGGAGCTTTGTGCAAAGCCGTTACAGCAAGTCCACCTGCATTCGCTCCACCAGCAATCGCGACAGTAATCCTCGTGACAGTTCCAGCACGTTCCTCCATAACCGCCATAGTTCGCGGTGCTTCTATAATTTATGCAACTCGCCATGGTATCGAATACGCAAACGAAACGTACCGAACGGCGTGATCCGCGGCCGGGTCGCTTAACAGACAAGACTGATCAATTTGATATGTTTCTTACTGGTCAACGACAACTTTGCCGTTTATGACGACTCGAGTATGGCTGGTGCCTCCGGTACTTGAGCTGCGAACGGAAACACCGTCGCTTTGTACATAAACGTTGGTACTGCCTCCTCTGCTTGAGCTGTTCACCGTAACGCCATTGTTATTTACATAAACGTTACTGCTCGCCTGGGATTGGGATTGAGAATAGATGTCATTGCTAACCGTTTGCGTTTGATATTGGGAATCGCGAGGCGGGCTGAATTGTCGAGATGGGGCGACGTAGGTCGGAGTGGTTGAATAGAACCGCTGCACGGCTGGACGAGATTGCGGTTGCGAAGGTTCGTCGTTCGGGCAACTACAGTCTTCGTCCACCTCATATTGCACGGGGGCGGTTCTTCGAACACGCCCAGGCTGAGACTGTGTAATTGGAATGGCTTCCTCTTGAATGGGTGTCACCGAGATTGGTTGCGAAGCAGGCTGCGATGGTTTTGCTTCGACGGGTTGCGGCTTCGCTGGTTGAATAACGCTTTGGGTTTGGCCTCCGTTCTCGACTTTGTTGTGATCACCGATGATGAGTGTGACGGGACCGACCTGAACTTGGACGCTGATCAGCCCAATAGCGCCGAAGCCACCGATCAGTGCGAGCAGAGCGGTGATTAACCATCGCCCTATCCGTGTTCGGTTTTGCTCGGTGTTCAGGGACAAATATTGCGCGTCTTTGAGTTAGAAATCAAGGCTTACGCAGCCCATATCAGCGACTGGGAAATCGCTCTATCAAGCGTACCGAAAGTGACGGGATAAATAGGCTGCGTTATGACGAATCAGCAAAAGCGAGTGAGCTTGTAAGAGTCCTCATTGCGAGAGTTAGCGACGAGTAGTTAATTGGCAGACGAGGATTGATGACATCGAAGTAATCAGATTATGATCCTGCCGCATGGTTTCCCTCAAATCAAAAAAACTTTTCACCGCTGTCAGACCTCCCCGAGTGGCGTGTCTTGTGAATCAAGACGATGACGATTGGCAGCAAACCTGCATGCGAATTATCGAATTGTTTTCGCGTGTTTGGGGCGGCGGGCACAACATCATCGTTCCAACTGATGGAAAGGGACTAACTGATAAGTTTTGGAGAATCCTTGAGGCGTACGATGCGGATTACATCTACTACTATTTTCAGACTGGCATAGATTTCAAAGCACGGAATCCCGAAGCGTATCGTGTTCGCTTAGAAGCCGAAGCGAAGAATTTCCTCAATGGTCGACCGTTCCACGATGAAGAGCAGGCACGCGACCACGCTGACGGGTTGTTGCAGCACGAGATGTTCACTCCAGCTCCGACGCCCGAATTTGGTGAAGCTATAAGGAACCGACTCTCGCCGTTCCATTTGCTGGGCAATGTGATACGGGGCTTGTGGGCAGATGTTCCTGCGCGGGATCCGTTAACGTCGATACCCACACTTTTAAGAGGATGTGATGACCGGCCCAAGATCGGCGTGTTTGAGCCGATTCGCGGAGGTATATATCCACTTTGGCTTGCCTCTGTGTTTGGGTTAGAAAGCAATGGCTTACACCATGACTTGGCATCCTTCCACACCTCTTTCTTTCCTTTGTCGACAGAAGATCATGTAATTGATCTGTTAACAAATCTACGCACCCCCACCGAGATTTTGTCGCCAGAGAACTTATTAACTCCTTTCAAGCTATCAAATCTGAAACTGTCGATGTTTTGGCCTGCTAGAACCCGACTCCCTCAAACTCTGGTACTAGTTGCTGGCGAGACTCTTTTCGATTTCTGTCTTTATTATTCGCTCTCCAGAATGCGCCAGCCAGTGCTATGGCTGCCCTGTCAGTGGTTGAAATCAGAACCCATAGACGTGTCCGCAACGTTGTTCAATGAGTACTGCCGAAACTTGCGTTGGCTTCTTCGGGACCCGAACACGAGCGATGAAGGCGTGCTGACTTCATACTCTCTAAGCAAGGAAGAGCTCGACGATCTGCTTGTCCAATTAGATCGCGGCAGCTTCATTCGTTCGGATGATCTCTCGTCACAGATTACCGTTGACCTCGATCTTCGCGAACTTCTATCACATCCCCTTAGAGCATTCGAAACTGGACCAAGACCTACGATGTTAGAAGTGCGAGAGTCCTCTGAGATGGAATTGTTTGAGACGCCGAAGCCAAAAAGCTTTCCAACTATTCAGCCGTATGAGCATAGATGGATTGCCGACGTGATCATTGCAGGACACTATTTGCCGCGCAATTCAAACCTGGGAGAGTGGGTAATCCGGAGCCCAATACTCGGCAGGCATGGTGCGCGAGTCGGGTCAGGCGGTGCACTATCGTACTTCTGCCCTAACATAGGCTATCCGGGCGGTGATGTTGATTCTATTCTAGTACGTCCCACGATATTCGTTCCTAGCGCTTTGGAGCTGTTTCAGCGATTGGCGTGGAGTATTGGTTGCGATGCAAAACTTTCAGACAAAGGCTTCTTTGCACAGCACACAATAAGCAAGTTTGGTGGTCTTGATGACCTTGCCGGATTTTTCTCAGATGCATTTGCAAGGGAGCTCATATTTAAGTTTTTAGACGAGAATCCTAAAGGTAGCGTAACTGATGGCTGGTTATTAAATGATCAGCGACGATATCTCACCCTTGCCTCGGTTTCGCAGATTCTGAGATTTAATCCTACAAGTCAAAAAACACTGGACCTCTTAATTACGAAGGGTGTTATGTATCGGGGATGTATTTTTAAGTGCGGAGCTTGTAGAAACGCCGACTGGTTTGGTCTTGATGAATTCTCTCAAACATTCAAATGCAAGAGATGTGGAACAACGCAGCACGTCACTAAGGAGAATTATTGGTATGCAGAGCATGAACCCGGATGGTGCTACAAGCTCGATGAAATCATCTACCAATTCCTAAGACATAATGGTTATGTGGGAGTTCTGGCGTTGGCGTGCTTGAAAGGACGGACGGTCAATAGCTTCTTGTTTACTTCGGACTTGGAACTAATTAAGGAAGATTCTACGGATCGCAAACCTGAACTTGAGGTGGATATTCTCGCCGTCCTTGACGGCGACTTAGTGTTGGGCGAAGCAAAGAAAGATAACAGACTCGGCGAAACAGCGGCAGCTGAGAAGCGGAACATTCAGAAGTATTGCCGCCTTGCCAAAGAACTCGTCGCGAAGAAGCTCGTGTTCGCTACCTTCTCCGACGCATGGTCAGATGAAACGATGAAGAATCTTGAATCTGTAACTGCCAATCTTCCCTTTGAGATGATTTTGCTTTCCGGATCAGAGCTTCGGAACGCGTCTTCTTATCAGTTCAGTTAATCAATATATTCTCGCTTCAACTACGTGAAGCTTTTCGAGCTAACTGATCAAACTCTCTGGCCTAGAAGAAAACCCGAGGATTTCGGTTGTCGGTTGAAGCGTGCAACGTGAGACAGGGATCGAGCATCTATTTCTGCGCAAGAAATTCTATTGTTGTTGACAATGCGGTTAGTCGTAGGCAACGGACGCTCCTGACTCACCTTCCGTTAATTCAACTTTATTTAAATGGCTAAGGACGGGCCGATGCTCGTCGATTATTAGTGTTTACGAGGGAGATCAAGAATGAAATATCTTAAGCGAAGGATTGGTTTAATTGTTCTGACGATTCTTATCATTGCGGCGGCCGGCATTGTGACGATTCACGGCCTGGCCGCAAATGCATTCGGAACTTACGACGGCCAGTTCAACACGGTCGCATCGTACTCAAATGGCGCGCCCGGCAATTATTATTCGTGGTTGAAAAATTATGTTAACGGCTACTACACTGGGGTGGAATGGCAATGTGTTGAATACGTTCGTCGTTACTACTACACAATTTTCAATAGTCAGTTTTCCAGCAGCACAGCCAGTGACGCCGGTCAGTGGTACGGCGCGGCGGCAGCGTTAGGATTAACTGCGTACCCCAATGGCCAGAGCACCACGGCGCCGCAAGTCGGCGATATTCTCTGTTCGACGACGCACGTAGCGATCATAAAACGAGTTGTTGGTGACAAGGTATATACAGCCCAGCAAAATGTGTCCGAAGATTCAGGTGATGTCGATCGCCAGTTGATGCTAGCGAAATCGTGGGACGGCAAGTACACGATTAGTGGCGGTCCTGGGACGATACAGGGCTGGTTACGCAAACCAATTGCGGCAGGCCAAGCGGGGAGCTACTGGCATCCCGATGGTTCAACTCTGGTTGATAGTCACGGAACAGTTTGGTTGATTGAAAACGGCAAGCGAAGAGGCATCCCGAGTGATTGGGTATTTGCGACCAACGGTCTTAGTTGGTATCGATTAATCAACACCACCGATCAGGAGTTGTCTTGTATTCCGGTTGGTACAAATCTTCCGGACGGTTCATCTAGACGGACCGTAAAAAGTTCGAATGGCACGATCTATCTGATTACCGACAAGGGCTACAAGAGAGGTTTTGTTTCGGCTGATGTATTTAGCGGCCTTGGGTATAGTTGGAAGGAGGTCGTATCGATTTCTGATTACGAT
Source organism: uncultured bacterium (assembly GCA_965653675.1). Taxonomy (GTDB): domain Bacteria; phylum Acidobacteriota; class Blastocatellia; order Pyrinomonadales; family Pyrinomonadaceae; genus UBA11740. The sequence continues at coordinate 12,942 of CBFHBA010000058.1, forward strand.
CTGTCAACATATCCTGATGATCCGGTCGCGCCGGTTTTAACCTCGCCGCTACCGGATGGAACGCTCCTCAAGGGATCAGGCGGCGACGGCACCATTTATGTGATTACGGATGGTAAAAAGCGTGGGATTACGTCGGCGTCGGCTTTCACTGTTCTTGGCTACGATTGGAATCGGATTGTGACGATACCGTTGAGTACTTTGAATAGTATCGGGACGGTGAGCACGCCGATCGACGACAATCAGGTCAGTCAATGTCGCCCATATTGAGCCGGTCTTTAAGAGCAGTTGCCAGGCGCGATCGATACCAGGTCGCTCCTTTGTACCTGCCTTGCCCCTGAGGAGGTCTTCTGTTTTTCAAATCGCACTTGGAGGTCCCGCAACCGTCGCTGATGCGCGACGGATGGAAGTCGTGACAAGTGACTTATTAAGTGTTAGCCCCATTTAGAAGTAAATCTTTAAGTGACCAGACTGAGTTTGTCAGATTAGCGGCCATCGCTGGCGTATATCGCAGACTCCTGTGAACGCGGCAGAAATTGTAATAAGCGAAGTACAGAGCGAGGCCCGCGCGGTGGTTGGCCCACTTCTTACTAAATGCGTTGGTCAGTCGCGTGAATCTTCGATTCTCCATTCTGACGCTTAGATTGTGCCGCTCGATTCGTGATGTCCCTGAGCATCTGGCCCTCCCGTTTTGTTTCCGCCGCCCGCCACGCACCGGGCCACGGCGCTACCGAGCAGCTGCGCCGGACCAATGATGATGCGAAAGACGCTTCCCGTGGCCCCGGTCCAACGATTTGTTGTGCGGCGACCGTTACTATGTCACCGCCCGATGTGCGTTATCCGTCGAAGCAATTCACGAAGATCGATCGCAAGGAACGTGGTAAACACTGGCAGCATGTAAGCTGCGACGGTAACAAAGGTCACGCTCGGTAAGTTGTGTGCCAGAATTGCGAGCAAGATGTACGCGAGCGGGACGCCTAGGCAAAAAGACTGAGTGCCCACAAAGATTAACCAGAGAAGTTTCCGCTTTTCGTTGGAGCCCTCGCGCCGATGATAAGCAAAATGTTCGATAGAACGAAACGTGAACCCGATGGCAAACCCGAGTGCCGCTTTCGGGAGGAACCATTCGAACGTTAATAGATCAAGGGGGTTCATTTGAGAGCAGCTGCTAGCCGCACAACGGCGGAGAAACTATGAAGCCGGGTCTCCAAGCAGAGTGAGTTGGATAAAATCCAACTGCTTTGGCACGAGCTTACGCTTCGCGGCGATGGCTCAATCAAATACTCGGATAAGGAGACCCGGACGATGAGGATATTGGCACTGGACCTAAGCAAATACAAGAGTGTGGCGTGTGAGTATGAAGCAGCAACTGGCAGGCATCGGTTTACGACAATCTTGACCAATCCGAAGGCTCTGCACGATCTGATTGTCGATCGCGAACCTGACCGCGTCGTGATCGAGATCTGCTCGATTGCCGGCTGGGTGGTTGATCTGGTGCGAGCTTTAGGAGGTGAGGTGCAAGTCGCCAACACCGCGGACGAACGTTGGCACTGGCGCAAGGTGAAGACCAAGAATGATCGGGGTGATGCTTTGAAACTGGCGCAGTTCTCGGCGGTGAATCAACTACGGCTGGTGCATCCGCCGCAGAGTGAGATACGACAATGGGGGCGCTGATTACTTATCGTCAACACCTGGTACAGTGACGCACGAAGGTCAAGAATCCCATTCGCGATCTGTTACTGCGTGAGGGGCATCTCCTGCCTCGTTATCGCAGTGCGTGGACTGAAGCAGGTATCACGGCCTTGGAGGCGATGAGCAAAACTTTCAGCGAAGTCTCACTCAATGGGTTGCGGCGTGGAGAGCTGTTGGTGGAGTTGGCCCAGTTCAAAGCAGTGCACCCCCACTTAGAAGAGGTCCTCTAAGTGTAGGTGAAGGGGATGGTTGCGGACCCACCCTTTGTCTTCACTGTCACAGTCACAGATCCCGCTGCCGCAGAAGGTGGAAGAGTTGCCGATAGCTGCGAATCAGAGTCAACATTGAACTTCGCAGACGCCGAACCAAACGTCACGGTGAGTGTGCCTACAAAACCAGCGCCCAGAATTTTTACCAACCCGCCACCTGCGACTGGACCAGTGTTAGGGTTCAGCGAGGTTATGGTGGGCTTTGTTGGCGGCGGCGTAGAGGCGAAAATGAGATCAACGAGTCGCTTGATGAGTTCGCGGAACGTCTCCTCACGGTAGCCGACGAGGAAGGCAACTAGAAAGTAAAGGAGGTTCTTTGGTCCCGGAGTTTGCGCTGTTGGCTGTGCGCCAGCGGCCAGAACACCAGCCTGCAATATGAGCACACCCACCACCCCAAGCGCTGCGCCCATGAGCGGTCTCGAAAGGTGCCACAGGTACATTTCGGGATTCCAGTCGTCGGCGTGCTCCACTACGCCAGTGAGTGAGATAAGAACCGCTCCGAGGGCACCGAACCAAACGACACCAACGGGTATTGGTCCGAGGTTTATCAGGTTGGGCGGCCAACCGCGCCAGAAATAGACCACGGCGAGGGCACCAAGTCCGATAAGCCACGCAATCTGGACAAGGAAGATAGTAGACCGTTTCATGAGGGTCTCCTCCTTACTGATGACCAAAATCAGTTAACGTCGAACGAGGTTGGCATAATCCGACGCAACACTGCAGAGCTCTTTCCAAAAACCCGCCGCTTTAACGTTCGGCCAAGTGTGCTCGAAATGATTCAGACAGTCTCTTAACGTCCGGTTTGAAGGCTGGATTTGACGAGTGTGCAAGGCAGCAAGACGCTCGGGAGAATTCAGCCTTGATTGAACGGACGAAACATACTACTCGACCACTACGAGAGTCAATATATTTTCACGCGGCTTGCACCACAAAATCGTTACCTTCCTTTGGGAAACCATAACATCAGCAACACAACTTTAGGACATCTATGAAGCAAGCGCCGGAGTCAAGAATAAAGAGAGCATAG
>CBFHBA010000059.1:0-10936 GCA_965653675.1 uncultured bacterium
CGCGTTTCGCCAGGAGTCCGGGACGGCGGCCCAATAGTCCAGCGCGTTTCGCCAGGAGTCCCGGGCGGCGGCCCATTAGTGCGGCGCGTTTCGCCAGGAGTCCGGGACGGCGGCCCATTAGCATTAGTCTTCTCATATTGGCACTCTCCCAAAAATACTACCGGCCAGGAGGCCGGGCCTAACTCAAAAACCGGAAACCTCTTGTGCGGGCAAGTGGTTGTAAACAGTAGGCATTTGAATACATCATAATCCTAGCTTTTGTCAAGGGATTTGTGTGACCGGTAATGATCTAAGCCGTCTTGAATAAATCTTGCTAATGAATCGTAATAAATCTTGCTAATGAGTGGGGCTGGCATATAATCCACGAACTGTTAGGTTAACGCGTATCCCCAAGCAAGGAAAAACTTAATGCCAAATTCAAACGGTCGTCAGTGGAATAACTACATTCTGATTATTCTTGACAGCTGCCGCTATGATTCGTTCAAGCGCGCGCGACCGAAAACGATGCTAAAGCTCGGGGCCATTGAACGGCGCTGGTCTTATGCGACCTGGACGGGGCCATCACACTACAATCTGTTGTCAGGTTTGCTCCCGCATTCCAGTCCCAGACATGTCTATGCGTCCGAGTACTATAAGAAGGACTTTCTAAAGTTCAACGAACGGCTGGGCGCAAATGAGATCGAGTTCAAATCTCTGGTACCCAGTCTCTACTTGCCTCTCTTTCTCAAAGAAACCCTCGGTTATCGAACACACGCGATGGTATCGCTCCCAGTCTTGAACCCCAAGACGATTCTCAACCACGGCTTTGATAGTTATCAGTTAATGAACAAGCACAACGACATGCGTGCGATGCTTCCCAACTTAGCCTTCTCGGATGAGCAGCCCTCCTTTTATTTATTGAACATCGGGGAAACGCATTATCCGTATGCACTCGCGGACGAACCGCCGGATCTGTGGCCGCGAATCAGTGGCGTACACGGGGTTTTCAAGCATCTTGATGATCACATTGTCGGAGGTAAGTTGCGCACCGAGGAGAAATTTTTCGACAACGCTCGCCTGCAGCAACTGCGGCAACGTCAAATCGAGGCCGTCAAGCACCTCGATACGGTGGTGGAAGAACTTTTCGACCAATTACCGCCAAACACCTACGTCACTATCACCTCAGATCATGGTGAATTGTTCGGCGAAGGCGGTTACTTCGGTCACGGGCCAATTCAACATAAGAAAGTGTTGGAAGTACCGTTTGTTGAAGGCAAACTCCGTTAAGGTTGAGAACTGCAAACTTCGAAAGAACCTCATCAGAGTCTTCGCCGTCGGCGGATAAGTGCGCACTTAACTCTCGCGTGCCGCTAACTTAAATTAGCGACTCCCGCTTAAAAGAGGCGCCATTAAGCGGGCCTGGTTTGCAACCCAAGCCGTGGCAAATCCATTAGCAAAAAGGTCACTTTCCCGGGGTTTCTCTCTCTTCCGAGTCATGTTTCCAGAGATACACTCGCGCTGCTCGCCGCTTGAAATGCGTTCAACTGTTCCTCTTCAACGAACCCTTCGTCTATCAGGCGCTGAATGATAATGAGAGCGTTTTGTTCAGGGGTAACGGCGGTGCCATCCAAAACAATTTCCGGATGCTCTGGCGTCTCGTACACGTCGCTGATCCCCGTAAAGTTGCTAATCTCTCCACGTCTAGCCTTTGCGTACATGCCCTTTGTGTCTCGCGCTTCGCACACATCCAAAGGGGTGTCGACAAAAACTTCGATGAATCGATCATCTCCAACCATGTTCCTTACGTCGCTACGAGTAGCGCGGTAAGGACTGACCGCCGCACAAATGACAGCTCCACCATGACGTACAATCTCGGCCGCGACGAACCCGATGCGGCGTATATTCATGTCACGGTCTTCCTTGCTAAAGCTTAACCCTTGCGAAAGATGAGTGCGTATGACATCGCCATCAAGTAGTGTGACTTGCCGTCCCTTTTCCAATAGGAAGATAGTTAAGATCTCTGCAGTCGTGGATTTTCCCGCGCCGCTCAGACCGGTAAACCAGACACACACTCCCTGTTTGTGCCGCGGCGGATAAGTTTGGAACAATATTTCTGCGACTTCTCGGCGAGTAAACCATTCCGGCAATCGTTTGCCGCGGTTCAAATATTCTTCGCGGACTCTTGAGCCTGAAAGCGAAAGAAAGCTCGAGTCAGGTTGCACGTCCGAAACCTCTTCATACTGTCCGCGGTCAGGTGCATACATGAATTCGCGAAAGGGAATCACATCGACGCCGATTTCTTTGGCGTGCTCGCCCACCAAATGTTGCCCGCCGTACGGCGCATAGAAGGGCTGGCCGTTGGAATTCAAACCCGGGCTCGCGTGGTCTCTTCCAATAATTATGTGGTTTGCCCCATAGTTGCGACGAATCACTGCATGCCAGAGCGCTTCGCGCGGGCCTGCCATCCGCATCGCAACCGGCAGCAGGGAGAGGACAATTCTTTGCTGATCGTAGCAATTGTTGGCCAGTACCTTATACGTCCGAACGCGCGTGTAGTGGTCGACATCGCCCGGCTTGGTTAGGCCAATCGCCGGATGAAGCAATAACGTAGCCTCCTTTTGCTCGATGGCTCGCTTGGTCATTTCCTCATGCGCTCGGTGCAGCGGATTGCGTGTTTGGAACGCCACCACATTTCCACGCCCGAGCTTTTCGAGCCTTCTGCGTGTCTCAGTTGGCGTGAGACGCAATTCGCGGAAATCGTAGTGCGTCGGCAATTTCAGTACTCTCAACTCACCTGAGATATTCAATTTGCCCCACCGGTACATCTCAACTATCAGCGGGTGACGCAGATCGGTGGTTTGAAATACCTTATGCGCCACCTGCGCAAGATCCCACTCATATATCTCTTGTACTGTCATGACACCGAGCAAATCATTCTTGCCGTCTCGCAATGCGACATCGCGATCCAGATGAAGCTCAGAGTTAACAGGCACTGGTAGCGTGATGGGAATCGGACAGAATGAGCCATCCGTTCGCCTCATTGTCTCCAGAATACTTTCGTGATCCGCTGCGCCAATGAATCGATCCAAAGGCGAGAAGGCGCCGACTGCCAACAGCTCCAGGTCACAGACGGATCGTTCCGAAAGCTGCAAAGACGTGAGCGTGTTGGCCCACGCCTTTAAGTCGTCCAACGATTCGGTGGCAGCCAGTAGATTTACCAGCCGGCCGCCATAAGGCGGAATCAATTTGACCCCGGTCGTTTGTTGCGTATCCGCTTTCGTCATGCTTTCAAAGCTCAGTTCTGCTTAACGAAAATCATCTTCTGAAAACCCAAATTAACCGATGGCTCCGCCCACAAAACCTCTGTAGTCATTCGCTTGGATATTTGAGGTTTTGGCAAAGGCGGTACAGGCGTAGAAGTATCATTTTGAGAGGTGACGATCTTCACTCGGCTGGAACCATGTGGGGGCATCTCGCAAGCCTCGGTGACGCAAAGCTATAAGGGCTAAGTCCCAAGATGCGGCATTCGCTTCAGCAATCCAGGGTTGGGAATGGGGTTGGCCAATCAATTTTGGCCGGCCGCTTTTCGCAATCGCGTTGAGACTAGACCGCAAAACACTTCTGCGTCAAGACAAACCAGAAGTGGGTAGTGGTCCATCGGGCTCGAGGTGTCTCTTTCGAATGGAGTTTCGCTTGGAGTTGGCCTGCCGAACCCAATCAACATTTTGAATCCTGAAACGATCGCGATTTATTCGTCGCTGCGCTTCGCTCGCGCGCCGAGCACAACTGAAGATGAGATGAAGGTTTTTCCCGCGAGAGCGTCTCTGATTGCGGGTCGCAGGTCGGACGCCATTCGCCGTTTCAAGACATAGCCAGAAGCGCCGGTTCTCAAGGCAGCTTCCAGGAAATCGACGTCTTCGTGAATAGTGAGGAAGAGAACTTTCGCTTTCGAGCCGCGCTGCTTCAGTTGGATTGCCGTCTCGATGCCGTTGAGCGCCGGCATCGAGATATCGAGGAGACAAACGTCCGGGTTGAGTCTTGATGCTGCATCCAGCAGTGTTCGACCGTCTTCAACGGCCTCCACAACATCGAACTCAACTTCGAGATACCGCGTGACCCGGTCGCGCATCTCCTTGTGATCGTCTGCCAAAAGAACACGCGGCCGTTTCATGGCCTCTCCCTGAAGGTTGTGTGCAAAATGCAAATGACAAATGACGAGCGACGAAACTAACAGATGGTCGCAAGCATATGTCAGATGCCCGTGCCGAAAAACTGGCAAAAATGACAGGCACGAACACAAAGAGAGTGCGCGTCGGGCGCGGCAATGATGTTCGCATCTCGCTTGAATTACCGCTTTGCGGCCTTCTGCGAGACGCGGTAACCGGAGATTCTGCGGACGGTCATCGGCGATGAAGCTTCAAGCGGCGACCAAGTGGCTGTTCATAGCGTATTGGACCAACTCGGCCGTGTTCTTGATATGCAGATGCTCCATCATCGTGTACTTGTGAAAAGCAACCGTACGTGGTGACACATTTAGAATGAACGCCGCTTCCTTCATCGATCGCCCTTCGGCGAGTAGCTGCAACACCTCTTTTTGCCTGAGTGTCAGGTGATTCGAACTCTTCAGATTCTTAAAGTGGTTAATTGAAGAGCCGACCACATCTTCAGTCATCCTGGGCGTAATGTAAGTCCCGCCGCGCACGACTGTGCGGATCGCGGACACCAGTTCGGTGCCGGCTGAGGATTTCAGTAAGTAACCACTGGCTCCCAGGCGGAACGCTTCCGCCGCTATGTCCTGATCCCGATTCATGGTGAGATAGATCAGCTTAACTGCCGGCATTAGTTGCTTCAGTCTTTGTCCGGCAGTTAGACCATTCATTGTCGGCATGCCAATGTCCAAAACGATTACGTGCGGATTCAGCGCGGGGGCGCAGTTCACAAGTTCATGGCCATCACCGAACTCGCCGACTACGGCAAACTCAGGCTCGAGAAGTTTCTTTAGCGCATCCAGCATCAGTCGATGATCGTCTGCGAGTACTACACGAGTGCTTAACATAATCCCTCCCTAACAGCTTAAAGCCCGGACGCCATGCTGGGGAATACTGACTGACCAGGCGACCTTCGTTCGGTCCGCCGTTTCGCTATTACGAGTGGCGTAGGGGAACCGAAACCTGTATTTTCGTCCCTTCCATCCGTCGGGAATTGATTTCAATTTGTCCATCCACCAGCCGCAAACGTTCGCGCATGCTCGTGAATCCCAGTCCGGAACGCATCGCATTAGATTCTGTGTCGAACCCGCGCCCGTCATCGGTAATTGTCAGCCGCACCTGGTTGTCCGTCTTTTCGAGATTCACTCGCGCGATTTGCGCGTCGCTGTATTTGACGGCATTCCGCAGGGCTTCCTGCGCGATCCTGAACAAGCAGAGCGTCACGTCCTGCGAAAGATCGGCGGGAAAGCCCGACTGTCGGAAAATCACCGTCAATTTGTCGTTCGAAATTTCCTTGCAGAGGCTCTCAACCGCCGGTGCCAAGCCGAGGTGATCTAGTTTTGATGGATGCAGGCGGTAAGAAATCCGATGAATGTCCGCCGCGATCTCTTCAACACTGTCCTGAAGTTTGTGAACGTGTCGGCGCCAGATGCGCGGGTTCTTCGCTTCGCATCCAAGTTGTTCGAGTTCGATCGACAACAGCGCCATTCGCTGATTCAGATCGTCGTGAAGCTCGCGCGCAACGCGACTCCGTTCCTTCTCCTGAGCCGCGATCAAACGGCTTCCGAGATCGCGCAGCATTTCCTGAATTCGCTTCTGCTCGGTGATGTCGATCATGAATCCGTGCACACCAACAACCCTGCCGGCCGCGCGAGTGATGCTCACGAGATTGTGAATCCACACTATGGTTTCGTCGCTCGCGAGCATGCGAAAAGTAAGATCAAAACTGTCCGCAGTCCGTGCTTGCGAGCCGCAAACTTCGATCACCCGTTCGCGGTCTTCCGGATGTATGTTCGAAACCAGAAAGTCAGGCGCATACCAGGCCGCAATCGGATATCCGAGGAACTCTCGCGCCTGCGCGCTGACGTACGTGTACCTCCACGTTTCCGGATCGGCTTCCCACGCTACGATTTTGGTTGTTTCCAGAAGTTGGCTGAGACGCTCTTCGCTCTTGCGTAACGCTTCTTTGGGCGTGACAAAGTCGTCATGACTCACCAGGACTCGGAAACGCGAGCCCGGCAGATCAAGACGCGCCGCATGCACCAGCAACGAATGAGTGCCGGTGATCCCCCGGTAAGTATACTTGCCGTTAATCTCCCTGACTTCGTCAGCTAACAGTCGATCGAGTTCATCACTCAACGTGGGACGATCTAACTGATTCGTCTGATTCGCATCCTGGTCCTTGCGATAAAAACTGAAGTAAGTTGGCGGCTGATTGCGGTTTCTCGTGAAGCGATGATTTAGTTCAAAGATGTTCCAGGCGCGACTCGCGTAGAGAATCGCTCCCGATTCGTTAAGCAGCGCAATATTCGAGGCACAGACTTCGACGAGGTCTTGTAGGAATTTTTCCGAAACCTGTGGCCGCTCGTCACCGACGCGAACGCTCGCAACCGCCGACGCACGGAGCGCAGGGGCCAGTAATTGACCGCTCGATCGTAGAGAAGCGGGGAACATTCGATTCTCGTGCGGTTTTAGAATCGGCTCACTCATTATTGGGGAGAACTTCGGGCCATGCTTAATTTACGACTGCCTTCAGTTCGCTGCTGCGTTTACTCAACACGGTGATCGCGCCATGCAGAATCGCGTGATCAGCAGAATTGAGGTAATTGTTTAAATCCGTCTCGGAATCCCATTCGGATATGATCAGAGATGAATTTTCGTCGGCCACATCTACGTACAGGCGAAATGCCTTGCATCCCGCGGTGCCGTTAAGTGGCTCGAGTAGTTGCGTCATTGTCTGAAAGAATTCGGCTCTCTTTTCCGGATAGATCGTCACGCTTGATGTATTCAAAACCATCTCATTCACCTTTTTTGTAGACACGTGTGCGCGTACCACACGTCTTTGCGGAAAAAAGGGGGGCGAACTGTTAATGGAATTTCTGCCTCAGAGTTGCGAACTCTGCGATGTGTTTATCGGGCACCACGACTACTGCAATCCGTGTGCAGCAATGTGGAAGCCGATAAACGGCGCAAAACGATCTTGTAATTACAGTACTTACAAGTGGTAGTACCGTTGCACTTAGGGGTTTATCTGATGAGCGTAACCGCTGTATTTCGTGGCCCCACGGAATGCCGCGACCAAAATCGGCGGCCAGTGAGGCTCACTGTCAGAATTGCCAGTTACTGTCAGATTGAAAAAGAACTAAGCAATTTCCGTCGTCTGTCGAGCCAACGATCGTGCGTTGGCCGGCTTAAGATCGGCGAACATTTTGGTTCAAGTTAACGTGTCAGCGGTAATACCAATGACCCAAACAAAAGTCGCATTGGCCATGACGGAGCGAGCCTCCAAACTTACGGAAGGACGTCTTGAACTAGCCTTCGAACATTCGCCGATGGGAATGGCCGTCGTCGATTTCGACTATCGAATACGTCGTGTCAACAAAGCGCTGTGCACCGCCCTCGGTTACGAAGCGGACGAATTGCAGCAGCGCAAATTTATCGACCTCACTCACCCTGACGACGTGCAAAGGGATCAGAAGTTGGCAGACCAGTTGTTTCGTGGAGAAATACCTTCATACCGATTAGAAAAGCGATTCATAACGAAGCAAGGAACGCTGGCATGGTTAGACCTTACAGCATTGCTTGTGCGCACTAAGACAGGCAAACCGCTGTACGGTCTGGCGATGGTGGACGACATCACGGATCGGAAGCGTTCACAACAAGCCTTGCGCACGAGTGAAGAGCGCTACCGGTCGTTTGTCGCCAACAGTTCCGAAGGGATCTGGCGGATTGAAATCGAGGAACCAATCGATACGAGCTTACCGGTCGACGAACAAGTCAGCGGCTTGTACAAGTACGGCTATCTTGCCGAAGCTAATGACGCTCTGGCGCGAATGTACGGTTACGAAAGGGCGGATGATATTGTCGGCGCGCGCTTTGGCGAATTGGCCGAAGTGGCGCAACCGACCACACCCACAGCGCTGCGCGAATGGGTCACCAAGAATTATCGATTGCGAGAGTGGAATGCGGAAATTATTAACACTCATTACGGACGACGATGTCTCTCGATCAGTTTGTTAGGAATTGTCGTCAACAACATGCTGCTTCGCGCTTGGGGTGTGCACACAGACGTGACCGAGCAGCGTGCGATGACCAAAGCTCTGGAGAATTCGCATCAGCAACTCAGGCTCTTGTCCAATCACTTGCAGGCAGTGCGAGAAAAAGAACGGACCGATTTAGCGCGCGAGCTGCACGATAGTATCGGCCAGGCGTTAACCAGCATCAAAATCGAATTGTCCGTTGTGCAAAAGGAGCTGGGGAAAAATGGTTCGCCGCCAAACAGCGCGATCGTCGAACGGTTCGTCGAAATCAACAAGCAGCTAACGGAGACGATCGGGGCCGTAAAAGCAATCTCAACCGAGTTGCGTCCCGGGGTGCTGGATAAGTTTGGAATTGCGGCGGCGATTGAATGGCAATGCCGCGAATTCTCACGTCGCACGGGCATCAAGTGCGAGTTCAAGCCACCGCGTGTGAAGCTAGACCTACCGGCGGAATCATCTACTGCGCTCTTTCGCATCCTACAGGAAGCACTGACAAATATTTCCCGGCACGCGCAGGCGACGGAAGTAAAAATATTCCTTCGCCTCGGAAAGCACAGTGTGTCGTTGACGATCATTGATAACGGCAGGGGCATCACCCGCGAGGAGATAAATGCGCCGCAATCACTGGGCTTGCTGGGAATGCGAGAACGCGCGGAAGCGGTCGGCGGAAGCTTTTCGATCGACGGCACGCCGCACCAGGGAACTGTGGTGTGCGTTCACACCAATGCGGGTTAAGTCGTTAGGCTGGTTGCGATGACGGAAGTCCTGATTATAGACGATCATCCGATAGTTCGACGCGGACTAAAAGAGATTCTGCGGTCCGAATGCGACCTTAACTTGTCTGAGGCCGCGAACGGCGCGGAAGCGCGCGAGCTAATGAAGCAGCACACGTTTGATTTGATTGTCCTTGATTTGGACCTGCCAGGGCCGTCGGGGCTGGAGCTCTTGAAGGAGATACGTCGCAATCATAAGAATTCGCGCGTATTAGTGTTGAGCATCTATCCCGAAGATCAATTTGCAGTTCGGGTTTTGAAAGCCGGCGCGTCGGGCTTCCTTTCCAAAGACGCGGCGCCGGAGCAACTCGCTGAAACTATTCGCAAGATACTCCGAGGCGCCGTCCATATCAGCGATCGAACCGCAGATCTTCTTGTGCAGCGGCTTGGCGACACGCACCATTCGCATTTGCATGACAAACTCTCAGATCGCGAATTTCAAATTCTGTGTCTCTTCGGACAGGGCAAAACTCCCAAAGAGATCGCCGCCACCTTAACCCTCAGTCCGCCCACGGTCAGCACCTACCGCGCGCGAATTCTTGACAAAATGCACATGCGGACAACGGCTGAACTCGTGAAGTATGCCGTCCAGAACAAACTCACTAACTAAACCAGATTACATTCCTGATCCGAGCGCCACGTTCCTTCACGTGTAGAAGTATTTCTGACCTGCGCATCCTGACAATATGACAAAAAAATCATTTTGACAGTGATTGTGCGCGCGCAAGAGATTCTGCAAACTCAGCCATGAATGAATTCGCCAGGAATTATGTGAATGGATTTGCAGGAATTGAGGGATCTTAGGATCGTTGTAATTGAAAACTCAGAAGTCATAAGAGACGGTCTCAGAGTCGCATTTGCCGAAGCCGACGGTTGCAAAGTTGTTGGGATGTCTGCCGGAGGAGACGAAGGACTAAGCTTGGTCCTTTCCGAAGCGCCGGACGTAGTCCTAATGAACGTTACTGCGCCTCATAAGCGTGGTATGGGATTGTTACGGACAATTCGCAAACTGGACCATCGCCCCATCGTCGTCGTTTTCGCAACGGACGATGCACCGGAGTTAAAGGCCGCCTGTCGTGAAGCAGGCGCCACGTTTTATGTGCTCAAGTGGCAGCTCCGCGACCTGATCGAGTTGCTGCAATTGGCGCGCAAATTCGTCTGAGTTGAATTTCTGGCTGACGTAGTGCAACAGCCCCCGGGCCAGCGGGCTAAGGTGTCACCGTCCGAGCCAGATGCGGGTTCAGTTGCGTCGCTTCTCCTTCGGTGAGGACGAAGCGATGCACTGAACCTGCCACTAACGCCCCGAAGATCGGCGCTACCCAAAACAGCCACAGTTGTTTTGTCGCCCAGCCCCCCACGAACAATGCCGGCCCGGTGCTTCGCGCCGGGTTTACGGATGTGTTGGTTACCGGAATGCTGACGAGGTGAATCAGCGTCAGCGCGAGACCAATCGCGATCGGCGCCAAACCTTTCGGCGCGCGTTCGTCCGTCGCTCCCAGAATCACAATCAGAAAGAAGAAGGTCATTACTACTTCAGTCACGAGTCCGGCGAGCAGGGTGTAGCCGCCGGGTGAGTGTGCATCGTAGCCGTTTGAAGCGAAGCCGCCGGACAGGTCAAACCCTGCTTTGCCGCGCGCGATGACGTAGAGAATGCCGGCGCCGGCGATTGCGCCGAGAACCTGCGCGACGATGTAGGGAATGATGTTCTTTCCGGGAACACGTCCCGCAGCGAACAATCCAATCGTCACGGCGGGGTTGAAATGGCCTCCCGACACGTGGCCAACGGCATAAGCCATCGTTAGCACTGATAGTCCGAACGCGAAAGAAACGCCCAACAATCCGATTCCCACCTGCGGAAACGCCGCCGCCAATACGGCACTGCCGCAGCCCCCAAACACCAGCCACATTGTTCCCAGGACTTCCGCCGAAGCCTTTT
>CBFHBA010000060.1:0-10801 GCA_965653675.1 uncultured bacterium
GCTGGAGACATCTGCTGCTTAACTTGTATGCCCGGCTTTCATTGAACCATTGGACGGAGCCACGCCAACACAGTTATGAATTATGAGTGATGAGTTTTGAGTGATGAGTTGACGCCACCGCGCGGCTGCGTCAACTCCCCCGTTCGACCTCTTCGGGCGGCAAATCGATTAATGGTTATCAAAATCAGTCCCGCAAAAATTTATCAATAATGAGAAACAAGATATGCCTCTTAATTATTTTGATCGTCATATGCAGTACAACTGTTTCGACTGCACTTGGTCAGCAAGCTACTGCCTCGCAGCTACACGAATACCAGGACATTCCTATTAACATCGACGCTCCCGTCGAACCAATTCCAGTAAGAGGCGCAGACGGAAAATGGTATCTCGTTTATCATTTGTTCCTGACCAATCTCGGATTTTCTGACTTGACCCTCAAAAGCGTTGAGGTATCGGACGCCGCACGCAAGAATATTCTAGTTCACTATGCAGATAAAGAACTTGCAGAGTATTACCGTTTTAGAACGCTGCTCCCCACTCCGCCGCGCTCGGAGATGCCGAACAAACAATATCCCAGACAGATTTCGAGCGGGCGCACCGGAGTTCTTTTCTTTTGGTTGACGGTTGATTCCCCCGCTGCGATTCCTGCGAGTTTGAAGCATCGATTCGTTTTCGAGCCGAATCCACTCATCAAGTTGCTTCGCGGTTTTCCTTCAGACCGAGAGGGCGGTGAGATGATTTTAGACGACTACAATGTTTTGGTCAGCAACAAGAAACCCGTTGTCATCGGCGCGCCGCTCAGGGGCGGCGACTGGCGCTGCGGCAACGGCCCGGCTTATAACTCGATCCATCAGGTTCTAACCATCAGAGGCGGAAACGTGCGCATTGCACAGCGATTTGCCTGCGATTTCAATAAAGTTGATCAGGAAGGCAACATTCTGCCGAATCCTTTTCCGAACGAGATAACGAACAAGATGTTTTACGGCTACGGCGCGGAAGTTCTGGCGGTAGGTGACGGCAAGGTCGTTTTCGTCAAAGACGGCATTCCCGAGAACGTTCCGCAAGCGTCAGGAGACATAAAACCCGCCGTGCCGCTAACGCGCGAAACTAATGCCGGTAATTGGGTTGCGATTGATTTAGGAAATAGTCGTTATGCTCTATACGCTCACCTGCAACCGAACAGCATCCGCGTCAAAGCCGGAGATAAGGTGCGTCGCGGTCAGGTCATCGCGCTGCTCGGAAATTCTGGAAACGCCGTTGGGCCGCATCTGCATTTTCACGTCGCTAACGAATATCGAATAAACGGCGGCGATTTTAACGGCAACGAAGGTTTGCCGTTCGTCTTTGAGTCATTTCTTGTGGGCGGACAAAAACATAAAATGGAAATGCCGATCAACAATACCGTAATGCAATTTCAGTAACGATCTTTATGGGAACGGTGAGCTATTAAAGCGAGGTCGAACAAATCGTTGGACCGGAGCCCCGGGCAGCGTGTTTCGCATCAAGCGTGATCCGGCTAAGCTGCTCGGTAACGCCGTGGCCCGGTCAACTCAACCGTTGTGCGGAAGAAGTTCCGCATGTGCTTCGTCTAACAATTTATGACGAATAGAGCTTTTGCTTTGATGCTGATGATCGTTAGCGTTGGCGCTTCTGGCTGTAGCCGTTTTCGTTCTCAGGCGACAGCGACGTCGACCCAACCAGCTGCTCTCGATAAACCGCGTCGTGTGCCGCCTGCATCCTGTCCGCTTACGCTTCCCCCTTCGGTCACATTCACTCCGCCAGGTGAGCATGTGTTTGGCGCGGACGAAGATTGGTTTTGGTTGGGTACGGACAAGCTTTATATCGGCCTTCCAAAATCAGGAGAACAGTGGGGTTGGTTGCCGCGCGACTCCTTGGGGCCTGGCAAGCCCAATTTGACCGCAAAGATTTTCTGGGGCAGCGTCGATTTCGATTACCACAAAAAAGAGGACTATAGCCTGAAGGTCACGGGACGACGGCTCGATGGCGACACCCCTCCGTTTGAAGCGGACAGGGTAACGAACGCGCTTTTTGAACCTCGTGCCGCCATGCTGACAGGTGTCTACGTACCCGCTCCCGGCTGCTGGGAGATCACCGGCGACTACAAGGGCGCGAAGCTGAGTTATGTCGTCTGGGTCTATGCTGACCAGCCGCGCGACATGCCGTGAACGAAATCTACTCATCCGGAGTCTGTGGCTGCGATCGGAGACAATTGGATGACTTGGCTGAAGGTTGATCCAGTAATGGACCCGCTCCGCTCAGACCCTCGCTTTATACAGCTAATGCGGCGAATGCAATTCGATTGATGCGCCTCGAGTAATCAGTGACGCAATCTGACAAATGGTTGCACGGGAGCCACGCGAAGCGACTTTCGCATCAAGGTGATCCGGCTAAGCTGCTCACTAATGCCGTGGCCTGGTTAACTCAACCGTTCGGCGGCATACAGTGCGGCATCTGAAAAGCCGAGGGAACTTCGATGAATTATGAGGTCATTACTACGACGGTCAGTGCGCAACTCCTTGCCGCGGTGCGGCGGCGCGTGTCCGTGGGAGACATTGGGCGCACGTGGAAACCAGCGCTTGACCTTGTGTGGGAGTTTCTACGTCGCCATCAAGGTCTGCGAACCGACGGCCATAATTGTTTCCTCTATCATCATCCAGTAAAACGTGATGCACCGATGGACGTCGACTTCGGCGTTCAAGTTATTCGGCCTTTTGAGGGCGAAGGCGAAATAATCTGTACCGCGACGCCTGCGGGTGAGGTTGCCATAACCACGCACATCGGTAGCTATGCCAAACTCGGGGCCGCCCATAACGCGATCCAATCTTGGCGCGCGGCGACCGGCCGCAGCTTTGGCGCATGTTCTTGGGAAATCTACGGCGATTGGACAAACGACGAAACGAAGCTTGAAACTCAGATCGTGTATTTGTTGACTTGAAGTCCCGTTAATCAATCTGCCGCCGAACAAATCGTTGAACGCGAGCCGCGGGAGCATGTGACGTAAGGACAAAGGGGAAAGGGCCAAGGGGTAAGAAATCGCGCCCACGGCGGAAACATATTTGTGTTCTACACCGGTTTTTGTATTCAATGGTTGCTGGTCGGCTTGATACTTTCGTTTGTGCTCTTGCTATTTCGCTTCAAACGTGACGACCCAACGACGATAGCTGGTTAACTCGGATGCGCCGAACAAATCGTTCGACCGTCCGACGAAGGAGTTAGACCAAACATGCGGACAATAGCTTTTCTCCTGATGACGCTCGTGCCGGCTGTGGTGTCGGCGCAGCAGAAGCCAACGACGGGCTACGCGCCTGTTAACGGAGTCAAAATGTACTACGAAGTCCATGGCAGCGGCGAACCTGTCGTGCTGCTCCACGGCGCATTCATGACCATCACCAACAACTGGACCGGATGGATTAGCGAGCTCGCCAAGACGCGGAAGGTGATTGCCGTCGAAATGCAGGGCCATGGGCGCACGGCCGACATCGATCGCGAGTTCAGCTATGAAAACCTCGCCGACGATGTGGCTGCGCTGCTCGATCACCTCAAAATCTCAAGCGCGGACCTCATCGGTTACAGCATGGGTGGCGGCGTCGCGATGCAGTGCGCGATCCGTCATCCTGACAAAGTGAGAAAGGTGGTAGTCATTTCGTCCTTTTTCCGCCGTGACGGCATGGTCAAGGAAGCGCTCGACGCATTCCCACAACTCACGGCGGACGCCTTCAAAGGCTCGCCTATTGAAGCCGAGTACAAGAAGCTGAGCCCGACGCCAAATGAATTCCCGAATTTCGTCAAGCGCGTCATCGCGATGGTTTTGAAACCGTTCGACTTCGGCGCCGACAAGCTCAAGGCCACCACGGCGCCGATGTTTTTCATCCACGGCGACGCTGATGGCGTGCGGCTCGAGCACGTCGCGGAGATGTTTCGCCTGAAGGGTGGCGAGGTCCACGGCGACATGAGGCCGCGCTCCGCATCGCGATTGGCCATCTTGCCCAACACCACCCACGTCACGCTTATGCAGCGCATGGCCGTCATCGTCCCGATGGTGAATGACTTTCTCGACGCCGAGCAGTAAAGCAAAGCAGAAAGTCAACGCGTAGTCGCTGCGGCTCCTGGCAGACAAGCCGTACTAGCCGTTGCACCTGACCGCGACGGCATCATAGTTTTTCCAGGTTCAACGTCTCAGCAGCCGCCGCGGCAGGTGAACGGTGTCGTTCGACGCTTTGTTCTTTCATGGAAGAGATTCGCGTGAGTTCACGATGGCGCGCGCCACAAGACCATTGGCGTCATGACGGTCAGAAGATCGACAGTGCCCCCAACCTCAAGGCCATTCGCGACGTGCTCGAGAATCGCGGATCATCATCGTCGAACATTTGCTCTACCGTGGCGCGAGCGCACCTTACAACAAGCGTGCAATAAACATTACTATCACCGTTACTAAGCGACGCAGTAACAGTTTGACATCTCGGCGGAAGTCGATAAACTCAAGGCTGACGAAGTCAGACATCACAACCTACGACCGAGCTTGGCTTCCCGGCGGGGCTAGCTAACCGGTGGTATAGAGAAGAGCCTCACGAACGGAGGCGAAAGGGGGGAGACATGTTTCGTAACAAGTCCGTCACGATCGCGGTTTCGCAGAAACAAACAGAGTTCGACACGTTCAAGGACCCGCCTGCCTCGGGTGGCAGCGCGGGCCCGATCACGGTCGATTTTTCGAAATTGATCAAGAAGCCCAAAGGGCCGTTGAAGTTCGCGATCGCGCTCACGGGCTTCGGCATCGAGTGGCCAGGGCAGGAACACCTGTTCTATCGCATGTTCTGTCGCACCGAAATCGTCGATATCGACCAGGATGCCAGGACCTGCGCGATCAGCGTGGCGGCGGGGCTGCGCGACTTCTCGCCTCACGAAGGCGAGTGGGACGACAAGTACGACGGGCATGTCCACGTCCGAGTCATGGCCTGTGACGATTCGGAGCTCGACGTCTACGTGAACAGCCGACGCTTTCGTTTCAGTGATGCCGGGGACGTGCCCCGCGGCGATCAAGACCTGCTCCAGCTCAATCGGAGCAAGGCCAACATCGTTCCTCTGTTGACGGGCTTCGAGCTCCAGTACGAGGACGATCACTCGGTGCAGAAGTTCCACGCCAGCGTGGCGAAGTCTTCGGCCTCCCAGAGCGGTACAACCACGGCGGTAATCGAGAGCATGATCGGCGTCAACGACAACGAGAACACGCGCTCGTATGGCGGGATCGTCGACTACACGGTCCTCGCGTTTCCGAACAAGCTCTACCCGTTCCAATCCAGCATCGGCGGCCTCGAGTTCTCGGGGCAGACGGGTAGTCAGGGCAAGGTCGACAGGATCGCCGAGGTCGTGGGCGCGCAGGTCAAAGACGAACAAGTTTTCTGGGGGCTCACTGCGGCGGACCACGTGTTCACCAACAAGGAGCACCCGCTGCGCTTCTATCGGGTCGTGAGCAGCCTGCCGGCCATCACGCCGGATGGCAGCAACTCGAAGCTCCGCTTCGAGCTCGTGGCCGGGATCGACGACAACAGCCCGTCGGACCCGCCGAGCTTCGATGATCCGTTCGACGTGAAGGCCGACATCGGCTGGTTCGCCTCGCCGGACTAACACTCAGAAGTGGCGAGCAGCAGGCGGTGATACTGGAGACGATCACGGAAAAGTGCGGCATTTCGAATCGCGCTGAACGCGATCGCACCCGAACAAATCGTTGGACCGAAGTTGCCGCCTGCGAGCTTCATCAAGCGTGTGCGGAACTACGATCCTGGGCCGCGCCACTCAGGCAACCGCTACGCGGTTGGTTGAGCGGCGCAACCCAATGTTCAGTTTGATGCGATAGCGAGAACCCTTTGCCCTTTGCTCCTTGCCCTTTTCCCCCTTGCTCTTTGGCCCCAATCTGTCTGTTCCAAAGATTGCGCAAGTTCTTCAATGAGGTCGTCAACGTCTTGCGGCGATTTCATTTTAATTTTGCATGAAGGCTTCTACCTTGACTCGCAGCGGTGTGGCAATCTTATACACCGCCGTCACGATTCGATACCAATCTTTAAATTATTAGAGTGACCAAATTGAAAATTTATGTTGCGTCAACGCCTCATTAAGATCGACTGATCTGGTCTCGTGATTGCATTGGCCTGCTTTACGGTGTCAGACAATTAAACAAAAACAGTTGGGAAAGGTAGAACTATGCGAGATCAAGCAATGATAGACCGATCAAATCCGCCACTTCAGCAGGATGACTCGGCAATTCAGCAAAGAACCTCTACAGATTTCGAGAAAGAAGAGACAGCAGAACTCGTCGCACCAGGCGATGGCGAAAGTGAACAGGAATCGACAGAGTTGCGCAGCGCGGATGAAAACAATACCGCCATGTTTGGACCGGAAGCGACGAACGACTTCCGTTCGCGTTGGTACAACATTCAGACGGAATTTATTGACGATCCGCGGAAGTGCGTCCAACGAGCTGATGAGTTAGTAGCCGAAACAATGAAGCAGCTGACTGAAGTTTTCGCCCAAGAGCGACAGAAGCTCGAGCGCGAGTGGGATCGCGGAGAAGATGTATCTACTGAAAATTTGCGTATCGCCTTGCAGCGTTACCGCTCGTTCTTCGATCGCTTGTTGTCATTCTGATGCTTAAGCTGACCGTTTGAATCGTGGCTGGTTCATCACCGCGGACGACCGAAGAACAAGAGATAGCCGTCGGCGTCCTTGATCTCGAAGCCACGTAAACCGTCCTCTGTGTCCTGAAGTGGCTCGAAGAACTCGACGTTACGCGCCGCAAATTCAGCCGCGAGTGCGTCAGGATCCGGAACGGAAACGAATGCGTCCCACCGGGCGATACCTTGTTTGATATCTCGAGTGTAGTTCGGGACCGGGGGTACGCCAACTTCTTTCATCAATATCTGCGCGCCGCCCCGGCGCACGATGCCGAAGAAGATATCGTCAGGTTCGGGCCCCTCGAAAGTAATCTCAAATCCAAGTCGATCTCGGTAGAACGCCAGCGACGTCGGTACGTGGCTCACGATAAAAAACGGCGAGATGCCGGAGATTTGTGCTTGTGTCATGTCAACCCTGCCGCCCATTAGTCGAGGTTGATAAAGCGCGCTGAGCTTACGGAGCCAGCAGATTTGCGTTAGATGCCTTTATCATTTTGAAGATTGAACACGTGGCTGAGGCAAAACCAGCAACGGTGAGGGGCGCAAAGGGTGAGGATGTCTCTCACCCTTTTAGGCACAGAGGACGATAGGCTTGAGCCACGCATCACGTACCGCTAGTTGTAGAGACAAGTAGTGACCCTAAGGTATATCTGAGGGAACGGGCTTAACTCTCTTAAATTCAAATGCGGTTGTACCAGTCCTAGTGCTCGATGGCACCGCTGTGGGGTCCAAGGGATCAGTAGTCAAAGGAAAGTCTTTGAAAACTCGGATGATAACTGTCAGCGTATCATCGTTTGTTGGGGAGAGTTTCTGCGTAAATCTTTCATTTGAGTCTTTTACGATGTCGGTTCCTACGGAATGATAGGTCACTCCGATGGTTGTTACCAACAAGTTTCCATCGTCGAGGCACTTCCAACTACCAATTTGAGGGATGAAAGATCCGGTGGTGACCAATAGGTCAAATGCGGTGCTCTGATACCAGTACGCTGTTCCATCACTGTTTAGCCGAAGTTGATCCAGTATGCTGGCGCCAGACCCGGAGATGGTGGTGGGTCTTAGGGCAACATAAGATCCCGCCTGCTTTTTAACCGAGCAATCGGCAATTGCTGTTGAACTCATAAATAGCAATAAGATAAACAATGCGGCAAATGCGGTCTTAAACATAGAAGATTCTCCCTGTTGTGTTACGGCCTCGTAGCGGACTAAACCGGTTTAGACGACCGGCTCAGCAGTTTTAGGTCATCTTTAATGACAATCGAGACGGCGAGACTCCCGATCGTTTTTTCGACATCGGCTAGGTATTGCTACCAATGCGCTGGAGGTGCGGCGCACAATAGTCGGCAATCTTGTTCCTGTCAACAGAAAACTTTTTGTCCTGCTACCGGCCGATTTGTTTGGTTCGACTACGTTATCCGAAGGCTAGAGATTTCTATTTTTTGTTAAATTCGAGGAGTTCTACCGGGGCGCCATTTTCGAGGATGAATGCCACCGTCACACCTTCGCTGGGTGAATTGGGAGCGATAATGACTTCTTTTCCTTCAATTGCCTTTCTAAGATCCTCCACTTCAAAGGCAATATGTGCAACTTCTTTTACGATGTTCGGCAACGTACATTGATTCCCATATCGCATCCATTGAATGCCGTACAAGTTGTTTTCGTGATCCGTACAATGGATGTCATACGCTTCAAGATAGGTTTCCCCGTCCTGAGCGCTGTTTGTCGGGATTCCGATATGATGATATTTCATTTGTTTCTGGTTCTTGCCAACTGCTGCGTTGCCGCGACCGCACCCACTTTCAAACGCTCTTTCATGTCCGCATATGCAGTTTCGATTAACTTCATAAGAGCGTCAGAATTGACCTCATGTTCGGGTCTGAGTTTCACGTGGCGCATGAACTTACCAGTGCCTTCCAATAGACCCTCAGGATCGGCAATCTCAGCTCCACGAAAGAAACCCACATTGACGTGCGCTCTGAACGCGTTCACATAGGCGAACGCCGCATCAGCTACACACGCAGTCGGATGACCGTCATGCAATACCTCGCGAACGTCGCCTCCACAGGCACGCATGACTTCAAACCAGCGCTGTGCTATCAGCCCCAATTCACCCGAATGCTCCTGCATCCAAACCTCAATGGCTGGATCTCGCTTGACCGCATTGGGAAACCGAAATAGTCGGCTCATGGCAATTCATTTTCAATAGGCGTTCTGAACTTGCGACTCTCAGTGGACCGCATAACGGTTACCGACTCAATCACTCATAATTCATCACTCATAGTTTCGTGTCGTGTCGAGGCACGTACCGCATCGCTACCGCCCCTGAGGCGAACTCCAGCCGGCTCACAAGCTTCAAGTCGACATGCTTCAATAACCCTGCGAACAACGTCGGCCCATGGCCCGCTAGCCTGGGGTTTATTACGAACTCGTACTCATCGATCAATCCCAGGTCCGCCAATGCTTGCGGCAACGTCACGCCTCCCGTGAACAGTCCCTTGCCCGGCTCCTGCTTGAGCTGCTGAACGGCCTTTCCCAGATCCCCGCGCACGAGTTCTGCGTTCCAATCAACCCGATCCAAGGTACTCGAGACAACATACTTCTTTGCCGCATCGATCGTCCGGGCGAAGGGAAGCCCCCAATCGGCCATCCAATCAGGCCTCACGCCCGTCCGCGCCGGTGACCGCCACGCGGCCTCCATCATTTCGTAAGTCACGCGGCCTAACAGGAGAGCATCGGCCTGGACGATGTTCTCTATCGCGTGACGATGTATGTCTTCGTCGGGGATCATTACGCGATGATCGCAGCACCCGTCCAATGTGACGTTGATGGAATAACGAAGCGGTCGCATTACGTCCTCTGTTTGCTTCAAATTAGTGCAGCTTCGATCCAGCCGGCGGCGCGCTCCGCGATCATCGCCACGACCGCCCTTCATCCCTCATCCTTGCTTTTCGCGGGTCGCGCCCAACGATTTGTGCGACGGCGCGCTATGACAAGAACCTCAGACTGAAACTACTTGCTTGAACTGAGCGGTATCCGTGTACTGCTGGAACTCCACAATTCGTCCGTCGCGAAAGGTAAAGAAGTGAGCAAACTGGGCGCGCGCTTGTTTTCCATTTGCCCGATATCTGCCGCTGTAGTAGCCATGTCCAATGACGGTATCGCCTGCGTCAAAGACTTCCCTCGGTGAAACCGCAAAGTCCTCCAATTCAGAGCCGATCCGCATGAAGACGCCCTTCAACACAGCATCGGGGCCAACATAAGGATTCCCATCGGCATAGATGAAATTTTCGGCTTCCCACCACTCCACCTGAGGATCCAGGGCAGCTATGATGGTAGGAATATCCCCCTTGGCAAACGCATCGTACATACCTCGAACAACCTGAACGTATTCGTGTGACATGTTAGCCTCCGTATGTAGCCGTCGAACGATAAAGTTGACGCGGCCGCGCGCTTACTCATCACTCATCACTCATCACTCATCACTATTTGAGCGGCTCGCGTCCAACGATTTCTATAGCCATGATTCACGAAGGTTGCGCCTTCGACCGGCGCGGCGTAAGAACGGCTAATAGTAGCGCGACGACCAAAAGCGCCGGGACGTCCCCTACAAGATGACCACGATTCTCAGGAGCGCCAAAAGACTGCACCGCCATGATTGCCGCATGCACGACGCTGGACCAAACCGTAAACCAGATTAAGCTGAGATGAGCAACCGGGTTGCGCGCAGCGATCAGCAAGAAGACGCCTAGAGTCGCGTACACGCCCACGATCATTAACGGATAATCTGAGTGTCCTGTATGCCAGGTCCAGCCTGATGGCCAGACCATCATTAGCAGATAGATTCCCGCGATAAATATCACGCCAACCAATATCAGCGCGATTCGTAGTGCTTTAAGTTTTGGGGTGTCGGGCATGATTTCTCCTTTTAAGGGACGGACTTTGTCACGATTTCAATCGAGGATTTGGATCGCGACATAATGTTTAAGTTGAGCGGCCAGCGCCCGTTAACGCGCGGCCATGATAGAACCGGATCAGTTTTACGAGAAGCTCCCGGTGCCAGCTTCGGTCCAATGGTTCAATGAAAGCCGGGCATACAAGTTAAGCAGCAGATGTCTCCA
>CBFHBA010000061.1:0-10319 GCA_965653675.1 uncultured bacterium
TTCGGCGGGAGAGGAGATGTCTATGCTTGACTTCGTCTTTCATACCCGATTTGTTCGGCATCGTCACCGATTGAAGACAACTGGAATAACGTCGTACCTGCAGGAGATAGAATCGCCTTCGCCGTTTGCGAGTTGTTTATATGCCTTCGCGAACGGGAAGACAACGTTTTTTGTCGTTGAAGAAGACACCCCAGTTACCATCTTCCGATTGCCACTTTCAAACTGAACCAGTACCCCCCCCACTACCGCTACCGAGATTTCTTGACATCTTCTGAATGAATCGCAAAGATCGCAATCAAATCTGAATCCCCAGTTGATACGAGAACGCGCGGCAGAGTGCCGCCGCCTTGACTTTCCGTTCTTAGAGTTTCGAAAGGATGCCATTATGTATAAACGATTAACTTCTCGTGCTCTAGGCTCTCCGCTAGCAATCATCACCGCGGCAGCCCTCGCCACACTGTTGCTCGCAATCGTCCTTCCTGTACGAACCACCGCTAATCCGCCGCCCAGCTTCACCACAACACCGCTTCTGCTGCCCAACGGGAGCAGCGAACCTGAGATCTCCATTGGCAATGACGGCACTATGGGCATAGTCTCGCTCCAATGGTTGTTTGATCCGTCGGCTTTCGGCACCGCCCTCTGGACTGGGCCGTTCGGCTCGGGACCCATTCATCAAGGCATCGTCGACAACGCCTTGCAGCACCCTGGTAAGTCAGTCTTTGGTGCGGGCGACGCCGACGTCGACATTGGGTCAACCGGCAGGTTGCATATCTCCACGCTGGTCTTTCTCTTCAATCCCACGTTTAGGAGGAGCCAAATCGGCGTATCGGCAATTACCTGTCCGAACCCGTCATCCGGCACCTTCTCGATCACCCAATGCACCGCCCAGGTTATTGACACGACCAACGACGACCGACCGTGGATCACCTCAGATGGGCTGCATGTTTACATTGCCTACCACGATTCGGGCAACGCTTCGCTCATCCATGTGCAGCGCTCGGATGACGATGGATTCACGTGGAAGCGCGCCGGTGATCCGATTGTCGGGCAGGCACAAAATACGGCCATTGCGACTTTCAATAACGCGGAGGGTAAGATTGTTGCTGATCCGAACACACATAACGTCTATGACATTTATGCCGCCGGTGAGACTGGCGTGCTGAAAGGGCGTACGTTCACGCCCAACCATATTGTCGTCTCGCGCAGCAGCGACATGGGCCAAACCTGGACGGCGAATGTTGCCTTTACCGCTGCCCCCGGTACGCGCCTGGCGAACTTCTTCCCCGCGCTGGCCGTCGACCCGACCACTGGTAACCTCTACGCCGCCTGGTCCGACGGACACACTGTCTCCTTAGCCAGCTCGACCGATCAGGGAAACCACTGGACGGCTGCCATTACGGTCAGCAGTACTCCGGCTACAACGGCGATTTTTCCGTGGGTGGCTGCTGACAACAGTATCGTGGACGTTGTTTACTATGGCACAAGCGCGGCCTCGAATCTGGATCCGACCGCCGACTGGCACGTTTACTTTGCGCAGCTCATTGGTGGTAGCTTCACACAGACCCAAGTGAACGCCGTTGCCAATCACCACGGCGTGATCTGTACCAACGGCAGCGCCTGTGGTCCAGGCACGCGTAACCTGCTCGACCTGTTTCAGGTTGCCATCGACGCGCAAAACGGCAGGGCTGGAATCATTTACGCTGACGACACGCTGACTACTTCGAGCGACCCAAACAATTTTGCTTGCTCTCCTAACCAGTCGCCTCCCTGTCCGCTGCCTCAGGCAGTGCTGGCGCAGCAGAACTAGAATGTTGGGTTTTGCGAGGGTTTCGAAGAAAACTTTAGGAAAGACGTGACGTAATGCCGGGGTCGAAGAATAGATCGATCCTTCCAATCATCATCAAAGAGTGAGAGACCGCCGAACGGTGGAGAAACTATGAAGCCGGGTCTCCAAGCAGAGTGAGTTGGATAAAATCGAACTGCTTTAGCACGAGCTTACGCCTTGCAGCGATGGCTCAATCAAAGACTCAGATAAGGAGACCCGGACGATGCAATATACGCTTGTGCCTCTTGAAATCGCGCCCGACGGCGCCGCCGGATAACGCACCTCCTTGAAACGCGTCCAACGATTTTAGACTCGATGAAGGCTAACGGTTTTTATAGGAGACCGTACAGGAATAACCCAACTCCAACTGTTCCACCTGCGAGCGCTAAAAGCCAAATGCTGCGACGCTCGATCAAAGCAGCTATTGCTGAAAGACCAATGGCCACCTGTAGTACTGTTATGGCGTAAGCGAATCGGTGGTGTCGCTCCAGATCATTCTGAGAGTGCGCCACGAGTTCCTTCTGTTCCTGTTCCAGTTTCTGAGCCTCTTTCTCGATCTCTTGTTGCTCGCCTTTGTAACGTTCAGAATCGGAACGAGCTTTAGTGATCATTTCTGTTGAAGCATGCCCTGCGGTCAACAAGTCCTCCTCAGTTTCGCGAGCGATTTGTTTAATGCCCTTCGCTTGATAGTACGACCAAGCATCTGAAGCTTGGGCTTGTTTGAGCGTGGCTTGATTCATGCTCAACAGAGATTCGTTCGCTAATTGACCGGACTTCAGAGAAGCGATTGCGGCCAGCACCGCAAACAATGCCGTAGATAAAGCCAACCATAGCAACCACGGTGCACGGTGCTTTTCCTCTCTCGCTCTTTCATGAGCCTGTTCGTGGAGTTTATCGACTCCGACTTCGCCAATCTCACTCTCTTCCATCTATGGCCTCCATGATTTGTGAGGGCGGCGCATGCTCCTGCTCCTGGGATTTCAGATAATTCACAAGCCTTCGGGCCGCTCTCTGAACCCGCGGGTGGGTTGAGTAGGCAGTCGACGGGTTAGTTAGGCGTTTCTTTATTCTCTCTCGGAATAATTCTTGACTCTGATTTCATCGATGATTGATCTGGTTTGATGAAGGATTTCCCGGTCCGAAAATGTTTGTTGAGAAGCTCGCAGGCGGCAACTCCGGTCCAACGATTTGTTCGACCGCGTATTGATTGAAGCGGACTATCGTTGTCGGTCCCGCAAGACGGACAAATACGCGCTCCACGGTCCCGTTGCTTCGCCGTAAACCTTCGCCATCGTTCGCGCGACTTGCGTCACGTGATCCAAGTCGTGCACAACCCATGTCGCCAGCAGTTGCCCGAGCGTGACTCTCCCAAGTTCAGGATGCCGCCCCTCGCGATCCAAGTCGTCATCTGTCAGATTCATTGCCACCAGCGCAGCAATGTTCTGTCGGCGAAGCTCCGCAAAGGTCGACAGCAAATCCCCAAGGCTCTTGCCCTCGCTTTCTGTAAACTGCGCCGCTCGATCGAACGGCTCGAACGGTCGCGCCTCGCCATTTAGGATGTGGCGTGCCCGCGGAATCCAGTCCGTGCGCTCGCCATGGATGAGGTGGCCGATCACGTCGTACGGCGACCAAGTGTCGTTGCCTTCCGTCGCAGTTATCCACATCTCGGGTAACCCCTCCAGCAACCCGCTCAAGCTTGACGGCGTCCGCTCAAGAACCGCGATCGCATCCTTCAAATTAAGTCCGCCATTTTTCATAGCCGTCATTCCGGTCGGGGGGTGGCGACCTAACGGTGGAGTTGACCGGGGCACGGCGCTACCCTTAGCCGGATCACGCTTGATGCGAAACACGCTTCCCGTGGCTCCGGTCCAACGATTTGTTCGGTGTCGTCCTCAATGACCGCCACTCTTGCCAGCGTTAAGTCTCTTGTTGATTTCGGTATCGAGATTTGCCAGGTCCTCGTGCATAACCAATCCATCGCTGAGAACCACAGTTGGCGTTCCTGGAAGATTCAGCGCTCGCGCCCGCTGCGTGTCAAGACCAATCCGTGCTTGCACGCGAATCCCTGAGAGGTCGGAGCGAAATCGTTTCAGGTTCAGCTTCAGCTGACGGGCGTATATAATGAATTGGTCTTCCACGTTCTTCGATTGTTCCCACTCGCGGGCCTGAGAATAGAGCAGGTCATTCATTTGAAAGAATTTTCCTTGCAGACCCGCGGCCTCTGCTGCCTGTGCGGCCAACAATGCTTTATCGTGTATTTGAGTAAGGGGAAACTGGCGGAAAATCATTCTCACGCTATCGCCGTATTTGACTTGAAGCCGCTTCAAGTCAGTATTGAACGCGGTGCACCGCCGACACTGATAGTCGCTGAAAACTTCGATTACCACCCGCGCATGACGGTTTCCGATACTCCACGCCGGGGAAGCGCCCTCGCCACTCTGCTGCGCAAGTGCGCTTCCACAAACACATAAGAGAAAACTCAAGGCTAACAAGACTTTGGTCAGCATTGGTCCTAAACCTTTCAATACGGAGACACCGAACGGCGGAGTTGACCGGGCCACGGCGCTACCGAGCACCTTCGCCGGATCACGCTTGATGCGAAACACGCTCCC
This sequence comes from uncultured bacterium, assembly GCA_965653675.1. GTDB lineage: Bacteria > Acidobacteriota > Blastocatellia > Pyrinomonadales > Pyrinomonadaceae > UBA11740. The sequence continues at coordinate 4,438 of CBFHBA010000061.1, forward strand.
CGTGGCTCCGGTCCAACGATTTGTTCGGTGCCGCGGTTAAGTATAGCGCCGTTCGCCAGACCAGTCGCTAGCGCGCGATTTGATGTTGTGACAGTTGGCGCAAAGACACGAACAGGCCGTTTCAGCAGTGCGACCATCGACGTGGTCGATGTGCAGCGCCCGCACGTCAGCGTAGCCGCAGACGCAACAACGGAACTGGCTTTTGCGCGCCGCCAGTAGCGCCTTCGCGCCATACGTAGAACGAAGGCTCCCGTTCGTGCGAGTGTATAGCCAACGTAACAGAACACGTTCGCGCGGTTCCATAAATGGTTCAGCGACCTTCAAGCGTTCGCGCGGTAAGTTGACCGGGCCAGAAGTCAGATACAAGTACGAGAGCGCGGTCTTTACCGCGCCGCGAGCGGGCAATGGCACCGCTGATGTGCGCTTCGCGATGTAGGTGCGGTCCTCGAAACGGTCGCCCGGTATTGTGAAGTCTGGCTCAGGCATGAAGGCACCCAACGGCTGAGTTGACCGGGCCACGGCGCTACCGAGCAGCTTAGACCTGTCACGCTTGATGCGAAACACGCTCCCGTCGCTCCGGTCCAACGATTTGTTGGATGGCGCCGCAGTCAGAGAAGTTTTTTGAACTGTTCGACCGACAACCCAGCGTCGCGAGCGATGCCGCCCATGGTGAAAGCGTTGACTGGGTTGTGCCGCGGAATAGTCACGATGCGAACACCGTCCGACATAACGATATGTTTGCCTTGGCGAATGATGCGGAAGTTTGCCTTTTGAAGCGCGCGGACAGCATCCAGGTGATTGACGCCGGGGATCTTCGGCACGTCACACCGCCACCGTTACCTCACGAACATCCTGGCCTTTGACGAGGTCGTCTACCGCAGCGAGGTATTCGCGAATGGCGTCCTGGATGTTTTCGAGCGCCTCAGATTCTGTTGCACCCTGGGACCAACAACCGGGAAGACCAGGACACGAAACGCTGAAACCTTCATCCGATTCGTGAACGACCACCTTGTAATCCATGTTCATCTCCGCCGAAATTATACGCCTGAGATCATTTGAGAGCCATCCAACGGCGGAATTGACCGGGCCACGGCGCTAGCGAGCAGCTTAGACCTGTCACGCTTGATGCGAAACACGCTGCCCGTGGCTCCGGTCCAACGATTTGTTGGGTGTCGTTTACGGTAGCATCACCGTTGCAGATCGCGCTCGTGGATATGTCTCTTGATTTCGTCGCGATTTGCAGGTTCTTGTTGCGCGCGACCAAGCCGTTCTGCAAAAAGATTGAACTCGCGCTGTTCCGCCGCCACAGCCCGCAACCTTTCATCCAAAGCGGATGCGTTACGCGTGGACTGTGTGCCAGGAGGATTGCCATTTTCGTGACTCGCGACGCGCGTTTCAGACTTAATATCGCCGAAAGTGGAATCCGACACGTTTTGAAATATCGTATTAGTCGTATGACCGGAATGGGATCGGCGCGCGGCAAACACGACCCCAACGACTGCGACTACGACAACAGCCAAGGTGCCCACAATGAGGCTGGTAGTAGAAATGGTCATCCCTCCAGGTAGGGTGACCGTCGTTGAACCTCCGTCTTGGGCGTTAACGTATCCCGCGAGCACGAAGATTATCGTCGTAATCCGGAGAGGTGAGTTGAGAGACCGCATTTGTTGTCTCCTTGCATTGGAAGAGCTATAGATACCGCCTGTATAGCACCGGTCTCGACATTAATCAAAAGGCAAAAAGCCCAACGGTTGAGTTGACCGGGCCACGGCGCTAGTGAGCAGCTTAGCCGGATCACGCTTGATGTGAAACACGCTGCCCGTGGCTCCGGTCCAACGATTTGTTATATTGCGCCCATTCAGCGAAAGCGGCCAGAGAAGTATGGATTAGCAACGTAAAGTGACGCGGCGACGGCAGCGATATGTGCGAGCGTGAGACCCACACCGAGCACCAACGATTTGCGATAAAGATTTGCAACCCCCGTCAATACACCATACGCAGGGTATTGAATAATTGCGACCACGAAGAAGAAGTTCCGTGATGAAAAGGAAAGTTGCCAAGCCAACAGAGTGTAAGGAAATAGTATTTTCGCCAGAAAACAATCGCCATGGCCGGCGCCCGCTGACATCAACCCGAGGAACCACATCACGGGCGTTAATCCCAAGAACACGATGATCGGAATCCAAAACCGCAACGAAGTCATGAGAAAAGCAATATAACGGTCGAGTTCACTTGGCCGCACGCAACTGCGTTACACGCAAGTTGTCGATGAGAAGCTCGCTGGTTCGGCTCGCGTGCAACGATTTGTTCGGCCACAAATGTTCAGTGAATGGTGTCAGCCAAAGCGCCAATACGTTCACCAAACGCTTGAATGCGACGGTCACTGTCCAATTGAAACTGACCCAAGAACGGAATGACGGCAAGAATAGCATTGCCGTTTGACTGCCAAAAGAGTTTCCGACCTTCGAGCGTTTCCTCCGTACCGACACCACGGAACCCAAATGCAGATTGGAAATCTGCTGCATGAGAACTCCCGATTCCGACGATCAACTTTGGCTGGCCGCGTTCCATCCAAGAACGAATTTTAGGAAAGCGGTTGGCGCGGCACCACGTTACGTAATCGTCGCGTGTTGCAAGACCAGTCGCTGCACGATACTTGTCGACCCATAGAGCAGTGTCAACCTTTCGAAATGCAATCGGGAAAAGATTCATCTTGAAATATTGCGAGTCGCGATGAAAAGGATAGGGCGTTTCGAAAGCGACATGCCGATAGTCGTGAACTTGGCCGCCGCGCATGGCCGTAATAAGTTTGATGAGTTTAATGCCGAGAGGATAGTTCAAGATCTCGGAAGGTGTTTCGTATAGCTGCGGCGGCGTCGTAACTGAAAGGCTGAATTCCGTTTCGATGTCATGATCTTTGCCGGTGCCCCATTCGATACCACAGAACCAAGTGCTGCCGCTAAGATTCCCGCCATCACAGCCGGAGAATCCTAGAGCCCATTGTTCAAATTGCGTCGTCATCGAGTTTGTGGCCGAACGGTTGAGTTGACCGGGCCACGGCGCTACCGAGCAGCTTAGCCGGATCACGCTTGATGCGAAACACGCTTCCCGTGGCTCCGGTCCAACGATTTGTTCGGTGGCGCCGTTAGTTACAACGAGATAGTTTCGTACCAACGTTCGAAACCGGGCGCGGCAGCCAAACGGATAAGAACGGGAGACGCGAACGTTAAACCACCGAGTTCTTTCCCGGCGTACAAAGCCTGATTGATAAGTTTCAGTTCCGCGCTAAAGCTTACAATTGAGCCAAAGAGTTCCCTTGGAATCACTCCGTTCGAAAAAGTTTCCTCACCGATGTGACGCGCCGTTTGAAATTCCGGCACAGATGCAAGGCGCAAAGTTAGTCGCCGGTCACCGTCGAGTACCACGGCTGTTTCGGGCAAAAGAACTGGCGACGGTAAGCGAGCGATGACCGCGCGTGCCAAGCTGAGCGGAACGAATACCGCGAGCAATTCCGCGCGCAGCCGATCATAGCCCCGAACCACAAGTTCGTCGACGATTTCCTGGTCAGTGACCGCGTTCGTTGTTTGAAACGCGGCGACCGTTGCAAAGACATCTTCGTGTACGGTCATGAGAGCCGCCGAACGGCGGAGTTGACCGGGCCGGCGCTACCGAACAGCTTAGCCGGATTACGCTTGATGCGAAACACGCTTCCCGTGGCTCCGGTCCAACGATTTGTTATGCGCCGTCCGCGTCAACGACATGGTGCGGGGTCGCAATCGACACAGTTGAAAACAACATTGACAGTCGAGAAATACCAGTCACCGTTTTGGCGGTACGCTTGTACCGCTGAGAGATTCCTGTCTCGGGGCCAGCCTCCGTATTCGCCGCAGCCGTAGATGGTCCACTCGCCATCTGTTTCTGAGCGGTAGGCGTCCTGCGTAGCGTCCGGCGTAAATTTCGAGAGACGAACCGCAAGTTTCTGCTGTGAAACAAACTTGTCCTTAGTGTTGTCGCCGCGGTAGCGGTCGCTCAAGAGGTTATACACTTCTGACCATTCGCGTTTTGTTTGGTACGTCACAAGTAGGTTCAACCGTTCGATTAACCGGGCACGTAATTGTGTCGGGATCGCGGCAAAGACTTCGTCGGGACTCGAGCGCTTCTTCTGTGCAGTCACGGGCACCAGCAGCAGAATCAAAACCAACATGTAACGTACAAGGCGCATAACGGTTGAGTTGACCGGGCCACGGCGCTACCGAGCAGCTTAGCCGGATCACGCTTCATGCGAAAGTCGCTTCCCGTGGCTCCGGTCCAACGATTTGTTGGACGGACGATCGCGCGTCAATAAACAGTGAAGCCGTCACACCGTTTACAAAAGTCTTTGAATGTGACAAGCCAGTCATACGTTGCCGAATAAAGATTCGTGACATCGATGTCGTCGGGTTTTGTGTCAGGCCCAAAAACCTGAGGCACATTCGGGATGTCGGTAACGCTTAAGTCTGCGCGCATCCGGTCAACAGGTTTCATGGTAGAAAGTTTGTCCTCAAGCGCGGAAGCCATTCGTTTTGCCAGGTCCGCGTCCACTCTGGCGCCACATCCACTGCACGCGAGAAGTTCAGCCTGGTTCGAAGTGATGACGTTCTCGGTTCGCAAGAATTCAACCGTGGGACGCCAGTTCCAAGCATTGATTTGAACGTCATCGCCCGAGTTTGGAACGAGTATGAACGTCATGGGTTTCGTCCGCCCAACGGTTGAGTTGACCGGGCCACGGCGCTACCGAGCAGCTTAGACGAATCACGCTTGATGCGAAACTCGCTTCCCGTGGCTCCGGTCCAACGATTTGTTCGACGGCGCTTGGGACAGCAATAGTTAGTTCACCGGGTCGTCAACTACACGACCTTTGCCGTTGCGTATTTCGAACTTGAAGCCCAAGGTGCTTTCGTAGCATATCTGTTTCCCTTGGACTTTAGGAGGCGGCTTGAACTCCCATTGTTTTGCTGCTGCGACAACAGACTCTCCCGTGAGTTGGTCAGGCGCTTTCTGCACGGTCGCTTGCGGCACCTTGCCGTTTTCGTCAACAAGGATCTGTACGATGACGCGGCCGGTCACATGATTCTTTAGAGACTCGTCGGGATAAGTCGGCTGAACGGTTTTCGTAGCCTTTTGTTTCCGGAGTCCAGTTTCGCCAACAGGGGCCTTAAATGGACAAACCTTTTGAGCGAACGAAGAAGCGAAACACACCAGACAAAGAAGACCGGTCAGGAACAATGTGCGAGTGATTTTCATAAACAGGATAGCCGTCGAACGGTTGAGTTGACGCGGCGGGCATCAACTACGAAAGCCTTTCAAGTCTTGCGAACGCCATTCGATCTGATTCCGCTCGCGTCCAACGATTTGTTATGCGTCGTCGCCGTCAAAAAATATTGTCAGGTCCGTGAGGCGCGTCCTTTGTGTAATCGAAGAAATAGATGTCCGGGTATTTCGTTGGCGTATCTTTGTGTTCACGCTTCGAGTCCAGACTCCAAATGCGCGCACCTCGGGTTTGCATAGGATCGTGGTAAAGGACCAAATTAATGTGGTCGTCAAGAATATCAACCCAGCGTAGTCCAGGAATCCGTAGACTGTCAGGCGCCTCCTCAGGACGAAGCATCGGTTTAGAAGGCTTGGCCCTTTCCTGTTCGATTAGTTTTCGAGCATCAGCGACTGTGCGTGCTGGATCAGCGACTCTGATGCTTCCCGGCCGCACGAAGAAGCCGCAGTCGGTATACGCGGCAAGCAGCAGTAGTGGCGCCGCCCAGATACAACGCTTCCAAGAACTAATTCGACGCATAACGGTTGAGTTGACCGGGCCACGGCGCTACCGAGCAGCTTCGACCTGTCACGCT
>CBFHBA010000062.1:0-9717 GCA_965653675.1 uncultured bacterium
GGATCACGCTTGATGCGAAACACGCTTCCCGTGGCTCCGGTCCAACGATTTGTTGTGCAGATTTTCAAGAAACCAAAAGCGCAACCCCGGTAGCTGCTGAGGCTGAAAATTCTAGTCTTCCCCGTTAGGGCGATCAAATTGATCGCCCGGCTTTGATTGATTTGACGCATGGTTGATTTTTCGCCAGAATGTGCCCACCGAAAAAGAAGGGAGCCCAATTATGAAGAAGCTGGTGTTGGTTCTGAGCCTCGTCATTTTGTCTTTTGGCCTCACCGCAGGGCAAAAGAGACCGTCCATTAAACAGGTTCAAATAACCAGCCAGACCGTGGGAAAACAGTCAACGAGTATAGATTTAACCAGTAAAGGCACGATCTATACGTTAGCTGCCGGCGTCGACTATAGCCGCATCCGGGTGCGCACCTCTAAAGGCGAGATGACGATGGCTGATTTGTTGAAGAAAACGGGCAAGAGCGTTAGCGGTAAACTGCGTGTGGGCATGACCAGTGACATACGCACGCAGAAACTGAATCTGACCCGCATGAGTGGCAGAACGCTCAATTTCAGTTGCGAGGGGATCCTCTGCACTTGCTCAGGCGACGATGATTGCAACGACATGTTTACCAGGGGCGGCTGTGGGGACATTGCTGTTTGCGATGAGCACGGCTGCTGGTGTTTCCGTCTCTGAACCCTGACTCACGCCCGAGCAGTCTGGAAGCGGAAGCGGATCAGCTAGGGGGAAGATCGACCGACTGGCTCGTCGAGAGGCTGCGCGTGCGCGCTACCGGAAACATTCTTATACTCAAAGGCTCGTCCGCAGGATGCAGATATAGGATGAGTGCGGCTATCATTGCCATCGCGAAACTGGTAAGGTCAAAGAACAAGGCAATCAGGACATGAAAGGCTATCCCTAAAAAAAGTAACGGGGGCCACCACTTTCTTCCCAGCACCAAGGCCAAAGCGAGCGTCACTTCCAGAGCAATTGCTCCCCAGGTTGTTGCCACGACAACTACGGGCTTCTCCATGAGGGCCACGACCCAATGGGGCGCTTCACCAAAAGTCAGCAGCCAATAGTACATGGCCGTTCCATTGGCCCACTCCGCCTGGCCTAGCTTGGCAATGCCGGAAACAAAATAAACAGCCGCGACCTGGACCCGAATCATAAATATCGCTGACCACGCTACAAGTCGCGGCGCCGAGCCTGGAGTTTCACCCGAGTGTAAAGCGGACCAGTGCCATGGTCTTGGGTCCATCAGCGCTACTGGCATTAACAAGACTGTCAATACGAGGGTCATTTGGTCACCGCCGTCGAAAATCGTGGACGACGAGAAAAAGCTAAAGGACACCCAGGCATGCGGTATTGCAGTTAGGCGGGGTCGCCATCCGCTGCCGACAACAAGCAGAATAACGACGCAGACCCACCGGGCGATTCCTACTCGCCCCGGAGACATGAGGCAAAAGATCGAGAGCTTCAAAATTCCGGGCCCGCATCTGGGGACGTCATAGACTCCGGCAGCCGGCGTGAAGAGCACGTTTGCGGAATTGAAGGCAATGGTTCCAGCGGTCGCTACTGCGAGCAGCGTTCTGCTCAATCCGTAGACATTGGTAAATGGGTTGCGATTGCACCATGGCCGCACCCAATGTCCTAGCTTTCCTAGCCATTCATTCATGACAGGTTATCTGAAGGCGCAGCACCTCGGAAGGCATTACAGTTTCGTCAGCGGCCTGGCTCCACGCCCAAGGGATCGGCGGTTGTTTCACGAACCCGAGCTCTCCGCAGAGAGACGGTGGGGAGAGAATGTTCTCCACATTTCCGCCTAAAGGTGCTGCTTCAAGGCAGGAAGTGGGTAGACCCTGGCAACTCTGCCACTGCGGCTCGGCGAGTTCATTAAGAACGAGTCCCGCTTCCACTCCTGGCATCTTCCAGCTCCGAGAGAACGTCAACAGATGTGGCCAAGATCGTTTCGCTGCGGGCTTGAGATGCCAGCCATTGGAGGTTCTCGCGAAGACTGACAGGTCCATAGACCTGGGATCACGCGTGAAAAAAGCCCAGCCTTGCGGTAATACAGATACCAAAGGACTTTTTCCTTCCAGAGGCAAATCAATCGGGTTTCCGGGGAGTGCAGGATGAACGGTATAAATCAGGACGGTAGTCCAAAAAAGTAGAAGCCCAAGCGTGTAAATTCCCAACCTCTGGTCAGACGGTTCAACGGTCGCTTGGCGGGGAGATAATTGTGATTGTTCCAGCTGCATATCAGAAGGCGGATGACCAGTGATCTTGTACCAGGCGACTCTCGGCAGAGTTGAAGGTTGATAGGCCGATTGAAAGTGAAGAGTCTATTCTTGTAAGCGGCAAGAGTAGAAATTGAGATCTTAGGTCTCTGGATGAAATGCAGATTGCGGCATTTTGGGTACCGCACGAACAATCTCGTCTATGTAACGCTCGACGCTAAGCCCCTTTAGTTCGCTCGGTACGGACGGCCCGGTAAGGACATGCACAATTGCAACGATAATAGCGCAACTCGCCAGGTCCGTAATTACCCCGGGTGATGGCTGCGGGGACGGCTCTGCAGCCGCCGCCCGCTCCCTCCGAACTTCCGAAGCAAATCGGGTCCGCGAGTTACTGGTTACCGCAATTACCGACTCCTTCTGTAACGCGTTAGCGCTCTTTATCGCGGCGAGTACTCTCACGCGATCGCCGCTCTGGATCTCTCTGGCGAATCGGTCAAAAAAATTTTGATCCTTTCCGCGGATGTACTCGATGAGCTGGCCTTCGAGGTCCTTGTATTCTGACGGCAGATACGGCCCGACCCTAACGATCGTAGGAATCCTATTAGCTACTGGCCCAGATGCGAAAAATAGAGCTCGGTAAAGCGTGACACCATCGTAAGGTGTCGCTTCAGGCCTCTGCGGGAGTGAATAGACTCTATTGACCAGCGATACCGTTAGCGCCACAGCCACCACTACAGCTACAGCGGCGCTCAAACTCTTGAAGATGATTATATGTTGCCGCGGCATTGATTCGTTCCGAGGTTCGCTCTCGTTCATTGTGAGCCCATCAAGGTCTTGCTTCCCTAACCGCCGGCATCCTGGGCACCGCCCGGACAATTTCATCCACGTATCGTTCGAAAGTAAGACCTTTCAATTCATCGGGCGGTGCGGCCCAAAAAGCCACCACGAAAACCAAAACAAACACCAGAACCTCAATGGCCACGTTTGCATCGTTCTCTGCCTCAGGCTCTTTTTCCGTTGGATTCACCAAGCGCCTGGCCTTTAACGCGAACGGCGTTGTGGAGTTTTTTGTTACAGCCAGCAGTGCCTCCCTCTGTAACTTGTTCGTGCTTCTAATCTCAGCGGCCACTCTCACGCGATCACCGCTTTGGATCTCTTGCGCGAAACGGTCGAAGAATTTGGGGTCCTTCTCCTGGATGTACTTGATAATCGGATTCTCCAAACTCTTATACTCCGGCGGGAAATAGCGCGACACTTTGCCGAGCGTGCTAATTTTGCCTGCCACGGGCCCCGACGCAAAGAAGAGGCCCCGGTAAAGCGTCACACCGTCATACGGCCGCACCTGAACCCGTTGAGGAACGGAATAGACTCTACTGATGAGTGAAATGCTCATCGCCAGAGCCAGCAAAATGGCCAAGCCGCCGCTGAGGCGCTTGAAAAATGTTGCCCGACTTATGTCGCTTTGAGACACGAGTTCTCTCATCGGTAGTTCCTCCAGAACCGGAATCATCAAAGTAAGATAGGGGGAATGGCCGACATCATATACCGATGACGTGGAAGCGTCAAACGTCAAGTCTGCGTCCAGTTCGGATTCGAAGCTCCTGCGAGTTCAGATAATTGACCAGCCTTCGGAACGCTCTCTGAACACGCGCGTGAGTTGAAAAAGTAGTCGACTTAATTAGACGTTTCTCTAGTCTTTCTCGGAATAATTCTTGCGACTCGGAATTCATCGATGATTGATCTGTCGGCTTCATGAACGCATTGACCTCAATCGAAGCACTTCCGTGTCGCCTTTAGTGCGTTCGCCGGATCAAGCTCGATGCGAAACACGCTTCCCGTGGCTCCGGTCCAACGATTTGTTATGCGCGCTTGGCCTTCCTAAGCAGACGCCAAGCACACCAACCAAACAAAAGAGCGAGGAGCGGAAAAGCGACAGCTCCAACATAGGCTCCTTGTCCGCCGGCACGGATGGCACTCAAAGCGCGTGTCACGTATAAGAGCCGCACAGAATAGAAGACGAAAAATAGGCCCAACAACGCGAGCACGAAGGCCGCGAGGTAAAAAGCAAGAGCCCGTCCTGTTGTTAATCTAGAACGCATCGAACAATCGATGACAAAGACAAGTGGGACCTACCTCGCAAGCGCATAACGGTGGAGTTGACCGGGCCACGGCGCTACCGAGCGTTTCCAATATCGAAGACAGTGAGGATGTTCGGATGATTGAGCGCCGAAGTGGCGCGCGCCTCCTGCTCGAAGCGGTTCAGTCGATTTGCGTCGGCGGCAAAGTTGGCGGGCAGAAACTTGATCGCTACATCGCGCCCCAGTCTGGTGTCGCGCGCGCGCCAAACCTCGCCCATCCCGCCGGCGCCAATCTTTGAGACGATGGTGTATTGAGCAATCGTCGTGTTGGGGGAAATTTCCATCTTTGGAGTGCTGCGACTCGTCACAGCTCTTGTAATCGTCTCTGCTGTAAGTGCGCGGATATTGGCTGAATGAAAGAAGCGGCGTCAAGCCGCCGCACTCCAAATAAAAATGCCGAGCTATCTCTTCAACAACGCAGTCCAATTCATAATCACGGTTGGCGACGGGGCTCTTGAATCGCCGACCAATGTTCCGATCAGAAATCGCTGGCGATCCCGCGTGACGCCGAATTCCTGAAACAGTCCGTATTGAAATACTGTTCGCGTCTTGAACAAAGCGACTGGTGTGGTTTTTTCGAATTCGGGCCCGTCAGTTTTTACCGTGGTCGCCATCATTTGACGATTGCGGTCGATAAAGAAAATCTCTTTACCGTCACTGCTCCAGACCGGCGAAAAAGCTCCGTTGTCTGAGATCCGCTGCCGATCCGTTCCCAGCTTTCCGTCTGAACTAAACGACTGAACGTATAACTCCCAGTCACCGGATTCGTCCGACAGGTAAGCCAGCCAATGTCCGTTCGGCGATACCAGCGCCGTACTCTCATCCGCTTTGGAATTCAACAGCACGAATGGCTTGCGATCACCGAAGGAAGGCAGCGCCCAAATGTCGAAGCGCGTTTTCGGACCGCGCTGAATGTACAGCAGAAATCTTCCGTCCGGTGACCAGGCGTTGGGAAATACGACTCCGTCGAGCAACAACTTAGCATCGCCGACACCGTTCGCCGCTCGCTCGATGATTCCGCGACCGCCGTCGACCTGTCCGTTGTAAGCGATGCGGCTGCCATCCGGTGACCATGTCGGCAGTTGACCAGGACCAACTTTGATCGCGTTTCCGCCGGCGAGATCGCTCACCCAGATACCGTCCTTTTTAGTCGCCAGATGTTTTCCGTCGGGTGAAAGCCTCGGCTCCTGCCCGCTCGAAGTTAGGGCCGGTTCGCCGATCGCGCCGAGCTGCTTGCCGCTTCGATCAAGCCAGAGGAGCTGATATTCGCGTTTCCATTCGGGCTGCCAGACAAGGACGCCGTTGTCAGAGACGGAAAATCGAGCTGTCCCGGTGGGATTATCTGGCTGAGTGATTATTGGTAAGGGATCGCCTTTGAGTTGAAGGCTGCTGAGGTCAAACTTTTGGGCGACCAGGACCTGGTTGCGCACCATGACGATCCAGTCCGGCGGCGCAAAGCGCGCGGTGGTGATCTCGTTGAGAATTCGTTTGGTATCTTTCGAATCGAGCGACCCGACCCAAACTCCCCTCAAATCGGCGGAAGTGGCCGTACGCGTAAAAAGAAAGTGCCTGCCGTCAGGGAGAAAGCTTCCGCCGGAATGTTGTCTGTCTCCTTCGCCTTCCAGAAAAGTGATCTGTTTGGGCTCGCCGCCGTTTGCTGAAACCTGATACATCGCGGCGCCATAGTCCGGACAGAAAATGATGTCACCATTTTCGTTCCAGGCTCCGGCGATAAGGCGCGGCGCGTCGGTCAGGACCTGCGCGTTGCCGATTGCAATGTCAGACCGTTTCAGTTTTCCCAGTGAGCCATAAGCGACGCTCTTGCTGTCTGGCGACCAGAACGGCGCCAGCGGCAGATCGCTGCCGGGCAACATCTTGACCTCGCCCGACCCGAGGTCGCGAACATAGAGCTTGTACTTACCATCAGCCCAGGCGCTGAAAGCGATCTTCTGTCCGTCTGGCGAGATCGCGGCGAAATCAGCTTGCACATCATTCATCGAAAGGTTCGGCGGCGGTTCGAAAGCGAGTCTGACGACTTGTGGCTGAACTTTGGAAGATGACGTGAAGTAGGCAAGCGCGAGAATCAACGCGATGAGAGCAAATACTCCGGCAGCAATCCACGCAGCGTTCGCATTGCGGAAAACTCGTAGATTGCCCGCGGTCCTGTCAGTCGTCGCAGTAACTGCATCAATAGTCTGTCCCGAACTCGTCGCACTGCCAGAAAGACTTTCGATCGCGAATGCCAGATCGCGCGCCGAATGAAATCGTTCGGCGGGATTCTTTTCCAAACAATGCCGCACCACGCGTTCGAGCGCCGGCGAAACCGTTTTATTCGTTTCGGAAAGATCAGGCGGATCTTCACGCAGGATCGCGCTCATGGTTTCCGCCATCGAGTCGCCGCGGAAAGCGCGCTTGCCGCAAAGCATCTCGTAAAGAATCGCGCCGAAGGAAAAAATGTCGGAACGATGATCGACCGTCTGCCCTTTCAACTGTTCCGGCGACATGTAGCCGACCGTGCCCATCACAGTTCCGGGATCCGTATTGACTTTCCGCGTCGGCACTTCAGTCTGCGCCTGATTACCGTCTGCAGCGCCCGTGAGCTTCGCAATGCCAAAGTCGAGAATCTTTACGAAGCCATCGTGAGTGATAAAAACGTTGTCCGGCTTGATGTCGCGATGGACGATTCCTTTTTCGTGCGCCGCAGCCAGACCGCGTGCGAGCTGCAACGCATAGTCGATCGCCTTGCGTTGCGACAGAGCATTGCCCGCCATCCGCTCGCGCAGTGACTCGCCTTCGAGTAATTCCGAGACGATAAACGGCTGGCCTTTATGCGTACCGATGTGATGAATGACGAGGATGTTGGGATGATTGAGTCCGCCCGCCGCTTGCGCTTCCTGCTCGAACCGGGCGAGACGATCTTTGTCGGCAGAAAGCGCAGCGGGCAAAACTTTAATGGCCACGTCACGCCCGAGTTTCGGATCGCGCGCGCGCCACACCTCGCCCATGCCGCCTTCGCCAAGCTTCGAGACGATGGTGTACGGAGCGATGGTCGTGTTGGGGGAAATTGTTTCGCTCAACTTTAGTCTGGATTATCCACAGATTTCGCAGATTTCACAGATTAGGAAAAGAACGAAAGACTTATTGGTTCAACCCAACGCGCTGAATGAGTTCGTTAAAACGCGGTTCGGCGCGAAGCGGGTCGAACAGCGGGTTGATCTTCAAGCGTGTCATCTGCGGATCGCGTTCCTGGTAGCACGTTTCTAACCAACGGAACGCTTCGTCTTTCTCGCCCAACCCGACGTAGATAAAAACAAAATAGACTGGTGAGACATATCTCTGCCTGGCCACCTCCTTCAGTTGATCGAGTGCTTTCAATGCCTCTTCCCTCTTGCCCGATTGGGCGTAGGCGTGTCCGAGCATTGCCAACTCGCGCGGGTCGTCATCCAGCGCCCGCGCCTTCTGATATTCGGCGATAGCTTCCGGGAATGAGCCTTTAAACTCGTAGGCCACGCCCAGGGACGTATGGGCGCGGGAAAAACTCTGATCCAGTTCCAGCGTCTTGCGCAGTTGTTCGATCGCCTTGTCGTATTGCCGCGCGTGGAAGTAAGCCTCTCCTAAATTCGTGTTGACAATCAGCGAGAGCGGGTCGAGCTCCTGCGCTCGCTTCAGTTCCGCAATGGCTTCATCAAAGCGCCCAGCGGACGTCACGTTCCAAACGCCGTACCACTGATGAGCAGTCGCGTAATTCGGATTCAATGCAAAAGCTCTCTGAAATTCTTTATTTGATTCCGCCACATTCCAGTCGTAATAGAAGAGTTGGAAGCCCAGCGCGGTATGCGCTTCGGCGAGAGTTTCATCTAACTTTAATGCCGTCCGCGCCGCTTCCATACCTTTAGGCACATTCTCTCGCGGCGAGCCTGCGGAATAGACGGGCATTTGTCCGTAAACCTCAGCCAGCCCGGCGTAAGCCAGCGCGAAGTTCGGATCTTTTTGTATTGCCTGATTGTAATACTCGATTGTTTTCTTGAGCGCCTCAGCGTTGCGCTTGTTCCAGTAGAAGCGCCCCTTCAAATAGAGTTGATAAGCCTCGTTATTGTCCGTGTAACGCTTGGTCATTCCCGTGGCATCGTTGCCGGAGAGTCTGAGCTGTAGCTTCTCGGTGATGGCGGCGGCGATCTCGCGCTGCGTTGCCAACAGATCGGACGTCTTCCGCTCGAACTGGTCACCCCATAGCGTTCTTTTGTTTCTCACGTCAACCAGATCGACGCTGATCGTCAGATTATCGCCGCGTTGAACGAGCCGGCCGGACATGACTGCGTCAACACCGAGATCATTACCAATCTTTTCAGCGTCGATAGTTTGGCCTTTGTAGCGGAAGACCGAACTGCGCGGGCTGACCTTGAGATTGGACAACTGCGAGAGACGATAGATCAGCGATTCAGCCAAGCCATCGGACAGGTATTCCGAGTCGGCGTTGCCGCTCTTGTTCTCGAATGGCAGCACGGCGACCGACTCGATGGCTTTGTCCTTTCGCGCCGCAGTAAATCTTGAGACGGCGAAATAACCGCCGATGGCGACAGCAATCAGGGCGATTAACGCTGCGACGGCAATCAGACCCTTTCGTTTGCCGGTGTGCGCTAACTGCCGAGTGGCGATTGGCGGCTGCGGTGGCAGTACAGTCGTGGGGCCTGTAGGGAGACTAACGTTGGCGTTCGTGTTGTGTGGAAGAAAGCTGGTGTGAACTTCACTTGAGTTCGGCGCCGAGCTGAGGTCGGCTGTTCCTGCTTCGCTCCCGATGGCTGTCGAATCGTCAACCAGCGTCGCGCCATCGACGCGACAGAACTTCAGCGCTTCGTCAGTCTCAACGCGATTACATCTCGGGCAGCGTTTCATCGCTTTCTACGTCAGACCCACGCCCACCTTCTGAACCAGGGCCGCAAAGCGCGGATCGTTGCGCAGGCCTTTTCGAGCATCGTGAGCGCTGTGTCGCGATCGCCGAGCGCCAGATAAGTAGTGGCCAAAAAATAATTCGGGATATAGCGACTAGTGGATTCGGACCAGAAACTCGCGAATTCTACAGTTTACAGAGATATTCGGCTCCGCCTGTTCGATGAGTCCATTGCGATCCCCGGCCGACTGTGCACACGCTGGACTTCCAATCTGTGGTCCCAGCAAACAAAGGATCAGTGCTGCGGTCGATAACATAAACGAAAGCCAGCGAACGGTTCAGTTGACGCGGCCGCGCGCCCGCGTCAACTCTGATTTACAAAAGCTTCATGCGAAACACGCTCCCGCGGCTCGCTTCCAATGGTTCAATGAAAGCCGGGCATACAAGTTAAGCAGCAGATGT
>CBFHBA010000063.1:0-8173 GCA_965653675.1 uncultured bacterium
GTGCGTTCCACCGCGCGTTATGCGATATCGACACGAACTTTCAGATCGAACACGGAGCCATGCAACACTGGTATATCACAACCGACGCCCTGAAAGATATTCGACACCCGGTGCTGTCGATGCGCGGCAGCGATACCCTGCCGGTTTTCTCTGAGGGCGCCAATCTACTGCAGCAGTGGATTCCAGAAATCGACACGGTGTCGATACCGTGTGCGGGCCACGACATGCCGGGCAGGAATCCCGCCGCTGTCGCCACCGGTCTCGTCGAGTTCTTCACCAAGAACGATTTCGATATGCCAGATGTCGAATAAACGGCGGTTCGATCTCGAAGTTGGCTGCCGCGACTAACGGCGAGATCGAAACCATAGCGGAGAGACGATCTTATGGCGAACTTGAATTGGAAGGTCCTGACAAAGAAGCGTCCTGGTGTAACTCAAGGACTTCCGCCAGGCACGGAAGATCTGGCCTGGGTTACCAACACCGTTACGCTGATTCACGGCGAACACGATGCCATCCTCGTTGATACATTTCTGTCCGTCCAGCATTCGAAGGATCTGGTCGATTGGCTCGCCGAGAGTGGCAAGAATCTCGTTGCCGTTTACATCACTCATGCGCATGGCGACCATTTCCTTGGACTGAAACTCCTATTGGACCGGTTCCCCAACGCGCGGGCGTTTGCCACTGCTTCCACCGTCGCCAGCATGCAGGACCAAATCAAGCCGGATTTTGTACGGTCTTTCTGGGAAGTGCGTTTTCCTGGTCAGATTCCGTCTGAGTTTGTACTGCCCGAAGTTCTCCAAGGAGATTCGCTCTCTCTTGAAGATGAGGAACTGCGCGTAGTGCACCTCGGTCGTACCGACACCGCGAACACTACCGCGCTGCATGTGCCTTCGATAGGCTTGGTTGTCTCGGGAGATGCCGTCTACAACAACACGCACCCTTATCTTGTGGAATGCGATGAAAATGCACGGGGCGAATGGCTGTCCGCGCTGGATAAGATCGAGGCCCTTCATCCGCAAGCGGTGGTGGCTGGCCATGGCGTGCTTAACCCCGATAGTTCCCCTCGTCACATCGAAGAAACCCGACGTTACCTCCAGGACTTCAATGCAGCTGTGGCAAGTACATCGACGCCGCTGGAACTTTACGAGAAGATGCTCACATTGCATCGGACCCGGGTGAATCCAGGTTCGCTCTGGGCGGCCGCAAAGGCAGCGAAGCCGTCGCTGACTTTAGCCTGATAATCTCAGCAGAATCGATAAGAAGAGCAGTACGTCATGATTGGGAAACGCCTGCGGAGAGCGATTTGAATCTTGTGCCGGTGGTTTTCGCTCCAGTATAGATACGATCACTTCGCTGATAGTCTCGCCTTCGAACGGCCTATATCTGTAAAATACTGCGCTCAAGGAGACATCCATGTCGGCTTCTTCTGTAGTTGAGTCTGCTTTTGACGTCGAATCGTTTATCCATGAGTACTACACTGCGTGGGGAGGGACGGATGAGGATCTCATTTTGTCCTACTACCCCGACAATGTGGTGTTTCAGATTCCTGGCCTGCTGATTGAGGGGAAGGAAGCGCTCCGCGATCAGTTAGTTCGGCCATTTATCACTGCGTTCCCAGGAAACCGCCACGTGGTGAAAAATATGACTTTTGGAAACGGTGTGGTCACCGTTGAATTCAGTTTCCAAGCCCAACACAAGGGTCCATTTGCCGGCCATGTAGCGACTGGCGCTCGAGTTACGCTCCCTAGTTGTGGGGTTTATGAGTACGATTCAGCGAAACGGCAGATTACTGCGGGTCGCACTTATTTCGATATGAGGACGCTACTGCAGATCATCACAGATTCGCTGGTAGATGATCGCGAAACGGGTAAAAAAGTGCGGCAACTCGACCGCTTGGATCCTGACCTCAACCAGGAGGAACCGTTGCCAGGTCCTACTTCGACCATCACGGCGCCGGTCGAAGGACCCGACCTCGCGACGGTGATCCGCGTCTCGCAGGCCGTTTCGAGCCAGATCGTGCTGGAAAAGCTGGTCGACACGGTCATGCTTCACGCGATGGAGCATGCTGGCGCCGACCGGGGATTGCTCTTTCTTCTACAGGGTAACCAGCTGCAGGTTAAGGCCGAGGCGACGACTGACGGCACCAGTGTGGCCGTGCGAGAATTAGACCAGGGGATTTCGTCTCCTGCTGCTCCAGAATCGCTCCTGCGCTATGTGGTGCGAACGCTAGAGCAGGTCATTATAGACGATGCCTCAGTGCCAAACTCATTTTCAACGGATGCGTACCTTCGTGAGAAGCGCAGCCGTTCGGTGGCCTGCCTGCCGCTGGCCAAGCAAGGCAAACTGATTGCCCTCCTTTACCTGGAAAACAAACTGGCGTCCAACGTCTTTACGCCCGCCCGGCTCAAGGTACTGGAAGTGCTGGCTTCGCAAGCGGCGATCGCCCTCGAGAATAGCCGTCTTTACCATGAGATCGAGCAAGCGGAAGAGGCCGTGCGCCGAAGCGAAAAACAGCTTCGCGATGTGATCGAAACGATGCCGGCGATGGCGTTTACCGTTCGCCCTGACGGGTCGACGGAATTCGTAAATCGCCGTTTCACTGAGTACGCGGGCCTGACAGCAGAAGAGGTAGGCGTGTACCGGCGCAATCTGGTTCATCCCGAAGACATTGAGGGATACATCAAGAAGTGGCGCGCATCTCTTGCTTCAGGCGAGCCGTTCGAAAATGAGGTGCGCGGCCGGGGAGCCGACGGACAATA
This sequence comes from uncultured bacterium, assembly GCA_965653675.1. Lineage (GTDB taxonomy): Bacteria > Acidobacteriota > Blastocatellia > Pyrinomonadales > Pyrinomonadaceae > UBA11740. The sequence continues at coordinate 2,760 of CBFHBA010000063.1, forward strand.
TCGTTGGTTTCTGGTTCGCGTTGCGCCGTTACGGAACGAGCATGGAATTATCCTCAAGTGGTTTGGGACCCTGACCGATATTGAAGATCGCAAGCAGGCCGAAAATAGACTTCGAAACGAGAATGTCGTTCTGCGTGAGGAGATCGTCAATACATCGATGTTCGAAGAGATCGTCGGCACCTCGGCAGCGCTGCAAGACGTCCTCGCGCAGGTCGCCAAAGTCGCCCCGACTGACTCCACGGTTTTGATCACAGGAGAGACGGGTACCGGCAAGGAACTCATCGCGCGCGCGATCCACAAAAATTCTAAGAGATCCGGACTCGCATTCGTCGCGGTCAACTGTGCAGCCATCCCCCGTGAGTTGATCGCCTCAGAGTTGTTTGGCCACGAGAAGGGTGCCTTCACCGGCGCGACTCAGCAGCGGCTCGGTCGGTTTGAATTAGCGAGCGGAGGCACCATCTTCCTCGACGAAATCGGAGAACTACCCGCCGAGACCCAGATTGCCCTGCTGCGTGTCTTGCAGGAGCGTGAGTTTGAGCGAGTCGGCGGCACGCGCCAAATCCGCGCGGACGTTCGGGTGATTGCGGCTACCAACCGTGACTTAAAGGCCGCCATCCCCCTTGGGTCCTTCCGTAGCGATCTGTTTTACCGCTTAAACGTTTTTCCAATTGAGGTTCCCCCATTGCGTGAACGACGCGAAGACATTCGCCTGCTGGTTGAATACTTTATCGACCGCTACGCACGCAACGTGGGCAAGAACATAACGAGTATTAATAAGAAGACCCTAGACCTAGTTCAGTCATACCCCTGGCCTGGAAACATACGTGAATTACAGAACGTCATCGAGCGATCGGTGATACTTTGTGAGACAAACACTTTCTCGATCGATGAAAGCTGGTTGCGTCAGCAGCCCTTGCTGACCGAGGCGAAAGACCAGGTTGAGCTGCCTCAAACACTGTTGGCCCACGAGAAGGAGATGATTGAGACCGCTCTGAAAGAGAGCCACGGCCGCGTCTATGGGCCGACTGGCGCTGCGGCCAAGTTGGGCATACCACGATCAACTTTGGAGTCGAAGATTCGGTCGCTCAGGATCGACAAGAATCGCTTCAAAGGCCCCAATCCCTCATAGCAGAATTTCTTTTTGCCCAATTGTCATTGTCGGAGTTTCGCCAATTGGCGAGGTTTCACCGATCGTGCACAACCTCATCTCTTTATTTTCAAGAACTTACATCTGGAACCCTAATTGCCCAGCATATGGGCGCAAGTAAACGAATCAGGTGAGGCCAGATGCTACGAATTAAGAGCACAACGGATGGAGAAAAAGTTTTTACGGTGAGCGGTCGTATCCACTCGGAGAACCTGGCTGAGTTGAGCAATCTGATCGACGGAGCAGCCGCGGGTCGCGGCATGGTGTTAGACCTGAAAGAACTTATCCTCGTGGATCGAGATGCAGTGAGGTTTCTTAAGCGATGCGAGTCAAATGGCATCGAGCTCCGGAATTGCTCGGCATATATCCGTGAGTGGATTACAAGAGAGCGAGATGGAGAGTGAATGTGATCAAATTCGTCAATACTCGGACGCGCCTCAAGTGTTTAATGGTTCTGCGCCCGGTAAGAAAGGAGAGCAGTCATGATCAGCGAGATGGAGATTAAGGTATCTCACCCAACCACAGCGGCAATCTTTCTGGACCCCAATCGAAACAGTCCTCGGGCGCAGGAATTTGCCGAAGGACTGGGCGCCCGCATTGTGGGACAGGAACGTGCGGTTAGCCACATGAGCAGTCTCTATCAGATCTTTCTGGCGGGGATGAATGCGCTCAACCGGCCGATTGGCACATTGCTATTTCTCGGTCCTACGGGCTCCGGGAAGACCCGGGTGGTCGAAGCGGCAGCGGAAGTGCTTTTCGGGGATGCCAACGCGATGGTCAAGATCGACTGCGCTGAGTTTCAACACTCGCATGAGATCGCCAAGTTGATTGGCTCGCCGCCAGGGTACCTGGGCCACCGCGAGACCTCTCCGCTGTTAACACAAGAGAATCTCAATCGAATGCACACTGACGAGCTAAAACTTTCGCTCGTATTGTTTGACGAAATTGAAAAGGCCTCAGACAGCTAGTGGCAGTTGCTCCTCGGTATTCTGGATAAAGCTGCCCTGACGCTTGGAGACAATCGGCGCGTGGATTTCTCGCATACCATCGTCATCATGACTTCAAATCTGGGCGTGCGTGAGATGTCTGAGTTGATTTCCGGCGGCATTGGCTTTACGCAGTGCAAACGAACCAAATCAGACACTGAGATAGATGTCGACCAGCAGGTTTGCCGCACCGCCGTAGAAGCTGCGCGGCGCAAGTTTTCGCCGGAATTCATGAACCGCATCGACAAGATGGTGGTCTTTCGTTCGCTGAAGGAAAGTCATCTGCGGCAGATCCTTGACCTTGAGCTCAATGCAGTGCAGGAGCGAGTCATGAATTTTGCTGGAACCAAGTTCGTATTCCAGTGTTCGGAGGGGGTCAAGGACGTCCTGTTGCGGCAAGGAATGGATGGCCGATACGGCGCCCGGCATCTGAAGCGCTCGGTTGATCGCCTACTGGTTTCGCCGCTGTCGAATTTGGTAGCCAGCGAACAAGTGATGTTTGGCGACCTTATCTACATCGACGTTGACAAAGAGAATTTCACGTTTTCGAGGCATCCGGGAGCATTTATAGCCGATACGGTTGAGTCAGCCACTGCACTTGTGGCGTCTGGACAACTTGACGGAGGCATCGGCCTGGCGGCACCCACGATCCAAGCGGCGAACGCGTTTACCAACTGAGTGCTAAGCACAGGCCGTGGAGGGATGAGTCATGAAACGAAGATGACTCTTCAAGAAAAAGACTTATCTCAAACGAGGCAAAGCAGGATAGCTACACAGCGCAAGTTAACCAAGCATAGCGGATTAACTTACGTAATCGTAAAACGCACTAATTCTTCAGGAGTAAAATGGCATGAATTTGAATGTTGCGTCTTTTCCGAAAGCGAACGAAGACTTTCACTTTAGCGGTGTAGGTCCCAGGGAACTCAGGACAATAAACCAGGAGTTTTCGCTCCTTGAAGGTTCAACCAGCCAATTGAACTGTGCGGGCATCGTCGGTGAGAGCTCTGCGCTTCGACGAGTCTTGCAACTGGTGGAAATGGTGGCGCCCAGCGATGCTAGAGTGCTGCTTTTGGGCGAGACCGGTACGGGCAAAGAACTTATTGCGCGTGCTATTCATCAGAAGAGCCAACGCCGGGGGGAGGAATTCGTGACGCTCAATTGCGCTGCCATCCCTAGTGCGTTGTTTGAGAGTGAACTGTTTGGTCATGAGCGAGGCGCTTTTACCGGTGCGCACATGCAGCGGGCTGGCCGGCTGGAGCTGGCGGATCGCGGAACTTTGTTTCTCGATGAAGTTGGAGACATGCCACTCGATCTGCAGCCAAAGCTGTTGCGTGCGTTACAGGAACACGCATACGAACGAGTGGGCAGTGCGCGCACCCGCAACGTCGACATCAGATTGGTCGCGGCGACGAATTGCGATTTGGAGCAGATGGTCGAAGACAAACAGTTTCGCAGCGATTTGTACTATCGCCTGAGTGTTTTTCCCATTCGTATTCCGCCCTTGCGCGAACGAACCGAAGACATTCCTTTGCTGGTGCGGCACTTCACGCAGAAATATGCGACCCGGATGGGGAAGCAGATTGAAAAGGTGCCGGCGGCGACGATTGAGAAACTTAAGCGCTGGTCGTGGCCGGGCAACGTGCGCGAGCTGGAAAATCTGATTGAGCGATCCGTGATCCTGACCAGCGGCAGCAGCCTGGCAGTTACCTTGCCGCAGAAGATGAGCGGAGCGATAGACGCGGCAGAGGTAGTCGGCGCCTATGAAGAGCAGGAACGGATCATGAGTATGCTGCGCGAAACCAAAGGTCGTCTCGCCGGACGCAACGGGGCGGCCCTGCGCTTAGGCATCAAGCGAAGCACCCTCATCGGTCGCATGAAGCGCCTGGGTATCGATGTTCGTGATGCCCGAAGGAGCAAATCGTATGCTAGCGCTTAACGCCAGCATGAAGCGAACGATCGAGATGTCCCAAACTGTTCAGGCGACTTCCATTACGCTGCCGTTTGTGCAAATCGTTAGCGTATAATCTCCGCGATAGTTACGGGCACGAGACCTGGAACAGATCGTATAAGTCGTGACTCACTCCGATGGCTGGCATCACAAACGGGACCATCAACCGCCAAATCCAGATCGCCGATCTGCTTTTGACTGAGACATACCATCAACCGCGGCTGAGACTGCGAACGCACGACCATGAGCATGCGAATATCAACATGGTCATTGACGGCTATTTGGATGAAACAGTTGAAGGTTCCAGCTACTCTTGCGGGAGATTCAGCGCATTGGTGAAGCCTGCCGGAGCGAAACACTCAAATTACTACGGCTCGAAGCAAACTCACTGCCTGATCGTCGAGTTCATGCCAGAGTTCATCGAGGATAATACGCACCACCAAGCGTTTGAAGAGATCCGACACGCCTGTTCCCCCGAGAGTCGTAACTTGTCAAAACAGCTTTGGACAGAGTTTTGCGCTCAAGACTCAGCCGCACCGTTGATGATCGAGGGACTAGTCATCCAGCTCCTCGCCATGCAGACTCGCTTTAAGCAGCGTTCAAGAGGCGCCCCACGTTGGCTGGAGCAGTGTCGCGAAATTCTCGAGAGCACTGCTGAGCCGCCGCCCTCGATCTCTGAGATATCGCGTTATCTCGAAATAGATCGCGCGCACCTGACGAAACAGTTCGCAAAGCACTATGGGATGCCACCCGGAGCCTACTTGCGCCGTCTGCGCATCGAACGCGCGCAGGTTTTATTATGCAGCACAAGTAAGTCGCTTTGTGATGTGGCAGCGGAGACAGGCTTTTATGATCAGAGCCACTTCAGCCGTGTCTTCACGGCCCAGACGGGGGGCACGCCGCTGGAGTTTCGCCGCCTTCACAGACCACAAACATCCCATAATCTCACTTCTGTACAAGACTAAAGCTCACCGCCGTCACTAGAATCGTAAAAACGACTCGCTTGAGAAGGAGGACCGCTTGAGCACTATTCACCGATGGTTGATGATCTGCTTCTTAGCAAGCATCGCGTTGGCGCAGTGTGACGCGTGGAGGCGCACCGCTTCGGCTAATGAAAGCCGATGGACACCCGGAAGTAATTCCGCTACTGACGGCGTGGTCTTGAATGCCGGAAGAGCGGCTACACCGCCGCCGCTCGGTCGCCTTGTTGACATCGGAGGCAGGCGACTCCACTTGTATTGCCTGGGCACCGGTTCGCCCACCGTTGTCATCGAGAACGGTCATAGCAGTTTTTCAGTCGACTGGGCTTTGGTGCAGCCTCGCGTCGCGAAGT
>CBFHBA010000064.1:0-7475 GCA_965653675.1 uncultured bacterium
GATCACGCTTGATGCGAAACACGCTTCCCGTGGCTCCGGTCCAACGATTTGTTCGACGGCCACCGCGTCACCGAAGAAACCATAAACCGATAGAGGCCCCAATGAAAACAAGGAGCGGTAAACCAGAAATCAAGGTATGCCTGGGTAGAGCGTGGTCAGGAATCGTGCCTTCCATGAGAAGACCATAATTAGGACGTGAAACGTAAGCACCCAAAGCGAATCCGAAGATGATCTGGAGAATCCAATGCGGGCGGTGCCAAAGAATTAACAGATGGACGATGTACGCCACGAGCGAACCCCAGAAAACACATTGGAGTAGCACGACGGGCAGCGGCCACGTGTAAAGCGAGTTCTTCGACAGCCACCAGCCCATACGTCTGCCGCAATACAGGAGGACGATAGAAAAAAGAACGAAAGCAATTTGTCCTTTGCCAATGAGGAAAGCAACAAGTACGAAGACGCCGGTGACAAGTAGCATGGCAAGAAAGTTGGCGACACTGGTAGGAAGTTCGTCAGGTAAGCCGCGCTTTCTTGGTGTAGGTTCAATCTGTGCCATGGAAGTCACAGCAATGGCCGTCGAACGGCGGAGTTGACCGGGCCACGGCGCTACCGAGCAGCTTCGACCTGTCACGCTTGATGCGAAACACGCTGCCCGTGGCTCCGGTCCAACGATTTGTTGGATCGCGCCATTATTTATGATCTTCGTTCCGCCAGACAATACGTGAGCATGCAACAGGACTGTCCGATCGGAGTCTTACCTTCGAATAGACGCGATCTCGCGGCAATGGAACCACATCAGAGGAGAAGACAATTGTACGTGAATCTTTGCCCGCAACATGCAGCCGATAAGTATTTCGATATTCGTCGATGAGTTCGACGTCCGGTTGCGCTGAAACGACGGAAACATTTGCGGTCGCAGCAGGCATGCTGGGTGAAAGCTCCAAGATCAGAGACTGAGTCCAGCGAGTTGATTTCAAAGGTTGCTTGGGCACGAGTTCGACCCAATCGGAAGATATTCTCGTTGCGCCAGCGACGTCTTGGTCTGTGATAGTGTGCGATACGCCATAGGCGAAAATTATGAAGAAGACCAATGGAATGGCGAGGACAACACCCAGCGCCAGCAGCACCGACTGGATAGGACTGATTCTGGATTTCGGAGGATGCGAACTGAATTTGTTGCGTTCGTCATTCACGATCGTTAGGTATTAACGAAGCGACACAACGGTTGAGTTGACCGGGCCACGGCGCTACCGAGCAGCTTAGCCGGATCACGCTTGATGCGAAACACGCTTCCCGTGGCTCCGGTCCAACGATTTGTTCGGTGGCGCCGAGAGATAACTAGTTCTTCGCGGCCGCTCGAGGTCGACGTCGATGCGTTTGTCTTCGTTGCCGGTCATTAGTATTTCGGTAACGAGGTGCCGTGCGTACGATTTCTTTTCGATGCGCATTCGATACGTCGCAGGAGGTAAACAAACACTGTAACGTCCGTGGGCATCCGATTTCAGGTTTTGGTTGCTGGCGACTGCTTCAATGGTAATTGCAGCGTTGCGAACTGGACGTTGAGTTTGGAAATCGCGCACCGAGCCAAACATTCTGCGTTGCGACTGTGGGCATGTTTGCTGACCAGCGGCCGCCATCCCAACGACGAAAGTAGTAATGCCGGCCGCGATTATTCGGTTGAATTTAAAAGCGTTCACAATTTAATGAAAGCCACCGAACGGTTGAGTTGACCGGGCCACGGCGCTACCGAGCAGCTTAGCCGGACCACGCTTGATGCGAAAGTCGCTCCCCGTGGCTCCGGTCCAACGATTTGTTCGACAGCGTCGTCAATTGGATGCGTCCGAGTGTAGAACAAAGTCCCACTGCAGGAAATGTGTGGCGTCGTCAGCCGCGTCACGTGCGTGGCCGCGAACGTAAGTGTTTTCGTCGCGAAGGGCACGTTCGATTAGTGGTTTTACGTGCGCGTCAAGCATCCGATGAATGCGAGCAATGTGTCCAAAGCCCAGGACGGCGTTTCCACGAACGTTAGCGTTTGGGTGATTCGCGAGCCGCACACAAACGTTTTCCGCCCACTGCGGGTCATCACCGTGGAGCGCAGCCGACAACGCTGCGTACACCAGCCGTTCTGAGTCGTCGCGCGTGATTGCCGATTCGATTTCGTCGCGACTCATGCTCGGAATGGCCTCATATTGGAGCTTCGCCATAAAAGTGAAAGCTGTCGAACGGTTGAGTTGACCGGGCCACGGCGCCACCGAGCAGCTTAGCCGGACCACGCTTGATGCGAAACACGCTGCCCGTGGCTCCGGTCCAACGATTTGTTATGCGGCGGCCCAACTTCGGGTGCCGATTGTAAATTCCTGCGCCTGATAGTTCTTAAAGCGCGGAAGAAACGAAAAGAGCCACCAACGAAACGAACCAAACGTTTTGGCGTGGACCAACGGCTCAGCGATCGTTAGTTTTGTACCACGATTCCAACCCTGGATTTCTTCGTCGTCGGTGCGAGGGAACCAAATGGTTGCCGCGACAGCGTCGTCTACGACAGCAACCGCGTGAACATCAACGAGACCCTTCGCTCGCCCTTCGTGAAACACCTTCCTGGCAAGTGCGAGATTCTCTCGTTGAGAAGGAACTCGAACGAACACGTCAGTCACCGCTCGCTTCCAGATGTCGTCGCGGAAGACCCAAACAAGTTTAGTCGGGTGGCCGCTCTGAGCCAGGAACTGACGAAACTCAGACACTGTCCGTTCGAAATCTTCAGTCTCGTCCATCAGGAACTGTTAGCCGCATAACTATTAATTATCCGTACCGGGCTTGATAATACTCCTATTCCGGCATTATCTTCCCCGTTATTATCGTGCCGCGTACTGATAATAACGCTATTTGCGACTTATCCATTCCGCTTATAGTTAAGGAGGTGTCCGACTCCCATGAGGGCCCCGAAACTTCTCGATCAGGTAAGAATCGTCGCTCGTTTGAAGCATCTTAGCCTCAAGACAGAACGGGCATACGTCCAGCACATAAAACGCTTCATATTCTTTCACGGAAAACGCCACCCGAACGAGATGCGCGAGGATGAAATCCGCACTTATCTGTCGCACCTCGCGGTCGACAAACATGTGGCGGCCTCAACCCAAAATGTCGCGCTCGCAGCGCTGCTGTTCTTATACCGCGACGTTCTGAAAATCCAGCTCGAGAGAATCGAAAATATCGAACGTGCCCGTCTGCCAACGCGCAAACCTGTAGTTTTCACAAAACAGGAAGCGACAGACGTGCTGCGAAATCTATCGGGTGTTTATTTCCTGATAGCCGGGCTCATGTACGGCTCTGGGCTGCGATTGATGGAATGCCTGCGACTGCGCGTCAAAGATGTTGACTTCTCGTACGACCAAGTGTGGGTCAGACATGGCAAAGGCGCGAAGGATCGCGTGGCCCCGCTGCCATTGCGATTGAAGGAGCCTCTGCGGAAGCATCTATTGAAGGTCAAGCTTTTGCATCAGCAGGATCTGCAAGAAGGATTCGGCGGCGTGCAATTACCTTATGCTTTCGAGCGCAAAGCAAAGGACGCAGAGAAGCAATGGGTTTGGCAGTATGTATTTCCCGCTGCAAAACGATCAATCGACCCGCGGACTGGAGTCGAGCGTCGTCATCATCTAATGGACAGCGCAATTCAAAAGGCGGTCCAGAAGGCTGTGGCCATAGCGCAAGTGCCCAAACGCGGAACATGCCACAGCCTCCGCCACAGTTTTGCTACTCACTTGCTCGAAGACGGCTATGACATTCGCACGGTACAGGAGTTACTCGGACACAAAGACGTGCGCACCACGATGATTTATACGCATGTGCTGAATAAGGGCGGAAGGGGCGTACGAAGTCCGCTGGATAACTAATTAACGGCGGAACCCGGCCGCGCGACGGCCTTCAACTCATCACTCATAACTGTTTTGTCGCCGCTCGCGTCAACGATTTGTTGGGCGGCGACGGTAACCGACCGTGGATTGTTTCCGGCTAATTCTTACGCAATTTTCGTAATTACGACCTTCTTGGCTCTTTTCATTGCTTCTTCACCGCAACCATAGGCCGTGAAAGTTTCGTTCTTACCGGCACCCTCAGGAAAAGTTTGTTCGACCAGCCGATGTTGTAGACACAGGCTGACACCGTTTTCGTCATAAATATCAATGTGCCAGCCGCTACGGGGTCTGTCTGGATAATTAACTTTGTTCTTGACCGTGACCGTGAGTGCGCCCCTGCGATCATATTTATAGCTGAGTATTTCGAAATACGGATCCATTTCTGAAAAGTCAGGCTTCACATATCCGGTGGCGTCCCCACCGGTCGCATCTTTGTTATCACCCTGCTGTCCGCCCTTGTTGCCGCCCTGCTCTTGGTTTGGTTTGGCCTGAGGATTCTCTTTGGGTTTTTCTTCGCCGGGCTTAACGTCTGGTTGTGCACCACCAGGGGGCGCCGCGATCTGAGAAACTAGCTGGGCGCCTGTATCTCTCATCCCGCAATGCCAATCGCCGAAGGTGTCCTTGTAGCAATATCCCTCGGCATGTTGGTGGTCGTAAACGAAACAGTTCCTGCCGGCGTTGCGCATGTAATTGCTTACCGGAGAGCACTGGTATTGCTTGTAGCTGCCGCGAATTCCGTATAGCGGCTGTTTGGGATCAAGGTTTCTAACGTTGCGATCATCGCGTGGATTGAAGGGACGTGGTCCGCCAACTTCTACTTTGACTTCATCCAGCAGGTACAGTTGATTGGCTAATTCATGTTCACTATTGCAGATGACATATTGCACCGCCTGCGCCGCGGAGGGTGCGCCGTGCGACGGCTGTTTCGCATCAGCGCAAGTACGCGGGTCCCGCGCGCCGTATTTCTTGCCAACGCCGGCTTGGAAGACTGAGGCAGACGCGGCAAGGGTAATCAGAGACAGTAGTGCAAACGAGAGTATGGACAGAGGTAATCTTTTCATTTACGGACTCCTTGAGTGTGATAGGAAAAACTCGTCGGGTGTGGATTTACAGCAAGAGATTATATTAAAGATCCATTCTTTCACACAATGCAGCGGCTGAGCGGACAATGCTCAAACTCTGTGTGTATGAGCATTATCGCTGAGCGCGGAGTTGACGCAGCCGTGCGGCCTATTTAACTCACCACTCATAACTCATCACTCATAACTATCTTGTCGCGGCTCGCATCCAACGATCGATTGGCAGCCCGGTGGTCAGGGCCGTGACCGTCGAGCTTTTCTTGGCAAACGTTCAGCCCTTCTTGCCAAATGTGCAGGGATAATCAGCCACAGGTTAAAGATGAATGTAATCATGAATCCAACGATGAAGACCCATATCGCCCACTTGAAATCCATGGCCAGGAAAGTCCACGCTGCCAGGACCGCCGGGTAGACTATTCCGGCCGCAAGTGGTTCGTTGATGAAACCAAGAATTCCGAGAGGGAGGTCTATGAAATGTGCAGTCTCGCGGTCGATGCCAAGATCTCGTTCAAGCTTTGCTCCGGCCCGGATCAAATGAGTACATTTCAGTATCCCGTCGAGTTCAAAAAAGAATAGCCCAAGCGTAACTATGACTCCGAAGAGGCCGATGGGTGGCAAGTATGGCGCGATCGCTTTAGCCCTTGTTTGATCTCCTACCAACAGAAATATCCCGCCCCCTGTTGCCAAGGGCAGCAGTGCCAGCAACTTGGCTCGAAAGTCATCGATGGCGCGATAGCTGCTGCAGAGTTGCTCATAGACTCTGAGTTTATTGTCATTCTGGTCGACCACGGATCGCCCCTCCTTCATTGTGACGCCACGTCCCATCCCAAGTCCGTGAAACGGACGACACATACAGAACCGCTTGCGGTAGCAAGCGGGCTAAGGATTCGATTACAACTCAAAGCGAGTCTTTATCCCGCTCACTATCGTTCGCGGTTCTGTAAATTCTGTCGTCACATACAGAACCCCTTGCGGTAGCAAGCGGGCTAAGGATTCGATTACAACTCAAAGCGAGTCTTTATCCCGCTCACTATCGTTCGCGGTTCTGTAAATTCTGTCGTCCGCTTTGCGGACTGAGAAATCCACTTGCCTGCCTCCCCACGCTAAAGCGCTGGCTATTTTCATCCGTCGGCTTCGCCGACTTTTACAGCAAAGCCACCTTTCGCTGTTATTCACGGGCGGGACGCCCGTGCCACCTCACCAAAATGAACCAGTGCTCGCCGCGCCTTCGGCGCCCGGCGCTATGCCGGCGGTTGCGTTGGTTGCGTTGGCGACGCGGGCGGTGCGGAGTGGCGTGGTCCCCGCTCGGTGTGGCTGGCGCTAGTCCATTCAGCCAATACCGCCGGATTGTCCGCGAACTTATTGCGCACGATCGCATCGAGCTTGCGCACGAGGTCACTGCCATGATCGATTGTGTCGTCGATCGCTGCTCCGGCGGCAACGTGATTTCCGACGCCACTCGCCTGATCACTAATAGCCACCACCAGCGCCTCGATATCGCCCTGCAACTCGTCGAGAAAATCCTCCTGCATTTCGTGCGCGATAAATATCGCCTTCAACGGTGTTGCATCTTCCCTGAAAGCTCGTGCGGCATTCAGCAAAAGTTGATCGTTGCCGATTCGCGGCACACGAAACTTGTCGTCCACGCCGGGCACGTCGGCGACCATTGCCTTGGCGGTGCGACTGATCGCTTCCATGTCTTCATGTAAAGCCGCGCGTGCCTGTGCCCGAGTTTCTGTTCCCTGTCTTGCTTCCCCATGGCCGGAAGATTCAGAGGCGGCATGGCTATTGAGTTCCGTGATTATCGCCGCCAGGTTGTTGAAGTGCTGTTGCGCCAAACTGGTCGGCGCGAAATCGCTTGCGTGTTCCAAGCCAAAATCGCTCACGCGCACGAACATCTGGTGTCTTCTGGATTCGTTATCGTTCACGTAGAAAACCTCCTGTGAGTTAAGTGGTTAAAGGTTTTCACTTAGCGATCTTTGGCAGATCGGTGAGTGAGTTATTTGCGACCCGCTTGATCCCGATTCTCACCAGAATTGGCTTGAGATTGGCGAGAACCTCTTGAGATGCGCGGATTCTAGCACGTTTTTTATCTAACTCGGTCAAGTTTCTGTATTTTCGCGCCGTTTTGAAGGATTTCGGTCGAAACGTTCGCCTTTTTTCGCTTGCAAATGGAGGTTTTACGGCTGTCAATGGAGGCTTTGCGGCTAACAATGGAAGCTTTGCGGCTAACAATGGAGGTTTTGCGGCTAACAATGGAGGCTTTGCGGCTAACAATGGAAGCTTTGCGGCTAACAATGGAAGCTTTGCGGCTAACAATGGAGGCTTTGCGGCTGCGCGCGGAGTCTGTCACGCTGCGGATGGAGGCTGGCACGCTGTGAATGGAGTCTGTCACGCTGCGGATGGAGTCTGTCACGCTGCGGATGGAGTCTGTCACGCTGCGGATGGAGGCTGGCACGCGCATAGTTCCGACATGTCTCGCGTGTTA
>CBFHBA010000065.1:0-7390 GCA_965653675.1 uncultured bacterium
GATACCCACGCGCCACGGTTCCTTCGACCAGCGGCCGCGAGCCGGTGCCGTCTTTATAAAAAGAGTTCTCGCGATAAGCGATGGCCTTCGGCTGATCCTGCATATCTCTTCTACAGCCAGTGAGCAGTGAGCAGTGAGCAGTGAGCAGAAGTAAATATTTTCCATTTGTCATTGGATATTTTTCAATTGTCATTGGCTTCTGGAAGACTCTATACAGATTCGCGTGGATTCAGGCGACAGATGAAAAATGAGAAATGGCAAATGAAAAATGCAACATGATCGTTTCAGTTGTTATAACCATCCTCGCTTCGATCGCACTTTCGTGTAGCCATCCAGCGCCCGGCCGTGGCGTCGGCGAAATCGAAACTTCTCCACAAACACAAACGAAGTTCCGCGTTGAAACTGTTATCGGCAATCTTGAAGTGCCGTGGTCAATCGTGTGGACACCGGATGGCCGCATGATTTTCACGGAGAGGCCGGGACGTGTGCGCGTCTTTCAAAACGGCAAGCTTCAGCCACAGCCTCTGTTTGTTGTTCCCGACGTTGAGCCGCGCGGCGAAAGCGGATTAATGAGTATCGCGCTGCATCCTCAGTTTGCTTCGAATCACTTGCTCTATCTTTCGTACGCGTACAGCGCGACCGGACAAATGGTGCGCGTCGTCCGCTACCGTGAAACGCCGACAGGTTTCACTGATCGGAAAGTCATTATCGAGAATATTCCCGCAGCGCAGTTTCATGCGGGCTGCCGTCTCCGTTTTGGGCCTGACGGCAAACTCTACATCACCACCGGCGACGCGACCCAGCGAGAGTTAGCGCAACAACTGAATTCGCTCGCGGGGAAAATTCTGCGGCTGAACGACGATGGCACTGTGCCGCCGGACAATCCGTTTGTCGGACGCCCTGATGCACGGCCGGAGATTTGGGTTTACGGCAGCCGCAATTCGCAAGGCATCGATTTTCAGCCCGGAACGAATGATCTGTTTGAGACCGAGCACGGCCCCAGCGGCTTCGACGGACCCGGCGGTGGCGATGAAGTGAACATCATCGACAAAGGCAAGAACTACGGTTGGCCGGTAATTCATCATCGCGCGACACAAGCAGGCATGGAGTCTCCTCTGCTCGAATACACGCCGGCATGCGCGCCGGCGAGCGGGATGTTCTATCGTGGTTCGCAGTTTCCGCAGTTCAAGGGAAACTTTTTCTTCGGATGTCTAGTCGGCACCCGCATCATTCGCGTGACGCTCGATGGGCGGCGGGTTGTTAGTCAGGAAAATCTGCTGGAGAACCAATACGGCCGCATTCGCGATATCGCCGAAGGGCCGGACGGCTACATCTATTTTTCGACATCGAACCGCGATGGGCGTGGAAATCCGGCCAGTGATGACGATCGAATAATGCGATTAGTGCCGCTGAGGTAGTTGGTACAGAACCGCGAGCGGTAGCGAGCGGGACAGGAATTCAACCAAAGACCATTGAGTCCTTACCCCGCTCGCTACCGCTCGCGGTTCTGTAATAATTGCGCTCCTAGATCTTCTTCGCCAAGACCGCTGACTTACTCCAGCCAATAATCTGAAATCGGGGGAAACGATAGTGGCTGACGACCTTGTAGTGTCGATCGGTCGTGTCAGCGACTTCCTGTGGCGGGTGCGCTTTGAATCTGAAAAGTAATTCGAGTAAACGCGTGGTCGGCGTTGGCCGCATCGGCAAATTCAGGAAATAGCCGCGCGGTGCAATCACGCGCGCCAGTTCGGCAAAGCCGTCCTCGAGCGGAACGTACTCCAACACGCCGCTGGTCACAATTAAATCGAATGACTCATCGGGAAACGGCAACGACAAAATGTTGCCTTGCATGAACTCGACTTCCTGATCGCTGTGCCCGAACTTCTTGTTGACGTACTTTCGCGCGGTCGCCATTGATGACGCTGACAGATCGAGCGCCGTCAACTTCACTGGCACGTTTAGGTTGCGGAGCATCGCGAGGGTCAGCGTACCCGTGCCGCAACCTGCGTCCAAAACTCGCGCGCCGGGAAACACCGGCAATGGGTGCTCCTCAAAGTACTGATCGAGCGAACGTCCGTAGCCGTTAACTTTGAAGGTGAAATCGTAAAGCTTAACGATCCGGTCATAGAACGAACCGGCTTTGGCCTCAGTCTTGGTGGCCGTCAGAACATATTCCGCCATATGAACCCTCAGTATGGTAGTGCCGCCAAAACCCGGCGACCGGGTTGATAAAACCGCGACATTCTAGCGTGGCCGTGTCGAAACTCCAAAGCAATTCTCAAGATTTGCCCTCTTTTTTTTGTCACTCCGTCAACGAAATCACTACGCAAGATGTGTGAACCTGACCCGTTCTAGAAGCGATTACCTGCATCTTCTCGCGGTAAGGAGAACAAAAACATGAGAAACAGAATGCTAATTGGCGCCGGATTTGTGGCGCTGATGGTGTTGGCTGCCGTCGCGTTGAAGGTCACCGCCAGAACCGTCGCGTCGAGATTCTCGGCCGAGTCCGCATCGACCATCGAACCGGTTGAGGCATCTGGCGAAGAAAACGGCTTTTCAGTCGAGGTGCTGATCGACGGCCGCCCGGCGTCGGAATATTTTGCGCGTGGCCGTCGCTACGTCGAAGCTCTCGAGAGCGCCGAATACGAGTTGCGGATTCACAACCCCACGAGCAGCCGTGTCGCGGTGGCGCTGTCGGTCGACGGCATGAACACGATCGACGCGCGGCACACGAGCGCCTGGGATGCCCACAAGTGGGTCATCGAACCGTACGGAACGACCTTCGTCCGCGGATGGCAAATGAGTTCCGAAAACGCGCGACGGTTCTACTTCACGAATGAGCGCGATTCCTACGGCGCAAAGATTGGTCAGACAGCGAATCTCGGTGTCATTGCTGCCGTGTTCTTTCGGGAACGTAAGCCGATCGTAATTACGCCTGTCACGCCCGGACGCCGTGAAGAAAAATCGGCGAATCGAGGCGAGGATAGATCTCAGAGCGAACCAGTTCCCTCCTCTGCTGAGTCCGCCGGCACTCTAGCGAACCGCGATACCGCGAAAGAACGCAGCGCAAATTCTTATCCGCCGCCCGACGACGAATCGGCCGCGACCGGAATTGGTCGCACGATCAATAACGGCGTAACTTGGATCAAGATGGATTTAGATCCGCGGCCCGCAGGTGAAATTACGATCCGTTATGAGTTCCGGGCCGGCTTGGTGCGTTTAGGAATCATTCCGCGTGACGATTCCCGGCCGGATGTTTTGAATCGTCGTGAAAAGGCGGAGGGGTTCGAGCGGAAGTACTGTCCGCAGCCGTAGGCAACTGACACGGAGATGGGGTGACGCGGGGACACGGTGACTTTCTCCGCGTCTCCGGCTCCCCGTGTCTCCCCGTCCTCTTCTACCGCCGGTTCAACCTCGTGTCATACAGTTGCTTGTACGCGCGATAATTGGCCATCACGCGGAAGAGGTAGGTCTTCGATTCGGAAAAGCCAACTTCCGACGCGAACACGCCCTGATCGTTTTGGTTTGAGCGCGCCAGCCAGCGCGCCACGTTGTCTTCGCCGCCGTTGTAGGCAGCAGCGATCGCTTCCGGCAATCCTGCGAACATGCGCGAGAGTTCGGCGAGATACTCCGCACCAATCGCAATCGACACGTCGGGACGATAGAGCATGTCTTCCGTCACATTCTGATAGCCCGCACGCTTGCCGTACTTGTTCGCCGCATCGATCGTCAGTTGCAGCAAGCCGCGCGCGGCGGACGGTGATCGCGCGCCTGGTTTGAACACACTCTCCTGTTTCATGATCGCGAGAACTAAACGCGGATCGAGGTTGCGTTTACTCGAGGCATTCAAAATCTGATAGCGATACGGCGCGGGAAAATCAGTCGCAGAGTTATTAATCGCATTGCCAACTGTCGCTGTGCGCTGCGCGGCGATTTGCACCGCAGAAGAATCACCAGAGTCGCGCAAGCTCATCGTCGCGAGTCCGCCGTAGTACGAACTCGCTCCGTCCGGAATCAATAGATACACACGAATGGCATCGTCGCGGCGACCGGCCCGCTCCAGTGCGTGTGCCTTCAGGTAAAGGACCTCATCGGCGCTCGTGCTCGTTCCGCCTAACGGCCATCGCAACAATTCGTCGGCGGTTTGCACGGCGTGCGGCCAATCGGCTAACGCGATGTCGAGGCGCAGCCGCGTAAACACCGCATTGCGCTCGGTTGCAGTGCCCGCAAATCTCTGCCGGGTTCTTTCAATCCATTCAATTGCGGCTTGTGGCTGACCGGCTTCGCGAAAACCATCAATCGCGTTTAGGTACGCCGTATCGATGCGCTCGCCGGTCGGATATTTCTGAATGTACTCGATGTAACGCGCCGCGGCTTCGGCGCCGCGGCCCATTCGCAGCAATGACGAGGCCGAAAAATTCAGGCCCTCCCGGCCTTCTTTCGTGTCCGGGAAACTGCGCGCCAAGCGCTCGTAAGTGCGTCGGGCTTCATCGTAACGGCGCTCCACAAAAAATGAGCGCGCCATGCCGAGCAGCGCTGCCGGCACGTTTGCATCATTCGGATAGTTATCGAGGATCGCCTGCCAATGCGCGCGCGCATCGCCAAACAACCGATTGGCCAAATAGATGGCCGCGCGCCGCAGGTGTTCGTCAGCCGGCACGGCATCTTTGTTCTTGGCGGTCTTGTCACTGCGATCGCTGGCACGGATGGCGCTGAGCGCGGCATCGCCCGTCGACTGTGAGAAAACGTTGGGACTGAGGAAGAGGAGGAAAAGAAAGCTGTAAAGAAAACTCTTACGACGCATCGTCTTCGATAATTTCGTAACTCGTAATGATTTCAGCCGTGCCGCGAAGGCTCGCCGCGACACTGCAATACTTCGTATCTGAAAGTTCTACGGCGTCCGCTACCGCCTTTTCTGAGACGCCACGGCCGCGCACGATGTGCTTTACGAACATGCGCGTATACGCCCGCGGGTGATCTTCGCGGCGTTCGCCACTTACTTCGATGCGATAATCCGTGACGTGCTGCCTCTTCTTTTGCAAAATTGAAATCACGTCGACTCCGGTGCATCCGCCCAGGGCCAACAGCAACAATTCCATCGGACTTGCCGCGCGATTGCGCGTCGAATCCGTTTCAACCGGCAGGGCATGTCCTGAAGGTGACAACCCAACGAAAAGGTCTTCGCCGGCAAACCGAATCGTCGCTTTTGCGTGGTTCGTCACCATCTTCGCTTGCTGCAGCAAATTCAACAAAAGAATAACACGCCTGTTTTCGAAACGCCTGATGAACGATGTTCGTACTTAGTTCGCAATCGAAACGCTATTTAACTCGACAACGAGTGGCAGCTGTCTCGAATCCCAAAATCAGGCCCCCTCCGGAACATCTCCAAATCCCGATTCAAACAAATTCTCTCCCGCGGTCAAATGGTACGGCATTTGATTTCCGCACAGTGGCTTCGCGGTTCCGAAGCGTCAAAAAGAGGAGGAAGTTGAAATGAAAAGAAAGCTTGTTTCCACAGCTTTATCAATCACGTGCCTGTTGCTTGTTGGCGCGGCGGCCAGCGCGCAGACACGAACATATCGCGGGACGTACAGGTCGACGCAAAGAACAATTCACGATCTGGAAAACCGTTCCGTGACTCTCCGTAACGATCTGGAGGAATGGACCAGTAGCAATCCTGATGATGTGAACGCGCCTGCAGCGGGCGAGGACATTAATCTTTTCGTGCGCGATTTTGAGGAAAGCGTGCGACGCTTGCACGACCGCTTCGATTCACGTCAAGCAACGCGGTCGGACGCGCAGGACGTGCTAAACCGCGCATCGCGCATCGACGTATTCATGCGACGGCATAATCTCGATACACGCACGCAGAGTGAGTGGTCGAGCATGCGCGTAGATTTGAATCAGCTCGCCAGCGCTTACAACCTGCAGTGGACGCTGACGGCTAATGTCTATCCGCCGGTTAATAATTATCCAAACAGCTATCCCGACTACGGCAACACGCAGAATCGATTCGGCGGTAGACTGACCGGCACATATCGGCTCGACACTTCGCGCAGCGACGACGCGCACAACGCAGCAGATAGGGCGACCCGCGACCTCGCGCCAAGCGAACGGCGGCGATTAATCGATGCGGTCACGCGACGGCTGGAAGCTCCGACAGAACTCGCCCTCGATGTGCGCGGACAAAACGTGGCGATCGCGTCGACGCGAGCTGCGCAGATTTCGTTTGTCGCTGATGGTCGTGAACGAGTAGAAACAAATGCTAACAATCGCACCATCCGTTCGCGTGCTACTTTGAGCGGCGATCAATTGATGGTGAGCACGACTGGAGATCGCGGCAACGATTTTTCAGTCACGTTTGATTCGATCGAGAACGGCCAGCGGTTGAATGTCACGCGACAGGTTTACGTGCAAGGACTAACGTCGCCAATTGTGGTGCAGAGTGTCTATGACAAAACCTCCGACATCGCGCGGTTCGACATCTACAATCCTTCAGCCTATCCCGGCAACGCAACATCGAACGCAGGATTTGTAGTTCCCGACGGCACGCGCATAGTCGCCGTACTCGATAACGACATCTCGACGCGCACAGCGGCCGTTGGGGATCGCTTTACGCTCCGCGTAACTGATCCCGGCGAATTTGCCGACGCCACGATCGAAGGCCACGTGTCGCAGATTGAGCGGAGCGGACGTCTGACGGGGCGTTCAGTCATGACGATGGATTTTGACAGCATTCGCCTCCGCGACGGACGCAGTTACAACTTCGCCGGTTTAGTTGAAGGTGTTCGCACGACGACTGGCGAAGTCGTTCGCGTCGACAGTGAAGGAGCAGTACGTGACGACAGTCAAACGACGAAGACCGAGACGCGCGCGGCAATTGGCACCGCGGTCGGCGCAATCATCGGCGCTATCGCGGGTGGCGGTAAGGGCGCGGCAATCGGTGCGATTCTCGGCGCTGGTGGCGGCGCCGGATCGGTCTATGTTGAGGGTCGAAATGATCTAGAACTGAATCGTGGAACTGAAATCACGATTCGGTCGGGAGCTCCTGTGAATACACCGCGCTAAGTCCGATCTTAAGTTGGCAGGTTACGGCGAGCGCGATCTTGCTCATGACGTTTCTCCCTCGCACAATTATTGCGCGAATGACTGCACATCATCGCGCGGTATGATCAATCAAGGTCTCATGTTGCAAGAGGGTCGTAAAGCCACCGGGCGCCGGACGCCCGGCGGCTTTTTATTGCAGCAGTCAGCGATGCGTTGGCGTGGCGAGAGGCGGCCTATTTCTCACCATGCTTGTAAAGGTAGCAGATCTCGATGCAGTTTCCGTCGGCGTCGTGGAAGTAGGCGTGACGCCCCGGGAAGCTGTGGTGGCCCTGGTCGGAATACT
>CBFHBA010000066.1:0-6503 GCA_965653675.1 uncultured bacterium
GTCATCAAGGAAATGAAGTCCGAAGGTCGCTCGGTACTTAACTTGTCTGCGCCCAAGTCGCTCGCGAATGATACGCGCGCGGCAAGCAAGCGGCTTACTGCGGATGCGATTAGGTTGACGTGGCGCGTGACAGGGCAAGACCTCGAGAAGGCTGAAGCCGCTGGCAACGCGGAGTTGTACGTTGAGCCCGTACAGAAAACCGCGAAGGCCGACAAGAAGACACTGACGGCGTCGCGCTTTGATTGCGACTTTTTCGAAGCGGGAAACATGGCGCGTAACTGTCTGGCGACGGGTCCGGCGAAGGCCTTGATAGAACCATTTCAGCCGACTGATAAACGAGGCACGCGCACGATCACGTCACAAAAAATGGCGGCCGCGTTTGTGCGCGAAACTCAGGATGTCGATAAGGTCGACGCCGTCGGCGACGCAAAATTCAACGAGCTGGATCGAAATGGTGTTGCGGCAACAGCCAGTTACACGGCGTCCGATGAAACGCTGAGATTGCGTGGTGGCGACCCAACGGTGTGGGACTCCCGTGCGCGCACGAAAGCGGGTGAAATCGATGCGAATAATGCGACCCATGTCTCTTACTGTCGCGGCAAAGTGCAGACAACTTACTACAGTCAGGAACAAACGAATGGCGCCGCGCCATTTCGGAATGTGAAGAGCCCGGTCTACCTACTTGCGGATCGCGCAGAGATCAATCACGACACCGGCGTGGCGATTTACTCCGGAAATGGCCGCATGTGGCAGGATGACAACTTTGTGCGCGGCGATGTGATTACTCTGTACCGCGAAAGCAAGACCATGGACACGCGCGGCCACGTGCAAACCGCGCTCTATCAAGCGAAGCAAAAGCAGGGAAATACAATGGCGGTGGTGCCGGTTTTCGCGACCGCTGACTACATGCGTTATTCCGATCCCGATCGCCTGCTGCACTACGAAACGAACGTTGATATCAAGCAAGGGACCGATCGAATGACCGCGGCCGTGGCCGATGTGTATCTGCAAAAGGATGTGAACGAACTCGAAAGAGTGATCGCACAACACGACGTCGTTTTAGTGCAGCCGGGCAAACGCGGCACCGCCGATTGGTGCCAATACACCGCGGCCGATGAAGTCGCGATTCTAAAAGGCAATCCCGCGCACGTCGAAGATGCTGAGCAGGGAACGACTGACGGCAATCGCTTGACGATGTACCGCCGCGAGAATCGTGTCGTTGTCGATGACACACGCGGTCCGCAATCACCGGGCCGGGTGCGCTCGACACATCCGGTAAAGAAGAATCCGTAAGGCTAGAGGCCAGACATCAGACATCAGACGTCAGATGTCAGACGCTTCTGACTTAACGTCCGAAATCTGACTTCTGATATCTGACATCTGACGTCTGTTTTTCATGAAATCGATCTCACAACCTGATTCGCTCGGTCACTGGGGTCCGTACGGGGGCCGCTTTGTGCCGGAGACTTTAATGGCACCGCTCGAAGAATTAACGGCGGCGTATGAATCGGCGTGCGCCGACGACGCATTTCGCGACGAACTGGATGACTTGCTGCGAGACTATGCCGGGCGACCCACGCCACTGTTCTGCGCGCGCCGTCTGACCGCACACTGCGGTGGTGCGCGAATCTATCTCAAACGTGAAGACCTCCTGCACACCGGCGCGCACAAAATCAATAACACGCTCGGACAGATTCTCCTGGCCCGGCGGATGGGGAAGGGCCGCATCATTGCGGAAACTGGGGCGGGTCAACACGGCGTCGCCACCGCGACGGTTTGTGCTCTGTTCGGATTGCAGTGCGTGGTCTACATGGGCGCAGAAGATATGCGTCGGCAGGCTCTGAATGTCTTTCGCATGGAGTTACTCGGCGCCGAAGTTCACGAAGTTAATGCGGGATCGCGCACGCTGAAAGATGCTATCAACGAGGCGCTGCGCGATTGGGTGACTAACGTTGCCGATAGTTATTACCTGCTCGGAAGCGCGCTCGGGCCGCACCCTTATCCAGTTATTGTACGTGATCTTCAAAGCGTGATTGGACGTGAAACGCGGAATCAGATTTTCGAGAAGGAAGCTCGTCTGCCGGATTGTCTGATCGCGTGTGTCGGGGGCGGATCTAATTCGATTGGAATGTTTCACCCGTTTCTGGATGACAAATCCGTGCGCATGATCGGCGTTGAAGCCGGCGGCGTTGGAAATGAATTAGGCGAACATGCCGCGCGCTTCAATGCGAATGGCGGTGGCCGAGCGGGCGTTTTACAGGGGACGATGAGTTACGTTTTGCAGGACCAACGGGGACAAGTGGCGACGACCCATTCGATTTCTGCGGGACTTGATTATCCATCGATCGGACCCGAGCACGCGTTTCTCCACGATGAAGGTCGCGTTGAATACACATCGGTTTCCGATGATGAAGCCTTAGAAGCATTTCAATCCTTGTCGAGACTCGAAGGAATTATTCCGGCACTTGAATCGGCTCATGCGGTCGCGCACGCGATGAAAGTTGCGAATGAGATGAAGTCGGAAGAGATCTTGATTGTGAATTTATCCGGACGCGGCGATAAAGATGTCGATACGGTTAGATCGAAATTAACGCAGTCCCGCTAGGGACGAAATGTTTGTAGAACCGCCGCCCTCTTGATTTCCAGGCCCGCCAGGGGCGAAATACATGCCGCTCCTAACGGAGCTCGAATTTTTAGTTTTGCCGGGAGCTATAGATATTTGGCTCCTAACGGAGCCTCGATGTCTCGGATCGCACAGGCGTTTTCAAATCTCAAAACAGCTGGAAAGAAGGGCTTTATCCCTTTCATCACCGCCGGCGATCCTGATCTCGAAACCACAAAAGATCTGATTCTCGAACTGGCGAATGCGGGCGCGACCCTAATCGAGCTCGGCGTGCCGTTCAGCGATCCGATGGCCGACGGCCCGGTGATTCAACGCGCTTCTGAGCGCGCGCTACGTCATGGGTTTGGTCTGCCGGAAATCCTTAACCTCGTCTGCGAGGTGCGGAAGCAGACGTATGTTCCGATTATTCTTTTTAGCTATTTCAATCCACTCTTGCAATTTGGTTTGGAGAAACTTGTGCGCGAAGCCGAACACGCGGAAATCGACGGCATTCTCGTCACTGATCTGACGCCGGAGGAAGCGGGCCGCTTCTCGGCAATGCTGCGCGCGCACGAAATCGATCTCATCTTCCTGGTTGCGCCAACTTCGACTGACGATCGCCTGAAGATGATTGCTGCACGGGCCAGCGGATTCATCTATGCCGTTTCCCGTGCCGGAGTGACGGGAACGCGTGAAGACGTGAGCGCCGAGGCCGAGCAGCTCGTGAATCGTGTCCGAGCAGTTTCGGACTTGCCGGTAGCCGTCGGTTTTGGGATTTCAAAGCCCGAGCACGTACGAGATGTTTGGCGCTATGCGGATGCAGCGGTGGTGGGCTCGGCGATTGTGAAGATGATTGAGGACAAGGCCGAAAACGCCGATTTGGTTCAGGAAATTGGCCAATTTGCGGTTTCGCTGATTCCCGCAGATTAAGCTGGACGAAAGACCGCGGCTGGAGTATTCTGCGGCGGCTTTTTGAAAATCGACGCGCGCTCTCACTCCCATGGTTCGGGATTGCGCAGAGAGGGCTGCCGAGTCGCGCAGTCACTTGCTAAACCTCTACCCTCCGCGAAAATTGTTGTGTTGCATGTGTGAAACTCTGTTCCATTCTCGCGTGAGTTGTGTTATGGTGGGCCGTGTCAGTGCCGGGAGCGGTAGCGACCGGGTCAGGTGCGGTCGTGAAGGCGAAATCACAACTTGAGCTAACGAAGAGGAGCAGAAGAAAGAGATGCCTGGTATGTCAGAAGACAGAATCGCAGATCGCAGTCGCGCCATTGAAGCCGCGCTGCTCAACATCGAAAAGCGTTTTGGCAAAGGATCGATTATGCGTCTAGGCGAGCGTGACGTTTCTGATGTCGCGGCGATATCGACGACTTCGCTGTCGCTGGATGCGGCGATTGGCGTTGGTGGCGTGCCCCGCGGACGTATCGTCGAAATCTATGGCCCGGAAAGTTCGGGCAAGACGACGCTCGCGTTGCACGTGGTGGCGGAAGCGCAAAAAGCCGGTGGCGTTGCCGCTTACATCGATGCCGAGCACGCCATGGACGCGGATTACGCCGGCAAGCTCGGCGTGAATGTCGATGACATGCTGATCTCGCAACCGGACTCAGGCGAGCAGGCATTGGAGATTGCCGAAGCGCTTGTGCGATCGAATGGCGTGGACGTAATCGTTGTCGACTCAGTTGCCGCACTCGTCCCGCGCGCTGAATTGGACGGCGAGATGGGTGATTCGTTGCCAGGCTTGCAGGCGCGTCTGATGTCACAGGCGCTGCGTAAACTAACGGCGATCGTGGCACAGTCGAACACCTGCTTCATCTTCATCAACCAGATTCGTGAAAAGATCGGCGTCATGTTCGGCAATCCCGAAACGACGACCGGCGGACGCGCGCTGAAGTTCTATTCATCACTTCGTCTCGACATTCGCCGCATTGGCGCGATCAAAGACGGCGACCGCGTTGTCGGCAATCGCACCAAGGTGAAAGTTGCGAAGAACAAAGTCGCGCCGCCGTTCCGCGAGTGCGAATTCGACATCATGTACGGCGAGGGCATTTCGAAAGAAGGCGACCTGCTGGATCTGGCAGTGACACAAAGAGTAATTGAAAAAAGCGGGGCGTGGTTCTCTTACAAAGGCGATCGCCTGGGCCAGGGCCGCGAGAACGCCAAGCAAACTCTGAAAGATCATTCGGAGCTGCTGCGCAAAGTCGAGAATGATGTGAAGAAAGCGCTGGGACTGCCGGTGAAAGAAGAAGCAGCCGCGCCGGACGGTAACGGTGAGCAGAAAAAAGCCGCAGCCGCGGGTGAGAAGAATTAGGTTAAGTAATGGAGTCAGTACCGGGAGCGATAGCGACCGGGTATAGGTACGCACAAGACCCGGTCGCTATCGCTCCCGGTACTGACTTCACGATCATCGTCCTTTACAGTCTTCCCGAGATATCCTCATAATCCGCGCTGCGATTTCATGAATAATTCGATTCTCATCAAAAACGGCACGATTGTGACGATGGATGCCGAGAATTCCATCGTGCGCGGCGATCTGCTGATTCGCGAGGGCCGGATTGCGGCGGTGGCCGCGATTCGTGCGACCGAGACGGCCGATGAGGTCATCGATGCCACTGGTTGCGCGCTGCTGCCGGGATTTGTCCAGACGCACATTCATCTTTGCCAGACGCTGTTTCGCGGCGCGGCGGACGATCTTTCGCTGATCGATTGGCTAAAAAAACGCATCTGGCCGATGGAGGCGGCGCATACGCCGGAATCGATCCGAGCATCAGCACGTTTGGGAATTGCTGAAATGATCAAAGGCGGAACGACTTGTGCTCTGACAATGGAAACGGTACGGCACACGGAAGAGGTTCTGCGTGTGGTCGAAGAAACCGGATTTCGCGCGACTGTGGGCAAGTGCATGATGGACAAAGGCGAAGAGTTGCCGCCGGAGCTGCACGAGCAAACGCGCGCGTCGATCGATGAGTCTTTGAAGCTTATCGACCAATGGCACGGTAAGGCGGATGGGCGAATTCGTTGCTGCTTTGCGCCACGGTTTGCGGTGAGTTGCACTCGAGAGTTACTTGCTGAGATCGCCAGGCTGGCGCGTGAACGCGGTGTAATGATTCACACGCACGCATCTGAGAACCGAAATGAGTGTGAGATTGTTGAGCGCGAAACGGGCGAACGGAACATAGATTATTTGAATTCAGTTGGTTTGGTCGGATCGCATGTCCTGCTCGCCCATTGTATTCATGTGGACAATGCGGAAATGGAGACGCTGGCCGCAACTAAGACTCACGTCGCGCACTGTCCATCGTCTAACCTGAAATTAGGTTCAGGTATTGCTCGTGTGACCGAAATGCTGGCGCGCGGGATTTCGGTTTCATTGGGAGCAGACGGCGCGCCATGTAACAACCGGCTGGATATGTTCACGGAGATGCGAACCGCTGCGTTGTTGCAGAAAGCGATGCACGGTCCTGAAGTGCTGCCGGCAGATCGGGCGTTGCAGATGGCGACTATTGACGGTGCGCGCGCTCTCGGGTGGAGCGATGAGATTGGCAGTCTCGAAGCCGGAAAGCGTGCCGATGTGATTGTGGTTGATTTAAATAATTTGCATGCTGTGCCGGAAACGGACGTCGTGTCATCGCTCGTGTATTCAGCTGCAGCATCGGATGTGCGGACCACTATTATTGACGGTCGCGTCGTGATGCGTGATGGCGATCTAACAACGATGAATGAAGCGGACGTGATCGCTGAAGCGAATCGAGAATCAGCATCGCTAAAACAACGAGTAGGGTTTTGAGACAAGAAAGTGGAAAGCGCGTTACAGAACCGCGGTGGGTGTGGTTCGGGGAAAAGAGGGAAAGTGCTTAAGGGTGTTGGAAAAAAACAAAATACTATACGGGATTATGCTTTTTAA
>CBFHBA010000067.1:0-6240 GCA_965653675.1 uncultured bacterium
AGGTGCCGTTAGCAAGGCAACGCGTCAGTTTTCGCCGTACGCTTCGCTCAATTTTCGGAAGTGGTAACCAACGGCGGCCAATCGCAGGGAGTCGGCAAATTGCTTGCGATGTTTGATGACGGCCTGAACAAAGAAACGCCAAAATTCTTTTCGCTCACGATCGAGCACTCCCAACTTAACCAGAATTCTCATCAGCGCAGTCAGGCCGGCAATGGGTCTATAGACGCGCGGCTCGGCAGAATGAGTGTGCGTGGTGCGGCGTAGTGAATCGAGCACACGTTCATAGTACTCGCGCGGGCCATAAATCGTGCGCATGATTCTTTGGTAGCCGCGTACCAGAAACGCGGGATCCATGCGTGTCTTGAAGTTGAAGGTGCAGACCGTGTTGTTGCCGGAAGCATCTTCACCCAACAGCCTTCCCTCGCGCTCGAGCCGCTTCCACAATTGTGTGTCAGGAAGCGCATTTAATAAACCAACCATCGCCAGTGGAATTGCACTGCGGCGAATGAAATCGATTGGCCGCTCGAAGATGTCTTCGGGTTCGTTGTCGAAGCCGACGATGAATCCGGCCATCACTTCGATGCCGTGCCGTTGAAGGGTGCGGACCGAATCGACTAGGTTGCCGCGGTTTTGCGTTTTCTGTGCTTCGTGCAGGCTCTCTTCGACCGGAGTTTCAATTCCCAGAAAGACGCGGCTGAAGCCGGCGTCGCGCATGCTCTCGAGCAGTGGTTCGTCGTCAGCGAGGTTTACGCTGGATTCTGTGATTAGCTCGAATGGGTAGCCATTCTCCTTCTGCCAGCGCGCGAGGTCAGGCATCAATTGACGCACATTCTTTTTGTTACCGATGAAGTTGTCGTCGACGATGAAGACGGTGCCGCGCCAGCCGAGGGCTTTCAGCGCATCGAACTCGGCGAGTATTTGTTGATTGCTCTTGGTGCGTGGAACGCGCCCGTAGATTTCGATGATGTCGCAGAATTCACACGAGAAAGGACAGCCGCGCGAATACTGGACCGACATCGCGCTGTAACGCTTGAGATTCGCGAGACCAAAATCGGCGATTGGTGTCATCGCGAGCGCCGGACGTTCGGCGGCCTGATAGACGCGCTTGGTTTCTCCACGCTCCAGGTCGGCAACAAATTCTGGCAGCGTCTGTTCCGCTTCGCCGCGAAAGATATGATCGGCGTCCGGTAATTCTTGGATTGTGCTGGTGACGTATGGCCCGCCGAGCACGACGCGTTTGCCCCGAGCCTTGGCCAGCTTTACGACTTCCCGCAGCGATTCCTGCTGCACCAGCATCGCGGTGGCGAAGACCATGTCAGCCCAATCGAGGTCCGACGTCTTCAGCTTTTCAATATTGAGATCGACTAAACGGCGTTCCCAGGTTGGCGGCAGCAAGGCGGAAACGGTTAACAATCCCAGCGGCGGAAACGCGCATCGCTTACCCTCGAAGGGCAGTGCGTGGCGAAAGCTCCAGTAGGTGTCGGGGAATTCAGGGTTAACCAGGAGGATCTTCATTTTGTTGACGCCAGAAACGTAATTCAAACCGCGAAAGTTTCAAGCAAAGCCAATCGCCATCCTTTACTGCTTCTGGCCTTTGCGTAAGGCGCTAAGCATCTCACGCAAAATCGCAAACGCGCAATAGTAATCGCAAAGCAGGACGCTACGAAGTCAGGCCGACAGCAACGGGCTTATTTGTAACGGTAAGTAATTCGGCCTCGTGTCAAATCATACGGAGACATCTCGACGCTTACGCGATCGCCGACCAGAATCCGAATGCGATGCTTGCGCATTTTACCTGAGATCGCCGCCAAAACGACATGGTCACTGTTATCGAGCTGCACTTTAAAGAACGCGTTAGGCTGCTTGTCAATAATAGTTCCCGCAGCCGGTATCAAATCATCTTTTGCCAATACAATCTCCTTGTGACGCTTTTTTTCTTATTCCCTCTCCGGCTGGGAGAGGATTAGGGTGAGGGCTTGTCGCGATAAAAACAACCCCGCTTTTTTGCATGTTAGAGAGATGATTTCGCTCATCGAGCGAAATCATCTCTCGTTAATTTTATGGAGACGATCGCGCAAGCCCCTCATCCCCAACCCTTCTCCCAAAGGGAGAACGGAGCTTACCAACGCGGTTCGCGACTGCCTCCGTAGTTGCCGCCACGGCCGCCACCATT
The DNA here is from genome assembly GCA_965653675.1 of uncultured bacterium. GTDB lineage: Bacteria > Acidobacteriota > Blastocatellia > Pyrinomonadales > Pyrinomonadaceae > UBA11740. The sequence goes on from CBFHBA010000067.1 coordinate 2,174, forward strand.
CCGGTTGCCGCCGCCGCGATTTCCGCCAAAGCCGCGACCGCCGCCGGCACGATTCTCGCGCGGCTTGGCTTCGTTCACCTTCAGCGCGCGACCACCGAGTTCCTTACCATTGAACTGTTCAATTGCGGAAGTGGCTTCCTCCTTGGTAGCCATTTCGACGAACGCGAAGCCGCGCGAACGTCCGGTCATGCGGTCTTCGACCACACTCGCTGATTCAACCGTGCCGGCCTGAGCGAACAAGTCCTGAAGCTCTTCGCTGGTGGTTTGGAACGCGAGATTTCCCACATAAAGTTTCGTTGACATGTAGATTTACCTTCCCCCTGTTTGGGATTGCAAAGAAGCTGCGAATCGGATTTGGCTTCGGCGAAACGGTAGCAGTCGAAGGACCACGTTCGGATGCTCTTCATTAAGAGCGCTTCGAGTTGTAAAACAAGCCCGCTCTCGAACCATCCAAACGTCCGGCGCTAATCATCTTGTGCGCGGGGCGCATCACCGTTGATGCGCGAGAGAAGGATTAAAACATCGTCATGATGCCTGACTTAAGATGAGGTTGCAAGCCCGCGCCGAAGCCGCGCCAACGTAATTAATGCATTAACTACTCTTCTTAACGTTAACTTTATCCAACGCCGCGCGCAGACCTCGCGCCAACTTCTGCGCATCGTCGTACGCCCAAAAGTGCATAAAGAACAGATGCGGTGAATCTGTCAGCATGTGACTGTGGAGCGCAGTCACTTCGATGCCATTATCGCGCAGCGCCTTAATCACTGGATTAACTTCGCTTGCAATTAGCACGAAGTCACCTGTTATCGCTGCCTTGCCTCCTCCGGTTGCTTGAAAATTGATTGCCTGAGCAACACCCATGGCCGGCGGAATCACCGTGCCTTGCGAGTTCGTCGATGTATCCATCACATCATCGGCGCGTGCGATGCTGTATTGGAAAACGACGCCGTTAGCTTTGCCGGTTTGCCCCATGATTTGATCGATCTGCTTTGTATCGATGCCGATGTCTGGCGAGGGCGAGGGTGCAGGCGGGGCTGAGAATGGAGTCTTACTTAACGCCAGCGCGTCATGGATTGATTTGGCGACCTTGGCGGCGTCACCCATTCCATGAATATGCATATACATGACGCGCGGAGTTTCACGGAGTACGTGGTTATGTAACGCGGTAACCTCGACGCCACCGTCCTGAAGTTTGGTCAAAACCGGGGTGACTTCATCCTCAGTTAGCACAAGGTCCCCCATGACCATCGTCATTTCGCCAACCTTCTTAAAGGCCAACCAGGAACCGAGAGCGAGTGCGGGCTTGAGTTCAAGGCCGCCAGCGGTCACTTTCAAATCGCTGCGTGGCAAACTCACTTTGTAAACGTCACCCGGCTGCATCGAACCGGCTTTACCGAGGGCCTGCTCGACATCTTTCCAGTCCGTGGCAGTCTGCTGACCCGGCTTCGCAGCAGCATTGTCGTTCTGCGGGGCTGAACAAGCTGCCAACACGAACGTAATTGCCGCGCCGACTGCCACAATGACTAAGCTGAAGCGTTTGATCGCGCGCGGAGAAATGAATCCTATTTCCAACCTGCTTGATGGATTAGTGCTTCGCATTTTGATTTCCTTTCACTCAATGATGACGAACACATGGGGCATCCATAACCATGCGAGCCTAGCTCGCATATCGTTCCTCGACTGTGAAGGCAAAGACAACCGTCCCGATCAATCCAATGATACCGGCGGCCACAAATGGAACTTCGGGCGCGAGTTTCCATAGCAGTCCCCCAATGGCGGCGGCCGGAGTAATTGATAGACTTCTCACGAGGTAATAAAGACCAACCGAGCGGGCGCGCACTCCGTCCTGAACGAAGTCGACAATCATCGCTTTACGCGAAGGCTCACCAATTTCACGCAACCCGCCGATCACAAACGCAAAGATCAAAAGTGGAAGGCTCAACGAGAAGATAATAGCCAAAGGGAACAGAGCAAAGCTGAGAAAGGTGGCGATCACGAAAGGCTTTCGTCCGATGCGGTCGGCAATTTTCGCCGCGGGAATGTAGACCAGGATGGAGGTGACCATCTGAATTGCGATAAGCGTGCCAAAGAGCGCCACGCTGTAATGGAGGATGTTCGTCACATAGAGGATCGTCAGTACGCCGGTCATGCCTTCACACATTCTGATAATCACATCAGATACGAGCAGGCGCTTGAGCACGGAATGGAACATCCGCCACACCTCGCCAATGTTCGTTGCTTCGGTCGCACGCGCTGAGAGAGTGATCTTCCTGACCAGTAATAGTGTCGCTGCGGCGAAGACAAGCGTTATCAACAGCGAAACGTGAACGCCGCTGATGATTCCCAACCGCGCAATCAACACGCCTCCTACGACCGGCGCGATCACCACGGGCACGCGTTTGAGAATCGATTGCAGCGTAAATCCCATCGCGCGTCGCTCGCGCGGCAAGGAATCTCCGATCACCGCGAAGATTGCCGGCGAAGCCATGCTCTGCCATGCCATGACGAGCGCAAGTCCGAAAAAAAGAAACGGCCATGAAGGGCTGAAAAGATAAACGAGATATCCCGCCGAAGCCGCCGTGACCAGCATCAGAAACGCACGTCGTCGACCAAGTCGATCCGCAAGCCAGCCGCCCGGATACTGATAGATCGCGTCAAAGAAATCTTCAGCTGTGCCGAACAAACCGATTATCGGTGCAGTCGCGCCCAGCGCTTCCAGATACTTTGGCAGGAATTTCTTCCAAAGCTCTTCACCAAGACCAAGGATGAAGATCGCTGCTGAGGCGAGTGAGACATTACGCTCAAGGCTCAGATAGTCCGCGAAGCGTGTGCGGAAATTTGACGGCCCATTGAGTGTTGCAACTCGATCCATCTCTACGCCCAAATGAATGCTCGCGCCAGCGAGTAGAGTACCCCGCCCACCATTGCGCATACGGCGACCAGGGCAACATCGCGCTTCAGAAGAACAATGGCGACAAACGCCGCGAGGAATATGACAACACTAGGCCAGCCAACAATCGCTTCGGGAATTAGCGCCAAAGACACAACCGCAATCACGCCCACGACCGCAGCACTGACGCCCGCGAGAAAAGCCTGAATGATCTTATGATCGCGAACTTTCTCGACGTAATGCGCGCCGCTGAGCACAAAGATGAATGACGGCAGGAAGACAAAGACCGTGGCCAGAACCGCGCCTACGACCCCGCCCGCCAGATACCCCGCGAAGGTCGTGAACAGCATGAACGGTCCCGGTGTGGCTACGCTCAGCGCCACGCCATCAAGCAATTGACCATCCGTCAGCCATTGGTGTTGAGCCACTGCGCCTTGCTGTACAAACACAAGCGATGCGTAGGCGCCCCCGAAACTTAAACAGCCGGTCTTTAAGAACAGCCATGAAATCTGAAAGAAGCGTGAATCAATGATCGGAAGTAGTAACACTAATCCGACTATCGAGACTGGCAGTGAGGGCGCCCGCTTGCTCAAACGCGGAAGACCTTCTTTGAACAGCAGATTCAGAGCACCCGCAACTATCAGAATCAACAAAAAGTTGACTTCGCCAAAACGCATCGCGACAAATGACCCAATCAGCAGCAGTGCGAGAAAGACATTGCGGATGGCGGCGCGGCCGAGTTTGATGATGCCGGCGCCGATGATTCCCAATACTGCGGGCTTGAGAACGTAGAGAGCGTTGTTGACCTGCGGCAGTTTGCCATATTTCACGTAGAGCCAACTCAAAAGAATCATCACCGCAGCGCCGGGGATTATGAACGTCAGTCCCGCGAGAATGCCGCCGAGAAATCTTCTTTTCAAATAGCCGACATAGATCGCCAATTGAAGTGCTTCAGGTCCAGGGAGCACATGACAAAAGGCCATGATCTTCAAGAACCGATCTTTCGAAAGCCACCTTCGCTTCTCGACCATGTGATTGAACATCATGGTGATTTGTGCCACTGGACCACCGACATTCACAAAGCCCAAGAAGAGGAAGTAGAGAAAAACTTCGCGCCAAGAAGGCATCTGATGCTCATGGTCAGTAATACTGTCGCGCATAAGCGTTAAGATCCGCC
>CBFHBA010000068.1:0-5403 GCA_965653675.1 uncultured bacterium
CGCATCAAGCGTGATCCGGCTAAGCTGCTCGGTAACGCCGTGGCCCGGTCAACTCCGCCGTTATGCCGTGTCGGTCGCAACAACCTCGATGCGTAGTGACGTAAAGTTTCGCGAGCAGTATCTCGACTATAAACCGCCGGTCATTTTGTACCGGTCTCTGCCTTTGCTCCTCCGCTACGTCCCAGAGAAATACCTTGCCGACTTGCACACCATTACCCTGACGAACTCTGAAGCTCTGCGAAAAACGTGGCGGGGCAAGATCACTTCAGAAAAACGGCGCGTTCGCGCGGCGGACTGTCGCGGACTTTACGGGCAGGGCAACATTATTTTGATCGTTGACCAAATGTTCATCGACTGCCCCGAGCTTTTCTTGGTTTTGCCGCCCGTGAAAATGTACCTAATTGCACGCACCCTTTATCATGAAATCGGTCATCACATTCACAGACTTGAACAGCCAGGCTATCGTGCCGAAGTTGAACCGTTCGCCAACGAATGGCGTGACAAACTCTTGCGTGTCTTCATGCGGCGACGTTATTGGTACTTCGGTTGGCTTTTTCGCGCCTGCGCCAAACTGTTTCCGTCACTCAAGCGCCGCCACGACGCGCCAGCGGGTGACACGGCATAACAAATCGTTGGACCGGAGCCACGGGGAGCGAGTTTCGCATCAAGCGTGATCCGGCTAAGCTGGTCGCTAGCGCCGTGGCCCGGTCAACTCAACCGTTATCCCGCAATATGCGTGACTCACTAACGACAAAAAAGCGGATTAGCCATGAAACGCCGATCGAGGACGCAATCATCGCGCATCCTGACCTACTTGGATTTCCTGGCGCACTCGCCATCCGAAACTTTCGCATTGCGCGTATCGCGGGCGCAGTTGACATTGTTCTCATCCCGCAAGACGGGCCAATTCGGTTGGTGCTCGTCGAAACAAAATCTGCTCGCGCCGCCGACGCGGCTTGCAAAGTTGTCGGTCAACTTCTTGCGTACTATGGGGGTGCTTTAACGTTCGGGCTGGAGGGACTCAATATGCTTCGGCAATTCGCCTCCAAATTTCCAGCGTTGGCGCTCACAACAGAAAGAACATCTCCCCAGAAAGTAATATGTAACGTGCAGGGCGTGAAGACTTCTAATTATCGAAACAACCGCTGCTTCGAACTACTTATGGAAGGCACTCGCCTCAGACCCAACGACATCGCCCTATTTGTGGCGCTCGACGATAAACCGCATAAAGTTCTGCTGCCGCTGCTCGAAATGCTGCGCCAGAAACATGATCTTTACATTGGATTGGCGATTGCAAAAGACGAAACACTTGAACTCATGCTGCCGTTGCGGGATAACAAATCGTTGGACCGGAGCCACGGGAAGCGTGTTTCGCATCAAGCTTGATCCGGCTAAAGCTGGTCGCTAGCGCCGTGGCCCGGTCAACTCCACCGTTGGGCGGTGCCATCCGTCATGAAGAGTGCTATGCGTATTGCGATGATAACTGCCGTAGCTGTCGCTGGCCTGTCGACCGTAACGGCTTGCGCGTATGGTCAGGCTCACCGCGAACAAAAAACACTGGTGGTGCATTTTTCGAATGTGGCCGTGCCCCCGAACGCCGAAATCAATTTGGTTCGAATCGTGATCACTTGTGGGCGAGTCGCTGCTGTAACGCGCATTCCTGACGATTGGTACGTTCGGACGCCACGGCCCGCTACCGAATCGGGACCTGAGTGGCAAGAATTTCGGTTCACTGAAAACGCCGTGGACTTCGAAGCGGGTCACGGGGTCACACGTCTTCGCGACTTGAAACCGCTCGACGGCGCGCTTCGGATCGCGGTGGAAGACGAACGTTGTTTTGATATCGTCGCGGATATCAAGGACGACATGACCGAGGGTGGGTGGCACATTCGACTGCGCAAATCACAGTTGCAACTCCGAAACCAACATTCTGTTTCTGCACCGCCCAACAAATCGTTGGACGCGAGCGGAATCAGATCGCTTCGCGTTCGCAAGACTTGAAAGACTTTCATAGTTGACGCCCGCCGCGTCAACTCAACCGTTATGCCCCTTAATCGAATCGAGCTATGGGTAATCGTACCAGTCGGATTGCGGCGACATTAGTCTTGGCTTTGCTCACGCTGCCGTTTGCAGGCGCGGGCCGTGCAGCGCAACGAAATGCTGCGACTGTTCACCTTCAATTACAAATATCGAAAAGGCGTTATCGTGTGGGTGAACCAATCACCGTCCTCGCTTATTTGGAAAATCGTGGAACTACTTTCTACTACGTTGGTGCGACTCTGGCGGGCTTCTGGGGAACACTTGGACTACACGAAATGCACCTCCGCATCACCAACGAAAGAAACCAAGACGTTCCAATCGGTCATGGTGGGGGCAGTTGGATTTGGAAACCCAACAGCTCAGTTACAGACAAAATAGCTCAGGCGTACGTTCAACTGGCGCCGGGTGGCGTTTGGGGGCAGAAAGACCAAATCCCGCTCAGGCTCCCCGCGGGTCGTTATCGCATAACAGCGACCTATCGAGAGATTGAAGCTCAGACTTGGACGGCTGCTGAACGAGGTTCGCTTCCACTTCCCGTGTGGGTGCAGCCGCTCACTTCCAACACCGTGGTAATACAGGTTACTCGGTAACACGTTGACGGGGCATAACAAATCGTTGGACCGGAGCCACGGGAAGCGTGTTTCGCATCAAGCGTGATCCGGCTAAGCTGCTCGGTAGCGCCGTGGCCCGGTCAACTCAACCGTTAGCCCGCTACTTCCATTTGACTGGTAAACGTCGTGCAGCCGCCACTACTCATCGCGGAAACCTCTTTCGATCAAGCGGTTGATTATTTTCGGCACTTCTTATCGAGCGAAGGTTTCCCTTGCGAACTTACATGGTTGTTTCGTGAGGATGTGATCTTCAAAGGGGACCGTATACTCATCAAGTCGCCAATTGCCACGAATAACTTGCAGCTTGCCGCAGACTCGTACGAACTCGGTCGCCAACGAAAATTCGGGGTTTGTCTCCACGGGTTTTGCACTTTTGAGTCGCGCCTTTGCTGCTATGTCATGTTGCCAGAGGACGACCTTGACGGCGAACGATTGCTGATGTCGAATGTAGCCGTAAAGTTCAGCGTTGTGACTGAGCCGCGCGAAGCACAAGCTATCCGATTCGTTACGTCGTATGATGCTTCTGACGATGGTTTCAACTCGCATCTGCCGTCAAAGCGTACACTGCTACCTGACTTCGCGGGCGCGGGCTAACAAATCGTTGGACCGGAGCCACGGGGAGCGTGTTTCGCATCAAGCGTGATCCGGCTAAGCTGCTCGCTAACGCCGTGGCCCGGTCAACTCAACCGTTGTGCACCTTCCTTATGACTGTCGTGAAGCAAGCTCTTGGACATCATTTCACTTTCGGTGGCGAGACGCATTCTGGTTGGTTACCACAAAACGCAGCGGTGCCGAAGCCAACTCCGACTCACAAGGTGGCCCTCGATATTACAATCGAATCGACCAGCGGAGGTTACTTGTTGTGTTGGGTTTCATCTGACCGCGTGTTCGCAGGTGACCTCTGGTATCAAACGTTGATTGACGCGGAACAAGCGGCCGCTGAAAATTTTGGCGTCGGTTCCAACCAGTGGCAAACTCTCGAGTGAGTCGCCTGTCGTTGACGGCGGTGCCCAACAAATCGTTGGACCGGAGCCACGGGAAGCGAGTTTCGCATCAAGCGTGATCCGGCTAAGCTGCTCGGTAGCGCCGTGGCCCGGTCAACTCAGATGTTGGATGTCTTCTTTTAACTTTGCGGATTTGGTTTCGGGGCCTCGCGACGTGAAGGGTTCTTTGAAATAAGGAGAGATATGAATACTAAGAACGTCCTCTTCGTGGCGGCGATTCTCATGTCGCTTGTCTTCGGGTTCACAGTCTACGCTCAGAAACAGAACGGGAGCAAAGTTACTTGGGAATATCATGTATGGAGCTTCAACACCTGGCAGGAGGCCACGGCGAGACTCAGCGCCGATGGCAATGAGGGTTGGGAACTCGTAACTGTAACGGAAACACCACCATCATACTTTAACGGCGTTGCGCGAAGCGAGTCGGTTACTATTTATCTTAAACGAGCCAAATGATCTTGGTCAGCTCGTCATCGCGACAGCGACATCCAACAAATCGTTGGACCGGAGCCACGGGAAGCGTGTTTCGCATCAAGCGTGATCCGGCTAAGCTGCTCGATAGCGCCGTGGCCCGGTCAACTCAACCGTTGGGCGTCTTGGCTGATGTTGGAATGACTTAAATGGACAAGCAGCAATTCAGTTGGTTAATCGTTCGGGCGTTGGGTGTCTGGCTCTTGCTCCAAGCGTTCCTGCTCGGTGTCCGAACATTGGGCCAGGCGTATATGTACAGCAGACTCGCATCATCTTTAGGAACGCAGACCGAATATGTCTCGGCGATGGTTCGCTCGTATCGAGACTCGATGTCTACTTCGCTGTTAATGTTTGTCGTATTCTCGGCGGCAGGAATATATTTTCTTCGCGGTGGCCGGTTCCTGATGCGGTGGTTACAATACGTTCCTGACACGCCAACCGACGCCAACGCGCAGACCATCAAGCCAAACCTAACCGAGCACGAAGCTCGTAACATGAACGTCAATGAACGACTAGCTGCTGCTGGCCTGTCTCACGAGTTCGTCGCTGCTATCGACCGGCGCGATGTGCCTGAACTCGAACGAATCTTGCGGCAAATCCATCTGACGCCGGATGACATTAAGACGGTTATCGCGCAGATGCTGCCAACGTCGGTTTGACGACGCCCAACAAATCGTTGGACCGGAGCCACGGGAAGCGTGTTTCGCATCAAACGTGATCCGGCTAAGCAGCTCGGTAACGCCGTGGCCCGGTCAACTCAACCGTTGGGCGACAGGGTTGATGGTAATCACGCGCCTGCGCTAGACTGCGAACCATGGACGTGCAAGAAATCGAAAGCGCCATTACTCAATTGCCTCGCGCGCAGGTAGCGGAACTGGCGACGTGGTTTGAACAGTTCCATGCTCAACTCTGGGACGCGCAAATCGAACAGGACGTTCGTGACGGGCGGTTGAATTCGTTGCTTGACGAAACCAAACGGGACTTTGATTCTGGCCGCTGCGAATCGCTGTGAAACATTTGGCGTCACCTCGGTTCTGGCGTCATTACGTGAACTTCCCGAATCTGTCCGCAAACTTGCGGACAAGAATTTCCAGTTGTTGAAAAGCGATCCTTATCATCCATCTCTGCACTTCAAACGCGTCGACCGTGTGTGGTCTGTGCGCGTTGGGGCTCACTATCGCGCTCTTGGTATGGACGCGCAGGACTCAATCGTTTGGTTTTGGATCGGTTCGCACGCTGACTACGACAAACTCATCTAGTCGCTGTCGCCCAACAAATCG
>CBFHBA010000069.1:0-5206 GCA_965653675.1 uncultured bacterium
GTTTTTGAAAACGATTTCGACGTTATAGATGTCGGAGATCTTCGTCGCGGGGTTGCCTTTCACAATCATCAGATCGCCTTGTTTGCCGACCGCAACTGAGCCGATGCGGGAATCTTCGCCGAGAAATTTTGCGCCGTTGAAGGTGGCGATTTTGATCGCTTCCAGCGGCGTGAAGCCGGCTTCGACCAGCAGTTCGACTTCGCGCAGGTCGCCGAAGCCAGCGACGACTCCACCATTACCAGTCGGATCGAGACCCGCGAGGAGCAAACCGCCGGCGGCGACGAAGGCGCGTTCGAAGTCCATATCCTTGCGCACCAGATCTGCTTGTGGAGAATTTGCGGCGATGCGCGAACGCGCGGTCAGGTAGCGGACGCGCGCTTCGTTGTTCATGACGTTCAGCATACGCTGATTTAGGAGTGCGCCAGGCGCGCCAATGGTAGTGGGGCCGGCTTGTGCGGACGCGAGTGGCGCGCTCGCTTCAAACACCGGCAGTGTGGAAGTCACCGCAACATTCTTCGCGACCAGGGTGCGAATCGTCTCTTTCACGGGCTCGCTGTTGATGTCGAGCGTGCGAAGAGTTTGATTGACGGCGGTGCCGGGGCATTTGTCTGGCTGCTTGTTGGGCACGAATTCGGAATCGGGAAAGATGCCGTGCTCGAGATTGTCTATGCCGATCTCCGCCGCCTCGCGGAATCCAATTGAGCAGAGGTGACCGGTTACTTTCAGATTGCGCTTGTGTGCTTCTTCGACCGCGGCGCGTAATTCGTCGCGCGTGATGTTCATGTAGGCCTTGAACGAAGTCGCGCCCTGGTCGGCCCAATAGTTAACCAGCTTGCGCGCGTCGTCGGCGCCCGTCAGCGTATGCATCACGGGCGTGAACGAGCCGTCGCCTTCAAGGTACGGCGCAGTCACAAACATCTTCGGCCCAATCATGCGCCCGCTGTCGATTAACTTCTTGATTTCGAGATCGAGATAAGGCTGCACGCTGCCGGTGGTGCGAATCGTGGTGACCCCCAGCGCGAGGTACAGACGTGGAAAGCTGAATCCCATGTTCGAGTACATCGGCGGCGTGCCGCCCATGGGAAAGAACATGTGATCGTGCATGCCGACGAGGCCAGGAAGGACCGAATATCCGGTGAGATCCAGAACCTTCGCAGCGGGCGGAATACTCACGTTCGATCCGGCGGCGGCGATCTTTCCGTCGCTGATGATGATCGTCTGATCTTCCGACGTTGCGGCCCCAGTACCGTCGATGATGCGGACATGAGTGAGCGCGACGACAGGTGCTTCGACGCGGATGAATTGTTGTCGGTCGGATTGCGGCCAGTGTCCAAAGCAGGCAACGGACAGAATCAGCAAAAGAAGTGTGGTTTTGATCGTCATAATGTTGTTAGTGACTGATGCAGGACAAAAAGTTATTGACGCAGTCGTTGGCGTCAGAATATCGTCTTCTAACTTGTGGTCGACTGCGCTTCTGAAAAGGAGTCCGTCATGTTGCGATCCCTCAAGCCCGCGCTCGTCATTCTCCTCTGCATTATCTTCGCCAGCTGTCAGAAGTACACATCTGGTCTGGTCAAAACCGCTGGCCGCGCCGACGAGGCGGTAGTGCTTTCCAACCTGCGCACGATCATCGTCGCGGAAACCGCTTACAACCAGAGCAGCGGCAGTTACGGAACATTCGAACAACTCACGAATGGCGGCTTTCTGGATGCACGCTTTAAAGGCCAACGGCCTTCGCTGAACGAGTATGCGTACACAATCACGGTGTCGGAAAAATCAGAAAATACGGGGACGAATTCCTACACGTGCAATGCCGATCCAGAACGCACGGGAGACCGATCCGGGCGCCACTTCTATGTTGATTCGACTTCTAACGACATCCACGTGAACGCAACCCAGCCGGCATCGGCAACGGACGAAATCATCAAACCCTAAGCGACGGTGCGAGGAAAAAAGCAAGCAGCCTTCACTCAGGTCTAAAGTCCCCTTCCGGCGAGGTGCGCACGGTTTATCAGCCACGATCGGCGGTGGCTAATTTACTCGTATCTTCCATTCAGTCAAGAGAGACTCACGACGTAAGTCGGTAGTAGTCAAATTTCTGTTCCTCTCTGCGTTCCTCTGCGAGGACCTCGGTTTTGTCCTCGGCGGTTTCATCGCAAACTTTTGGAACAACCGCGGAGGCCACCGAGGATTTCGCAGAGCACTGCAGAGGAAATCGAAATTAGGCCACTACCCCTAAGTCCGACAACTACTCGCGTCAAACTCGCATCTGTTAAAATCCGGGTAAAGAGAATTAATTTCGAATCATTTAATCTTATTTGGGAGAAGTGTCCATGAATTCATTCGAACGTTTGACTTCATATCGAACGCGGCGAGCGCGAAGGATTGCTAGCACGATCGCTGTCTCCGCGTTGATGATTTCGGTTTCAGTGTCGGCGGTCGCCTGCAAAGGCAAGGCGGACACGCCGGCCGTGAATTACACGCACATAGCTGACGGCCCGCCGCAGAATTCCTACGCGGACGTCGTGGCGCGCGTCGCACCGGCCGTCGTAACCATTCACGCGAATAAACGGGTGCGCCAGCCACAACAGTTTCCTTTCTTCGACGATCCGTTCGGCGGCCTCTTCGGCAATCGCAACCGCGAACAACAACAGCAGCCGCGCGAACAACTGGAGCGCGCGTTGGGCTCAGGGGTGATTGTGAGCGCGGACGGCTACATCATCACCAACCATCACGTAATCGATGGCGCGGAGGAAATCCAAATCGATCTGACTGATGGCCGGACCGTCACTGCGAAGCTTGTGGGTTCAGATGCCCCGAGCGATTTGGCGGTGCTCAAAATTACGCAGAGTGGTCTTCCATTTTTGACGCCGGGCGATTCAGACAAAGTGCGCGTCGGTGACATTGCACTGGCGATCGGTAACCCGCTCAACGTCGGTCAGACAGTGACGATGGGAATCATCAGCGCCAAGGGCCGCTCCACCGGATTGGGCAGTGGCGCGTTCGAAGATTTTCTCCAAACCGACGCGCCCATCAATCAGGGAAATTCCGGAGGCGCACTGGTGAACACAACCGGTGATTTGATTGGCATCAACTCGCAGATCCTCGGCGGCATGACCGGCGGCAACATCGGCATTGGCTTTGCGATTCCGTCGAACATGGTCAAGACCGTCATGGATCAGCTGATCAAGTCAGGCAAGGTCCGTCGTGGACAACTCGGCATCAGCGTCCGACGCGTCGATTCGGATATGGCGCAAAGCCTCGGCATGTCAGAGACCAAAGGCATCATCGTGAACTCCGTTGTGGCCGGCAGCGCGGCTGAACGTGCAGGCATTCGGCAGGGCGACGTGATTACGGCGCTGGATGGATCTCCGGTAAATGAAACGAATGCGTTCCGCAATCGCATCGCCAGCTCTGGCCCCGGGGCGCAGGTGACACTCACGATTCTGCGCGATAATCGCGAGCAGAAGATCACAGCGACCACAGGCGAGTTCAAACCCGAAGGTGAGAAGACCGACGAAGGCGAAAACAGTCCCGGCGCGACTGGCCAAGGCAAGCTGGGTTTAAGCGTGGTTCCGCTGACGCCCGAGATTGCTCCGGAACTGAATGTGCCGGCCGGCACAAAAGGAGTTGTGGTTGACTCAGTAGATCCGGCTGGCCCAGCTGCGTCGACAGGATTGGTGCGCGGCGATGTGATTCAGGAAGTGAATCGGCAGCCGATTAGCTCAGCTGCTGATCTGCAAACGGCAATCGGTAAGAACGGCAATAAGCCGACGTTGCTTTTGATCAACCGCCGCGGACAGCAGATTTACGTGACGGTGCGACCGCGACCGTAGCCGAACGGGGCAGTAGCCCGACTGTGAGAGAGGGCGTCGAATTCGCCACTTGAGGCGCCGTCCCTCACACTCGGGCTGCTGCCCTCTCGCGCATGACAACTCATCCTTGTTCGCCGGCGCAATCCAGTGCTAAGATGCTGTTTCACCCATAAGACAGCATGCGTTACGTTGCGAACCCTCCTAATCCCTGGCTCTCTCACTCAGTCGAGTGGATTGGTGAGCCTCCGGCCGTAAAGATCGAGGTCTACGAAGAGACTGAGACGCGTTCGATCATCAGCCACAACGACAGCCCGGACGTAGCTTTCGACCATTCGATCAATTGCTATCGCGGCTGTATTCATGGATGCACATACTGTTTCAGCCGCCCGACGCACGAATATCTGGACTTCGGCGCGGGAACGGACTTTGAGCGAAAAATTGTCGTAAAAGTGAATGCGCCGGCGCTGCTGCGCAAAGAACTGCTGAAGCCTTCATGGAAAGGCGAGCAGATCGTTTTCTCGTTCACCTCGGATCCTTATATTCCGCTCGAAGCGAATTACAAACTGACGCGACAGTGTCTGGAAGTCTGCGCAGAGTTTCGCAATCCGGTCGGCATCGTGACGAAGTCTGCTTTGATTCGCCGCGACGTGGATGTGTTGCAGACGCTGGCGCGAGAAACAACCATTGGCGTTTACTTCTCAATTCCCTTCGCCGATTACGACATCGCGCGTGCCGTCGAGCCGTTCGCCCCTTCGCCCAACGCGCGGTTCGAAGCGATGAAGATCCTGGCTGAGGCAGGCATTCAAGTCGGCATCGGCATCGCGCCGACCATTCCTGGACTCTCGACGGACATTCCGGGCTTGCTGCAGCGCGCGAAAGATTGTGGCGCAACCAAAGCCTTCATCAACATGCTGCGACTACCCGGCAGTGTCGCTCCTTATTTCGAGCAGCGGCTGCGCGAGAAACTTCCGACAAAAGCCGATCGCATTTTGAATCGAATTCGCGACGCGCGCGGCGGCAAGCTGAACTCCAGCACCTTTCATGAACGCATGCACGGCAAAGGGCAATACTGGAACGCACAGGAAAAACTTTTTGAGGTCTATTGCAAGAAACTTGGCTTCAACGAGCAGCGCGTCGGTACCGACAACGTGCAGAAAATGCACACTTTCCGGCGTCCCAGCGCTCAAGCGGTCTTGTTCGAATAACCTGAAGGTTCCTCCCACGCGCAACGCGCATCTAAAAGTTGGCGCACGGCAACTGGCATTGCAGCGCCCAACGCATTATTATTTGCGGCGCCAAAACCTCGGAGTAAAAGAAGACTTTGTACCACCTGTTCATTCCCAGTCGCCACTTCTGGTGGTTTGCCGCGAGCGGCGGCGCGGGCTATAGCG
>CBFHBA010000070.1:0-4739 GCA_965653675.1 uncultured bacterium
AATTTCTCGTAAATGCGTTCCGTTCACTCCCTTCGAACGCGAACTCTCGAAGAGCACAATCGCACTCGTTACCGCTGGCGGCGTGCACTTGAAGGATCAGCAACCGTTCAATATCTCTGATGAACTCGGCGACCTTACTTATCGCGAGATTCCTCAGGACGTTGACTCATCAGACCTCATGGTGAGTCACCATCACTACGATCACTCGGACGCTGATGAAGACATCAACGTCGTATTTCCCATCGACGTGTTGCGCGATTTGCAAGCGGAAGGCTTCATTGGCGAAATCGCGAAGAAGCACATTGGGTACGGCTACTCACAGCAGCTCAAAGCGATGTACGAAGGCACCGCACGCGAAATCGCCAACGACATCGACAAGACTTCGCGCGCCGACGCGGTAGTGTTGACCGGTGGATGTCCGAGCGTTTGCCACCGCACGATTTCCGTGGTGCAACGTGAAATTGAAATGAAGGGCATTCCAACCGTGCTGATCACCGTCAGCCCCGAAGTCTCAGCACAGATGCGTCCACCGCGCGCGCTCTATCCAAAGGGATTCAAGATTGGCAACAGCGTGGGCCGGCCGGGCATGCGCGACTTACAGAAGAAGGTTGTGCGTGATGCGTTGAACCTGCTCACGCAAAACACGCGTCCGGGCGAGTTCGTTACGATTGAATATCCCGAATACGGCGAACAATACGAACCGCCGCGCGTGAAGAAACTTGGATGATGAGAATCAGCACGCAAGCCGGAGCGCACGCATCCTGCGTAGGGGGGGACGCCGGCATCCTGCCGGCGACCTTCGGGACATACAGCGAGCACGGATGCTCGCGACCCGCCGACAAGGATGTCGGCGCTCCGCACTCACTACCGCTCTCGGTTCCGGCCCAAAATTACCGGCAGCCTCGCCGTGAATGATGGCTTACGCCGCGTCAATTTCTTGCTGAGGTCCACCGTCAGCATTCCCTGCATGGCGATATGCATACTTGGATTTCGCGCCAGCAGCCGATCGATTTCCTTCCTCGGCCAGGCGATGTAACGGGTCGGCTCAATCGCGCGCACCGTCGCCGTCGCCGTGCCGCCGCTGATGAAACTCACCTCGCCGATGAAGTGACCGTCCTGCAGCTCAGCCTTCTTTTCTCCTTTGACTTCGACGGCGAGCAAGCCGTTGTAAATCATCATCACTTCGTCGAGTTGCTGTCCTTCGGTGGTCACAATCTCGCCGGGAGCGACGTCTCGCCATTTGGCGATACGCATTAGTTTCATGAACTCGAAGGGCGCGAACTTCTTGAACAGCGTCTCGTGCAGTTCCTTCTCCTCCTCGGTGAAGTGAATGCCGGTGCGGTCCCTGATGATGATCGCGATCTGGACGATGTTTATAACCGCGAAGAGACTGTTCCAGGCAATCACGGACCATACCGGCGTCTTGAAATAGAGATAGTTGAAGGTGATACCAGCCATGCACGAGAGGATCGTAAGGAAACGCAACCAGAGGATGTCGCGCAGCAAATAGGCCACCATTGTTAGAATGGAGGCGAGTTGCGCGGCGCCGAGACCGATTAAGACTGTGTAATCCATACAGGGGATGGGCTGGCGTCGTCATGTTGCCATCCGCAGTTTTCGTGCGCAAGCAGTTGCAGAAGAATTCTCTTTCGTTCCCGGTGATCCTAATTTAGTATGAACGTCCTTTGCGGACTCGGGTTATGCACTCACGCACCCTTTGGCGATTCGCCATTCTGACTCTGCTGCTCATCGTTGCGTTCACGCTGCCGTTGTCCACCGGCGCACAACACTACGATCCGACACCGCCGTGCGACGTCACATTTCCGTTGCCGCGGCCCAGTGAAATGCCAGCAGATGATTTCGAAAAGCTGCTCTACAAGTTTCTTG
Source organism: uncultured bacterium (assembly GCA_965653675.1). GTDB lineage: Bacteria > Acidobacteriota > Blastocatellia > Pyrinomonadales > Pyrinomonadaceae > UBA11740. Next base: position 1,888 of record CBFHBA010000070.1, read on the forward strand.
AAAAGCGTTGTTATCAAAACTGGGTGACTGATCGAGAGATCCGCAACACGGGACCAGTCATCGCTGGTGTCTCGTTCGGCACGCACAACGCGGTGAAGATCTTTTACTCACCTCAGACATGGGATTGGCTTAAGACCAGAAATCGTGAAGGCCTGATTGCTGATGGCGCAGTCATTGTCAAAGAGATGTTTCATGATCCAGCCAGGCAGGACGCCAAGCTGACGGGCTGGACCGTCATGATCAAAGACAGCAAGGGCTCATTCGACGGTTGGTATTGGTCTTATCATTCCACGACGTATCCGCCCAGCAGCGGCGACATCGATTATCGCGATTCGGGTTTTGGCATGTACTGCCTGCGCTGCCACGCGTCGGCGGCGAAGGAGTCCACCTTCATCGATCTGCGAAACGTCGAACATGACCCCATCACTTTCCGTATCCTCTCACCGCCTGCGATTCCGGGGGCTGTCGCTCGCTCAGCCAAGGACGAACACGAGCAGATTGCCGAGACGACGCCGTTTGCTCTCAACCAGTTCGCGAAGCCTCGGCAAACGCCGGATTCGAATTTTCTAAAACTCTTCGACGGTTTTTCGATCGTGTCCGCGGCGGGCGTCAAACGTTTTCCAGGCGAATCACTCGACAACGTTCTTTCAAATGCGGGCGGACCGAAAGGATTCCTGACGTCGAGTCAGTGCCTCGGCTGTCACGGCGCGTCGGGCGAGAACATGTCCTTGCAGTACGGCGCTCTGGGAAATAAGCCAATCAACCTTTCGGAGTACACGGAGTGGCGTGCGTCGCTGATGGGTCTGGCCGGTCGAGATCCGATCTTTCATGCGCAGCTTGAGTCCGAAAAGACTCTCTACCCATCGCAGACCGCATTCTTTGACAACACCTGCTATCGCTGTCACGGCGTGATGGGCCAGCGACAGCTCGAGGCAGACACCGGCCAAGCGTTCAAGCACAGCATGGTTTACGCGCTGCCGCATCAGCCGGACGGGAAGTACGGCGCGCTGGCGCGCGACGGCGTTTCATGTGCCGCATGTCATCGAATTTCGAAAGATGAGCTCGGCACACCCGTGACCTTCACTGGGAAATTCAAAGTCGATCCGCCCGATGTTACGAACGGACCATTCGAAAAGCCGACTGAATTGCCTATGAAGAACGCCCTCGGTATCACGCCGCGCGAAAGCGCGCACGTGAAAACGTCCGCGCTGTGCGGAAGTTGTCACACAGTGATTCTTCCGGTGCTCGATAAGCAGGGCCGGCAAGTGAAAGACAAGAACGGCAAGCCGAAAGAATTTCACGAGCAGATGACTTATCCGGAGTGGCAGAACAGCGTCTATCAAAATGAGCGCGAGCCAGTCGATCGCGCGCAGGCACGCACCTGTCAGGATTGTCACATGTCGACGAAGCTTGGCGATCTCAATCTCGCATTTCGCATCGCGAATATCGAAGACGACACCTACCCATTCACCGACGGGCGCGCGGCCAACAAAGACATTCGCTTGCAGGTGCGGGACAAATACGCACGGCACACGCTGGTCGCGCTCAATCAGTTCGGCCAGATGATGTTTCAGCAGTTCCCGGAAATTCTCGGCATTCGCACGTCGGATTATATGTTTGGCGATGGCATGCTCGGTCTGATTACCGCGCAGCGATCAAGTACAGAGATGGCGCGCGAAAAAACCGCGAAGATCGAAGTCACTTCGTTCAAGCGCGACGATCGATCAGTTGAAGCTCAAGTGCGAATTGAAAACCTTGCCGGCCACAGTTTTCCCTCGGGCGTCGCGTTTCGGCGGGCGTTCGTCACCTTCGAAGGATTGGACGACAAGCGTAATGTCGTTTGGGCGTCAGGCCGGACGAACAGTGTCGGCGCAATCGTAAAGGGGACCACTGAGGATGTGCTGCCGACGGAGTTCTTTTTTGATCCAGTCACGCGCAAGCAGGTCTATCAACCGCACTATCAAATCATCAATGATGAATCGCAGGTCCAGATTTACGAAGAAGTCATCGCGGACACTGAAGGGAAGATTACGACGAGTTTCGTGGGATTGGAGCAGCCGCTAAAGAACAATCGTCTGTTGCCAAAAGGCTGGCGCAGCGATGGCCCGCTTGCCGAATTCACCGGACCACACGGCGACGCAGAACACGACCTTGATTATGACGGCAAATCCGGCGCGTCGGGCGCTGATAATCTCATCTATAGAATTCCTTTGAACGACCGTACCCGTACCATCGTAGCGGTTCGGGTAACACTGAATTATCAATCGATACCACCGTATTACTTGAAACAGCGGTTCACCATTGGACAAGGTCCCGAGACTCAGCGGCTCGCTTATCTCACGAGCCATCTGACAGTTGAACGTTCCCCAATTGACGGTTGGAAACTACCTCTGGTTTGTGCGGCGCGTCGTTTGGACACCTCAAACAACGCGGAGGACAAAACTCTGTGCGGGAAGTTCTAAACGCCACAAACTGACAAACGATCAATGCACTGACGCAAGCCCGGGATTGTTCGACGCATCAAAAACCATCAGGCGCTTCGCGAGATCCGCAGGCACCGACCCCACGAGACGATTATTATCCAGACGCAACACCTGCAATGCCGGGGCGCTGCCCAGACTCTTCGGAATCGACCCTGTGAGCTGGTTCCGATTTAGACGCAGGTCCGTCAGTTTCTTCAACATGCCAAATTCTTCCGGGATCGGGCCGGACAAATGGTTGTTCGCCATAAGCACCGCCCGCAGATTTGCGCTCAGGGTATTCGGAATCTTTCCCGTTAGCGCGTTGTTGTGAATGAAGAACTCTTCCAGCGAGGGTTGAGCCAGGAGCTGCGCGGGCAGCTCGCCGGATAT
>CBFHBA010000071.1:0-4454 GCA_965653675.1 uncultured bacterium
TAACAGTCAAGTAGTCCTTGATAAATTGATCGATATCAGTGGCCACCAGGCTGCGGATCATTTCCACCGTCAAGTTTGGACCGCCGATTCCTCCTAACTCCCAGGTTGCAAGGTCGGCCTCGATCGACGGATCGCGCGCCAGACGAACGTGTTGGAGTAATGTCACCTTTGTTACAAGCGGATACACAAAGCCGTTTGGCTTGTCGCATGTGATGTAAACGATGAGCTGCGGAGAGCCGGCATTTTCGAGTTCGTCAGCATAGCGGAATAGCTTTATGCCGGCCTTCTGAAATTTCGCGCTTGCGTCAGTTTCGACAAGCTTCAAGATTGCTGATCGATCTGCTTCGTCCACGGCATCGGCGCGAGCGAACATCACCACCAGCCGAACGCCTTTTAGTCCGCGCAAATTGTTTTCTTGGCCCGCGTGGCCCGCTTGCCCAAAGGCAGCGCCCGAGATAAATAACAAGAAAGCTGGGATGATTATTGTGCGTTTCATTACGCTCTCCTTTCTGTGAAAGAGAAGATGTCGAACGGTTGAAGTGACCGGGCCACGGCGCGAATTCTTTTTCCTTTTGCCTTTTTCCTTTTGCCTTTGCTTTGCGCTTCCCGTCGCTCCGGTCCAACGATTTGTTGGACGTGCGGAGTGAAAGCGGAGGATCTGTCAGACTCTTCGCGCGCGGGCCTGCTCGATCAGTTCGACTGTTTGATTCAATTCGGCGTCCCTGGCCTTTATTATCTCATTGATCGTGGGTTGCACGAGATAATCGGGAATTACTCCTCTACCGCGTTCAGGTCCCGGGTTGACGGCCATCACATACTCTTCGAGAGCCACGATGACTTTGATCTTAGTCTCCGGCAACGTAATGACTACGAATTCTCCGGCACTGTTGCCATAGTAGTCGCCTCCGGTTTCTTCGCCGACGAAGGCTCCGCGATGTTGGCTGCGAGCGAGGTCACAAAACATGGCGGTCGAGGAGAAAGTCTCACCATTAGTAATAAACCAAACTCGATTATGATAGTTTTCACTGCGCGGATTTTGTGTTGAAAGTGTTGATTCCGTTTCGGTCTTAACCCGGTATCTGCCGCCCCCGCTCGGGGTCAGCGATTCGTCCAGCCGCTTGAGAAAGTCCCGCCCCACCTGTGTGTAATTCAGAATAATCGAGGGCTTGTTTGTTGCCGCCTCAATGTAGTCAACGAATCTGAAAGGCTTGTCTGTCAGATAGGAGAACAGCAAGGGGCCGAAGTCAGCGCCGCCATCATTCCCTCGTAGATCGATAACCAAATCCTGAATGTTCTGCTCAATGATTCGGTGAAAAGTTGACTCCAGGAACTTTGGAAAATTCTGTCCCGCTTTTTCGATTGCCCCATCATCAAAAGTCTCAATCGTAAGCAAGACAGCGTTTGGGACAGCCAGCGATTCGAACCGTAGAGGCTTCTTGTCGTCAACCGCAGGCGAGGCCGTGTTTCCGGTTAGCGCGTTTTGTTGTTCACTCCGGGTCAGGGCGGGAACCTCAATTCTTTTCCGCACCATCTTTGATTGATCGTAGCATTCGATCCGGAACTTCTCTGGTTGCTCGACGAAAAGGTAATAATAAAGACTGAACTGCTCGTTCAACTTCCAAAACTTGCCGGTTTCAATCCTGCCGTCGCCGGTCAAATGTCCGAACAAGTCTCGTATGACACTGGACATTGGATGTCCATTTATCGAGCGAATTTCCAAGCCCGGCACAACCGCTGACAGTGGGCTGGAAAGTACATATGCCTTCCGGTCAATGAATCGCAAACGAAGCGGAAACATCTTTGCGCTTTGATTCAGGTAATTCCTGAAATCTCGTGTGATAAAGGCATTACTGTGCCCGTCACCGATTTCACTTAACATGGAAGTCACCGTTTGGTAGAACTCTCGCTCCGTCATATCGCGGTCTATCGCTGCAAAATGAGTCTCGAAATTAGCGTCCATAGTTTTCTTGGTGTGGTAGCGGTACAGACTGGCCTGTGCCTCCTCCAAAGAATTTCGCAAAGCGAGAAAGTCCTTCTGTAGTTGTGCCTTGCCAATTTTCTTATCGGGATTGTAAGGGGCGGGAGGCGTCGTCTGAGCACGCAGCGAATGGAAGTGAAAAAAGAGTCCAATGACAAGGACGAAGAATGTAAAGTGTACTCTCTTCATTTCTCCCAAGCTCTTTCAGTCGCGAACGTCAGTTCCGCCGCGCAACGGTTGAGTTGACCGGGCCGCGCGATTTCTTTTTCCTTTTACCTTTTTCCTTTTGCCTTTGCTTCGCGCTTCCCGTGGCTCCGGTTCAACGATTTGTTCGGCTCCGCTGCGTTAACGAGAAAAAGCTAAATAGACCGCAATTGCCGCAAGGACGATGGCGCCCCAATAGATTGCCTTAGCGGTCAGCGATGCGTGGTTAAACTTTTCCTGGTATGGGTGCAACGCGCGATCGAAAGCGCTGTAATGCGGGATGCTACCACCGTCAACGAGTCGCCATTTTCGACGAACCAACCACAGGTACGCTGTGATTAGCCAAAAGCCGACAGCCCAAGCGAAGTCTGCGGGAACGCCACGTCTCAATTCGAGCAGAGCTTTGAATGAGTACGTTGCCGCCAGTACGAACCACAAGCGATGCGTTGTTGGCGTGTCGCTTTTGAATAGCATCGATTTGCCTCCTTCTGCGTTGGGTCAACTATAAAAGAGCCGACGGTTGAGTTGACCGGGCCACGGCGCTACTGAGCAGCTCAGCCGGATCACGCCTGATGCGTAACACGCTTCCCGTGCTTCCGGTCCAACGATTTGTTGGGCGTGGCAGTTTCGCCAACAGTTAACGTTTCCGAGAACGTTTGTGCGGCACAATCGCGGTTGATGACGACCTTGCACCGAATCATATGAACTATGAACACAAGTGTGGAGCCGTTAGTAAACAACCATTCGAGGACTCCAACTTTTTCAGGCCATTACAAGAAAAGAGACGATTGGAAGATCTAGGACTTCCCGTACAGCTTGTATGCCTCCTTCAACTCAATGCGCCGAGCGCGAATTAAGCCGTCGCTGAGCTTCTCGCCACCCAATGGATCGATACAATCCCGGCCGGAAAACTCCTCCCCCGCTTTTATCCGAAACACGCCGATATTGAACATGAAGACGGGTTCACTCAGGGCCTTGAACCAGTGAATATTATCTTTCTGCTCTGACATCGTGGTGACCGCGCCCACCTTGAGCGCCCGGTCGGAAGTCGGCTTAATCGTCAGGTACTGCCTTTCATCAGAAACCCTTTCAAACTGCCAGAGATGAGCTTCTCCTTTGAGCATCATGTGCATGGAAGTCATGTTTCTATGACCGTGCGGAACTATCGCTGTCCCTTTCCTCATGGCATAAAAATATGGGGAAAAACTGAGGTCCGCCGGCAAGCCTTCGTTTTTCGAAAAATCAACATCCTCAGCTGATTCATGGTCGTCGGGAAACACCGCAGTTTTCGCTAATGCGTCGTAATCCGTCGCCGCCAACAAATCTTTTAACTCCACGCGCGCCATCAAGGATTCAATTTGCTGTTGCCATTCAGCCGGCTTGACCTTTCCCTGCCGCAACTCTTTGGTCATTGTCTCCATCTCAATCAGCCATTTCCTGACGATGGGCATAATCGGGCCGGCGACCACCCCAAGGCCGTCCAGACTTTTGACCAGTGAAAGGGTAAGCAGCGAGCTCAGCATGTTTTGGGTAAACGTTCGACGCGATACTTTCAATTGAATCTCTCCTGATAACCATCACGATTTGTTCGGCCCTGCCTTATGGCTTGAACGATCTTGCCAATCTTCGTCCGCGGTTCCCTGCTGTTCATGAGAAATGCCCAACGGTTGAGTTGACGCGGCCGCGCGCCAGCGCCAAGTTTAAATCAGAAAAGCTTCATGAGAAACACGCTACCGCGGCTCGTGTCCAACGATTTGTTGGGCCGATTTCGCGATGTCAAAAGTTCACCGCTTCACTTCTTATATAAGGCGATAATCGAGACAACCAGCGCCGCCAAGGCAATTAAGTTGCCTGCTACGATGCCGATCCATTGTGGCAACGCTGCCCGACGCACTCTGATGTCAGTCAGCAATCTGTTGATTTCTAGCGCTTGCCAAGTGCTTTTTCGGGGGTCTGGATCCCACTTGAAATCGTATCTGAGGTCTCCGAGTAAGTGTGCGTCGTTTTCACGCCGAATCGCAGACCTAAACTCATCTTTGTTCAGCGCCTTCAGTCGTTCGTACAGTGCGTGTCTCTTAGACTCTCGGGGATCAGCAGTCTGCGCTTCCATAGTCTTCCTCCACTTCTATGTACTCGGCAACTAATCGGCCCAACGGTTGAGTTGACCGGGCCGAGCAGCTTGGCCGGATCAAGCTTGATGCGAAACACGCTTCCCATGGCTCGCTTCCAATGGTTCAATGAAAGCCGGGCATACAAGTTAAGCAGCAGATGT
>CBFHBA010000072.1:0-3941 GCA_965653675.1 uncultured bacterium
TGAGAATCTCTGCAACTTTGACGGTGAACGAGGATATTCGCTCGACCAGGGCGAATGAGCGGTTAGTACCGGGAGCGGTAGCGACCGGGTATCGGCTAACGCGACGAACGGCCCGGTCGCTACCGCTCCCAGTACTGGCTGCATGTCTGATTAATCTCAAATGGCTAAGAAAAATTCGAAATCTGCAATTCGCAATTCGAAATCCCTGGTCGGAATCCTCATGGGTAGCAAGTCCGACTGGGATGTGATGCGCGCCGCGTCACAGACTCTGAAGGACTTCGGTGTGCCGCACGAATGTCATGTGATGTCGGCACACCGCACGCCGAAGGACGCGGCCGAATTTGCCGCCAATGCCGACACGCGCGGTATTGAAGTAATCATCGGCGCCGCCGGCGGCGCAGCGCACCTTGCCGGCGTTCTTGCCGCACATACGACTTTGCCGGTGCTTGGCGTGCCGATGGCAAGCGCGCTCAACGGACTCGATTCGTTGTTGTCCACGGTGCAGATGCCCGGCGGCATTCCGGTGGGAACTTTGGCGATCGGCAAAGCCGGCGCAACCAATGCTGCCTTGCTGGCCATCGCCATCCTCGCGAACAGCCGCCCTGATCTGAAAAAGAAACTGCGCGATTTTCGCGCGGAGCAGGAAAAGAAGATTCGCGCGACGACGCTGGATTAATTACCGAACCGCGATCGGTAGTGAGCGGACCATCCGCTCAATGTTGACTTTATGATCCGTTCACTATCGTTCGCGGTTCGGTAAAGACTCCAACTGATCATCCAGATGCTTGAGCGCGCGCTCAAGCTGGGTTCGATAATTCTCGTTCGTCGCCGAAGCAAGTCGCGCGCGAACCTGCGCTCTCGACAAAAGCAGAGATCGCTCCCGTTCCAACGCTGCGCGCTGCTGCGCTGAAAGATGCGGTTTCGCGCGCGCGTCCTTGGCAGCTTCGGCCGCGGCGACCTGGTCTTCGACAGACTTACTTTCCCAACCGCGGGCCATGAGTTGCGATTACGAAACGCTGAAGCTCGCCGATTTCTGATCCTTCTGCTCGCCTTTGTCATTTAGCATGACGACTTCAATTTTGTACTTGCCCGGCGGCCACCCTCTCGGCGGCGGTGTGAACGAGAAGGTGGCAGTCCCGCTGCTTTCTAAATCCAGAGTCTTTTCAAGGTTGGGCACTGGTCCAGGTTTTTCGCCGGGTACGTCCTCGACGACCAAACGACCTTTGACTTGAACTTTGCCCGGTGCGTTCGAAACGGTGGCGACCGCGTAAAAAGGATCGTTGGGAGCGAAACTATTCGTCTCCTGACTCACCGCTCGATCCTTGCCGACCTTCAGCGAGCTGAGATGGGCGCTGGAGAAGTTGCAAGCGAACAATACCGCGATCAGAAGTACGAAAGCAGATACCGAAGCGAGATGATTTCCTTTCATTCCGACTCCTTTCGAAAGATGCGAATTGTAATGAGAATGGTCTAATTAGAATCTACGTCCGACCGTTAGGTCAATCGTGGGGCTTCAGAACAATCCGCGCGTCCAGCCGCCATCAACTTGCAGCGTGACGCCGGTGATATATGACGCGCGCTCGGAAGCAAGAAAAGCGATTGCCGCCGCGATCTCTTCCGGTGCGGCGATGCGGTGTGCGGGCGTTTGCGACGCCCACATTGCGATCATTTCTTCTTTCGACTTGCCGAGAGCTTTGCCACGTGCGACAGCCAGTTCATCCTGCCGCTCAGTCAGCGTGTAGCCCGGCCCAACATTGTTGATGGTCACTCCGTCAGCGGCAACTTCGTTGGAAACGGTCTTGGCCCAGCTCGTGAGCCCGGCACGCACTGTGTTTGAAAGCAATAAGCCATCGACGGGCTGCTTCACGGAAATCGAAGTCACGTTGACGATGCGGCCCCACTTACGCTCACGCATGCCGGGCAGTACAAGTTTCGCCAGCCGAATCGCCGACAGTGCGTTCAATTCAAACGCGTCGCGAAACATCTCAATGTCCGTTGTGTCGAAAGTCGTCGCCGGTGGTCCGCCGGCATTCGTCACGCAGATGTCGACACGGCCCGCCCGCTCGATTGCCAGACGTACGAAACGCTCGACATCCGTGCCGTTCGTCACATCGGCCGCGATACCTGCGACATTTGCGCCCGTTTCGCTGTGAATTTTCTCAGCCGCGTCAGACGCGCGGCCTTCATCGCGCGAGCATAGAAATACACGCGCGCCCTCGCGTGCGAGTTCAAGTGCAGCCGCATAGCCAATGCCGCGACTGGCAGCAGCAACCAGGGCGACGCGGTCTTTGATTCCTAAATCCATTAATCACCTCAGCCAATAGCCGGGGCAGTAGCCCGACCGTTAGTGCAATAGTCGGGGCAGTAGCCCGACCGTAGTGATGGCGCAAAAGGATGCCCTTGCTTACGCGCAGTCTACTGCCCCGTTGTCATTTGCAAACACTTGTCAACTAATCGCGCCGGATCATCGTCATAATGGATCTGCGCCTTTGTGCGTTTCGAAAAGACCTGAGTCAACCTCTCAATTTGATCCGCGACGCCGCCGGTGCCGGTCAGAGCGCCAATGACCTTTCCTTCGTCATACGCGATGGTGAATTCGTTTAGCGACCCGGTCGAGCCGGCAATGAATATCACAATGTCGCAGGAACGCACCAGAACGACGTTACGTCCTTTCAATCCAAAGCCGGTGTAGATGATCGCGCTACACGCATCCAGCGGCAGCGCGTATCGGTCGACGTGCTCATCGGCATTCTGCCCCGGAGAGATTCCAATGTGCGTTGCTCCCGCATCACGCGCGGCTTGTCCGACTATGTGAATGACGCCCGTTGTCGCGCCGGTAAGAAGAATCGCATCACGCGCTGCGATGGCCCGACCAAGCGCGATGCCCGTATTGATGATGGACGGACTTTCTTCCGCCGAACCCATCACACCGATTTTGATCTTCATGAGCTCCGTGGTGTGCGGGCTACTGCCCGCCACCTTCCGCGCGTTCAACAATTGGCGGGCGGTAGCCCGCCTCTAAACCGATGGCTGAGTGTTTCTTGTCCCACCATTTCTGTGTCACGAACCACACCAACCCTGGCAGTAGAAAGAAACCGCCAACTGACGCAGTGACAGCTCTTGGTGAGTAGCCGCGATCGATGAGTTCGCCGACGATGTAGTTCGACGCGGCCATCGTCAGAGTGACTAAAGCCATCTCGGCGGCAAACACGCGGCCGCGAAATTGATCTTCAACCGATCGCTGCAACAGGACCGTCGAAAAGACCCAGAGGATGCTGCCGCCCATGTGCGCAATTAACAGAAACAACAAGGCCGCTATGAAGCTTCGGGAAACGCCGAACGCCATGTAGAAAGCGCCGCCAATCAGGAAAGCGATGCCAATTGAGTTTTGCATCTGCTTTCGGGTCTCCCCAGACCAGCGCCGCGCCGTAAGTGGTCCAATCGCCGTGCCGATGCCGCGAGCCGTGAACAGAACACCAATGCCGGTTGCCGTTTTGCCCGCCACGGGAAAAATTCTTTCGCCGAATACCGCCAGGAGCGTCATGATGCCGCCGCCCATTCCCCAGGAAGTCTTGACCATCAGGTACGCAAACACGCGTGGCCGATGCTTTACATAGCGCGCGCCTTCAATTGTGTCACCGACACCAAGTGCTTTGCCAACCGTGAGCTTCGACTTCTGTCTTTCGGGGCGTTTTGGAAAACGCACCTGGCTTATCAAAATCGCCGACGCGACGAATGTCAGCGAATCCAGCACGAACGCGACGTGGGTGCCGAACCAGCCAGTGACAAATCCGCCGATGGCTGCGCCGAGCGTCAGCATGACTGACCATGTCACTGAAGCGATGGCATTTGCGGAAAGCAGTTCGCGATCGGAAACGATCGATGGAATTGCGGCCGTCTTGGCCGGCTCAAAGAATGACGAGAATCCCAATTGCAAAACG
>CBFHBA010000073.1:0-3938 GCA_965653675.1 uncultured bacterium
ACCACCGCGCCCCGCTCCGCTCGATATGCGGCTTCGTACCGCTCCGGCGTGGTCGTCGGCGGAACTCCGACGGCCCCTGGCGGTGGCAATTCGCTTGTGCGAACGGTTAATAGCGGCCCCATCGCTTTCATGTCTACGCCGTAGAACATGTATCTCTTCGAAGCGTTGCCATAACCGAAAACTTCCGGCGGCTTCGGCGCCTTCACCGTGAAAGCCCCGTCCGGTGGCACGTATGGCTGCCACGTTTTCGGGTCATCCACCACTCTTCCGCTCGAGCATGCTGCCAGCAGCGCAAAACAGGAAAGGATTGTCTTTTTAATCAGGTGCATGGTCTTATCTACTTATTGGTTTTGATTCATCTTCGCTTCGCGCGCTTTAGCTCCTGTGAGTTAAAGTTAGCGTGTCGGCATTGGCACATCGGCAATGTGATGCTTGACGGATGTTGTCGATCATGAAAGATCATCTGTTGAGCCTTAAGCCACCGACTCGTCTTTCCCAACGCCTCGCCCGTATTCGGATTTCTGTCGTACTTCGGAAATGCACTCGACGAAATCTCCACGCGGATTCTGTGTCCCTTCGCGAACATCTGACACGTGTCCCATAGGTCTATGGTGTATCGGTAAATCTCATTGCGCTTGATCGACGAGGGCTTGTCCATGCCATCTCGGAAACGTGCGCGAACCATCCCGTCAATAAGTCTTTGCACGAAGCCGTTGGGCCATACGTCGAGAAGTTTCGCCGTGAAATCAGTATCGAATGCCGACGACGCTGCATAGAGCTCGGCGGTGATTGGGCCGCGGACGGTCGTGCCTGCTCGCAACGGTTCGCTACTATAGACGAGCACATCTTTTCGACGCTCAACATCTTGGTAATCATCCGGGCCTCCGACTTGCGAAAAATTGGCCGGTCGACGGTTCACGCGTGCGCCTCAAGCGCTCGTGAATGTGTTCGCGCATCGGTCGCATACCCGATGGTGGGATTCCACTCCAGCCGATATTCATACTTGTTCAGCTGGAAACATCCGGATCATCAATGGTGCGCGCTGGCCCGCCGTAAATATTGATCTCCTGTCCCTTTAGGTCGCGGTTCCAAGAAATACAACAAATATCAGTGTCAACTGTATCTTTCGCCTGATTTCGCCTCAGCTCAGAAAACCAGGCTGAACCGAAATTTTTTTGCCGTTGAGACGCTAATTTGCAGCCAGAAGAATCTGTCAGCGAATGACTGCGCGTTGCACTTGGTCTGTGAGCGAGTTTCACTTCAACCGGCAATGACGGGCCAACTTTGGAGAATCACTCTTTGGACTCACCATGATCGGCTGGACCAGTTCAAACCAATTCAGGGCTGCTGGGTGGTTCGCTCGCGCAGACAAATTCCAGTCACCGACCATCTGACAGCCCTCGATCCAGCCGATCACGATAGGTGCGGCTGACTCGCAAGTTGGTTCCATCAACCAGACGGAGACGCATGTCACGGTTCGGAAGTTTTTGCGTTTCGCGAATCCTGGAAAGTTGAACAATCGTCGAACGGTGAATGCGGACGAACTTCCGCGGGTCGAGGCGATCCTCCAAATCGTCCAACGTCGCGCTAATTAACGGCCGATTCTGTCCTACGTGCAGCCCCACATAATCACCGACCGCTTCGAGCCAATCTATTTCATCGGCGAAGATGTAGGTTATGCGCTTGCCAGTGCGGACCGCGACTCTTTCGAGGTAGGAAGCGGGTTTTCCATTGCCTTCCCGTTCGGCGAGCAAGGCGCGCAACCGATCTTCAATGGAGGACGGGTGCGGCTGCTTAAGCTGAGTCAGCGCGCGTTTGACCGCCGCGGCGAAACGTTTAGGGTCAACCGGCTTGAGCAGATAATCCAGCGCATGTACCTCAAAGGCTGCTAACGCGTATTGATCATAGGCCGTCAGAAAAATTATTTGGGGATGGCGGTGCTTCGGCAACCGCTTGAGCATCTCAAAGCCGTCCATGCCCTGCATCTGGATATCTAGAAAAATTAAATCTGGCGCCTCATTACGAATTGCCTTAAGGGCCGTCACGGCATCTTCGCACTCGCCGATAATCGTGAAATCAGAATAAGCCTTCAGCCGCAAGCGGATGCCTTCGCGCGCCAGTGGCTCATCATTAACGATCAGCACTTTGTATTTCGACATGGTCTAACAGAGGCTTGGTTTCGTGGCGATAGGGTATCTCCAGCCATACGTGAAAGCCTCTGGCGAATCATTAAGCTTGACTGGAAACATAACGCACACCTGACTCTGGCCGGTCCAGTCGCTCTATTCACAAGGGTGAGACACCGGAGCAGCGGACGGAAGTTTTTCAGTAAAGTTCATCACGCGCGCGAATTTCCAAGAGCCGTCCACCTGTCGATGGAGCACGCGCAACACTTTGCCTTGGCCTGTGGACACCTTGCCCTCGGCGGTGTTCTCCTTGTAAGAGAAATACGCCCATTCAAACGCCCAGTCTCCGGCAATCTGTAAGTCCTGTATTTCCATTTTGCCACAGAGTGTCTTTTGCTTGCCTTTGCTCGCTTCCCAGCGTTTGTCATTGGCGTAGATAACTGCTTTGCTTACCTCCGCCGGATAGCCGGGCTGGATTCGCACGGCATCGTTGTCCCACAACTTCGCGAGCTCATCCGCTTTATCCGACAACGTCGCGGCTGCATCCTGTTGGTGCAGCCGCTCAATTCCGGCTATGTCTTGTTCGGAACCATTCTTTTTACCGACAATCACTTCGTCAATCGAACGACTCTCTTGTGCCACTAATATGGCTCCTGCGGCTGCAGCCAGCGCTACGGCGCTGATGACGAGTTTTCCGAATCGGCTAAGAATATTCAGATGGATGGGCTGAAAATTCATAATACTTCCTTTCTCTCCTTTGTCCTTTGTCTTGCAAACTGCTGCGCCACGGCCCGCCACGACTCAGGAGGGAGGCTACGCTCCCACAGGGCGCGACCGAGCGCCGAACGCAGAGCTAAGCAACGTACGCCTTTTACTCCTTGAGGTGCTTCCCAAGGAAGTCAGTCGTGCGCTTCCAGGCTAGCTTGGCGTCATCCGGGCGATAGAACTCACGCGTGTAAGCCAAGAAGCCGTGATCCGCCCCTTCGTACAGGAACAGTTCGACCGGGGTTTTATGCGCCTTCAGTATCTCCTGAAGCTTCTTCGCCGTCGCCGGGTCCACCGAATGGTCGGCAGTGCCCTGGTGCAACTGGACGGGGACTTGCACACGGGCAATCGCCCCAAGGTCACTCGTCACCAGGCCGGGGTGAAAAGCCACAACCGCATCGATCTCCCGGGAACGCGCTGCGAACCTCAGGGCCATCCACCCGCCCCAACAGAATCCGATAATCCCCGTACGGTCGGGTTTGACGAACGGTTGCGTCTTGAGGTAGTCGGCGCCCACCTGAATATCCTCGAGGGCGTCGTATTTTGTGTGTGCCTTGCCGGCTTTCTCTTGGTCCTCTTCCGTCTTCGCACCACTATCCTGTATCCAGTGAAAGACATTCGGGGCGAGCCCCACAAAGCCGGCCAGCGCCAGGGCGGCGCAGGTGTTGGGGATATATTCTTCGCTGATGACGTTTCCTGAGATGACCAGGACGCCCGGGAAGGTACCATCTGCCTTCGGTCGTGCGAGGAATCCGTCAAATGTTTCTCTCCCGCCATGCTTGAAGGTGACCTTGGCGTGTTGGATGGCAGGGTCATCCAAGACCCTCGTCGGCGGCTGCTCCTTGTTCTGAGCGGCGCCTTCAACTCCTAAAGTAACAAGGCCGGCCGTTGCTGCCGCGCCCCGCATTAGGAAGTCCCTGCGGTCTAAGCCATTCACTCCACTTTCGCTGTCGATGCACATGAATGCGCTCCTTTTCTCGGCTACCAAGTAGAGAAAACTATCTGTGCTTCTGTTTGTTGCAGATTCCGAGTCAGCGTCGTGCGCCT
>CBFHBA010000074.1:0-3497 GCA_965653675.1 uncultured bacterium
TTGGATTGTGGGGCGCGGCGATATTCTCGGTAGTTGTATTCGCAGTGGCACATGCGTACCAAGGCGCGAAGGGCGTCTTAGCCACTGGCGTCGTGGGCAGTTTGTTTACATTGGTAGTGCTGATTCTCGGATCTCTCTGGCCAGCGATGGCATTACATGCACTCATTGACATCGCCCAAGGGGTGCTAGGCTGGCTTGCGTTTCGAAAAGTGCGGGGCGAGGGCGAGTTGGTTGCGGGGCTTGGCGAATCAGCGTAGCGGCTAACCAATCACGGAGAGGCCCCAAACAAATCGTTGCACCGGAGCCGTGGGAAGCATGTTTCGCATCAAGCGTGATCCGGCTAAGCTGTCGTGAATTCGCGCCGCCCAGTTAACTCAACCGTTCGACGCCGCGCAGGTAGTCATCTTCAAAGGAAAGGAGAGAGAATGAGATCGCTAGCACTCTCATTACTGATTATCACATCTCCTCTGCTGGCCTTTCCCAATAAAGTGGATGGTCAAGCACGAAATCGCGCCACGATTCTCTACGACGCTTTCAGTAAGTCTGCTGTACTGCAAAAGGATTGGGGATTCGCTGCCCTGATTGAATATGGCGGTAAGCGAATTCTTTTCGACACTGGAAACAATGCCAACACCTTCGCGCACAATGTCAAAGCATTAAAGATTGACCTCAAGCGATTGGATTTCGTCGTCATCTCTCACCGGCATGGCGATCACACGAGCGGACTGAATTATCTGTTGAGCGTCAATCCTGGTGTGAAGATTTATGTCCCGAAGGAGACCTACGGAGTGTTCGGCAGTTCATTGCCTGGCACGTTCTATCGCCACTCTGAATCTTTAGCGCCTGAGATGCGTTATTTCGGGGGCGCCCCGCCAGAGATCATTCGCCACGGCACGCCCTGGGCACGCGCCAATTTCGTTTACGTGGATAGCTTGACCGAAGTGGCGCCCAACATTTATCTGATCTCGACGGTCTCCCAGACGCCTGGCACCTTGGAGCTGCGCGAACTTTCCTTGGCCATCAAGACATCCAAAGGGCTTATTCTTACTACAGGATGTTCACACCCTGGGATCGAGAAGATCCTGGAGGCTTCAATGGCGATTGACCGCCATGTTCATCTTATCTTTGGCGGGCTGCATTTAGTGACTACACCGGACCCGGAAATTGAACGAATCACTAACGCCTTGCGCCAGAGGTGGAGAGTCGATCTCATCGCTCCCGGCCATTGCACAGGCGAGCCTGCGTTTGCCGCTCTGCAGAAAGCCTTTGGTGAGAGTTATCTTTATGCCGGACTGGGAACAACTTTGGAGCTACCCTGAACCTCAGACGCGGAGCGGCGTCGAACAAATCGTTGGACCGGAGCCACTGGAAGCGTGTTTCGCATCAAGCGTGATCCGGCTAAGCTGCTCGGTAGCGCCGTGGCCCAGTCAACTCAACCGTTCGCCCATTCAAGACGGTCGACGGTGGTTAGATCAAATTATGACGAAATCATTCCTGAGGAAAATTCCAGCGACGGTTTTCTTGTTTGTGCTGGTATCCAACGGTGCGTTACCGCAGACTGGAGCAGTTACACCCTCTAACAATACCGAGATAGTGATGCTCGGGACAGGAACACCTCGGCCGCAGCCGGACGTTTGGGGGCCGGCCACGGCGATCGTTGTCGGACAGAAGGTGTTTCTGGTTGATGCCGGCGTGGGTGTTGAGCGCCGGCTTGCAGCAGCCGATCTTCCGACGAACGGTGTTACTGCGGCATTCATCACGCACTTACATAGCGATCATGTGTTGGGACTGCCCGACCTTATCTTTACGTCCTGGGTGTACGGTCGCTCGCGTCCTTTTCCAGTGTATGGCCCGCCCGGTCTCGCGCGCATGACGCATCACTTCTACGCAGCGTTCGCTGAAGACATCAGGATTCGCACAGAGGGCTTGGAGCGTGCACCGCGTGGCGGATACCGGGTGGATATTCACGAGATAAACCCAGGAATCGTGTATGACAAAGACGGAGTGAGAGTCACGGCGTTTAGGGTCGCGCACGGCGAGTGGCGCGACGCATTCGGCTACCGCTTTGACACGCCGGATCGCTCGATTGTGCTTTCAGGCGATACCAGTCCCAGCGAAGAATTAGTGAAAATGGCGACAGGAGTTGACGTGCTCATCCATGAAGTACAACCGAGCAACATTAAGAGAATT
Source organism: uncultured bacterium (assembly GCA_965653675.1). Classification (GTDB taxonomy): domain Bacteria; phylum Acidobacteriota; class Blastocatellia; order Pyrinomonadales; family Pyrinomonadaceae; genus UBA11740. Next base: position 2,191 of record CBFHBA010000074.1, read on the forward strand.
CCCGGTCGTCCTGATTGGGATTTTGCAATGTATGTAAGCCACTATCATACGACGGCGATTCAACTCGGGCAGATTGCCGCCCGGGCCAAGCCGAAGCTCCTTATCGTTTACCACAATGCTCGGCGTGCTCCGGCCAGTGAAATTCTCGCCGACATTCGCCGGTCTTTCACCGGTCAGGTCGTTATAGCTGACGATCTTCAAAGGTTCTGAGGTTTATTACGCAACCCAACAAATCGTTGGACCGGAGCCACGGGAAGCGTGTTTCGCATCAAGCGTGACAGGTCGAAGCTGCTCGGTAGCGCCGTGGCCCGGTCAACTCAACCGTTCGACGCCTTACATTTCGCCAATGGCTGATGAGTTTGTGACATACAATGGCGTTCGGATGGTCGCTGAGTGGGTGGCACGGATCGAAGACGCGCAACTCAAACCCACATCCGTTATCAACGGTCGGCCCTACGAACGAATTCGATATGGCAATGAATCTGACGATTGGGGTGCAGACCGTGTGCCTTGTCACGACTGCGGTGTAATCAAAGGGCAGTATCACGTCCCGGATGCGTGTGATGTGGAACGTTGTCCCGTCTGCGACGAACAGGCGCTTATGTGTGACTGTCACTACGAAGGTGACGACTTTCACTGACGGAGGGCGTCGAACAAATCGTTGGACGCGAGTCGCGGGGGCGTGTTTCTCAAGATGCTTCATTGAATTTTACAGTTGACGCTACCGCGCGGCCGCGTCAACTCCACCGTTCGGCGTCACATCGAACTTCTATGGCTGTCAGAATCGCAACGATCTTAACCCTGCTCACGTCCTTCTGCGCTGGTGCGGCCATTGCCCAAACGAAACCCGCTTCTCAGATCCTAATAACTATCAAACGGGAAACGTCGCTCGGTTGCTCTCCAGATTATGCTGCCGAAATCTATTTGGATGGGACCGTTGTTTACCATGGTTTCGCCTGCGTGAAGGTTGAAGGCGAGAAGCGCCACAAGATTTCCGCTGCTCGGGTCACGCAACTCATACAAGCGTTCGAACAGGCAAACTATTTCTCCTTCAAGGACGCCTATGAGGTTGACGAAACGGGACACTCGTACACCGACTTGGCGCGGACAACAACGTCAATTGCTTTGAACGGCAAAAACAAAAAGGTTATCGATTACCTTTGCCCGCCGAAGGAGCTTGTAGCGCTGGAAGAACTCATTGAAAAACTTGCTGGCCTTTACGAATACATTGGCCCGCTCTAATCTACCGACGCCGAACAAATCGTTGGACCGGAGCCACGGGGAGCGTGTTTCGCATCAAGCGTGAT
>CBFHBA010000075.1:0-3061 GCA_965653675.1 uncultured bacterium
GGACAATACCACACCCCCCAATTCAATATTGGGCCGTGTACCCGCTCGATACCGCGCCCGGTTCTGTAACTTCTCTCAAGGAGACAGCATGAGCAGAAACAATCAAACACGAACAGACGCAATCAGTCTCAACGACGAGCTCGCGGTGAAACAAGTCGTGATCGATTCAGTGCTTGGCCTTTGGGATGTCGTCAACAACCTGACGCGGCTCAAGCCATCGCGTGATGATCGCTATCGCGTGACAATTTTTGGCTCCGCGCGCGCCAAGCCCGGCACGGTTGCTTACGAAGAAACGAAACGCGTTTCCAAGGCGCTGGCCGAATTGGGTTGCGACATCATCACCGGCGGCGGGCCCGGATTGATGCAGGCCGCGAACGAAGGCGTCGAGCTGGCCGGCGGTGATCATCAGTCAGTTGGTATTCGCGTTGATCTGCCATTTGAACAGGAGGTGAATCCATTCGTTGAACTCGCCTTCGAGCATCGCACGTTCTTTACGCGGCTGCATCACTTCGTACTTGCTTCTGACGCCTTTATCGTCGCTCCCGGCGGCATCGGCACGGTGCTCGAGACCACCATGATCTGGCAACTGCTTCAGGTGAAGCATCTCGATCAAACACCGCTGATCCTTGTGGGTAAAATGTGGCCGGGCTTTGTCGAATGGGCGCGCGCCACGATGCTTGAATTCGAGACTCCGTTGGCGAGCCCCGAAGACTTCAAAATTCCGCGATGCGTTGCCACTGGTGATGAAGCGATGGCGATCATCCGCGCACACTATGCTGATTGGACCACGCGGAATGGGAAGGCGAAGGCACTTCATGCATGAGTCGCCGCGGTCATAAACCGTTCTGCCGAGTAACCACAGTTCTAATTGCCTTCGCTGGGGCAATGCTTACATGTTCCATCGTGCCTGCTCAGGAGATGGAGCCCCGCGCGTATTCAGCAGCGCCGGTTGGTTCCCAATTCATTGTCGCCACCTATGGTTATCAATCAGGAGACGTGCTGCTGGATGCGTCGCTCCCACTAAAGGACGTAAGCATAAAGTTCAATGCCGGAACTTTTGGATATGGACGGACCTTCAGTCTGGCAGGCCGGCAGACAAATGTCGCCGTTCTCTTTCCTTATCTTTGGGGTACCGCAAAGGGGACAGTTTTCGAAGATCAAGTAAACGTCAGGCGTTCCGGCGGCGGTGATGTGCGGGTCCGCTTGTCTACAATTTTGAAAGGCGGACGAGCATTAAGTCCCAGTGAGTTTGCTGCTCGAAAACCATCAACACTTATTGGCGCAAGCGTTCTGATGATCATCCCGACCGGACAATACGATCCGCAGCGACTTGTAAATCCCGGCTCCAACCGTTGTGCATTCAAGCCAGAGATTGGCATCTCGAAACCTGTGGGTCGCTGGACTCTTGAAACCATGGGCGGCGCCTGGCTCTTCACTGCAAATCACACATTTCTTGGTAACTCGCATCGCTCGCAACGGCCATTAGCATCGTTTCAGGGCGGCGTGATTTATACGCTGCGTCGCCGAATGTGGTTGTCGGGCAATGCAACCTTCTATGCCGGCGGCCGCACTGTCCTCAATGGCACAACCAACGAAGATCGCCAAAAAAACTCACGAGTGGGAGCAACTTTTTCGATGCCACTAACGCAACGGCAGTCGTTGAAAGTCGCCTGGGCAAAAGGCGTCACTACGCGTATTGGTGGCCACCTGAACACAGTGGTAATTGGTTGGCAATACGTCTGGTTCTAATTAACCAAACACACCGCACGGCTCTTCGTACCGAGCCAAGTCAAGCTTTTCTAGGTGGTCCATCGCCTGTCAGATCTGACAGTAGTTAGCACTCAACAGTTGAAATACGTTTCAAAAGGCACTTCGTTATTCAATCCTGCAATCGGTTTGCTGATAGTGGGCCCGACTTATGGAAATAACTGAACTGCACTCTCTCTTGCTGATCCTCACGATTGCGGCGTTGGTTCCATTTCTCTGTGAATGGATACCAAAGATAAAACTGCCAATTGTAGTCCTCGAAATAACCCTTGGGATATTGATCGGACCCCAGGTTTTGAAACTCGCCAGTGTTGGGCCAACGATTCAGGTACTGTCGAATTTCGGATTGGCGTTTCTTTTCTTTCTCGCTGGCTTCGAGATCGACTTTGCAGCTATTCGAGGCCGCCCCCTCGTAATTGCAGGTCTTGGCTGGGTGGTCTCTTTTGTTATCTGCCTCGGCCTCGGCTTCGCCCTTCAGGTAGCAGGTGTGATCGATTCCGGATTAGTGGTTGGGGCGGCTCTGACGACAACCGCGCTGGGAACCCTCATGCCAATTTTGCGGGACGCGGGAGAACTTAAAACAAGGCTCGGCGCCTATACCGTTGCGAGCGGTGCAATGGGTGAATTCGGACCAATTCTTTTGATTACGTTGGCGCTCTCGGGGCATGGTGAACACGGCGGATCGTTGGGACTCATGATTGTGTTCGTTGTGATCATCCTAGGTGGCGTCCTGATTGCGCTCAAATATCGCCCGCCAAATATCATTCTGGTGCTGCAGCAAAAGATGCATACCAGCGCTCAGCTCCCGGTCAGGTTAGCTGTGCTGGTGTTGGCGAGTCTCGTGATACTCGCGCGCAACTTCGGTTTGGATTCAATTCTGGGAGCGCTTGCCGCCGGAGTGCTGGTGGCGTTGGCGTCACCGGGAAAGGAAGGCGAGGAACTGCGGCACAAACTGGAAGGAATAGGCTTTGGGTTTTTTGCGCCGATCTTCTTCGTGTGCACCGGGCTGCGATACGACCTGCGAGCGTTGATTTCGTCGAAAATGGCTTTGCTTCAGTTGCCGATGTTTTTGGTCATGTTTTTCGTTGTGCGTGGCGTGCCTGCCTTACTGGCACGGCGCGAGCTCGATCCGCGCTCGCAAGTTGCATTGGGGCTCTTATCCGCTACGCAACTGCCGTTAGTGGTCGCGATTGTAGAGATCGGTGTTAAGTCGCACGCGATCGGCGCCGAAACTGCGGCCAGCCTGATCGGCGCCGGCATGTAATCGGTATAGATGTTTCCGATCGCCGCGCTG
>CBFHBA010000076.1:0-2481 GCA_965653675.1 uncultured bacterium
GGGTAGTGGGTAGTGGGTAGTGGGTAGTGGGTAGTGGGTAGTGGGTAGTGGGTAGGAGGCAGAAGGCAGTGGGTAGTAATCGGTGGGCGTAGGTCCTCGTTACCACTTAAACGTTCCGGTCAGCTAGCGTGCCTCATGCCTTTTGCCTTCTGCCTTTTGCCTTTTGCCTTCTGCTTTTTGCCTTCTGCCTTCTGCTCAGCGCTCACCCACTGCTCACTGCTCACCGTCCACTCGCTGTGTTATCTTGTGAACCGCGCCGGGGTGGCGAAATGGCAGACGCTACGGACTTAAAATCCGTTGGGAGTAATCCCGTGTGGGTTCGAATCCCACCCTCGGCACCAATCTAATCAGTACTTTACAATTAACTTCTTCGCCGCTCGAGCGATTCGCAACGGACTTAATGATAATCTACCAGTTGCTTCAACTGCGTCACTCCACGACCGGAACATCAAGACAATCAACTACTTAAGAAGCAGCGTTTTTCGCATTCAAATCAACGCAACGGACTAGGTACTAGGTACGCTTGTTGCTTACACTCGACCGCCACAAGATCACAACTCACCTATTAACAACAACTTCGATTGTACTGTCAGCAGTGTCGGTCGAACTATGAGCGCGAGTTGGGGCCAAGATGGGGGACTCTTCAAATACCATTGGCAAGCGCAGCGGAGTTAACCCAGCTGCGCGTGCCATCTTTGCGATAATCGTTAAGGAACTCGCTCTGGCTTGCACCAGAGTTTCCCACTTGGCTTAAAGCCTCGCTCGATTCAGAACACTAGGTTTCATTTCCGTCGGTCGCGGTATTAAGCTTTGCGATTCAGAGTTTCGATTTTTTTTAGAGAGCCGGTCAATGAACTCAAACCTCTACGATCCTGCATTCTGGAGTGTGGCGACTGGCGAAGTTTGATTACTATTTGGGAACTCACTTTGAGGCCGAACGCGAAAATGCGACATGCCGTGACGGTTCAAAACATCTTCCGTCTGGATTCCGGCTAAATCCGTCAAATTCATTTTGGGTGAAAAAGCCGGATGAGCCGCGACGCGTGTCCGGCAGCGCACGGTTTCAGCGCAACGTCTCACTGACAGTAACTCGCCAAATTGCCGGGGGAGAATTGCGGCGGTCCAATTTCCAGATTCGTCAGTTTTCCTTTGTCGTAAGCGATCACGATGTACTGATCATCCGCGTTCGGGTTCAATTTTCGGTTGCGTACCACGGCGATTATCTCGACGTCAGAATAATCCTGGCAGACCGTGTAGGCGGGATGCGTTTTGAAGAATTCGCGCGCCACCTCCTGCGTGCTATTGGCCTTCACACCCGCGTCATTCAACTCCTGGTTTACGTCCTCCAACGAATAAACTTTGCCTGGGCTTGTTGCTGTCGGCTGACGCGCGCCCGCTGACTGCTTCGAAGCGTTGCTGCAACTGCTGAGCACCAGGACAGTCGCTAGCAGTACAACAATCGTTACGTTTTTCATCTGCATCTCCCGTTTAGCGAATTTGGCCGAACATTCATGTGGCCTCAAGGAATGGTGAACGTGTTCGCCATATCTGTCGCGTGGGCAATCTTAGGATTCCATTCCAGCCAGTACTCATGCCCGTTCACCTGATAAATCTGGACCATCAAGGGAGCGCGCGGCCCCGCAGCAACATCAATCTCGCGTCCCTGATACTTTCCGTTGGTGATGTCTTTCGCCTGTACCACCGCGCCCCGCTCCGCTCGATATGCGGCTTCGTACCGCTCCGGCGTGGTCGCCGGCGGAACTCCCACGGCCCCTGGCGGCGGCAGCTCGCTTGTGCGAACAATTAACAGCGGTCCCATCGCTTTCATGTCTTCGCCGTAGAACGTGTAGTCCTTCGGCGCGTTACCATAACCGCGAATCTCCGGCGGCTTCGGTGCCTTGACAGTGAAGGTCCCGTCCGGTGGAACGTATGGTTTCCAGGTTTTTGGGTCATCTACCACTCTTCCGCTCGAGCATCCTGTCAATAACAACGCTATGACAATTGCCGCTATAACCAGTTTTTCAAAACCGCGCATTGCATCCCTCCGATTTCCCAGTTTCTGTTTGTCACACTGGCGTCAATCGCTGTGGCCAGCTCTACTCTTCCGACGCCTCGCGTACTGTTGCCGCTGATTCATCTTCGCGACGCCCGTTCACCCTCTTGACCAAGCCTCACCAAACGCGATCAACAAGCATTTATCGGAAATGGTTAAAGTATTCAAAGGAGCTCAGGTTGGGGAGGCGCAGCCAGAGTCAGGTGTCGGCGTTATGTTTCCAGTCAAGCTTAATGATTCGCCAGAGGCTGTCACGTATGGGTGGAGATACCCTATCGCCACGAAACCAAGCCCCTGTTAGACCGTGTCGAAATACAAAGTGCTGATCGTTAATGATGAGCCAGTCGCTCTATTCACAAGGGTGAGACACCGAAGCAGCGGACGGAAGTTTTTCAGTAAAGTTCATCACGCGCGCGAATTTCCAAGAG